>NZ_LZZW01000029.1:0-62500 GCF_014170375.1 Variovorax sp. UMC13 | reverse complement strand
GCGGCCATGAAGAAGATGAAGAAGGCGCTCGCCGACTACGCGTGAGGCCTTCGCCCTCCAGGAACAAAGCCCGGCATGCCGGGCTTTGTCATTTGGAGAGCGTGCGCAGCGCCCGCTTGGCGATGTAGCGCGTCTGGGGCGTGTCCGATTCCGCCACCCAGCGCGCGCACACGCCGTGGACCCATTCCCCCTGGCTCTTGCTCGCATCGTTGAGCCAGTTGGCCACCGAGTTCTGCACATAGCGACTCGGATCGGCGCGCAGAGGTTCGAGCAAGGCCAGCGCGCGCCAGGGCGCGGTCTTGAGCGCCTCGATCTGCGCGCACCACACGCCACGCGGACGCGTGAGTTCGCTCGCGAAGCGGCGGATGTTCGGATCGGGATCGCCCACCCAGGGCTGCAACAAGCCCAGCGCCTCGTCGAGCGAGGCGATGACCGCGTCGCGCACCGCCATCCAGGCGATCTCGCGCACGCCGAAATGCGGATCGGCGGCAAAGCGTCGTACCGCCTCCAGTTGCGCCGGCAGCGGCAGACCCGACAGCGTGACCCATTGCGCGGCCCAGCACCGCGCCACGTCGCTGGGGTGGGTGGCCAGCCTGTGGGCCACGGCGTCGCGTTCGTCGTGCTGCGCTGCCAGGTCGTAGAGCACGCGGGCGATGTGGCCGTGGCGCTGCATCGGCTTGAAGGCGTCGAGCATGGCCAGCGTGTCGAGCAGGCGCTCGTGCTGCGCATCGAGTCCGATGTGGCCCGCCACGCTGCGCGCCAGTTGCGGCAGCGCCAGCGCCATGAATTCGTTGAGGTTGACGGTCTCGAGCCGGCCGTCGTTGAGGGCCTGCAGCACCTCGGGCGGGATCAACGCGATGCGGAACGCGCCCTTGCGCCCTTTCAGGTGCTCGACCGAGCCCGCCGCCGTCGCCATGCCCTGTTCAGGAAGCGAGCAGCGTCTTCACGTCCGCCACCATCGGCGCCACGCCCATGCCGTAGCGCGCGTAGAGGCGCAGCCGCCCCTGCGTGTCGTAGATGTAGCTGGCGGCCGAATGGTCCATCGAATAGCTGGTAGGCGTCTTGCCGTCGACCTTCTTGTAGTAGGCCTTGTAGTCCTTGGCCATCGCGACCAGCTGCTCGTTGGTCGGGATCAGTGCGACGAAAGCGGGGTCGAAGGCGCCCATGTAGGCCTTCATGACCGCGGGCGTGTCGCGCTCGGGGTCGACCGTGACGAACAGCACCTGCAGCTTGTCGCCGTCCTTGCCCAGCTGCTGCTTGACCTGCGCCATCTCGCTCATGGTGGTCGGGCAGACGTCGGGGCACTGGGCGTAGCCGAAGAACAGCACCACCACCTTGCCCTTGAAGTCCTGCAGCGTGCGCGCCTTGCCGTCGGCGTCGGTCAGCACGAAATTCTTGGCGTAGTCGGCGCCTGTCATGTCGACCGCATTGAAGCTGGGCTTGGCCTCGGTGCAGGCGGCCAGGCTGGTGCCGACCAGGGCGGCCGCGCCGGCCCACTGCAGGAAATGTCGCTTGTGCATCATGGCGTCGTCAGAGGAGGTAGTGATCGACCAGCAGCGCCGCGAACAGCACGCTCAGGTGGATCAGGGAGAAACGGAAGGTCTTGCGCGCGAGCGCATCGGAGTAGTTGCGCCACAGCGCGAAGGCGTAGCCGCTGAAACCGATGCTCACCACCACCGCCACCGCGAGGTACAGCCAGCCGCTCATGCCGTAGATGAAGGGCATCAGGCAGGCCGCAAACAGGATGAAGGTGTAGAGCAGCACCTGCAGCCGCGTGAACGCGTTGCCGTGCGTGACCGGCAGCATGGGCAGGCCGGCCTTGCGGTAGTCCTCGACCCGGTAGAGCGCCAGCGCCCAGAAGTGCGGCGGCGTCCAGAGGAAGATGATCAGGAACAGGATCAGCGCCTCCGGCCCGACGTCGCCGGTCATCGCGGCCCAGCCCAGCACCGGCGGCATCGCGCCCGAGGCGCCGCCGATCACGATGTTCTGCGGCGTCAGCGGCTTGAGGATCACGGTGTAGATCACCGCGTAGCCGACGAAGGTGGCGAAGGTGAGCCACATGGTCAGCGGATTGACCGTGAGCCACAGCAGCGCCGAGCCGGCCGCGCACAGCAACGCGGAGAAGATCAGCGCCTGCCGGTCGCTGAGCTCGCCGCGCGCGGTCGGGCGCCAGGCGGTGCGCTTCATCTTGGCGTCGATGCCCTTCTCGACCAGGCAGTTGAAGGCGGCGGCCGCGCCGGCCACCAGCCAGATGCCGATGCAGGCCAGCAGCGCGCGCTCCGCGTCGGCCAGGCTCGGCGCGCCGGGCACGGCCAGCACCATGCCGATCAGGGCGCAGAAGACGATCAGCTGGACCACGCGCGGCTTGGTCAGCGCATAGAACTGGCGGATCACGCTGGCGTTCGAGGCGCTCTGCGGTGCGGGAGGGGTGGGAACGGGTCTGCTCATGCGGCCCCCATGGTGCCCGAACGCGGGGCGGTGCCGCGCACCGTCACCGCATTCTTTTCGCGCCGGCTCTCGCACAGCGTCCAGACCAGCACCACGGCCAGCGCCGCGGCGCCGCCGGTGTGCAGCACGGCCGCGGCCAGCGGCCAGCCCAGCAGCACGTTGCCCAGGCCGGTGGCCAGCTGCAGCAGCGCGAGTCCGGCCAGCCAGCGCGCCGAGAAGCGCAGCGCAACGATGCGGTGCAGGCGCCAGGCCAGCACGCCCAGCGCGACGAACACCAGGTAGGCCATCAGGCGGTGCACATAGTGGATGGCGGTGAGCGCCGCGAAATCGATCGGCGTGCCCCCGGTGTCCACACCCAGCTCACGCCAGATCTGGAAGCCCTGGGCGAAGTTCATCGGCGGCCACCAGTTGCCCTGGCAGGTGGGGAACTGGGTGCAGGCCAGCACCGCGTAGTTGGTGCTGACCCAGCCGCCCAGCGCGATCTGCAGCGTGAGCAGCGCGGTGGTGGCGACCAGCAAGGTGCGCAGCGGCGAGGCGATCGGCACCGGGCCGCGCGCGGCCGCGGCCTGGCGGTAGCGCACGGCCTGGATGCAGAGCAGCGCGAGCAGCACGATCGCGCCCATCAGGTGCATGGTCACGATGGCCGGGAACAGCTTGAGCGTGACCGTGAGCGCGCCGAAAGCGCCCTGCAGGCAGACCCAGACCAGCGTGGCCGCGGGCCACCAGGCGCTGAGCGCCTGCGGCGCGTCGGCCGCCTCGCGCGCGGACAGGCGGCGCTGGCGGCGGCGTTCGATCCAGGTGGCGACGGACAGCACCAGGATCAGCACGCCCACGCCGGTGGCGAGGTAGCGGTGCACCATCTCGACCCAGGCCTTGCTGTGCGTGACCGGGCCAGTGGGCTGCGCGGATTGCGCCATCGCGATCTCGTGCCGCGCGCCCAGCGGGCTGGCGTTGCCGTAGCAGCCGGGCCAGTCCGGGCAGCCCAGGCCCGAATCGGTGAGCCGGGTGAAGGCACCGAAGAGCGTGAGGTCGAAGGTGAGGAAGAGCGTGAGCACGGTCAGCGCATGCAGGCGGCGCGCGGGGCCGGCGCCGGCGTTGCGCCGCCAGACCCAGAACAGCGGACCGAGCGCGATCAGCACGCCCATGGCCATGAGCCAGGCGACGGGCGTGAGGTCGTAGAGAGACTGCGTTTCCATCATCGAGAATCAGCGGCCCGCCTCGTCCCAGGACGACGAGGCCCGCAACAGGCGCCCCAGGTCGCGCTTGGCATGGCCCGCGCCCTCGGCGTCCATGCGGGCCGGGAAGCGCATCATCAGGTTGCCGAGTGGATCGACCACGAACAGGTGCTCGGCCAGCGCATGGCCGGCCGCGGGCACCAGCCACTGCGCGAGGTCGGCGGCCGGCACGCGCAGCACGGTCGCGCCGTGCAGGCCGTTGTCCAGGCGCGCGGGCACCGGGGCCGCGTCGCTCACCAACCAGACGCGGTCGAGCCGGTCTTTTTCGCGGCCCAGGCTCTCGCGCAGCTGGCGCTGCAGGTAGAGCTGCTGCTCGCACAGGGCGTCGCAAGCCGCATCGGCCACGCTCACCAGCAGCCACTGGCCCTTGAGCGCGGGCAGCGGTGTGGGCGTGCCGTCGCGCGCGGTGGCGGTCAGCGCCGGCAACGGGCGCTGCGGGTCGATCAGCTCGCCGTACACGCTGCGGCCTTCGGGCCGGACCACGTAATAGGTGAAGTAGGAAGCGATCACCGGCGCGGCGCAGCAGAGCATGACGGCGGCCATCTTCCAGCGCCCGAGCGCGGTGCGGCGGCCTTCGCCCTGCAGCGCCTGGGTCGGCGAGGGCATCGAATGCACGGTCAGGCCGAGCGGCTCGTCAGGAGCGGACATCACGGGCCTTGCTGCGCCGGGGGGCGATGAGTTGGAACCAGACATAGAGGAAGACAACGAGGGCCGCGAGGCCGAACCACTGGAATGCATAGCCATAGTGCTTTTCGACGCCCAGCGCCGGCGCGGGCCATTCGCGCTGCAGGCCTTCGGAGGCGGCGCCGGTCTGCTGCAGCGAGAGGTCGGTGCGCAGGGGCAGCCGGGTCTCGGCGCGGAAGGCTTCGAGGTCCAGATTCTGCCGGATGGGGGAAGACCCTACGCCAGGCTGCTGCCCCTCGGGCGCCGGTGCCACTGGAACTTCCTTGCCGAGCTCGAACAGATGCGCGGGCGGCGTGGCGACCAGCGCCGTCACGTCGACCAGGCCGCCGGGCGTCTCGACCGGCACCAGCTGCGTGCGGTCGGTGAAATTGCGTTGCACCCAGCCGCGCTGGATCATCACCGTCTGCTCGCTGCCCTCGATGGCGAAGGGCGTCAGCACATAGAAGCCGGGCACGCCACGCATCTGGCGGTTGTCCAGGTAGACAGTCTGCGGCGCCAGCCAGAGGCCGCGCAGGTGCACCGGGCGGTGCAGCGCCTGCGCGGGCTGGTCCAGCGCCAGGAAGGCCTCCTGGTCGAGCGGCGGCAGCAGCTTCTGCGCATCGATCTCGGCCTGCAGCGCCTCTTTCTGGGCCGCGCGCGAGAGTTGCCAGCGGCCCAGCGAGACGGTGGTGGCCAGCGTCAGCACGGCAGCCAGCGTGACCAGCCAGAAGCGTCCGCGCCGGGCAGGCCGCACGGGCGCGGATGGCACGTCGTTCAGCACCGGAGGTGCCTCGCGAGGCCGATAATCGGGTTCATGAAATACGTCCTCGCCCTTGCGTTCGCGGGCATCCTGGCCAGCCTGGGCTGGGCCCTGTTCTTCATGATGAAAGACGGCCGGGATGGCCGCGCCAAGAGCGGCGGCATGGTGCGCGCCCTCACGGTTCGGATCGGCCTGTCGGTCCTTTTGTTCCTCTGCGTGCTGCTGGGCTGGAAGCTGGGCTACATCACGCCCGGCGGGCTGCCGATCGGCAAGTAGATCGTGCTCGTTCCAGGTCCACCAGGACCAGGGCGACCATGAAAAAAGCGCCTTCCGGCGCTTTTTTTTCGGACCGGTCGGAATGCTCAAAGCCAGTAGACCAGGAAGTAGAGGCCCAACCACACCACGTCGACGAAGTGCCAGTACCAGGCCGCGCCTTCGAAGCCGAAGTGGCGCTCGGCCGTGAAGTGGCCCTTCTGCAGGCGCAGCGTGATGAACAGCAGCATCAGCATGCCGATGAACACGTGCAGGCCGTGGAAGCCGGTCAGCATGAAGAAGGTCGAACCGTAGGCACCCGAGCTGAGCTTGAGGTTCAGTTCGGTGTACAGGTGGTAGTACTCGTAGCCCTGGACGCCCAGGAACACGATGCCCAGCACCACGGTCAGCCACATGAAGCGGATGCACTGGGCACGGTGGTCGGCACGCAGCGCGTGGTGGGCGATCGTCAGGGTCACGCCCGAGCTCAGCAGCAGCGCGGTGTTGATGGTCGGCAGCCAAAAGGGGCCGACGGTCTGGAAGGGCTCGACGATGCCGGCCGGCGAACCGGTCACGCCGGCCGCGACGCTGGGCCACACGGCCTTGAAGTCGGGCCACAGCAGCGCGTTGTCCAGGCTGCCGAGCGCCGGCAGCGAGTGCGTGCGGGTCCACCACAGCGCGGTGAAGAAGGCGCCGAAGAACATCACTTCCGAGAAGATGAACCAGCTCATGCTCCAGCGGTAGGACAGGTCGATCTTGTGACCGTACTGCCCGCTTTCGCTTTCACGGATCGATTCGCTGAACCATTGGTAGAGCACGACCCACCACCACAGCAGGCCGAAGGCCAGCGAGTAGGCGCCCCATTGGTGCGCGTTGATCCACTGCCCCGCACCCAGGATCACGAAGAACAGGCCGATGGCCGCCATGATCGGGTGGCGCGACGGCCCGGGCACGAAGTAATAAGGCGTGGTGCCGTGGGTGGTTGAACTCATATCCGTTCCTGGCTTTCTCTCTCGTTTTCGTTTCTATGGGGCAACTCTTGTCGTGGCCTCAGGCCGCAACCACGTACTTGACCAGCACGATCAGCGCGCCGACGAACACCGCCACCGCCACCAGGCCCACGGCCACGATGTGCAGCGGCGTGAGCCGGGCGATGTCTTCCTGATAGGCGCTGTTCTTGCGCACGCCGAAGAAGCCCCAGGCCACCGCCTTGACGGTGCGCCAGATGGAGCCCTTGCGGGGTGCGGCAGCCGGACTCACGAGCGCGGCTCCTCACCCACCAGCGGCGCGGCCGAGGCCGTCGGTGCCGCGGGCGTCTTGCCGCCCACCTCGAAGAAGGTGTACGACAGCGTGATGGTCTTCACGTCCTTGGAAATCTTGGGGTCGATCACGAAGGCGACCGGCCACTGCTTCTTCTCGCCCGAATCCAGCGTGTACTGGTTGAAGCAGAAGCACTCGAGCTTGTTGAAGTACGGCGCCGCCTGCTGCGGCGCATAGCTCGGGATCGCCTGCGCCGCCATGCGACGGTTCTGCGTGTTCTGGAACTCGTACATCACGGTGTTCAGCTGGCCCGGGTGCACCTGCATCGAACGCTGCGCGGGCTTGAAGTCCCAGAGGCCACGCACGTTGGCGTCGAACTCGACCGTGATGGTACGCGAGGTGTCGACCTGCGTGTTGTCCGGCACCCGCACGCTCTTGCCGCCCGCGGCGCCACCGGGCACCTGCAGTTCGGACAGCGACAGGATGTTGATGCCGGTCATCTCGCAGATCGCGCGATAGAGCGGCACCAGGCCGTAGCCGAAGGCGAACATGCCACAGGCGACGATCGTCAGCTTGCCGACCATGCGGACGTTTTCGCGGCGGAGGGAAGAGCCCAGTGCCATGTCAGCGTCCGAACCAGACCATGCGCGCCATGAAACCGATGAAGAACAGCACCGCGATGGAGGCCAGCGTGAGCCCCATGCGCCGGTTGCTCTTTTTCTGTTCAGGGGTCATTGCAGACAATCGTTCGTCCGGCCGCTCAGCCGATCACCTTGGTGGCGGTCGCGTCGAGCTTGGGCGGGGTCTCGAAGGTGTGGAAGGGCGCCGGCGACGGCACTTCCCACTCGAGGCCTTCGGCGGCTTCCCACGGCTTGGCCGCGGCAGGCTCGCCCTTGCCGCGCATCGCGGGCAGCACGACGAAGAAGAAGAAGTAGACCTGTGCCAGACCGAAGCCGAAGGCGCCGACCGAGGCCACCGCATTGAAGTCGGCGAACTGCATCGGGTAGTCGGCATAGCGGCGCGGCATGCCGGCCAGGCCCAGGAAGTGCATCGGGAAGAAGGTGATGTTGAAGGAGATCAGCGACCACCAGAAGTGGATCTTGCCGCGGGTCTCGTTGTACATCACGCCGGTCCACTTCGGGCACCAGTAGTAGAAGCCGGCGAACATCGCGTACAGCGAACCGGCCACCAGCACGTAGTGGAAGTGGGCCACCACGTAGTAGGTGTCCTGCAGCTGGATGTCGATCGGCGCCACGGCCAGGATCAGACCGGTGAAGCCGCCCATCGTGAACACGAAGATGAAGCCGACCGCGAACAGCATCGGCGTCTCGAAGGTCATCGAGCCCTGCCACATCGTGGCGATCCAGTTGAAGATCTTCACGGCCGTGGGCACCGCGATCAGCATGGTCGCGTACATGAAGAACAGCTGGCCGGTCACCGGCATGCCGGTGGTGAACATGTGGTGGGCCCACACGATAAAGGACAGGATCGCGATCGACGAGGTGGCGTACACCATCGAGGCGTAGCCGAACAGCTTCTTGCGGGCGAAGGCCGGCACGATCTGGCTCACGATGCCGAAGGCCGGCAAGATCATGATGTAGACCTCGGGGTGGCCGAAGAACCAGAAGATGTGCTGGTACATCACCGGGTCGCCGCCGCCGGCGGGGTTGAAGAAGCTGGTGCCGAAGTGGCGGTCGGTCAGCGTCATGGTGATGGCGCCGGCGAGCACGGGCATCACGGCGATCAGCAGGTAGGCGGTGATGAGCCAGGTCCAGCAGAACATCGGCATCTTCATCAGCGTCATGCCGGGGGCGCGCATGTTGAGGATGGTCACGATGATGTTGATCGAGCCCATGATCGACGAGGCGCCGAGGATGTGCATCGCGAAGATGCCCGCGTCCATCGACGGGCCCATCTGCAGCGTCAGCGGTGCGTAGAGCGTCCAGCCGGCCGCGGGGGCGCCGCCGGGCATGAAGAACGAGCCCACCAGCATCAGCGCGGCGGGGATCATCAGCCAGAAGCTGAAGTTGTTCATCCGCGCGAAGGCCATGTCGGACGCGCCGATCTGCAGCGGGATCATCCAGTTCGCGAAGCCCACGAAGGCCGGCATGATCGCGCCGAACACCATGATCAGACCGTGCATGGTCGTGAACTGGTTGAACAGCTCGGGGTTCACGAGTTGCAGGCCGGGCTGGAACAGCTCGGCACGGATCAGCAGCGCCAGCACGCCGCCCACCATCAGCATGGTGAACGAGAACAGCAGGTACAGCGTACCGATGTCCTTGTGGTTGGTCGCGAACAGCCAGCGGCGCCAGCCGGTGGGCGCGTGGTGGTGGTCGTCGTGCGCGTGGTCGCCGTGGGCGTGACCGTGTGGGTCGAGGACTGCACTCATTTCAATGTTCCTTGCAATTTCTTCGTCGCGGGGCGCTGGGCCTCTTGTTTAGAGCTTGGCGCGCTCGGTCTTCACTTCGGCCGGCTGCACCAACTGGCCCGTCTTGTTCGACCAGCTGTTCTTGGTGTACGTCGCGACGGCGGCGATGTCGGTGTCGCTCAGCTGCTTCCAGGACGGCATCGCGCCGTTGTTCTGGCCCTTGAGCAGCACATTGATCTGATCGGTGTGGTCGGCGTCGAGCACCTTGGCCGAGCCGTCGAGCGGCTTGATCGGGCCGGCGCCCTTGCCGTTGGCCTGGTGGCAGGCAGCGCAGTTGGCCGCATAGACCTTCTCGCCACGCACCAGCATCTCGGGCAGCGCCCAGACCTTGTTCGGGTCGTCGAGCTTGGCGGCGGCTTCCTTGCGCTTGACGTCGACCCAGGCCGTGTAGTCGGCAGCCGAGACCACCTTCACGTGGATCGGCATGTAGGCGTGCTCCTTGCCGCAGAGTTCCTGGCACTGGCCGTAGTAGTCGCCGACCTTCTCGGCCCGGAACCAGGTGTCGCGCACGAAGCCGGGGATCGCGTCCTGCTTGATCCCGAACTGGGGCACGGCAAAAGCGTGGATCACGTCGTTGGCGGTGGTGATCACGCGGATCTTCTTGTCGACCGGCACCACCAGCGGGTTGTCGACCTTGAACAGGTAGTCGGCCGGGATCTCGCCCTTGGCGCCGGCGTTCGACATCGCGCGGTGCGAGCTGTCGAGCGTCGAGATGAAGCCCAGGCCCTCGCCTTCGCCGGTGATGTAGTCGTAGCCCCACTTCCACTGGTAACCGGTGGCCTTGACGGTGAGGTCGGCGTTGGTGGTGTCCTTCTGGGCCACCAGCACCTTGGTGGCCGGCAGGGCCATCAGGATCACGATGATGAAGGGCACGATGGTCCAGACCACTTCGACCACCACCGATTCATGGAAGTTGGCGGCCTTGTGGCCCACCGACTTGCGGTGCTTCCAGATCGAATAGAACATGACCGCGAACACTGCGATGAAGATCACGGTGCACAGGATCATCATGACCGTGTGCAGGAAATGCTGTTCCTGCGCGATCTTGGTCACGCCGACCGGCATGTTCAGCTGGCGCACCAGTGGACCGCCCGGCAGGTCTTCGACTGCATGCGCCGCGCCGCCGAGGACCGCGCTGGCCGCCAGCAGCAAATTCGCCGGCCTGTACTTGTTGCGCCAAATGCTCTTCATCGTGTTCACTTCTTCAATTTCCGTTTAACCCACCGGCCTGCACGGTGCGAGCCCCGCGCCGCTCAAACGCCACGCAATGCCATGCGAATCTCGCGCGCCAGCGCCGCGCGCAATTCGGGGCGCACATAGCGCCCCACCTTGACCGACCGACCCTGCCCCGACACCTCGATCAGCGAACGATCGCTGATCTGCGGCTCGACCCTCACCTGGTGCGGCAAGAACTCCGTGCGCTCGCAGCGCCCTCCGTTTTCCAGCTCGACCACCAGCCGCCCGCCTTGCAACTCGATCCGCTCTCCGTCGGTCGCGTGCCTGGCATACAGCATGAAAGCGACGCCGACCGCGATGAGTTCGATCCATGCGAACGGCAGCACCAACGGTGCGCCGTTCAGCCAGAAACCCGTGCCCACGCCCAGCGAAATCACGCAGAGCGACACGTAGAGCCACCCCAGCTGACTCGGGGTGACCGAGCAGTTGCGCTTCAGGAACCAGTGGATGCTCTGGCCTGAGACGGTGGCAAAACGAAACACGGAATTCGACACGGACGAGCTCGGCAGATCGGTTCTTCGACGGCCACCGCACCCGTTTCAGCCGGGCTGGGCAATCATCGAACGAGGGAAAAGCCCCGGGAGTTCACGCAACCGCGGATTGTAGCGGGTCGGTTGCACAATTTGACCTCGATCAAGGCCGCCCGCGCTGCAGCATCTCGCGCATCTGGCGCAGGGAAACGGCGCTTTCGCCGGACAGCGCGACGCGCGGCGGCGGCTTGAAGGCGTGGCCGTAGATGATTTCGAAGGTCATCGAGATGCGGCCATCGGGGGCTTGCGCGGCCGATCCGGCCAGCGCGCCGGCGAGTGCAGCGTGCCAGCCCCGCCCGCGCAGCCCGGCGAAGCGCGCCGGGTGCAGATTGCGCCCCAGGCCGCGCAATTCGGCGAAGGCGGCCTCGGGCGTGGCCCAGGTCAGCACGATGCGCTCCATGTCCATGATCGGCTCGGCAAAACCCGCGCCGACCAGCATGTCGCCCCAGTCGTGCATGTCGGTGAACTGGTGGCAGGCGGGCGGCCAGCCCTGCGTTTCGTACAGCGCGCGCAGCTCGCGCAGGGTGTCCGGTCCGAGACAGGAGAACATCAGGAAACCGTCGGTCGCCAGGTGCCGGTGCCACTCGGCGATCAGCGCCTGCGGGTCGGCCGCCATGTGCAGCGCCATGTTGGCCCACAGCAGGTCGACGCCCGCCTCCGGCGGCGCCTCGACCCGGGCGCGCACGCCCTGCCAGCGGCGCGCGCTCCACCAGGGCGTGTTCAGCGCGTCGGCGGTGCGGGCGGCCAGCGCCGCATCGGGCTCGATCACGTAGGGCACGGCGTCGCGGTAGCGCCGCGCCACCAGCGCATGCGCTTCCAGCCCACCGCGCAAGGGCGACCAGTCGGCCCAGCGCTGGGGCTTGGCCGTGATCCATTGCAGCCGGTCCTCCATGCGCCGGCCGATCTCCTCGTGCAGCCACGGGGATGCGGGGTCGGCGGGCAGCCGAGCCCACCTTGCGGCGGCCGGTGCATCGATGGTCGGCGGGCGCTGGACGGGATCGGTGGGCATGGGGAGCCCAGTATATTGAGCGATGCGTTCCAGCCTGGCCGCACGGCCTTTCTCGTCTCTGCTAGGGCGGCTGCCCAGCCAGTGCGCGGTGTGCCGCGCCTGGCCGTCGCGGCCGGTCTGCGACGCCTGCGTGGCGCGCTTCGCGCCGCCGGCACCGCGCTGCCGCACCTGCGCCCTGCCGCTGCCGGCCGGGGTGGCCCGCTGCGGCGAATGCGTGCGGCATCCACCGCCGCTCGACGCCTGCCTGGCCGCCTGCAGCTACGCCTGGCCTTGGCCGGGCCACATCGGTGAATTCAAGTTCCAGGGCCAGGCCGGCTGGGCGGGACCCTTCGCCACGCTGATGCGCAGCGCGCCCTGGGTCGAACCGGCGCTGGACGCCTGCGACCTGCTGCTGCCCATGCCGCTGGCACCGGCCCGCCTGCGTGAACGCGGCTTCAACCAGGCGCTCGAACTCGCACGCCGCCTGGCGCCCCGCAAGACCGAGGCGCGCCTGCTGCTGCGCATCCGCGACACCACGGCGCAGAGCGGCCTGACCCGCGCCGAGCGGCTGCGCAACCTGCGCGGCGCCTTCGCGCTCGAGCCCCTGCGCGCGGCCGAGCTCGGGGGCCGGCGCGTCGTGCTGCTCGACGACGTGATGACCAGCGGGGCCTCGCTGTTCGCGGCGGCGGCGGTGCTGCGCGCGGCCGGCGCGGCGCACATCACCGGCCTGGTGCTGGCCCGCACCGATCCGCCGCACTGACGACGGCCTCGGGGCCGCGACAATCGGCCCCATGTTCCATATCGTCCTGGTCGAACCCGAAATCCCGCCGAACACCGGCAACGTGATCCGCCTGGCGGCCAACACCGGCTGCACGCTGCACCTGGTCGAGCCGCTGGGCTTCTCGATGGACGACAAGCTGCTGCGCCGCGCCGGCCTGGATTACCACGAGTACGCCGAGGTACGGCGCCATGCCGACTGGGCGGCGCTGCTGGCCAGCGAGTCACCGGCGCCCGCGCGCATGTTCGCGCTGACCACCCGCGGCACCCGCGCGGTGCACGACGTGGCCTTCCAGCCCGGCGACTGGCTGGTCTTCGGTTCGGAAACCCGCGGACTGGCGCCGGAACTGCGCGACAGCTTCGCGGCACCGCAGAAGCTGCGCCTGCCGATGCGCGAGGGGCAGCGCAGCCTCAACCTGTCGAATGCCGTGGCCGTGACCGTGTTCGAGGCCTGGCGGCAGAACGGCTTCGGCTAGTTATTTGAAGCGCCGCACCACCGACTCGGCCACGCAGGCCGGCTTGGCCGCGCCTTCGAGCTCGATCGTGGCTTCCCACACCATCTGCAGGCCCTCGTTGGCGATCGGTTCGGCCGACAGCAGCTTCATGCGCCCGCGCAGCCGGCTGCCGACCGGCACCGGCGACATGAAGCGCACCCGGTTCAGGCCGTAGTTCACGCCCATGCGCGACTCGACGACGTCGAAGGCGCTTTCATAGAGCTTGGGCAGCAGCGACAGCGTGAGGAAGCCGTGCGCGATCGGCGCGCCAAAGGGGCCCGCCTTGGCCCGCTCGACGTCGACGTGGATCCACTGGTGGTCGCCGGTCGCCTCGGCGAACTGGTTGACCTGTTCCTGGGTGATGGTCAGCCAGTCGCTCACGGCGACTTCCTGGCCGACGCAGGCGGCAAGGTCCGCCAGGGTCTGGAATGTCTTTTTCATGCGACGCACTGTACGCCGGCGTCTTCGCAACGCGCTGTCCGCGCGGCGACAACAACCGCGAACCGGCACAGGATGCGTCCGCTGCGCTATGTTCGCGGGATATGACTACAACAACAGAAACGGGAACCGACGCGGCGCGCATCTACGTGATCGCCGCCCACCCGCACTGGCGCGATTCACGCGTCAACCGGCGCATGCTGGCGGCCGCGCGGCAGGTGCCGGGCATCGACGTCAACGACCTCTACGGCAGCTACCCCGACTACGCCATCGACGCCCATGCCGAGCGTGAACGCCTGGCGCGGGCCGACCTGCTGGTGCTGCTGCACCCGATCCAGTGGTATGCGATGCCGCCGCTGCAGAAGCTCTGGCTCGACGAGGTGCTGCACTACGGCTGGGCCTACGGAACCGGCGGCACCGCACTGCGCGGCAAGGCCCTCTGGCTGGTCGCAACCACCGGCGGCCCGCAGGAGAGCTACCACCCGCAGAGCTACAACCGCTACTTCTTCGACGCCTTCCTGCCGCCCTACGAGCAGACCGCCGCGCTGTGCGGCATGCGCTTCCTGCCGCCGATGATCCTGCACGGCGCGCGCAGCGCCGACGCGGCCGAAGTCACGGCCCACGTCCAGACCTTCGCCCAGCGCCTGGCCAGCTACCCGGCCTGGCCCGAACTCGACGCGCTGGGCGACTGCCCGGCCTGCGAGGTGCCGGCGGCGGACCGGCCGGCCGTCGAGCCGGACCGCAGCGCCGCCTTCAGCGACGGGATGCAGCGGGCGCTGGCCGCCATGGCGACACCGCCCGCGGCAACCGACGAGAAAAAGGCGGCCTGAGCATGGAACACGCACCCGCCTGGCTCACCAGCAGCCTGATCTATTTGAGCGCCGCCGTGCTGGTGGTGCCGCTGTCCAAGGCGCTGGGCCTGGGCTCCATCATCGGCTACCTGGCCGCGGGCATCGCCATCGGGCCCTGGGGCCTGGGGCTGGTCTCCAGCGTCGAGGACGTGCTGCACTTCGCCGAGTTCGGCGTGGTGCTGATGCTGTTCCTGGTCGGCCTCGAACTCGAACCCGCGCGCCTGTGGAACCTGCGACGGCCGATCTTCGGCTGGGGCAGCGCGCAGGTGCTGGTCTGCGCGGGCGTGCTGTTCCTGGTCGGCTACCTGGCCGGCGCGAGCTGGCGCGTGGCGCTGGTCGCGGCACTGGGCCTGGCGCTGTCGTCCACCGCCATCGCGCTGCAGGTCTTCGGCGAGCGCAACCTGCTGCCCACCGCCAGCGGGCAGGCCGGCTTCTCGATCCTGCTGTTCCAGGACGTGGCCGCGATCCCGATCCTCGCGCTGCTGCCGCTGCTGGCCGGTGCCGGCGCCGACGCCGACGCCCACGAGGCCATGAGCGGCGCGGCGCGCGCGCTCGAGGCGGCCAAGATCGTCGGCGTGATCGCCGGCATCGTGCTGGGCGGCCGGCTGCTGCTGCGACCCGTGCTGCGCTGGATCGCGCGCAGCAACACGCCCGAGATCTTCACCGCCGCCGCGCTGCTGCTGGTGGTGGCCATCGCGGCGCTGATGCAGTTCGTCGGCCTGTCGATGGCGCTGGGCGCCTTCCTCGCCGGCGTGCTGCTGGCCGAGAGCGAGTACCGGCGCGAACTGGAGACCGACATCGAACCCTTCAAGGGCCTGCTGCTGGGGCTGTTCTTCATCGCCGTCGGCATGAGCATCGACTTCGGCGTGCTGATGGCGCAGCCCGGACTGATGGCGCTGGTGGTGGTGGGCTTCCTGGCGCTCAAGTTCGTGGTGATCTACTCGCTGGCCAAGGCCATGGACGTGCCCTACCAGCAGCGGCCGGTGTTCACGCTGCTGCTCGCGCAGGGCGGCGAGTTCGCCTTCGTGGTGTTCCAGGCGGCCGGCCCCGACGTGTTGCCGCCGGGCGTCGCGTCCTTCCTGATCGGCGCGGTCGCGCTGTCGATGCTGATCTCGCCGCTGCTGCTGGTCGCGATCGACAGGTTCGTGCTGCCGCGCTACCACCACTCGGCCGGCCCGGACCTGGAGGAGATTTCCGAGCAGCAGGAGCCCAAGGTGCTGATCTGCGGCTTCGGCCGCTACGGCCAGATCGTGGGCCGCATGCTGGGCTCGCAGCGCATCGACGTGACCGTGCTCGATCACAACCCCGACACCGTGCAGGGCATGCGCGAGTTCGGCTTCCGGGTGTTCTACGGCGATGCGACGCGGCTCGACCTGCTGCGCACCGCGGGGGCCGGTAGCGCCCTGGCCATCGTGGTCGCAGTGGACGATATCAAGCAGTCGCTGGAGATCGTCGACCTGGTGCGCGAGCATTTCCCGCAGGCGCGGCTGGTCGCGCGGGCGCGCAACGTGAGCCACCTCTACCAGCTGCTGGACCGCAAGGTGGAGTTCATCGAACGCGAGCTGTTCGAGTCCTCATTGCGCAGCGCGCGCTCGGTGCTCGAGGTGCTGGGCTGGCCCGCGCACGAGGCGCGCGAATCGGCGATGGCCTTCCGACGGCGCAACATCAAGCTCACCCAGCAGACCTACCCGCACTACAAGGACCGGGCCAAGCTGATCGCGGTGGCCAAGGAAGGCCGCCAGCAATTCCAGGAGCAGATGACGCGCGAACGCGAGGAGCGCCAGCAGCGCTCCGGCGCAGACTGGGACCGGCGCGACGATTGAACGTGCGAATGAACCTGCTGCGCGCCCCGATCCCGCATCTGCGGTGCTCACCGCACGCGAGTGCGGCTCCGCTCCCGAACTCAGCCTTGGCAGGCTCGGGGCGCTCGCGACGGTTCCTTCACACGTTCCCAGAACGATGGATCAATCCAGGCTGGCGCCCGATTCCTTCACGACCTTGCCCCACTTGGCGGTCTCGCTCTTGATGAAGGCGGCGAACTCTTCCGGCTTCTCGCCGTGCGATTCGGCGCCCTGCTCGGCCAGCTTCTTCTTCACTTCGGGATCGGCCAGCGCCTTGAGGATCGCGGCGTTGAGCTTGGCGACGATGGGCGCGGGCGTGCCGGCCGGGGCCAGCAGGCCGAACCACGAGGTGGCTTCGTAGCCGGGCACGCCGGCTTCGGCGATGGTCGGCACGTCGGGCAGCGCGGGCGAGCGCTTGGCGGTGGTCACGGCCAGGGCGCGCAGCTTGCCGCCCTTCACATGCTGGATCGCCGAGGGCATGTTGTCGAACATCACCGAGATCTGGCCGCCCAGCAGGTCGGACACGGCCGGCGCGCTGCCGCGGTAGGGCACGTGCTGCATGTCGACGCCGGTCATCTGCTTGAACAGCTCGCCCGACAGGTGGATCGAGCTGCCGTTGCCCGAGGAACCGAAGTTGATCTTGCCCGGGTTGGCCTTGCCGTAGGCGATCAGTTCCTTCACGCTCTTGTAAGGCTGGCCCGGGTTGACCACCAGCAGGTTCGGCACCATGGCCACGCGCGACAGCGGCGCGAAGTCCTTGATCGGGTCGAAGGGCATCTTCTTGTAGAGGCTCTGGTTGATGGCGTGCGTGCCGACCGTGCCCATGAACAGCGTGTAGCCGTCGGGGTTCGCGCGCGCAGCCGCCTGGCCGCCGATGTTGCCGCCCGCGCCCGCGCGGTTGTCGACCACCACCGGCTGGCCGAGGTCGGTGCCCATGTGCAGGCCGACCACGCGCGCCAGGATGTCGGTGGTGCCACCGGCCGAGAAGGGCACGATGATGGTGATGGGCTTGCTCGGGAACGCGGCCTGGGCTTGCGCCGCCAGCGGGGCCAGCGACAGCGCGCCGGCAGCGGCCACGGTGGCCAGGACGAAGGTGCGGCGCTTCGGCGCGGCGGCAGGGAAGGAACGGGTCATGGGAAAGCCTTGGAAAGGGTGGAACCAGCGCAGGCGGCACGGCGCCCGCACGCGAAGCGAACGGGCACGGCCCGTTCGAGGGAGTGCGCGGGCGCGCGGGCGATGGCCCGGGCCCGCGGCGAGGTCAGATGGGCGCGACGCCCAAGGTCGTGCCGCCGCAGACGTACAGCACCTGACCGGTGACGAAACCGTTGTCGGGCGAGAGGAAGAACAGCGTGGCGCGGGCCACGTCGTCGGCCGTGCCCAGGCGCTTCACCACGATGCTGTCGATGATGCGTTGGGTCTGCGGCGCGCCTTCGGGGTTGCTGTTGCGGAACAGCTCGGTCGCGATCGGGCCCGGCGCCACGGCGTTGACGGTGATGCCGTCGCCGCCGAGTTCCATCGCCAGCGTGCGGGTCAGGCCGACCATGCCGGCCTTGGTGGCCGAGTAGACGATGCGCTCGGGCTTGCCCAGCGCGGCGCGCGAGGACACGTTCACGATGCGGCCGCGGCCCGAGGCGCGCAGCGCGGGCAGTGCAGCCTGGATCAGGATCATGCTGGCCTTGAAGTGCAGGCCGACCACGTAGTCGAGATCGGCCATGGTGGCCGTGTCGATGGTGCCGGGCCGCGTGGCGCCGGCGTTGTTGACCAGCGCGGTGATGGCGTACTGTGACGCGATGTGGGCCGCGATCTCCTTCGTGTCCTGCTCGCGCGTGAGGTCGGCCTGGAAGGACACGAGCTTCTCGTGCGTCCAGTCGGGCTGGTTGTAGTCGAGGTTGACGACCGTACGGCCCTGCGCCAGCAGCGCTTCGCAGGTGGCGCGGCCGATGCCGGCGCTGCCGCCCGTGACCAGGGCGACTTCTTGTTGACTCATCTTGGCTTCCAGAACTCTTCGGAAGGGGCCATGCGGACACGGCCCCGGAAACAGAACGCGCTCAGACGCGTTCGAGGATCAGGGCGATGCCCTGGCCGACGCCGATGCACATGGTGCACAGCGCATAGCGGCCGCCGCTCTTGTGCAGCTGGTTGACCGCGGTGGTCGCGAGGCGCGCGCCGCTGGCACCCAGCGGGTGGCCCAGCGCGATCGCGCCGCCGTTGATGTTGACGCGCGCGTCGTCGTCCTTCAGCCCCAGCAGGCGCAGCACCGCGAGGCCCTGGGCCGCGAAGGCCTCGTTGAGTTCGATCACGTCGATCTGGTCGATCGTGAGGCCGGTCAGCGCCAGCACCTTCTGCGTGGCGGGCGCGGGGCCGATGCCCATCACGCGCGGCGCGACGCCGGCCGTGGCCATGCCGACGATGCGGGCCCGCGGCGTGAGGCCGTGCTTCGCGGCGCTGGCCTCGTCGGCCAGCAGCAGCGCGCAGGCGCCATCGTTCACGCCGCTGGCGTTGCCGGCGGTGACCGTGCCATCGGGACGCACCACGCCCTTGAGCTTGGCCAGCGCCTCGAGGCTGGTGTCGCGCGGGTGTTCGTCCTTGCTCACCACGATCGCGTCGCCCTTTTTCTGCGGCACGTGCACCGGCACGATCTCCGCGTCGAAGAAGCCCGACTTCTGCGAGGCCACGGCGCGCTGCTGCGAGGCCAGGGCCATGCGGTCCTGCGCTTCGCGCTCGATCTTGTAGTCGGTCGCCACGTTCTCGGCCGTTTCGGGCATCGAGTCGACGCCGTACTGCGCCTTCATCAGCTTGTTGACGAAGCGCCAGCCGATGGTGGTGTCGTAGACCGCGTTGGCGCGGCTGAAGGCCGACTCGGCCTTGGGCATCACGAAGGGGGCGCGGCTCATGCTCTCGACACCGCCCGCGATCATCAGGCCGGCTTCGCCTGCCTTGATGGCGCGCGCGGCCGAACCGACCGCGTCCAGGCCCGAACCGCAGAGGCGGTTGATGGTGGCGCCACCCAGTTCCAGCGGCAGGCCGGCCAGCAGCGCCGACATGCGCGCGACGTTGCGGTTGTCCTCGCCCGCCTGGTTGGCGCAGCCGTAGAGCACGTCGCCCACGGCCTGCCAGTCGACGTTGGCGTTGCGTTCCATCAACGCCTTGAGCGGGATCGCGCCCAGGTCGTCGGCGCGCACGCTGGAGAGCGCACCACCGTAGCGGCCGAAGGGCGTGCGGATGGCGTCACAGATGAAGGCTTGCTTGCTGCTCATGGTGTCTCTTCCTTGGGTGGTGTCGTTCGATGAATCAGGCGGCGATCGGCAGGCCGATCAGCTTTTCCAGTTCGGCGTGCGAGAGGCCGTCGACCGTGTCGACCAGCTTCAGGCCGGCGGGCGTGCATTCGAGCGTCGCGAGGTCCGAGTAAACGCGCTTGACGCAGCCGATGCCGGTCAACGGGTAGCTGCACTGGGCCACGATCTTGCTCAGGCCGGCCTTGGTCAGCAGGTCCATCATGACCCAGGTCTGTTTCGCGCCGATGGCCAGGTCCATCGCGCCGCCGACCGCGGGGATCGCGCCCTCCTCGCCGGTGCTCCAGTTGGCCAGGTCGCCGGTGGCCGAGACCTGGAAGGCCCCGAGCACGCAGATGTCGAGGTGGCCGCCGCGCATCATCGCGAAGCTGTCGGCATGGTGGAAGTAGGAGCCGCCGGCCAGCAGCGTGACCGGCTGCTTGCCGGCGTTGATCAGGTCGTAGTCCTCGTCGCCCGCGGCCGGTGCCGGGCCCATGCCCAGGATGCCGTTCTCGCTCTGCAGCACGATCTCGCGGCCGGCCGGCAGGTGGTTGGCCACCAGCGTGGGCTGGCCGATGCCGAGGTTGACGACCGCGCCGTCGAAGATGTCCTGCGCCACGCGGGCGGCGAGCTGGTCCTTGGTGCGGCGTTGGTAGGTGGGGGTGCTCATGGTCATGCTGCCTTCTTGAAACCGCCGGCCTGGGTCGCGACACGCTCGACCTTGACGACATGGTGGACGAACACGCCGGGCGTCACGATCGCCTCGGGGTCGAAGGAACCGAGCTCGACCACCTCGTGCACGGTCGCGATGGTCTTCTTCGAGGCCATGGCCATCACCGGGCCGAAGTTGCGCGCCGCCTTGCGGTAGAGCAGGTTGCCCCAGCGGTCGCCGGCCTCGGCCTTGATCAGCGCCACGTCGCCATGGATCGGGTACTCGAGCACGTACTGCTTGCCGTCGATCTCGCGCGTCTCGCGGCCTTCGGCCAGCTGCGTGCCGTAACCGGTGGGGCAGAAGAAGGCGCCGATGCCGGCACCGGCGGCGCGGATGCGCTCGGCCAGGTTGCCCTGGGGCACCAGCTCGAGCTCCAGCTTGCCGCTGCGGTAGAGGCCGTCGAAGACCTGGCTGTCGACCTGGCGCGGGAAGCTGCAGATGATCTTGCGCACGCGGCCGGCCTTGAGCAGCGCGGCCAGGCCGGTCTCGCCATTGCCGGCGTTGTTGTTGACCACGGTCAGGTCCTTCGCGCCCTGCGCGATCAGGCCGTCGATCAGTTCGAGCGGGATGCCGGCGGTGCCGAAGCCGCCGATGAGGACGGTGGCACCGTCCTGGATGCCGGACATGGCCTCGGCAATCGAAGGCGCGATCTTGTCGATCATGGAATCTGTCTCCGGTGAGGGGAAAGGGACTGCGCGCAAAGCGCCGGGACCGCCCGCCAATTTGTTCGTATGGCGAACATTTGTTCTTATAATGAATTCTAAACAACAAGACCCGTCATGGCAAACCCTCGAGACAACGACCCCGCGCCGGCCCCCGGCGACAGCTACGTGCAATCCTTCGCCCGCGGCCTGCAGGTGATCCGCTCCTTCAGCGCCGCCGCGCCGCGCCAGACCCTGAGCGAGGTGGCGGCCGCGACCGGCCTCACGCGCGCCGGCGCACGCCGCATCCTGCTCACGCTGCAATCGCTGGGCTATGTCGAGACCGACGGCAAGCGCTTCGGCCTGACGGCGCGCATCCTCGAGCTGGGCTTCGCCTACCTGTCGTCGATGCCGATCTGGAACCGGGCCGAGCCGGTGATGGAGGCGCTGGTGGCGCAGGTCAAGGAGTCGTGTTCGGCCGCGGTGCTCGACGGCACCGACATCGTCTATGTGCTGCGGGTGCAGACGCACAAGATCATGCGCATCAACCTCGCGGTCGGCACCCGGCTGCCGGCCTACTGCACCTCGCTGGGCCGCATGCTGCTGGCCGACCTCGACGACGAGGCGGTGCGCGCGCGGCTCGAGGCCTCGCAGCCGGTCGCGCTGACGCGCCACACCATCACCGACATCGACGCGCTGCTGGCCAAGGTGCAGCAGGCGCGCCGCCAGGGCTGGTGCCTGATGAACCAGGAACTGGAAGAAGGCCTGATCTCGATCGCCGCGCCGGTCACCGACCGCAGCGGCCGCACCGTGGCCGCGCTCAACATCAGCGGCCAGGCCAACCGCACCCCCGCCAAGGTCATGCAGGAGACGCTGCTGCCGGGCCTGCGCGCCGCGGCGGCCGAGATTTCACGGCTGCTCTGACACGTCTTTGGGCCGGTGCTACCCTCCCGCGCATCATGTTCAATCCCACTCAGGAAGAAGTGCGCCGCTTCTTCTGCAACGTCTACGCCAAGAACCGCGACGGCCTGCCCATGGAAGCGCTGGAAACCATCGCTGCGGGCTGGATCGACGCGCACCCCGAATACCACGCCGAACTGGCCGATGCCGATGCCGCGGTGGCGCGCATCTACGACGGGAAGGACGGGCGCGAGAACCCCTTCCTGCACCTGTCGATGCACCTGTCGATCAGCGAGCAGTGCTCGATCGACCAGCCGCGCGGCATCCGCCAGGCGGTCGAGCTGCTGTCGGCGCGCCGCCGCTCGCTGCTCGAAGCGCACCACGAAGCCATGGAGTGCCTGGGCCGGATGATGTGGGAGGCCCAGCGCGCGGGCCGCCCGCCCGACGGCGAAGCGTATGTGGACTGCGTGCAGCGCCGCGCTACCCGCGACTGAACAGCGCGGCCGCGTGGGCTGAGGCCCCTTCGCGCAGCAGCGCCGCCAGCGTGCGCTGCGCCGCCGACAGCTCCACGCCGCTGCGCAGCAGCAGGCCCACCGGTTCCTCGGTGCCGGGCGTCGCGACATTCAGGCGCACCAGCGTGCCCGCGCGCAGCTCGTCGCGCGCCGCGCCCGCGGCCGTGAACCACACCGCATCCGAGCGCAGCAGCAGCGCGCGCGCCACCGACAGGTCCAGCGTCTGCGTGTGGTCGGCCGGCAGCCGCAGGCCCAGGCCCGAGAGCAGGCTCTCGGTGTGGTGGCGCGGCACCGTGCCTTCGCTGTAGACCACCAGCGGACAGGCCATCACCTCCTGCATCGACAGCGCGGCCGTGCCGGCCAGCGGATGGCCGGGCCGCACCACCATGGCCAGCGGCTCGGCGCAGAGGAACTCGAAGCTCAGGCCGGCCATGCGCTGCGGGTCGCTCATGCGGCCGCAGACCAGGTCGAGCTCGCCGGCGCGCAGCGCGTCGCACAGCGCGGCGTTGGCGCCGGTGCGCACCTCGGCCTGCAGCGCGGGCATGCGCTGGCGCAGGGCCAGCAGCGCATCGACCAGCAGCGTCGGCGCCACGCTGGGCAAGGCGCCAATGCGCACCCGCTCGATGCGCTCGCCCGCGCCGGGCCGCAGCGCCTGCGCGCCCGCATCGACCGCCTCCAGCACGCGCAGCGCATGCGCCAGCAGCTGTTCGCCGGCCACGGTGAAGCGCTGGATGCCGCGCCGCCCGGCCTCGCCGCGCTCGACCAGCCGGGTGCCGGCCAGCGCCTCGAGCTCGGCCAGGGTCTTGGACATCGCGGGCTGGCTCAGCGCCAGCCGCTCGGCGGCGCGCGCCAGGTGGCGCTCCTGCGCCACCGCCACCAGGCAGCGCAGGTGCCGCAGCTGGACGCCGCGCGCGAAGCGTTCGGAAGCAAGGAGCGGCTGCATTGAATTACCGATGGTTATGAGAAGTCGCCAAACAGTCAATTTACATCAGCAGTGCGCATGAATAAAGTGCAGGTCCCCCTCGATGCCGGAGACACGCCCATGAACGACCCCACCCCCCTGCCCTTGCTCACGCCCCGCGACTGGGACAGCCACCCTTCCTACATCTACCCCGGCTACAAGTCGACCGTGAAGCGCGGCCCGCTGCAGCCGCTGATCCCGCTCAAGGCCTCGCTGGGCGAACTGCAGCAGCCGGTCTACGGCCACGGCAGCATCGGCGCGCTCGACCACGACCTCACCCGCAACGCGCGCCGCAACGGCGAGCCGATCGGCGAGCGCATGGTGCTGGCCGGCCAGGTGCTCGACGAGCACCGCCGCCCGGTGCGCAACACGCTGGTCGAGCTCTGGCAGGCCAACGCCTCGGGCCGCTACGTGCACAAGGTCGACCAGCACGACGCGCCGCTGGACCCCAACTTCCTGGGCGCCGGCCGCTGCCTGACCGACGACGAGGGCCGCTACCGCTTCCTCACCATCAAGCCCGGCGCCTACCCCTGGGGCAACCACCCCAACGCCTGGCGGCCGCAGCACATCCACCTGTCGCTGTTCGGCCAGCACTTCGCGAGCCGGCTGGTGACGCAGATGTACTTCCCCGGCGACCCGCTGCTGCAGTACGACCCGATGGTGACCGGCACGCCGGAGAAGTACCGCAACCGCCTGATCGCCGACTTCAGCCTCGACCTCACCGAGCCCGACTACGCGCTGGGCTACCAGTTCGACATCGTGCTGCGCGGCGCCGACGAGACGCCCTTCGAAAACCGTTGAGCCAGGAGACACACACCATGATGAGCGCACTGGAAAGCAACTTCGGCCAGACCCCCTCGCAGACGGTCGGCCCCTACTTCGCCTACGGCCTCACGGCCACGCAGTACGGCTACGACTTCGACCAGCCCTTCGATGCCACGCTGGCGCTCGACGGCGCCGCCGGTGAACGCATCCGCCTCGAAGGCCGGGTGATCGACGGCGACGGCCAGCCGATCTTCGACGCCATGATCGAGATCAGCCAGCCCGACGGCGAAGGCCGCTACCCGCGGTCGGTGGAACAGGCCCAGGCCCGCGGCTTCCGCGCCTTCGGCCGCTGCGGCACCGGCACCGACGCGCAGAAGCGCTTCGTGTTCCACACCGTCAAGCCGGGCGCCGAGGCACCGGGCGAGGCGCCGCACATCAACGTGATCGTCACGATGCGCGGCCTGCTGCTGCATGCCTTCACCCGCATCTACTTCAGCGACGAGGCCGCCGCCAACGCCGGCGACGCGGTGCTGCAGAGCGTGCCGGCCGCGCGCCGCCCGACGCTGGTCGCCGAGCGCATCGCGCAGGACGGCGCCGTGACCTACCGCTTCGACATCCGCATGCAGGGCGCGGACGAGACGGTGTTCTTCGACATCTGATCGGCTGCCGCCAAGGCAAAAAAGGGGCGCACCTCGCGGTGCGCCCCTTTTTCGTTTCATGCGCGCGCGGCGCTCAGGCCGTGGCGTGCCGCACGCGCCCCGCGTCCATGGCCTCCTCGCGCAGGCGGTCGTATTCCGGCTGCGGCACCGGCACCGCATCGGCCTTGCCCAGGTCCTTCATCTGCACGCGGAAGGTCTCGCGGGCGGTGTAGGCCGATACGGCCGCGATGGCGCAGATGGCCAGCGTGATCGAGCCGATCAGCAGCGGGATGTTGGTGGCGCCGGGCGGGGCCACCGCCACGAACAGCGCCGGCAGCAGGGCCGTGATGGCGGTGCCGATGTTCTGCGAGATCGCCATGCCCGAGACGCGCGTACGGGTGGGGAACATCTCCGGGTAGAAGCTCGGGAACACCGCGTTGTAGCCCTGGTAGACCACGCCCCACATCAGCAGCGACATCACGATGGCCAGCGGCACGTTGTGGATGCTGATCGCATACAGGTAGCCGAAGGACAGGAGGCCCGAGCCGAGCGCGCCGACGATGATCGGCAGCCGGCGCCCCACCTTGTCCGACAGGTTGCCGACGAAGGGGATCACGATCACGGCCACGATGTTGCCCATCACCGGGATCCACAGGTAGAGGTCCTTCTCGAAGTTGATGCCGTAGCCCGGCTGCACCGCGTAGGCGGCGCCGAAGATGGTGGCGACCACCGGGATCACGTTCATCAGCGAGCAGCACAGCACGCGCAGCATGTCGCGCCAGCTTTCGGTCACGGCCTGGATCACCGGCGCCTTGGGCAGCTTGCCGCTCTGGTCGACCTCGGCGAAGGCCGGCGTCTCGCTGACCTCGCGGCGAATGACATAGCCCGCGACGATCACCAGGAAGCTCAGCAGGAAGGGGATGCGCCAGCCCCAGCTGTTGAAGTCGTCCTTGGGCATGTAGTGCGCGAGCGGCAGGAACACAGCGGCCGCCATGATCTGGCCGGCCTGCACGCCCTGCAGCGTGAAGCTGGCGAAGAAGCCGCGCCGGCCGAAGGGCGCATGCTCGAGGATCATCGAGCTCGCGCCCGAGATCTCGCCGGCCACCGCGAAGCCCTGGATCAGGCGCATCAGCACCAGCAGCGCGGGCGCCCACAGGCCGACCTGGTCGTAGGTCGGCAGCAGGCCCACGGCCACGGTCGAGAAGCCCATCAGGAACATGCAGACGATCAGCACGTGCTTGCGGCCGTGGGTGTCGCCCCAGTGGCCCAGCATGATGGCGCCGATCGGGCGCGCCACGTAGCCCACGCCGTAGGTGGCGAGCGAGGCGATGATCGCGATCTGCGGGTCGCCCTTGGGGAAGAAGATCTGCGGAAAGATCAGCGCCGCCGCGGTGGCGTAGATGAAGAAGTCGTAGTACTCCAGGGCGGAGCCGATCCAGCCGCTGGCTGTGGCCTTCCTGGACTGGTGCTTGCCTTGCGGCTCGCCGGGTAATGCAGTGCTGCTCATGGGGTGTCTCCTGTGGCTGGATCGGTCTGCGGGGATGGGGGCTGCTGGGCCTGTGATGCCATGCGTGCGGGCGCGTTGACCGCGCCATATGCGTCGTAGGAAGCGACGCGTTGCACCACCTCGAAGAACAGGCCGTTCTTCTCGAAGCTCTCGGTGTAGATGTGGAGGTAGTCGCCGGCCGGCGAGCGGTCGAACAGCACGCCGGCGGCGCGCATGCGCGCCACCAGGCCGGCGTCGAGCTCGATGCGGGTGGCCAGGTCGTCGTGGTAGTTGCCGGAGATCGGCACGAAGCGCACGCCGTTGGCGCGCAGCCGCGCCACGGTCTCGAAGATGTCCTCGCAGCGCAGCGCGATGTGGTGCACCGCGCCGCCGCCGCTGGCGCGCACGGCCTGCGCGGTGCGGGTGCGCTGGCTCAGCGACACGTTGAGCACCAGGCGCACCGTGCGTTCGGCATTCGCCACGCCGCGGCTGCGGATCAGGCCGAAGGGGTCGGCCAGCTCCAGGCTCTCGCCGGGCTCCAGGCCCAGCACCGCGCGCGAGAACAGCACCCAGGTGTCGAGCTGGTCGACGGCCAGGCCCAGCGCGACATGGTCGATGGCCTGCAGGCCGGCGCCGTCCTGATCGGCGTCTTCCAGGTCGAAGTCCGCCGCGTAGAGGCCGTGTTCGCCCAGCGCGCTGTCCACGAAATGCACCAGGTTCCCGCCCGGCACCACGATGGCCGGCACGGTCGCCTCTCCCGGCCCGGTGGGGCTGTGGTGGCGCTTCGAATGCATGGCGGCGGCCCGCGCCGCGGCCGCTTCGGGCGCGGGCGTGCGCAGGCCCAGCGCACAGACCGACACGCCGTGGGCGTCGAAGCGTTCGCGCGCGAAGGAGGCCGGCTCGGCGTTGACGATGAAGTGGATGCCGCCCTGCCGGTAGAGCGTGACGGCCTTGGAGCGGTGGCGGCCGATGCGGCCGAAGCCCATCTGCCCCAGCAGCGCGCCGAGGCTTTGGGCCGCCGCTTCGTCGACCGCGAACTCGATGAAGGCGATGCCGTCCAGCACCGGCCGCGGCGGCGGGCCGAACAGCGTCACGCCCGGCGGTGGCGCGTCCGCCATGCGCTCGCGCACCTGGCTCTCGAGGTACAGCAGCGAGCGCATCGCATCGACCACGGTGCGCCGGTTGGGCGTCTCGCGGAACAGGTCGTTGAAGATCTCCAGCGAGAGCGGGCCGGTGTAGCCCGCGCGCAGCGTCTGCGCGAGGAAATTCACCATGTCGAAGTCGCCCTGGCCCGGGAAGGAGCGGTGGTGGCGCGCCCACTGCAGCACGTCCATCGCCATCAGCGGCGCGTCGGCCATCTGCAGGAAGAAGATCTTCTGGCCCGGGATGTCGGCGATGCCGGCCGGATCGTCCTTCAGCGACAGCGTGTGGAAGCTGTCGAGGATCAGGCCCAGTTGCGGATGGTCGGCGCGGCGCACGATGTCCCAGGCCTGGCCGTAGCGCGAGGTCGCGCGGCCCCAGGCCAGCGCCTCGAAGCCCACGCGCAGGCCGCGCCGCGCGGCGCGCTCGGCCAGCGCATGGAGCTGCGCCGCGGCCAGCGCCGGGTCGTCCACCGTCAGCGGCGAGGTGTTCGAGCAGCACAGCATCAGCGACGCGCCCATGGCCTGCATCAGGTCGAACTTGCGCTCGGCGCGTTCCAGGCTGCGGCGGAACAGCGGCTCGGGCATGCCCTCGAAATCGCGAAAGGGTTGGTAGAGGTCGACGCTCAAGCCCAGGTCGGCCGCGATGCGCCCCAGCTCGGCGGCGTCGCCGTTGAACTGGATGAAGTCGTTCTCGAACAGCTCGAAGCCGTCGAAGCCGGCCGCGGCGATGGCCTCCAGCTTCTGGCGCAGCGTTCCGCTGAGCGACACGGTGGCGATCGAGCGATGCATGTCAGCCTTGGACGAGGTCCGGGCCGGTGGCGGCGGCCCGGGGGTGGAAGGACGTGAAGGTGTTCATCTGTGGGAGGACTGTAAGAAGCCGATCGCCCCGCCACAACGGCCGAAGTCGCCGACGCGATCGATGATCGATCGCATGCGGTCAGAATACGTACGAAACTCGGGTTACACCTAGGCCATGACCAAGACCGACACCGCCACCCCGCCGATCGACCGCAAGCTGCTCATCGAGGGGTTGGGCAAGGGGCTGCGCGTGATCGAGGCCTTCACCGACGAACGCACCCGCATGACCGCGACCGAGGCCGGCACGCACGCGGGGCTGACACGCACCGCGGCCCGGCGCTACCTGATGAGCCTGGTGCACTACGGCTACGCCGAAACCGACGGCAAGCACTACTGGCTGCTGCCGCGGGTGCTGCGCCTGGGCCAGGCCTACCTGGAAGGGGCGCGCGTGCCGCGCCTGGTGCAGCCCTACATCCAGCGCGCGTCGATGCAGTGCGGTGAGACGCTCAACGTGGGCACGCTGGACGGCCACGAGGTGGTCTACCTGGCGCGCAGCAACCCGCCGCGCATGGTGTCGATCGGCTTCCATCCCGGCGCCCGGGTGCCGGCCCATGTGGTGTCGCAGGGCTTCGTGCTGCTGTCGACCTTCGACGATGCCGCGCTCGACGCCTGGATCGCCGAGCACGCCTTCAGCAGCTTCACCGGCTCGGCGCCGGTCGATGCGGCGCGCTTCCGCGACAGCGTGCTCGCGGCGCGCCAGCTCGACTTCTGGCAGGCCGAGCAGCATCTGGACGTGGGACTGGCCGGCCTCGCGGTGGCGCTCAAGGACCGCAAGGGCCGCTGCAAGTACGCGCTGAGCGTGACGGTGCAGCAGCAGCTCTACCCGGGCGAGCAGCTGACGAAGAAGCTGCTGCCGGTGCTGCGCGAGGTGGCCGAGGCGATGCGCCCGATCATCTGAGGCGCCGGCCGGCTCAGTAGCGCAGCTGCGCCACGGCGCGCAGCGCCTCGGGCGTGGCACTGCCGAAGCCGAAGAACTCGAGGTACGCCGGGATCATCTCGAACAGCATGTCGGTGCCGACCTGCACCGCGCAGCCCTTGGCCTTGGCGGCCTGCAGCAGCGGCGTGTACTCGGACTTCATCACTACCTCGCCGACGAAGGTGCGCGGGTCGATGCGCTCGACGTCGAAGGGCAACGGGTCGCCCTCCTTCATGCCCAGCGGCGTGGCGTTGACCACCACGTCGAAGCCGGCCGGGTCTTTCGAACCGGTGCGCACGCCCAGCTGCGGGTAGTGCGCGCGCAGCCGCTCGGCCAGCGCCTGGGCCGAAGCCTCGCTGACGTCGAACAGCGCGATCTCGGCGGCGCCTGCCGCCGCAATGGAGGCCGCGATGGCCGAGCCCACGCCGCCGGTGCCGGACACCAGCACCCGCGTGCCCTGGAACAGCCGGCCCTTGCGCTCGACGCCGCGCACGAAGCCCGCGCCGTCAAACTGGTCGCCCAGCAGCGTGCCGTCGGGCCGCAGCAGGATGGCGTTGCAGGCGCCGGCGATGCGCGCGGTGGGCGTGACCTCGTCGACCAGCGCCATGGTCGCGATCTTGTGTGGCATGGTCACGAGCGCGCCGCGCAGGTTGGTCAGCCGCGCCAGCGAGGCCAGCATGGGCGCATAGTCCTCGGGCTTGACCCCCATCGGCACCACCACCGCGTCGATGCCCTGCTGCGCGAACCAGGGGTTGTAGATCATCGGCGCCTTGAAGGCTTCGGTCGGGTAGCCCAGGTGGGCGATGAGCGTGGTCTTGCCGGAGATCATGGGGAGGTCGGAACGAGGAAGTGGAAGGAGGAGGTTCAGGTCCCGCTGGGGCGCAGGTAGCGCAGCGGCTGGCGGATCTCGGCGTGCATGGCCTCGGGGTAGATGCGCTCGCGCAGGAAATCCGAATCGGCCGCCAGCGACTGCGCGACCGCTTCGTGGCCGAAGTAACGCAGGTAGTGCGGCATCTGCTGGATCAGCATCTCGAAGCCGGCCTGCGCGTGCAGGCCGCGGGCCCGCGCGGCGCGCACCACGGGCGTGGGCTGGCCGCGCAGCAGGATGTCGAACAGCGCGGCGTGGCGCTCCATGCGGGACACGTCCACCGGCAGCGGGTCGTTCGGGTCCAGGCCCAGCGGGGTCGCGTTGACGACCAGGTCGTAGCCCTCGGGCGCGTTGCTGTCGACCGCCACCACGTCGGCATCGAAGAAGGCGTCGAGCTTGGCCGCCACGCCCGCGGCCTTGCCGGCCGAACTGTCGTAGAAGGCGATGTGCGCCGCCCCGCCCATGCCGCCGCCCTCGACCAGCGCCACGCCCACGGCCGAGGCGCTGACGCCCGCGCCCAGGATCAGCACGCGCTTGCCGCGGAAGGGGATCGCGTAGTGGTCGAGCGCGCCGATCAGGCCCTCGCCGTCGAACAGGTCGCCCTCGAGCCGGTCTTCCTCGGTGCGGCGCACGATGTTGATCGAGCCGGCCACGCGGCCGATCAGGCCGCAGCCGTCGAGCAGGTCGATGGCCAGCGGCTTGTGCGGCGGCGCGATCAGCATGCCGCGCACGTTGCGCGCCAGGAAGGCCGCGGCGAAGAAGACCGCGAAGTCGCGCCGCGGCACCTGCATCGGCACCAGCACCGCATCGATCTCGAAGCGCTCGAACACGGCGTTGAACATCCGCGGCAGCCGCACGTTGCGCACCGGGTCGCCGGGGATGAGGTAGGCCTGCGTGTTGCCAGTGATGCCAGGGGTCATGGATCGGTCCGTCGGGTCAGTGGATCTGGATCGTCGGTCGCTGCGGGTAGGAGCCGCCATGGTGGCCGACGAAGCGAGGGGTGTCGAGGCGCCAGAGGGCCAAGGCGATCGATCATCGCGCACATCCGATCGCTGATCGAACAGTCCGAGGGTTTGTCCCGCCTCGGCTTCCGTCGCCCACAACGAAAAAACCCGCACGAGGCGGGTTTTTTGCGGGGGAAGCGGGGCGTCAGTTGTTGGCGGTGTGGAAGCGCGACTCCGGCACCACCTTGACTTCGCCCGGCAGCGAGCTGATGTAGCCGGCCAGTTCCTTGAGTTCGGCGTTGGTGAACTTCTTGGCCTGGCCGCTCATCACGCCGTTCGAACGGCCGACCTGGACGTGGTTCTCGGCCTTGTACGACTTCAGCGCGACGAACAGGTAGTCGGCGTGCTGGCCGGCCAGCTTGGGCACGGTGCCATCGTTGGGGGTGTTGAAGTTGGCGCCGTGGCACTTGGTGCAGGCGTTGTCCTTGTCGCGCGAGATCAGCGCCTGGACGCGTTCGCTGGGCTGCTTGGCGGCGGTGGCCGGCGGTGCATCGCCCGCCTTCACGCCCAGTTGTGCGTAGTAGGCCGCGAGGTCGGCCATGTCCTGTTCGGTCAGCGAGTCGGCGATGGCGCGCATCGTCGGGTGCTTGCGGTCACCGGCCTTGTAGGCGGCCAGTGCCGAGCTGATGTACGTGGCGCTCTGGCCCGCGATCATCGGCACCTTGTGGATCTCGGGGAAGCTGGCCTGGTAGCCGACGATGCCGTGGCAACCCACGCACATGGCGGTCTTCTTGGCACCGTTTTCGACGCTGCCGGTGACAGCCTGAGCCTGGGCCGAGAACGTCACGCAAGCGACAGCCAGGGCAAACATCGTGGTCAACAACTTGTTCATTTTGCGCGCACAATCTCGTGGAAATTCGGTTTTTTCAGATCAACATTTGATTATATGCGGGGGCTTTTCACGGCCCCGAGCCAAGGCGACAGTGCTGGCCGGCAACGCATGCTTGAATGGTCGCTTCATCCACCCCCAGCTCGATGTCATCCATGAAATTCAAGGGCTCAGACAATTACGTTGCCACCCAGGACCTGATGCTCGCGGTCAATGCCGCCATCACGCTCAAGCGCCCGCTGCTCGTCAAGGGCGAACCGGGCACCGGCAAGACGATGCTGGCCGAGGAAGTGGCCGCCGCGCTCGACCTGCCGCTGCTGCAGTGGCACATCAAGTCGACCACCAAGGCGCAGCAGGGCCTCTACGAATACGACGCCGTGAGCCGCCTGCGCGACTCGCAGCTGTCCGACGTGGACGGCGGCGAGCGGGTCAAGAACATCGAGAACTACATCGTCAAGGGCGTGCTGTGGCAGGCCTTCACGGCCGACAAGCCGGTGGCGCTGCTGATCGACGAGATCGACAAGGCCGACATCGAATTCCCGAACGACCTGCTGCGCGAAATCGACCGCATGGAGTTCTACTGCTACGAGACACGCGAACTGATCCGCGCCAAGCACCGGCCGGTGGTGTTCATCACCTCGAACAACGAGAAGGAACTGCCCGACGCCTTCCTGCGCCGCTGCTTCTTCCACTACATCAAGTTCCCCGACGCCGACACCATGCGCAGCATCGTCGACGTGCACTTCCCCGGCCTCAAGCAGGAACTGCTCGCGGCCGCGATGAAGACCTTCTACGACGTGCGCAACCTGCCTGGCCTGAAGAAGAAGCCCTCGACCTCCGAGCTGCTGGACTGGCTCAAGCTGCTGGTGGCCGAGGACATCCCGCTCGAGGCGCTGCAGAGCAAGGACGACAAGGTCGCGGTGCCGCCGCTGGTGGGCGCGCTGCTGAAGAACGAACAGGACGTGACGCTCTTCGAGAAGCTCGTCTTCATGCAACGCAACAACCGCTGAGGCCGCGACCATGAACGGCACGACCCCGCATCCGCCGCGCCAGCTGCTGATCCTCGGCGTGGCCCAGGCCGTGGGCTTCGTGCTCGGCGCGCTGCTGGGCCGCGGGCTGGGCCTGCTGTTCGGGCTCGACGCTTTCGGCAGCGCGGGCTACGACGGCCCGGGCATGCTGGGCATCGCGCTGATCGGCGCGGGCGGCGGCGGCGGCGTCCAGCTGGGCCGCACGCTGTACCGCCGCAAGTATGGCGACCCGCGGGCCTGAGCCGGAGCACGCGTCATGGCCTTCGTCGAACCCGTCACCCTGAAGTCGCGCAGCATCGCGCTGGTGCCGCTGGCGCTGGCGCATGAAGACGGCCTGCGCGCCGCCGCGGCCGACGGCGAACTGTGGACGCTGCGCGTGACCTCGGTGCCCGAGCCGCAGCACACCCGCGCCTACATCGAGGCCGCGCTGCAGATGCGCGAGGCCGGCAACCGCTTCGCCTTCGCCGTGACCGACGAGGCCACCGGCACCGTGCTCGGCAGCACCAGCTTCCACGACATGCTGCCGGCCGTGAAACGGGTGGAGATCGGCTACACCTGGTACGCCGCGCGCTGCCAGCGCACGCACGTCAACACCACCTGCAAGCTGCTGATGCTCACCCACGCCTTCGACACGCTGGGCTGCCGCACCGTGGGCTGGCGTACCGACAACTTCAACTTCGCCTCGCAGCGCGCCATCGAGCGGCTGGGCGCGAAGAAGGACGGCGTGATCCGCGGCAACGCGCTGCGGCGCGACGGCACGGTGCGCGACACCGTGATGTACAGCCTCGGCGCGGGCGAATGGCCCGAAACCAAGGCGCAGCTGCTGTACCTGCTCGACAGGCCGCGCACTGCAACGACGAACCCCAAGGAGTGAGCCGCGATGCTGATCGACTTCTTCTACACCCTGCGCGCGGCCAAGCTGCCGGTATCGGTCAAGGAATACCTGACGCTGCTCGAGGCGCTGCAGTCCGACGTGGTCGGGCCCAATTCCGATGATGCCTACGGCATGGACGACTTCTACTACCTGAGCCGCACGGCGCTGGTGAAGGACGAGAAGCACTACGACAAGTTCGACCGCGCCTTCGCCGGCTACTTCAAGGGCGTGGAGATGCTCACGGACTTCACCAAGGAAGTCCCGCTCGACTGGCTGCGCAAGACGCTGGAACGCGAGTTCAGCGCCGAGGAGAAGGCCAAGATCGAGAAGATGGGCTGGGACGAGCTCATGGAGACCCTGAAGAAGCGCTTCGAGGAGCAGAAGGAACGCCACCAGGGCGGCAACAAGTGGATCGGCACCGGCGGCACCTCGCCTTTCGGCCACGGCGGCTACAACCCGCAGGGCATCCGCATCGGCGGCGCCGGCAAGAACAAGAGCGCGGTCAAGGTCTGGGACCAGCGCGCCTACAAGGACTACGACGACACGCAGGAACTGGGCACGCGCAACATCAAGGTCGCGCTGCGCCGGCTGCGCAAGTTCGCGCGCGAGGGCAACGTCGAGGAGCTAGACCTTGACGAGACTATCGCCAAGACCGCGGCCAACGCCGGCTACCTCGACATCAAGATGCGGCCCGAGCGCCACAACAACGTCAAGGTGCTGCTGCTGATGGACGTGGGCGGCACCATGGACGAGCACATCCAGCGCGTCGAGGAGCTGTTCTCGGCCGTCAAGACCGAGTTCAAGCACCTGGAGTTCTACTACTTCCACAACTGCGTCTACGACTTCATGTGGAAGAACAACAAGCGCCGCTTCTCGGAGAAGTTCGCCACCTGGGACATCCTGCGCAAGTACAACAAGGACTACAAGCTGATCTTCGTGGGCGACGCGACCATGAGCCCCTACGAGATCCTGCAGCCCGGCGGCAGCGTGGAATACAACAACGAGGAAGCCGGCGCCGAGTGGCTGCAGCGCCTCACGCACGCCTTCCCCAAGTTCGCCTGGATCAATCCCGAGCCACAGGGCGTCTGGCAGTACCGCCAGAGCATCTCGGTGGTGCAGCAGCTGATGTCCAACCGCATGTATCCGCTGACGCTCAAGGGCCTCGAGGAAGCGATGCGCATGCTGTCCAAGTAGGACACCGCCGTCTCTTCGCGCACCACCCCCGGCGAGCGCCGGGACGGCCATGGCTTGATGTCAGAATGGGGCCGATGGTCAGGGTGGTCCTCTTCAAAACGCCGGCGCGCATGCCGGCGTTGCTTCTTGCAAGCGTCCTTCTTCTTTTGCAAGGATGCAGCTTGCTGCCATCCAAAAAGGACGCCACCGAGGACGGCACGCAGGCCGTCACGGCCGACAGCTCCTCCTCGTCCAGCGAGGACGGCGCCACCCGGCGCGAGGCCTTCACGCTCGAAGTGCACGGCCCCGACGCGGTGCGCGACTACCTGGCGCTGCACCTCGAGATCCAGCGCTACACCCGGCTGCCCGACCTCGGCGCCACCGAGCTGTCGCGCCTGATGGTGGCGGCCGAGGCCAACGCGCGCGAGCTGCTGGCCACGCTGGGCTACTTCACGCCCACGCTCACGCTCGAGCTCAAGGAAACCCCCGGCGAGAAGACGCCGCGCAAGGTCGTGGTGACGGTCGAGCCGGGCGAGGCCACGCGGGTGAAGGCGGTCGACATCCGCTTCAGCGACGCCATCGCCGCCGACCCGAGCGCCGCGGCGCAGCGCGAGGCGATCCAGTCGGCCTGGACGCTGCAGAGCGGCCAGCTGTTCACCCAGCAGGCCTGGGACAACGCCAAGGCCGTCGGCCTGCGCAGCCTCACGTCGAAACGCTACGCCACGGGCAGCATCGCCAACAGCCGCGCGAACATCGACGCCGACCGCGGCGAGGCGCAGCTGGGCATCACCTATGCCTCCGGCCCGGCCTACCGCTTCGGCCCGGTCGACGTGCGCGGCGCCCAGCGCTACGACGCCGACGGCGCGCGCCGCATCGCCCGCGTGCCCACCGGCGCCGACTACGACCAGCAGAAGCTGCTCGACGCCCAGCAGCGGCTGGCCAGCAGCGGCTACTACGACTCGGTCTTCCTCACGCTCGACACCGACGGCACCGACCCGCAGGCCGCGCCCGTGATCGCGCAGGTGCGCGAGGCGCCGCTGCAGAAGGTGGTGCTGGGGGCCGGTTTCACCACCGACGGCGGGCCGCGCCTGTCGATCGACCATGTGCACAACCAGATGCCGCTGCTCGGGTGGCGCGCGGTGTCCAAGCTGTCGGTCGACCGCGAGACCCAGTCGCTGGGCACCGACTGGAACGGCATCCCCGGCGACGACGGCTGGCGCTGGTTCGGCTCCGGCCTGCTCAAGCGCGAGGTCTCGGGCACCTACGACGTCGACAGCGGACGGCTGCGCGCCGGCCGCGGCCGCACCGGCGACCGCATCGACCGCAGCCTGTTCCTCCAGTACGACTACGCGACCAACCGCGGCGACGGCGCCCCGCCTTCGGCCTCGGCCGTCAGCGCCAACTGGACCTGGACCGGCCGCTACTTCGACAGCAACGACGCGCCCTCGCGCGGCCAGGGCCTGGCGCTCGAGCTCGGCCTGGGCCAGACGCTGATCGGCGAACGCGCGCCCTTCGTGCGCAGCTATGCGCGCTGGCTCGGCATCCTGCCGCTGGGCCGCGTGCAGGGCAGCGACGGCACCCAGGCGCGCAACAGCCGGCTGCAGTTCCGCGCCGAGGCCGGCGCCGTGGTCGCCAAGGACAGCGCGCAGATCCCGTCCACATTGATGTTCCTGACCGGCGGCGACACCACGGTGCGCGGCTACAGCTACCGCCAGATCGGCACCGAGCGCGCCGACGGCACCATCGTGGCCGGCCGCTACATGGGCGTGGCCAGCGTCGAATGGCAGCGCCCGATCGTCTGGAACGGCAAGCTCAGCGACTGGGAAAGCGCGGCCTTCGTCGACGCCGGCTCGGTGGCCGACCAGGTCGGCGAGCTCAAGGCCAAGGTCGGCGTGGGCGTGGGCGCGCGCTGGCGCAGCCCGGTCGGCCCGGTGCAGGCCGACGTGGCCTACGGCGTGGATGTGAAGAAGTTCAGGCTGCACCTGCGGCTGGGCTTCACCTTCTAGGCATGGCAACGACACCGGCCACCCCATCGCCCGCGCCGCCGCGCCGCTCGCGCACGCGCCGCGTGCTGCGCGCCGCGGCCTGGAGCTTCGGCGCGCTGGTCGCGCTGCTGGTGCTGGTCGTCGCTGCGGGCTGGTGGTGGCTGGGTTCGGATCAATCGCTGGCCTATGCGATCACCCAGGCCGCGCGCTACATGCCGGCCGGCCAGACGCTGCAGAGCCGCGAGGTCAGCGGCTCGCTGCGCACCGGCGGGCGCATCGGCTTCCTGCAGTGGCAGAGCCCCACGCTGTCGGTCGAGGTGCACGAGGCCACCATCGGCTGGACGCTCAAGCCGCTGTTCCAGCGCAAGGTGCAGCTGGGCGAGGTGCACGCGACCCAGGTGCTGATCGAACGCCGTGGCCCGCCGCCCGAGAAGACCGACGAACCGCTGCAGCCGCTCGAACAGCTGGTGCTGCCGGTCGACGTCGACCTGCCCTTCCGCGTCGGCACCGTGCGCTGGGCCGGCCCGCCCGTGGTGGAAGTCAAGAACCTGGCCGGCCGCTACGGCTACGCCCAGCGCCGGCATGCATTGACCATCGACGGCGTCGACGTCGCCGACGGCCACTACAGCGCCCGCGTCGGCCTGCAGGGCGACGCGCCGATGGCCATCGACGCCACGCTCGAAGGCAAGGTGCGCGCGCCGCTGGCCGAAGACCGCACGATGGAAGTCCAGGCCCAGGCCAGCATCAAGGGCACCTTGGCCGGCAGCGCCGCGCGCCTGGCCATCGCGGCCGAGCTGCAACCCACCGAACAGGACGAGAAGAACCCGATGCAGGCCCAGCTGCGCGCGAACATCGCGCCCTGGCTGACGCAGCCGGTGGTCGATGCCGACGCCGACCTGCGCAACGTGGACCTGGCCCGGCTCTGGCCCACCGCCCCCGCCACGCTGCTGAGCGGCACCGTGCAGGCCGGCCCGGGCGCGGCCGGCAGCGACGTGCAATGGCAGGCCAGCGCCGACATCCGCAACGCCCTGCCCGGTCCCTGGGACGCAGGCCGGCTGCCGCTGGAGCAGCTCGAGGCCCGCACCAGTTTCGACGGCAGCACCTGGACCGTGCCCGCGGCCACCGTGCGCGCCGGCGGCGGCCGCATCGAGGCCGAAGGCGAATGGCGCGCCGCGCCCGCGCCCTGGCAGGTGACGGCCACCGTGCGCGGCGTGCAGCCGGGCGGCCTGCACACGCAGCTGGCCGGCGCGCCCGTGGGCGGCCGCATCGAGGTCGAACAACGCGACGAAGCCCTGCGCTTCGATGTGGCGCTGCAGGCCCAGGGCACGGCCGGCAGCCGCGCCTTGCAGGGCCTGCGGCTCGACCTGATCCGGGCCCAGGGCCAGTGGAAGGACGAAGTGCTGGACCTGCGCACGCTGCGCATCGAGGCCGCCCAGGCCAGCGTGGCCGGCCAGCTGCAGGCCCGCATCGCCGAACGTGCGGGCAGCGGCGACCTGAAGGTGGTGCTGCCCGGCGGCAACGCCCAGGTTGCCGGCCGCATGGGTCCGGCACAGGGCCGCGGCGAGCTCACGGCCCAGGTCGACGATGCGGCCGCGCTGCAGCGCTGGGTCGAGAAGCTGCCCGGCCTGTCCACGGTTTTCGCAGGCGCGAGCGCCCAGGGCAACGCCCGCCTCGATGCACGCTGGAGCGGCGGCTGGGAAGCCGTGCAGCGGCGCCTGCAGAACGCTGCCGCGCCGGCCCCGCGCGGCAGCGTCGAGCCGACCGTGCAAGCCACCTTGGCCGTGCCGCGGCTCGACCTGCGCCTGCCGGCCGCGGCCGTCCCCGCAGGCGCGGTACCGGCACCGCCCGACGCGCCGATCCAGTTGCGCGGCCTGCGCGCCGAACTGGGCGGCAGCCTGGCGCAGGCCACGCTCTCGGTGCAGGGCGAAGCGCTGCGCGGCACCCAGAAACTCACGCTCGACACCCGTGCCAGCGGCGCGCTGGAAGGCCCGGGCCGCTGGCGCGCCGCGCTGGCCAGCCTGCGCCTGCAGGCCCAGGACAGCACCCGCCCCGGCCCCTGGACCGTGGCGCTGAGCGCGCCGCTGAGCGCCAACGTGCGCAGCCTGGCCAGCGGCCTCGAGATCGACACCTCGGCCGGCGGCGCCACGCTGCAGGGCCCGGTGGCCGGCACGGTGCGCCTCGACTGGGAGCCGGTGCGCTTCCGCCAGACCGGCAGCGGCGCGCAGCAAGGCATCCGCGTGCAGACCAAGGGCCGCATGCAGGGCCTGCCGATGGCCTGGGCCGAGGCGCTGGACAACAACAGCTCGCTCGCCAGCCTGGGCCTGAGCGGCGACCTGCTGTTCAACGGCGACTGGGACATCGACGCCGGCGACGCGCTGCGCGCCAGCGTGCGGCTGGCGCGCCAGAGCGGCGACATCCGCGTGCAGGCCGGCGAAGCCGCGCTGGTCACGCGCATCGAGAGCCGCGGCACCGGCACCAAGAGCGAGATCAAGATGGTGTCGGGCAGCACCAACGTCGACAGCCCCAGCACCCCGGCCGGGCTGCGGCAGGCCGAGCTCCGGATCGAAGCGCAGGGTGAAGAGGTGCGCGCCGACCTGGTCTGGGACAGCGAACGCGCCGGCAACATCCGCGCCGATGCGCGCACCCGCGTGGCGCAGCGCGACGGCGGCTGGCAATGGGCCGAGGACGCCCCGCTCAACGGCAGCGTCAAGGCGCGCATGCCGAGCCTGGGCGTGTGGTCGATGCTCGCGCCGCCGGGCTGGCGCATCGCCGGCACGCTCGAGGCCGACGCCGCGCTCTCGGGCAACCGCGCCGCGCCGCGCTGGAACGGCACGCTGGCGGCCGACCAGCTGGCGCTGCGCGCGCCGGTCGAAGGGCTGGACCTGCGCGACGGCCGGCTGCGCGCCACCCTGGGCGGCGACCGCGTCGACATCACCGACTTCACGCTCAAGGGCGGCCGCGGCAACAGCGCGCGCATCGCCGGACAGAGCGGCAACCTCAGCACCACCTCGAGCGAGGCCGCGCGCGACGGCGGCACGCTCACGGGACGCGGCGAGATGCGCTGGGGCCAGGCCTCGGCCGCCGGCGGCTCGGGCATCCGGATGGCCATGCAGGCCCAGCTGCGCAGCCTGCGCGTGCTGGTGCGCACCGACCGCCAGGTCACGCTCTCGGGCGACCTGCAGGCGCGGCTGGACGACGGCCAGTTCACGCTGCGCGGCAAGCTCGAGACCGAGCGCGCCGTTATCATCCTGCCCGACGAGAGCGCGCCCAGCCTGGGCACCGACGTGGTGGTGCGCTCGGCCGCCAAGGACCGCGAGACGGCCGCGGCCGCGCAGCGCGAGGCCGCCCAGAACAGCGCGCAGGCGGCCAGGCCGCAGACCGCCAAGCCCTTCGACGTGGCCGTGAGCTTCGACCTTGGCAAGGACTTCGCGGTGCAGGGTCGCGGCATCACGACCCGGCTCGAAGGCCAGCTGGACATCCGCAGCAGTTCCCTGAGTTCGCCGCCGCGCGTGACGGGCGAGGTGCGCACCGTCAAGGGCCAGTACCGCGCCTACGGCCAGCAGCTCGACGTCGAGACCGGGCTGGCGCGCTTCAACGGCCCGATGGACAACCCGGCGCTCGACATCCTCGCGATCCGGCCCAACATCTCGCAGCGCGCGGGCGTGCAGGTCTCGGGCACGGCCCAGGTGCCGCGCGTCAAGCTCTACTCGGAGCCCGCGCTGTCGGACGCGGAAACCCTGTCCTGGGTGATCCTGGGGCGTGCTTCGGTCGGCAACGGCGGCGAATCGATCCTGATGCAGCAGGCCGCGCTGGCGCTGCTGGGCGGCCTGGGCAAGGGCGGATCGGGCGGCAGCCTGGCCAGCCGGCTGGGCCTGGACGAGATCGGCTTCAAGGGCCCGGGCGCCGGTGGCGAGCTGCGCGAATCCGCGGTCACGGTGGGCAAGCGGCTGTCGAAGGATTTCTACGTCACCTACGAGAGCAGCCTGACCGGCGTGCTGGGCACCCTCTTCATCTTCTACGACCTGACCCAGCGCCTCACGCTGCGCGGCCAGGCCGGCGTGCAAAGCGGCGTGGACCTGATCTACACCCTCAAGTACGACTGAGTCCCTCTGCTACAGTCGCCGGGCTGCCACCGTCCTCGTAGTTCAATGGATAGAACGGGGTCCTCCTAAGACTCAGATACAGGTTCGATTCCTGTCGAGGGCACCAGCCGATCGGCGCATCCGATCGCCAAAAAGAACCCGCTTGTCGAAAGACAAGGCGGGTTTTTTGTCGTCTTGCAAGACCCCGCCGACAGCCAATCCCGGTCGCCGGCCGCACACTCTTTTGTGATCTAGGACACAAACTAGAAACATTTCCGAGTGCAACAAAATGAAATAGTTCCTACTATCCATTGCTTGTTCACTGCTCCCGTTTCGAGCGCGCCGCCGATGAATTCCACCGCCTTTCAGATGCATGCCCCGCGCCGGGGCGGGTGCCAGAGGAATGGGCTGCATCCTTGAAACGGCGGGCGGTGTTCCGCGCTCCGGGCACCTGCCCGGCGCGGAAGACCCACTCCACCCTCTTCCCTCAGCCTCTTGCCATGGCGAGCGGAGGTGCACTGCCCGCCAGGAAAAAAGGTCAGCGAACGGTCCCACCCATGCCGCCATGCCCCACCGAGACAGCCATGCGATGAATGCCTACCCCATGGAATCCACCGAAGAGCGAGCAGCGCCGGATGACGGCCTGCGCCGGTACGGGCCGGCGCGGGCGCCCGGGACTGGCCAGGACGCCGTCGCGGTCCCGCACCCGGCCGACGCATGGGTCGACTCGATGGCCACCCCCTGCCGATGCGTCTTCGTCTTCATCGGCAATGCCCCGCATCTGGCGCAGGCGTTCAGCGAAGGCCTGGCCGAGGCGGTCAGCCAGGAAGTCGGCCACCGGCTGAGGGCGCTCGCCATGGCGACGGTCGGCCCTCGGGTCGTCCAGATTCGCGACGACTGCTTCCTGCTCTGGTCGCACGACGCCGAAGCGGGCGGGCCCTGCGTCGGCTCGCCGCGCGTGAGCGAGGACATCGAGCACCTGCTGTCGGAAATCTCCGCCGAGCCCGTGTGCTTCGACGGCCTGGTCGCCCTGCCCGAGCTGCATGCCGGCTGGATCGAAGTCTCCGACCCGCGGACCCTCGATGCGACCGAGATCGACCTGATCCTGTGGGCGGCGCAGCAGTCGCCGTCCCTCGACGACGTGCGCGCCGAAGATTGGCGCGCCGGCTATCGCGCCGACATGGCGATCGCCGTTCGGGTATGGGAGGCCGCGCGCACCGGGCGGCTGCAGACCCGGTGGCAAGCCGTCGTGGATGCCCATGCCGGCGGCGCCACGCTCTATCGCGAGAGCTGCGTGCATGTGCCTCCGACGCCGGAGCACCACAGCTTCCTGGCGCCCGGCACCTACCTGCCGTGCCTCGAGCGCCTGCGGCTGACGCGCGCCTTCGATCGCTGCGTCGCCCATCAGGTGCTCGACACCCTGCGCCAGCGTCCCGGCGCGAACATGGGCTTGAACCTGTCGGCGCACAGCGCGCGGCTCGACCATTGGTGGGCGCTGTTCCTGGAGCGCCTCTCGCGCGAGCCGCTGCTGGCCAGGCGGCTGGTGGTCGAGGTCGATTGCGCGCGGGCCCCGCTGCAGGACGCCGAGGCGGTGCGGGACTTCTGCCGCTGCCTGGCGGCCTACGGATGCCGGATCGCCATGGACGCCTTCGGCTCCGGCGTGGCCGGCCTGACCTTCGTGCAGGCGTGCAAGCCGGACATCGTCAAGCTGGAGGCGGCCTTCGTGCGCAGAGCCGGCGAGAACCCCTTCGGCTTCGAGAGCCTGAAGGACATGCTGGCGCTTTGCGCGCGCCTCGCCCGGCGAACGGTGGTCGACGGCATCGATCGGGAGGCCGATCTGCACGTGGCGATGCGCGCGGGTGCGCAGTGGCTGCAAGGCTGCTACCTCGGTGGTGCCCAGGCGCCCGCGCGACACCCGGCGCCGGTGCGGCGCGGCGTCGCATCGACAGCGCCCGCCGTGCGCGCCACCGCCAGCGCGTCGATGCGGCGCGAGACGGGCCCGTCCGACCGATCGAGGACCCATTCCTTCTAACCAGGCGTTCGGGACCGGCCCCGCGGGCCGCGCTCGAAAAGAACGAAGTTTTGTCACCGGAACGCGCACTGCTGCAACACGCATGTACCTGCACCCACTGACTTCCGGCCTGCCCCAGTTCGAGCGAGACGATCTGAAGAAGGTCGTGGATGTCCGCTCCTACAAGCGCAACCAGTACCTGCTGGTCAGCGGGCAGCGGTCGCAGAGCATCTTCTGCGTCGCCACCGGCCTGCTGCGGGTGGCGCTGCAGGGCCAGGGGAACCACGAGGAAGTCACCACGGATTTCATCCGGCCGGACGAGTTCTTCATGCCGCCCTCGCTGCGCCATGACGAATTCGAAAGTCCGGCCACGGTCATCGCGGCGCTGCCGACCGTGGTCTATGCCATCCCGCTGCGGCATGTCCGCATGCTGTGCGCCAAGTACCCGGATCTGCTGGTCGGCCTGCTGGAGCACGAGTCGCGGCGCATCGGCATCCTGCGCACGCAGCTGCGCCGCGTCACCACCTCGTCGGTCGAGAAGCTCGTGAGCCGGGTGCTGCACGAACTGACGCAGCTGGCCCCGTCCGAGAACGGCGGTTACGACAAGCGCATCACGCAGGCCCTGATCGCCTCGTACGCCGGCATCTCGCGCGAGATGGTGAACAAGACCATGAAGGACCTGGAGAACCGCGGCCTCGTCACCAAGGACGAGCAGGGCGTCCATGTCCCGCCCAGCTTCGCATCGACCGACTTCGGCAGCGCGCTGCCGGAGGCGCCGGCCCCCGCGAGGAAAAACCCGCCGCCGGTCGAGCCGGGCTTCGAGATCGATTTCCTGAAGAAGCCGCGCAAGGACTGACGATGACCATCGCCCTGCCCCGCCGACGCCGCCCTCCTCCTTTTCCCGTGCCGCAGCCGCGCGCACGCCCCGTTTCTGATTCGTATGAGGTTTGTTGAAGCATGAAGATCCTGAAGGCAGGGTGCGCCTGCCGCCCACCGTCGCTCGAACGCCTGGAACGCAGCCCCTGGATGCGGCTGCTGCCGGGCCTGAGGGCCTACCACTGCACGCACTGTGGCGAGAGCTTCCTGGCCTCCAAGCGCGAGGTCACGGAGATCATGGTCGCCCACCGCCAGCGGGCGTTCACCCACCGGCTCGAGACCCCCGATGCCGCGCGCGCCGAATAGACGGCATCGCCCCCGCATGACGCCACGGCCCGCGCCTGAGATGGACCACCGCGACCGCATCCTGAACATCGTGACCATCGCCGATCACGGTGAGGGCCTGATGAAGCCGAGCGAGGCGGTCAGGGTGATCGCGGACCTCATCGAGCGGCTCGACAGTTCGTGCGAAAGCTACGCGCAGGAGACCGAGGCCCTGCTGCGCATCGGCGCCACCGTGTGGCACCAGGGGCAACGGCCGTGCGAGAGCGGCCATCCGCGGGAGGCCGCCCCGCCCTTGCCCTCGCGCTAGCGCGACAGGCCCGGCGCCCAGGCCGCGGGCTCAGCGATCTCCCTGCGCGGTGCGCAGCGGCGCGATGGGGAGGAAGTCGGCGCTCTCGATCCGCGCGCTCTGCAGCTGTTCGCGTACGACGGCGGCGTCGCTCAGGGCCTGCGCTTCGGAGCCGAAGCGGCGCGTGCTGTGCGCCACCGCCGCGCCGTCGGCGCCGCGCAAGACCCAGGTCCAGTCGCCTTGCGCCGTGCGAACGCCGAGCCAGTGCATGCCGTCTCAACCGGCCTCGTGTTCGAACGCGGGTCGCGCCCGTACCGGCCGCACGTCGCGTCGTCGTCCGGCCATGGCACCGCGGGCTTCCCCGAAGCCGCGCCCCGTCGACAGGGACCGGCCGCCATGCTCGCGTGCGATGAAGGCGCGCAGCGCATCCACCGACGCCGGCCGCCCGAACAGCCAGCCCTGCGCGAACTGGACGCCGCTGGCGACCAGGAAGTCGGCCTGGGCCTGCGTCTCCACGCCTTCCGCCACCATGTCCAGGTCCAGCGACCGGGCCAGTCCGATGATGGCGGTCGCCACTTCCGAGCCCTGGCCGGCCTGGGTTGCGGACTGCACGAAACGGCGATCGATCTTCAGCAGGTCCACCTCGATGCTGGCCAGGGTGCCGAGGTTGGCGTAACCGGTGCCGAAGTCGTCGATGGCCACCCGGAAGCCCAGCGCGCGGATCCGATCGATGATCTGGCTCACGTTCTCCTCGAAGCTGGTCTCGGTGATCTCGATCCAGAAGCTGGCGGCGGGCAGGCCCGTCACCCGCAACAGGCCGGTGAGCAGCTCCACCGCCTCGGTCGAGCGCAGGTCCGTGGCCGAGAAGTTGATGCTCACGTGCAGCGCCGGATGCGCGCGCAGCAGTTCGGCCATGTCCAGCGCGACCAGCTGGACGATGCGGCGCGTCACCAGCGGCATGATGCCGGCGCGCTCGGCCGCGACGATGAAGCGCTGGGGCGGCACCAGCCCGCCGCCATGCCGCCAGCGCACCAGCGCTTCGGCACCGATGCAGCGCCCGGTGCGCAGGTCGACGATCGGCTGGTACTCCATGTAGACGCGGTCGGTGTGGAGCGCGCGGGCCAGCGAGGCGGCGACCGAACTGAGGCTGCGGTACGACACGAACAGCAGCAGCGAGAGCGACAGGCCCAGCACCGCACCCAGCGGCAGCAGCGAGGCCCGGGCGTCGTCGATGCTGGCCTGCACCCGGGCCGCGGGCAGCTCGATGAACGCGACGTACTCCGAATTCGGCGAAGCGCCGAGTCCCAGCAGGCGATGGCCGTCGAAGGCGGCCGACGCGCCGTCGTGCGCCAGGACCTTGAGCGCCGCCAGGTCGAAGCTGCCGCGGCTGAACAGCACCGGGCCGCCATCCCGGACATAGGCGCCCAGGGACGCGTCCTGCAGGGTGGCCAGGATCGTCGTGGCCACGCTGCGGTGCACGAACACGGCCAGGGTGCCGTCGGACACCACGAAGTACTCGGCGCCGTCGACCGCCGGCATCGTCACGCGCCGGTGCACCCGCCGGGTTCCGCGGCGGATCACGTCGTCGGCCGGCCCCAGCCGCATCCCGTCCGCCTCGGGGCCGAAGGTCGAGCACAGGATGCGGTCGCCGTCCGGGTCCAGGCGCGCCATGGCACCGACGTAGCTGTAGCGCGCATGGATGGCCTGCAGGCGCGGGATGTCGGCGCCGTCGCAATGCGCGGCGCTCCCGATGCCTCGGCTGCCGCGCGCCATGGCCTCGTCGATCTGCGCGCCGATGCTCTCGGCGCCGCCGAGCACGCTGGCGGCGAGTTCGGCCGCGCGCCGCTCCGCGCGCTGCAGGCCCTGCTGCGAGGCCAGCCAGGCGGCGCCTCCCATGCAGGCCAGAAAGAGCAGCAGGCAGGCCATGAAGAGCGGCACCGGCGCGGCCTGCCGCAGGCGCGACCACGCCGCCGCGAGCCTGCGCGAGGCGCTGGGCCGGACGGGCCGCCTCCCGTCAGGCATCGGGATCGAGGCCGGCGGCCTGGCGCGGATGGACGAGGGGGTACGGGATCATGGAGAGGCCGCCTTCACGCCTGCAGCGTTGTCGTCCGACAGGGGCGGCATCGGCGAACGGTTCGGCGGCCGGAAGGGTTGTTCGCTCGCAGGCACGGCGGGTTCATCCTGGCGCACGGTTCAAGAAAGAAGACCTGCCACGCGCGGAGCGCCCGGCCAGGGCGATGGCTGGGCGCGCTGGCGTGGCCTGTCGGGCAGGACGGGACGGCCGCCAGGCCACCCGTCCTTTCCGGACATGGCGTCGTCGTTGCTTAGAACTCGCCTTTCAGGCCGATGCGCACACCGACCGAACCGTTGCCGCCGGCCACACCGGCGGAGATGGCCAAGGGGATGTCGGTGGTCAGGCGGTGCATGAGGCTGGCGCCGATCGCGGCCTCGCCCTTGTAGCTGGCCGCCTGGGTGGCCCAGCTGGTCTTGCCCGGTGCCGAGGGCATCGGCGCATCGGCGCTGGCCATGGCCGCGGCCACGCCGCGGGCGGCGAACTTGCGCGCCTCGCCGAGCGTTGCGGCGTTGAGCTGCTGCGCCTGCTCCAGGTTCACCGCATCCGTCGGCAACACGCCCGGCGCCACGTTGGTGATATTGCGCGTGAAGCCCGTGGCGGCGTTGCCCACCGACACCGAGTTGTCTCGCGTCGCCACCGAGCCCTGGCCCAGGGCGACCGAATTGGCGCCGCTGGCCAGCGTGTTGGCACCCAGCGCCACCGAGTCGTTGCCCGCGGCGATGGCGTTGTTGCCCACGGCCGTGGTCGGGTCCGCCAGCGCCCGCGCACCGGCGCCGATCGCCACCGAGCCGGCGAAGCTGGCCTGCGCGCCATTGCCGATCGCCGTCGTGTCGTCGCCGTTGGCGACCGCATTGGGGCCGAGCACGGTCGCGCCCGTGCCGGTGGCCTTGCTGCCGGTGCCGCAGGTCACGTTGCCGTTGCTGAAGCTGCACAGGCCGTTGTCGAAGGCCCGGTTCATGACCTCCTGCAAGGCGCTGACCTGCTGGCTCGTGAAGCCGTTGGCCGTCACCACGGCCGCCTGCTGCGCCTGCTGCACCTGGCCGAAGTTGGCCGCGTCGGTCGCGCCGACGCCGGCGCGCACGTTGGTGATGGTCGAGCCCGCACCGCCGTTGGCGTTGAGCTGGAGCTGGGTGCCACCGGCGGCGTACTGGGCCGAGTTCTGGCCCAGGCGCTGCGCGTCGTTGGCCGTGGTCTGGGCCGCGTCGGCCGAGACCTGGGCGGTCTGGGCGGCGCCGAGCGCGGTATTGGCCGTGCCTTGCGCCGCTGCAGCCGCGCTCACGCCGGCGTTGGCCGTGGTCTGTGCTGCATTGGCGGCCCCGAGCGCGGTGTTGGCCGTGCCCTGCGCCGTGGCGGCTGCGCCCACGGCGTTGTTGGCCGTGGTCTGCGCGGCACCGGCTGCGCCCAGTGCGGTGTTGGCCGTGCCTTGCGCCGCGGCGGCCGCGCTCACGCCGGCATTGGCCGTGCCTTGCGCGTTGTTGGCGGCGTTCTGCGCCGCGTTGCCCACGCCCAGGGCCGTGCTGGCGACGGCGTTGGCGGCGTTGGCGCTTTGCTGGGCACTGTTGGCCGCGCTGTTGGCGGCGCCGGCCAGGCCGAGCGCGCCATTGGCCGTGTCCTGTGCAACGTAGGCAGTATTCTGGGCCGTCTGGGCGGCGCTCGCGGCGTTGTTGGCAGCGTCGTGCGCGGCGCCGGCGGCGGTGGAAGCCAGGTCCGCGGCATTCTGGGCATTGTTGGCGGTGTTGTTCGCCGAATTGGCCACACCCAGCGCGAGGCCGGCCAGGTTGCTCGCATTGCTGGCGGCGTTCTGGGCGAGGCCTGCGGCAGTGCTGGCCGCGCCCGCCTGGCTCAAGGCACTGTTGGCCGTGCCCTGCGCCGCGCTCGCGGTGTTCTGAGCCGCGCTGGCAGCCGTCGAAGCCGCATTGGCCGTGTTCTGCGCGGCGCCCGCGGCAGCCACCGCGGCATCCGCGGTCCCCTGCGCGTTGCCCGCCGCATTCATCGCGTTGTTTCCGACCCCCAGCGCGGTACTGGCCACGTTGGCGGCGGCGTTGGCGCTCTGCTGTGCGCCGTTGGAAGCCACGTTGGCCGCTTGCGCGATGGCCGAGGCGTAGTCGGCGGTCCCTTGCGCCGTCTGGATCGCCGTCTCGGCAGCGGCCCGGATGTCGAAGACCTGTCCGCCATTGATGGCCTCCGTGCTGCCCTGCGCAATGGCGCCGGCGCCCACATTGACGACGACCGGCTGGGCCAGGGCACCGCCCATGGCGGTGGCGACGAGGGTGGCGACGAGGGTGCGGACGAGAAGCGGGCGGTGCGACCGCGGAAGGCGAAGGTGAGAGGGCAAGATTGGCTCCGAGGTTGTTGTACGGGGAGCGCTGTGCCATCGTGGGTACGCCCCCAGGGCACCGGGGGTGCTCGAAATGAATGTACATCTCGATACATCTATGACGGACGCACCATTTTGGCGATCCAGTGAACCCGTTCACATTCAGGAAACTTTTTGGGGCTGCCAGCAGGGGGATGCATGCGACCCGATGCCTCAGCCCCGACGCGGACCGGGGGGGAGACGTTCCATCCGGCCCCGGTCAGCGCGGCCTGGAGACCGTGGGGCGCCCGGCGCCCCGCGATGAAGCCTGACCTATTTGGTGAGGATCAGCTTGCCGAGCTTGGTGGCCTGCAGCGTGTACACGAAGCCGTTGTGCGCGATCTGGACGGTCTTGTGGCCCCGCAGCAGCGCGTGGCTGTCCAGGCTGGACACGACCAGCGCCGCATCGTCGAAGCGCGGCGCTTCGGGCGCCGCCGGTGCATGCGCCTGCACGCTCGAGGCCGGCGCGGCGATGGAAGCGGCGGTGATGCGGCGGCGCACGCGCAGGGTCGGGGTGCTGCTGTGGGACAGGGCGGTCTGCATGGGGATCGATCCTTCGTTGATCATCAATCGGAGGCTGGTCCTTCGGCCGCCCTTCGAGGAAAGCGAGGCACCGGATCCAGCAGCATGGCCCCAGTATAACCTCAAATACGATTGATTCTCATTTGAATTTATCCAAGGGATGCCCCGGCCTTGCCAGCCGCACATCCCGATCCCTCAGTCTCGCCCGGGGCGCCAGCGCAGCACGCACTTGTCGCCGCTCGCGCGGCGCTCGATCGTGACCGCGCTCAACAGGGGGAGCGTGGGCTGGAGATGGCGCCGGATGAAGTTGCAGAGGTTCTCCAGCGTCGCCGGCCCCAGGTCGGGAATCTCGTCGAGGAAGCGATGGTCGAGCAGCTCGCGCACGCGCGCCACTTCCTGGCGCACCAGGCCCAGATCCGCCAGCATGCCCGTGGCTGCGTCGGGCACCCCGGTGATCGTGATCTCGGCTTCGTAGGTGTGGCCGTGGATGCGCCGGCTGCCCTCGGTTTCCAAGGCGCGGTGCAGCGTGTGGGCGGCATCGAAGAAGAAGCGCTGCGACAGCTCGCAGCGGGTGCCGTCGAAGGGAGAAGCGGTGTTCATCGGATGTCCAGCACCTTGTGCGTCTGCACCGACAGCCGCCATTCGGGATGGGCCTGGCAATACGCGATCGCCGCCCGCGTGTTCTGGCGCTGGAGGGGCCCATCCATGGGCTGGAGCAGCCGGTGGTCGAAATCGAGATCCGCCACCGCCGCGACATCGCCGGGCAGCAGGCCGGGCTGCGGATAGACCAGCTTGAGTTCGTGGCCCTGGCGCTGAACCCAGCCGGCGCCGGCCTTCGGACTCACGCAGATCCAGTCCAGGCCCGGCGGCGCGGAGACGGTCCCGTTGGTCTCGACCGCAATCTCGAAGCGATGGGCGTGCAGCGCATCGATCAAGGCGGCGTCCACCTGCAGCAGCGGCTCGCCGCCGGTCAGGACCACATACCGGTGCTCCTGCCCGGCCGGCCACTGGGCCATGATCCGGTCGGCCAGGGCCGCGGCCCGGGCGAACTGCCCGCCCAGGGTTCCGTCCGTGCCCACGAAATCGGTGTCGCAGAACCGGCAGGTCGCGCTGGCGCGGTCTTCCTCACGGCCGGTCCACAGATTGCACCCTGCAAAGCGGCAGAAGACCGCGGGCCGTCCGGCCCGCAATCCCTCGCCTTGCAAGGTGTAGAAGATTTCTTTCACGCTGTATGTCATGGCGCCGAGTGCGGATCGCACCCGCCCTGTTCGAGTCCCTGATGCGCGGATCCTACGGCAGGGTCCGCCGGCCCGGAAATCCCGTGCGCGCGACCGCCGTCGACGCACACGGCACAATGGCCTGATGACAGTGATAAGTGAATTGAGTGACGATGACTTGGCGCTTCACGCGCAGGAATGGCGCCAGAGAGCCCTGAGAGGTGAAAAGACAGCCCGCGGGGTGGCCCACACCCTGGAGACCGAGCTGCGGCAGCGCAGCGGCGTCACGCTCGCCAGCGCCGAGACGCTGGACACACGGCCCGCCACGGTCAGGCAGCAGACGCGCCCCTGGTGGAAGTTCTGGTAGCCGCGGCCGACCGGCCCCGACCCTCCACGCACGGGCGTCAGCCCACTCACTCGTCCTCGACCGCCGCGCCGGGCAGGGCGCCCGCGACGCTGACCATGGCGGCCGTCGCGGCCTCCCGGTCGGGGAAGGTGGCCGCGCTCTTCGCCACCACCACGCCCTCGGCATCCCTCAGCCCCCAGCTGAACTGTCCGGGGGCCTCTTCTGCAACAAAAAACTCCAATTGATCACTCCGTAGATCCATATGCCCGCGCTGCGGGCACCGCTTCTCGACAACAGGCGGCCCGGTGCTTCCAGGCGCGCCCTCCCTTTGGTTCAATGCGTCGGCGCCCTGCGTGCCCTGCTCCGGAAGAAGCTGGAAACGCAAGGCTGTGCCGAACAGACAGATTCGACCGCGGGGCATCGGCCAGGGCCGTCAGCATTCGGCTGATGCCGCTGCCCGCTGAAACCGGTTCCGTCCGTGTCGTTCTTTACGCATGAGCGCCTGATTTGGATGCAGTGTGCAGGGACTTGTCGGTGCCACAGACGCAAAAAAACGTAACCATCTGCAGCAAGGATCGAGGCGGCGGCTGCGGCAGAATGGGTCCGATCGGCCGGCCCCTGTTGCCGCCCTTCCCCGCCCCGCTCCCCGCCCGATGAAAATCCTCGCCCTGCTCCTGTCGTCCCTGCTGTCGCTGTCGACCCTGTCCGGCTGCGCCATGCCGGCGCCCACGGGCGTGACCCGCCTAGGCGACGGCGTGCTGCAGGCGCACAGCCCGGAAGAGGCCGAGCGTTTCTGCCGCACCACGGGCGACCCGATCCGCCTGCTCGAGCTCCCTGGCGCAGCGCCGGGGACCGTTCGCTTCCGTTGCGACTGAGCCGCACCCGGCGAACAGGCTGCGCGATGCATCCGACACGTCCCTGCCGATGAAGGGCCTGCTGTTCGCGCTGGCGGGGCAGTTCTGCATCCTCGGGATGGTCGTGAGCGCGGCGCGTCCGCAGTGGTTTCGCATCCACGGCGTCGTGCCCTCGCGCTGGAAGATCGGCGGCGCCTGGTTCGCCCTGGCACTGGTCTGCGCCATCGGCGCACTGGCCAGCGGTTTCGAGCCGGACCGCGCCCCCACCGAATGGGTGGAGACCACCACGGTCGAGCCCGCCGTCATGGACATCGCGGTGCCGGTCGAGATCGAGGCGCCTGGCATCCAGGACGCGAGCCGCCCGGCCCTGCCCGACCCCGCGCTGCGGCCACCGGCCCGGCGCTGAGCGCGGGGCGCGGGATGCGCTCGCGTCGCTCATGCGCGATGGCTTTGCGCTGACAGTGCGCGCGGCCCCGGGACGCGAAGCTTGCGCCCATGACCACCTTCCTCGCCACCGTCCTCGCCTCGCTTGCCGCGGCGGCCATCTTCACGCTGGCGATCCCGGCCGACGCGGCGACCGCGGACTGGGAACTTCCCTTCGCCACCGCGCGCTGAGGGCGCCCGGATGTAGGCAGCGGACCACGCGATCGGCTTGCCTTCTCCCGCAGGGCCGGCGCATGGCCAGCCTCTAGGCTGAAGCCTTACTCAAACAAGTTCGGAGAAAGTCATGAAGAGCATCATCCTTTGGCTGTGCGGCGTGCCCGTGGTGGCGATCATTGCCCTGAAGATTTTTGGAATTCTCTGAGCCCATTTGCATCCAACGGCTGGATCCTCCTCGCGGCGCCCGAAAGGCGCCGTTCCACAGCGCCCTTCGGGGCGCTTTTTTTGCGCCTGGCTAGGGCGTGCGGCCACCGGTCTGCTCGTAGACCAGCACCGCCGCGGCGAGGTCCTCGAGGGCCGTGCCCACCGACTTGAAGACGGTGCGACCTTCCCCGTCGCCACGCCCGGAGACCGTGCCGCGTGCCAGATCGGCCAGCGTGCCCGCGACGTCCGTGGCGGCAAAGACGCCGCGCGCCATCGGGCCCAGCAGTTCGCCGCTCTTCTGCAGCGCCTCGGGCGTGTCGACATAGAGCCGCGCGCCGCCGCCGAAGCAGGCGTCGTCGGCCTCGCGCATGGCCGGCGTGAAGCTGCCGATCAGGTCGAGATGGGCATGAGGCGCCAGCCAGGCGCCCTGCACCACCGGTGCCGTGGCCAGCGTGGCACAGCTCACGATGTCGGCCTGCGCCACGGCCGTGGGCAGGTCGACCGCGGCCTCGGCATCGATGCCTTGCGCGCGCAGGCGCTCGACCAAGGCCGCCGATTGGACGCCGTTGCGGGCCCAGACCTTCACCGTCTCCAGCGGCCGCACGGCGCGGTAGGCCGCGGGCAGCAGCTCGGCCACGCGCCCCGCGCCGACCACCAGCAGCGAGCGGGCGTCGGTCGGCGCCAGGTAGGAGGCGGCCAGCGCCGAGGCGGCCGCGGTGCGGCGCGAGGTGATCTCGTCGCCGTCGATCTGCGCCAGCGGCGCGCCGGTCTGCGCGTCGTAGAGCACGTAGGTCGAGTGCAGGCCCGGCAGCCCGCGCGCCGCGTTGCCGGGGAAGATGGCGACGGTCTTGATGCCGAGGTAGGCGCCGGCCTGCCAGGCCGGCATGATCAGCACCGTGCCGCCGCTGCCGCCTTCGGCCGCTGGCAGCGCGTGCACATGGCGCGGCGGCACCTCGCAGCCGGCGGCGAACAGGGTGGCCAGCGCCGGCACCAGCCGCTCGAAGGGCAGGGCCTCGCGCGTGGCGGCGGCATCGATGAAACGCATGGGGGATCTCCCGGCTTGGTTGCGGAGGGACGGCCGCGCGTCAGCGCTCCGGCGGCATCGCGTCGCGCAGCGCGATCACGTCGGCATGCAGCGACTCGGCCCAGCGGCGCCGGTCGCGCCCGGTCGACGGCTGCGGCTCGCCGAAATGCACGATGGCGCGCAGCGGCGGCGCCCTGAGCGTGTTCCACAGCGAGGCCGCCAGGCTGTCGTCGTCGATGTAGCGCGGGGCCTGGCTGAGGGCGCCGGTGGCGTCGTCGACGAAGCGCAGCGCCGCCGGCTGCACCGGCGCGCCCGAGACGATGGCCGCCTGCAACAGGTTGGCATGGAAGGGCAGCACGCCGCGGCCGTCACTGGTGGTGCCCTCGGGGAAGACCGCGATCAGGTCGCCGTCGCGCAGCGCCTCGGTCATGTGGTGCACCACCCGCAGCGCGTCGCGGCGGTTCTCGCGCTCGATGTAGAGCGTGCCCGCGCCGGTGGCCAGCCGGCCGATCAGCGGCCAGCGGTGCACGCTGGCCTTCGACACGAAGCGCACATGGCGCGCCGCATGGATGGTCACGATGTCCAGCCACGACAGGTGGTTGCAGACCAGCAGCAGCGGCCCATGGGACGGCACCGTGCCCTCGACCACCAGCCGCACGCCCATCAGTTCGAGCATGCGCGCGGCCCATTGCTGCACCCGCAGGTTGCGCTGGTCGGGCGTGAGCTTAGGGAACACGAAACGGATGGTCCACCAGCCGCCCAGCGCATGCCCGATGGCGCGCAGCAGTTTCCAGCAGGCGGTGAGCGATCGCATGGCGGCCTCAGGTCGAATGCACGATCCGGCCGCCGACCAGCGTGAAGCGGGCCTGCCCGCGCATCGCATAGCCGGCGAAGGGCGTGTGCTTGCCCTGGCTGCGCAGCGCGTCGGGCTGCACCTGCCATTCGAGTGACGGATCGATCACGCAGAGGTCGGCCGGGCCGCCCGCTGCGAGGCGGCCGATGCCGGGCGCGCCGATGCGCCGCGCCGGCGCGGCGCTCACCACCTCGAGCGCGCGCATCAGGCCCGCGCCGCTCTGCTCGCCCCACTGCAGCGCCAGCGGCAGCAGCAGCTCGAGCCCGGTCGCGCCGGGCTCGCTCTCGGCGAAGGGCAGGGTCTTGGCATCGGCCTCGACCGGCGTGTGGTCGGACACCAGCGCGTCGATGGTGCCGTCGGCCAGTCCGGACGAGAGCGCATCGCGGTCGCGCTGCTGGCGCAGCGGCGGGTTCAAGCGGGCGCGGCTGTCGAAGTAGCCGATGTCGTTCTCGGTCAGGTGCAGCGAGTTGATGCTGACGTCGCAGCTCAGGGGCAGGCCCTCGGCCTTGGCCGCGCGCACCAGCGCCACGCCAGCCGCGCTCGACAGCCGACACAGGTGCACGCGCGCACCGCTGCTCTTCATGAGCTCGAAGATGGTGAACAGCGCGATGGTCTCGGCCGCCACCGGCACGCCGGACAGGCCCAGCCGCGTGGCCAGCGCGCCGCTGGCCGCCACGCCCTGGCCCAGGTCGCGGTCCTGCGGCCGAAGCCACACGGTGTAGCCGAAGGTCGCGGCATAGGACAGCGCGCGCTGCAGCACCTGGGTGCTGGCCAGCGGCACGTCGGCCTGGCTGAAGCCGACACAGCCGGCCTCGGTCAGCGCCACCATCTCGGTCAGCACCTCGCCGGCCAGGCCGCGCGTGACCGCGCCCAGCGGGAACAGCCGCGCGCGCCGCAGCTTCTCGGCGCGGAAGGTGAGCATCTCGACCAGGCCGGGTTCGTCCAGCACCGGGTCGGTGTCGGGCGGGCAGACCAGGCTGGTCACGCCGCCGGCCACGGCCGCGGCCATCTCGCTGTCGAGCATGCCCTCGTGCTCGTGGCCGGGCTCGCGCAAGCGCGCGGCCAGGTCGACCAGGCCGGGGGCGACGATGCAGCCCGCGGCGTCGAGCGTGCGCTCGGCCTGGAAGCCGGCGGGCGTGGCGCCGAGGGAGAGGATCCTGCCGTCCGCGATGGCGACATCGGCCACCTGGTCGAGGCCGGAGGCCGGATCGACGACGCGGCCATTCGAAATGAGGACGTTCATGATTCGTTGCCCGCCACGATGCTCATGACCGCCATCCGCACCGCGATCCCGAAAGTGACCTGCGGCAGGATCACGCTCTGCCGGCCGTCGACCACGGCCGAGTCGATCTCGACGCCGCGGTTGATCGGGCCCGGGTGCATCACGATGCAGTCGGGCTTGGCCAATTGCAGCTTCTCGGGCGTGAGGCCGTAGGTCTTGAAGAACTCCTGGCTGGAGGGCAGCAGCGCGCCGCTCATGCGCTCGTTCTGCAGCCGCAGCATGATGACCACGTCGCAGTCCTTGATGCCTTCCTCGAGCGTGTGGCACACGCGCACGCCCATGCCGGCCATGTCGGCGGGCACCAGCGTCTTGGGGCCGACCACGCGCACCTCGGCGCAGCCCAGCGTGGTGAGCGCATGGATGTCCGAACGCGCCACGCGCGAGTGCAGCACGTCGCCCACGATCGCGACCGTGAGGTTGGCGAAGTCCTTCTTGTAGTGGCGGATCGTGAACATGTCGAGCAGCCCCTGCGTCGGGTGCGCGTGGCGGCCGTCGCCGGCATTCACCACGTGCACATGCGGCGCGACATGCTGCGCGATCAGGTAGGGCGCGCCCGACTCGCTGTGGCGCACGACGAAGATGTCGGCCGCCATCGCCGACAGGTTGGCGATGGTGTCGAGCAGCGACTCGCCCTTGCTCGCCGACGAGCGCGCGATGTCGAGGTTGAGCACGTCGGCCGACAGCCGCTTGGCCGCGATCTCGAAGGTGGTGCGGGTGCGCGTGCTGTTCTCGAAGAACAGGTTGAACACGCTCTTGCCGCGCAGCAGGGGCACCTTCTTGACCTCGCGGTCGCTCACGCTGGTGAAATGGGCGGCGGTGTCGAGGATGTGCGTGAGGATGCTCCTGGGCAGGCCTTCGATCGACAGCAGGTGGATCAGCTCGCCGTGCTTGTTGAGCTGCGGGTTGCGCTTGTAGAGCACTTCAGGATTCCTTGAGGTCGAAGCTGAAGATGCCCGCCTCGCTGCGCGCGAGCGCCAGCGACTGCGTGGGGGCCAGCGTGAGCCGCGCGGCCGCGAAGTCCGCCGCCACCGGCAGCTCGCGCCCGCCGCGGTCGACCAGCACCGCCAGCCGCACGCAGGTCGGGCGGCCGAAGTCGAAGAGTTCGTTGAGCACCGCGCGCAGGGTGCGGCCGGTGTAGAGCACGTCGTCGAGCAGCAGCACGTCGGCGCCGTCGACGTCGAAGGGCAGCGCGGTCTGCGCGCTGGCCGACAGGCCGCGGCGCGCGAAGTCGTCGCGGTGCAGGGCCGAGGAGATCACGCCGGGCGCGCCGGCCAGGCCGGCCAGGCCCAGGTCCTGCTGCAGCCGCTCGACCAGCCAGGCGCCGCCCGAGGTGATGCCGACCAGCCGGGTCTGCGGCCGCAGCAAGGCCTGGACGCCGCGCAGCAGCTCGCCGTACAGCGCCTCGGCTTCGGGGATGGCGGTCAAGGGAGATTCCTGAGGAACTGCTCGAGGATGATGCAGGCCGATGCCGCGTCGGCGTCGCGCGCCCCCGAGGACAGCGCCTCGGTCGTGCTGTAGCGCTCGTCGACCTCGTAGACCGGCAGGTTGAAGCGCCCGCGCAGCTGGCGCGCGAACTTCTGCGCCGCGCGCGTGTTGTCGTGGGCCGCGCCATCGGGATGGAAGGGCACGCCGATCACCAGCGCGTCGGGCTGCCACTCCTTGATCCGGGCCGCCACCTGCACGAAGCGCGCGTCGCCCTCGGCCTTGATGGTGGCCTGCGGCGAGGCGCTGCGCAGCAGCCGGTTGCCGGTGGCGACGCCGGTGCGCTTCTGGCCATAGTCGAAGGCCAGGAAGCTCTGGAAATGCGCGGGCACCGGGGCCGCAACCGCCAGGCCGGCGGCGGGCGCCGGTGCGGCCTCAGCGTTCATGCGTGCCCCGCATCGGGCGACAGGGTCCAGGCCTCGAGTCCCAGCAGCATCAGGGCGCGGTCGTAGCGCTCGGCGATCGGCGTGTCGAAGATCACGGCCGGGTCGGCGCCCACGGTGAGCCAGCTGTTCTCGGCCAGTTCGCTCTCGAGCTGGCCCTCGCCCCAGGCCGAATAGCCGAGCGACACCAGCACCTTGCGCGGGCCGGCACCGGTGGCCAGCGCCTCCAGCACGTCCTTCGAAGTGGTCATTTCCAGCCCGCCGGGGATGCTCATGGTCGAGGCGTAGACCGATTCCTCGGGCTTGTCGGCATCGGCGAAGACCGGCTCGTGCAGCACGAAGCCGCGCTCGGTCTGGACCGGGCCGCCCTGGAACACCGGCGCCTCGCCCAGCTCGGGGCGCGACAGGTGCAGCTCGATCTTCTCGAACAGCACCTTGAGGTTGATGTCGCTGGGCTTGTTGATCACCAGGCCCAGCGCGCCGCGCGCGCTGTGCTCGCACAGGTAGACGACGCTGCGGTTGAAGACCTGGTCCTCCAGCCCCGGCATCGCGATCAGGAAATGATGCGTGAGGTTCATCGGGGCAGAATCGGAAGACATATGCCTCCGATTTTACTGGCCGTCGACAAAATCTATCCCAAGGGTCTCGTGTGGTTCCGTCGGGACCTGCGCGTGGACGACAACGCCGCCCTCTGGCAGGCGCTGCGCACCTGCCGCGAGGTGCTGTGCGTGTTCGTTCTCGACAAGCCTCTGCTCGAGCCGCTGCCGCGCTCCGACCGCCGGGTCGAGTTCATCCGCGAGTCGCTGGTCGCGCTCGACACCGAGCTGCGCACCCTGGGCGGCGGCCTGATCGTGCGCCATGCGGTGGCCGAGGAGGAGATTCCCGACCTGGCGCACACGCTCGACGTGCAGGCCGTGTTCGCCAACCGCGACTACGAACCGGAGGCCATGGCGCGCGACGCGCGGGTGTTCGGCGCGCTGGCCAATGCCGGCATCACCTTCGTGACGGCCAAGGACCAGGCGGTGTTCGAGCGCGACGAGCTGCTGACCAAGACCGGCCAGCCCTATACCGTGTTCACGCCCTACAAGCGGGCCTGGCTGGCCAAGGTGGATGCCTTCTACCTCAAGGCCTACCCCTCGCGCGGCTATGCCGATGCGCTGATCCCGCCGCCCGCGCGCCACGACGCGCCGGTGCCCACACTGGCCGAGATCGGCTTCGAGGCGACCAACCTGTCCTCGCTCGAGATCCCCACCGGCGCCCAGGGCGGCGCCGCGCTGTTCGAGGATTTCTTCGACCGCATCGACCGCTACGACGAGGCCCGCAACTACCCGGCGGTGCGCGGCCCCAGCTACCTGGGCGTGCACCTGCGCTTCGGCACGGTGTCGATCCGCGGCCTGGCGGGCGTGGCGCACCAACTCGCGCTGCAGGGCAACGCGGGCGCCGCCACCTGGCTCAGCGAGCTGATCTGGCGCGATTTCTACTTCCAGGTGCTGGTGCACAACCCGCAGGTGGCCGAGGGCAAGAGCTTCCGGCCCGAGTACGACAAGATCATCTGGCACCACGGCAAGCATGCCGACGGCCTGTTCGCCGCCTGGTGCGAGGGCCGCACCGGCTACCCGCTGGTCGACGCGGCCATGGCGCAGATCAACCAGAGCGGCTACATGCACAACCGGCTGCGCATGGTGGTGGCGAGCTTCCTGTGCAAGGACCTGGGCCTGGACTGGCGCCGCGGCGAGGCCTATTTCGCCCAGCACCTCAACGACTTCGAGCTGTCGTCGAACAACGGCGGCTGGCAGTGGGCCAGCTCGAGCGGCTGCGACGCGCAACCCTACTTCCGCATCTTCAACCCGGTCACGCAGAGCGAGCGCTTCGATCCCGAAGGCAAGTTCATCCGGCGCTACCTGCCGCAGCTCGCCGGCCTGTCGAACAAGGTGATCCACGCCCCCTGGACCGCCTCGCCGGTCGAGCTCGCGGCCGCCGGCCTGACGCTGGGCGAGCACTACCCGAAGCCGGTGGTCGACCACGCCGAGGCGCGCGAGCGCACGCTGCAGCGCTACGGCGTGGTGCGCGGCCCCAAGGCCAAGGCCGCGGCCTGATCAGGCCGCCGGCGGCGGCTCGACCTGCGCGTAGCTGCGCACCAGCCGGATCAGTTCCTCTTCCGAGTAAGGCTTGCCCAGGTAGTGGTTCACGCCCAGCTGCACCGCATGCTCGCGGTGCTTCTCGGCGATGCGCGAGGTGATCATGATGATCGGCAGGTCGGCCAGCGCGGGGTCGACGCGGATGTTGCGCGCCAGGTCGAAGCCGTCCATGCGCGGCATCTCGATGTCCGACAGCACCACCGCCGGCCGCTCCACCTGCAGCCGCTCGAGCGCCTGCAGCCCGTCGGCCGCCAGCGCGACGCGGTAGCCCTCGCGCTGCAGCATGCGCTGCGTGACGCGCCGCACGGTGATCGAGTCGTCGACCACCAGCACCAGCGGCGCCTCGGGCAGCGCAGGCTCGACCACGGGCGTGGCACCACCGCGCGCACCGGTGTGCTGCAGCGCCCGCGCCCGTTCGCCGTGCACCGCCGCGAGCGCCACCGGGTTGTAGATCAGCACCACCGCGCCCGAGGCCAGCACCGAGATGCCGGCCATGCCGGGCAGGTTCGACAGCTGCGGACCGAGGTTCTTGACCACCACTTCCTGGTTGCCCAGCACCTCGTCCACGTGCAGCGCCACCCGCTGGGCCGCGCTGCGCACCACGATCACCGAATGGGTCTTGCTGCTCGAGGCCTCGCTGCGCGCCGAGGACTGGAGCAGCGCACCGCCCCAGTAGAAAGGCACGGCCTCGTCGGCGAAGGGGTAGTGCTGCGCGGCGTAGGCCGTGTCGAGCTCGGCCAGGCCCACGCGCTGCACCAGCTCGACCAGGTTGGAGGGCACGCCGATCGAGGTGCTGCCGGTGCGCAGCATCACCACGTGCGTCACCGCGGTGGTCAGCGGCAGCACCAGCTTGAAGCGCGTGCCCTGGCCCGGCGTGCTGAGCGTCTCGATGCGCCCGCCCAGCGCCGCCACCTCGGCCCGCACCACGTCCATGCCGATGCCGCGGCCGGCCAGTTCGGACACCTGGGCCGCGGTCGAGAAACCGGGCCGGAAGATCAGTTCGGCCGCGGCCTCGGGCGTGAGCGCCGCGGGGCCGTCGACCAGGCCCAGCGCCCGCGCGCGCTGCTCGATGCGCGCCAGGTCCAGGCCCGCGCCGTCGTCGCCGAAGCTCACCGACACGTCGTTGCCTTCGTGCTGCAGCGCGATGGTGATCAGGCCGGTCGCGTCCTTGCCGGCGCGCTCGCGCCAGGCGGCGTCCTCGATGCCGTGGGCCACGCTGTTGCGCAGCAGGTGCTCGAAGGCCGGCGTCATGCGCTCCAGCACGCCGCGGTCCATCTCGATCGAGCCGCCGACGATGTCCAGGCGCACCGGCTTGCCGGTGTCCTTGGAGGCCTGGCGCACCACGCGGTAGAGGCGGTCGGAGATGCCCTCGAACTCCACCATGCGCGTGCGCAGCAGGCCGCGCTGGAGTTCGCGCGTCTGGCGCGCCTGGGCCGACAGGTCGTCCTCGGTGGCCTGCACCGTCTTCTGCAGCGTGCGCTGCACGGTGGCCACGTCGTTGACCGACTCGGCCATCATGCGGGTGAGTTCCTGCACCCGCGTGAAGCGGTCGAACTCCAGCGGGTCGAAGCCCTGCTGCGAATCCTTGGCCTGGGCCAGGCGCGATTGCATCTGGCTCTCGGCCTGCACCTCGATGTCGCGCAACTGCTGGCGCAGGCGGTCGAGGTTGCCGGTCAGGTCGCCGAGCGACCCGCGCAGCTGCTGCAGTTCGACCTCGAGCCGCGAGCGCGTGATGATCACCTCGCCGGCCTGGGCCACCAGGCGGTCGAGCAGCTGGGTGCGGATGCGCACGGCCTGCTGCGAACTGCTGCCGCGCAGGGGCGTCAGCCGCGACGGCAGCGGCTTGGCCACGCGGCCGGCCGGCACGGCCGGGCGTTCCGGCACGATCGGCGCCGCCGGTACCGCAACCGGCTCGGCCGCCGGCACTTCCGGCGCCGGCTCGACGGCCTGGCCGCTGCGCAGCTGGTCGAAGGTGGACTGCAGCGCGTCGAAGCGCACCAGCAGCGCCTCGACCGAGGCCCGGTCCGCGCCCTGCGTGCCGAGGTACTCGATCTCGGACTCCATGCGGTGGGCGCGTTCGCCCAGGCGCATCGCGCCGGCCAGCCGGGCACTGCCCTTGAGCGTGTGCAGCGCGCGCAGCACGGCGGCGCGCGGCGCGTCGCTGTCGGGCTGGTGCAGCCAGTCGCGCAGGGCGGCGCCCAGCGTGGGCAGCAGGTCGACCGCCTCGTCCTCGAAGATGGGGAACAGTTCGCGGTCGATGGCATCGGCCAGGTCGACGCCATCGTCCGAATCGTCGAGCGACACGTCGACCTGCGCCGGCGCCCGCTCGAGCGGCGCGTTGCCGCTGTCCTGCGCCTCGAAGGACAGCTGCGAGGCCGCGACCTCGCGCAGCGCCTGCAGCGTGGCGTCGACCGGTTCGCGCAGGAAGCCGGCGGCAAACTGGTGCAGCAGGCGCCGCACTTCTTCGGCGGCGGCGACCAGCACCCGGCCCTGCTCGGGCGTGCCGCGGCCCTGGCGCTGCAGATGCTGCAGCGCGGCCTCGAACAGGCGCGCCATGCCCGACAGGCCCTGGAAGCCGACCGTGGCCGAGCTGCCGGCCAGCGAATGCGCCAGCGCGATGGTCGAATCCCCGATGCGCAGGTGCGACTCGAGCGCCCATTCGCCGACGTCGATGGCCAGCTGGCGCGACCACTCGTCGGCTTCGTTGAGGTAGACGTTGTAGAGCGCGATGCCGATGCGCAGCGGACCGATCGCCTTGATCGGGTCGTCCGCGCTCGGCGGCGGCGCGAAGAAATCGATGTCCTCGCCCTGCGGCAGCTGCTGCGCGGGCGCGGGGGCCGGTTCCGACGGAGCGTCC
>NZ_LZZW01000028.1 GCF_014170375.1 Variovorax sp. UMC13 | reverse complement strand
GGCGGGAAGAAGGCAACGCCGGCGCCGGCCCCGCGGGGTGTGCCGCACCCGGGTTGAGGGCCTCTCATCCGCTGGATCGAAGGGGGCCGTCGCGTCAAGTCCGGATGAAAAGTAAGTAAATAGTGTGAATAAGACCCTCGCCCAAGTCCGATACTCCCCTTACCATCGGCCCTAATTTTTCACATTCTCGAATCAATCGTGCAGAGCTGGAAACGTCTTTCGTGACGGCGCCCCGATGGGACTGTGCATGCCTTGGCAGGCCGGCAGGCGTGCCTCCGACGCGAAGCGTTCTGGCCTCCCTGCGTTGTGCCGGGTCCGCAGCCGTTCGCGCAGGGATCCATCAGAACGCTGCATTCAGCTTGAAGGCAAGAAATGAGATTTAAGGAGCTGGATGGCCTGCGGGGCATCGCAGTACTGGCTGTGATGGTGCAGCACTACCTGTCTTGGCTGCCGGCGACGGGCGCCCGGCACGGATGGCTGGGCGTGGATCTCTTCTTCGTGCTGTCCGGTTTCCTGATCACCAGCATCCTGATCAAGATGCGGGGCCAGGAAAACTACTTTCCGGTTTTCTACGGGCGGCGGGCGCTGCGGATCTTTCCCGTCTATTTCCTGATGCTGGCCATCTACCTGGCGGTGTCCCTTCTTTCGGGCGTGCCCGGGACGCTGTCGCTGTGGGCCCAGTATGTGTTCTTCTACACCAGCCTTTTCGTGGGGCAGCCTCCGGAGCTGAAACTGGTGGTCATCGCCCCGGTCCAGTTGGGGCTGGGGGTGCTGTGGTCCCTGTCGGTGGAGGAGCTGTACTACAGCTTCTGGGCGCCCATCGTGCGGTACACGACGCAGAAGGTGTTTGCCCTGATCCTGCTGGCGATGATCGTCGCCGCGCCGATCTTCCGTTTCTGGCTGCACACGCCGGACTATCCCGAGTTCTATACCTTCTATTGCCGGATGGACGCGCTGGCCTACGGCTCCATCGTGGCCTTGCTGATGCATGCCCGGCAACAGGACATCGTCAAATGGCAGCCCTTCGACCGCCGCTTCGACCTGGCCGGCATCGTCGTGGGCGTGGCGGCATTCGCCCTCTGGGTCCTGCTCAAGGGCGAGCAGTCCAACCGGCTGTTCGCCACGCTGGGCCTGGTGCTGGCCGATGTCGGGCTGGCCTTGCTGGTGTTCGCGGTGTTGCGGAAATCCGGTGGGTCGTCGTGGTGGCTGCGGGCGCTGCGCGTGCGCTGGCTGCGGTCCGTGGGCATGGTGAGTTTCAGCCTCTACCTGGTCCATTACCCTGTGCTGTATGTCGCGACCCGCTGGGTCGGTGCATGGGAACTGTCGCGGCACAGCGAGGCGGTGACCCAGACCCTGGTTGCCGCCGCGCTGAGCTTCTGCATCGCCTATGCCTTGTGGTACGCCATGGAATCCAGGATCCTGAACTGGAAGGACCGGCACGTGCCGTCGAACCACGCGGAGCCGGTCTTCGTGTCCGCCCGGAGCTGAGCGGCCCTGCCGACCGCGCCTAGCGCAGGTTTTTCCACCACAGCACGTTGGTGCGCGGCCGGCCCAGCGTCAGCACCTCGCCGATCTCGGGCGTGGCCAGCGCGATCTGCTGGTCGTGTGCGAGGGCGGCCGCGCGGTCGAGCGGGTCGCGCCAGGTGTGGAAGGCCAGGTCGAAGGTGCTGTTGTGCACCAGGTAGAGCAGCTTGCCGCGCAGGTCGCGGAAGGCCTGCACCGTCTGCTCGGGCGTCATGTGCACCGCCGGCCAGTAGCTGTCGTAGGCGCCGTTCTCCATCAGCGCGAGGTCGAAGCCGCCGAAGCGTTCGCCGATCTGCGCGAAGCCCGGGAAGTAGCCCGAATCGCCGCTGTAGAAGATGCGCTCGCCGCCGCTCTCGATCACCCACGAGGCCCACAGCGTGCTGTCGCGGTCCCAGAGCGTGCGGCCCGAGAAATGCTGCGAGGGCGTGGCGGTGACCTGCACCGCGCCATGGCGGCTCGCCTGCCACCAGTCGAACTCTTCGATGCGCTCGCGCGCCACGCCCGCGTCGCGCAGCCGCGCGCCCACGCCCAGCGGCACGAAATAGCGCTGCACGCGCTCGCGCAGTGTGTCGATGGCCGCCAGATCGAGGTGGTCGTAGTGGTCGTGCGACAGGATCAGCCCTTCGATCGGCGGCAGCTCGGCCAGCGTGAGCGGCGGCGCGTGGAAGCGCTTGGGCCCGAACCACTGGACCGGCGAGGCGCGCTCGCTGAACACCGGGTCGATCAGCCAGTACTTGCCGTGCAGCTTGAGCAGGTGCGAGGAATGGCCCAGGCGCACCACGTGGTTGGCCGCGGGGTCGAGCGCATCGAGCGCGGCACGGTCGAGCTTCCGCACCGGGATCGGGTCGACCGGCACCGTGCCCTGCTTGGTCGCGGTGAGGAAGCGCGACCAGATCTTCCAGCCGCTTTCCGAAGGCAGGGCCTGCGGATTGGGCATGTTGCGGAAGCGGCATTCGCCGCCCATCTGGGGCGATGCGGCGGCGCGCGGATCGCATTCGTTGCCGGTGGCGCAGCCGGCCGCGAGCAGGCTGAGGACAGCGGTGAGGAAGCAGGCGGCCAGGCGGCCAGGCAGGAAATGCATGGAAGGGGCGCGCGGCGCGCAACAGCAAAGAGGTGGGGCGCGCGAGCTTAGCGCCGCCAGCCCGACCTGACGAGGCGCGGGGCGAAAGGTCAATCCGCCGGCCTCAACCCGCCCCGGGATTCCGATAGCCACAAAACATGGCAACAGTCGAAATACTGTATAAAAATACAGTTAACTGTCGATCCACCATGGGCTTGCCTTCCATCTCCTCGTCCTTCGTTTCCGCCCGCCACAACGTCTGGCGCGGCGACGAGCTGGGCGCGGCCGACCTGCCGGTGCTGGGCACCGGCCATGCCGTGCTCGATGCCGAGCTGCCCGGCGGCGGCTGGCCCGTGGGTGCGATGACCGAGCTGCTGCAGGCCCGGCCCGAGGCGCATGTGTGGGCGCTGCTGCTGCCCGCCCTGGCGCGCGCGGTGGCCGAGCGCGGCGGGCCGGTGATGCTGATCGGCGCCCCTTACGAGCCCTTCGGGCCGGCGCTGGCCGCGGGCGGCCTGCCCAGCGCGGCGCTGATGTGGGTCCGGGGCCAGAGCTCGGCCGAATGCACCTGGGCCTGCGAGCAGGCGCTGCGTTGCGCCGACGTGGCGGCCGTGCTGGCCTGGCTGCCGCAGGCGCGCGCCAGCGAGCTGCGCCGGCTGCAACTGGCGGCCGCCCAGCACGAAGGCCTGCTGTTCGTGATGCGGCCCGAGGCCGTGGCGCAGTCGGCCTCGCCGGCGCGGCTGCGGCTGCAGCTGGTGGCGGCCGAAGACGGGCGCATGGATGTGCACCTGCTCAAGCGCCGCGGCCCGCCGCTCGCGCAGCCCTTGAGCCTGCCGGCCCGCAGCCCGCGCCTGGCGGCCCTGCTGGCCGCCAGCCAGCGGCGCCGCGAGGGAAAGATGGCACCACCCCCCGCAGCCCGGGGCGCGACCGTGGTCCGCCTCGACCTGCGCCGTCGCAGAGAGGAGGGCGCCCATGCAGTGGATCGCCTTGCGCTGGTGGGCTGAGGCGCCCGAGGCGGCGGCCGAAGACGCCGCACCGACCCCGGCCGTCTTGCCGATGACCCTCGAAACTCTGGGCTGGTGGGCGCTGCAGTTCACGCCGCGCGTGGCCTGGCTCGACGAGGCGCTGGTGCTCGAGGTCTCGGCCTGCGAACGGCTCTGGGGCGGCCAGCAGCAACTCATGCGCCTGATGAGCAGTTGGAACCCCGTGCCCGACAGCCGCCTGCAGAAGGTGCAGGGCGCCACCGCGCTGGTCGCGCTGGCCCGGCTGCGGCTGTTCGCGCTGGGCCAGCGGCCGCCGGCCGACATCCCGGCCGCCTTGCCGCTGCACACGCTCACGCTCGCGCGCCCCCACCTCGACGTGCTGGCGCGCCTGGGCTGCCGCACCTGGGGCGACGTGGCGGCGCTGCCGCGCGGCGGTCTGTCGCGGCGCTTCGGCGCGGCACTGCGCGAGGCGCTGGACATGGCCTGGGGTCGGCATCCCGAGCGCCACACCTGGCTCACGCTGCCCGACGTGTTCGAGCAGAAGCTGGAGCTGCCCGCGCTGGCCGAGAACGCGCACGAACTCATGTGGTCGGCCAACCGGCTGCTGGCCGCGCTGCAGATCTGGCTGCGCGCGCGCCAGCGCGGCGCCCTGGCGCTCGAGCTCGAATGGACGCTGGACCTCAAGCGCTACGACGGCGTCGACCTGCCGCCGTACCAGTCCATCACGGTGCGCACCGCCGAGCCCACCCAGGACATGGCGCACCTGCGCCGCCTGATGAGCGAGCGGCTGGCGCTCACCCAACTGGCCGCGCCCGCGAGCTGGCTGCGCCTGCGCTCGCTCGACACCCAGCCCTGGGCCGGCGCCAGCACCAGCTTCCTGCCCGAGGACAACCGCAAGGGCGACAGGCTGCACGAGATGGTCGAGCGGCTCAGCGCCCGGCTCGGTCCGCGGGCGGTGCAGGTGCCGGTGCCGCGGGCCGACCACCGGCCCGAGGCCATGCAGGACTGGCGCCCGGCCTTGCAGAAGGTGGCCCCGCCCGCGAAGCAGGCCCCCGCGCGCCAGCAGCCCGACAGCCTGCTGCCGCCCTGGCTGCTGCGCGAGCCGCTGCCGCTGGAGGTGCACGACGGCCATCCCTGGTACCAGGGCCGGCTGCAGTCGCTGGTCGGCCCGCAGCGCATCGAGGCCGGCTGGTGGGGCGATGGCCCGCAGGACGCAGGTGGCCACCTGGCGCTGCGCGACTACTTCGTGGCCCAGAGCCCCGAGGCCGGCCTGCTGTGGGTGTTCCGCGAACGCGCCTCGGGTTGTTTCGCCGCTGCCGATGCAGCGCGCTGGTTCCTGCAGGGGATCTATGCCTGAACTCACCGACAAGCAGATGCAGGCGCGCCAGCCCACGCGGCTGCAGGCGAGGCCGTCGCAACCCGGCGTGCCGGCGCAGGGCCTGCCCGGCTATGCCGAGCTGCATTGCCTGACGAATTTCAGCTTCCAGCGCGGCGCCTCGCGGCCCGACGAACTCGTGGCCCAGGCCTACCACCTGGGCTACCAGGCGCTGGCCATCACCGACGAATGCTCGGTCGCGGGCATCGTGCGCGCGCACGTCGCCTTGCGCGAGCTGCCCGCCGTGCTGGACGAGTGGGAGAAAAAGAACCCCGACGAGCCGCCGATCCCGCGCAACCCCGACTTCCGGCTGCTGTTCGGCAGCGAGTTCCGCTTCGAACGCTTCAAGCTGGTGGCCATTGCGCACGACCTCGAAGGCTGGGGCCACCTCTGCGAATTCATCACCGCCGCGCGCACCACCGAAGCGCCCAAGGGCGAGTACCAGGTGAGCTGGGAAGGCAGCCAGGTGGCCTCGCTGCAGCACTGCGAGATCCTGTGGGTGCCGCAGCGCGCGCCGGGCGGTGCGATGGACATCGCCGCGATGTGCGCCGACGTGGCCGCGGCCCAGGCGCTCTACGGCGAGCACCTGTGGATCGCGGTCGAGCTGCTCAACGAGCTCGACGACGACCTCTGGCTCGCGACGCTCGAGCAGGTGGGCGAGGCCACGGGCGTGCCTTTGGTCGCGGCCGGCGACGTGCACATGCACCAGCGCTCGCGCAAGCCGCTGCAGGACGTGATCACCGCGATCCGCGAGGGCCGGCCGGTGGCCGAATGCGGCTTCGCGCTGCAGGGCAATGCCGAGCGGTACCTGCGTCCGCGCATCCGGCTGGCGAAGCTGTACCCGGCCGAACTGGTGGTCAACACGCTGGTCGTGAGGGAGCGCTGCCGCTTCGACCCCGACGCCATCAAGGCCCATTATCAGTACCCGCTGGAGCTGCTCGGCAACGGCGAGACACCGGCGCAGACGCTGGTGCGCAAGACCTGGGAGGGGGCGCGCACCCGCTATCCGCGCGGCGTGCCGGACAAGGTGCGCATGCAGGTCCAGCACGAACTCGACCTGATCATCGAGAAGCACTACGAGATGTTCTTCCTGACCGTGGAGGACATCGTGCGTTTTGCGCGCGACGAAAAAATCCTCTGCCAGGGCCGCGGCTCCTCGGCCAACTCGGCGGTCTGCTACTGCCTGGGCATCACGGCCATCGACCCGGACACCGGCCACATGCTGTTCGAGCGCTTCCTGAGCCGCGAGCGCAATGAACCGCCCGACATCGACGTCGACTTCGAGCACCAGCGGCGCGAAGACGTCATCCAGTACATCTACGCCAAGTACGGTCGCGATCGTGCCGCCATCGCGGCCGTGGTCATCTGCTACCGCTCGCGCAGTGCGCTGCGCGACGTGGGCAAGGCCTTGGGCGTCGACGAACGCCTGATCGACGAGTTCGCCAAGGACCACTACTGGTTTGACACCAGCGTGCTGACCCAGCACCTCGAGGAAGCCATGGCGCGCGCCGGCGTGCGCGAGAACCCGCGCAAGCTCGACTTCTGGCTCGAGCTCACGCACGAACTCAAGGGCTTCCCGCGCCACCTGAGCCAGCACGTGGGCGGCTTCGTGCTCACCCAGACCAAGCTCACGCGGCTGGTGCCGGTCGAGAAGGCCTCGATGGCGGCGCGCTCCGTGATCCAGTGGGAGAAGGACGACCTCGAAGCCATGGGCATGCTCAAGGTCGACGTGCTGGCGCTGGGCATGCTGAGCGCGATCCGCCGCGGGCTCGACTTCATGAACGACTGGCGCGGCACGGCGGTGCAGATGCACCAGATCCCCAACGACGACCCGAAGGTCTACGACATGATCTGCGCGGCCGACACCATCGGCGTGTTCCAGATCGAGAGCCGCGCCCAGATGTCGATGCTGCCGCGCCTGCAGCCGCGCAGCTACTACGACCTGGTGGTCGAGGTGGCCATCGTGCGGCCCGGGCCGATCCAGGGCGGCATGGTGCATCCCTACCTGAAGAACCGCGAGAAGCTGCGGCGCGGCGAGACCATCGAATACCGCTATCCCGCGCTCGAGAAGGCGCTGGGCCGCACGCTGGGCGTGCCGATCTTCCAGGAGCAGGTGATGGAGATCGCGATGATCGCGGCCCGCTTCACCTCCGACGAAGCCGACGGCCTGCGCCGCGCGATGGCGGCCTGGAAGCACACCGGCCACATCGAGAAATACCAGGACAAGCTGATCGGGGGCATGGTCGACAACGGCTACGACCGTCCCTTCGCCGAAGCCATCTTCGAGCAGGTCAAGGGCTTCGGTGACTACGGCTTTCCCGAGAGCCACGCGGCCAGCTTCGCGCTGCTGGTGATCGTGAGCAGCTGGCTCAAGCACCACGAGCCGGCCTGCTTCCTCGCGGCCATGCTGGACTCGCAGCCCATGGGCTTCTACTCGGCCTCGCAGCTGGTGCAGGACGCGCGCCGCCATGGGGTGGAAGTGCGGCCGGTCGACGTCACGGTCAGCGAGCTGGGCAGCACGCTCGAGGCCCGCGCTCCCGATGCGCCGCGCAGGCCGCCCGGCACCGACCCGCAGTACGCCGCGTGCCTCGGGCAGCCCGGCCAGCCGGCCGTGCGCCTGGGACTGGAACGCATCGCCGCGCTGAGCAAGGCCGGTGCCGAACGACTGCTCGCCGCCCGTGCCTTCGCCCCCTTCACCAGCACCGAGGACCTGGCCCTGCGCGCCGACCTCGACACCCGCGACATGGCCGCGCTCGCGGCCGCCGATGCGCTGATGGGCCTGTCGGGCCACCGCCGCCAGCAGGTCTGGGATGCCACCGCCACACGCGGCGGTGCGAACCGCGCGCCGGCCCTGCTCAAGGGCGTGCCCATCCACGAGACGCCGCTGCAACTGCCCGAGGCCTCGGAGGGCGAGGAAATCGTGGGCGACTACGCCGCGCTCGACCTCACGCTGCGCCGCCATCCGCTGGCGCTGCTGCGCCCGCGCATGGCGCGCTTCAGGCTGCTGAGCGCGCAGGAACTGAGCAGCGTGCCGCACGGCCGCCTGGTGCGCGCCTGCGGCATCGTCACCATGCGCCAGCGCCCGCAGACCGCCAAGGGCACGATCTTCGTATCGCTCGAGGACGAGACCGGCATCGTCAACGTGATCGTCTGGAACGACCTGGTGGAGGAACAGCGCGAGCCGCTGCTCAAGTCCAAGCTGCTCGCGGTGCAGGGCGTGTGGCAGCGCGACACCGCCAGCGGCGGCCAGGTGCGGCACCTGCTGGCCCAGCGCTTCAAGGACCTCACGCCCTGGCTGGGGCGGCTGGCCGAAGGCCGGCGCAGCCGGGATTTTCATTGAACCTTGCCCCGTGATTTCAGGAGATCTCTCATGCCAAGACGACGCCCTATCTCACCCGATCAGCTCGAGATGTTCGCGCTGGAGCCGACGTTCCGCCTGTTCATCGGCCTGTTGCCGGATGCGATCACGCAGCGGGCCCTCGATCGCCAAAGATCGGCGTGGCCGATGCCGCATTCGGCGGTGCCCACCCAGGCGGATCGATTCCATCTCACCCTCGGCTTTCTCGGCGACGTCGCGCTGTCCCGCGCCCTCGAATTGAAGGAGGCGCTGGCCGAAGTGCCAATGGAGGAAACAAGGCTGACGCTGCGCAAGCCGGCGGTCTGGGGCGTCGCCGTCGTGCAGCCGGACGAGAACGCCGGGCTGCGTGCCCTGCACGACAACCTGCGGCGGCCGCTGCAGCGCGTGGGCCTGCGCGCCGGCACCGCATGGACGCCGCACGTCACGATCGCCCGCCACACGCAGGGTGCGGTGCCACCGCCTCGGATACCGCCGGTCGACTGGCCCGTCAACGACTTCGCCCTGGTCTGGTCCCGCTTCGTTCCGACCGCCCGCTACGAAGTGTTGCGCCGTTACGGCGCGGCCCCAGGGTCGACAGGGTCGGCGTCCGGTACTAACCTCGTCCCATGTCCATGACCACCCTGCGCCATCAGGGCACCGACGTGCCCGTCGACCCGGTGCCGCCCCTCAACGTGCCGCCGCCCGGCGGACCGCCGCCACCGCCGCCCGAGGGCGACCCGCCGCCGGCCGCGCCCCCCGTGACCGACCCTGGTCGCACCCCGCCCGTGATCGAGCCGCCGCCCGGCGACATCGTGCTGGGCCGCACGCATGCCCGGCGCCTGCGCGAGGTCTACCGTTCCGCCGGCTGGCCCTGCTGCGACGCCATCGAGGTCGACCTGCTCGCGGCCGGCCTGCTGGCGCGCCAGCGCTCGGCGCTGGGCCACGAGACCCTGCGCGTCACCGACCGCGGCATCGCGCTGATCGCCGACAGCCTGGTGGTGAACCGCGCCGCGCTGTCGGCGCACGAGGCGCTGGTCGAGCAGGTGGCACGCGAGATGACGCGCAACGGCCGCATCGCCTGGCGCGGCCTGAGCCTGCGCGCCTGCGTGCCGGGCGCCACCGAGGGCGAGGCGCCGCGCTGGTGCATCGCGCGGCCCGACGTCTTCTCGATCCGCAACACCAGCGTCGAGGCCTATGCGCAGCCCATCGTCCACGAGATCAAGGTGCGCCGCGCCGACCTCATGGCCGACCTGCGCAAGCCCGGCAAGCGCGCCGCCTACCTCGACCTGGGCGGCGAGTGCTGGTATGTGCTGGGCCGCGATGCGCGCGACCGCCCCATCGCCACGCCCGAGGAGATCCCCGCCGAATGCGGCGTGCTGATGCTCGAGCAGGGCCGGCTGGTGGTGGCCCGCCCGGCGGTCCATCGGGTGCTGCCGCGCATGCCTTTCGCCGTCTGGATGGCGCTCGCCAAGGCCCAGCCCGTGGGCGGCTTCGACGACGATGCACAGCAACTGCTGGCCGGCCTGCCCGGCGAGGAAGGCGAGGGCGAGGCCCTGCAGGGCGGCGACGCCCCTCTGTAAAGCCCTTGCAGCGGCCCTTCCGAGGGGTAGACTGCATCCCGCCGACGCGGCCGCGCCGTTGCCCCGCCAGGAGAGTTGCCCATGCAGCCCGTTCTCGAGTTCATCCAGCGCCACGAGCGCTCCTACACCTACAGCATCCGCGCGCCGCGACACGGCGGACCCGTTCCGCCGGCCTGCTACGTCGACCGCGGCCTGAGCTCCCTGTCGGCCTGCGTGTTCGATGCGGCCCAGGCCCTGAGCGTGAACTTCCCCAAGGTCTACATCCGCTACCAGGGGCTCTGCATGGGCGAGATGGACGTGTCCCGGCTGGCCACCTGCGCGGACCTGGTCGCCGCCGAACTGATGGCCGAATACGGGCGCCGCGAGGTGCCTGAAAGCGCGGTGCTCGATGCGGCGGTGGTGCGCCTGCGTGAACGGCTGGATGCGACGGCCTTGGCGGTCTGATCCTTGGGCTTCCGCGGGCTGGCGTGCTAGCGCCAGCCCATCCCGTCGACCAGTCGAAGCACCTCCGCCTCGCGCTCGATGAAGAAGTCCACATGCGTGGCGGGCTGGAACAGCGCGCGCTGGCTGCCGGCCGGCAGGGCTGCGAACAGGCGGTCGGCATCGGGTGCGCGCACGGTGTTGAAGAGGCGGACCGCGGCGTTCGCGGCTTCCTTCGTCCGCGCATCGCCATCGGTCGCCAGCCAGGGGCACATGTCGCGCCAGTCGCCCGGCAGGGCCGTCAGCACCAGGGCCGGCACGCGCACTGTCTTGTAGTCGGGCGAGAACTGCCGCCCCGCCACGTGCATCGCCGCGGCCACGGCGTCGGGCGTGTTGAAGCCGACGCTGCCGTCGGCCTTGACCTCCAGCTTGTCGACCAGGTCGGCCTCCATCGGTGCCGACCAGTTGCGGTTGAGCCGCTGGTTGAACGCGATCATCGCGGCCACCGAGGCCGTGTCGGCTTCGGTGGGCGAGGGCTCGGCCAGCGCGGGGTCGTCGCTGTCGTCGGGCGAGACGGTGGTGTAGTCGAAGTTGGTGTCGAGGTAGACCAGGCCGCGCACGCGCTCCGGGTAGCGTCCCGCGAACAGCGTGACCTGGTTGCCGGCCATCGAGTGGCCGCCGAGCACGATGCGGTCGACGCCGAGCGCCTGCAGCACCGCATGCACGTCGTCGACCAGCGTCCCGGTGTCGTAGCGGTGGGTGTCGTCTGGCAGCGGCTTGTCCGACCGGCCGAAGCCGCGGCAACTGATGGCGATGGCCCGCCCGCGCTGCGCGAGCGCACGCGCCAGGCTGTTGAAGTGGGCCGCCGAGGCGCCGAAGCCCGGCAGCAGCACGAAGGTGGGGCCGGCGAGGCGGCCGGATTGCCAGTCGCGCACATGCAGCGACACGCCGGGCGCCACGGGCACGCGGCGGTCCGTGACCCGGATGGCGGAGGGCGGCGCGAGCGGGTCGGGTCGATCGCTGCCACCGCCACCGCAGGCGGCAAGAAACAGTGCGGCGGGCACGGCGGTGGCGGCGCGCAGCAGGTGCCTGCGATGTGCGAAGGAATGAAGACTGGGTGAAGGCAAGAGGGGCTCCGTCGGTGGAATCTGGGGGGCTGCGCACCGCGGTGGGTGCGTGCTTCCAAGGTATCGACGGGAACTGGGGAGGGGCTGAAGACGGGCTGAAGGGCAGCTGAAGACGCGCCGCAGGAGGCAGGCGCCGCGAAGCGCCCGAGGCGCGAAAAGGCGTGATGCCGCGCACGGCATAATGTGCCCCCGGCCGTTCATTTGGAATGCGCGGCCGGTCTTTCATGGTCGCATGCACGACCCGTGCGGGTGTAGCTCAATGGCAGAGCTGTTGCTTCCCAACGCATGCCTTCGGGCCGACGATTCGACTCGTCATCACATGCTCCGCATGTGAACTCATCTCACCGTCGAAACCTCCCTCACCTCGTCCATTTCGGGGACCAGTACCGTGTCCGGTCAAGACCTCATCTGAAGGTCCTCATCGGCATCAAGACACGACGATCCAGACCTTCATAACCACAGGTTTTTTGACCCTGTTTTCACGGTGGGTCGGTCCGGGTCGGTAGTCCAGGTAGGTCGGTGGTTCCCCAGCGGTCCACCGGTTAAATCGACGTTTGGGACTCCCAAATCTCGGACACACGGGGTCCCACATGGAGGGTGAAAAACTAAGGTCCGGAGATAACAGTTTTCTTTTTTATATAGAGAAAACATAAATCACTTATCTGCGGTGACCCAAATTTTTGGGGAACCAGGATTTTTGGTCGGGCTATGGCCTCGATCTCGACCACATCAGATCCGTTGCCAACCAGTCGGACGTGTGGGACGGTCTTCAAGATGGCGCAACGGCTGAGCTGGCTTAGCTCAGCCGTTTGCCGTGAGCGAACAGCTCACGGATCGATGCCATCGGAGCACGCTCGGTCAGTTTCGATCGCTTCTGATCACTCTCGATCACACCGGGTGGCTTCACCTGCACTCGGTACTCGATCAGGACGACCTGCTCCTGTTTGGCGTTGTCGAAGCCTTGCTTGATGACCCTGACGGTCGATCTTGTGCGGTTGGTGAAACCGAACATCGTGTCGAGCAACGCTCGCAGTCGGTTCCAGGGTGTGGTGTTCTCGTTCATGTCGTATCGCCTCCTGGCTGTATTTATCGACATGACCACAGTGTTCTGACCTCCAACCTTCCCCGAGAGTCGTCCCAGTCACACCCCGGTCCCTCACCTCCCGCAGATTCCGTCGCCCACCTAGCCCCGATCAGGAGCTTTGAGAGAAACGC
>NZ_LZZW01000027.1 GCF_014170375.1 Variovorax sp. UMC13 | reverse complement strand
CATGGAGACCACCAAACGGGTGTGGCAAGCCCGGCTTGATCCTCGGCGCAACACACCTTCCATTGGAATCTACTCCCATGTAAAAGACCGGTGGGGCATCTTCCATGCGCAGCCCTTTGTGCTCAATGAGCGCCAGGCGGGCGTGGCCATTGAAGGTGTCATCCGCCAAGAAAAGCTGGAGACCAGCCAGCTTGCTGTGGATACCCATGGCTACACCGACTTTGCCATGTCACATGCCCGTTTGCTTGGTTTTGATCTTTGCCCGCGGTTGAAGGAACTCAAACAGCGCCACCTCTTTGTGCCACGCGGCACCAAAGTGCCCGCAGAAATCGCTGCGGTGTGCGAAGCCAATGTCGACGTCGCTTTGATCGAAAAGCATTGGGATAGTCTGGTGCACCTGGCAGCCTCGGTCATGAGCGGACATGCCAGTGCGGTGGCAGCTCTTGCGCGGTTCGGTTCTGCCGCCCAGGGCGATCCAATCTATGAGGCTGGCGTGCAATTGGGGCGGTTGCTGCGTACGGCGTTTTTGGCTGACTACTTTGTCAAGGACGCTTTCAGGAACGAGTTGCGCCGGGTGCTCAATCGGGGCGAGGCTGTTAACGCCCTCAAGCGCGCCATTTATACCGGCCGGATCAGCCCGGCGCAGGCCAAACGTGTCGATGAAATGCAGGCTGTGGCCGATGCGTTGAGCCTGATGGCCAACATCGTGATGGCGTGGAATACCTCACAGATGCAGGCGGTCCTGGATCGCTGGTCGAACCGCCGCCAGGTCATTCCACCGGAACTGATCGGGAAGATTGCGCCCACCAGGCTGGAGAGCATCAACTTGCGGGGTGTGTTTCGCTTCCCGGTTGACCGCTATGCTGACCAAATCCTGCCTTCGCGGCCAAATGCATCGATAACTGGCACCAATGGATGAAACCGACCACGGTTTGACGCCACGAATCGCAGATTTGAAAGTGAACAGGAAAGTCAATGAAATCAACGATCTACCAACACCACCTCCGCGCCAGTGCTAGCTTTTCGTACCGTCACTTATTGCACTGAAAACGAGGAGACCCCAAGCCAGGGACGGGGAATTTTCGCGGGCGCGAAAACCGGCTATGTCGTGCTGCGCATCGAGCCACGTTCCGCGTCTCGACCCCTGCGGGCTTCCAGCGCCTTTCCGACGCTCACCGGGTCCATGCCCCTCGCCGCTGGGCTGCAGGCCCGCCAGCGGGCCATACGGCCGCCGCAAGCGGCCATCCAAGGCCGGCCGATCCCTGCCCGGGGGCCAGGTCTGCCGAAGATCCACCCGCGCCCTGTGGGCGGCTTGTGGACAAATCGGCCCACCGTGACACTTGGGGGGCGTTCATTGACACTTGGGGGGCAGAGTACCCCGGCGCACTGCAGACACTTGAGGGGCAAACGTCAGTTTTCAGCCTGGCCAGGCTTGGCCAAGTGCCTGCAGGCGCTCGCCGCGGTCAAGTTATGCACAGGAACTGTGCATAAGCCTGTGGAAAAGCCCGATTTCTATAGACACTTGAGGGGCGCAACCCTAGACACTTGGGGGGCGGCTTCCTTGACACTTGGGGGGCCAACTACAGACATTTGAGGGGCGCACCCTAGACACTTGAGGGGCAGCGGTTTTGCTTTTTTCTTGGCGTATCAACGACTTACGGCATGTTTTCCGATGCGCTAACCGCTTTATAACCGCTTTCTAAACCGAATTTAATAAACCGTAGTTATTAACCTGCGTGCTTAAAAAGCACGCGCCGAAGGGGGGAGACCCCCCTTCTCGATCCCACCCGGCCGCAAGCGGCCTCCCATCCCCCCCAGGGGCTGCGCCCCTCGGCCTTCGGCCTCACCTGCATTCGAGCTGCGCCTGACGGCGCAGAGGGCTACCAAACAGGCGCAAGCGCCTGCAACAGCCCTAATTTCGTCTCCAGGTCGCTGCGCTATGCCCAAAGGGGCTGCGCCCCTCTGGACTCCTGCAACTGTCCATGCCGCACAACCATCGCGGCCAAGATGGAAGGACTGTGCAGCGCAACGGCCGCAAGGTTTTACTCCAAGGGGGAAAGGGCCGGCGACCGTTAGCCGGATTGCTGGGAGAAGTGGCCCCTCAAGTGTCAAAGAAACGCGGGTACAGGTTGACGGACTAGGGCATTTTGCCCTATAATTGATGGCAAGGCCGGGCGCTTCGCCCAGGTCAACAACCGGAGCATTTCCGATGAGCAAGACTTTGAAAGTGGCCGCCTTTCGTGCCGAGGCCGATCACCTGTTTCGACTGGCGAACGTCGATTACCACGCCTGCGTCGGTGCCCACGAGCTGGACAACTGGCGAGCCGTCGCCGGCCGCGTGCTGGCCGAGGTCGAGCACTGCGAATGCAAGCGCGCCACGCCCTACGACCTGGAGCAGTTCCGCAAGGCTGTCGAGGCCGTGAAGGAACGCATCACCCAGGCCGTCGAGCGCGGCCAAGCCAAAGCGGCCAACGATTCCCTCTTTAGCGGCTAAAAAGTTTAGCTAAATTGCTTGTCAACTAGGGCATTTTGCCCTATAATTCATTTTGAAGGCCGGGCATTTCGCCCAGGTCAACAACCGGAGAATTCCGATGAACGACACCCAAGCAAACCAACCCGTCACCGCGTCCCTGGTCGCCAGCAATCGCCGGCTTACCTTCCTACCTACTTACTTCGGACCGCGCCTGATGATGCGCGGCGAATCGCTGGTGTATGCCTGGCTGCGCCGGCTCAGTGAAGACTACAACGGCGGGTTCTGGAACTACTACGAACTGAGCAACGGCGGGTTCTATCTCGCGCCCGAGCTGACTGGCCGGCTGTGCCTGGAGGTCGACGGGAACGGGTACAGCGGCGAGCTGTCGGCCGATGCGGCCGGCATCGTCGCAACCCTGTTCACCTTGGGCCAGCTTGCCGCTGACAACCAGGGCACGGACGTGGCGGATGTGCTGATCGACCGCTACCACTTCCTGCGCGACTTCGCACGCGACCACGCCGAGGCCGCAGAAATCTTCCGAGCGATCGACTAAAGGGGGCCGGCTCCAGCCGAAAGGCTGGAGCCACCTGGAGCGCGATCATGGATCATGAAGACAGAACCGACCGGCGCAATGCGGCCATCGAGGCCGGCCGCCTTCTCGCGGATGGGGACGTGGGCGCAGCCGAGCGCTGCCATGCGTGCGGCGAGCTGCTGCACCCCTACCCCGAGCCCGAATACTGGATGCAATACCCCCTGCCGGGCTGCTGCGTGGTGGACGGCCTGCGTTTCTGCGACGACGACCGAAAACCGGAGTGCATCGACTCGCACCTGGTCAAGCATCCGACGCCGGCAGCGCCGGCCGCCGTGAAGACCAAGAAACGCGCCAAGAAGGCCGGGGGCGTCGAGGAGCGACTACGCGAGCGCGACGAGGCGGCGGCGGACCTGGCGGCCGAGCTGCCCGAAGAGCGGGCCGGCCTGCTGGCGGTCGCGGCCGAGGCCGTGGCCGCTTGTCACGCGGCCGTGCTGGCCAGCGACGGCGCTGCCGCCGAAGCAGCCGCGAATCGTTACGACGCGAGCATTTGGAAGCTCAACGGCGGCACGTACCAAGGCTGCAAGGATGGCGCGAACCCCGAGGCGGCCGGCACGTTGATCGAGCTGCATTGCAGCGCCGCGCCTGGCGTGGTGCCGATGTGGGGCCAGTCGGGGGAATTCCTGATGGAGTCGGCCGGCGTGCGCTGCCTGGTGGAAGTCGGCGATGGCTTTGGTTCGCTGCTGGATCGGCATTTCGCGTTCCATGTCGTTGACCTGGACGGGCCATTTATCTCCGAGACGGGCTACCGTTCGCATTTCGAGACGGCACAGGGCGGGATGACCGTTGACCAGGTGGCCGCCGCCGTGTTCGCCGGCTATCTCAAAGTCAAAGCGCATCGTCGCTACCTGACAGCCGAAGCGCAAAACAGGCATGCCGCCAAGCCGGTGCGCCCCTGGCTGGCTGGCATGGCGCAACCGCCCAGGCGGGCGCGGGCCATCGAGCCGGTGGGAGCCGATGACCTGGCCGAACCACTGCCGTCCGGGTTCGTGCTGGTGGATGCCGTCCTGACCAAGCACCAGGCATTCATCGTCAAGAAGTGGGCCGAAGCTGCGCGCCTGAAAGTCAAGGCGGCCAGGGGGGCCGCCAAGGCCGTGCCGGCCCGGATCGACGCCAAGGAAGAAGACGTAGCGCCCTCCCCTGCTGCCGAGAGCGACGACTACTACTACGAGGAACCCCCGGCGACAGAGGCGTTTTTCAAGGGCGTTCGGTGCCAGATCAAGAGCGTCCACCATCCTGTTTTCGCCAAGGACATAGGCAAAAAAGTGGTCGTGACCAAAGTTGCCGCAGACACCCGCCAGGTGTTCGCGCATGAGGATCGACCCGTAACGTACAAAATCAACCGGAATGGGCGGCGCGTGGTGGATTCAGACCCGCGCTGTATCGAGTCGATTTACAGCATGGATGCCTTGCGCATCCTATGACCAGGAGCAATGCAATGTCAGAGGCAAATATCAGGCTTGAATGCCTGCGGCCCGCAAACGACGGCTGGGAGCAGCCGACCGGCGAAGAGGTGCGCGAGGCGCTGAAAGCGGCGGGCTTCACGGGAGGCCAAGCCGCGAAAGCCCTCGGGCTGGGGGCGAAGGGCGATAGAACCGTGCGCCGCTGGATCGGCGGGGATTCGGCCATCCCTTATGCCGCATGGGCCTTGCTGTGCGACTTCGGCAATTTGGGCCAAATCTGGAAGAAGGACTAGGGCCTGTTAACACATCCTCAGTCCATCAGCGACGAGCACGAAGCTGATGAAGCCCAGGAACATGAGGTCGAGTTTCTCGAACCGCGAGAAGATACGGCGATAGCCTTTGAGTCGACGGAACAACCGCTCCACCTCATTGCGGCGCTTGTACATCTCGCGGTCGTAGTCCCACGGTTCGATCCGCGTCTTCATTGGTGGCACCACCGGAATGAAACCCAGATCCAGTGCCAGCTGCCGTGTCTCGTTGCCTTCGTAGGCACGGTCCATCAACAAATGCACCGGTCTGCTGGTCGGCCCAAGACTGCTGAGCAGGCGCCGGCCTTCGGGTGCGTCGTGCGCCTGCCCAGGCGAGAGCGAAAACGTCACGGCCGTTCGAGCATCCGCGGCAACCATATGAATCTTGGTGTTCCATCCACCTCGGGACTTTCCGATGGACTGCGGACCGTTTTTTTTAGTGCCCCTGTGCCGTCGGGATGGACCTTGATGCTTGTGGAGTCCAGCGAGACTGCTTCGATCTTGATTCGCACGACCTGCGCTCGCTGCAACTCCTCGAACATGCGATCAAGTACACCGGCCTTGGTCCAGCGGTTCATGCGCGTGTAGATGGTGTGCCAGTTGCCAAACCGCTTGGGCAGTCCGCGCCACTTGCAGCCATGCTCGGCCACGTAGAGGATCGCATTGACCACCTGCAGATTGCTCAGGCTGACGTTGCCACGCTGCTTGGGCAGGCAGTGCTCAATCGTGGCGAATTGCTCGGGTGTGATCTCCATGCCCCGAAGTATCCGCCGCAGTGGACGCAATCGCTATTAGTGTTAACACGCCCTAGCTAGCCGCTTTAGCGGCTAAAGCCATGAATACCCCGGCTGCGCCGGATTTTTACGCCAAGGAAGAAGATTTTCACGGCAATTTAGCTAAACTATTTTCGTTAAATCAGTTGACAGCTAGGGCATTTTGCCCTATCATGTTACTTAGAAGGCCGGGCATACCGCTCAGGTCAATAACCGGAGAACCATCCGATGAACAAGGCACCGATCATGCCGTGGGTCGATCAACTTGCAGGCGCACCCGCTACCGACTTTCCCGCTCGACGCGATCAAATCGCTGTAGTGATGGACGAAGCAGCGGCGTTGACAGAGCAAGCAACGGGGTTGCTGAACAAGGCGGCCGAGCTGCGCGCCAAGGCGTACTACGCAGCGTTGAGCCTGGAGGGCGACGCCAAGGGGAAATGGGGTTATGAGGAAGTAGAGCAGGCGAAGCGCCGAGCTGATTGGTAGGAGGAACGCCCCGGAGTGATCCGGGGCATTCGGCCCTGGTGCTGTCACACCAAAGGCCCAACCATAGGCGCGGTTGCACCCTGCATTGGATAGGCAATGCGAAAAGGGGTCAAGCGATGACGAACATCATCAAGTTTCCAGGCAAGGCCGAGGCACCCGCCGAGGTCGCACCGGAGCCGGCAGCGCAGGAGAAGCCAGCGCCTGCCGCGCCGCGCCGGGGCCTGTTCGCGCCAGTGGTCAAGGCCGTTTGGGTTGTCGTCGTCCTGGTGTGGCCGCTGCTGAAATGGATCGTCTCGATTGACGTGTTTTTTCAGTTCATCCGCATGGTCTACCACTGGAACACGCCGGGCGTTTTCGCCGGCTGGACGTTCCTCGCGCACTTCGCGGTGCTGGTGGCCTTGACCTATTTCGTATCCATCTACAAGCCCAAAGGAATTTGACATGACGAAGAACGCGGCCCGGTTGAACGCCAAGGAGGAAGACGAGCGACGTGAGGCGCTGGCCGTGATTGCGGGCGACCTTGGGCTTGATGCATCGGCCTTGCGCATCGAAAGCCTCATCGAGAGCCGCCCGGCTGTGTTCTACGACATGCCGGACGGCACTACGCGCAGCGCGTGCAGTCTCGATTCCGAGTGCTGGCGGGAAGCGCTTGCCAAGGGTGCGGCAGTACGCGCAATCCGCCAGGCAAAAGCGCATTGACAGGTGGCCCGTTTTATCGGGCCTTTTTTTTCGTGCCAAAGAAAATTTTAGCGGCTAAAACGCTTGACTCGTGGACGAAGTTTAGCTAAACTTTGTCTTATGGGTGCTGGCTGTCACCAGCTTTTTTTAACTAGGCGCGGAGTCAATGATATGGGTGCAATCCATGAAGAAACGGCTAACCGAAGCCCAGTTCCAGGCGTGCATAAAGGGCTTGGACGTGGGCCAGCAGACCATCGAAATAGCGCGGGGCGTGCTGGTCTTGGGCCAGCCGCAAGCGGCTTTCATCACGTCGCTGGGACTGACCAAAGGGGCAGTCTCGCAGGCCGTGAGCAGGGTGTGGACGGCGTTTTCGTCCAAGAACGTACCCCAGGGGTACGAGCGGGTTTCGGCAGTGCTGCCGGAGCATCAGGCGTTCATCGTCAAGAAGTGGGCCGAGGACGCGGCGACAAAGAAGAAGGAACCCAAGAAATGAAAACCCTGGTCGTCGCTCAACAGAAAGGCGGAGTCGGGAAGACTTCGAGTGTTGTTCACCTGGCGTTCGACTTCCTGGAGCGTGGCCTTCGCGTTGCCGTGATCGACCTGGACACGCAAGCCAATGCCTCCTTCACCCTGGCGCAGTACAAGATCGAGGCTCGGGCGAGCGGCTTCTTTGGCCCGGTGCCGGCCGATGGCTGGCGAGGTGCAGCCGCGGCCGATGGCGACGGCGCACGCCTGGCCCTGATCGAAGCAGATCCCGAGCTGGCCAATGCCGTTTTTCTGCCGCTGGACAAGGCCAAGCAGAACCTGAAAGCCAACCTCAAGGCGCTGGCCGGCCAAGGGTTCGACGTGTGCCTGATCGACACGGCACCCGGCCTTGGCGTTGCCCTGGTGGCCGCGCTCTACGCAGCCGATTGCGTGCTGTCCCCTATCGAGCTGGAGGCGTACAGCATTCAGGGCATCAAGATGATGCTGACCACGATCATGAACGTCCGCAAGGAGAACGCCGGCCTGCAGTTCCTGGGCATGGTGCCGTCCAAGGTAGACGCGAGGAACCCGCGCCATGTGCGCCACCAGGTCGAGCTACAGGCGGCCTATCCGAAGCTGATGGCGCCGGCCAGCATCGGCCTGCGCAGCAGCATTGCCGACGCCCTGGCGTCCGGGGTGCCCGTCTGGAAGATCAGGAAGACCGCCGCCCGCAAGGCCACGCACGAAGTTCGCGCTTTGGCCGCCTATGTTTTTGAAAAGATGGAGATCGCGCAATGAGCACCGCCGCAAACAAGAAGACCGCCCCCAAGTCGAAGACGCCTGCGAAGGCCGCTCCCGAGGCCGAGGCGAAGCCGCAAGCCGGGGGCCTGGGCCTGGAGGGCATGGGCGACCTGTCGGCGCTCCTGGCCGGCCCTACGGCCGCCGCGAACGGTGGCGGTCCGCTGGACCTGGATATGGGCCTGATTGATGAAGACCCGCACCAGCCGCGCACCGAGGACAACCCCGGTTTCTCGGACGAGAGCCTGGACGAGCTGGCCGCCTCGATCCGCCTCCGTGGCGTCAAGACCCCTATTTCGGTGCGCGACAACCCGGATGCGCCTGGTCGCTACCTCATCAACCACGGCGCACGCCGCTTCCGTGGCTCGAAGCGAGCCGACAAGGCCACGATCCCCGGCTTTATCGACAACGACTACAACGAGGCCGACCAGGTGGTGGAGAACCTGCAGCGCAATGAACTGACGGCCCGCGAGATTGCCGACTACATCGGCCGCGAGCTGGCGAAGGGAGTCAAGAAGGGCGAGATTGCCAAGGCCATCAGCAAGTCGCCCGCTTTCGTGACGCAGCATGCCGCGCTGCTGGACTTGCCCGATCCCATTGCCGAGGCGTTCAACTCGGGCCGCGTCAAGGACGTTACCGTGGTCAACGAGCTGGTGACGGCGTTCAAGAAGAAGCCGCAGGAGGTCACGGACTGGCTGGAAGACGAGAACCAGGAAATCACGCGGGGTTCGGTCAAGCTGCTGCGCGAGTTCCTGGACGACAAGCGCAAGCACGAGGACGACGACCGCGATCCGAATACGGTAGACGTACTCACCGGAAAGACGGACGCCGAAGCTGGCGACGGCGAGCAGGGTTCAGGTTCTGACTCCAAGAAGGAAGAGAAGGAGCCCGACCCCGACAAGCTGAAAAAGGCCATTGTCCAGGTGCAGCACAACGAACGCCCTGCCCGGCTGATCCTCAACCGTCGCCCACCGGCCGAGGGCTTCGCCTGGTTGAAGTACGAGGATGACGGCCAGGAGTTTGAAGCCAACTTGAGCAGCGTCACCCTGGTGGCCCTGCTGGAAGGCTAAACAAACCCTGATTCCCCCACAGGGCCGCGCCCAGGCCCCACGCCGCACCCCACAAGCCCGCCCGCTCCCGGCGGGCTTTTTTTCGTCCCACAGTTTTAGCCGCTAAAAAAAGTTTAGCTAAACGCTTGACAGGTAAGAATAATAAGAATATTATTCTTCTTATCGTATTATTCAACCCGGAGCCGCGCACCATGGAACTCGCCAAAGACACCCGCGACCGCATCTTTGCCGCCGCTGATTCGCTCTACGAGCAGGCCGGCCGGGCCGCCTTTCCCACGGTCGATGCCGTGCGGAAGGTCGCCCGCGTCAACATGAACGACGCCAGCGCCGGCATGAAGGAGTGGCGGCGTGCGCAGACCGCCCAGGCGGCCCCGGTGGCCGTCCAGGTGCCCGAGGCCGTTCAGCAGGCCAGCAGCGCCGCGCTGGCGTCCTTGTGGAAGGAGGCTCAGGAGCTGGCGAACGAGTCCCTTCGGGCTGCGCAAGCGGGCTGGGACGCGGAGCGCATCGAGGCCGAGACGCTGAACAAGCAGATGGCCGATGCCTACGAGTCGCAGGCGGCCGAGCTGGAGGCGGCGCAGGGCCGCATTGCCGAGCTGGAGGCGGCGGCTCGCCAGGCGGCCGAGCTGGCCGAGGCGAGCCGGCAGCAGATCGAGGAAGGGCATACCGCCCTGCTAGGCATGCAGCAGCGGGCCGCCGTGGCCGAGGGCCGGGCCGAAGAAATTGAGCGTCGGGCGGGTGAACTGCGCGCCGAACTCGATCACGCGCACGCCGAGGCCGAGACTGCCGCCGCCCAGGCCAAGGCCACGGCCGATAGCCTGCGCACCGAACGCGACAAGGTGCAGCAGCGCCAGGAGCTGGCCGAGGCCGAAGGCGTCAAGCTGGCCGACCAACTGCGCCAGGCTCAGGTCCAGGTCGAGGCGTTGCGGAGCGAGCTGGCCGGCGTCAAGGCCCGTGCGGAGTCCCAGGCAGAGGCGCACCAGGAGCAGCGCAAGACGGCCGCCCAGGAAGCGGCGCGCATGGTCGAGCGCTTCACTGGTGCCCAGGCCGAGCGCGACCAGGCGCAGCGGGACGCGGCTGCGGCGCGGGAAGAGGCGGCAGGGCTGCGCGGCCAGCTCGAAGCCTTCAAGGAGCAGCACACGCAATTGATGGCCGCATTCCGAGACTCGGAAAAAGCCGATAAGGCCGTTTCACGTACCAAAAAGGACTGATATTTCGGGGGTTTTGCGCTAAAATGGCATGTTGTTTGGCAGCTACATCCGAGGGGCAAAAATCATGATCGCAGAGCAGGAACAGACCGAGCGCCGCGCCGTGGTGCAAAGCGCCCTTGCGAGCCAGCGCATCGAGGGCTTAGAGCCTGATGCGCAGGCCGTGGCCGACGCCGAGCGCTGGGCGCGTGGCGAGATGACCATCGGTGCCGCCGTGGACCAGTACAAGGCGCGCATGCGGCTAGAAATGGCATGAAATACGCCGGGGATCGTGGCGATCCTTACCTGGACAGCGAAACGGGTGTTCTCCGCAATCTCCTTGGAATCAAGGAACAGGGTGGACTCGATAAAGCCGAATCCACCCTTTCCTTTTTGCGGGCCAGCGAATTGCGCGAGCAGCCCGTTAAAGGCAAATTCGATTTAGCGCACCTGCAGCGAATTCACAAGCGCCTTTTTGGCGACGTGTACGACTGGGCGGGCCAAATCCGCCAGGTCGAAATCTCGAAAGGCAGCACCATGTTTGCCCGGCAGGTTGCGATCCAGAGCGCGGCGCAGCAGCTCTTTGGGCAGCTTGCCAAGGAACAGCTCTTGCGCGGCCTCGATGCCGACGAGTTCAGCAAGCGGGCCGGCCACTATCTCGGGGAAATCAACGTGCTTCATCCCTTCCGTGAAGGGAACGGCAGGACGCAGCGTGAGTTCATCGGGCAACTGGCCCAGCAGGCGGGCCACAGGATCGACTGGAGCGGGGTCAGTCAGGCCCGCATGACCCAGGCGTCAATCGAAGCCTACAACGGCGACTCAAGCGGTATGGCTGGCCTTATTCGCGCTGGCATGCCAGACCAGCTTTTTTTTTAACCCATGAGTCTAGGAGTATTGGAATGAAACAGCGCCTTCTTGTGATGAACGGGCAGAGGCTCGTTCAGAGCGAGCAGGGAGGACAGTGGGCCACGGATAAGGTCGAAAAAGCCGGCACGATCAAGCCGGGGATATACAACATCCACCTATCCACCAAGGCCGACAAGAGCCAGAGCCACGATGGAGTGATCGTCCATGCCGACAAGGATCATGTGTATCAACAGGTCGGCAAACAGTTCGTCCAGCATGACCGGGCGAATTTCGATAAAGTACCTGAAATCGGGAGCAATTCCAGCATCAAATACGATGGTGACAAGGCGCAAGTCGCCCCGTCATCCATCAAGCTGGGGCGAGGGTTGTCCCGATGAAACTTTAGCCGCTAAAAAGGAGCCAAGGCCATGAGCATTCCCAGGGAACGACTGCAGCAGCAGACGCAGCAAACCGCCCGCGCCACGCTTGCCGGTGCCCGCCAGGCCGGCGCAGACGCAGAGGTCCAAGCCGACGCCCTGCAGGATCGCGCCCTGGAGGCCCAGGCCGAGCAAGCGGCCTTGCTTGAAGCCTCCCCCTTGGAGTCTCAATACAGCGCCGCTTTCGCGGCGCAGGTCGAGGCGAAGCACGACCAGGCGGAAAGGATCGAGGACCGGCTTGAAGACCTGATCGAGCGGCAAGAATCCCGGATGCAGCAGGCGCAGGCCAAGCAGCCGGGCATGCTTGCTTTGCCCTCGACCCGTGCCAAGTGGCAACAGCAGATGCAGCAGCAGCAAGCCACCTTGCAGCGCCTGCACGGACGGCTAGAAACCGTCCGTGAAATCAAGGAGGGCATGGGCATCCATTCCCCCCGTATCGAAGAGCTTGCCGCTCGAAAGCTGCGTGCTCAAGAGCCAGAGCTTGCCAGCGAATGGGCCGACATGCGCGAAGCGCAGCGCCGGCACGAAGCCCTCCAGCGCAAGGAAGAGCAGGAGAAAAAGCAGGCTCAGGACCGCGAGCGTCGAGAGCAGATCGAACGAACCGGCCGAGGCGTGCGGCTAGGGCTTTCGCAGGCGCGCTAGCTGCGCCGCATCCCCAAAAAAAGAAGCCCGGCGATGCCGGGCTTTTTTATGCGCGCCTGCAGGCGCTGCGCTATCGCAGCGCTACCCACAACGCAACCGCCGCCGCCGCGAGCGTGATGCACGATGCAAGCACGTTCAGCAGGCCGATCCGCCGCGCATCCTTGACCTGGCCAGCGACACGGCCCAAGGCTGCATCGACCTCGGCGCGCACCGTGGCGGCCGTGCTCTTGGCGTTCTCCTGCATGGCCTTGTCCATCGCCCCTTTGCTTGCGGTCAGTGCCGCATTCAGGATGCGCTCGGCCTTGTCTTTGGCGTCCGTCCCCCAGCGGAGCGCCAGGGCCTCCAGCTCTTCCTTGTACTGATCGAGCTGGGCCTGTTGCGCCTTGGAGCTGTCCTGCATCAGCCGGTTGTTGATCGTCTGCAGGACCAGGATCGGATCATCACGCGAGACGGCTATGCCGTGCTTCGCGGCAATCTCCTTGATGAGTTCCTCTACCTGGTCGGCCATCACAGCACCGCTGCGCTATCGAGCTGGCCGAAGAGCTGGCCCTTCACGATCTTGAGCCGCTGCCTGGTCATGATCGTGAGGGAGTCCATCGCCAGGGCTTCATCAAACGTCAAACGTTCCTGCAGCATGTCGCTCAGATCGCGGCCGTAGGTTTCTTCCTTGAGGGCTGGAATCGACACGATGGCCGAAACGCGGGCCTTGTTGGCCGTGTATGCCTTCAACTGTTCAAAGCCCTTACCTTCGTGCTCAATCGGCCCCCAATACGGATTCAGCCACACCACGAAAATTGCTTCCGTGGGGAACTGGCTCACGAGCTGCGAAAAGCCGCTCACGGTGTCAAGAAGAGCCTGGCCGCCCGTGATGACCGTATGCACGACCAGTTCATGCCCCATGTCTGCCAGGAGTGCCGGCACCTGGTTGCTGATGAGGTAGTGCGAAAGCGGCACGAACGAGCTGGCCCCGTTGTCGATGATTACGTCATCCTTCGACGGCGCAACCAATTCGACCAAGGTATCGAAGTTGCGCGGGTTGATTTCGTCGCCTTCCATGATCTGGAGGCGCTTCACCCCGAGGGCTTTGTAGCCGGCGAACGTGGCGTTCACCGGGTCCGTGTCGATGCAGAGTGGCTTCTGACCCTTGCTTGCCTTGTACTGTGCCAAGGTGGCCGCGATGAACGACTTGCCCACCCCGCCCTTGCCTTGCAGAACCATGTGAATTTTCGCCATTACAGTAAATCCTCTTTTTTCGGTTGAGAGTCAAATTTGAAGCCGGCCGGAGCTGGTGGCGCTGACTTCGTTGGTTGTTGCGGCCGTGGTGCAGCGGTCTTGCCTGCAGCGGGTGGACGTGGCGGGTCTGGTGGCGTCGATGGCTGGCCGTCTACCACCGCAGGAGGCCGGCCCTTGATGTGTCGGCGTACATGCTTCAAGAAGGTTTCGTAGCGATACGGGATCTTCCCCTTCTCGTGCAGGTGCTCCCAGATCGTTAGAAGCGAATAGCCGGCCGCGATTGCGTCCTGCACGTCGCTCTTGAGGGCCAAGAACGCCACCACGTTCTTGTCCTGTCTCGGCCTGGTTGCCTCGCGTTTTTTCACCCATTCGGCCAGCTCTTCGGGGTAGCTCTTCGGCATCGTTTGTTTTCCATGTCGTTCCTATTGCGTGCAACTCTAGCACTGCGTTAGATCGCAAAAAGATCGCTGTTAAAGCGCTGCCAATGTGCTGACAGTGCGCTGAAACAAGGCGATTGAGGCTGATTATAGGCATCCTACGCGCTTTTTCGCTATATCGGTTAGCTTTCAGCGCAATAACAGCGGTTAAATGCGGCGCGGTGGTGTATGCTTTCCTTGGTGTTTATACCGCCGAAAGGCGGGCAGGATAGGTGAAGTTAGCTAACCGGCGAGCCGGTTATCTATCTTCACTATCCCCTTATTCGCACTTCGTGCTCAACGGGGAATCCTGCTCTGCGAGGCTGACGGCTACCGCCGTCTGAGGTGCGCGGCTTTAGCCGCTAAAGAGAGGCCAATGGCAAAGACAAGAAACAGCGACGATCCGCGAAAGCCGACCCGCAAAGCGGGCCGGCATTTGCGCGTCCCCGTGCTTCCCGACGAGGAAGCCGAAATCAAACGACTGGCGGCTTCGGTCGGGCTTCCCGTGGCGGCGTACCTGCGGAATGTGGGTCTTGGCTACCAGGTGCCCGGCATCCTGGACAACAAGCGAGTTGAAGAACTCGCTCGCATCAATGGCGACCTTGGGCGGCTGGGTGGTCTGCTGAAGCTGTGGCTCACCGATGACGTGAGGACGCTCCAGTTTGGAGAGACGACCATCCTCGCCCTGTTGTCGAGGATCGAATCCACGCAGGACCGCATGCACGAGGTCATGCAGGAGGTTGTCACTCCAAGGGTGAAGCGATGAGCCCTTTAGCCGCTAAAAATTGCGGGGGGCGGCCGTGATCGCAAAGCACGTTTCCATGAAGACGGTGCAGAAGAGTGACTTCGCCGGTCTGGTGAAGTACATCACCGACGAACAGGCGAAGAACGAGCGCGTGGGCTACGTGGCTGTCACGAACTGCCACACAGACCGGCCCGAAGTGGCGATCACCGAAGTCCTCAACACCCAGGCGCAAAACACCCGGTCGGGGGCCGACAAGACTTATCACCTGATCGTCAGTTTCCGGCCAGGCGAGCAACCCGACGACGCGACCTTGAAGGCCATCGAGGCGCGGATATGCGAAGGGCTGGGGTTTGGCGAGCATCAGCGCGTCAGTGCCGTTCACCACGACACCGACAACCTGCACATTCACATCGCCATCAACAAGATTCACCCAACGCGCTACACGATCCTGGAGCCATTCAACGCTTATCACACGCTCGGGCAGCTCTGCGAAAAGCTCGAACGCGAATACGGCCTGGAGCGCGACAACCACCAGGGGAACAAGCTGGTATCGGAGGGCCGTGCCCAAGACATGGAGCGGCATGCAGGCGTTGAAAGCCTGCAGGGCTGGGTCAAGCGCGAATGCGCCGCAGACATGCAGGCCGCGCAGTCGTGGGAGGCTCTGCACCAGGTCATGCGGGACAACGGCCTGGAGCTGCGCGAGCGCGGCAATGGGTTCGTGATCCAAGCCGCTGACGGCCTTGCCGTCAAGGCCAGTTCCATCGGCCGCGAATTCTCCAAGGCCAAGCTGGAAGAAAGGCTGGGCACCTTCGAGCCATCGGCCGAGCACTTGGAGCGCGCAGCGCAGAAGCCGCGCAAACAGTACGACAAGAAGCCGGTGCGGTCCCGTGTCAACACGGTAGAGCTGCACGCGAAGTACAAGGCCGATCAACTCAACATCAGCGGATCGCGCACGGCCGAATGGGAGAAGGCGAGGGCGAAGAAAGACCGCCTCATTGAAGCCGCGAAGCGTAGCGGGCGGCTCAAGCGTTCGACCATCAAGCTGATTTCAGGGGCCGGCGTGGGCAAGAAGCTGATGTATTCGGCCACCAGCAAGACCATGAAAGCCGAGATCGAGAAGATCAACAAGCAGTACCTCAAGGAACGGCAAGAGATACATGAGAAGTACCAGCGCCGTGCGTGGGCCGATTGGCTGCGCGCCAAGGCCGCAGAGGGCGACCAGGAGGCGCTAGGGGCGCTGCGCGCCCGCGATGCTGCCCAGGGCCTCAAGGGCAACACCGTGGCCGGCACGGGGCCGCAGCGGCCCCAGGCGGCCGCTGCAGAGCAGGACAGCGTGACGAAGAAGGGCACGATCATCTATCGCGTCGGCCCTACCGCCGTCCGCGACGATGGCGACCGCCTGAAAGTCTCGCGCGGGGCCGACCAGGACGGCATGCAAGCCGCGTTGCGCATGGCAGTGGATCGCTACGGCGACCGCATCAGCGTCGGCGGCACGCCGGCATTCAAAGAGCAGATCGCCCAAGCGGCGGCGGCCTCGAAATTACCCATCACCTTTGACGACGACGCCCTGGAGCGCCGCCGTCAAGAACTACTGACCCAAGCAACCACGAAGGAGAACGACCATGACCGAACCGACCGAGGACGAGCTGCTGGAGGCGGCATTAGCGGCAGTGGACCAGCCACTGCCGCAATCCCCGGAGCCGCCCGAGCCGGACAGCCACGAGCCGACGCCGCCGCAGCCGGACGGGCCAGCAAGCCCAACGTTGGCCGCGTTGGACGAAAGCCGCCGCCCCAAAGCCAAAACCGTCTGCGAAGACTGTCCCAACTCGGTGTGGTTCAGCTCGCCAGCGGAAGTGAAGTGCTATTGCCGCGTCATGTTCCTGGTGACGTGGAGCAACAAGGAGCCAAACCAGTTGACGGCCTGCGACGGGATATTTTTGGGCCAGGAAGACTAAGCCCGCAGGTTGCCGCTGCCGCCGACAAATACATAGCGGAGCGGGAAGGCAAGCGCCTTAAAGGATTCGATATACCGAAGCACTCCCGCTATACTGACGGGCAGGACGGGGCCGCGACTTTCGCCGGCATCCGCCAGGTCGAGGGGCAATCACTGGCCCTTCTGAAACGCGGCGAGGAAGTCATGGTGCTGCCAGTTGACGAGCCGACCGCACGACGCCTCAAGCGCCTTGCCGTTGGTGATGCCATCACCGTGACCCCCCAGGGTTCCATCAAAACGACGAAAGGACGTAGCAGATGACAAAAGACAGGTTCAACAACGCGGTAGGGCCGCAGGTACGCGCCGAGAAGGAGGGGCCTGGCAAGGTCATCCCGGCGCTGGCCGTGCTGTCCCTTGGCGGCGGATTGCAGGCTGCTACGCAGTTCTTCGCCCATGACTTCAAGTACCAGGCCGCGCTTGGCGCGCACATCAACCACATTTACCCGCCGTGGGGAATCGTCCAGTGGGCCGGCAAGTGGTACGGCCAGTACCCCGACGCCTTCATGCGCGCCGGAAGCATCGGCGTCACGATTACCGGCGTGGGCCTCATCAGCCTGGTTGTCGCCAAGATGGTGCTGGCGAATTCATCGAAGGTGAACGAGTACCTGCACGGCTCGGCCCGCTGGGCGAACGTCAGGGACATTCAGGCGGCCGGCCTCATCCCGCGTGCGCGGTCGTTCTGGCAGACCATCACCGGCAAGGATGCGGCGGCCAGCTCAGGCGTCTACGTGGGCGCGTGGATCGACAAGAAGGGCAAGCAGCACTACTTGCGCCACAACGGCCCGGAGCATGTGCTTTGCTATGCGCCGACCCGTTCCGGCAAGGGCGTCGGTCTGGTGGTTCCTACGCTGCTGTCCTGGGGCCATAGCGCAGTCATCACCGACCTGAAAGGCGAGCTGTGGGCGCTGACGGCCGGATGGCGGCAGAAGCATGCGAAGAACAAGGTTCTGCGTTTCGAGCCGGCGACGGCCAGCGGTAGCGTTTGCTGGAACCCACTCGATGAAATCCGCCTTGGCACGGAAAACGAAGTGGGCGACGTGCAGAACCTCGCAACACTGATCGTTGACCCGGACGGCAAGGGCCTCGAATCGCACTGGCAAAAGACCAGCCAGGCGCTGCTTGTCGGCGTGATCCTGCATGCGCTCTACAAGGCCAAGGCCGAAGGCACGCCGGCCACGCTGCCCGGCGTCGATGCCATGCTGGCCGACCCCAACCGCGACATTGGCGAGCTGTGGATGGAAATGACCACCTACAGCCACGTAGACGGCCAGGTCCACCCGGTTGTCGGCTCTGCCGCCCGCGACATGATGGACCGGCCCGACGAGGAAGCAGGATCGGTGCTGTCCACCGCCAAGTCCTACTTGGCCCTGTACCGCGATCCCATCGTGGCCCGCAACGTGAGCAAGTCCGAATTCAAGATCAAGGACTTGATGCACCACGACAACGCGGTGAGTCTCTACATCGTCACGCAGCCAAACGACAAGGCCCGCCTGCGGCCGTTGGTGCGGGTCATGGTGAACATGATCGTTCGCCTGCTGGCCGACAAGATGGACTTCGAGAACGGCCGGCCGGTGGCGCACTACAAGCACCGCATGCTGATGATGCTTGACGAGTTCCCCAGCCTGGGGAAGCTCGAAATCATGCAGGAGTCGCTGGCATTCGTGGCCGGCTACGGCATCAAGTGCTACCTGATTTGCCAGGACATTAACCAGCTCAAGAGCCGCGAAACCGGCTACGGCCACGACGAGAGCATCACGTCGAACTGCCACGTCCAGAACGCCTACCCACCGAACCGCGTTGAGACGGCCGAGCATCTTTCCAAGCTCACCGGCCAGACTACCGTAGCGAAGGAGCAGATCACCACCAGCGGCCGGCGCACGAGCGCTTTGCTGGGCCAGGTGTCGCGGACGATCCAGGAGGTTCAGCGCCCCTTGCTCACGCCCGATGAGTGCCTGCGCATGCCCGGCCCGGTCAAGACCGAGGGCGGCGACATTGCGAAGGCCGGCGACATGGTGGTGTACGTCGCGGGCTATCCCGCGATCTACGGCAAGCAGCCGCTGTATTTCCAAGACCCGACCTTTCAGGCGCGGGCGGCGATTCCCGCACCGAAGAACAGCGACAAGCTGCGTAACAGCTTTGTCGCGCCCGCAGGGGAGGGGATCACGATATGAGCCGCTTGCTGAAACGGATCACCATCGGCACCGCCATCGGCGGCGCTGCCGTGCTCGCCTTGGGCGTTGCCTGCTATGCAGCCGGTGCCCGCGTCAACACCACGAAGAGCATTCCCGTCGGCCTCTATTGGGCAAGCAGCGCGCCGGTAGAGAAGGGCGCTTACGTCATGTTTTGCCCGCCGCAAGTCGGCGTGTTCGGTGACGCCAAGGAACGGGGCTACATCGGGGGCGGGTTCTGCCCTGGCGGCTACGGCTACCTCATGAAAAAGGTTTTAGCCGCTAAAGCCGATGCCGTCACCGTGGCCGATGACGGCGTGCGAGTGAATGGCGCACTGCTGCCACTGAGCGCACCGCTCAAGACCGACAAGGCCGGCCGGCCCTTGCCGCGCTACCAGACCAACAGCTACGAGCTGGGCAATTCCGAGGTGCTGCTTATGTCGGACGTGAGCGGCACATCGTTCGACGGCCGCTACTTCGGGCCGGTCAACGTTTCGCAAATCAAGACCGTGATCGTCCCGGTCATCACCTGGTAGGAGGCACCATGCGTTTGTTCATTGCAGAAAAGCCCGACCTGGCGAAAGCCATTGTCGAAGGCTTGGGAGGCGGAAGCCGCAAGGACGGGTACTACGACTGCGGCGGCGACTATGTGGCCTGGTGCTACGGCCACATGCTGCAACTGCTGGACCCCGAGGACTACGACGAGCGATACAGCAAATGGAACATGGACGACCTGCCCATGTCCCATATTCCTTGGAAGAAGAAGCCCAGCGGTGACAAGGGCGCGAAGGACCAGCTCAAGGTCATTCTCGGCCTGTTGAAGAAGGCCAGCAGCGTCGTCAACGCTGGCGACCCCGACGAAGAAGGGCAGCTTCTTGTCGATGAAATCCTGGAGTACGCCGGCTGCACTCTGCCGGTGAAGCGGGTTCTCATCAACGACAACAACACCAAGGTTGTGCGCAAGGCGCTGGAGAGCATGCGCGACAACCGCGAGTTCGCCGGCCTGTCGGCCGCCGCCGAGGCCCGCAGCGTGGGCGACCAGCTCTACGGCTACAACATGACCCGCGCCTACACCCTGGCGGCCCGCCAGAAGGGCTACCAGGGCGTCATGAGCGTAGGCCGGGTGCAGACCCCCATCGTCGGCCTTGTCGTGCGCCGCACGCGGGCATTCAAGGCCCACAAGAAGGCGTACTACTACAACGTCACCGGACGGTTTGAGGTCGAAGGCGTTGCCTTCCCTGCGCGGTATCAGATCGTTGAAGCCGATCCAGTGGACGAGAAGGGCCGGCTGATCGAAGAGCAGCATGCCCAGGCCATCGCGGATGCCGTCAAGGGCAAGCCTGCGCGAATCGTCAGCGCCGACACCAAGCAGAAAGAACAGCATCCGCCCTTGCCTTACAACCTGTTGAAGCTGCAAACCGATGCCTCCCGCAAGTTCGGTTTCAAGCCCGACCAGACCAAGGACATAACGCAGTCGCTGCGCGAAAAGCACAAGCTCATCACGTACAACCGCAGCGACTGCGAATACCTCAGCGACGAGCAGCACGGGGACGCGCCGGGCGTGCTGGCGGCGATCACGCAGACCGCGCCCATGTTGGCCGCCGTTGCGCAGCGGGCCGATCCCTCGATTAAGAGCCGGGCCTTCAATTCGTCCAAGGTTTCCGCCCACCACGGGATCATTCCGACAGAGGCGACGGCGAACCTGGCGGCGTTGAGCGAGGGGGAACAGAAGATCTATTTGCTGATCGCCCGCGCCTACATCGCGCAGTTCTGGCCCAAGCACCAATACGACCAGACCGATGTGCTGGTGGAGTCCGAGGGGCACCGCTTCGCCGTGCGCTCCAACGTCACCACGCGCCAAGGCTGGCTTTTGCTCTACAAGAACGACGCGGGCAATGAAGACCTGGAAAGCGACGAGAACGACCTGTCCATCGACATACGCACGCTGCGCGGCGGCCAGGCCGGCGTCTGCGTCGATGCCGAGGCCGCCAAGCAGGAAACGAAGCCGCAGCCGCTCTACACGATGGCGACCCTGCTAGGGGACTTGACCCGCGTTGCCAAGTACATCCGCGACGACCGCCTGCGCAAGCTGCTGCTGGAGAAGGACAAGGGCAAGGAAGGCGAGCATGGCGGCATCGGGACGCCGGCCACGCGAGACAGCATCATCGCCACGCTCTTCGAGCGTGCCTACCTAGTCGAGCAAGGCAAGAACATCGTGCCCACACCCACGGCCGAAGAGTTCTACGACGCCCTGCCCGACCAGGCCAAATTCCCCGACATGACCGCGCTCTGGCATGAGCAGCAGAAGGCCATCCAGGCCGGCCAGCGCGACACCGAATCATTCGTGCGCGAGCTGATGGACTACATCGCTGGCGAGGTGGCCGGCGTGAAGGAAAACGGGCTGGCAATCAAGGTTGACACGCACCCTTGCCCGCTCTGCGCCAAGCCGTTGCGCCGCATCAAGAAGAAGGAAAAGAACGAGTTCTTTTGGGGATGCACCGGCTTCGCCGATGGCTGCAAGTTCGCCTGCGAAGACAAGGCCGGCAAGCCAGTGCCGCGAGAGACGCCAAAGGTGTCGGAGCTGCACAAGTGCATGGCTTGCGGCAGCGGCTTGTCTAGGCGGGCCAGCACCAAGAAGAAAGGCATGTTCTGGTGGGGTTGCAGCAACTACCCGACATGCACACAGACCTATCCCGACATCAAGGGCAAGCCCGATTACAGCAAACCGAAGGAGTGATGACATGACCCAGCAAACCAACGACCAGGCCGCCGAAGTGATCCCGGCCATTGACGACGCCGCAGCCAGCGCGGAAGCCTTGCGCGAGAAGCTGACCGATGCACAGACGCCCGGCTACCAGGCCGAATTCGATCCCGACGAGGCCGACCGTGCCGGCGCGTTCGCAGAAGACGCCTTGAGCGAAGGCGATGCCCTCGCCAGCACCGACGACCTGGCCGACCTGGCCGGCGATGGGTCGCTGGAGCCGGCATTCCTTGACGATGACGGCCCGAGCGCAGACCTCCCGCGCATCGTCTCGACCACCAACGCCCGCAAGCTGTACGAGCTGCGCCCTGGCGAGTCGGTCGCCCAGGCCGCCGCACGCAAGGCCAAGGAGGGCTGATCCATGCCCATCACGAAAGCCGAGGCGCAGGAGGTGACGCGGGCCTTTGTCCGCGACTACCCCGGCGCGCTTGAGCTGGCCTACAAATTCCGCGAGGACGCCGCCGAGCTGTACGGGCCGCGAGCCGCCGAAGTGCCCCAGGACATGAAAGGCGGCTACGTCCCGAAGGAGACGCAGCACGCCGGCCGTGCCTACCGTGGCCGCGTGGACGTGCCCCTGGCGAACGTGGAGGACGCCGGCGACCTGCTGCTGACGCTGCGGCACGAGGTGTTGGGCCACTACGGAGCCAACACCTTCGCGCCGGCAGAGAAGCGTGCCTTGCTGGACGGCCTGGTGGCCGCCCGCGAGGAACCAAGCCTCAAACCGCTATGGGACGACATAGACCGGCGTTACGCCGGCTATCCCGTGGACGTGCGCGCCGAGGAAGTCTTTGCCCTGTACTGCGAGGGCATCGAGCCAAGCCATCACCAGGGCGCGGACCTCTTCGCCCAGGGCACAGACCAGGTGCGGCAGAAGGGCCAGCAGTCATTCGCGGAAACCTGCATCGCCCGCGTGCGGCCCATGCAGGCGGACGACTTGCACAACATCGTGTGCGTCGTCGCTCAGGGCCTGCACGACCGATCCAGAACGCAGCAGACCTTTCCGCAGATCAACGAGCTATTCAGAAGGGACGACAAGATGGAGCCGAAAAAGCCATTTCACGAGACAGTGGCCGAGAAGCTGATCGAGCAACTGAAAGAGGGCACCGCTCCATGGCAAAAGCCGTGGGAGCCTGGTCAACCTGGTGCTTTCATTCCGACGAACCCGACCACCGGCAAGCGCTACCGGGGCATCAACGCTATCCAGCTCATGAGCCAGGGCCACAGCGATCAGCGCTGGATGACCTACAAGCAGGCGGCTGCCGTTGGTGCCCAGGTGCGCAAGGGCGAGAAGGGAACGCCGATCCAATACTGGAAGTTCAGCGACGAGCAGATCAAGACCGACGCGGACGGCAAGCCCGTCCTTGATGCACAGGGCGAGCCGGTCAAGCAGTCGGTCAAGCTGGAGCGGCCGAGGGTGTTCTTTGCGACGGTGTTCAACGCCGAGCAGATCGACGGGCTTCCACCGCTGCAACCGCGCAAGCAACAGGATTGGACGGCCGTGGAGCGCGCCGAACACATCCTGCAGGCGTCCGGTGCCGTGATCCGCCACGGCGAGCAGAACCGGGCGTTCTACCGCCCGGCGACAGACAGCATCCACATGCCCGACAAGGGGCAGTTCCCCACGGCCGACAACTACTACGCGACCGCGCTCCACGAGCTGGGCCACTGGACCGGCCACGAGTCGCGCCTTGATCGAGACTTGTCCAATCCATTCGGGTCCGAGGGGTACGCCAAGGAAGAGCTGCGGGCGGAAATCGCCAGCATGATCTTGGGCGACGAGCTGGGCATCGGCCACGATCCCGGCCAGCACGTCGCCTATGTGGGTTCGTGGATCAAGGCGCTGCAGGACGATCCGCTGGAGATTTTCCGGGCCGCTGCAGATGCCGAGAAGATTCAAGACTACGTGCTGGGCCTGGAGCAGCAACAGGTGCAGGAGCAGGACCAGCAGCAGCGCCAGGCGCTGCCGGAGACACAAGCTGAAAGTGTCGTAGCCGCGCTGGAGTCGGCCGGCTGGGTGCGCAGCGATGGCGCTGCCATCGCGTCCAAGTCGTTCGATACAGTGAACGGTAAGAACGATGCACATGCGTTCATCACGGCCGGCGATGGCATCAACCGCACTTTGCAATTCCAGTACCTCAGCGAAGGTCGCAACGTGGCGGCGGCAGATGGCGCGCTCATTCCAGTAGGTGCGACGGCCGAGCAGGCCGCCCGAATTGCGACAGCCGCCGCCGCACGGGCCGATAAGTCGATTCAGGATTCCTACGGCGTCCGCGTTGCCGCCATGTTGGACGAAGGGAAGCAGCAGGAGGCGAACATGCAAGCACAACAAGCCAAGCGGGCCGAGGCGGCCTACATCGAGCGCGTACTAGAAGCCGTCACGCGGGTGTCCGACCCGGCCGCCCTGCAGACGAGCGAGAAATTCGAGCTGGCCGAGCGGCGCAATGCCATCATCTTGACGGCCGACGCACGCACCATCAGCCCGGCATCGTTCCAGCAGAGCGCGAAGGAAGGCTTCGGCGTGGACATGCCGGCCGATTGGAACGGTCGAATCCAGGTGCAGGGCAACGTGACGCAACAGATCGACGGCAAGCCTCACGTCGCCGCAGCACATTCCCTTGGCGTTGAACCGGAGTTCTTCGGGGTCTACGCGCAGCACGAGGACGGCACGCATCAGTGGCTGGCCGACTTCCCAGCCGTCACCGAGGCCGACGAGCTGGCCGACCAGCTGCGCATGGTCGATGCCATTACCGAGCAGAACCCGCACGAGCAGGCGGCCAAGCTGGCCCGCGTGCTCGAAAACGCCGTGCGCCGCGACCCGAACAGCACGGACGAGCAAATTTCAGCCGCTAAAGAGGCCCGCAAGGATGCCGAGGGCGCGGCCATGCTCAACGATGCCGACATGCAGCGCCGAATCGCCGAGTTCGAGCGGGAACGGGGCCAGCAGCAGGCCGCAGCGCCGGCAGCGCAGTCCCCGAGCCAGATCAAGGCCGAAGCCCAGGCGCAAAAGACCTTCATCCAGGTGCCCTACCGCGAGAAAGACGAGGCGAAGGCGCTGGGTGCGAAGTGGGACCGGCAGGAACAGTCCTGGTACGTTCCGGCCGGTGTGGCTGCAGGCCCCTTCGCAAAATGGGCGCAGGGGGCCGCTACGGCCGCCGTAGACGCGCCGCAGGCAGTGCAGACGACCGAAGGCCCCACCGTGGGCCGCAAAGCGGCCCAGGAGCGGGAATACCTGGCTGTTCCCTACGGCGAGCGCATCGCGGCCAAGGCGGCCGGCGCCGAGTGGGACAAGGTAGCGAAGTCCTGGTATGCCGGCCCGAAGGCCGACATGGAGAAGCTGGCCCGCTGGAAGCCCGAGAACGTGCCCGACCAGCAGGGGCCGGCCATGACGCCGCAGGAAGAGTTTGCCGATGCGCTGCGCTCCATCGGCTGCGTGGTCAGCGGCGAGCATCCCATCATGGACGGCAAGAAACACCGCATCAGCGTGGAAGGCGAGAAGCCCAGCGAGAAAGCCGGCTCGGGTTTCTATGTCGGCCATCTTGACGGACACCCTGCCGGCTACATGAAGAACAACAAGACCGGCATCGACATGAAATGGAAGTCCAAGGGCTACACCCTCGATCCCGAAGAGAAGGCACGCATGGCGGCCGAGGCCGCCACCAAGCTGCAGGCCCGCGAAGCCGAGCAGGCTCAGGCCCACGAAGCGACCGCGCAACGTGTCGGCCGCCAGATGGCCGACCTGGTGCCGGTCGAGCAGCCGACGCCCTACATGCAGGCCAAGGGCATCGAGCCGCAGGCCGGCGTCTTCACCGACCGCGCAGGCCAGAAGACCTACATCCCCGCAACGGACGTGGACGGCAAGCAGTGGACGATGCAATACATCCAGGAGGACGGCACAAAGCGGTTTGCGAAGGACAGCCGCAAGGAAGGTTGCTTCCATGTCGTCGGCGGCATGGATGCGCTGGCCCAGGCCCCCGCCCTTGTGATCGGTGAAGGCTATGCGACTGCCGGCAGCTTGTCGCAATCGCTGGGCTTCGCCACCGTGGCCGCGTTCGACTCGGGGAACCTGCCGGCCGTTGCGAAGGCTCTGCACGAGAAATTCCCGGACAAGCCCGTCATCATCGCTGGCGACGATGACCGCCACCTGGAGCTGACGCAGGGCGTCAACCCAGGCAAGGCGAAGGCCCAGGAGGCCGCGAAGATCACCGGAGGCAAGGCAATGCTGCCGATCTTTGCGCCGGGCGAGAACAGCTATCCCGCTGGCCTTCCACCCGTCACCCCGGAGAAGTTCAGGGAGCATCAGCGCACCGGGACGGCACTCACCGACCAGCAGCTTGCCGCGCTCGATCACATGAAGGGCAAGACCGACTTCAACGACCTGGCGAACAAAAGCGTGCTGGGCAAGGAAGGGATCGACCGCCAGGTGCGGGCCGCCGTCCATGACGTGATCGAGAGGCACCAGGCGCGCATCGAGCAGCAGCAACAGCGCGTGCAACGACAAGACCAACCGTTGCAGCCGCGCCGCGCTGCAAAAATCTGACAACGGATTTAACGAACAGGCCGCATAATGGCTGCACTGTGTGAGCGGGTTCCTCCCTCCCTACCGCTCCGCAGCCTCCCTTGCCGCCTCGCACCCCGAGGCGGCTTTTTTTTGCCCCTGCCGCGCATCGAGCATGCACGCGGCGGCCGTGGCCAACACCGAGTTGGCCAGGCTGGCCAACCTGGTCGAGATCTACTGCAGCAGATCCCGAACGAGATCCACGCCGGCCAATTTGGGTAGCCAAAACCGACCCGGCCAATTTGTCATTTTCAGAAGACGACTGCACCAATTGACGGTGTCATTTTCAGAAGACGACTGCACCAGTTCATGAGGCTGGCCGCCCCGTGTGCAGCCGACTTCTGACCGGGTCGTGTCAGCAGTCCTATGCACGAAACTCCAAGAAGGGCGGAAATTGCGCAGAACTTCCCTGCACGACGTTGCGGAACGGCTTGGCTTGCGCTATGGTTTCATGCGCAGTATCATGTAACCATACATGCAACCAATGGAGAGCACCATGCCATCAATTCACGAATCAAAGGTAGCCCGACACCGCGAACGGATGCGCGCGGCGGGGCTGCGGCCTGTGCAGTTTTGGGTGCCGGACACCCGTTCGCCTGAGTTCACGGCGCAAGTGCGCAAGCAATGCCAAAGCCTGAAGGGCGACCCAGCAGAAGCAGAGGTTTTGCGCTTCACCGAAGAGGCGGCATCGCACGTTGAGGGCTGGGAGTGATGCAGCGAGGCGACCTCGTGACGGTTTCATTGCAGGGTGACTACGGCAAACCACGACCAGCCCTGATCGTTCAATCAGACCTACTAACCGACTTGGAAAGCGTTGTGCTGTGCCCAGTGACAAGCGACCTGCGCAATGCCGCGTTTCGCGTCACCGTGGAACCGAATCCAGCTAACGGGCTGCGCGCACTATCGCAAGTTATGGTGGACAAGCTCTCGACGCTACCGCGCACCAAAATCAGTGAACCGTTTGGCCGCCTCGACGATGAGCGAATGAAAGCAATAGATAGGGCGCTCCTGTTGGTCGTTGGCGTTATTTGACCCGGTGCCGGAAAAATCTGGGATTCCGGCTTACTCGGTATCGCGCCGGAATTTTCGGCGGTTCCGGCTTAAGTCGGTTCGCTGTTCCATTGCGCCGGGATGGCGGCACATGCGCCGCCTTGTCCGTCAAACGATCATTAGTCGGCCAAGCCGGTCACTGTCCGGCAATGCGCTTGAATAACGGGTTGTCGGACATTATGATAGGCGGACGGAAAAACGGACAAAAGGGGCGGTAATGGCACTCATCGGCTATGCGCGGGTATCGACGGCTGAACAGGACACCGCCTTGCAGACGGATGCACTGCGCAAGGCGGGCTGCGAGCGCGTCTTTGAGGACACGGCTTCCGGGGCCAAGGCCGACAGGCCCGGCTTGGCCGCCGCGCTGGCCTATCTGCGCGACGGCGACGTGCTGGCCGTCTGGCGGCTGGATCGGCTCGGGCGCTCGATGCCACACCTCATCGAGACAATCGGCGCGCTGGAAGCGCGTGGCGTCGGCTTCCGGTCGCTGACAGAAAGCATTGACACCACCACACCGGGCGGGCGGCTCATCTTCCACGTGTTCGGCGCGCTGGGCCAGTTCGAGCGCGACTTGATCCGTGAGCGCACCAAGGCCGGGCTGACCGCTGCCGCCGCTCGCGGGCGCAAGGGCGGGCGCAAGCCGGTTGTCACTGCCGACAAGTTGCAGCGGGCGCAGGAGCATATTGCCAACGGGCTGAACGTCCGGGAGGCTGCTACACGGCTCAAGGTGAGCAAGACGGCCCTATACGCCGCGCTGCAAGGCGGGAGCGAGCAACCATGAGCCGCAAGCAAAGCAGTGCCTTCGTCACGACCAGAAAGGGCTTTTGCTATCTCACGGTCAAAGTCGGCAGGAGCAATTACAACATCATGCGGATTCGCAATTACACGCTTGAGCCGCAGGACAAGCGAGACATGCGCCGGTTGTATCCCGACTATCTCTTTGACTGGAAGAAGATCGGCCAGCAGCTTGCCGAAAAGAGGGAGGTATGCAGAACCTACCGCTCCAAGCGTCAAGCGCCCCGGAGCACGGAACGTACCTCAGACCCGTTCGTCATGGTGTCGTATGACCCAAGGACGCGCACGGTCTACGCATCCGACACCTGCGATTCAATGGCATTGCTTGACGCTGTTCTGCACATGGAACGCTCCCGCAAAAAATAGCCCCGACAGGCCGTGCAGCCGACTCCTGACATTCCGTGCAGTCGCCTTCTGAAAATGACAATGCGGACGCCGGCCGCGCACCAGGCGCAAGGTGTTGGGTTCAAGGTGGCGCGCATCTATCTCCGCGTCAGCACCGACGAACAGGACTTGAACCGGCAGACGGCCATCGTGGACAGCACACGCGCTGCGGGCTGCTACGTCGCCGGCATCTACAGGGAGAAGGCATCGGGCGCACGGGCCGACCGGCCCGAGCTGCTGCGCATGATTGACGACCTGCAGCCCGGTGAAATCGTGGTGGCCGAGAAGATCGACCGCATCAGCCGCTTGCCGCTGGCCGAGGCCGAGCGCCTGGTGGCCTCGATCCGCGCCAAAGGTGCCCGCCTGGCGGTGCCCGGCGTGGTCGACCTGAGCGACCTCGCGGCCGAGGCCCAGGGCGTTGCCAAGATCGTGCTGGAGTCGCTGCAGGAGCTGCTATTGCGCCTTGCCCTGCAGATGGCCCGCGACGACTACGAAGACCGGCGCGAGCGGCAGCGCCAGGGCGTGGCGCTTGCGAAGGAAGCGGGACGGTACACCGGCCGCCAGGCCGACACAGCAACTCACGAGAGGATCATTGCGCTGCGCACTGCGGGGCACAGCATCCCCGATACGGCCAGGCTGGCCGGCTGCAGCGAAAGCCAGGTCAAGCGCGTTTGGTCAATGCGGGCGACGGCCTCACCAGCTTGACCGTGACGCCGGCCGGCCGCATGAGCGCCTTAACCACGGCGGCCGACACCTCATTGCGGGACTGCGCTTTTTCTTCGACGCTTTTGCGTGGGAGGTCATCCGTTGAATCTGGAACGCTCACGGTGAGCTGATCCCCGATCAATGAGGCTTCAAACATGCGCTTGCCGGCCGGCGTGATCCACATGCCTATCAGCTCGCGCTTGGAGTCAGCGACCAGGCGCTGCGCCGGCTTGTCCATGTGGGCCTTGATCTTCTCGCACATGGCCGTGGTGGCCGGCACCGAGGGAAGACGCTGCAGGTAGTCGAGAACGTTCTCGAGCACGGCCAGCGTTTCCTTGTGCTTCTGTTCGTCGGTGAATTTCACTTGGCGTCCCATCCCTTTCTTTTTTCTGCGCGCCACTCCCAGGGCGCGACCGCGTGCGGATCGGCCCACAAGCCGACCCGCCCAGCGCGTGCCGCTGCTTCGACGTCGAGCAGCGACCGATCCACCAGGTAGGCCCGATACACCCAGGCCATGCCCTGCTCCACCATCATGCGGTTGACACTGCGGCCGTCCACCAACAGCGTGCCGATCGCGCGGCCGTAGCGATCGACGGACGCCGATCGCACGTAGACCGACTTCTGGAACACCGCCGCAGCAAGCGCCTGCCTTGACCTGGTGCCGAAGGCTTGCGCCTTCTCGGGGGCGTCAATCTCAGCCAGGCGCGTGCGGATCGGCGTGCGATCCACCAACACATCCACCGTATCACCATCGACAACGCCGACGACGCGGCCCGCGAAATCGGCGTGTGCCTGTCCTGCAGCGATGCACAGGACCAGCGCGACCAGGCGAGCCAAGCGCGCCATGTCAGTTGCCCACGAAGACAAGTTCGACTTCCACGCGCTGGTTCTCAAGCCGGCCTTCTGGAGTCGAGTTGTCCGCGATGAAGTCTGCAGCAGATGCGAAGTTGACGACGATCTTCAACGGCGAAACGCCGCGTGCGATGAGATAGGAGCGCGCCGACAGTGCCCGAGCAAGGGCCAGCGATTCATCCTGCGCGCTCGGCTTGAGTGTGCTGGTGCGTCCCTTGATCGTCACCAGGTCGGCATCCTTCGCGTTGAGCAATTCCGCTTCCTGCCGTGCCGTGGGCCGGAAGGCCGTGCCGCCATGGGGGAACGACACGAAGACACCCGACAGGACCGGCCTGCCGTATTCGGTCATCGGCTGGGCCGATGCGCTTTGCGCGGCCACCAGGAAGGCAGCAGAGAGGGCCAGCAGGCACGGTTTGAACATGAACACGCTCCAATCAGAAAAAGAGGTAGCCGGCCTTGCTCATCGGGATTCGGATGAGCCAAAGCGCGACCAGGTGCAGGGGGTAGTAGGCGTAAAACGCCCACCGCAGCCGGGGCAGGCGCACATCGACGTGCGCAGCCGCGGCGACCACGGGGACCGCCGCCAACGCCCAAAAATTGCCGTTGATGAACCACAGCGCGGCGCAGGACGCCAGCAGCAGCGCGAGCGCCGGCACCGATGGCTTCCTGCAGTACCACCAGACAGCCAGGCAGATCGAGAGCGCCGGCCACCAGTATTCGACCGAGCTGCCGGCGACGAGGAACACGGCGGCAGCGGCAACCAGGCGCGGACGGCCTCCCCGGTCGATGAGGAAGAGCACGGCCGTTGCGGCCAGCAGCGTGAACATCACGTTCAGCGGCCACCAGCCGGCCCACAGGCCGCCCAAGGCGAGGAATGCAGGGGTGGCGACAAGGCCGAAGAGGGCCAGGCGCTTCAAGGTGCGGCGATAGACGCCGCGCTGCAGCGTATCCGGCCGAGCCAGGTTGTACGCCAGGACAAAGCAGAAGATCGGCAGCGCCAGGCGACCCGCGTTGAACAGCAGCGGCACCGTGCCATTGAACAGGTACTTGTTGACGTGATCGCCGGTCATGAGCAGCAGCGCGAGCCACTTCAACGCTTCGACCGATCCATCAGCGACGACCAGGCGCGGCAACCTCACTTGCGGCCACCTCGCCGGCTGTAGTGCTGGAGGGCGACGAAGGCGAGATACAGCACGGGCGCGAGCAGGATCAGCGCAATGGTCTTGCCGATCCATGCCGGCAGCGACCAGAGCACCAGGCCGAGCAGGAGCAGCGGTCCGAAGGCAAGCAGCAGTAAATCGCCCTGGCTCTTGGCCTGCGACTCGGCCCAATCGCAATAGCTCTTGATGACACCGAAAAGGCCGAGGGTGTACCGCTTCATGAAGGCGTGAAAGTCCATGTTTTTATCCGCTAAAAAAACGGCCTCACTGGCCGTTGATGATGAGCTTTCGAGGCACGTAGCTGGCAGTGCTCCAAGGCCCTGCAGGCGCTGCCTGCGGGACCGCTGCAGGGGCCGGCTTCGATACCACTGGCGCGGTCGGAGCGACCGCTTGAACGGCTACCGGAGTCGAAGGGATTGCGCCGGGCTTTGTCACGTCGCGGGTGACGAACCGCGCATCGAGCCAGTCGGCCCACTTGACAGCCCTGCGCATCAAGTCGGCGCGATAGACCACGTTGAATTGGGGGGTGCGCGAGTGGTAGTTAGCCGCCCGCGTCCACAAGTCGCCCTTGTCCTTGCGGATGTGTTGCCGCAGCCGCCAGGCCGCCAGGTCAAACGAGTAGCAGCCAGCCGCTGCTACGTCGTTTGCCGTAATGCCGTACTTCGCCAGGTCGCCCAGGTACAGGGTGTTGAACTGCATCGGGCCCACGTCATGCGTGCCGTTCGTGTTCTTCACCCACTGGCCCGGCTTGCCGCCTTCTTTCTCCGCGACCGCAAGAACGATGTTCGCCGGCACTTCGTATTTGACGGCGGCCGAAATCGAGCAGATGACGCGCTCTTGAAGCTGGGGCGGGAGATCGATGAAAGGCATGGTTCAGGCTCCCTTAGTTGCCACCGCCGCCCCAACTGGCCCGGCGGCGCTCTTCGTCTTCGGCCTTGATGCGGGCGTTGTATTCGGCCAGGGCGCGGTCATAGTCCCGCGCCTCGACCCAATACCCTCCCCGCTCAGGAATCCCCACATAGCGCGGCACCGTGCCCGAGAAGTCCGTGTAGGCGTGCGTCGTGTAGGCGGTGCAGTAGCTGGGCATCTGGTTGCTGACGTACACCATGCCATCGTCGGAACCCGTCCACGAACGCAGCACGGCATTCAGCGAAGCGGCATCACACCGGCCGGCACCATTGGCCTGCGCATTGACCAGGGCCGACATTTGCGGCGTCTGATTGGCGACGGGGCAGAGGTTCAGGAAGTTGACGCGGCCCCGGATCGTGTCCGACAGCTTGCGGTACGAAATGCTGAAATAGCGGCGCAGCGAAGGCGTGCATTCGCTGGGCTGGGTGCCAGTGGCAAGGCACAAGATCGCTTCGCAGGCCAGGCGGGTATCGCCCGTGAGGATTTCCTGCGCGCTGGCAGTGGCTGGAATCGCACCGAAGGCGGCCACCGCAAGAGCGGCCGAGGCGATGAGGTTTTTGCGTTGCATGGTTGATGCTCCTTTGCAGTTACGAGGTTTTGGAATTGCGATTCATGAAGTCGGCCACTTCGGGCGCGACGGGGGTTTCTGCCTGGCCCTTGCCTGCAGACAGTTCGTTGTCGTTGAAGGCCGTCGCGGCCGTCGAGGCCTGCGCGGCGCTGCTGGGTGCCGGTGCGGGAGTGGACAGGTCTGCCGGCGCTGCCGCGTCCTGCGCCCTGATCGCGGCTGCGATCTTTCCGCCCGTGGTTTCGCTGATGCGATCAAGAGCCGACTCGCGCATGCTCGCGGCCTTGGCTTTCGCCACGTCCCAGGAGCCTTGCGCCAGGTTGCCCGCAGTGCCCGCAGCAATAGCCGCCGCACGGCCCAACATGCTGCCGGTGGAGCGTTGTTCGCCAGGTGCCAGGCCAGTGCCCTGCCCCCCTCCCTTGGCGTCAGAACCTGCGGCCTTGCCGCCTGCGTCGGCCTTCCCTTCGGCACCAGGTGCCGCGCCACCGCCCGAGTCCTTGCCCTCGCCTGCCGGCGCGCTGCTCTTGCCGCCCGAGCTGCCGCCTTCGGAGGCACCACCACCGAAGCCACCGCCCGAGCCACTTGAGCCACTTGAGCCGCCGCCCGAGCTGCTGCCCGAGCTGCTGCCGGTGTCCATGCCCGCGAAGACGCTGCCACCGCCAGAGCTGCCGCCGCCAGGGCCTGCAGCGGCCATAGCGACGCCGCCCATCGTGTCGCCCATGCCACCACCGCCGCCGCCCTCGCTGGATGCCGCAGACGCTTTGCTGTAGGCCGCCATGAGGGCTTGCGCGCCACCGGCCGCGCTGGCCGCGCCGGCTGCAATCGCCGCGCCGCCCGTGGCGATGGCCGCGCCGGCCACCGCCGCCGCACCCATCGCTGCGCCGGCACCAAAGCCACCGCCGAGGGCGTGCGTTCCGCCGCCCATCGCCAAGCCGCCAACCATCGCCGGCAGCTTGTTGACCAGGGCCAGCAGCACGACCGCGACGATCATCATCACGCCTAATTCCTTGAGGCTGATGCCGGCGCTCATGGCGTTGTAATACTGATCGACAAACGACTTGCCGATGCCGACGAGCAGAACCATCGTGAAGAGCTGCGCGGCGATGTTCAGGACGGTCTTGTAGTAGTTGATCGCCATGTCCGAAGTCCACCGCGATCCACCGAAGCCGAGAAAGAAAACGCCGGCATAGGCCAATATCCAGCCGCTCACCAGGAGCAGCAACATATTCACGCCGATCAACGCCAGGATGATGAGGATCGCCGCGCTGATGAGGATGCCGGCCGCGCTATCGACAGGCGACCACACCGAAGACTGATCGAGCACCTTAAAGAAAATGTCGAAACCAATATCAACGATCCCGGAGGGCGTCAGCGTCGAGCCGGTGCCGCTTGCACTGCCTGCGATGGTGCGCAGCGAACTCATGATGTCGGTGGCGAAATTCGGCCCGTTCGTGAGCAGCCACCAGAAGAAGCCGGTGAAGATGGTGAAGCGGATGAACTCCGCATAGAACTCGCCAATATCGGCCTTGCGCAAGGCCATGAAGCCAAACGTCCACACCATCGAAATCACTGCGAGCGTCCAAAACAACCAGGTGGCCCGGGCCGTGATGAAGCCGGCCCAACCACTGGCGGCGGCCGAATAGCGGTTGAGGACGTTATCTAAGACGCCGGCATTGTCGATAGCCGCTTGCGCCTCAATGGAAAAGAACGCCAGCCACAGCAAAACAAACAGCAGGCCGGCGTTCTTGAATACGGCTGGCATTCTCATAGTCACAACCTCACCATTCTTTCTTTTCGCTGGGTTTGAAACCGCCACCACGGCGCAGGCACAGCGACGAAAACGCTTGCTGCGCGCCCTTGTCTTCGATCTTGGCAACGCTCGCGGGCTTGCAGTTCTCATCGTTGACTTCGGGCATGGCTTGCTTGGCCGGTTGTTCTGCAGGCTTTTCGCCGCAGCCGGCGACCAAGGCCGCCACGAGGGCGGCCAGGGCCAAGGTAAGAACCTTGTTGGTCTTCATCGAGCAGCCCTTACCAAGTGCGCGCAGGGCTAGCGCGGTACTCGCCCTTGCGCAAGTTTTCGGCAGCAGCGGCCTCTTGCGCCTCTTTGTCTGCAATCACCTGGTTGCGCGTGGCGACCGCGTTCTGTTGCGCGATCAACAGGCCGCGAATCTGCAGGAGCTGGTTTGCCTGGTTGCTGGCGAGCTGGTTTGCAAAGCCGATGGCCTGCATCTGGCCGGTGGCTCCCTGCGCGGAAGATTGCAGGCGTTGCAATTGGCGCGCATCGGATTCCATTGCGTCCTGCTGCTTGTCCAAGCCTTTGAACAGCGCATCGTTGGCTTTCTTCTGAGCTTCCGAATTCAGCTTGTTGGAAGCCTGTTTCATGGCGTCGAATTCAGCCTTCGTGCAACCGATGTTGAAGCATGGGGACGAGCGGTAATAGGACACGTCCTGGAACTTCGACAGGTAGCCGTCGAGGCTGCCCGCCTGGTTCTTGTAGTAGTTCAACGTGTCGATGGCCCCGCGAAGCTGGTTCATCGTGGACGTGGCCTGATCCCAGATATACGCGGCCGGTGCGACCGTGTTCTGAATCATGTTTTCGTACTGCTGGAGCTGGGTGCGGTACTGCTCAATTTGCTTGAGCGTCTGCGCAACGTTCTCCACCGCCGACATGACGGTTTGCGTCAGGTTCGCACCGTCGATAACCGGGATGCCGGCCTGCGCGGGGGTCATCACGCCAGGGGCAGTAAGTGCAAAAACCAAAGCGACTTTAGCCGCTAAAACTTTCTTAGTGAGCATCTTCATTTCGCTTTCTCCTTTGGGTTAGTAGTCGAACGCCTGGTACGGCTTGGAAAACGTCATGTCCTTTGTGACGATGACGTTAAAACGGTAGCCCGGACGAATTTCGAGGGTCGGGGCAATGTTCATGTTTTTGGAAATCAACTGAGCGGTGACAAGGCCGAGCTGCTGGCCCAACGCTTCGCTAAGTGCGCCGCTGGCCGTCTGCCGATTGCCGTTGTTCTGCTGATCCTGGTTCTGGCTCATGGTGATACCCGCCGTCACGCCAGACATGAGGAATGCCGATGCGAACAGCCGGAAATAGTGGTTGTTCACCTGGTCATTGAAGCCCGCATAACCGGCGCTGTCCGCACCAGGCATCGAACCAATATCCATTGCCTTGCCGTCCGGGAAGACGATGCGTTGCCAGGCAATCAGCACGCGGGATTGGCCGTATGCCACATCACTGGAGTACCGACCCACAAGGCGCGAGCCTTGAGGAATCAGCTTCCATTTGCCGGTGGGCGTGTCGAACACGTCCTGGCTCACCTGGGCCATGATCTGACCGGGCAAATCGGAGTTGATGCCTGAAATCAGCGTGGCGGGCACGACGAAACCGGCGCGCAGCTCATACGGCGAGCGTGGCGCTTCGGGCTTGGAATCGAGCTTCCAGCGGTCTTCCTGCCCGGAGTTGGCGAACTGCGAATAGTCCTTGCTCCCCGACGAGCTGGAGCCGGCCGTTTGCAGGAGCCTAGGAGCCGCCGAAACGCCTCCCCCGGCCATGCCCCCTACCCCACCGGCTTGAAGCTGCTGCATGCGCGCTCTGTAGGCCGCCGTGGGGTCGTCGCGGGTCTGCGCGTCGATCTGCTGGCGCACGGCCGCCAGTCGGGCTAACGCTTCCTCGCGGGTGGCCGGCGCTGCGCCATCCGTCAGGCCGCCAGGCGTCGATCCCGAGCTGCGCGGAGCGATGCCCCGCACGCCCGTCTTTGCCTTGATGGCCTCTTCGAGCTGCTGCATCTTCGCCATGCGGACGCGCTGCATTTCGTCGTTGTTGACACGGTCATCCAGGCTTGCGCTGGTCGGTGGCGTCGGCGGCGCGTCCAGGTTGTCCGGGCGGGCAACGTCGATGGCCTGGCCTTGCGGCTGCGAGAGGTCGGGCACCGTGGGCGGTGCTGGCCGCTCGGCCTGAATGATCCCGTCCTTCTGGTTGCCGGCAATCTCGTTGGCGAACATGCTGGTGTTGCCAGCCTTTTCGTCCTTCGCACCGGCCGGCCGGTTCTGCTGGGCTGCGCGATCCGCAGCCACCAACACCATGACCAGCAGGAACACGCCCATCAGGCCGCCGATGATGTAGACCGGCAGATTGTTGACGCGGCGAACGCCGGTCTTCTTTGTCACTTCCCCAGGGGAAGCGTCAGGCGACATTTGGTCTTCGCTCATGTGCGTTACTCCTTCCGAACCCACGCGCCGGCCGGGTACAGAGTGCCGTTCTGTGCAGCCGAGTAAGCGCGGGTCAATGACTGGTTGCCCACCAGCAGGGTCACGCGGTACAGGTTCGATTCAGCTTGATCGAGGATGTACCGCAGCGGTTTGCCGGCGGTCGCCGTGGCGTCCGTGGCCGCCGATGCGGCCGAGGCCGGCGCGGCTGGTTTGAACTCCAAGAGGGCGTAGCCCTTGGCGCGCAGCGACTCGACCAGCGAAGAGCCGAAGGCATCCGGCGTGGCGTGCTGCAGATCGAACCGCGTGCTTGCGGGCGGGTACACGGCAACGAGCTGCTTCGCGGCGTCATCAGCCATCGTTTGATTGAAGGCTGCAGGCGCGCTTTGCGTGAAGTTGCCGTAGGTGGATGGCGCAGTGGTGGCGCAGCCGGCCAGGCCGACCACGAGCAGCGCGAGGAAAGCGGTCTTGCGCATGGTTATTTCCCCCTGGTGATGGTCACGCGGTCTTGGCTGCTGCCGACGCCGGCAATCAGCACGGCCTTGTCGAAAACCGTGTCCACGATGTAGCGGTCACCCTGCACGCGGTAATTGACCATCACGGTTTCTTCATCCGTGAAAACGCCGCCATCCTTGCGAACGACCAGGAGCGTCGGCGCTTCCGTCTGCTGCATCGTGCTGGGCATCTGGATGATGGTTTTGGTCCCATCGTTGTAGACGCGCACGGGCTTCCAGGCGGCCGATCCCGACACGTCATAGGCAAAGTTCAGATCGCCCAGGTACTCGCCGGTTTGCGGGATCGTGCGCGACTGCTTTTCCTTCACTTCGCGGGTCTTGATGGCGTCCCACTTCGCCATTGCGTCTTCCGTGTAGGTGAACGCCACACGGGGCATGAACTCCGTGCGATGCGAGCGCAGCCGCAGGTGATACGTGCGCCGGTTCGTGGTGACGATCAGCGACGTTTCCAGGCCCACGTCCATCGGCTTGATGATGAGGTGCTGCACTTCGGCCGGGCCGCTGCCCGTGATGGCCGGCTCGACCGTCCACCGGGCGGTGTCGCCCAGGTGGATCGAGTTGACCTGTTCACCGGGCTGCAGCTCCACATCGCAGACCTGCAGCACTGCGCACACGATGCTGGGCTGCTGCGCACCGAACAGGAAGCGGATCGAGCCATCGGCGCCGGCCACCGGCTTGATGCCCGTCGCGCTGTTGTCGCGCCACTTCTGAGCGATGGCGACGGCCGCTTTTTCCTGCGGCGTCAGCGTCGGGTTGTCTTTGGAGAAATAGAGGTCGGCCAGGTTCTTGTCAGCCGGGCCGGCCGGCCCTGCAGCGAGTGCGAATGCGGGCGCAGCGCCCAGGACCAAAGCGAGAAGATACTTGTTCATGAGTGTTGCCCCTTAAAGCTGTTTCGACCAAGAGAAGTCACGGACGTAGATGCCAAGCGGGTTGTTGCGCACTTGCTCTTCCGTGGTGTTTGGAGTGGTGGCGACGGTGTAGACCGTGACCAAGGCCCGCATGCGGACCGGCAGGCCCTTCACGACGCCCTGCCGGTCGCGTGTCGTCTCCATCCAGTCCACTTGCCAGGTGTCGGGTGTCTGCGGGATCACCGAGAGAATTTCGGTGCTGACCGTTTCCTTCGCGGCGCGCTTGAACGGGCTGCTGTCCTCGCTGCCGTTCAACCATTCATTGGTCTTGGCCGTGGCCGGATCGTTGGCCGAAAGCATCGAGTAGAGCCGGAACACGGCCTTGCGCTGCAAGGCCACGTCAGGCGTCACCAAGCGGGCATCGCTGACGAACGAGGCCACCGAGGCGTGCACCACGCGCTGATCGACTGCAGCGGCTCGCTGTGCCGGCGCGACGGCCACCGCCTGGCCGAGCTTGTCTACCTCGACCACGTAGGGCACGAACTTCGATTGACTGCCGATGTGGATCAACCCGCCCACGGCGGCCAGGACGATCAACAACGACAGAATGCCGACAACCTGCCAGGTCTGGCGCGACGAGACGACCGCGCCAACGTGTTCATTCCAGGTGCGGCGTGCCGCCAGGTACGGGTTTTCGACCTCGCCCCTGCGTCGGCCACCTTCCATCACCGAATCCGGTGCGCGCCGGGGATCAGCCGGCTGTGCGGGCTTCTTGAAAATCAAGCCCTTGATCGTGTCTGCAAAGCTCATGCTGCCACCCCATAGTCAGAAAGTTTCAAATTGCGGCCGGCGAGCCATTCATGCACCCAGGCATCGCCGAACTTGGCTTCGAGGCTCTTGATAGCCGCCACGGATTCCTTGTCGGACGCGCCGACGAACGCCAGGGCCAGCGGGCCTAGAGCCAGGTCGTAGAGTCGCCGGCCGTTCTCGGAAACGTAGTAGTACTGCCGCTTCGGAATGGCCGTAGCCAGAATCTCAATCTGGCGAGCGTTGAGGCCCATGCGGCGATAGAGCGCCGCCGTGTCCTCATCGCGGGCGTACACGTTGGGCAGAAAAATCTTGGTTGCGGTCGATTCCACGATCACGTCCAAGATGCCCGAGTTCGCCGCGTCGGAAAGGCTCTGCGTTGCCATGAGCACCAGGCAGTTCGCCTTGCGCAGCACCTTGAGCCATTCCCGAATCTTGGCGCGGAACGCCGGGTGTCCCAGCATCAGCCAGGCTTCGTCCAGGATGATGACGGCCGGCTGGCCTTTCAGGCTGCGCTCGATGCGGCGGAACAGGTAGAGCAGCGTCGGCAGGGCGTATTTCTCGCCCAGGTTCATCAGCTCTTCGATTTCAAAAACGGTGAAGTCGGTGAGCGACAAACCATCTTCTTCGGCATCGAGCAGATGGCCCATGTTGCCGTCCACCGTGTACTGCCGGATCGCCTCGCGGATCGCTTCATCCTGGATCGTCACGCTGAATTCGGACAGCGTGCGCGCTCCGCTGGCGTGCATGCTCATGATCGCGTTCCCGATCTCATTGCGTTGCGCCGGGGTGGTTTCCACGTTGTTCAGCGCAAGGATCGTGTCGATCCACTCCATCGCCCAAGCCCGATCACTCTTCGACTCCAGGAACTGCAGAGGGCAGAAGGCCAGCTTGTCGTCATCGGCCGCCACGGTGAAGTGCTTGCCGCCCGTGGCCTTGGCCAAGGGGTACATGGACATGCCTTTGTCGAAGGCGTAGATCGACATGCCTTGATAGCGACGGAGCTGCGCCGCGATCAACGCAAGGTGCGTTGACTTGCCGGCACCCGTGGGACCGAACATGAAGGTGTGGCCCAGGTCGCGCACATGCAGGTTGAGACGGAACGGCGTGGCACCGTGCGTCACGCAATGCATGAGTGCCGGCGACAGCGGCGGATACATCGGGCAAGGCGCTTTGTTGAGGCCCGTCCAGATCGTGCTTGTCGGCAGCAGATCGGCCAGGTTCATCGTGTTGATGAGCGGGCGGCGAACGTTCTCCACGCCGTGGCCCGGAAGGCTTCCCAGGTAGGCGTCCAGCGTGTTGATTGTCTCGATCCGCGCAGCGAAGCCCAGGCGGTTGATGGCCTTTTCTACCTGGCGTGCAGAGGTTTCCAGCTTTTCGCGGTCTTCGTCCATCAGGACGACGACGCTGGTGTAGTAACCCACCGCGACCAGGCCGCTATTGACCTCGGCAATCGCAGACTCGGCATCGTTCACCATGGACATGGCGTCCTGGTCCACCGAGCCGGTATTGGTGTTGAACACCTGGTCGAAGAAGCCACGGATTTTTTGCTTCCACTTCTTGCGGAACTTGTCCAGGTGCTTCACGGCCTCGTGCGAGTCCATGAAGATGAAGCGGCTCGACCAGCGGTATTCGACGGGCAGCTCGCCCAGGGCGGTCAAGACTCCCGGTGTTGACTCCAGAGGAAAGCCCTCAATGGCGACGACCTGGACGAACTTGCGGCCGATCTTGGGCACCACGCCGCCGAACAGCTCCTGGCCGCCGATCACGGCATCCAGGTACATCGGGTTGCTGGGCAGCAGCACAGGGTGATCCATGCCCGTGATGCAGAACTGCAGCCACCGCAGCAGATCGTCATGCGTGACCGTGGAGCCGTCTTCGTTCACCACCTTGTTGCCACGCAGGCGCTGCAGCTTGACGGCCGACGACAGGCGCGATTCGATGCTGGTGCATTCGCGCTTGAAGTAGTCGATCAAGCCTTGCGTGCGGGCCTTGTTGCCGGGGGTCTTCGCTTCGTCATCGAACATCAGTTCAACGAACTTGCTTTGCGCCAGAAGCGGCGGAAAGTAGGTCATCGTGACGATGAAATAGCCCTCGTACATCGTGCCCAGGCCCTCGAAGAGTCGGCGGCGCTCTTCGTCCATGGCGGCCGACACCGGATCAGGGAAATGCGACAGGCCCGTTTCGGTGTAGTTGGGTGCCGGCCGGCGCACGGCATCGACGTGGAGCATCCAGCCGTTACCCAGGCCCGCGAGCGCCTGATTGATGCGGAACGACACCATTTCCCGCTGTTCATCGGTGCTGCTTGCGTTGTCGTCGCCCTTGTAGAGCCAAGAGGCGATGAACGACCCGTTCTTACCCACGATCACGCCGTCATCGACCATGGCGGCGTAGTTGAGTAGATCGGCCAGGCCGGCGTCCTTGGAACGATGCTTTTTGAGCTTCAATTCCGCATCGACGGCTCGGATGCGAGCGAACAGGATGAGCAGCAGCAAGGCACCGAGCGCCGCGATGCCAATTGCGATTGCTTCGATCATTTGTATTGCTTCCCTTGGCTATTCGGGTTCAGTCGGAAAGGCGTGCTGCGCGCTGGGTAGTACCCCTTGTACTTACGGTGACGCAGGTACACGAAGCGCAGCTTGGGATCGGACTTCGCCATGAGCCGGCACGCGAAGAGCGCACCGAACCACAGCAGAAGCCCGATCACCGTTGCCCTCAGTTCTTGGGCGCTGAAAATCAGCGCGAAGGCCAGAAGACCCGAAAACATCACCAGTTCACGATCCCCACCCATGAACAGGTTGTCTCGGTTCCCGGCGCGACGAATGGGGATCGTGCGGAGGGCCATCGTTAGACCGTGCGGACGCTGTTGGTCAGAACCGATGCGGCCTTGAGCTGGTGCATCACGGCATCGCCCAGCGCAGCAATCTCAGCGCCACGGCCGAAGAAGGTGCTCATCACGTTCTGCGCGCCGACCAGGAGGGCCATCACCAGGACGAGGAAAATCAGCGTGCGGAAGAAGCCATTCAGGTCGCCGCCGAAGATCAGCACGCCGCCAGCGATCACGATGCCGATGATCGACAGCGCGAAGGCCACGGGGCCGGTGACGGAATTGCGCAGGTTCGTCAACCAGCTTTCATAGGGCAGCGAGCCGCCCGTGCCTTCCGAGGCAAAGGCATGCTGTGGAGACAGCAGGAAAAGCACCATCAGCAGCGCCGCGCCGATGTAGAACATCGTCGTGCGGTTGATGGCGAAGGGACGGAGAAGAGACGCTTGCATTGGAAATACTCCTAGAGGGTTTTGGTGATGTAGCGGCCGTCCACGTACCCGGAAACCTCAAGGATTTCTTGGATGCGGCGACCGCCTTCAGGGGTGCGGGCGATATGAACAACGACATGAACCACCTCGCCTATCAGCGGTTCAATTTCGGCCGGTGCCGACTCATTACGGGTAATGAGCGACCTCAGACGAGCCAGGCCAGCGGCTGCGTTGTTGGCGTGGAGCGTTGCCGCCCCACCCTCGTGCCCGGTGTTCCAGGCATCGAGCAAATCCAACGCTTCCGCCCCACGCACTTCCCCGACCAGAATCCGGTCAGGGCGCATGCGCAGAGTCGCTTTCAGAAGCGCCGTCATCGGCACTTCCAGGGACGTGTGGTACTGAACGAAGTTTTCAGCGGCGCATTGAATTTCGCCGGTGTCTTCGATGATGAAAACGCGCTCCATGGGATCGCAAATCACCATCTCATTGATGATCGCGTTCACGAGCGTGGTCTTGCCCGAGCCAGTGCCGCCAATCACCAGGATGTTCCGGTGGTTCTTGACGGCGGCTTTCAGGGCCTCGTACTGGCCCTGCGTCATGGTGCCGGCCTCGACGTATTGCTCCAGCGTGAAGATGGCCACGGCCTTCTTGCGGATTGCAAACGTGGGCGCAGGCACAACCGGGGGGAGCTGGCCCGCGAAGCGCGAGCCATCAAGCGGCAACTCCCCTTCCAGGATGGGCTTGCCGCGTGTGACTTCCTTGCCGTGGTAGCCGGCAATGGTTTTGATGATCGCTTCGGACTGCGCCACGCGCAGCGACCCGATGCACTTCATCTTTTCGCCAAGCCGTTCCTGCCACAGCTTGCCGTCCGCGTTGAGCATGATTTCGACCGTGCGCGGGTCATTCAATGCACCCAAGAGCAGCGGCCCCATGTCGCGTTCCAATTTCTTCTTGGCCCGCTCTTTGAGCGTTGAGAAGTCTTCTGTGTCTGCCATGTCCGTCCTGTTCCATTTCGTTTCGTCGTATTCTACACGGACAAACGATATACCGAACAGGAAAGCAAGGCAAGCCAAAGCCTTCAACGAACTGTTACCCCTGTTGACAAATGGGGCGCCCGGTTGAAGGCTGCAGGGTGAAAGGAGGCGCTGGCTGGCGAGTTACGCGGCTGGCTGGCGGCTGGATTGCTACCCAGCGAAGCGGCAATCCCCGTGAATGGGGGGCTTTAGCCGCTAAAAATTTCCCTCTGGCGTCAGGACTTTTTGCCTTTACTTTTGGCTATTTGCTTCCTGTTCGCCTCATCCCATTGCCGCACTGTGAATGCCTGGTACTCGTTGAGGATCGCCGCTATGCGTGCGAACCCGTCCGGGAGACTCTTTGGGGCCTTGCCCCCGGACAAGGCGTCCAGCGTTGCCTTGTCCAAGTCAGTCATTTCCAAAAGGGTCGGCAATGGGACGCTCAAGGCGTCCGCAATGGAACCCATGATCTTGAGGGAAGGATTGGCCTTCCCGTTGGTCAAGTCGGACAGGAATGATATGGACATTCCTGCCTTCTCGGCGAGGTCATGCTTCGTCATCCCTTGCTCTTCGAGCAGGCGTAAGACGTTCGTAAAGAATATCTGGTTGTACACGGTCGGCTATGCCTTGCGATCCGCAGCTCAAAATTTTAGCCGCTAAAGTTCTTGACGGGGAGACCGTGTTTAGCTAAACTTCGAGTTCTCTAGCGCAAGAAAATCAATGCATGAGCCTAAACAGGTTCCAATTTATCGGTAATTTTACCCGCGATGAAGGGGCGAGCGATACATCAAGCTGCAGAGCCGATGTGATCCCCTCCCCTGGCGTCCAATCGGCTGTTTTGATACCGATGCGTCGAGCGACGGCAGGAGTTACGCCGCCGAATCACCCGCCGTTGGCATTTGCCGTGGCGTAATTTCCATTCGGAGGAACCTCAATGTCCGCACCCGCCCCAGCGCCGAAACGAAAAACCGCCGTCGAGAAGACCGCCGACAAGGTGAGCGAAGTCAAGCAGGCCGCTTTGCTCAAGCACACGAAAGAGCAGATCAAGGCAATGCAGCTTTCGCTGTTCGACCTCGCGCCCTGGGGCGACGACATGCGGGCGATGCCGAACGACCTGGCGCGTGCTGCGCTCTTCACGACCAGGAACAAGAAGACCCCGCGTGAGGTGCGGCAGCAACACGTAATTTTTCACGTCAATAAGGACGTGCTCATCACCTATACCGGGATCGAGCTGCGGGCCGATGACGACGAGCTGGTTTGGCAGCAGGTTCTTGAATACGCGAAGCGCTCGCCGGTCGGTACGCCCGTTTCCTTCACGTTCTACGAGCTTTGCACGGACCTGGGCTGGCCGATCAACGGCCGGTACTACGACAAGGCCGAAGAGTGCCTGACTCGCCTGCAGGCGACCGCCATGCAGTTCAGTTCGGGCCGGATCGGCCGGCTTGAATCGGTGTCCCTGATCCATCGCTTCCGCGTGCTGGATCGCGGCAAGAAAACGTCGCGCTGCCAGGTCGAAATCGACGAGGAAATGGTAGTGCTTTTTGCCGGCGATCACTACTCGAAATTCGTGTGGGAAAAGTACCGCGAGCTGTCCCCTACTGCCCGGCGCATGTTCGATTACTTCGTCTCTCACAAGGAACCCTTCCCCTTGAAACTGGAGACGTTCAGGCTGATGTGCGGGTCCGATTCGGCCAGGCTCAAGAAGTGGCGCGAGCAGACCGGCCAGGCGTGCGAAGAGTTGAGCCAGAGCGGGCTTATCAAGCTGTCATGGGTGCAGGGTGACTCGATCTACTGCCAGCGGTAGACCAGGTGGACATGCGACAGAGAACGGGGGCCTAGGCTCCCGTTTTTCATTGACAGATGAGGGGCGCAGCGGCGGCATGCAGACACTTGAGGGGCCAAGCCGGGGTCTCCTCGTTTTCAGTGCAATAAGTGACGGTACGCAAAGCTAGCACTGGCGCGGGGGTGGTCTGGGTAGACCGTTGATTTCATTGACTTTCCTGTTCGCTTTGTAAACGGGTATGGTGGCCTCCCACTTTTGAGGTTCACGATGCAGGGTTGGCACACAACGTTTTTGGGGATGCGTGGGCTCCCCCGCGATATCAGCGACTTCGAGATGAAGGCATTTTTCACCTTCGATGGTGCCGAGCGCGACGCAATCAATGCACGCCGAGGTGATTCCCACAAGCTTGGTCTGGCGCTCCATATTGGTTTCCTGCGCATGAGTGGGCGTTTGCTCGGTGCCTTTCGGGTAATTCCAGTAGCCTTGTGGCGCCACCTTGGCAACGAGCTTGGCATTGCAGCACCAGAAGTCGCCTCGCTGAGAGCCATGTATGAACGCGGGCGCACGCTATTCGATCACCAACAAGTAGCCTGCACGGTCCTTGGATTCCAGTGGATGAGCGAGCACCAGCGCCGCTCACTGGTACGTGAACTGCGCGACGAAGTGGCGCGCTGCGCCGACCGCGATCAGCTACTCGTGCGGGCGCGTCAATGGCTGTACAAGAACAAGCTGGTGATCGTGCACGAGCGGGCAATTCGGACACTGATTGCGGCGGCACTTGCCCAGCTTGAAGTTGAAACAGGCACCGCCATCGCCGCCAGCGTTGATCCAGCAACACTTGATCGCTGGCGAGCCTCAGTTTCAGAGCTGCGCCCAGATGGACAAACCCAGCAGAGTTGGCTATGGGCTGCACCGGCGAAACACTCAACCCGCCAAATCAGCGAGGTACTGGAGCGCATCGACCTGCTTTACACGCTGGACGTTCATAAGCACCTGGCAGACATCCCCGATCTCATCTTGCGCCGCTACGCGCGCCGACTTGTCTCCAGGCCGCCCTCAGCCGGAGCCAAGATCAAAGAGCCAGCGCGCACCGTGGAGGTCGCATGCTTTCTTCGGTATTGCCTGTTCACCACCACAGACCAGTTGATCCTTATGGTGCAGCGCCGGATCGCCGATCTGTGGCGTCAGGCTGCCGCCGATGTCCCCGCTACCGTCAATTGGGCCGCAATGTACAAAACGCTGCTCGGCGAACTTGTTGCCTTGAGCGCGCAAGGTGCGGTGCCAGATGCTGAGTTGCGTGCCCGTCTTGAAGCCTTGATCACCGAAACCCAGAAACGCAAACCACCGAGCAGGGCCTCCCTGGTCCGCGAGGGATTGATTGATGGAATTCGCCCCGTGCGGTCGTTGCTCGTCGCCATTGCAAAGCTGCCCTGGCAGGCCACCGGCGAGCATCCTGCCATCGAGTACCTTGCCAAGCTGCAAGCTTTATATCTCAAAGGATCCAGAAAGCTGCCAGTTGAAGTGGTGGCACCAAGTCTGGGAATGATCTGGCAGGTTTCGATCTCCAGCCCAGACCGGGAACGGGCGTTTCAGGCGTTGGAGGTGGCCACCCTGTTTGCCCTGCGCCGCGCGGTGCGCAATGGCTCGGTCTGGATTGAGCACAGCCTGAGCTTTCGGGGTCGTGCGCGCTTGTTCTTCACGGACGAGCGTTGGCAGGCAGAGTCCAAGAAACACTATGCCCGTCTATCGTTACCCAGCAAGGCTGCCACTTTCTTGAAGCCTTTGCTGGCCAGAGTAACTGCCGGTGTCGATGCGGTGGCCGCTGCAGCCCGCAGTGGCGTACTGCGCGTGGATGATGAACTCCATTTGTCGCCATTGCCCGCAGAGGACGAAGACCCAGAAGTGACCAAGCTGCGCGCGGCTTTGGATCACCGCATCGGTGAGGTTCAATTGCCGGAAGTGATTCTGGCCGTTGACGCCCAGGTGCGCTTTAGCTGGATCATGCTCGGACGTGAGCCGCGCTCTACCGACGAGCTGCTGATGGTCTATGCCGGCATCATGGCCCACGGCACCAGTCTGACTGCGGTCGAATGCGCGCGCATGATTCCGCAATTGTCTGCCACCAGCATTCGCCAGGCCATGCGCTGGGCGCGGGACGAACGGCGTCTGAGCCAGGCCTGCCAGGCTGTGCTGGAATTCATGCGACTGATCTGGACACCTGGGAAACCATCATCCACCTGGCGCGGACCCAGAATCTGGGCTCGAAGGTGAGGTTTTCCGCGCACTCGATGCTCACGATGCTGGGACGGCACCACGGTCGAGAGCAGCATGAGCAACTCAAGGAAGACATCTCGCGTTTGACCGGCGCCGTGGTCGAAATCACGATCAAGGAAGAGGGTCAGGCGTTTGGCGGAACGATGGTGCAAAGCTACTACCGGGACGAGGCCGAGCAGGCTTACGTGATCGAGGTTTCACCGCAGTTGCTCAAGCTCTATCAAGCAGGCAACACCTACATCGACTGGGAGGAACGCCAGCAGCTGGGGAACGCGAACCTAGCGAAGTGGCTGCATGGCTTCTACAGCAGCCATGCTGTGCAGCTGCCCTACAAGGTAGCCACTATCCGGGATCTGTGCGGTGCCAAGGCAACGCAACGGTTAGGAGACTTCCGGAAGCTGCTGCGTACTGCTCTGGATCTGCTGGTGGCCAAGGAAACGTCGATCACCGGCTGGGTCATCGACGAGAACGACTGTGTGGTTGTGACGCGCCGGCCCACGCAAAGTCAACGGCGGCATTTGGAACGCTGAGGCACGGCATTCCGCTCCCGGTCTGCTGGTCTTGAACCGTCTGCAGCCAAGGGAGAGACCGGCCTTGTGTGGGAAAGGCATCCGCTGAGGCACGGCATTCCGCTCCCGGTCTGAAGGAGGTTTTGAGGAGAAATGGGCCTGTATCTGGCCAAAATCCACTCCTTCTAGCTGTGCAAGACACGGCATTCCGCTCCCTGTGGATAACGGCACGGCATTCCGCTCCCGGTGGCACGGCACTCTGCTCCCGCAGGCACGGCATTCCGCTCCCGCGGACACGGCATTCCGCTCCCGCGGACACGGCATTCCGCTCCCGGTGGCACGGCATTCCGCTCCCGATGCCCTCCCGGAAAATTCAGAAAATCTCAATGGCGACAATAGGTTACGGATGGTGCCCGAAAACACTAATCTTCTCTTAATCTTTTTTGAATCTGTGTTGCGCCATGGCCTTCAACAGTCCCCCCAAGGGGGGAAAAGCAAAGCGCTTCGCGCCGACCCCCAACTCGGCTCGCTGCGCGAGTCCTGCGCGCTACGCTTGCCAGGGCTTCGCCCTCGACGCAAGGTCTCACCCAAAACCGTTTGGCAAGAAAGGGGCGGGGTTGGCCATCGAACCACCATCCGGCCCTCCAGAACGGCCCAGGCTGCGTTTTTTCGCCTGGGTTGAGGGGTTGGGCCTGGTTTCCCTTAGGACGCCTCCAGGGCCCTATCCTGAAACACCGTAGAACTGCGCGTGAGAGAGCTCGGCATTCGTTTCTTCGGGCGCCATCGGGTCGACTTCCGACTAAACCGGTATCTGCCCGAATAGGTCAGCTGCGAAGGCCAGCAGCGGGGCGATGTCGCCCCGATCGGCCGCCCGTAGGTCTTCCAGGTGCTATTGGCGGGCGGCGCCTGGCTTGTCGGGATCCAGCGGCGTCTGGCCCGCTGTGTAGACGAACCATCACCACAGCGAGCGGGCCGCTGAGTCGAGGTATTTCTCCATCGCCGCTTGATCGTACCCGTAGCTCTCGATGGGCGACGGACCGTGGCGATGGCGGCAGACGGCGACACGGTTTTGATTGTTGAATCTAATTCGACAGTGCATCCCGAAAAGCGGCATTCCGTTACAAGTAGGCCCGCTTAATAATTCAGCACACACACAGGTCTAAAAGACCAGGAGACATATGACTTTACAAAACACCCCGCCCCCGCCGGGCAGGCGTAGCCGTGCTTTGGTACTGGCAAGCCTGACCGCCCTGAGCACCCTAGCCTGGGCTTCTCAGGCCCACGCCGTCTACCCCGACCACACGATCACTATCGTCGTTCCCTTCACTCCAGCTGGTACTACCGACATCCTGGCGCGTATCGTCGGCACCCATCTCGGACAGCGCCTCGGGCAGAGCGTGGTGGTCGACAACCGGGCCGGCGCCGGCGGCAACCTCGGTGCCCAACTCGTGGCGAAGGCCGCGCCCGACGGGTACACGCTGGTGATGGCCACCGTCGGCACCCACGCGATCAACCAGGCGCTTTACAAAAACATCGGTTTCGACCCGGTGGCGGACTTTTCGCCCATCGGCCGGGTGGCGATGGTGCCCAATGTGCTAGTTGTGAACAGTCAGTCGCGCATTACCAACGTGCAGGACCTGATCGCTGCGGGCAAGGCCCGCCCAGGCGCGCTGAGCTTTGCCTCGGCGGGCAATGGAACCTCCATTCACCTGTCGGGCGAGCTCTTCAAGTCGATGACGAAAACCGACATGCTCCACGTGCCTTTCAAGGGAAGCGCACCCGGCGTGACGGCGCTGCTCGGCCAGCAGGTGGACATGATGTTCGACAACCTTCCTTCCTCTGCCGCGCAAATCAAGGCCGGGAAGCTCCGTGCTATTGCTGTTACCTCGGCCCAGCGCGCCCCTTCGCTGCCGGACGTGCCCACCATCGCGGAGTCCGGCGTGCCGGGCTATGAGGCAACTTCTTGGTTCGGCCTGCTGGCCCCAGCCGGCACGCCGCCCGCCGTCGTCAAAAAGCTAAACGAATCGCTCATAGCTGTACTTGCTCTGCCCGAGGTGAAAAAGTTGTTCAGCGAACAGGGCGCACAGCCCCACCCCGAGTCACCCACCCAATTTGCGGAATTCATCCAGTCCGAGGCCACGAAGTGGGCCAAGACGGTGAAGGAATCACGCGCCACGGTCGACTGAGTTCAAGCGCACCCCATGCCTATAACGGAGACAACATGAAAATGACCAAATCAGCAACACGGCGGCGCCTGCCGCTCCGAGCTTCGGCCGCCTCGCTCAGCGCAGTGGCGATGGTGATCGCTGCCTGTGGTGGTAGCAGCGGCGGCAGCGGCGGCAGCAGCGGCGGCAGCACTCCGCCCTCGACGGAGGTGCGCCTGCAAAGCCTGTCCTCGCCCGAGAAGATGACCAGCGGTGATGACACGCTAGTGCAGGTGGCAATGGCCGACGACAGCCCGGTCACCGGCGTCAGCATTCGCCTCAACGGTACGGACGTGACAGCCAAGTTTCAGAAGGCGAGCAAGGGCAACGCATCACTCGGCTTGCTCACCGGCCTTAATCGCGGAGACAACCTGGTCGAGGTCAACGATGCCGGCGGCGAAGGCAAGCTGCGCGCGAGCCTCAAGCTTACCGCCTACCCGGTCCAAGGGCCTATCCTCTATGCACCGCAAGAGCCCAGCTTTCACTGCCAGACCGACACCTTCAACATCTATCCCGGCGGTCCGACGCTCACGTCGGGGCCCAATAACGACCCGAATTGCGCCGCGCCCACACGCGTCGACTGGGTTTACCACGACGCCACCAAGGCCGGCACGGCTGTTTGGCAGCCGTACGACCCGGCCAAGCCGCCCGCCAACGTTGAACTGACAACGCTGCAGGACGGCACCAAGGTACCCTACATCGTGCGACTGGAAACCGGCGTCATCAACCGCGGCATCTACCAGCTCGCGGTACTGGGCGATCCGGTCAAGAACCCTAACCCGACGCCGCTTAACCCGCCGGCCGGGTTCAACGGAAAGCTGGTCTACCCGTTCGGCCAGAGCTGCGGCTCGGGCTGGTACGTCCAAGGCCGCGTGATGGGTCCGGTGGGCGGCTCGGCCGCGTCGTCAAACGGCACAGCGGGCGACAACAATGCATTGAACGACCTGCCACTGAGCCAGGGCTTCGCGGTGGCGAATTCCACGCTTAACTACTTTGGCCAGAACTGCAACCACATCATCTCGGCCGAGACCATGATGATGGTGAAGGAGCGCTTCATCAAAGCCAACGGTCCGGTGCTCTACACCATGGGCTGGGGTAACTCCGGCTCCGCGATGCAGCAGAGCATGATCGCCGACACCTACCCAGGCCTGCTTGATGGCATCGTGCTGCTCAATGGCTTCCCGGATAACACTAGTCCCGCAAGCGTGGAAGGCCGCCTGTTTTACAACTATCAGCTCAACCATACCAAGACTGGCACGACCCAGAACGCTACCTACGCCCCGGTGCCCAACACGGCCTATGACCCATCCTATGACAACGCCACGGCGGCAGCGCGCTTGTCCGACCCCACGCTGGTGACATGGACCAACTCCGAACTCGCTGCGGCCTCGGGCTATTCGACGTATCACAGCATTCGCCAGCAGGCGAGCTTCTGGGCCGGTAGAACGGACTCCGTGCTGCGCCCCATCAATGCGGGCGACCGGGACAACGTGACCGCCGGGACGGGTAACTCGTCGGTGTTCAGCGCGGTGATTGGCACCAACGAAAAATACAGCCCCGCCAACGTGGTCGCGTCGGCCCCGATGGGCAAGCTGCCGGCGCCACCGGTGAGCGCGCTGCCGGCCAATCCCAACGGCCTGCGGCCGAACGTGTCGGACCACAACAAGAACACGTTGGGTGTCGAGCCCACCGGTTTCGGGCGCTCCTACACGGCCAACGTTGGTCTGCAATACGGCCTGAATTCGCTCAATACCGGCCAGATCACAATGGCTCAGTTCATCGATCTCAATAAGAAAATCGGTGGTCAGGACATTGACGGCAATATGAGCACGGAGCGCATGCAACCCGACCTGGAAGGGCTGAAGAATGCTTACCAGACTGGCATGATCATGTACGGTGGGGCTGGCCTTGCGCAGACGGCAGTGCTGAACCTCGACAATCTGAACAACGAGTTCTCTGGCGCGGGTGACCTGCACTTAAAGTTCTTCCATTACATGATCCGCGCCCGCATTGCGGCGGCCACCGGCTCGTTCGACAACCACGTCATGTGGAACGGTGTGGCTAACATACCGGCATTCAAGCAAGACCCCAATGCGAACCACGCGACCCCGGTGCAAGCGCCCCGCCCGGCTATGACCGGCCGTCAGCTGGTGGGACAACAGAAGGCCTTCGCGGCAATGGACCAATGGCTGACTTCGCTGGCTAACGACAAGTCGTCCACTCCGCTGAAAACCAAGGTGGTGAAGAGCAAACCGACTACGCTGGTTGACGGCTGCTTCGGTGCCACCACTGCCGGTGCCGCTGACGATTTCATCGCCGAACCGCAGGTCTTCGGCGGCTTCAATACCGTGTTCATTAAGGGCAACGGCAGCAAGTCACCAGCGGGCACGGTGGGCGTGAGTGCCACGCCGTCGCGTTGCAATGCGATGGCACCGGCCTCGTCTTATCCACGCTTCGATGCGGGCGAGCCGATGACCGGACGGACGATGCAGTGCCAGCTTAAGCCTGTGAACGCAGAGGACTATGACGGCTATGCGGCGGCCAATCCGGGCTGGGTCGGCGTGCAGCGCACGGCCGACCTGGCAGCACTGAGCGCGGTGTTCCCGACCGGCGTCTGCGACTTCACCAAGCCAGGCATGCAGGAACAGCCGCTGGCCGGAACTTGGATACAGATCACCGGACTGAATCAGCGCAAGATCGGACATCCGCTGACGGTCGCTCCGTAACTGCCGCGGAGCGCGGCGCCAGGCGAGCGGCATCGAAGCGCTCGCCGAACGCCGCCATATCCTCACGCACCCGGACCTTCAAGAACTCGATCAGAGCCCCACTGGCCGCGGTGCGGTAGCGGTCCGGCATGGCCAGCAGCATGACCTTGCGCCCGAATATGCCGAAACGGTATTCAGGCATCAGGCCAACCAGGCGGCCCCCACCAAGATCGGACTCCACTTGGTAGAAGGGCAGAATGCCAATGCCCAGTCCTGCGATCACCGCGTGCTTCAAGAATTGGAAATTCTCCGAACGCAGGCCGGGATTGACCGTGATGATGGTCCGCTGGGAGCAGCGCGTCGCTGAAACGGTGAGCTTGCCTCCCACCGCAGCCGCGCAGATTATTTCCAGCGACGGTAGCTGGTCTAGCCGGGTCGGGGTGCCGACCCGTTTTAGGTAGTCGGGCGCCGCGCACATTACCCAGTTCACATTGCCAAGGTCTAGCGCATGCAGTGACTCCGGCGGTGAGGACAGAATGCGGATCGCCACGTCCACCTCGTCGGCCAGCAGGTCCAGCACACGGTTCTCAAAAAGCACCTCCAGCTCGACCTGCGGAAAGGCGCGCTTGAAGTCCATCAGCATGCTGCTGATCAGCGCATCGCCTAGCCCCGTGGGCAAACTCAGGCGGACCGCGCCGCTCGGCGAGTTGCCGGCCGTCGAGGCCTTGGCCCGCACCTGCGCGAGCTCGCCCACGATGATGCGGCCATGTTCGTAAAGGCGTCGGCCAATCTCCGTAGGTTCCAGGCGCCGAGTGGTGCGGCGCAGCAACTGCACACCCAATGCGGCTTCTAGGGTCTTTAGCCGATGGCTCACCGCCGACCGGCTCAAGTTGTTGCGCAAGGCTGCAGAACTCAGACTTCCGGTATCAATGATTTCGACCAACAGGGCAATAGCATTCAGATCGAAGTTTGTCACAGTGGTTTTCTGGAATGGATCTGTTAAGACAGCGTTGATGATCGGCGTGGGCAAGCCCCCGGCGGGCGTTGACAACAGTGGGGGCTTCATGCCACTGGGGATCGTTATTGTTCACTGTGGGGTCTCCTCGTTTTCAGTGCAATAAGTGACGGTACGCAAAGCTAGCACTGGCGCGGGGGTGGTCTGGGTAGACCGTTGATTTCATTGACTTTCCTGTTCGCTTTGTAAACGGGTATGGTGGCCTCCCACTTTTGAGGTTCACGATGCAGGGTTGGCACACAACGTTTTTGGGGATGCGTGGGCTCCCCCGCGATATCAGCGACTTCGAGATGAAGGCATTTTTCACCTTCGATGGTGCCGAGCGCGACGCAATCAATGCACGCCGAGGTGATTCCCACAAGCTTGGTCTGGCGCTCCATATTGGTTTCCTGCGCATGAGTGGGCGTTTGCTCGGTGCCTTTCGGGTAATTCCAGTAGCCTTGTGG
>NZ_LZZW01000026.1 GCF_014170375.1 Variovorax sp. UMC13 | reverse complement strand
GGTCGGGGGTCGGTCACGGGGAAGCGGAGGCGCAAACGCGTTGGGGCTCAGGAAGCCGCGATTATCCCTTCCGCCGCCTCCGCGTGCGCAGGGCCCGGGAACGACCATTTCCCGGCCTCGTCTCCACGCGTTCTCCACACAAACTGCAAAGCCACGCAAAGTGGCCGCGGTCCAATGCACGGTGGTTTTCTCACGTCCTGCCGTTTTGCCCCGTCCATTCCCCGCCGCCCCGCTCCGTGTCTGCCAGGCCCTGCTGCTCTGCGGCCTGGCCGGGTGCGGCGCCGTGGCGGTGCCGCCGCTGCCCGACAGCGTTCCGGTGGCCTGGCGCCAGGCCCCGCCGGCGGCCGACCGGGCGCTCTCGCCCGACCTGCACAACTGGTGGAAGGCGCTGGGCGACCCGCAGCTCGACGCGCTGGTCGACCGGGCCCTGGCGCAGAACCTGGGCATGGCCCAGGCCCGCGCCCGGCTGCGCGAGGCCCGGCTGCTGGCCGGCCAGGGCAATGCGCAGTTCAAGCCCGCGCTGTCGGCGAGCTCGCGATCGGTGCAGGACATCTCCGCCACCGACACCTATTTCCAGGCCAGCCTGGACGCCGTCTGGGAGCTGGGCCTGTTCGGCGGGCGCGAATCGGCCGAGAGAGCTGGCCAGGCCGGCATCGACACGGCGACGGCCAACAGCATGGACGCGCGGGTCAGCACCGTGGCCGAAGTGGTGCGCCGCTACACCGACCTGCAGGCCGCGCGCACCCAGCAGGCGCTGCTCGACCGGGTGGTCGCGCTGGACCGGCGCACGCTGGAACTGATCGAGCTGCGCCGCCGCCAGCAGCTCGGCGCGCCCGACGACCACCACCAGGCCATGGCCCGGCTGGCCCAGGCCCGCGCCCAGCAGACCCAGCCCCGGCAGGCGGCCGACCGCGCGGCCCAGAGCCTGGCTGTGCTGCTCGGCCAGGCCGAACCCGACAGCGCCTGGACCACCCAGCCCGCCGCCGCGCCGCGCGCGCCCCTGCCGGCCTTCGCGCTGCAGCAGGTGCCGGCCGACCTGCTGCGCTACCGCCCCGACGTGCGCCGCGCCGAAGCCGAAGTCCTGAAGACGGCCGCCGCCCTGGGCAGCGCCACCGCCGCGCTCTACCCGCGCGTCACGCTGGGCGCCTCCTTCCTGTACGCGTACAACCTCACGCAGCACCGACCGCGCAGCACCGTCGACGACGTGCCCGCGATCGGTCCCGCCATCGACATCCCGCTGTTCGACTGGGGCCGCCGGCGCGCCGCCGCCGATGCGCAACAGGCCGCGCTCGATGCCTCGCTGCTGAACTACCGCCAGACCGTGCTCGAAGGCGTGGCCGATACCGAATCGGCCCTGGGTGCCCTGCAGCAGGCGCGCGAGAACAGCGACCGGCTGCGTGAGGCGCAGCAGGCGCTGGAGCGCAGCGCGCAGTCCCGGGCCACGCTGGTGCGGCTGCGCCTGGGCAGCGAGCTGGACCGCATCGCCACCGAGCGCGCGGCGCTGCAGGTCGCGCTGGAGCAGGCCGGCGCCGACAGCAGCCAGACCCTGGCCTTCATTGCGCTGTACAAGTCGCTGGGCGGCGCCCCGCTGCCGACCGACGAGGAGACCACGCCCCTGGTCAGCGCCATGCCGTGGCAGGAGCGCAGCCGATGATCGCGCTGGCGCGCAAGACCATGGTCTACGAGTGGCGGCGCTTCGCGCCCGCCGTCTTCGCCGTCGGCTTCTCCGGCGTGCTGCTGGCGGTGCAGGCCGCGCTGGTGCTGGGCATCTTCGGCAGCGCCTCGATCTACGTCACGGCCTCCTCGGCCGACCTCTGGGCCGGCTACCCCGGCACGCAGAGCGTCAACTTCGGGCGCGACATCGGCCCCGACATGGAGATGTACCTGCGCATGGACCCGGACGTGGTCGACGTCGAGCCCTATCTCTGGGTCGAGGGCGACTGGCACGGCACCACGCGCACCGGCGGCGTGCCGGTCTTCGTCTCGGGCATCCGCACGCAGGAGAACGCGATGATGTTCTCGCACCTGCTGCCGCTGTCGCGTCGCGCCCAGCTGCGTGAACCGAACGCGGTGATCGTCGACCGCTCCGACCTCGACCAGCTGGGCACCACGGTCGGCGGTCATGCCTGGATCAACGGCCACCGGGTGCAGGTGGTGGCCGCCCTGACGGGGCTGCGTGCGCTGGGCGGCGTCAACGTGCTGGCTTCGCAGGACACGGCGCGCCGGCTGCAACCCGCCGATTCGGCCGGCGGCACGCCCTACTTCGTGGCCCGGCTGCGCAATCCGGCCCTGGCCACCGCCGCGCAGGCGCGGCTGTCGGCCGTGCCGCCCGGCTTCGGCCCGCTGACCGTCTGGACCGCCGAGACCTTCGCCAAGCGCTCGCGGCTCTATTGGATCTTCGACACCGGCGCCGGCATCGCCGTGCTGTTCATGGCCGCCATCGTCTGCCTGGTGGGCGCCGTGCTGACCAGCCAGGCGCTGATGGCGGTGGTGGCGTCCTCGGCGCGCGAGTACGCGATGCTCAACGCGCTGGGCGCGAGCCTGCGCGCGCTCAGCAAGGTGGTGCTGGAACAGGCCTGCTGGATCGGCGGCATCGGCCTGCTGATGGGTGCCGTGGCCAGCGCGCTGCTGCTGTGGGTGGCTTCGCGCTACGACGTGCCGGTGAGCATGAACTGGACCGTCGCCATCGGCTGCGCGGTGCTGGTGATGGGCCTGGCCGTGATTTCCGGACTGTTCGCCGTGCGCGGCCTCCAACGGGCCGAGCCGGCCATGCTGCTGCGATGAAAAGCCCGGCCCGTCCCCACGCCAGCCCCAGCCTGGAAGCTCGCCAGGTGAGCAAGTCCTTTCTCTCGGGCATGGTGCGCGTGCACGTGCTGCAGAGCCTGTCGATCGACATCTACGGCGGCGAACTGACGCTGATCTCCGGCCCTTCGGGCTGCGGCAAGAGCACGCTGCTGTCGCTGCTCAGCGGCCTGCAGTCGCCCGACGCCGGCCAGGCCTGGGCGCTGGGCGAAGACCTGGGCACCATGACCAAGCGCCAGCTCGAGCATTTCCGCCTGCAGCACACCGGCTTCGTGTTCCAGGGCTTCAACCTGTTCGCGGCGCTCACCGCCCACGAACAGGTGCAGCTGCCGCTGGGCTACCTGGGCCTGGACAAGCGCCGCTCGGCCGCGCTCGCGCTGCAGGCGCTCGACGAGGTCGGCATGGCGCACCGGGCCGGCGCCTACCCCGCGCAGATGTCGGGCGGCGAGAAGCAGCGCGTCGCCATCGCCCGCGCGCTGGCGAAAGAGCCGCAGCTGCTGTTCGCCGACGAACCCACCAGCGCCCTCGACGCCGAGAACGGCCAGAAGATCATCGACATCCTGCACCGCATCGCCCGCAACCACGGCACCACCGTGCTGTGCGTGAGCCATGACCCGCGCCTGGTGCGGCACGCCGACCGCGTGCTGACCATGGAAGACGGCCTGATACGCAACGACTGGCAGTCCGCCGGCACCCCTCTTTCCGCCGTGCCCACGGCAGTCTCCGCATGAAGTCCTCCCTGTCCCGATACGCCCTGCCGGCCTCGATGCTGGCCCTGGCCCTGGCCATCGCCGGCTGCTCGGACCACGGCAGCACCAGCGTGGCCGCCGCCGCGCCGGCCCCGGGCCCGCGCGACGTGGCCATGGCGCGCGGCAAGGTCGAGGTCCAGGGCGGCCTCCTCGATCTGCTGCCGCAGCAGGACGGCGTGGTCGAGAGCGTGGGCGTGCGCGAGGGCGACGAGGTCAAGCGCGGCCAGGTGCTGCTGAAGCTGGCCTCCGACCAGGCCCGGCTCGATGTGGACATGGCCCAAGCCGAACTGAAGCTGGTCCAGGCGCGCCAGCGCGCCCAGTCGGCCCGTCTGCCCGCGGCCCGCCAGCTGGCGCTGCGCACCGGCGAGGCCGCCAAGGCCGGCGCGCTCGACCCGCAGCGCGCCGACGAGGCGCTGCAGGCCCGCAGCGACATCGAATCCGCGGTCGCCGTGCTCGAGGCCGAGGCCGCGGTGGCACGCCAGAAGCTCGCGCAGGCCGAACGCGCGGTCCAGCGCCAGACGCTGACCGCGCCGATCGACGCCCGCGTGCTCCGGCTGCAGGTGCAGACCGGCTCGCGCGTGTCCTCGCAATCCACGCGGCCGGCGCTGGTGCTGCTGCCGCACCGGCCGCTGACCGTGCGCGCCGAGCTCAGCGAAGCCTATGTCGCCAACGTCAAGCCCGGCATGCGCGCCAGCGTGCGCCTCGACGGCGACACGCAGGGCGCCGCCGCGCAGGCCGCCTACCCCGCGCGCGTGCTGCGCGTCAGCCAGGCCTACGGCACCAGCCGGCTCGACGACGACGCGACCGCGCGCAACGTGCGGGTGGTGGAGTGTTTTCTGGAATTCGACCCGCCGGTGCCTGTGCTGCGCCTGGGTCAGAACGTGAGGGTGAGTTTTCATGAATAAGGTCATCAAGATCCGGCCATCGGCCACGACCCTGCATCGCAACGCCCCGTCCCCGGGCTGGACGGTGCAATGCGACTTCGACGGCACCATCGCCGTCGACGACGTCACCGACACGCTGCTGCAGCGCTTCGGCCGCCCCGGCTGGGAAGCGCTGGAAGCCGCCTGGGAAGCCGGCGAGATCGGCTCGCGCGAATGCATGAAGGGCCAGGTCGCGCTGCTCGACATGAGCGCCGCCGAACTCGACGCCCACCTCGACGCGCTGCCCATCGACCCGCATTTCGCCGCCTTCGTCGAAGCGGCCCAGCGCCGCGGCATGCCGGTGCAAGTGGTCAGCGACGGCATCGACTACGCGATCCGCCGCATCCTCGGCCACCATGGCCTGGGCACGCTGCCGGTGATGGCCAACCACCTGGTGCAGACCGGCGAGCGCAGCTGGCAGCTGCAGTCGCCCCACGCCAGCGCGGCCTGCGTGCGCGCCAGCGGCAATTGCAAGTGCGAGCGCCTGGCCGAGCAGCGCCCGGTGCACGGCAAGGTGCTGTTCGTGGGCGACGGCAGCTCCGACTTCTGCGTCTCGGGCAAGGCCGACTTCGTGCTGGCCAAGGCCCGCCTGATCACGTACTGCCAGGAACAGCACATCGCCCACGCGCCCTACGCGCATTTCGGCGAGGCCCTGGCGCTGATGGAAGACATCACGGCGCCGGCCCGCATGACGGCATAGCGGCAGGCGCGCGGCGCCGGGCCGGCCTCGCGCCCGCCCGCCCGTCCTGCGCCGCACGAAGGTATTTCCATGAGCCCGGACATCTGCATCACCCCCCACGAATTCTTCCTCCCCGGTCACGGCGCCCATGCGTCCACCGGGGTCCTGCTGGTGCACGGCCTGACCGGCACGCCCAACGAGATGCGACTGCTGGGCAAGGGCCTGCAACGCGCCGGCTTCACGGTCTACGGCGTGCAGCTGGCCGGCCACTGCGGCACGCAGGAGGACCTGGTGCGCACCCGCTGGCAGGACTGGGCCGCCACCGTGCACGCCGGCGCCGACCGGCTGCGCACGCAGGTCGATCGCCTGGTGGTGATGGGCCTGTCGATGGGCGCGGTGCTGGCGCTGGAGCTGGCCGAGGAACGGCCGGAAGTGGTCGATGGCGTGGGCGCGCTGTCCACCATGTTCTGGCACGACGGCTGGAGCATCCCCTTCTACACGCGGCTGTCCTTCCTGCTGCGGCCGTTCCGCGCGCTGGGCATCGGCCGCGACCGGCTGTTCATGGAGCAACCACCCTACGGCATCAAGGACGAAGCGCTGCGCAAGCGCGTGGTCGAGCAGATGCAGTCCGGCGACAGCGCCGCCGCGGGCCTGCCCGGCAACCCCTGGTACTCGATCATCGAGATGCGCGCGCTGTCGGACCAGGTGCGGCGCCAGCTGGGCCGCGTGCGCGCGCCCTGCCTGGTGGTGCACGCCACCCACGACGACATCTCGAGCCTGGCCAACGCCCGGCTGATCGAGCGCAAGGTCCAGGGCCCGGTCGAGATGGTGCTGCTGCAGGACAGCTACCACATGATCACCATCGACCGCGAACGGCGCACCGTGACCGCGCGGGCCGTGGACTTCGCCACCCGCATCGCCGCGGCGCGCGGCGCCACCCTGCCGCAGGCGGCCGACACCTACGCCCACGGCGCCAACGACGGCTCGCTGGCCACATGAGCAGCGAACTGACGCCGCTGGTGCTCACGCTCTGGGTGCTGAACGTGCTGGTCGACAGCGGGGGCCAGCTGGCCTTCAAGGCCGCCGCCGGCGACCCGCGCGCGGGCGACGGCCTCGCGCGCTGGGCCTTCATGGCGCGCCGCCCCTGGCTGTGGGTGGGCGTGGGCTGCTATGTGGCCGAGTTCGTGCTGTGGCTGGCCTTCCTGTCGCTGGTGCCGCTGTCCGAAGGCGTGCTGCTCGGCTCGATCAACATCGTCGCGATCATGATCGCCGGCCGCTACCTGTTCGCCGAGAAGCTCTCTCGCATGCGCGTCGCAGGCATCCTGCTGATTTCGATCGGCGTCACCATCGTCGGCTGGCACGGAGGCTGAAGTGGCTGACAAACGACGTTTCTATGTGATCGGCTTCCTGATGCTGATGGCCTTCGACACGCTGGCGCAGATCAGCTTCAAGGTCGCCGGCACCCAGGCCCTACCGCTGGAGTTCAGCGCCGACTGGCTGCTGCGGGTGTTCGGCCAGCCCTGGATCTACGGCGCCTTCATCGGCTACATCGGCGCCTTCTTCGCCTGGATGACGCTGCTCAAGCACGCGCCCATCGGCCCGGCCTTCGCCGCGTCGCACCTGGAGATCGTGTCTGTGCTGGCGCTGTCCTGGCTGCTGTTCGACGAGCGCATCGGCTGGCCGCAGATCACCGGCGGCCTGTTCATCATCGCGGGCATCGTCTGCTTGGCCTTCAGCGAAGAGCAGGACGCCGCGCCCGAGACCCTGCACGCGACGCCCCCGGACATCCTGGCCGGCGCCGCGCGCGGCCCGCATGGCTGAACGCCTGGCCGACGTACCGCCCACGGCGGGCCTGCCGCTGCGCGCGGGCGATCTCGCCTGGCCCGGCACCGACGCCGACCTGGCATCGGCGCTCGCCCGCTTCCTCGGCGTGCCGCAGGTGCAGATCGAATGCTCGGGCACGGCCTGCATGGTGGTGGCGCTGACCGCGCTGAAGCGGCTGGCGCCCACGCGCACCGAGGTGGTCGTGCCGGCCTACACCTGCCCGCTGGTGGCGCTGGCGGTCGCGCATTGCGGCCTGCAGCTGCGGGTGTGCGACCTGCAACCCGGCACGCTGGACCTGGACCCCGTGCACCTGCGCCAGCTCTGCGGCCCGCACACACTGGCGGTGGTGCCCACGCACCTGGGCGGACGCCTCACCGATGTGGCCACGGCCCAGGCCTGCGCGCGCGCGGTCGGCGCCTGGACGCTCGAGGACGCGGCGCAGGCGCTGGGCGCGCGCGTCGGCGACCGGAGCGTGGGCGCCCACAGCGACATGGTCTTCTTCAGCCTGGCCGTGGGCAAGGGCCTGACGCTGTTCGAGGGCGGCGCACTGGTGGTGCACGACCCTGCCTTGCGGCAGGCCTGCGCGCAGGCCAGCGCCGAGACCGTGCCACGGCATCGGGGCTGGGAACTGCGCCGCTCGATCGAACTGCTGGGCTATGCGCTGTGCTACCGGCCCGCCGGCCTGGGCCTGGTCTATGGGCGCCCGCTGCGCCAGGCGCTGAAGCGCGGCGACTGGGTGGCGGCCGCGGGCGACGATTTCGATCCGGAGATCCCGCTGCACCGCGTGGGCCGCTGGCGCCAGGCGGTGGGCGTGCGCGCGCTGGCACGCCTGCCCGATTTCCTGGCCCAGGGCACGGCGCGCGCGCTGCGGCGCCGTGCACAGCTGACGCGCATCACCGGCCTGCCGGTGCTGGGCGACAGCCCTTCGGTGCCCGGCGCGGCCGGCACCTGGCCGGTGCTGATGGTGTGGATGCCGAGCACCGCGCAGCGCGACGCGGCCATCCGCGCGCTCTGGGGCGCGGGCTGCGGCCTGAGCCTGCCCTTCGTGCACGCCCTGCCCGACTACCCCCGCTATGCCCGCGTGGTGCCGGCCGCCGAAACTGGGGCGCTGCCCCATGCACGCGCGCTCGCGGGCCGCCTGCTGGCCATCAGCAACAGCCCCTGGCTCGACGATGCGCGCTTCGAACAGGTGTGCGCGGCGCTGGCCCGCTTCAGCCGCTGAGCGCGGCCTCGCGCGCGCGCAACGCGGCCTTGCGTTCCTCGATGTAGTTGCGCGTCAGGGGCACGGCCTCCTGCCGGCGCGCCAGCTGGATCTGGAAGATCGCGATGTCCTGGTAGCGGAAGGCGGTCTCCGACATCGAAAGATAGAACTCCCACATGCGGCAGAAGCGCTCGTCGTAGAGCGCCAGCGCCTCGTCGCGCCGGGCCATGAAACGTTCGCGCCACAGCCGCAGCGTGCGCGCGTAGTGCAGCCGCAGCACCTCGATGTCGGTCACCACCAGGCCCGCGCGCTCGATGGCCGGCGTGCACTCCGACAGCGAGGGCAGGCTGCCGCCGGGAAAGATGTACTTCTCGATCCACGGGTTGTTGAAGTCCGGCACGTCGGAGTTGCCGATGAAGTGCAGCAGCATCACGCCGTCCTCGGTCAGCAGCTCGCGGCACTGCCGGAAGAAGGCGTCGTGGTTGCCCCGGCCCACGTGCTCGAACATGCCCACCGAGACGATGCGCTCGAAGGGCCCCTGGGTGGCGCGGTAGTCCTCGAGCCGGTAGTCGAGCGCGGCGGCCGCGGGCGACGCGGCGCCCAGCCGCTGCGCGGCCTCGAGCTGTTCGGTCGACAGCGTGACGCCGCTCACATGGCCCGCGCCGGCCACCTCCGCCAGGTAGCGCGCCAGGCCGCCCCAGCCGCAGCCGATGTCGAGCACGCGCTGGCCGGGCTCGACCAGCAGCTTGGCCGCGATGTGTCGTTTCTTGGCCAGCTGCGCGGCCTCGAGGCTCTCGTCGCCGGTCTCGAAATAGGCGCAGGAGTACTGCCGGTCGCTGTCGAGGAACAGGCGGTAGAGCCGGTCGTCGAGGTCGTAGTGATGGGCCACGTTGGCGCGCGACCGGTTCGGCCGGTTGCGCTGCAGCAGCGGGCGCAACGCCATGCGCCAGCGATCGAGCAGCTGCACGAAGGGGCCGGGCGGTACGCCCTTGGCGTCGCGCAGGAACAGCTCCAGCACGTCGTAGACCGTGCCCTCCTCCACCTGCAGCCGTCCCTGCATGAACAGCTCGCCAAACTGCAGGTCGGGGTCGCGCAGCAGGGCCCAGACGGCGCGCCGTTCGGTGAAGCGGACGCCGGCGCGGGGCAGGCCCCCGTCGCCGAAGACCAGCGTCTGGCCGTCCGGCAGTCGCACGCTCAGGTGGCCTCGGCGCACCAGCGGGCCGAAGGCCCGGCGCAACAGGGCCGCGGTCGATCGATCGAACATGAATGCCTCCCGATGTCTGGGGTGGAGGATGCCACCGCGCCGGCTCCGGGCCGGCATTCTTCGCAAAGCCTACCCGACGCGCGCCATGTGCTCCAGCAGACGCTGGTTGAACGCATGCTGGCCGGCCTGCCAGTCCGCGAGCTGCACCGGGTCGATGGCCGTGTCCTGACCGTCCTGCGCGCTGAGCCAGCGCTTCCAGGCCGTGCGGTAGCGGTAGGCCGAGACCTCGCCGGTGACGTCGCTGCCCACGATCTGCCCGCCCAGGGCCTCGAGGATGCGCAGGGCCTGCGATTCCAGCAGCCGCCCCTGGTCCCAGTTGGTCCGCACGACCTCGGGGGCGAACACGTCCTTGTCGATCGAGAGATAGGTCGGTGCGGGCTGCTCGCGCAGATGCCGCGCCAGCGCCTCGCTCAGGGCTTCGGTGTCGGCGAAGGTGCGGAAGGCGGCGCCCAGGCCCAGCCAGCGCGACCAGCCGGTGTCCACGCCCACGCTCCAGTACTGCAGCTTGCCGGCGCGCAGCGGCTTGAGCTGGTTCTCCCACGCATGGCGCCAGCCGATGTCGCCCGAGGTGATGCCCACCACCAGCACCTGGCGGACCTCGGGCAGCAGCGCCACGCGCCGCACCCAGGAGCCGCAGTGCACGCCGAAGGGGAAGCGCATGTTGTCGGGATGGTTGTCGAACACCACCACCCGCAGGCTCCCGCGCTCGCGGCCGCGCGCGCTGCGCGCCACCAGCGGCCAGCTCAGGTGGTGGAAGTCGCCGCTGCCCATGAACACCGTGCCGTGACGCTCGAAGGCCGGCAGCCGCGCGTCGAGCGTCTCGGCCAGCCCGCGCATCACGCCCAGGCCGCAGCCGAAGCGCAGCGCCTCCTGCCGCTCCTGCAGGGGAATGCGCAGCTCGCCGGCCAGCGGGCCGATCGAGTCGTCGAGGTCCAGCACCACGGGCGGCAGTGCATTCATGGCGTGCCCTCGTGCCATTGGCGGTCGCTTTCGAAGTGCCCCGCGAAGCGCTTCGCGAGCCGGCGCAGCAGCGGGTTGCGCACGTACACCGCATGGCGGGTGAAGGTGAAGCGCGCGCCGAGCTGGGCCTTGACCTCGGGATCGGTCCAGCCCGCGACGTAGTGCGTGAGACCGCGCTCGATCGCGTATTCGAGGTTGACCATCCAGCTCACGAAGTACAGGTTGCACTCGCGCGCCGCCGGGTAGGAAAAGCCGATGTACTTGTCGACCAGCTTGCCGCCGGCCTCGAAGCAGAGGTTCCAGCCGACCAGCACGCCGGCCTGCCGGTATTCGAACACGATGCCGCCGGCCGACGCGTCACGCAGCACGCGCGCGAAGAAGGCGCGCGTGAGTCGGTCGAAATGCACTTCGCTCTGGGCGTAGACGGCTTCGTAGAGCCGGTAGTAGTCATCGATCGCGGCCTCGCTCTCGAAGGCCGCGCCGCCCGTGGGCAGGCGGCGAATCTCCAGACCGGCGCGGCTGCGCAGCTTGCGCCGCAGGTTCTGCCGCCGGCTCGACGAGAGCCGTCCGAGGTAGGCATTGATATCGGGAAAGTCGATGGGCACATAGGCCAGCGCCTGCCCTTCGACCAGCACGCAGCCGGCCGCCACGCAGACCTGCACCAGCGCCTCGGCCTGCCGGTTCTCGGCCTCGTCGAGCAGCGGCGATGCGGCCGGGATGTCCTTGACGATCAGCAGGCGGTAGCGCGAGCCCCAGCGTTGCAGCAGGCCGATCAGCCAGGCGGCCGGCGCCGCGTCGCGCGGCACCAGCGCGTACTCCGACACCGTGGTGCCGACGAAGACCGTCCGGATGCGCAGCCAGCGCGACCAGAAGCGAAACAGCGGCAGCCCCTTGGCGCGCTGCTTGAGCGCATCGTCGGCGGTGGTCAGCAGGTCGAAGGCGGCGGTGAACACCGGCGCCTGCGGCACGCTCTCGACCACCGCGAAGCCTTCGGGCGGATGCGCGGCGAAGGCCGCGATCAGTGCGTCGGGTTCGAGTTGATGGGCGAACTGCACAGGCGCCGGAAACCCGTCAACTGCGCTTGGCGCGCGTCAGCAGCTGGTCGAGCAGCACCATGGCCTGGTCGATCTCGGCGCGCGAGATCTCGAGCGAAGGCGCGAAGGTGATCACGTTCTTGTAGTAGCCGCCCACGTCCAGCACCAGGCCCATCTTGCGGCCTTCGAATTCCAGGTCGCCCGACAGGCCGATGTCGACCATCTTGTCGAGCAGCGCGCGGTTGGGCGTGAAGCCGTCCTCGGTGCAGATCTCGGCGCGCAGCGCCAGGCCCATGCCGTCGACGTCGCCGATTTCCTTGTGGCGCTTCTGCAGCTCCTTCAGGCCTTCGAGGAAGTAGGCGCCGCTGTCGCAGACCTGCTTGCCGTAGTCGATCTCGGCCGTCATGCGCAGCACTTCCAGGCCCAGCGCCGTGCCCAGCGGATTGGCGGCGAAGGTGGAGTGCGTCGAGCCCGGCGGGAACACCTGCGGGTTGATCAGCTCTTCGCGCGCCCACAGGCCGCTGAGCGCGTTCAGGCCGTTGGTCAGCGCCTTGGCGAAGACCAGCACGTCGGGCTGCACGCCGAAGTTCTCGATCGCCCAGAGCTTGCCGGTGCGCCAGAAGCCCATCTGGATCTCGTCGACCACCAGCAGGATGCCGTGCTCGTCGAGCACCTTCTTCAGGCCCTTGTAGAAGTTCGGCGGCGGCACGACGTAGCCGCCCGTGCCCTGGATCGGTTCGACATAGAAGGCCGCGTATTCGCACTGGCCGGTCTTCGGGTCCCAGACCGCGTGGTACTCGTTCTCGAACTTGCGCGCGAACTCGCGCACGATCGAATCCGAGTACTCCTCGGCCGTCATGCCCTTGGGGCGGCGGAAGGGGTACGGGAAGGGGATGAACTGCGCGCGGTCACCGAAGTGGCCGAAGCGGCGGCGGTAGCGGTAGCTGGAGGTGATGCTCGAGGCGCCCAGCGTGCGGCCGTGGTAGCCGCCCTCGAAGGCGAACATCAGGCTCTTGCCGTTGCTGGCGTTGCGCACCACCTTGAGCGAGTCCTCGATGGCCTGCGCGCCGCCGACGTTGAAGTGCACGCGGCCGGCGCGGCCCCACTTCTTCTCGGCGTCCTGCGCGATCCACTTCGCCAGTTCGATCTTGGTCGGGTGCAGGTACTGGCTGGCCACCTGCGGCAGCGTCTCGAGCTGGCGCTTCATCACGTCTTCGAGGCGCTTGTTCTTGTAGCCGAAGTTCACGGCCGAGTACCACATCTGCAGGTCGAGGTAGGGCGTGCCCTCGGCGTCGTACATGTAGCTGCCATCGCAGCCGGAGAAGATCTTGGGCGGGTTCACGTAGTGAACGGTATCGCCAAAAGAACAATATTTCGCCTCGTCAGCCAGCAGCTGTGCACTCATGGAAAAGGAACTCCAGAACTCGGAACATTCGGCGGCGGTGTCACGGCCCATGCCGTGGCGCCGAACGCCGTCAGGCCATTCCGGGCGGGACGCACCGGTGATGGATGACGGGAGTCTGCGCGGGCAACCTTGAAGGACTGTTGCGCGTTTGTGTGCGGCTTGTGGAGAGGCTCAGCCGGCCGCCGCCTGCAGCGCGTCGAAGGACTCGATCTCGATGCGCCCGTAGCCCACCGTGAGCACGCCCTGCCCGGCCAGCGCGTGCAGCTCCTTCGACAGCGTCTGGCGGGTCACGCCCAGCATCATCGCGATCGCCTCCTGCGGCAGCGCGATCTCCCGGCGCATCTGCGGCGACTGGGTCACATCGCCCCGGGCCAGCGCCAGCAGCCGACGCGCCACGCGCGAGCGCAGGTCGCGCAGCGTGGCGTTCTCCATCAGGTCGTAGAGGCCGCGCACGCGGTGGGCCAGCAGCAAGGCCATCGCCTGGGCGAAGGCCAGCTCGCGCATCTGGCGATCGAAGGCGGCGCGCGGCACCACCAGCACCTCGGCGTCGGCCAGCGCCGTGGCGTCGTGGGAGCGCAGCGAGCCGTCGATCAGCGCGATCTCGCCGAACCAGTTGCCGGGTTCGAGCAGCGCGAGGATCGCCTCGCGGCCGTCCTGGCGCAGGGTCGAGACCTTGATGAAGCCGCTGGCCAGCCCGTAGAAGCCGCCCGAGAGGCCGTCGCCGCCGTCGCCCTGCCGGTAGAGCATGGCGCCGCGCGCCAGGTGGTGCACCTCGGCCACGGACAGCAGGGCGTCGCGCTGCGCGCGCGGCAGCGCGGCGAACCAGGGGTTGGCCTCCATCGCGTCGCGGTGGGCGGCGGTCACGTGGGTCGGGGCGCGCATGGCCATGGTGGCGGGGCGGTGGGGTGCCGCCCGGGGGTAAACGAGAGGGTCAATTGTTCTCCATTTGACAGTTGAATGGCACCCGCCTGCCTAAAGTGAGCCTCGGCCCCCACGGCCCCAAGGAGACATACGAATGAATCAACGAGCGACCTTCGTCCGCATGCAGGACAGCACGCGCGAAGACTGGCAGACCATCGGCGGCGAATTCATGCAGTTCGCGGGCAGCCTGCCGCAGCGCGTGGTGCGGCACCTGCAGATCCTGCAGGGCGACTACGGCGGCTTCCCGGTCGACCGCTACACCCACTCGCTGCAGACCGCCACCCGCGCGCTGCGCGACGGCCGCGACGAGGAGTACGTGGTGTGCGCGCTGCTGCACGACATCGGCGACACGCTGGGCACCTTCAACCACCCGGACATCGCGGCCGCGATCCTGCAGCCCTTCGTGAGCGAGGCCAACCACTGGATGGTGCAGCACCACGGCATCTTCCAGGGCCACTACTTCTTCCACCACCTGGGCATGGACCGCGACCTGCGCGAGCGCTACCGGCAGAGCCCGCACTACGAGCGCACGGCCGAGTTCTGCGAGCTCTACGACAACCCCGCCTTCGACCCGCAGGGCGAAACGCTGCCGATCGAGGAATTCATGCCCATGCTGCAACGCCTGATGGCGCAGCCGCGCCAGAGCATCTACAAGTCGGTGCTGCAGAAGCCCGCCGACGCCATCGCCTGAACCCGCACGTAGGAACCCACCATGAACGCCACCACCCCCTCCGAAATCCAGCAGCTCGTGTCCGCCGAGGAATGGCAGCTGCGCGTCGACCTCGCCGCCTGCTACCGCCTGGTCGCGCTGTACGGCTGGAGCGACCTGGTCTTCACCCACATCAGCGCGCGCGTGCCCGGCCCCGAGCACCACTTCCTGATCAACCCCTACGGCCTGATGTTCGACGAGATCACGGCCTCCAGCCTGGTCAAGGTCGACCAGCAGTGCAACAAGGTGATCGAGTCGCCCTATCCGGTCAACCCGGCCGGCTTCGTGATCCACAGCGCGGTGCACGCGGTGCGCGAGGACGCGCAGTGCGTGCTGCACACCCACACCCGCGCCGGCATCGCGGTCAGCGCGCAGAAGAACGGCGTGCTGCCGATCAGCCAGCAGTCGACCTTCGTGCTGGCCTCGCTGGCCTACCACGGCTACGAGGGCGTGGCGATCCGCGACGACGAGAAGGCGCGGCTGCAGGCCAACCTGGGCGAAGCCAATTTCCTGATGCTGCGCAACCACGGCCTGCTGACCATCGGCAAGAGCGTGGCCGATGCCTTCCTCTCGATGTACACCTTCGAGAACACCTGCCAGATCCAGATCGCCGCGCAATCGGGCGGTGGCGAGCTCACCCAGGTCGACCCGCGCATCGTCGAGGGCGTGGGCCACGCGATGAAGGTGCAGACCGGCGGGCTCGGCGGCGCCTTCGTCTGGCCCTCGCTGATCCGCAAGCTCGACCGCATCGACCCCGGCTACCGGAACTGAGCGCCGCATGGACGGCACCGTCGTCATCACCCGCGCGCTGTTCGGCGCGCTGGCGCTGGTCATGTTCGGCCTGGGCCTGTCGCTGTCGCTGGCCGATTTCCGGTGGCTCGCGCAGCACCCCAAGGCGGTGGCCATCGCGCTGCTGCTGCAGGTGGTGGGCCTGCCGCTGGCCTGCTACGCCATCGTGCTCGCCTTCGGCATGCCGCCGGTGTTCGCGGTCGGCCTGATGCTGCTGGCCGCCTCGCCGGGCGGCATTTCGGCCAACCTGTTCTCGCACCTGTTCGGCGGCAACGTGGCGATGAACATCTCGCTCACCGCGGCCAACACGGTGCTGTCGATCTTCACGCTGCCGCTGATCGCCAACTGGGCCATCGCGCACTTCATCCAGAGCGGCCAGCTGGTACCCATGCAGACCGGCAAGCTGCTGGAGGTGGTCGCGATCGTGCTGGTGCCGGTGCTGATCGGGATGGCGGTCGCCTCGCGCCGGCCCGCTTTCGCGGCCCGCATGGAGAAGCCGTTCAAGGTGTTCAGCGCCGGGGTGCTGGCAGTGGTCGCGGTGCTGGCCATCGCCAAGGAATGGAGTTCGATCTCGGTCGCCTTTGCCCAGATCGGCCCGGCCGTGCTGCTGTTCAACCTGCTGAGCCTGGGTGCGGGCTACGGCCTGAGCCGCGCGGCCGGGCTCGACCGGCCGCTGGCCACCGCCATCAGCTACGAGATCGGCATCCACAACTCGACGCTCGCGATCTTCGTCGCGCTCAGCGTGCTGGGCAGCTACCAGCTCGCGCTGCCGGCCGCGATCTACTCGGTCGTGATGTACCTGACGGCGCCGCTGTTCGGTCTGCTGCTGCGGCGCGGCGCACGCGCGGCGCGAACGGCCCCGGCGGCGGTCGCGCCGAACTGAGCCGCCGTTTCAGCGGTACAGCGGCGAGACCGTCTCCTCGTTCGGGATGCCCTCGATGGGCGCCTCGGCCGTACCGACCGTGCGGCGGGTGAAGGACTCGACCTTCTCGCGCGCGCCCTGCGGGTCGGCAATCCACTCCGCATAGAACGCATAGGGGCAATCGGCTACGCCCTGGTCGCCCTCGTGCGAGTTGATCAGCCCGGTGTAGCCGCGGTGCAGCAGCTTGAAGAGGTGGTTCTCCGACTGGCCGTGCCGGCGGAAATCACGGATCAGCGACTTGCTCAGCGCGGCGTACTGCACGCCCATCTCCTCCTCGCCGCATTCGCCCAGCGTGCGGCCGTCGAAGCCGATCAGCGCCGAGTGGCCGAAGTACGAGTACACGCCGTCGAAGCCGGCCGCATTGGCCACCGCGACGTAGCTGTTGTTGGCGAAGGCCATGGCTTTCGACATCAGGATCTGCTGCTCCTTGGCCGGGTACATGTAGCCCTGGCAACGCACGATGAGCTCGGCCCCCTTCATCGCGCAGTCGCGCCAGATCTCGGGATAGTTGCCGTCGTCGCAGATGATGAGGCTGATCTTCAGCCCCTTGGGGCCCTCGCTCACGTAGGTGCGGTCGCCCGGGTACCAGCCCTCGATCGGCACCCACGGCATGATCTTGCGGTACTTCTGGACGATCTCGCCCTGGTCGTTCATCAGGATCAGCGTGTTGTACGGCGCCTTGTGCGGGTGCTCTTCATGGCGCTCGCCGGTCAGCGAGAACACGCCCCACACCTTGGCCTCGCGGCAGGCCGCGGCGAAGATCTCGGTCTCGGCGCCGGGCACGGTGGCCGCGTTCTCGAACATCTCCGCGCGGTCGTACATGATCCCGTGCGTGCTGTATTCCGGGAAGATCACCAGGTCCATTCCGGGCAGCCCGGACTTCATGCCCACCACCATCCTGGCGATGGCGCGGCAGTTGTCGAGCACTTCGGCCCTGGTATGGAGGCGCGGCATCCTGTAGTTGACGACCGCGACACCGACGGTGTCCTTGCTGCTGGAAATGTCGCCGTGGATCATGGCGTGGCTCCTGTGGATGGATCGGGTGCTGCTGCGATGCGCCGATTCTGCGAAGCGGTCCCGCCGGCTTGAATACGTCGATTGACGTAGCGCTGCAGGGACTTGGGGCCTGTCCTAAGCTCGGGCGGTTCGTCAATTTCTTTGCGCAACCGCCTGCGCACACGGAGCATCCACACGTGACCGATCCATCCGAATACAGTCCGCCCAAAGTCTGGACCTGGGACAAGGCCAGCGGCGGCAAGTTCGCCAACATCAACCGCCCGATCGCCGGGCCGACGCACGACAAGGAACTGCCCGTCGGCCGGCATCCCCTGCAGCTCTACTCGCTGGCCACGCCCAACGGCGTCAAGGTCACGGTGATGCTGGAAGAACTGCTCGCGCTCGGGCATGCGGGCGCGGAGTACGACGCCTGGCTCATCAGGATCGGCGAAGGCGACCAGTTCGGCAGCGGCTTCGTCGGCGTCAATCCCAATTCGAAGATCCCGGCGCTGCTGGACCGCAGCGGACCGGCGCCGGTCCGCGTGTTCGAGTCGGGCGCGATCCTGGTCTACCTGGCCGAGAAGTTCGGCGGTGCCTTGCTGCCGACCGAGTCCGCGAAGCGGGCCGAATGCCTGTCTTGGCTGTTCTGGCAGATGGGCAGCGCGCCCTACCTCGGCGGCGGCTTCGGCCATTTCTACGCCTACGCGCCGACGAAGATCGAATACGCGATCGACCGCTTCGCGATGGAGGTCAAGCGCCAGCTCGACGTGCTCGACCGGCGCCTGGCCGAATCGCCCTATCTGGCGGGCGAGGACTACACCATCGCCGACATCGCGGTGTGGTCCTGGTACGGCGCGCTCGCCAAGGGCCTGCTCTACGAGGCGGGCGAGTTCCTGCAGGTGCAGGCGTACACCCATGTGCAGCGCTGGACCGAGGCCATCGCCGCACGGCCCGCGGTGCAGCGCGGCCGGCGCGTCAACCGCACCTGGGGCGATGCGGCCAGCCAGCTGCCCGAGCGGCACGCGGCCAGCGATTTCGACGCCCCGCCGCCGCAGGCCTGAGCGCCGCGCGCCGGCTCAGGCCCGGCGCTTGAACAGGGCCGACGCCCCGCTCGCCAGCGCGAGTTCGTGGGTGGTGCGCAGCAGGGCCGGCCCGAGTTCGAGCATGCGCGCCTCGCTCAGGCGCACCAGCGGCCCGGCGATGGTCACCACGCCGATCACGGCACCGTTGCCGCTGCGGATGGGCGCGGCCATCGCGGTCATGGCCGGTGCGAACACCTCGACGATCATGCTGAAGCCGCGCTGCCGTGCGGCCTTCAGGAAGCCGAGCAGGGCCTTCACGGTGGTGGGCGCCTTCGGTCCGAAATCCTCCGGCTTGCCGAAGCCCTGCTTCGAGACCAGGGCCAGCGCCTCTTCGTCGCTCAGCGTCGACAGCCAGGCGTGGCCGGCCGAACTGCAGGACAGGTTGACCGACAGGCCCATGTCCGGGTCGTAGCGCAGCCCGCGCATCGCGCCCTGCGCCTTCGCGACGAAGGTGAGCTCGTCGCCGTCGACGACCGCGAGCCGCACGAGCTCGCCGGACTCCGCCGCCAGCCGGTCCAGCAGCGGCTGCGCGATGTCCACGATGCCGCTGGTGCTGAGGAAGCCGAGCCCCAGCGAGACCAGCTTGATGGTCAGCATGTAGTCGCCGTGGCTCTGGTCCTGCCGCACGTAGCCGCAGCGCACCAGCTCCGCGAGCAGGCGGTGCGTGGCGCTCAGCGGCATGTCCAGCTCGGAGGCCAGGGCCGACAGCGGCTTGCCTTCGGGATGCTTCGCCAGGTGCTCCAGGACGTTGAAGCTGCGTTCGAGGATGCTGCTCATGGGCGGTTCGGGTGGTCGGTGAGAGAAGGGCCGGGTGCCCGCGACTCCCGGAATCTACCAAATTTCGCCAAAGGGTTTCCACTATGGAAATGATTTCCACTTTTTAAATAGCATCCATCGGTCGGCGCCCTGCGGGTCGTCACGTCCTGTTCGCCTTTTGATGGAGATCCCCGTGAAGCCCACCGCCCGTATCCTGGCCGCCGCCGGCCTGTGCCTGCTCCTCGCCCTGCCCGCCGCCGCCCAGCAGGAGCGCGTCATCCGCTTCGGCCACCTCAACAACGCCGACCATCCGGTGAGCTTCGGCGTCAAGCGCTTCGCCGAGCTGCTGGCCGCCAAGAGCGGCGGCAAGCTCAAGGTGCAGGAGTTCCCGGCCTCGCAGCTGGGCAACGAGATGCAGCAGCAATCGGCCCTGCAGGGCGGCGTGCAGCAGATGTCGGCACCGGCCACCACCTCGCTGGCGGGCATCGTGAAGGAATTCGGGCTGGTGGACTTCCCCTTCGCCGTCGGCAGCTTCGCGCAGGCCGACGCCCTGCTCGACGGGCCGCTGGGCCAGGCGCTGATCGCCAAGCTGCCCGAGAAGGGCCTGGTGGCGCTGGGCTACTGGGACCTGGGCTTTCGCAACGTGACCAACAGCAAGCGCCCGATCACCAGGGCCGAGGATTTCGACGGGCTCAAGCTGCGCGTGATCCCGAACCCGGTGTTCCTCGAGACCTTCAAGGCCTTCAAGGCCAACCCGGTGCCGATGCCCTTCGCCGAGCTGTACGGCGCGCTGGAAGCCAAGGCGGTCGACGGCCAGGAGAACCCCTTCGCCGTGATCCTGTCGAACAAGTTCTTCGAGGTGCAGAAGTTCCTGAGCGCGACCAACCACGTGTATGCCGCGAACATCGTGCTGGTCAGCAAGAAGTTCTGGGATTCGCTCACGCCCGCCGAACAGAAGATGATGAACGACGCCGCCAACGAGGCGCGCGGCTACCAGCGCCAGGTGAGCCGCGCCGCGGCGCAGCGCTCGGTCGGCGACCTGCAGGCCAAGGGCATGCAGTTCAACGAGGTGGCGCCCGCCGAGCAGGCGCGCATGCGCCAGATCGCCAAGCCGGTCATCGACAAGTTCTCGGCCAGCTACGACCCCGCGATCGTGAAGCTCTACAACGACGAACTCGCGCGCATCCGCAAGTGATGCGGGCCCAGGCGAACACCACCATGCGCATCCTCGTCCTCCACGGCCCGAACCTCAACCTCTTCGGCCGCCGCGAACCCCACATCTACGGCAGGACCACGCTGCCCGAAATCAACGCCCGCCTCGAGGCGCTGGCCGCCGAGCTGCAGGTCGAGCTGGCCACCGTGCAGTCGAACCACGAAGGCACGCTGATCGACTTCCTGCACGAGCACATCGACAGCGCCCAGGGCGCCCTGGTCAACCCCGCCGGGCTGACGCAGCACGGCGTGCCGCTGCACGACGCGATCAAGGCCATGCCTTTCCCGGTGATCGAGGTGCACATGTCGAACATCGCGGCCCGCGAGGCCTGGCGCGCGCACTCGATCATCTCGCCGGCCGTTAAGGCCACGGTGCAGGGCTTCGGTCCGCACTCCTATCTCGCGGCGCTGCGCGCGCTGGTCGAGAGCCTGCGCGAGAGCGCGCCCGAGCACGGCGCGAGCCGGCCATGAACCGCTGGCTCGACGGCATCTGCCGCGGCATCGAGGCGCTCATCGCCTTCATGCTCGCGGTGATGGTGGTGCTGGTGTTCGGCAACGTGGTGCTGCGCTACGGCTTCAACTCCGGCATCACGGTGTCGGAGGAAGTGTCGCGCTGGCTCTTCATCTGGATGACCTTCCTGGGCGCGGTCGTCGCGCTCAAGGAGCACGGCCACCTGGGCGTCGACATGGTGGTGCAGAAGCTGCCGCCGGCCGGCAAGAAGGCCTGCCTGGCGCTGAGCCATGCGGTGATGCTCTACATCGTCTGGCTGCTGTTCGAAGGCAGCCTCGCGCAGGCGCGCATCAACTGGGACGTGAGCGCGCCCACCACCGGCGCCTCGATGGCGATCGTCTATGCCTCGGGCATCGTGTTCTCGGTCTGCGCGGCCTTCATCCTCGCGCTCGACCTGTACCGGTTGTTGACCGGAAAGATCGCCGACGAGCATTTGGTCATGGTGCAGGAGTCCGAAGAGGCGGTGCAGCTGCAGCAGATCCTCGGCGCGGCGCGCGAGCCCGGGAGCCGGACATGACCATCGCCGTCTTCGTCGGCTCGCTGCTGCTGGCCATGGCGGCCGGCATCCCGATCGCGTTCTCGCTGCTGGCCAGCGGCGTCGCGCTGATGTGGCACCTGGACCTCTTCGATGCGCAGATCCTGGCGCAGAACGTGATCGGCGGCGCCGACAGCTTCCCGCTGCTCGCCGTGCCCTTCTTCATGCTGGCCGGCGAGATCATGAACGTCGGCGGCCTGTCCAAGCGCATCGTCGACTTCGCGCTCGCGCTGGTCGGCCATGTCAAGGGCGGCCTGGGCTACGTGACCATCATGGCGGGCTGCCTGCTCTCGGCCCTGTCGGGTTCGGCGGTGGCCGATGCGGCAGCGCTCACCGCCCTGCTGCTGCCGATGATGGTCAAGGCCGGCCACGACAAGGCGCGCGCCGGCGGGCTGATCGCGGCCACGGGCGTGATCGGTCCGGTGATCCCGCCCAGCATCGGGCTGGTGATCTTCGGCGTGGCCGCCAACGTCTCGATCTCGAAGCTGTTCCTGGCCGCCATCGTGCCGGGCATCCTCATCGGCGCGGCGCTGTGGCTCACCTGGGCCTACCTGGTGCGGCGCGAGAAGATCGTGCCGCCGCCGCGCAAGTCGGCGGCCGAGATCGCCACTGCCTTCCGCAAGGCGCTGTGGGCGCTGATGCTGCCGGTCATCATCCTCGTGGGCCTGCGCATGGGCGTCTTCACGCCGACCGAGGCCGCGGTGGTGGCGGCGGTGTATGCGCTCTTCGTGTCGACCGTGATCTACCGCGAGATCAGCTGGGCCGACCTCTACGGCATCTTCGTCGCGGCCGCCAAGACCAGCGCGATCGTGATGTTCCTGATCGCCGCGGCGATGGTGAGCGCCTGGCTCATCACCGTGGCCGACCTGCCGTCCAAGGTGATCGGCCTGCTCGAGCCTTTCATGGGCAACAAGATCCTGCTGATGGCCGCGATCATGGTGCTGGTGATGGTGGTCGGCACCGCGATGGACATGACGCCGACCATCCTGATCCTCACGCCGGTGCTGATGCCGGTGGTGCGCGCGGCGGAGATCGACCCGGTCTACTTCGGCGTGATGTTCATCATCAACAACTCGATCGGGCTGGTGACACCGCCGGTGGGCACGGTGCTCAACGTGGTGGCGGGCGTCGGGCGGATCTCGATGGACGACGTGACCAAGGGCGTCGTGCCTTTCATGATCGCCGAGTTCGCGATCATGTTCGTGATGGTGCTCTTCCCCTGGCTCGTGACCTGGCCGGCCAAGCTGTTCCATGGTTGACACACAAAAGAAGGAGACCTCATGACCGCATCCCTCGTTCGACAGCTCACCGTCGCGGCCCTCGCTGCGCTCGCCATGCTCGGCGCCCAGGCGCAGGTCAAGGAGCGCACGCTCAAGTTCGCGTTCCAGAACCAGGCCGGCCACCCGCAGGCGCAGGGGGCGCAGAAGTTCGCCGACCTGGTGGCGGAGAAATCCGGCAGGAAGATCACGATCAAGCTCTTCCCCGGCGGCGCGCTGGGCGGCGACCTGCAGACGGTCTCCGCGCTGCAGGGCGGCACGGTCGAGATGACGGTGCTGAACGCCGGCATCCTGAGCGCGCAGGTCAAGGAGTTCGCGGCCTACGACCTGCCCTTCCTGTTCGCCAACGCGCAGGAAGCCGACGCCGTCACCGACGGCGCCTTCGGCAGGAAGCTGCTCGCCCGGCTGGAAGAGAAGAGCCTGCACGGGCTGGGCTACTGGGACCTGGGCTTCCGCAACCTGACCAACAGCAAGCGCCCCATCGCAAAGGCCGAGGACATCGCCGGGCTCAAGATCCGCGTGATCCAGTCGCCGCTGTACATCGACCTGTTCAGCACGCTTGGCGCGAACGCCACGCCGCTGCCCTTCCCGGAACTCTACGCCGCGCTGGACCAGAAGGCGGTCGACGGCCAGGAGAACCCCAACACCACCATCCTGGCCTCGAAGTTCGCCGAGGTGCAGAAGTACATCACCCAGACGCGCCACATCTACAACCCGCAGGCGCTGCTCATCGGCCGCAAGACCTGGGACGGCATGAGCGCGGAGGAACGCAGGATCATCGAGGACGCGGCGCGCGAAGCGACGCAGTTCCAGCGCGGCGTGTCCAGGGGCGAAGCCGACAAGGCGCTCGAAGCGCTCAAGGCCGCCGGCATGGTGGTGTCGGAACTGCCGCCGGCCGAGATGGCGAAGCTGCGCGAGAAGGTGAAGCCGGTGGTCGAGAAGTACGCGGCCGCGGTCGGCGCCGAGACGGTCAAGGAACTGAACGCCGAGATCGCCCGGGCGCGCAAGTAGCGGCCCCCGGGCGCCCGTCGCTCAGTGGCTGATCATCCAGGGCCGGCGCCCCGGCGCGCTCTTCGCGCCGTTGGGCGCGGTCACCGTGGCGCCCCGCTTGGCGCCGCTGCAGCAGCCGCAGCCCGAGGGATGCTTCAGCCGCGCATAGTCGCCCGAGCGCACCGGCTCGTGCGCCGCGCGCTCGTTGCCCGCGATGGCGCGGCGCGTGCCGTCGGCCATCAGCGCCAGGCGCGGCGCGCCCGACATCACGCGCGGTGCATCGGCGCCGCAGTCGGGGCAGATCGCCGGCACATCGCGCTGGCTCACGCTGCGGATGGCATCGAAGCCGCCGCAGCCGGCGCATCGGTAGTCGTAGGTCGGCATCGCGGCGCGGCCTTCAGCGCAGGTCCGGCGACAGCGGCATGTCGATGCTGCCGTCGATGAACTTCGTCGGCCCGCTGGCGTTCGGGTTGATGTCGAAGTCGAAGATCTCGGTCGGCAGCCACAGCGTGGCGCAGGAGTTGGGCACGTCGACCACGCCGCTGATGTGGCCCTGCACCGGGGCCGTGCCCAGGATCGAATAGGCCTGCGCGCCCGAGTAGCCGAACTTCTTCAGGTACTCGATGGCGTTCAGGCAGGCCTGGCGGTAGGCCACGTTGACGTCCAGGTAGTGCTGCTTGCCCGACTCGTCGACCGAGATGCCTTCGAAGATCAGGAAGTCCTTGTAGTTGGGCGTCATCACGCTGGGCTTGAAGATCGGGTTCTTGATGCCGTACTTGGCCATGCCGCCCTTGATCAGCGTGACCTTCATGTGCACCCAGCCGGCCATCTCGATCGCGCCGCAGAAGGTGATCTCGCCGTCGCCCTGGCTGAAGTGCAGGTCGCCCACCGAGAGGCCCGCGCCGTCGACGTAGACCGGGAAGAACACCTTGGAGCCGCGCGACAGGTCCTTGATGTCGCAGTTGCCGCCATGCTCGCGCGGCGGCACCGTGCGCGCGCCCTCGGCCGCGGCCTTGGCGCGGGCCTCGCCGGTCATCTTGCCCATGTGGGCGGTGCCGGCCGAGGGCGGGTTGGCCAGGCCGGGCACGCGGTGCGGGTCGGTGTCGATGAGCTTCTGCTCGCGCTCGTTCCACATGTCGAGCATGGGCTTGTCGGGCAGGCAGCCGATCAGGCCCGGATGGATCAGGCCCGCGAAGTTCACGCCCGGGATGTGGCGCGAGCTGGTGAACATGCCCTTGAAGTCCCAGATCGACTTCTGCGCCTGCGGGAAGTGGTCGGTCAGGAAGCCGCCGCCGTTCTTCTTGGAGAAGAAGCCGTTGAAGCCCCAGAGCGAATCCTGCTTGGCGCCGATGTCGAGCAGGTCGACCACCAGCAGGTCGCCCGGCTCGGCGCCCTTCACGCCCACCGGGCCCGACAGGTAGTGCACCGTCGTCAGGTCGATGTCGCGCACGTCGTCGGCGCTGTCGTTGTTCTGGATGAAGCCGCCGGTCCAGTCGAAGGTCTCGAGGATGAAGTCGTCGCCCGGGTTGACCCAGCAGGCCATCGGAATGTCCGGGTGCCAGCGGTTGTGGATCATCTCGTTCTCGGTGGGCGACTTCGTCAGGTCGACCTTGATCAGCGTGTCTGTCATTTGCAATGGCTCCTGGAGTGGTGGTTAAACGGAGAGATAGGTCTTGATGTGGGCTACGTCCGTCTTGTCGCGCGCGGTCTCGTGCACCAGACGGCCGCCCTCGATCACGAACAGCCGGTCGGCCACGTCCATGGCGAAGCTCAACACCTGCTCCGACACGACGATCGTGATGCCGCGCATCTTGCGGATCTCGTTGAGCGCCTTGGCGATGTCCTTGATGATCGAAGGCTGGATGCCCTCGGTGGGCTCGTCGAGCAGCAGCACCTTGGGGTCGGTGACCAGTGCGCGCGCGATGGCCAGCTGCTGCTGCTGGCCGCCCGACAGGTTGCCGCCCTTGCGCCGCTTCATGTCCCAGAGCACCGGGAACAGCGCGTAGATTTCCTCTGGGATGCGCTTGGCCTTGGCGTTCTCCAGGCCGGTCTGGATGTTCTCTTCCACCGTCAGCGTGGGGAAGATCATCCGGCCCTGCGGCACATAGGCGATGCCCTTGGCCACGCGCCTGAAGCTCTCGTCGTGCGACACGTCCTGGCCCGCGACGCTGATGCGGCCGCTCCTGATCGGCAGCACGCCCATCAGGCTCTTGAACAGCGTGGTCTTGCCCATGCCGTTGCGGCCCATGATGGCGACCGTCTCGTTGGGCCTGGCCTCGAAGGAGATGCCGTGCAGCGCCTCGCTCTGGCCGTAGGCGGTGTGCAGGTCGGTGACTTTCAACATGTCGTGGGTTCCTTGGAGGCGGCTGAATACGGACTTCCGGACGCAGAGGACGCAGAGGTTTCGCAGAAGACGCCAAAGAAAACATCCAAAAGATCCGGTACTTTCTTCGCGTTTCTTTTTGGCGTCCTTTGCGAAATCTCTGCGTCCTCTGCGTCCGGTGTTGGTCTTGGTCTTCCAAACTCGCTCATGGTCAATGCCCCAGATACACGTCGATGACGCGTTCATCCGCCTGCACCTTGTCCATCGGCCCTTCGGCCAGGATCTTTCCCTGGTGCATCACCGTGACCTTGTGCGCGATCTGCTTGACGAATTCCATGTCGTGCTCGATCACGATCACCGCACGGTCGGTGCAGATGCGCTGGAGCAGTTCGGCCGTGAGCTCGCGCTCGCGCGCGCTCATGCCGGCGATGGGCTCGTCGAGCATCAGCAGTTCGGGCTCCTGCATCAGCAGCATGCCGATCTCCAGCCACTGCTTCTGGCCGTGCGACAGCAGGCCGGCCTCGGTGTCGAGCCGGTCGGCCAGGCGCACGTCGGTCGCGACTTCCTGCACCTTGGCCTTCACCGCCTCGGTGCACTGGAAGGCCAGCGCGCCGAACACCGAGCGGCCCGCGGGGTAGGACACTTCGAGGTTCTGGAACACGCTGAGGTTCTCGTAGATCGAGGGTGTCTGGAACTTGCGGCCGATGCCCAGGCGCACCCGCTTGTGCTCGGCCATGCGGGTGAGCTCGGTGTTCTTGAACTTGATGCTGCCGCCGCTGGCCTTGGTCTTGCCGCAGATCAGGTCGAGCAGCGTGGTCTTGCCGGCGCCGTTGGGCCCGATGATCACGCGCAGTTCGTTCCTGTCGATGTAGAGCGTCAGCTTGTCGATGGCCTTGAAGCCGTCGAAGGAGACCGTGAGGTCTTCCACGGCGAGGGCGAAGTCGGTGTTGCTCATGGCGTGCTTCCCTGGTTCAGATGCGCTGGCTGCTCACGCCTTCGGGCAGGCTGGCCTCGTCGGCGCGAGCCGCAGCGACCGGTGCGGCCGGTGCCGGCGCGGCGGCCTCGCGCAGCGCCTGCCGGCGGCCTTTCCACCAGGGCACGATGTGGCTCTCCCACAGGCCGGCCAGCCCCATCGGGAAGGCCATGGTCACGCCAATGAACAGCGCCGCCATCAGGAACAGCCAGAGATCGGGGAAGCTTTCGGAGAACAGCGTCTTGCCCGCGTTCACCAGCAGCGTGCCGTAGACCGCGCCGACCAGGCTCATGCGCCCGCCCACCGCGGCGAAGATCACCATCTCGATCGAGGGCACGATGCCCACGAAGCTGGGCGACATGAACCCCACCTGCAGCGAGAACAGCGCGCCGCCGATGCCCGAGAGCGCGGCCGCCAGGCAGAAGGTGAAGACCTTGAAGTTCGACACGTCGTAGCCCGAGAAGCGCACCCGGTCTTCCTTGTCGCGCATGGCCAGCAGCAGCGTGCCCAGCTTGCTGACCTGGATCCAGCGGCACAGCAGGATGCTGGCCACCAGCAGCGCGACGCAGACGTAGTAGAGGATGTACTTGGCGCTGTCGGTGCGCGTGTCCCAGCCGGCCAGGGTCTTGAGGTCGGTCATGCCGTTGACGCCGCCGGTGTAGCCCTGCTGGCCGATGATCAGCACCGTCACGATCAGCGCCACCGCCTGCGTGATGATCGCGAAGTACACGCCGCCCACGCGCCGCTTGAACATCGCGTAGCTGATGATCCAGGCCAGCAGCGTCGGCACCGCGATCACCAGGATCAGCGTGAGCGTGAGGCTCTTGAAGGGCAGCCACATCAGCGGCAGCGCGGTGATCTGGTTCCAGTCCATGAAGTCGGGGATGCCCGGCGTCGACTGGATCTTGGTGGTGACGGGGTCCGAGGCCTCGAGCTTGAGGAACATCGCCATCGCGTAGCCGCCCAGGCCGAAGAACACGCCCTGCCCCAGGCTCAGCACGCCGCCGTAGCCCCATACCATCACCAGCCCGACGGCGACGAAGGCGTAGGTGAGGTACTTGCCCACCAGGTTGAGGCGGAAGATGTCGAGCGTGAGCGGCAGCACCACGGCCAGCAGCAGCACCAGCAGCGCGAGGCTCCAGAGCTTGTAGCGCAGGATCGAGGCCTTGATGAAATTCATCGATGACTCCAAAGCAGACAGAGGAAGTTGAAGGTGTGCAGCAGGTTCATGCGTGCCTTCAACGGCGGACCTTGGAGGCGAACAAGCCCTGCGGCCGCATCATCAGGATCAACACGATCAGCGACAGCGTCAGCACCTTGGCCATCGAGCCGGTCATGAAGAACTCCGCGATCGACTGCGTCTGGGCGATGCCGAAGGCCGAGACCACGGTGCCCAGCAGGCTGGCCGCGCCGCCGAAGGTGACGACCAGGAAGGCGTCGACGATGTAGAGCTGGCCCGAGGTCGGCCCGGTCGAGCCGATGGTGGTGAAGGCCGCGCCCGCCATGCCCGCGATGCCGCAGCCGATGGCGAAGGTCAGACGGTCGGTTTTCTTGGTGTCGATGCCGGTGGCGTTGGCCATCACGCGGTTGGCGACCGTGGCGCGCACCCGCAGGCCCCAGCGGCTGTGGTGCAGCGCCAGCAGCACGGCGGCGGTGGTGAAGAGCGTCAGTGCCAGCACGAACAGGCCGTTGATCGGAATGTCCAGCCCTTCGGCCGGCGACCACGAACCCATCAGCCACTCGGGCAGCGTGGGGCTCACCTCCTTCGGCCCGATGAAGGTGCGGAAGATCTGCTGCAGCCCGAGGCTGATGCCGAAGGTGGCCAGCAAGGTGTCGAGCGGCCGCTTGTAGAGGTGCCGGATCAGCGCCCACTCCACGCCCCAGCCGACGATGAACGCGAACAGGAAGGCCAGCCCGATCGCGAAAGGAAAGTAATAGGGCATCCACGTGGGCGCGAGGCTTTCGGTCAGCCGCGCCGCCATGTAGATGGTGTAGGCCCCGATGGTCATGAACTCGCCATGCGCCATGTTGATGACGCCCATCTGGCCGAAGATGATGGCCAGGCCCAGGCCCATCAGCAGCAGCACCGCGAACAGGCTCAGCCCCGCGAAGCCCTGCATCAGGCCGATGTTCCACATGTCTGAAATGCTCATGAGCAAGGCTCCTTGGGTGTTGCGCCTTCCCCCTCTGGGGGAAGGTTGGGATGGGGGCCAGCGCCGCACGGTGGCGCCGCGTGCCCCACCCCTGCCCTCCCCCGGAGGGGGAGGGAGTCAGATCACTGGTAGCCTTTGGGGAACGGATCAGGCTTGATCAGCTCGGCCGATTCCGCCACCACCTTGAACGTGCCATCCAGCTGCCCCTGCCCGATGCGCGCCTTGCTCCACAGATGGTGGTTGGCGTCCAGCTTCACGTAGCCTTCGGGCGCGGTCTTGAGCTCGATGCCCGGCGAGGCGGCCACCACCTTGTCGATGTCGAAGCTGCCGGCCTTCTCGACCGCGGCCTTCCAGAGCCAGGGGCCCAGGTAGCCGGCCTGCGTCACGTCGCCGATCACCGCGTCCTTGCCGTACTTGGCCTTGAAGGCCTCGACGAACTTCTTGTTGTTCGCGTTGTCCAGCGACTGGAAGTACTTCATCGACGAATAGAAGCCGGCGAAGTTCTCGCCGCCCACGCCGGTCATCTCGTCCTCGGTCACGGCCAGCGTCAGCAGGAACTGCTTGTCGCCGGTGATGCCCGCGGCCTTGAGCTGCTTGTAGAAGGCCACGTTGGAGCCGCCCACCACGGCCGCGAAGATGCAGTCCGGCTTGGCGACCTTGATCTTGTTGATCAGCGAGTTGAAGTTGGTGTGGCCCAGCGGGTAGTACTCCTCGCCCTTCACCGTGCCCAGCTTGCCCACGGTCTCGATGTGCTTGCGCGCGATCTTCATCGAGGTGCGCGGCCAGATGTAGTCGGAGCCGACCAGGAAGAAGGTCTTGGCCTTCTTCTCCTTCGCGCCCCAGTCCAGGCCCCAGATGATCTGCTGGGTGGCTTCCTGGCCGGTGTAGATCACGTTCTTGCTCTGCTCCAGGCCTTCGTAGAAGGTCGGGTAGTACAGGAGGCCGTTCTCCTTCTCGAAGATCGGCAGCACCGCCTTGCGCGAGGCGCTGGTCCAGCAGCCGAAGACCGCGGCGCAGTGGTCGTTGACCAGCAGCTTCTTCGACTTCTCGGCGAAGGTGGGCCAGTCGGAGGCGCCGTCCTCCTTGATCACCTTGATCTTGCGGCCCAGGATGCCGCCCATGGCGTTGATCTGGTCGATGGCGAGCTGCTCGGCCTGGATCGAGCCGGTCTCGGAGATCGCCATGGTGCCGCTGGACGAATGCAGCTGGCCGACCGTGACCTCGGTGTCGGTCACCGCCAGCTTGGTCGTGTTGACCTTGGCGGTGGGGAACTGCTGGCCGAAGCTCAGGCCGCTCAGGCCCATCACCGGCAGCACGGCCGCGCCCTGCAGCAGGCGGCGGCGGCGCAGCGCGAGCTGCTGCTGCGGCAGCATCGAATCGAGGGACGGGTCTTGGTCGCGGTCATGGGCCATTGAGGATCTCCAGTCAAGGATGGAAGGGTGGAAGGACGAACGGGCCACGGGGCGGCGGTGCACCAACGCTGTGCGGCGCTTGGCACACCGAGCACCATGGCCGTGACTGTAGGAAGGCAGGCCGCATCGCCGAATACGTCAATCAACGTAGCCGAGCCGCGGCCCACAGCGGCGAGACTGGCCGACCGGTTTTCCATCGCCGGACGGACAAGGAGCGCTTCTTGCAACGTGACGGCCATTCCCCCTTCCCGAAAGAACGGAACATGCCGCCCGTCACCGGTCAGAAGATCTTTCGCATCCGCCGCGAATACAACACCTGGGTCGCCAACGAGACGCTGGAGGACTACGCGTTGCGCTACACGCCGCGCAGCTTCCGCAAGTGGTCGGAGTTCCGCGTGGCCAACGCGGCCTTCGGCGCCACCTCCTTCCTCGCACTGGAGGCCATCGGCGGCGCCATCGCGCTGAGCTACGGCTTCGAGAACGCGCTGTGGGCGATCCTGGTGGTGGGGCTGATCACCTTTCTCACCGGGCTGCCGATCTGCTTCTACGCCGCCAAGTACGGCGTGGACATGGACCTGCTCACGCGCGGCGCCGGCTTCGGCTACCTGGGCTCCACCCTCACCTCGCTGATCTACGCCAGCTTCACCTTCCTCTTCTTCGCGCTCGAGGCCGCGATCCTGGCGCTGGCGCTGCAGATGTACTTCGACTGGTCGCTGGCGGTGTGCTACCTGGTGTCGTCGATCGTCATCATCCCGCTGGTGATGCGCGGCGTCACCATGATCTCGGCGCTGCAGCTGTGGACCCAGCCGGTCTGGCTGCTGCTGTTCGTCTGCCCCTTCGTGGCGGTGCTGTGGAAGAACCCGCAGGCCTTCGTCGACTTCACCGGCCTGGTCGGCCGCCTCTCGGGCAGCAACACCTTCGACCCGCTGATGTTCGGCGCCGGCGCCACCGTGGCCTTCGCGCTGGTGGTGCAGATCGGCGAGCAGGTCGACTACCTGCGCTTCCTGCCCGAGAAGACCGCCGCCAACCGCGGCCGCTGGTGGGCCGCGGTGCTGGTGGCCGGGCCGGGCTGGATCGTGCCGGGCATGCTCAAGATGATGGGCGGCGCCTTCCTGGCCTTCCTGGCGCTGCAGCACGAGATCCCGGCGCTGCACGCGATCGAACCGACCCGCATGTACCTAGCCGGCTTCGCCTACGTCTTCAGCGACCCGGCCTGGGTGCTGGGCATCACCACGCTGTTCGTGGTGATCTCGCAGATGAAGATCAACCTGACCAACGCCTACGCGGGCTCGCTGGCCTGGTCGAACTTCTTTGCCCGGCTGACCCACAGCCACCCGGGGCGCGTGGTGTGGCTGGTGTTCAACGTGCTGATCGCGCTGCTGCTGATGACGCTGGGCGTGTTCGCGGCGCTGGAGAAGGTGCTGGGCCTCTACAGCAACATCGCGATCGCCTGGGTCGGTGCGCTGGTGGCCGACCTGGTGATCAACAAGCCGCTGGGCTGGAGCCCCAAGTCGATCGAGTTCAAGCGCGCCCATCTCTACGACATCAATCCGGTGGGGCTGGTGTCGATGCTGGTCGCGGCCACGGTCGCGATGGTGGCCTACGCCGGGCTGCTGGGGCGCTGGGCCGAGGCCTTCGCCCCCTTCATCGCGCTGCTGACCGCGCTGCTCGTGTCGCCCCTTCTGGCCTGGAAGACGAAGGGCCGCTACTACCTGGCGCGCACCGACATCCGCCAGTGGCAGCCCGGCGAGATGGTGCGCTGCTCGGTCTGCGACAACCGCTTCGAGTCGGAGGACATGGCGCACTGCCCGGCCTACGGCGCGCCGATCTGCTCGCTGTGCTGCACGCTCGAATCGCGCTGCCACGACGGCTGCAAGAAGGACTCGCGCGCCTCGCAGCAGATCGGCCTGTGGCTCAAGGCGCTGCTGCCGCCGGCGCTGGCGCTGCGGCTGAACTTCCGGGTGGCGCACTACATGCTGGTGGCGGCCTCGCTGGTCGCGCTGCTGGCCACGGTGATGGGCATCGTGTTCGCGCAGGAAGGGCTGCTGGACGCGCAGGCCGCCCACCTTTACCTGCGCGCGCCCTTCCTCAAGGTGTTCGCGCTGCTCGCCATGGTGGCGGCGGTGGCGGCCTGGTGGGTGGTGCTGGGCAGCGAGAGCCGCAAGATGGCGCAGGAGGAATCGAACCGCCACAACCACCTGCTCACGCTGGAGATCGAGGCCCACCGCCGCACCGACGCCGCGCTGCAGAGCGCCAAGGAGGCGGCCGAGGCGGCCAACCAGGCCAAGACCCGCTACGTGGCCGGCATGGCGCACGAGCTGCGCACGCCGCTCAACAGCATCCTGGGCTATTCGCAGATCCTGCTGAAGAACGACCACGCCACCCACCCGCCGCGCGCCGCGGTCCAGACCATCCACAAGAGCGGCGAGCACATGCTGGGGCTGATCGACGGCCTGCTCGACCTGGCCCGCATCGAGGCCGGCCGGCTGCAGCTGGAACCGATGCCGCTGGCCCTCCCCGGCTTCCTCGACGAGGTGGTGCGCATGGTCCGGCCGCAGGCCGAGGGCAAGGGCCTGGCCTTCGTCTACACCCACAGCGGGCGCCTGCCGGCCTGGGTGCATGCCGACGCCAAGCGGCTGCGCCAGATCCTGATCAACCTGCTGACCAACGGCGTGCGCTTCACCGAGGCCGGCACCGTGACCCTGCATGTCGATGCCCGGCGCGAGGTGCTGCGCTTCGACGTGGTCGACACCGGCATCGGCGTGGCGCCGCAGGACCACCAGCGCATCTTCCTGCCCTTCGAGCGCGGCGCGGCCGGCCGCCGCCACGGCGAGCCGGGCACCGGGCTGGGCCTGACCATCACCGGCCTGCTGACCTCGCTGATGGGCGGCGAGCTGCGCCTGAGCGCGACCTCCGCCCAGGGCAGCACCTTCAGCGTGCGGGTCTACCTGCGCGAGGTGGCCGACCCCGGTCCGCAGGCCGAGCCGCAGCGCCCGATCTCGGGCTACTTCGGCCCGCGCCGCACGCTGCTGGTGGTCGACGACCAGCCGGTGCAGCGCCAGATGCTGGCCGGCATGCTGATGCCGCTGGGCTTCGACGTGCGCGAGGCCGCCAGCGGCACCGAGTGCCTCGACAGTTTGCGCGAGCACGTGCCGGCCGCGATCCTGCTCGACATCAGCATGGACGACATGGACGGCTGGGAGACCGCCACCCGGGTGCGGGCCGCCGGCTTCGAGCAGGTGCCGATCGTGATCGTGTCGGCCAACGTGTTCGAGAACCAGGCCGAGCGCCTGCGCGCCACCGGCTGCCAGGCCTTCGTCGGCAAGCCGGTGATCGAGTCGCAGCTGATCGCCACGCTGGAACGCCACCTGGGCCTGCAGTGGCTGCAGCACGCGCCGCCGCCGGTCGCGCACGACGCAGCGCCGCCGGCGGCCGAACCGGTCGCACTGCCCGAGGAGGCGCGGCTGGAGCTGATGCGGCTGGTGCAGGTGGGCCATGTGCGCGGGCTGCAGCAGGCCCTCGACCGAATCGGCGCGGGCGACCCGGCGCTGGCAGCCGCCTGCACCCGGCTGCGCGGCATGCTGACCCGCTTCGAACTCGAGGATTTCAAGAACGCGCTCGCGGAGGATGCCGATGCACCCAGTGCCTGAGAACGACCGCCCGGTGGTGCTGGTGGTCGACGACGCGCCCAGCAGCCTGGGCATGCTGTGCGACACGCTGGAGGCCAGCGGCTACACCGTGCTGGTGGCGGCCGACGGCGAATCGGCGCTGCAGCGGCTGGAGCTGGTGGTGCCAGATGCGATCCTGCTCGACGGCATCATGCCCGGCCTCTCGGGCTTCGAGACCTGCCGCCGGATCAAGGCCAACCCGGCGCTGGCCCACATCCCGGTGCTGTTCATGACCGGCCTGTCCGAAACCCAGGACGTGGTCGAGGGCTTCGCCTGCGGCGGCGTCGACTACGTGGTCAAGCCGATCCGCGCCCAGGAGGTGCTGGCGCGGCTGCACACCCACGCGCGCAACGCCCGCATCACGCGCATGGCGCGCGACGCGGTCGACGTGGCGGGCATGGGCGTGGTCTTCGTCGACACCCGTGGCCGGTTGGCCTGGCGCTCGCCCCAGGCCGCGCTGTGGCTGCACGCGCTGGGGGAGCCGGCCGCGCCGGGACAGCTGCCGGCCGTGCTCGACGCGGCGCTGGTGGCCGGCGGCAGCGTGCTGGTGCGCACCGCCGCCGGCACCCGGCTGTCGGTGCGCAACCTGGGCTCGGCCACGCTGGGCGAGACCATGCTGCTGCTGGCGGTGCAGCGCGAGGGCCCGGCGGCCGCGGCCCGGGTCAGCGAGGCGGCACTCACCCCGCGCGAGACCGAGGTGCTGTCCTGGCTGGCCAAGGGCAAGACCAACCGCGACATCGGCGACATCCTGGGCATGAGCCCGCGCACGGTGAACAAGCACGCCGAGCACATCTTCGAGAAGCTGGGCGTGGAGACCCGCTCGGCCGCGGCCGCGCTGGCCAGCGGCCACCTGGTCTGAGGCCGCGCGCTCAGCCGTGCGCCGCGTGGCGCTTGCGCGTGGCCGCGGCCTTCTTCGCCGAGGCCGAGCGCGCCGCCGCCGGGCGCGCCGCCGCCGCCGCGCCGCCCACCTGGCCGCCCTTGCGCGCGGCTTCGTGGTTCTCGGGCTGGCCGCGGCCCGAGCCGCTCTGCTTGCCGCCGCCCGATTCCTTGTTCACCGTGGCCCAGGCGCGGCGCTCGGCCTCCGCCTTGGCCACGCCGCGGTCTTCGTAGCCTTCCTCGATGTGTTCGGCCTTCCGCTTCTGCTTGTCCGTATAGGAAGACTTGTCGCCTTGAGGCATGGCAATGCTCCTGTGAAGTGGCAAGGCCGCCATTGCCGCGCGATGGCCGGGCGGCGCAGGTAGGAAAAGGCAGCATGCGCCCGTCGGTCGCGCACGGTGCGTGCACCGACAGCCGGCGTCGGCGCGGGCCCACAGCCGCCGCCCGCCGGGCGGCCGCAAGCTGGTCCTTTGACGACATGCCGCAGGAGAAATGACATGGCCACGAGCAGCGCCGCAGGCGCCCCCAGCACCCATCCCGTCCAGCCGGACGACGACACCCGCCTGCTCGGCCCGAGCGACAGCTCGGACAGCGGCAGCGACACCCTCGGCCAGCGCGCCGACCTGGCACCGCCGGAGGACAGCCTGACCGGCACCACGCTTGAGCCGCTGGACGGCGGCAGCGACAGCGCCGGCACGGGCGAGCGCGCCGATGCCGAGGGCGACCTGCCGCCCGACGGCGCGGACATCCTGCCCGACCGCATCATCGGCCCGGGCGGCCGGCGCCTCGACCCGGCGGAGGTCCATTCGCTGGGTGGCAGCTGGGCCGCGGAGGATGGCACCGACAGCGACGATCCGGCGGATGACGCGGACGACGCCTGAGCGGGTCCGACGCCTCCTACGGCGATTGCAGGCGGCGCCGACACCGCGTGCGTCGCCGAGGAATAAGGTGTAGAAAGTATTACTTCGAAAGCGAGGCATGCCATGCCCCACACCCGCAAATCGCTGGCTGAAGCCGGCGACCACCCTCACGCCCCGGACTTGAAGAAGGGTCTGTTCCAGGGCACGCCCGAAGAAGTGGGCCGCGCACTCAAGCGCTCGGCCGAGCGCAACCCGAAGCGCAAAGGCGATCCGTTCCCCTCGGCCATGTCGATGCTGAACTTCTACCTCAACCGGGCCGGCCACCAGCTGACCGCCGCGCGCCGCAGCCAGCTCGAAGCGGCCAAGGACGTGCTGCGCGAACTGTTCCACCGGCCGCCGCACCACCCCCTGTCCTGAGCCTGCGCCGGGCGCGCGCGGCCGCATAAACTGGCGGCTTCCCAAGCTTTGCGCCCCGGTGCGCCCGATGCCATGGACCGTCCGCCTCTCTCCTCCGCCGCGATGCGCGCGGCCTTCGCGCCCACCGGCACGCTGCGCGCGTCGATCAACCTGGGCAACCCGATCCTCGCCGCGCGCGATGCGGCCAGCGGCGAGCCCACCGGCGTCTCGGTCGACCTGGCGCGGGCCCTGGCGCAGCGCCTCGATCTGCCGCTCGAATGCCTGGTGTTCGACAAGGCGGCCCAGTCGGTGGACACTTTGCGCAATGAGCGCGCCGACATCGGCTTCTTCGCCATCGATCCGGCACGCGGCGAGGGGCTGGGCTTCACCGCGCCCTATGTGCTGATCGAAGGCAGCTACCTGGTGCCGGCCGGCGCGGCGCTGCAGGACAACGCCGAGGTCGACCGTGCCGGGCTGCGCGTGGGCGTGGGCTCGGGCAGCGCCTACGACCTGTTCCTCACGCGCGAACTCCGGGCCGCGCACATCGAGCGCCTGTTCAATGCCGAAGCCGTGATCGAGGCGCTGCGCGCCGGGCGCGTCGAGGTCGCGGCCGGCATTCGCAAGCAGTTGCAGACCCTGGCCCAGGCCGACGCGGGCCTGCGCCTGCTGCCCGGCCGCTTCATGGTGATCCAGCAGGCGATGGGCCTGCCGGCCAGCCGGGGCGCGGACGCCCGGGCCGCGCTGGCCGCCTTCGTCGAGGAGATGAAGGCCAGCGGCTTCGTGGCCGAGGCGCTGGCGCGCCACCGCATCGACGGCGGCACGGTCGCGCCGGCGGCCTGAACGCGGGCGCTACAGCAGGTCTTCGGGCAGCAGCTTGAGCAGCAGCCAGTCCTTGAAGCTGCCGAGCCAGCTTGCACCGGGCTCGTCGGTGATCCGCTTCTGGCTGCCATCGGGGTCGTGCTCGATCCACTCGACCTTCTCGCCGTCGTCGCCTCGCAGGCGCAGCTCGTAGGCGCCCATCGAGCGCAGCGTCATGAGCTTGCCGAACTGCTCGGCCAGCGCGGGGCTGTCGACCAGGATGCCGATCTCGGTGTTGAGCCGCGCCGAGCGGCCGTCGAGGTTCATCGAGCCCAGGAAGATCCGGCGCCGGTCCACCAGCGCCACCTTGGCGTGCAGCCGGCCGGAGGAGCTGCGGAAGTCGCCCAGCCCGGCCTGGCGCGGCGCGAGCTTGGCGCCCAGCTCGAACACGCGCACGCCCGCCTTGAGCATGCGGTAGCGGTACTTGGCATAGCCGGCGTACACCAGCGATTCGTCGGTCGCGTCGAGCGAGTTGGTCAGCACGATCACCTGCACCTGGTTGTCGACCGCCATCTGCAGCAGCTTGACCCCCTCCTCGCCCGGAATGAAATAGGGCGAGACCATCACCACCTCGGAGCGCGCGCCGCTGAGCATGGCGATGGTGCGCTGGGTCACGCTGTCTGCGAAGCTGGCCTCGGGGTCGTCCATCGCGACCTTCTTGGGCGTGTCGGCGATCGCCCTGCCGTCGCCCGGGATCTGCGCGAGGCGGCCGGCCTGCAGCTGGCGTTCGATGGGCGCATGGCCGAGCACGTCGGTCTCGCGTTCGGTGGTGGCGGGCGCGGCGCCGGCCAGCCGGGCCTGCAGCCAGCCGCGCGTGACCTCGCTGTCGGCCGGGACCCGCATCAGGTTGTCGATCGGACGGGTCTGCGCGCTGTTCCAGAAGTCGTCGAAGGTGTCGGACAGCTCGGGCACCACCGGCCCGCTGACCAGCACGTCGAGGTCGATGAAGTTCGCGACGTCGCTGCGCATGAAGTACTCGTCGGCGATGTTGCGCCCGCCGGTGATGGCCAGGCTGTTGTCGGCCACGAAGAGCTTGTTGTGCATGCGCCGGTTGAAGCGGCGGAAATCTCCCAGCGACAGGGCCAGCCGCAGGCCGAGCGGCCCGCTGCGCACGGCCAGCGGATTGAACAGCCGCAGCTCGAAGTTGGGCTGCGAGGCCAGCGCGGCGAAGAGCTCGTCCTTGCCCGCGGTATAGAAGTCGTCGACCAGCAGCCGCACGCGCACGCCGCGCCGCGCGGCGTCGAGCAGCGCGCCCAGGAACTGCTTGCCGCTGGCGTCGTCCTGCAGGATGTAGTACTGGGCGTCGAGCGTCTTCTGGGCCGCGCGCGCCAGCGCCAGGCGCGCGTTGAAGGCGGTCGGCCCCTCGGGCATCAGCTGGAAGCCGGAGAAGCCGGTGGGCATGTCCTGCCCGCTGGCCAGCGCGATCTGCGCCAGCCGGGTGTCGGCGACGTCGGTGCGCGCCGCCGAGAAGCGTTCGGGCTGCGGTGGCGGCAGGCTGGCACAGCCGGCCACCACCACCGCAGCGAGCAGGGTCGCGGCACGGAGGCGTCGCTGGAGCTTCAGCGCCATCGCGTCACCACGCCCGTTCAGACCCGTTCGGCCACCCAGCCCTGGACCGAGGCCAGCGCGGCCGCGAGGCCGCTGGGGTCGGTGCCGCCGGCCATCGCCATGTCGGGCTTGCCGCCGCCCTTGCCGCCGACCTGCTGGGCCACGAAGTTGACCAGCTCGCCGGCCTTGACCTTGGCCAGCGCGTCGGCGGTCACGCCCGCCGCCAACTGCACCTTGGCGCCCTCGGCGATCGCCAGCACGATGACCGCGCTCTTGAGCTTGTCCTTGAGCTTGTCCATGGTGTCGCGCAGCGTCTTGGCGTCGCCGCCGTCGAGCTGGGCCACCAGCAGCTTGAGGCCGCCGAGGTCGATCGCCTGCGCGATCAGTTCGTCGCCCTTCGACGACGCCAGCTTGCCCTTGAGCGTGCCGACCTCGCGTTCGAGCACCTTCATCTGGTCGAGCAGCTGGGCCAGGCGCGCCTGCACCTCGGCCGGGGTCGACTTGAGCGTCTGGGCCGCGGTCTGCACCGCCGACTCGAGCTCCTGCAGGTAGGCCAGCGCATTGGCGCCGGTGATCGCCTCGATGCGGCGCACGCCCGCGGCCACACCGCTCTCGCTGGTGATCTTGAACAGGCCGATGTCGCCGGTGCGGCTCACGTGGGTGCCGCCGCAGAGTTCGCGGCTGGAGCCGATGTCGAGCACGCGCACGGTCTCGCCGTACTTCTCGCCGAACAGCATCATCGCGCCGGTCTTCTGCGCCGACTCGATGTCCATCACGCGCGCCTGCGTGGCCGCGTTGCCCAGGATCTCGGCGTTCACGCGCTTCTCGATCTCGAGGATCTGCTCGCGCGTGACCGCAGCGTTGTGCGCGAAGTCGAAACGCGTCTTGTCGGCATCGACCAGCGAGCCTTTCTGCTGCACGTGCGTGCCCAGCACCTCGCGCAGCGCCTTGTGCATCAGGTGGGTCACGCTGTGGTTGCGCATGGTCGCGTGGCGGCGTTCGCCGTCGACCGCGGCCTTGACCACATCGCCGACCTTGAGCGTGCCCTGGGTCTGCGTGCCGTGGTGGCCGAACACGTCGGCCTTGATCTTCTGCGTGTCGTCGACGCCGAACTGCACGCCCTCGGCGCTCAGCGCGCCCTGGTCGCCGACCTGGCCGCCGCTCTCGGAATAGAAGGGCGTGGTGTCGAGCACCACGATGCCGGGCTGGCCTTCCTTCAGTTCCTGCACGGCCGCGCCTTCGAAGTACAGCGCCTGCACGGTGGCCTGCGCCTCGAGGTGCTCGTAGCCGGTGAAGGTGTTGCCCGCGCCGGCGTACTCGACGTTGCGGTCCATCTTGAACTTGCCGGCCGCGCGGCCCGCGGCCTTCTGCTTTTCCATGGCGGCGTTGAAGCCGGCCTCGTCGACGCTCACGCCGCGCTCGCGGCAGACGTCGGCCGAGAGGTCGAGCGGGAAGCCGAAGGTGTCGTGCAGCTTGAACGCGACTTCACCTGGCAGCGTGGTGCCACCGCCGGCCAGCGCCGTGTCGAGGATGTCCATGCCGTTGGCCAGGGTCTCGAAGAAGCGTTCTTCCTCGGCCTTGAGCGTGTCGGTGATGTGCTTCTGCTCGGCCACCAGCTTCGGATAGGCCTCGCCCATGATGGCCACCAGGTCGGCCACCAGCTTGTGGAAGAAGGGCTTCTTCTGGCCCAGCAGGTAGCCGTGGCGGATGGCGCGGCGGATGATCCGGCGCTGCACGTAGCCGCGGCCCTCGTTCGAGGGGATCACGCCGTCGGTCACCAGGAAGGCGGTGGCGCGGATGTGGTCGGCGATCACGCGCAGGCTCTTGTGGTCGAGGTCGGTGGTGTGCGTCTCGCGCGCGGCCGCCTTCACCAGTTTGTCGAACAGGTCGATCTCGTAGTTGCTGTGCACGTGCTGCAGGATCGCGGCCAGCCGCTCCAGGCCCATGCCGGTGTCGACGCAGGGCGCGGGCAGTTTCTTGACCGAGCCGTCGGGCTGCATGTCGAACTGCATGAACACGTTGTTCCAGATCTCGATGTAGCGGTCGCCGTCTTCGTCCGGCGAGCCGGGCGGGCCGCCCGCGATCTCGGGGCCGTGGTCGTAGAAGATCTCGGAGCACGGGCCGCAGGGGCCGGTGTCCGCCATCATCCAGAAGTTGTCGGACATGTAGCGGCCGCCCTTGTTGTCGCCGATGCGCACCACGCGCTCGGGCGGCAGGCCGATCTCCTTGGTCCAGATGTCGTAGGCCTCGTCGTCCTCGATGTAGACCGTGGCCCAGAGCTTCTCGGCCGGCAGCTTGTAGACCTGGGTCAGCAGCTCGAAGGCCCACTGGAGCGATTCGCGCTTGAAGTAGTCGCCGAAGCTCCAGTTGCCCAGCATCTCGAAGAAGGTGTGGTGGCGCGCGGTGTAGCCCACGTTCTCCAGGTCGTTGTGCTTGCCGCCGGCGCGCAGGCAGGCCTGCACCGAGGTCGCGCGCTGGTAGGGGCGCTTGTCCTCGCCGAGGAACACGTCCTTGAACTGCACCATGCCCGAGTTGGTGAACATCAGGGTCGGGTCGTTGCCCGGCACCAGCGGGCTGGACGGCACGATGGTGTGGCCCTTCGAGGCGAAGAAATCGAGGAAGGTCTTGCGGATGTCCGCGACCGTGAAGGTGGGCTGGCTCATGGGATGAAAAGGCTGGCGCAGCGGAACAGTGCTCCCGCTAACTGCTTGATTTGATTGGCCATTCGATTATAGGTTTGGGACCACCCCCGCACCCGCGTGGGCCCATGCCCTTCGCCGCGCCGCCCGCGCCCGCCAGGCGCTACTTCAGGTCCATGAAGTTGCTCTCGATCCAGACCCGGCCTTCCTCGTTGAGCGCGAGGTCGAGCGCCTGGTCCTTGGAGATCTTCTTTTCCTTGATCGCCACCGACAGCGGGTTCTCGAAGGAATCGTCCTTGCGGTGGTTGTAGATGCGCTCGTTGCCCTCGGGATCGCTGTAGATGTAGGACACGCTGATGCCGTCGAGATCGGCGAAGGGCTGCAGGAACTCCATGAACTGCGAGGCGGTGATGCCTTCGGCCTTGATCGCCTGCCAGTGCTTGAAATAGATCGACTGGCCCAGCACCTGCTCGCGGCGCTGGATCTGCTGGGCGAGCTGCGGATCGGCTTCGGGCGCCCGGCGTGGCCATTCGCGCGGCGCGCCACAGCCGCCGCAGGCGATCGATCACAGGGAGCCCGCTTGGGTCCGCTCGTTGGCCGCCAGGCGGGCCACGGTCGGATCCGACAGGATCAGCACGGCGCGGTAGGCCGCGCGGCCGGCCAGCTTGGCGTCCTCGGCCAGCTGCTTCCAGCTGCGCTCCTGCTCCTGCGGCGACAGCGCCGCCGACTGGCGCAGCAGGGTGCGGCTGATCTCCAGCAGCGCCTGCGCCGAGGTCAGGCAGAAATGCACGGCCGACAGTTCGGGCCGCTCCCGGTAGTGCGCCATTTCCGTCTGGCGTACATCGACCTGGTCTTCCGCCGACAGCATGCCGAAGTCGGTCGACCGGCAGAACGGCACGCTGCCGAAGGCGCCGCCGAAGCCCTGCATCGCAGCCTCGATGGCGGCCGAGGCTTCGTCGACGAGGACGGCCTCCCGCTCCCTCAAATCCATAAGTGTCTTCCGTACGATTGCATGTATCCCCCACGAAGGAAGGCGTCTGGATCCGGGCCTCACCGGGCCGCCCAGCGGGGGCCGGGCGAGGCACGCGGATGGGGCCGGATGCTACCGTGCACCCCCGCTGGCGCCCGCAAACGAAAGAATGAATTCGGTGCCAGTAGTGCTTAAAGTAACAAATTATGTGAGAAAGTGGTGGATTGTCACCACACTGTTAACTGATACCGGCCGGCGTCAGGGAAGCGCAAGAAACTTCCCGCCGGCAGCGGCTCTCAGCGCGCGCAGTCTCGCGCCGTCTCGAGCGCCGGCTGCCCCCGCATGTCGTGGTATTCGGGCGGCAGCGTCTGCACTTCACGCAGCGTCACGCGGTGGCCGGCCCTGCTCAGCGCGTCGGCGAAGCGGCGCTGCAGCACGAAGGGCGTGACGTTGTCCGCAGGGTTGCCCAGCACGAAGAGTTGGCGCCGGTCGTCGCGCACCACCGCGCCGATGTGCGCCAGCGGGTCGTACATGCCCTGCACCGCGGCCAGGGCGCGCGCGCTCGGCGGCCCCTCCCCCGCCATCTCCAGGCGCAGCCGCACCCGCTCCTCGTAGGCGAAGGCGGCCGAGGTCATCACCACGCAGCGCAGGTCGGTGCGCCCCAGCGTGAGCATGGCGGCCGCCGCGGTCGCACCACCGCTGTGGCCCACCAGCACGAACTGCGCGATGCCGTGGCGGCGCTTGAGCGCTTCGAGGGCGGCATCGATGGGCGCGAACTCCTCGGCCAGGCGCCGGCGCCGGCCGTGATCGCCCGAGGAGCCATAGGTGCCGGGGCGCGCCATGAAGATCCACGGCACGCCCGCGCGCTCGCGGTTGCGTTGCGCATCGCGCGTGCGCAGGGCCTCGGTGTTGCCGGCAATGCGCGTGGGCGGCTGGTCCATCACGTCGTCGCGGTCGCCGGAGAACTGCACGATGGCGATGCGCGCGCCGTCAATGCCGTCGCTCGCGAAATAGCGGATGCAGGCCGGTCCCGCGGCGGGCTGCACCCACAGGTAGCCGGCGCGGTCGGGGCAGTCGGCGCGCACCGCGGGCTGGTTCCAGCGCAGCGCCGCCTCCGCGGAACCGGTGAATGGCGCGGACACCTCGGTGCCGCTGCGCTGCGCGCAGGCGGCCTGCGCCAGGGCCAGCAGCAGGAACGCGAAGCGGGCATGCCGCCGGAGGGCGCGCGCCGCCGTCACAGCTTTTCCAGCAGCACCGACACGTTGCCGAAGTCGGACTGCTGGCGGTCGCCCTTCACCAGCACCAGGTCGCCGTCGCGCAGGATGCCGCCGAGGTAGCCCGCGAGCTGCACCGCATCGTCGAAGTGCGGGCCGAGCAGTTCGGCCGGCACCTCTTCGCGCAGCCAGCGCATCTCGTCGCCATGCGTCACCACATGCTGGATGCCCGAAGCCAGCAGCGGCGCCGCCAAGCTGCGGTGCATGGCCTCGGCCTCGGCGCCCAGGTTGATGATGCGGCCCAGCACGCCGATCTTGCGCGCCACCGGCCCGGCCGGCGCGTGCCCGTAGGTGCGCACGAAGTCCATGGCGTTGCGCATCGACATGACCTCGGCGTTCCAGCTGTCGTCGATCAGCGTGGCCTGCACGCCGCCTTGCGTGCGCAGCGCGCGCACCTGCATCACAGAGGCGGGCAGCCGAACATGCGGCATGCGCGCGCAGGCGGCCTCGCCGTCGAAGCCCATGGCCAGCAGCGCGGCGAAGGCCAGGGCCGAGTTGCGCACCAGGCCCGCGCTCTCGATGGGGAAGACATATTCGAAGGTGCGCGCCGCCGTCGCGATGCGCACGCGGCAGCCGCCGCCGGGCTCGGGCCGGGTGTCGAGCACGCGGATGTTGGCGTCGGGCCCGCGGCCCACCACCCAGATCGCGCCCGCGGTGCGCGCGGCCGCCTGCACCACTTGCGCCAGGCAGGGGATGTGGTCGGCCACGATGGCCACGCCGCCGGGCTCCAGCCCCAGGAAGATGCGCGACTTGTACTCGGCCGTGAGCTCCAGCGTCGAGGCCTGGCGGGTCTGGGACAGGCCGATCTCGGTGACGATGGCCACGTGCGGCCGCGCCATCAGCGCGATCGGCCCGCGGTCCATCCAGAGCCCGCTCTGCGCCATCTCGAGGATGCAGACGTCGGCATCGGCCGCCAGGTTGGCCAGCATGGCCGGCACGCCGACGCGCGAGTTGTAGTTGTCGATGGTGGTGTGCACGCGCGCGGCCTGGGGCAGCAGGTCGCGCAGCATGGCGATGGTGGACGACTTGCCGACCGTGCCGGTCACGCCCACCACCAGGCCCTGGTAGCGCGCCCGTGCGGCCGCGCCGAGCGCGAGCATGGCGCGGATCGGGTCCTCCACCTGCAGCAGCGGGAAGCCGGGGGCGAGCCCGTCCACCGGATGCGCGACCAGGGCGCCGGCCAGTGCATGCTGCAGCCGCGGCAGCTCGAGGTGGCGGTCCCAGTTGTCCGGGCGCGGCTTGCTGTAGCTCTCGTGCACGGCCAGCGTGCGGTAGTCGGAGGCCACGAAGAGCGCCGGCGGCGGCAGCATCGACATGTGGAGGGGCCCGCGCACCACCGAGTTCACGCACCAGCCCGGCGGCGGCTCGACCAGCCAGCGGCCGCCTGTGACCTGCTGCAGTTGCGCCGCCGTCCAGACCGGCCCGGCCTTCGGGCCGGCGCCGGGGCGCGAGGCGGCCAGCACCGGTGCCGGGCGCTCGGGCAGCGGCACCGGGAAACCGGGCACGCGCAGGCCGCACCACACGGGCAGCAGGTGCGCCGACAGGCCCGGCGCGTCGCCGCGCACGCGCACCTCGAGCCGCAGCACATCGCTCTCGAGCAGGCCGGGCCGCGGCGGGCGCAGGCCGTAGCGGTCGCGGTAGATGCGGCCGGGCTCCCAGCGGCTGGTGGGCCACATCCAGTCGCAGGGATCGTGGTCCATGCCCTCGCCCCAGGCCGGCATGGTGGTGCTGCGCATCGGCAGCGCGCGGAACTGCAGGCGCAGGTCGGCCGCCACGGGCGCGTCGACGGTCCAGAAGGACTCGACCCACAGGATGCGACGCCCGACGATCTGGCGCGGCGCGCAGCGCAGGCCCAGCAGGCGCATCGGGCCGATCTGCAGCGGCGTCATGCGGGCGTCGGCGGGCACGGCATCGACCGTCCATTCGGGGCGCGGCGCGCGCAGCGGGCCGACGGTCGAAGCCAAGGCGGCCACCGAGGCGATGGCTGCATCCGTTGCCGGTACGACGAGCGGCCGCTCGGGCGGCGACAGGCGCAGGACGCAACGCCCGCCGGGCATCGGCGTCATCTCGGTGCCGAGGGCCCGGCACTGCGCGGCGAAGCGCGCGCTGGCCGCTTCGGCCGGCTCGCCCTCCACCTGCTTCGAGACACCGAAGCCGACCCCAATCGGCGTGAACAGCACCTGCTCGACGCCGTGCAGACCCAGCGTCAGCGAGAACACGCCCGAGTCGCCGAAGTCGTTGCGCACGGCGTCGAACAGCAGGTCGCCCGCGTCGTGCAGGATCGGCCGGCCGCGATGGACTTCGAGGCCCTGCAGCACATGCGCCGAGGTGCCGAGCACCGCATCGGCGCCCGCATCGACGATGGCATGGCCGACCGCGATCTCGGCGCGCGAAGGCTCCGTCTCGAGGTTGGCGCCCCAGTGCACCGCCACCAGCACCACGTCGGCCTCGCGGCGCGCGGCCTCGATGCGCGGCGCGAGCGTGGCCGTCCAGGCGGCCGGGTCGTCCAGCGACAGCCAGGCCGCGCCGGGCTTCCGGGCGGTGGCGGCGAAGCGCGGCTGCGTGGCGTCGAGCGAGAACAGCGCCACGCGCACCCCGCCCGCGCGGCCGAAGGCCGGACGCAGCGCGGCCTCCAGCGTGCGGCCGGTGCCCGCGTGCGCGATGCCCGCGGCGTCCAGCAGTCCCTGCTGTTCGATGAGCGCCTCGGGGCCGTAGTCGCCGCTGTGGTTGTTGGCGGTGGCGACCATGTCGATGCCCGCCTCGGTCAGCACGGCCAGCATCTCGGGCCGGGCACGGTAGTAGTAGGGGCCGGCCTCGTCCTTCTCGACGCCCTGCTCGCCGGTGGTCGCGACCACGCATTCGAGGTTGACGATGCGCAGGTCGGCCTCGCGCAGCGCGGCGATGCCGCCGAGCACCTGCCGCGGCCCGCCCAGCTCGCGCGTGCGGTAGTGCTGGCGGCGTGCCAGGTTGACGTCGCCGCCCCAGGCGACCACGCCGGATGCGGCGCCCGTGACCGCCCGCTGCGGCAAGGGCGCCACCTCGGCCGGCATCGCTTCACGCGCCTTCAGCAGGCGGTGGTAGGCCACGTAGCCCGACAGGTAGTGCTCCACGTCGTCGATGCGCACGCGGAAGCTGTGGTGCTGGATGAAGAAGCCGCCGAGGATGCGCCCCGGGTTCTTGAAGAACATCGCCAGCTCGGGCCAGAAGTGGCCGTTGAGCAGGTAGCGCGCGCGGTAGGCCAGCGCGCGCTCGAACTTGGCGAGATCGAAGCCGTCGAGCAGGTGCACGAACACAGGATCGGCCTGCAGCCGCGTGACCATCTTCTGCGCCGCCATCATCAGCTCGAGCAGCGTCGGGTAGGTCGTGATGCGCTCGAGCACGAAGTCGAGGTAGCCGCGCACGTTGTCCAGGCCGAAGCGGTAGTAGCGCTCCTCGGGCCGGTAGAGCGTGAGCTCGTTGATGCAGTAGCTCAACCAGTGGTCGTGCGCGCGCCAGTGCTCGGCCTCGATGAAGTACGCCACTGCCTTCTCCACGGTCTGCAGCCAGCGCGGGTCGCGCGTGAGGCCGTAGAGACGCATCAGGCCGAAGGCCGCCTCGCCGTCGTAGTAGATGGTGCGGTGCGCGGCCTTGAGGCTGAGATCGGGATGCAGCAGCACGTGCACGAAGCGGCCGGTCGCCGGGTCCTGCATGTGCACGATGCCGATCGCCAATTCGGCCAGCAGCGGCAGGTACTGTTCGTCGCCCGTGAGTTCGGTGTACTTCACGAAGGCCAGCAGGCAGACCGCGTTGCCGCCCAGCTTGATCTCGTCGCCGAGGTCGACCAGGAAGGCCGCGCGCTGGCCGTCGGGCAGGTCGACGTGCCGGATCAGCGTGCCGCGCAGGTAGGCCAGCGCGGACTGGATCGCGGCCATCTGCGAGGCACGGAGCGCCGCATCCTGCGTGAGCTCCCAGCCTTCGAGCAGCGCATAGGTCGAACTCGCATGGCGCAGCGCGTTGTAGGTCGGGATCGGCCGGTCGAAGCAGGGGAACCAGCCGTAGTGGTACTCGCCCGAAGGTTTGACCTGCGCCGCCAGGTAGGCGGTGCTGGTGTGCACCACCTCGCGCACCGCCTCGGCATCCCAGCGCGGCAGCTGGCGGTAGCCGTGGTTTGGCGCCTGCTGCTCGATCACGTGCGCCTGCGCGCCATCGGTGAAGACCGCCCGGGTGCTGAAGATCCACACCCGCTGGCCCGGTTCCGTCGGCCATTGCAGGGCCCGGCCGAAGCGGCGCTGGCCGTAGCCCGCGAGGTTGATGGCGTTGGGCGTTGCCGACTCCACCGCGTTGTCGTAGAGCAAGGCGTTGGCGCCAATCTCCGGCGCCAGCATCGCGATCGAGAGGTCGGCCTCAAGCGCGATGCCGAAGCGGAAATAGTTGCGCTTGACCGCGGCGAAGATCGCCTGCAGCGCGTCCCAGCGCAAGGCCTCCACCACGTCGACCGCATCGACCCGCAACCAGATCGGTGCCTGCGCCTGTGCTTCGGCCCATTCGCTCGCGAGACGCTCTCCTTCGCGCCAGGCCTGCGCCAGATCCGCACCCGTCGCGCGCAGCACGTGCGCGCGCGCATCGGCGTTGCCGAGCGAGAAGAAAAGCGTGCAGGCCGGACGGTCGCCAGTCGCTGAAGAGGCATCGCGCGCCTGCCCTGTCGTTTCCAGCGCGGACTTTGCCAGCCTCAGTAGATCGTTCGTATTCATATCTTGCGGGGACCCTTGGATCGCAGCCGCGAGAAGATCGCCGGCCGGCGCCGCCGATTCTGAATGCATTCTTCCTGATGTGAAGCGTCAGACCGACACCCCGGAAACCTGTGAAGGTTGCCATGGGGTCGAGTCGCTACAAGGTCTCCTCCCGCTCAGGAAGATTTCCCCGCAGGGCCTGTGTCAGTGGCCTCATCGGCCAGGCGCGTGTTGATCGCGCTGCCGTTGAACTGCGGTGGCAGCGTGCTGTTGAAAAACGCGATCGGGTTGAGGTTCTGATTGGCCGCGTGCGCGGCTTCGACAGCCTCGCGTTGCACGATCGCGCGGTCGGTCGGCGTCTGCAACGCAGGCGCGACGCCCGACGAACCGCCTTCTTCGTACGGGTTTGGGGTGGCCGCGGCGGCGATCGCCTCCAGCACGACGTCGGCACGTACGCGTTCGTTTGTCAGCGGCTGCACGCCTTCATATGTTTCAGCGACAACTGCGCCAGCACAGAGGACAACGACGGCGGCCATGAGGTTTCGAAGGGAGTTCATGATGGTTCCTTGGACGTAAAGATGGAGGAGAAAGGCTGCCCGGCCCTGAGGCCGTTCAACAGACATGCCGGATTGCCTGCCTGTGCTTGCACTGTCCTCTTCGCGTCGCCGCAAATCCTTCAGCGTTGTGAAGGGTTCCAAAGAATTGCTAAAGCCTTCGGCGACACCGCACCTCGGCGTGGGTGAGAGAGCCCGGACGTAGTACACCTGTAACGTGCGAATCAGATGTCCCAGAGCATCGGCACGACAGGCGGTGGCGACCCAGGGGCGAGCGCATCTTCCAGGAGCCGGGCCAGCGCGGCCTCGTCGGCCTGCCGGCCTTGGGCCGCCCAGAACGCCGCGTCCGTGGAGTCCAGCGTGACCTCCAGCCCTCGCAGCGTTTCGACCCGGGCATGCAGGCTGACGCGATCTCTACGAGTCTCGCCCTGTTCGTGAAACCGATCGGTGGCGCCCATCACCTGTGCTGCCACCTGCGGATACCCGCTGGCGAGCGCCAGCCACGAAAAGATGTCGCCGCGCGCCAGCAGCATCCCGCTCGCACGCAACGCATCGATCGTGCGCGAGGCGCCGGCGCGCGCCTCCTCCAGGCGCCCGGCGGCCGTGAGCGATGCTGTCAGGCCAGCGAGCGCATAGGCGCGTGTCAGACCCTCGCGGGGGCTCGGTTCGATGAGGCGCAGCAGATCCTGCAATTGGGCCGCAGCCGCGTTCGGTCGGTCCATGCGCAACTCGACCCATGCCATGTCTGCCATCAACATCAGTCGGTAGCGATGGATGCGCTGGGCCTCGGCGATGACCAGTGCCTGCTGCGCCAGTTGCAAGGCCGCGGGATGGTCGCCGGCGGCATCCGCGAGCAGCCCGGCGATGCGCAGGCGGCGCATCCGGTCGGCCGGCGCCGAAGTCTGGCTTTCCAGGCGTTCGGCGTATTCCAGCTGTTCGGTCGCGGACGCCAGGTCGCCCGTGCGCATGAAGGCCTCGGCAATCATTCGATGACAGGCATGGACATGCCGATGTTCGCCCAGCGCCCTGAACATCGACGCCGCTCGCTCCAGCGCCTCGATGCACTGTGAGCTCGGCATGCGCCCGTCGATGCCCAATCGACCCATCCATTGCCAATAGCGCGCTGCCAGGGCGGGCGGCGTCTCTGCATCCAGCAGGTGCCGCACGCGCATCAGGTGCTGCATTGCTTCGGGCACCGGACCGGCGGTGGCGAGCAGCACCGCGATGTGCGTGGCGATCGTCACGGCTACGATACCTTCGCCGGGCCTGCCGACGGCCCAGGCCAGGGCGACGCGCGCGTTGTTCATCTCTGCCCAGAGCCACGCGCTATCGCGCTGACGGACCGCCAGACTGCAGATCTCGCTCATTGCATGTGCGTGCCGTCGTGCGGCCGCCTCGGCTTCCCCCGCAGCCTCGAGTTGCTCGAGTGCGAACAGCCGCATTGACTCCAGCATGCGATATCGAGGCCGCGCACCGGGCTCGATGGTCAGCAAAGAGCGGTCCACCAGCAGGCCCAACTGCTCGATGACGTCGGTCTTCTCTCCGTCCACGCTCCCTGCCATGCATTGCGCGCCTTCAAGGCTGAATCCACCGGTGAATACGCCCAGGCAGCGCAGCATCGACTGTGTTGCCGGCGCCATCAGCTGATAGCTCCAGGCCAGCGCCGCATGCAGCGTCTGGTGGCGGTCCAGTGCGATGCGCGCTCCGCGTGTCAGCAAATGCAGGCGCTCGCCGAGTCGGCTTCGTACTCCCGTCACACCGAGCAGAGGCACACGCGCTGCAGCCAACTCGAGCGCCAACGGGATGCCGTCGAGGTGCCTGCAGATTTCAACCACTTCGGCGAGCTCGGCGCCGGCTGGACAGAATCCGGCCTGCAACGCGCGCACCCGCTCAATGAACAGGTGAACAGCACCGAAGCGCTCGGCGGTCGCGAGTTCGGTCGGTGCCGGCACGGAGAGCGGCGCGAGCCGATGCACGTTCTCGCCGACGACCCGCAGCGGCTCCTGGCTCGTGGCAAGAAGGTGAACACCCGGCGCGACGCGAAGCAGCAGATGCGCGAGCGGCGCCACGGCGGCCAACATGTGCTCGCAGTTGTCCAGCACAAGTAGCAACTGGCGGGTCTGCAGGGCATTGGTCAGCTCCTGCAATGCCGTGGCATGGCCCGGCAGCGCAATAGACAGACACTCCGCGACGGCAGGTACCACCATGGCCGGATCGCGTACCGCCGCGAGTTCTACGATCCATCCGCCATGCAGATATCGAGGAGCGAGACTGCGTGCGACCGCAGCGGCCAGGCTGGTCTTGCCAATGCCACCGGCACCGCAGAGCGTGACCAGCCGAGCGCCATCGCACGCAGCGACGAGCGCGGCAGCGTCGTCAGCACGGCCATACAACGGCGGCAATGCGGCGACCAGATTGCCAGGTACTTTCGAGCGCCCCGTCGCCGCTGTTGCCACCGCTGCGGATGCGCCTGCCCCTTCACGCACCATTCGCTCTGCCGTAAAGCGATAGCCACGTCCGGGAACCGTAGCGATGGCCTCGGCGCCCAGCAGCTTGCGCAAGCTGGACACCTGGACAGTGAGGTTGTTGTCTTCGACCACCAAGCCCGGCCATGCCGCCGCGATCAATTCATCTTTGCCCACCACGCGATCGCGGCGCTGCACCAGTGCCAGCAGCACGTCGAACGCGCGCGCGCCCACGGGCACGGCTCGCCCGTCCATCCACAGTTGTCGCTCGTCAGCGCGAAGCTCGAAACGCCCGAAGAGGAAGGATTCCATGCCGTTCCGCACCACCTTTCATTGCGTCACCATCAGTTGGGTGAAGGAACGGAAATACGGATCTGACAGCCATGGCGGCTGCGCCTTGGAAACCAATCGCAAGCTTGGAAAGCGTGCCAGCAGGGTCTCGAAGGCCAGCGGCAACACCTGTGCCTGCAACGGTAAGCCGATGCAGGCATGCGGACCGCGACCGAGCGCAAGTTGCGCCTGACCCGAGGCCGGCTTCGCACGCCGGATGTCGAAGATTTCCGAACCGGCACCAAACACGGTCTCATCGTGGTTGGCGGAACCGATCAGGCCGATCAGGCGATCGCCTGCCTTCAAGTCGACGCCGTCCAGTGTCTGATCATCGGCCACGAAACGCTCGATCACGCCCAGCGGCGCATCGAAGCGCCGCATCTCCTCGATGGCGTCGGGCAAAAGACTCGGCTGCTGCGCGACATCGCGCCAATCTCGAGCGTCATCCAGCAACAGGTTGCGCGTGCCCGTACACAGCAGGAACTCCATCGACAGGTATCCTCCCAGCGTAAATTGCAGAAGCGTCATACCGGCTTCAATGATCGTCAACTTGCTCCAGTCCAGCAACGTGATCTTCGCGATCTCATGCAGCAAAGTGCCCTGAAACTGGCCCTGGAAGGCGGCGCGCGCCATCAGCAGGCCCAGCGCCATGATGAGTTGCGCCGCAGCCATCTTGCCGATGAAACGGTTCAACGGATCGAGCGTGTGATCGGCATGCATCATCACCGTGCGCGCTAACCGATCGATGTTGGCGCGCTCAACCTGAGGAACCCCAAGGACATCGAAGAAAACCTCACGCGGCACACGGCGCCCGAAATGCTCGACGAAGTCGAAACAGTCCGCAGGCATGCGTGCGATGTCGTCTGCCGCCGCCATGGACTGAGCGAGCGCCTTCGCCTCAGCACCCTGCATCGCCTGATGGAAGGCCGCGTCGAGCCAGACACGAACCTGCCGATGGCGTGGGGGATCCATCGTGAACAATCCACGTGGCCCGCTGGCGCCCTTTGGGCGCTTGAGAAAGCGACTCTCGTCCTGAAGCAAGGCCTCGACCTGCACGTAGCGGAAAACCCAGTAGGCATCGTGCTCCGGCACATAGCGTACCGGGCAAGTCTGGCGGAACCGGGCGAATGTCGGATACGGATTCGCCAGGAAACCTCTGTCACGGGGATCGAAGGCGTCCATGCCGCACCTTGCATGTTGACCGGCCCGCACAGCCGTTGACGCCTCGCCAGTCGACAGTGGCGCCATCACGGATTCGGCCATTGCCTCCAGAACGGTCTTCGTCAGGACATTGTGGATCTGGCGCTCGCAGTACTCGAGATCGAACGACGTGCTTGGACCGACATTCCGCAACGACGCTGCATGGGGCACCAGGGAATCCAGGTTGCGCAAGGCGTCCAGTCCAGGGAAGAAGAGATAGAGGCTGCCGCGCGTCGTCACCAAACGGGGCAACGTGAGCGTCGCACCTGCGTTGTCGATACCCATGCCGGGCAGATTGAACACGCCGCAGTCGGTCGCGGCGCCGGCGATCGGATCCCGCGTGCCGCGAACTCCGGGGCTGAAGATGTCACCGTTGATCCACTGTTGCTGGATGAATTCGAACTGCCGCTCCAGGCTGCCGCAAAAGAACAGTCCGAACAGGCCCACTTCGGCCGATGCACTGCCAGTGACCGGCAGCGCGTAAGGCATTCCACGGCGCAACAGGCGCCGGCTGTAGCGCACGCCGGTCGTGCGCGAGGTGCGCGGATTGGCGCGCCGAATGTGCGCCCCGATCGGGCAACGCTGGCCTTCTTGGTCATCGGTGGTCATTGGGAATTCGTAGGAGGGCGCATAGTCGAACGCGTTCGTTCGCCACTTGTCCTTGGGGGCCTTCTTGATCGCCTCGTCGTCGGGGTATAGGGAAACGGGATGACCGTCAAACCAGCGACCGAGCAGCTTGGCAGCCACCAATTCGCGCGACACGCCCAAGGCACTGGCGCCCTCGTCGAGGGCTTGATGGAACGCCCTAACGTCCTGCGCCAACATGCGCATGGCGCAGAAAGTGCCGTTCTGAGCGAGCGCCGGTGGCAGTTTTCCGATCGACGGACCGCCGTAGATGTCCTGGTATCCCGAACCGAGCAGGAACTCGCCCGGACTCGCTGCAGGCTGGAGATCGGTATCGGCACTGTCTGCAGGCAATGTCCCGTCGCAGGGTGTCGCGATGCGAGGCTGGCCCATGCCTTCGCGGTAGCCGAAGTGATCGCGGCCGTCACCCAACGCCTTGGCTTCCACCTGGTGCACGAGGCGAACGCCCTGGTCGACCGAATTGCAGGCGCCAATGGCCAATGCAGCCGCATCGAAGGCAGGCGACTCCCCTGCAGCGCCGTAGAGCGAGAGCATCACGTGAATCGACGCGCCCGGTTGCCCCAAACACCAATGGATGGGTGCGCTATCGTCCACGTCACCGTTCGCTACCGCCCGCGAAGGCTCGGCAGGTCCTTCCATGAAGGCCTTGGGGAAATCCGCAAGCAGACCCGGTTCGATGTCGAGGGCCTTCAGCCCTGCGAAGGTGAGCCCCACGTTGAGCATCGTGGCAGGTTTGGCCGCGCCCCATGGCTGCGCACTTGTCACCACCAGAGAGGCCAGCCATGCGCGGGCACGCGCCGGGTCGGCGATCTGATAAAAAAAGTGACGCGCGACTTCGGCGTTGTACGAAAGCAGGATGTTTCCCTGCACATCGGCGCTGTCGATAGAAGTTGGTGCGCGATCGGAGGCCGGAGGTGGCAATTGCCGACGCGGACCTGTGATCTCGAGCACTGTGCGCTGCGGATAGGCACTGAAGAGCGGATAGTCCTCCGGGATGGGCAGCGAAGGCACGCGCACTCGATTGTTGCGCTGGATGAAGTCCCAGAACTCGTCAGGGTGCTGCTGCACCGGAAAGGCGGTATACCCATCGACATAGCTCAGTATGAGACTAAAGACGTCGCCCAATTGAATGGCGAAGTCCATCACGTAGGGTTCGAGCGGGCCGTCGAATTCGGTGATCACCAGCAGCGCGGACTGGTCGGGCAAGGGCACGAAGCGCGCGAAGTGGACGAAGCCCAGTTCGTCCAACGCCAACGAGATCTCTGCCTGACGCAAGCGGATCTCGACCAGCAGTCGGGCCATTGTCCATGGATGCCTCAATTTCAGGACGAGGTTCAGGCCATGGCTGACCTGTGGGGCCCCGGACTTTGATTCGGAAAAAGCCAGATCAAACTCGTCCACGTCTTGCCCCTTGTGATGGTGAAGACCGGCCGTAGCATAAACATACAACCTTTGTTTCTATCCATCGTTTAGAACCGCATGGCAACGAAGTGTTTCTTGAGCGAAAAATTTGCCGGTGGAACTGCTCGACCCCTCCCGAAGAAATCGATGCAATCGGAGGCTCCGGAGAATGTCGGCTTTCAAAGTCCGCGCGTAAGCTCGCCTGGACAGAACGGTGGGGCCACTCTCCACCAATGATTTCACCCCCCCTTTTTTCGTCCGCCCTTACACCATGCTCAAGATCCACCACCTCGGCCACTCCCAGTCGGAACGCATCGTCTGGCTCTGCGAAGAACTCGCTGTCCCCTATGCGCTCGAGCACCATGCGCGCGACGCCGTCACCAAGCTCTCGCCGCCCGAGATCAGGGCGCTGCATCCGCTGGGCGCCGCGCCGCTGATCGAGGACGGCGCGCTGCTGCTGGGCGAGTCGGCCGCCATCGTCGAATACATCATCGTGAAGCACGGCGGCGGCCGCCTGAAGCCCGGGCCCGAGCATCCGGACTACGCGGCCTTCCTCTACTGGTTCCACTTCGCCAACGGCAACCTGCAGCCGGTGATGGGCCGCATGATGATGGTGAGCCGGGCCCAGCTCCCGCCGGAGCATCCGGTGCTGGCCGGCGTGCAGGATCGTCTGGACCGCGTGCTGGCGCTGATCGAAGCGCGGCTGGGCACTGTGCCCTATCTGGCGGGCAGCGAGTTCACGGCGGCCGACATCATGAGCGTGTTTTCGCTCACCACGATGCGCCTGTTCCAGCCGCTCGACCTCGCGCCCTACCCGCACATCCGCGCGTACCTGCAACGCATCGGCGAACGGCCGGCTTATCGCAGGGCGATGGCGAAGGGGGATCCGGATCTGGTGCCGATGCTCGGATGAAGTGGAGCGGGTGAAGGGAATCGAACCCTCGTCAGTTGCTTGGGAAGCAACAGCTCTGCCATTGAGCTACACCCGCGTCGGGGGCGGATTCTACCGTCTGTCCCGATGGTCACGCCCAGCGTCAAGGCCAGCGTGGGACGACTTCCATGACGGTTCAACGGTCTTGAACGGATCGAGAGCGATCAGAGCGGTCTCGCAGCGGTCAAGAGCGGTCGAACACGGTGTGACGACTACAGGGGGTGGTTGGTGTCGCATCGTGCTCACGAACCACCTCACCGACTCAACTTCAGCCCGGCATTGCACCGGGCCGCTACCCAGTTCAGGGACCGAAGATCTTCCGAACGATCGACGGTCCGAGCAGTCCCGTCAGAAACGGATGGCGCTCGACGATCTTCTTGCCTTGTGCATACGCGCTGGACTCCTCGACCCTGTCGCCAAGCTCTTGCAGACCGTTGAGAAGCTCCCGTTGACGGTCGTCCTCGCGCTCCATCCGCCGGCTGTCTGCCTTGACGACGGCGTCGATGCCTTGCCTGATCGACCACTCGGTTTCCATCTCGACCTTGGTCTGGTCTGAGACGAGACGTTCGAACTCAGGATGGTCACGGCCGTGGTTCCGCTCGACATGCTCCTCGGCCTTCGTCTTGGCCTCCTCTGTATAGCTCTCCTCCATCTCCTCGTAATCCATCAGGTAGTTGAGCCGCTCCTCATAGAGATCGAACTCCTTGTTCGACATCTTGTAGCCCTTCACCAACTCGACGAGTTCCGGGTACGTTTGGCACATCATGACCGCCTGCTGGAACGGCACGCCGTTGATCATGTTCATTTCGCGGTTCCCACATCAGTGATTCGGTTTTTCACGATCGGATTCATCGGGTCCATCGAACACACCACCACGCGAGATACCGACTTGAACTCGCCACCGAGTACGAGCGGTTGCCTCTTCTTCTGCCCGGGCTGCAGCCCTGCAAGGTCAGTGATCGCGTAGTTGGTCAGTTCCGCACCGTCTTTGTTGTAGCCCCACGCACGCGGGTAACCAGACAGGACTCGTTGTGTCGTGTTCTCGAAGGTGCAGTACGGGTTGACTGACTCGACCTTGCAGTCGGACATGCGAAGTGGTTCCGGACACATCGCGATCTCGTAGTTCGGCTTGGACGCTTGGAAGCACCCTGCAAGCATGAGGACGCCGACGGCGGATGCCACAGCACAGATAGTTCTCTTGGAAATGATGTTCTCCTCGATTCGTTGACTTGAAGATGAGTTCGACCCGAGGGTTACCCTCGCGTCAAAGCCGCGACCTACTGGTTGCGATGCCGTTCAAGCAGCCGGCTCCCTCACTTTCCCGGCGTTCTTCGATACATTCAACGACAATCGCGGTACATGGACCGTGGCCCCATATGCATCATATCCGTAACGATCAAGGGGTGCCCAACCTCTCCAGTCACCGTCAAGATCCACAGCTCGTGGCCCTTGGCATGGCTATCCGGCGCTTGCGTCAGGCGAACGAGATCTCGCAGGAAAAACTCGCCCTGACGGCTGAACTCGACCGAAGCTATGTCGGACGTGTGGAGCGAGGAGACAACAACGTGGCGATGCTCACGTTGTCTCGGATCGCCACAGCGCTGGGCGTCACGATGAGTGAGCTACTGGTCGAAGCAGGCCTCTAGAAGCACTTTTTCAAAGGCAGTGATGAGCAACAACGCGAAGAAGAATGCAGTACCTCAAAAAGCTGCCAAGCGAAATGCACCGGCTTCACCGAAGAGGTCCACAGCGTCCGCTCGTACAAATTCTCCATCCGTAAAAACGGCGTCAAGCGGCGCAAAGCCTCGCAGCAAAGCTGCGTCTAGTCCGCACAACCGATTCGGGATACAAGAAGCGGTCAACGTTTTAAGCGTTGCCAGCGCCCTCGTTACGCTGATTGACGGCTATCAGAAGTACGGCCCGCTGGTTACTAAAGCCGTCCAAGGATTGTTTGGCACTTCGTTCATGACCACTCTCCGCGACGTTCAAGCGCAAAGTGTCGAGGAGCAGGAGCGTGCAACGATCCTATTGGGAATAATCGCGAAGGTCCTTCGCGAACTTCGAACCGCTCCGCTTCCCGATATGGACTACAGCGATCCTTATGTGCTAAGCACGCTGGACGAGGCTTTGAGCAGCATGGCGCAGCAGGAAAGCTATGAGCCGTTGCTACCCACTCTGCGGATTGCGGAGCTTCACCAGAAGCTCATGAAGAAGCTGCCACCGAAGAAAACCACACGACGAGCGAAGGTTGTTAAGGTTTAGGTCACCTCGTCCTGAGTCGTCACACCGTGTTCGACCGCTCTTGACCGCTGCGAGACCGCTCTGATCGCTCTCGATCCGTTCAAGACCGTTGAACCGTCATGGAAGTCGTCCCACGCTGGCCTTGACGCTGGGCGTGACCATCGGGACAGACGGTAGAATCCGCCCCCGACGCGGGTGTAGCTCAATGGCAGAGCTGTTGCTTCCCAACGCATGCCTTCGGGCCGACGATTCGACTCGTCATCACATGCTCCGCATGTGAACTCATCTCACCGTCGAAACCTCCCTCACCTCGTCCATTTCGCAGTACCGTGTCCGGTCAAGAACTCATCTCACCGTCGAAACCTCCCTCACCTCGTCCATTTCGGGGACCAGTACCGTGTCCGGTCAAGACCTCATCTGAAGGTCCTCATCGGCATCAAGACACGACGATCCAGACCTTCATAACCACAGGTTTTTTGACCCTGTTTTCACGGTGGGTCGGTCCGGG
>NZ_LZZW01000025.1 GCF_014170375.1 Variovorax sp. UMC13 | reverse complement strand
GGCGCAATCGATCGGCGGCGGCGGCGGCAACGGCGGCGCTTCCAGCGCCAGCGCCACCAGCAACAAGTACGCGGGCGCGGTGGCCATCGGCGGCTTCGGCGCCACCGGCGGTGGCGCGGCGCAGGTCAACGTGCGCAACGACGGCATCATCCAGACCCAGGGTTCGCAGGCCATGGGCGTGATCGCCCAATCCATCGGCGGCGGCGGCGGCAACGGCGGCTCGGCCAGCAGCAGCGCCGCCAGCGGCGGCAAAGCGGCCGTGTCGGTCGGCTTGGGCGGCAGCGGCGGTGGCGGCGGCACGGGCGGCGCGGTGATGGTGGTCAACACGAACGCCATCTCGACGCTGGGCAACCATTCGGCCGGCGTGTTCGCGCAGTCGGTGGGCGGCGGCGGCGGCAACGGCGGGGCGGCGTCGAGCGCGGCCAAGGCCGCGGCGGCGTCGGAGGCCTCGGAAGGCACGCATGCCTCGACGGGCGCGCTTTCCAGCACTTCCGGCCCGACCAACACCAGCAATTCGGCGGCGGCGGGCACGGCGCCCGACGGCACCAAGGGTTCGGGCGCGGGCTCCGACGGCGGCTACGCGGCGGGCCTGAGCCTGGGCGGCGCGGGCGGCGGCGGCAACCAGAGCGGCAACGTCCTGGTGAGCAACAGCGGCAACATCGTCACCGGCACGCTGAACCGACCCGACACCGGCGTGCAGTCGGCGGCGATCTTCGCGCAGTCGGTGGGCGGCGGCGGCGGCAACGGCGGCGCCAGCAGCGCCAATGCGGACGCGGGCAAGGCCAGCGTGGCCCTGTCGCTGGGCGGCCTGGGCGGCGGCGCCGGTGCGGCGGGCCAGGTGCAGGTGAATGCCACCGGCGGCAACCTGGTCACCTACGGCCACAGTTCGGCGGGCATCTTCGCGCAGTCGGTGGGCGGGGGCGGCGGCAATGGAGGCTCGGCCTCGTCGACCACGGGCAGCGGCGCTTCGGTCTCGGCCGCGCTGGGCCTGGGCGGCGCGGGAGCGGGCGGCGGTGCCGGCGGCACGGTGCTGGTCTGCGCCACGGTGTCGGGCAGCGATTGCGCCACCAGCAACCTGACGGCCATCGAAACCCACGGCGCCCAGTCGTACGGCGTGCTGGCTCAGTCGGTGGGCGGCGGCGGCGGCACGGGTGGCTCGGTGGTGACCGCGGCGACGGCGGGCAGCAGTTCCGCATCGGGCAGCAATTCCGCGTCGACCGGCGGCGGCGGTTCCAACGCGGCCACCGCCACCAAGGGCGTGGCCGTGTCGGCCGGGCTGGGCGGCAGCGGCGGCGGCGGCGGTGCGGGCGGCAAGGTGTCGGTCTCGCAGGCCGGCAACATCACGACCCACGGCGACCAGGCATCGGCCCTGGTGGCGCAATCGGTGGGCGGCGGCGGCGGCATCGGCGGCTCGACCAGTACCAATGCCAACAGCGGCGCCTACGCGCTCGGCCTGGCGCTGGGCGGCACCGGCGGCAACGGCGGTGCGGGCGGCGCGGTGCTGGTGGGCACGGCGGCCGGCAGCACCCTGCGCACCGACGGTGCGCTGGCCTACGGCATCCTGGCCCAGTCGGTGGCCGGCGGCGGCGGCCTGGCGGGCTCGGCCAGCAGCACCACGGCCACGGGCGGCGACACCACGGTGTCGATGGCGATCGGCGGCGCGGGCGGCGGTGGCTGGCTCGATGGCGGCCAGGTGACCGTGTCGCATGCCGGCGCGATCGAGACCAAGGGCTTCGGCGCCGACGGCATCCTGGCGCAATCGATCGCCGGTGGCGGCGGCAGCGGCGGCTCCAGCAGCAGCAGCGCCTCGTCGGGCAAGGTGGCGGTGTCGATGGGCCTGGGCGGCAACGGCGGCTCCGGCGGCAACGGCGGCGGCGTGACGGTGAACTTCAGCAACGCGGTCGTCACCCGCGGCGACAGCGCGATCGGCATCGTCGCGCAGTCGGTCGGCGGCGGCGGCGGTTCGGGGGCTTCGGCCACCTCGACCACCGCGCTGGGCAATGGTAGCGGCGGCAGCCCGGCGCTGTCCCTGTCGCTGGGCGGCGCCGGCCAGGGCGGCGGCCTCGGCACCGACGTGTCGGTGACCGGCAACGCGACCACCGGCGCGCGCGTGACGCGCGCTGACGGCAGCCTGCTGTACACGGCGGCGGTCGTCACCAACGGCGCCGATTCGGCCGGCATCCTGGCCCAGTCGGTGGGCGGGGGCGGCGGTCGCGCGAGCGCGTCGAGCAGCACGGCGCGCTCGGGCGGCAACAACGCGCTGGGCATGGTCCTGGGCGGCTCGGGCGCCACCGGCGGCGGCGCGTTCTCGGCCGCGGTGAACCTGACCGGCGCGGCCATCCTGACCACCGGCAGCCATTCCCAGGGCATCGTGGCCCAGGCCATCGGCGGCGGTGGCGGCATCGGCGGCAGCGCCAGCAGCGCGTCCAGCACCGGCGGCAGCGGCGGGACCTCGCTGTCGACCAGCGTGGGCGGCAAGGCGGGCGGCGGCGGCAACGTCTACGGCGCGGTCACGGTCAATTCCGCCGTGCGGGTGGAGACGCTGGGCGACCTGTCGACCGGCATCCTGGCCCAGTCGGTGGGCGGCGGCGGCGGCGCGAGCGGCAGCACGGTGGCCAACGCCGGCAGCGACCAGTCGCTGAGCGCGGGCCTGAACCTGGGCGGCGCGGGCGGCAACGGCGGCTACGGCGGCGCGGTGTCGGTGCACCTGAACCCGGGCAGCCTCAACGGCACGGCGGCGGCCTTGTTCACCTCGGGTGCCAACGCCAGCGGCGTGGTGGCGCAGTCCATCGGCGGCGGCGGCGGCGTCGCCAGCCTGGGCGCGGCGTCGGCCAGCAGCGGCAGCCTCAGCGGCACGCTGGGTGGCACCGGCGGCAGCGGCGGCAATGGCGGCACGGTCGAGATCACCAGCGCACAGGCCGTCAGCACCTTCGGTGTGCAGTCCATCGGCCTGCTGGCGCAGAGCGTGGGCGGCGGCGGCGGCCTGAGTTCCGCCTCGAGCGCCGGCACCGGCGGCTTCAGCGGCGACATGCGACTGGGTGCGGCCGGCGGCAGCGGCGGGACCGGCAGCAAGGTCACCGTGACCACCACCGGCGGCAGCGTGAGCACGCAAGGCGCGCTGTCGCCGGCCATCGTGGCGCAGAGCATCGGCAGCGGCGGCGGCGTGAGCCTGAGCCGCGTCAGCAACGTGCGGCTGAGCGGCGCCACGGCGGGCAGCGCCTCGGCCACGACGGTGTCCAACGCGGCGACCCTCGTGACGCATGGCGACGGCTCCGTCGGCATCGTGGCGCAGAGCATCGGCGGCGGTGGCGGCCTGGGCTATGCGACAGCGACCGCCAAGCTCGGCGGCTCGGCCGCCGGCTCGAACGCCAGCGCGGTGCAGGTCGACAGCAACGGCAGCATCAGCACCTCGGGCGTCAACGCCTTCGGCATCCTGGCGCAGAGCGTGGGCGGCGGCGGCGGCGCGGTGCTCTCCACCGGCGACGCGTTGACGTCGACCTGGGCTGCCGGCTCGGGCAATGCGGGCGCGGTCACGGTGAACGTCAACGCCGCCATCACCACCACCGGCGCGGGCGCGCACGGCGTGGTCGCGCAATCGGTGCGCGGCGGCGGCGGCGTGGTGACCAACGGCACCACCACGACCTTCCTGGGCGGCACCTCCGGCACCAGCGGCCTGGTGACCGTCAACCTGCGCGCCAACGTCTCGGCCACGGGCGCGGGCGCGGTGGCGGTCAAGACCATGTCCTCGACCGACCCGATCGTGAACGTCGCTTCGGGCGTATCGGTGACCGGCGGGGCGGGCGGCGCGGCGCTGGAGTTCGAGGGTCCGACCAACGAGCTGCACAACAGCGGCACGGTCTCGACCGTCGACGGCGCGGCCGGCATGGCCGTGCGCACGCTGACCGGCGACACCACGGTGAAGAACGCCGGCACGTTGCTGGGCAACTTCAGCCTGGCGCAGGGCGCCAGCAACCTGCTGCACAACCAGGCCGGCGGCACCCTCCTGGCCGGCTCGTCGATCGACCTGGCCGGCGGGCTGCTGCACAACGACGGGCTGCTCAAGAGCGCGGGCGCGATGCACACCGCCACCGCCATCGCGGGCTCGCTGGTGCAGTCGGGCACGGGCGCACTGGAACTGCGCGTCGACCATGCCAAGGCGGCGGTCGATGCCTTCGAGGTCAGCGGCACGGCGCAGCTGCAGGGCACGCTGAAGCCGGCCTTCGTCAACGGCGGGCTGATCGCACCGGGCACGGCATCGCTGGGCTCCTTCCTGCGCGCCGCCAGCGGCGCCGACGTCTCGCGCCTGGCGCTGGGCCACACGGCCATCATGACCTTCGTCCTCAGCCAGCAGGGCGGCACGGTCGGCCTGTCGTCGACCGCCAACTTCAGCCCGCAGGGACTGGGTGCGGACGGCCACCGGATCGGCGCGCTGATCGGCGGCGCCCAGGGCCTGGGCCTGCCGAACTTCCAGGCGCTGACCGCGCGGCTGGTCGAGGTGCCGACGGTCGACCGCCTGGCGCAAGCCTACTGGAACGTCAGCGGCGCAGCGGCTTCGTCGGTCACCAACGTGGGGGCGCAGATGAACACCGCCTTCGGCCGGACCCTGCTGCAGCGCGGCAGCGATGCCGCCAACAGCCGGGCGGCCCTCGTGGCCGATCCGGCCACCGGCGACTGGACCGACACGCGCAGCAACACCTGGGCGGAGCTCTACGGCGACAACAGCAAGACGACGGTGGAGTCCGGCAGCACCGGTGCCGAGCTGAGCGCCCGCAGCTATGGCGTGGCCATCGGGCATGACCGCCAGGTCACGCCCGACACGCGGGTCGGCGTCGCGCTGGGCACTGCGGTGGCCAACTTCGACCTGACGCGCGCCTTCAGCGGCCGCGACAACGCGCTGCAACTGGGCGCCTATGCGACGCGCGAATTCGGCCCGGCCTATGCGTCGGCCGCGGTGTCGTATTCGGTGCACCGGATGAAGACGACGCGCGCGCTGGAGCTGATCGAGGCCACGTACGGCGCGGACTTCGACGCGCACAGCCTGGCCACGCGCGCCGAGGCCGGCTACCGGCTCCAGACCGCGTTCTTCGGTGTCACGCCCTATGCGGCGCTGCAGGTGCAGAACATGGTCACGCCAGCCTACGCCGAACGGGCCGAGGGCCGTTCGGCGCCGCACATGGCGCTGAACTACGACCGCCGCTCGGTGACCCTGACGCGCACCGAACTGGGCGCCTCGCTGGACCAGCGCTTCGCGCTGCAGGGGGGCAAGGCCCTGACCCTCCGCAGCTTGGCCGCCTGGGCGCATGACCGGGCCAACCGGACGACCGTCGATGCGTCGTTCCAGACGCTGCAGGGCGGCAGCTTCCGCGGCGCGGGCATCCGGCCGGTGTCCGACCTGGGCCTGCTGTCGCTGCGGGCCGAGCTGCGGCTCGCCACGGGCCTGAGCTTCGGCGTGGACGCGTTCGGCGAGTTCGGCCGTCATACGCGGACGCTGACCGGGCGCTTGTCGATGCGCTACCAGTGGTGAGAAAAGGCGGGCCGGGGCGGCCCGCCTGAGCCTCGCGAAGCGCTCGGCGGGTCGATGCCGGTGAGCGCGGCTTCGTGAGGTGAAGGAGGAGGGCGGACGTCAGCTCGGTGAAAGAGGGCGACGCCGCTTCGCACCGGGTTTCTTCACTGCTGCGGCGGGCGTTTGCCGCCCGCTTGTAAAAAGAAAAACCGCGCGTTCGGTTCGTACAGAAAGCGACGGAAGTGCCTGCGGCCACCTCTAAGAAAGTGCGTGCGGTTTCCATAAATTCCATAATTCGACTATGATTGAATCATGGAATCAAATGACGTCGTCCGCTCCCTTGCCGCTTTGGCTCAGCCGGTGCGCCTGCAGGTCTTTCGGGCCCTGGTGGTTGCCGGTCCGGAGGGGCTCACGCCTGGCGCTCTGGTCGACGCCATCGGCGTGCCCGCGACGAGCCTCTCGTTCCATCTCAAGGAACTGACCCACTCCGGCCTGGTGTCGCAGGAGCGCCAAGGTCGAAACCTCATCTACCGGGCCGCATTCGATCGGATGAATGCATTGCTCGGCTACCTGACCGAAAACTGTTGCCAGGGCGAGGCCTGCCTCACCTTGGACAGCACCGCCTGCATTTCCTGCTAGGACAAGCCATGCGCTCCAAGATCCACAACGTCCTCTTCATCTGCACCGGCAACTCGGCGCGCTCCATCCTCGCCGAGGGCCTCATGAACCATCTGGGAGGAGCGCGCTTCCGGGCGTTCTCTGCCGGCAGCCGTCCGAAAGGCGATGTTCACCCCCTCGCCTTGACCACCTTGCGCAACCTGCATGTCAGCGACTCGGGTTTCCGCAGCAAGAGTTGGGGTGAGTACGCGAAGAGCGATGCGCCGGCCATGGATTTCGTGATCACGGTGTGCGACCAGGCGGCCGGCGAGCTTTGCCCTGTCTGGCCTGGCCAGCCGATCACGGCGCACTGGGGCCTGCCGGATCCCGCGGCGGTCGACGGCAGCGACGAAGACAAGCGACGCGCCTTCACCGACACGGCCGTGACCCTCAAACGTCGCCTCGAATTCATGCTTTCCCTGCCGATGGACAAGCTCGAACGCATGGCCATCCAACACCAGGTGCGCGAGATCGGAAGCCTGAAGTGACGACCCATGTTCTCATCCACTGGGCCCGCGAGTTCGGTGTCGACGTGCGGGCATGCAGCGCCGGTCGCGCGATCGGCGAACGCATGCGCCGGCTGGCGCCAGTCCGTTTCGAGGACCTGGACGACCAAGCGCTGCTGACGGCGCTCGAACACCTGTGAGCCCTCGCCGCGTGATGCGGGTGCCTGGCACTCAAGCCTGTGCACGCTCTTCCTGAACACATCCACAAAGACGCGCGCATGCTGACGGCCATCTTCATTTTCATCTTCACCCTCGTCCTGGTCATCTGGCAGCCGCGTGGGCTGGGCATCGGGTGGAGCGCGTCGCTCGGCGCGGTGATCGCCTTGCTGCTGGGCGTCGTGCAGCTGTCGGACATCGCGGTGGTGTGGGGCATCGTGTGGAACGCGACCGCCACCTTCGTCGCGGTGATCATCATCAGCCTGCTGCTCGACGAAGCGGGCTTCTTCGAATGGGCTGCGCTTCACGTGGCGCGTTGGGGCGGTGGCCGGGGAGGGCGCCTGTTCGCCTTCATCGTCCTGCTGGGCGCCGCGGTTTCGGCGCTGTTCGCCAACGACGGGGCGGCCCTGATCCTCACGCCCATCGTCATGGCGATGCTGATCGCATTGGGTTTCACGCCCGCGGCCACGCTGGCTTTCGTGATGGCGGCAGGTTTCATCGCCGACACCGCCAGCCTGCCGCTGATCGTCTCCAACCTGGTCAACATCGTGTCGGCCGACTTCTTCAGGATCGGCTTCAACGAATATGCGTCGGTGATGGTGCCTGTGAATGTGGCCGCCGTGCTGGCAAGCCTCCTTGTGCTGATGCTGTACTTTCGTCGCGGCATTCCGAGGACTTACGACGTGGCCCAGCTCAGGGCGCCGGCGGAAGCGATCCGCGACCGTGCGACCTTCAGGGCCGGCTGGGTGGTCCTGGTGCTGCTGCTGGTGGGCTTCTTCGGGCTGGAGCCGCTGGGTGTGCCTGTCAGCGCGGTGGCCGCCGTCGGCGCGGTGGTCCTGCTCGCCGTGGCGGCGCGCGGCACGGCGGTCAGCACCAGGAAGGTGTTGCGCGGCGCACCGTGGCAGATCGTCGTGTTCTCGCTGGGCATGTACCTGGTGGTCTACGGACTGCGCAACGCGGGCCTGACCGGGGAGATCGCCTCGCTGCTGAATACCTTCGCCCAGGGCGGTGTTTGGGGCGCGGCGATGGGCACCGGCTTCCTGACAGCGCTGTTGTCTTCCATCATGAACAACATGCCCACGGTGCTGATCGGGGCCCTGTCCATCGACGCGTCCAGTGCGACGGGGGTCGTCAAGGAGGCCATGGTCTACGCCAACGTGATCGGCTGCGATCTCGGCCCGAAGATCACGCCCATCGGCAGCCTGGCCACGCTGCTCTGGCTGCATGTCCTGGCGAAGAAGGGCACCACGATCACCTGGGGCTACTACTTCAAGGTCGGCATCGTGCTGACCGTTCCGGTTCTTTTTCTCACCCTGGCCGCGCTGTCCCTTCGATTGACGCTCATCTGACGTCGCGCCAGGACCACTTACTCGTTTGCACCAGGACCTCATGACCGACATCACGATCTATCACAACCCCGACTGCGGAACATCTCGCAACGTGCTTGCGCTGGTCCGCAATTCCGATGAAGAACCCCGCGTCATCGAATACCTGAAGAACCCGCCGGATCGAGCAACGCTCGAGCGGCTGATCGCGGCGATGGGCGTCTCCGTGCGCGACGTGCTGCGGGTGAAGGGAACGCCCTATGACCAACTCGGCTTGAGCGATCCGAAATGGACCGATGCCCAGCTGATCGACTTCATGCTGCAACACCCGATCCTCATCAATCGACCGATCGTGGTGACGCCGATCGCCACGCGGCTGTGCCGCCCCTCGGAGCTCGTGCTCGACATCCTTCCCAAGGCGCAGCAGGGCGCCTTCACCAAGGAAGACGGGGAGAAGGTCATCGACGGGGAGGGCCGACGTGTTGTCAAGCGCTGACCTGCCCCACTTCGACGCGGAACTGCTGAGCACGCCGGATCTGCAACGACTGCACCCGGCCTCGCGCGCCACGCACGCCCCGCGCATCCTTCTGCTCTACGGCTCGCTGCGCGATCGCTCGTACAGCCGGCTCGTGACGGAGGAGGCCGCGCGGCTGCTCCGGGCGCTCGGTGCCGAGACGCGAATCTACGACCCGCGGGGACTGCCCATGCCCGACGACGCACCCGAGGATCATCCCAAGGTGCAGGAACTGCGCGAACTCACGCAATGGTCCGAAGGCATGGTGTGGTGCTCACCGGAGCGGCACGGCGCCATGACCGGCATCATGAAGGCGCAGATCGACTGGATTCCGCTGGCGATCGGCTCGGTGCGGCCGACCCAGGGAAAAACGCTCGCGGTGATGCAGGTGTCGGGCGGCTCGCAGTCGTTCAATGCCGTGAACCAGCTGCGCGTTCTCGGGCGCTGGATGCGCATGATCACCATCCCCAACCAGTCGTCGGTGGCCAAGGCCTACCTGGAGTTCGAGGAGAACGGCCGCATGAAACCCTCGCCGTACTACGAGCGGGTGGTCGACGTGATGGAAGAGCTGGTGAAGTTCACGCTGCTCACACGCGACAGCGCGGCCTACCTGGTCGACCGCTACAGTGAGAGGCGTGAGAGCGCCGAGGCGCTGTCGAAGCGGGTGAACCTGCGGAGCATCTGAGCGTCGCGTACCGAGGTGCAAAGCCGGACCACGACAACCGTCATGCTGGGCATCGCCCAGACGCTGGCGTGGGCCTCGTCGTACTACCTGCCTGCCGTTCTGGCTGGCGGCATCGGCCGCGATGTCGGATCGTCCTCGGCGACGGTCTTTGGGGCCTTCTCGGTCGCACTGCTTGTCGCTGCGGCCGTTGGCCCCGTCGCCGGCCGGCTGATCGACCGCCTGGGCGGACGGCCGGTGCTGGTCGCGAGCAACCTGGTGTTTGCAGCGGGCCTGGTGGCCCTGAGCCAATCTCACCAGACGGTGCACGTGTTTGTCGCCTGGGCGGTGATGGGCCTGGCCATGGGCAGCGGGCTTTACGAGGCCGCATTCGCCTCCGTCGTGCGTCTGCATGGCCAGGACGCGCGACGCGCCATCACCGGGATCACCCTGTTCGCGGGCTTCGCGAGCACAGTGGGCTGGCCGCTGTCGGCCTACCTCGAGAGCGCCGTTGGCTGGCGCGGTGCCTGCTTGACCTGGGCCGCATTGCACCTGGTGATCGGCCTGCCGCTCAATGCGCTTTTGCCGAGCGCTTCGCGGTCGGAGGCGTACCCGGCTGCAGCAGGCGCTCTCCGTGAGGCAGGGGCAGGGCTGTCCGCAGCGCAACAGCGCCGCGCTGCCTACCTGATGGCGTTCGTCTTTGCCGCGACGTGGTTCACGAGCACCGCGATGGCGGCGCATTTGCCCGCGTTGCTTCAGGCCGCTGGTGCTTCATTGGCCGCTGCGGTCGGCATCGCCGCATTGGTGGGCCCGGCACAGGTGGGTGGACGGCTGATCGAGTTCGCCTTTCTCAAGCACGCCCACCCCTTGCTGGCCGCGCGCCTCGCCACACTGGCGCACCCCCTCGGCGTGCTCCTTCTTGCCATCTTTGGCACGTCTGCAGCCGCGGTGTTCGCCGTGCTGCATAGCCTGGGCAACGGCATCCTGACGATCGCCATCGGCACGCTGCCGCTGCTGATCTTCGGCGCCGAAGGCTACGGGCAGCGGCAAGGCATGCTCATGGTTCCCGCGCGCATCGTGCAGGCCGGGGCGCCATTCCTGTTCGGCGTTGCCGTCGAACGTTGGGGTACCGATGCGCTATGGATCTCGGCGCTGCTGGGAGTGGCTTCGTCTGCGGCACTTGTTGCCATGAGCGGGGCAGGGCGTTGGTGGGCGCGAGGGAACAGGGGATAAGCGGCCGTTCTTCTTGACAGCAAGATTCCGCGCGGCGGCTTCGACATCTGTGCATGCCGTAAACCATTCGACCCAGTTTTCCGACAAGAAGGTTTCGACGTGATCGCCGGGAATTGCAACCTTTTCCCCCACGATGGCGGCCGGGAAATCCTCTTCGGCGCGATCGAAGGACTTCAGCACTGCACGATTCGACATGGCTCTTGCGCGCGTCAGCGATCCACTTTTCGGGTTTTCCTTCGTCCTTCGCTCGAGACTCAAAACCACCGCCTGTGTTGAAGAGTGCGTACACAGGAATGCCGATCAAGGTCAGGATTGCGTGTGCGAGCGCTGCCGGCCATGCCGTTGCGTGGGTCGCGGCTTCGATTTATACAATGTATATTATGTTAAATCGGAGGCGTCGCCGCAGGTCGGCAATGCAGTTCGTGGCCGATATGCTGGCCCCTCGCCAACCCGGCGCCTTCGCGTAACCCCCCATCAGGTTTTTCGCGCAGCTACCGTTGACCGGCGATGTTCTTCGCTCCCACTGGCGCCTCGCTGCCCACCTTCCACAACCTGCTCGATGAGCTAGGTATTCCCGATCACCGCCTGGCGCGCCATCTTGGCGTCAGCCTTCGGACTTTCCAGCGGTACAAGGCCACCAACAACCCGCCGAAGGTGGTGTGCCTCGCGCTCTGGGTCGAAACGGCGACCTGCTATCGCACCTTCGATGTGACCCTGCAGAACGAGATTGCCCACCACAGTTCGACGGTGCGCACCCGCGACCGCCAGATTGCCGCGCTGCTGGGCCACATTCACGCGCTGGAAGCAGAACGGGCCGTTGGCGAGGGGTACTCGGCCAACAGCCCGTTTTTTCGCCTTGGCGCGTCCTAGCGCTTTTTCTTGAAACGGCCCTTGCTGTCGCGGCCGGGGGTCCGGCGCTTCGGCTTCGCTTTGCGGACTCGCTTGCGTGCTGCCATGGTTGCTCCTTTGGTGGTGGTGAATCAGGGGGTGACTGGCAGCGCCCATGCGTCGCGGATGTACTTGCGCGCCCAGGGCCAGTTCGAGATAAGCAGCGCGGCGACGAGCGCCCCGCCAACAACGATGAGGACTTCGCGGCCGACTTCCATCGGCGTGGGGATCACGGCGGCCAGCTTCATTTCTGCCTGTTCTCCAGCACGTCGATGCGACCGTGCGCGCGGGCCACTTCGGCGCGGATGCCGCGCACCTCGTGACGCAGCACGCCCCACACTGCGGCGACCTGGGCGACGGCGCTGCCGCCCACGATGAGCAGAAGCTCGACGGTCACATGGCTCATGGCTTGCGAGGCTCCGACAGCAGCACGGCAGCCAGGCCGCCGACGCCCATCGCCACCTGTCCGACCAGGCCAATCGTGTCGGCCGGGATGCCAAAGAGCGCGCCCAGGGCGGCGATGCCGGCCCACGTCGAAGGCTCGCGGATGCGTTTGAGGATCAGGTCCATGGTGGTCTTTCAGAAATAGCGGAAGTCGTAGCCCGCTTCGTTGGTCAGCGGGCGGTAGCCCTCGTTGGACGCGAAGTCAATCGCGTTGTCGATCCGGCGCACGTCGGCCTGGTAGTTCACGCGCGGCGCCACGTCGGCCGTCTCGGGGTGCAGCCGGTCATAGATCCAGCTGCCCAGGGAGAAATCGCCGTCCCCGGTGAGCGCGTTGCCCACGGCATTCACGCCGCGATACGCCAGGTTCTGGTCGCTGGTCGGATTGAGCGCCGTGCCCACGGTGCGCGCGCCGCTCGCGGCGCTGTCCCAGGCCTGCGCGATGCCGTCATTGATCGGCAGCCAGAAGCCGCTTGCCGCCGACTGCATCGAGCCCGCGGCGCGGCGCACGCCGACATAGACGAGCCCGACCAGGGCCGCGCCCAGCGCGAGCTTGATGAGCAGATCAGCGCTGACGGGGGCGACGCGCATCAGATGAGGTATTGCCCGTTGGGTTGGACCCAGGGCGACGACGGCGAGACGGCGGGCAGCGGGGCCGCCGTGTGTCCCTCGAACCCCGATGCGGCATAGGCGGCGGTGGTGGCCGCCGCCTGGGCCTGCAGCACGGCAGGATCCGGGCGGATGAAGAGGTAGCCCGAGCCGCCGCTCGACACCTGGGGCACGGGCAAGCCGACGATGGCCGGCGACGAATAGCCGCCCGTGACGGCCGGCGATGGAGCCGGCGCAGCCGCGCCGGCCGCGCTGGCGGTGCCGCCCCGGAAGAACAGCACGTAGGCGCCCACGGCCGCAGCCGCCAACAGCATCAGTTGCTTCGGGTCCATCGCGCTCACATCCCGCCGTTGCCGACTTCCCAGGCGTCGAAGGGCACCAGGGGGCTAGGGTTGACAGCGAGGTTGTCGCCGTAGCTCGCGTAGGGGTCGCCGGTGCTCGAGTTGTTGTACTCGGCCATGCCGGTCTTGTAGAGCGGGTCGGCGAGGTTCGTTTTCTCGATGCTGTCCCACTTCTTGACGCCCGCCGCCTGCTCGGCCGGTGTGGGCAGCGGCGACGGCGAAGAGTTGCCACTGAACAGGCCGCGCAGGCCGCCCAGCAGCCCGCCCAGGCCGGCAGCGCCCTGCCCCACCTGGGACGCCTGCGACGGCGAGCCCATGAAGTTCCGGCCGGCCAGCCAGCCGGTATTAGTGCCGGCGCGGGCCTGGTGCGTCATGACGTAGTAGACCCCGGCGCCGAGGACCAGCAGCATCAGCAGATTGGTCGGATTGGGGGATGCAGGTGCAGCGCTCATGGATCAGGCCTCGCGGACGCCGCCCGCGTAGTCGTACGCGGCCAGCAGGTAGGAAAGTTGTCGCTCGCCCTGGCCGTAGCCGGCAGCTGGGAAGGAGGCCCACACCTTGCGGACCTTCGAGATAGCCGCTGCCACGCGGCCGGCGCGCACGTCATCGAGCGCGCCCTTCTCCCGGATCAGTTCGATGCAGGCGAGGTCTTGCGATGCCGGCCCGAAGTCGGGCAGGCCGAGCCGCGCGCGCAACACGTCCCAGGTGTTGGCGCGCGTGGTGCCGCCAGTCGGCAGCGGAGACACGGCCATGAGTTGGTATCGGCCCGCGGCCGAGGTCCACCGCGGGTCCGCGTTGCTGATGCGCGATGCGATGCGCGGATGGTCGGAGAAGTCGGAGAACGTGCGCGGCGCGGTCGGCCGGCTGCCGTAGAGGCAGCCGTACCCGCCAGCGGCTTCGGTGCCTTCGGCCACGGCGATCATGGTCAGGAAGGCCGCGACGTTGCGGTCGGCCACGTCGGCCGGCACGTTGGCGCGCGGCGAAGGGGTCAGGGTGGTCATGATGGTTTCAGCCCAGGTATTCAGTTGCTCGGGTTCATCCGCGCTGTCTGCGCCGGAGCCCGACGTGTCGCCGTCGCCGAAGAACAGCGACGGGTCGATAAAGCCCCCGCCCTCCCCGCCCGCGCCCTGCCCCTGCCGCATCGCGAGGAACGCAGCACCGGACACGACGAGGACGCAGGCGAGCAGCCATCTCACAGGATCGATTCCTCAACGAACTCGAACACGGCGCCCAGGTTGGCGCTGCCGCTCGCCACCATTTGCGTGTCCATTTGCATGCAGAAGCCACAGCCCGGACGCAGGATCAAGGGCTCTCGAAACTCGATGATCTGCGCGGCCGGGTTCGGGTCATAGCCGACGATCACCGTCGATACGCCGGCCGGCAGATTGGCGGCCGAGCACGCCCGCACTTCTGCCTTGGTCGAGACGATCGGCACGCCCACCACGTTTTTCCGGTAGGCGGGCTTCACGGTGGTGCCGGCGACAACCTGCGGCGCGTTGGTGAAGAGGTGTTGCACGCTGAATGCGCCCGTCGCCGCCGCGTTCATGGCGGTCTGATAGCGCACCTTGTTCAAGCGCAGCAGCGTGTCGGTGCTCTTGTTGTGCAGCTGGACGAAGAACAGGTTCCCGGGGGCCGCCGACGCGTTTGCCGACGCAATGAAGGCCAACCCCGCTTTGGTCAGGGCCGTATTGCCGTCGATCACCGAAACCTCTCCCGAGATGCGGTCATCGACAAACGCCTGGTCCGCGACCAGCAGGGAGATTTGGTTATCACCTCCCGAGATGTCGCGAAACTCCAGCCGATTGAACGGCGTGCGCTCCAGGCCCTGCCCCGGCAGTACCCCGCCGATGGTGCCGAAGGTGTCCCCGCGCACTTCCACCGGCCCCGTGGCCGCTTGGATCTTGAAGAAGTCACCCATGGCCAGCAGCGGGAACGCAGCATTGGCCGGCACCGTGAAGGTGTAGATCTTGGTGGGCTTCATTTGCTCAGTGCCTTCCAGGCGATGACACCGGCGACGATCACGACGCCGATGATGATTTTGTCGGTCAGCGCGCCGCGGCCTTTGGCGTCGGCGTAGCTGTCCTTCACGAGGTTGGCCGTGGTGTCGAGCGAATCGAGCGCCTGCGCGTTGCTCTTCGACGCGAAGTCCAGCATCGTCGCGAGCGCACTGCCCGTGAAGTCCAGGCTCGCGCCCACGGTCTTGGCGTTTGCATCGAGCGCGGCGCCGGCCACGTCGGCATCGAGCGCATACGACAGGTTCGTCTGCGTGACATTGGAGTTTTCCGCCGACACAGCCCGCTCGCCGAGCACGCGCCGCAGGTCGGAGGTGCTGGTGTTCGCCTGCTGGCTTGACTTGCTGCTGCTCACTGGAGAGCCCTCGCGTCCATGGTGAGAAGGTGGCCGGTTTCAGCCCAGCCGGCCCGCACACAGGTGCGCGCCAGATGAGGCCGCATGGTGGTCATCGCCAGCATGTCGCATTCGAGTCGCGCGGCCATCGCGAGCGACAGGCCCCGCACGTGCTCTGCGGTCAGGCGTTCCCCGGTCGAAACGAGGCCCACCACGTCCAGGCGTCGGCCGTGCGCGCAGGCCACGGGCCGCGCGGCGGCGAGCGCATGCGCCCCGCCCTGCACGAACTCGAACAGGAAGGCCCCGCCCAGCACGTCCAGCAGGTTTTCGAGCGGCCCCCAGGGGTTGGCCTCGACACTCGGGATAAACGCGCGTGCGAGGTCAGGCGTCCAGGGCTTGACGGTCAACGCAGGTAATACCATGCCGCCACCAGCGCCCCGAGGATCAGCAGAGGGGTCGGGATCTTGCCCAGCAGCCCGCCGCCCGATGCGCTCTGATAGGACGTGCCACTGCCGCCCACGTTGACGGTCCAGTCCCCCGAGCTTCCGAGGTCGAACGCGTTGCCCGCCTGGTCGAGCTTGCCCGAGGCCGAGCTACTCGCACTTGCGCTGATTGGCATGCCCATAGACATACCGTCAGCGCTTGAGCACCAGCGCGGCCACGACGCCGATGCCGATGAAAACCAACATGGGCGAGAGCACGACGCCGCCCGAGCGCGTCACCGCGACCGGCGAGCCTTCGATGCTCATGCCCGTGGGGCCAATCGAGTAGTACTGACGCGGCACGTTGGCCGCGTAGTAGTCCTGATTGGCGTAGCTCTGGTCGCTGGCAGCCAGCAGACCAGCAGCCGCACCGACGAACATGCGCAGGGGGCGCATGTTGTCTTGCGTTTCGATGTACTCGTCGCCGGTCATTGGGCGACGCTCAGTAGGCCGCGTAGGGGATCAGTTCGTCGGTCTCGATGGTGATCGTTTCACCGGCCGAGAACGTGGCGTAGAACTGCGCCGAGCGCACGCCCGAGCTGGGGCGCGTGTCCCAGGTGCGGCCCTGCAGCTGGCCGTCCTGCACCGGATCGAACACGATCAGGTTGGCCTGCGGCGCCTTGAAGTTGTCCTTCTGGCTCGCCTCGTTCTGCAGCTTGAGCACCTCGTGCTCCGCGATGCCCTCGCGCACGGTCTTGAAGCCCGTGCAGTTGGCCGCGTAGATGAAGATGCGGCGGAAGTTCGAGCCGCCGCCAGCCGGGTCCAGGTGAGGCACCGACAGCGCGAACGTGCCGGCGCCGCCGATGACCTGGGTCGCGCGATGGCGACGCGAGATCAGGAAGCGGATGCCCTGCTCGGCCTGGTCGTTGGTCGGCGGGCTCACGTCGGCGAAGCCGATCAGCGTCGGCGCCGTGGCGCCCGCGATGGTGACTTCCAGGCGCAGCGAAGCGATGCCCGAGGCCGCCGACAGGTCGAACGTGCCGGCCTGGCGCGCGTTGGCCGTGACGGCGCGGCGGTCCATGAAGTCCATCTTGACGATGGTCACATCGGTGGTGCCGCCGTTGTAGACGTTCGAGGCTTCCAGCTTGGCGCCGTCCGTCTCGAAGATCACCTTGCCGTTGGCCTTGAGCTCGATCTTGGTGATCATGGCCCGCGTGAAGGTGCCGCCCAGGGTCAGGGTCAGCTTTTCGAGCACGGTGCCCAGAAGCTTGTTCATGTCGCAGATCGCGACGCCGGAAGCGACCACGTTCTGGAACGGATCGAGGGCAATTTGCTTGTTCATGTAGGGGTCCGGGAGTGGATCGGAGGGCGGGGGGCGCGGGCTTAGGCCAGCGCGGCCGACAGGTACGGCACCTGTTTGCCGACGATCACGCCGGCCACGCCGAGCGCTGCGGCCTTGGCGGCCGGGTGCGGGATGAACTTGTAGACGGCGAAGCAGATGCCCAGGCCGAGCCCGAGCTTGGTGACTTGCGAGGAAGTGAGGTTCACGGTGGTTCCTGAGGTTGATTCGTGGAGGTCAATCGATGGCAGCGATCAGACCGCCAATCGACCGAACCACAAAACCACGCGCCTCAGGAACTACCCCTTAGGAGGCTTCGCAGGGGCCGCGCTGGCCTTGCGAAAAGTGAGCTTCCCGCGTGCGATTTCTCGGCTGTCGGCCCGTTTCTCGATCCATTCGAGGTCGGGCAGGTTCGTCAGCACCTCAGGCATGACGCCCCAGGATCGAGCGAAGCGCTTCGCGTCGGCCACGTCGCCGAGCCGGCCCGTGTGGATCACGTCGCAGTTGGCGATAAAGGTCTTGTCGCATTCAGCCGGCCGCTGCCCTGCCCCGATGATCGACAGCCGTTTCACCTTGCCGCCGTCTTGATACTCCCGGCCGACGTTGACGCAGCGGCGCCACGCTGGCGGCGCACTGTTGGCCTTGGTTACCTCCGGCAGTTCGTCAACGAACATGAGCAGGTCACCGGCCGCGTAGGCCGCCCGACAGAACAGGTCGAACTGCGCGATCACGTCGCGGCCGTGATCGACCAGATAGCGCAGCTGGAATGCCGGCGCGTCCATGGCCCTGATCACCTCGCCCAGGCTGCCCAGCGGCTTGCCCATGCCGACCTTGAGCGACGGGTCATGCTTGAAGTCCCACACCAGCAGCCGCGCCGGCTTCGCGCTGGCGACCTGCTGCTTTACCCAGGCGGTTTTGCCGGTGCCGCGCGCGCCGAACGCCGCGATGCAGAGCGCCTTAGCCGCCATCGCCGGCCACGCCATCGTCAGCCGGCACAGTGCGCTTGGCATGCCGCGCCAACGCTGCCGCGTTCGCTTCCCGCGCGATCATTTCCGAACTCACGGCGCGATACAGGTTCGCCCCGATGGTGTACGTCATGACGCACGCGGCGATTTCCTCGCCGTAGTTGCCCATGTAGTGGTGCAGGCTGATGCCTCGCTTGTCGAGCACGCGGGCCCAGGCCACCGACAGGCTTCCAATCTGCGACTCGCCCAGCACCGCCTTCGGCGTGCTGCAGCTGGTGAACTCGCAGAACACATCCCGGCCCATCTCGAGCATGCCGGCGATGAGCGATTCGTTGGACGGCGGCGCCGGCTCGGCCGCCACCTCGGCGCCCTGCCCCTGCGCCTGGTCGCGCTCGCTGTCGATGGTGCCGAGCATGTCGGCGTCAGCCGCAAGGCCCTGGAGCGCCGAGGGCGGCGCGTTGTCGGTGGTGGTCATAGCTGGCCCATGTTGAATGCGGAGGACGCGCGCGCCGGCTTCGGCGTGGGCATCGGTACCGGCGCTGGCGCGGCGGTCTTTTTCGGCGCCGCGGGCGCCGGTGCTGGTGCCGGCGCGGGCTGCTCGCCCTCTTCCGGCGTCATCGCGGCGCGCACCAGCCGCGCGGCCTTGGTGCCGCGCTTGGCGTAGCTGGAGAACTCGCATCGGTGACACGTCACCGACAGCGTTCCGGCCGCCGTCTCTGAGACAGCCGCCTCAGGGTTTCCGCAGCCGTGGCAGCCGCAGGGCGCGTATCCGATGCGTGCCATGCCGATCAGCCCAGGCGCTGCAGATCGGTGACGCTGACGAGCACCACGGCGCTGTCAGCGTCGAAACGCACGGCCACCTCGTCCGGGTGGTCGGCCTTCGTTGCGAACACGACGCCGGCCTGGCCGGCGCGTGCGTGGTCCTGGGCGGTCACTTTGACCGCGTCCCAAACTCCAAACATAGTCATCTCTCCATTGCTGCCACGGGTTCCGGTGGCTTCGGTCTTGAGGCGAAGCGCCTCAATCGGGGGTGGTAGGCGCGCACCGGAGCGAACTCGCTCACGCGGCTCAGGTCGCGGCCCGTACAGTTATTGACATGAATCCGAGTGCTCGCGGCTTCGCCGCTGCGCTGGAACACCAGCCGCGCCGTGCGCATGGCGGCCTCTTCGCCCAGGCCCACGACCCACTCGCAGCGCTCCGACTCAACGGACGCGAACACGGGGCGCGTGAAGGCCGGCGCGGCCGGGTTCATCTGATGGATGTGGTTGCGAAACAGCTGCACGCCGGCAGCGTCAACGCCCAGCAGCTTCGGGGCCAGCGGCTCTCCGTAGCGGCCTGGCTGCGCGAAGGCGCCGCGATCCTCTTTCATCAGCCGCAGGCGCATGTCCTTGCGCTTGCACCCAATGCCGCCTTGCGCCGTGGTGTAGCGCATCCAGGCCACGGACTGCACGCCCGGTTCGCCCTTCGCGTTGACCGCCGACACGGCGGCGCGCAGCGCGGCCGGCGCGGTGTCGCTCACGTTGTCCGGGTTGATGCGGCGCAGTTCGCGCCACACGCCCACCGGCGCGCCGCCGATCTGCTGGAACTGGCGGATGCGCCACGTCGCGGCCCAGGCTTCCACGCGCTGGCTCGATGTGATCGCGTCATTGCCGAAAAGGTCGAGCCCGACCCCGTGCCCGTCGATGTTCTTGCTCACGTACTTGATGACGTAGCCGACCGCCGAGCCCTTCGCCGGGTTGATCCATTCGAAGTCAACGCGGTGCTTCTGCGCGCCTGGCTCTAGAGGCGATTCATTGTCCAGAAAGTACTTGCGAACCAGTCCGGAAAGACGCTCGCCGTCACCGTTTCGAACGAACAGGAGAGAGTGCCAATGCGGCGTTCCATCGTGTTGAGGTTCCGCAATCCGGAAGCCGTACATGTCGAGCCCGGCCCGGGCAGCAGCAGCCCGGCAACGTGCCCAGCAGCGAGAGAGATAGGACTGCGCTTCATGGGGGGTGCTCCCGTCGTAACGTGGATTGGGAACCACGCGGCCGTCGGCGCGAGTGGTCATTTTGTGGAACCTGCTCGGGCAGGTCATCGTGACCATCCAGCCCTGATGCCCCAGGCCCTGCGCGATCAGTTCGAACCCGGCGATGCGGGTCAACAGTTCGACGCGGCGAATCGCCTTGTTTGACGTGCCGGTGGCCGCGAGGTCGGCCAGCGTGTGCGCCTGCATCATGTCGTTGACCGCCGTCACGCTTTCCAGTGCTGCAGCGTTGCGAGCGTTCTGCCCTGCCCTGCGCTTCACGCCCTCATTGCTGACGTACAGCCCAGCGTCGCGGCTCACCAGGCCAATGCCGATGGCGCAGGCTTCGACGGTGCGCGCGTGCAGCTTGCGCAGCGCGCGGCGCCACCAGCGCGCGCAGCACAGCCGGCGCAGCGCGCCGGCCCGCGTGACGGTGGCGCCGGCCGGCCAGAGGTCGAGCATGCCGCGCGCGAGCATCAGCGCCCTCGCCTGCCCGGCCAGCCACAGATCGACCCAGCCCGCGCCGTAGCGCGCACGCATCGGCGCGTGGCCGTCCGAGCGCTCCGCGATGACGCGAAGGTGGCACATGCGCCGGTCCATGTCGTTGGCCGTGACGGTGGCCGCCGCCACAATTTCAGCGTCTCCAGCGTCGGGCCGGATGCCGCCGCGCTCCGCGTCGGTCAGCTGCAGCACGCGTTCCTTCCAGCGATGGAAGTTCACATCGTTGAGCCGGCCCAGGTGCTTGGTCAGCCTGGCCTGCCACGACAGCGGGAAGCGGTCAACGACCGTCCGCAAGCGAATCTTGTCGTAGCGGTCGAGGTAGGCGGCAATGCTCACAGGCGCCACACGTCCGGATGGCGCGCAACGCGCAGGGACGACGAGTTGAAGCATGCGGCGCGCTGCGCTGCGAGCCGGTCCCGGATCGCGGCTGGCATCGGCGCGGCGCGGCCAGCGGCGGCCGGGTTGTCGGTGAGCGGCGGCAGGCCGGAGCGGAGCCCGAACTGCGGCGCCTGCAGCTGGCCGGTCATTCGTCGTCGCCGAACTGGACCGAGTGCCAGAAGCACCCCAGCAGGAAGCCGATGCACAGGCACCCGCTCGCGATGAGCCCGACGTTGGCGATTTCCATCACGCCGCCGCCCTGCTCGCGTCGGCCGCGACCTGCTCAAGGGCCGACACCAGCACGCCGGCCATGGCCTGGCTCATGCAGGTGCGGTATGCGGGCACGGAGCCAACCGTGATCGTGAGACGGATGCTGTCTCCTTCGGGCTCGATGACCAGCGCCTTGAGCGTGTCGAGCTTGATCGTGTGTTTCATGCAGCTTCTCCCCGCACGGCCAGCTCAGATTTTTGGAGCATTCCGGCCAGCTCCTTCTTCAAATAGTCGAGCAGATAGCGATACTCAGAAACATCTACACCCCGGAGGAAGCCTTGCTCACTTACATCGATCAGGCGGTACCGCCGCGCGCCGATGACCACAAAATCCTCGCCGCCCTCTCTGAGCACGCCGAACGTGGCGCCTCTGACCTGAACATCCGCGAGATCGGCATTGCCAATCAAGCCGGCAAGGTCTACCGCCGATGCGTGACCTATGGCCCTATCGAGTTTTTCAGGGTGGCAAACGCTCTGACCGACGCCGGTCTGATCGACTACGGCACCGACGAGCGGTACGACGCAGTCTTTCGCTGAAGCCGCTGCTGGATGTTTCATGGTTCGTCTTTCCCGTTGTCGTCGGCCCACTGCACCCCGAGGGGGCCGCCCACCCAGGCAACTGCAAATTGCTGGACCCCGGGAGCCGACGAAAGCGAAAGGTCCGGGCGGGCGACGGCCGGACTTTAGTTCGCCTCCGGTAGACGTGTCAACTGTCGGCGAACGTTCGCTGGCGCGATTGCGTTGCTCGACGGTCGACGTCTACCTACACTAGACGCCTTAGGAACACTCCCTTAGGAGCCGACGATGCGCACCACAACCGAATGGCTTGACCTGGCGAAGGCCAAGCACTCCCTCACCGACTACGCACTGGCGCCCAAACTCGGCGTCGGGCGCGGACAGATCAGCAAGTACCGCACGGGCAAAGACTTTCTCAGCGACGACGCAGCGCTCAAGCTGGCCGCCCTGCTGGAGATGGACAACCCTGCGCCGATCATTGCCAGCGCTCACGCTGAGCGGGCGAAAACGTCGGAATCCCGGATGTTCTGGGAGCGTTTCGCAGGGCTCGCGGCCACCGTGGTGATGGCCGTTGGGGCGAGTGCTGCGCCCTCCCCCCAAGGCGCGCAGGCTGCTACCCAATTGAAACAAAATGTTACGGGCAGTCTGTATATTATGTTAAATCAAGGAGGCGTAAGGACGGTGCTCTCCGGTCCCCTGGCGACCGAAGATCGCATTCGAAGCACCAAGACCCTTCCGCACCGGGCCTCGGCCGCGTCCTAGTGCATCGCCTCCGGCAGCAAGGCCAGCCCGGAGCGCTGCTCGAACTCCCGATAACCGATGGGCTGCAGGCTGTGCGTTCTGCCGCGGTTGACCGTCCAGTAGGCCCAGGCCCGCCCATCGCCGCTGCTGTAGACCACCTTCCACGTGTGGCTCGGAACCCAGACCTTGCCCGGGCCGATCGTGGCGGGCTGCCGATCGAAGCTGGGGCCGGTGAACACGAAGACGGCGCCGTTCGCGCGCGCCGCGTACTTGCGCGTCGACTGCTCGATCTGATTCCAGGCCCCTTGGTTGAGTTGGGGCGCCTGCGGGACCATGTTCGCCAGCGAGAAGGATTGCGCCTTGGCCGTCACGCTGGGCATGTCGCCGGCTGGCGAAAGATGGCCGCGGTCGTAGCCGCTGCCCGCGTAGTCGGCGAGTTGCGCGCGGTCGGCGGCCGGCAGGCGGGCTTCGGGATAGAAGCGATCCACGCGTTTGATGCCTTTCGCGGCTTCGACGCTGGCGCGCGTGAGTTTCTGGACGGTGTACAGCGGGGTCTTGCTCTCGCCCGAGTACAGGGCGGCAAAACCGTCGAAACACAAGGCCCGCTGGCGGCCGGGCCACGCGACCGTCGGGGCCGGGCCGGGAAAGTGCTGCGGGCACTGGGCAAAACCTTCGACGACGGCCCGTGAGCGGGCCGGCGATTCCACGGAAACCGATGGGGGTGTGGCCGAAGGTTCCAGGCTGCAACCAGGAACCTGGACCGCGGCAACCACCGCCAACACGACGCCAAGCATGCTTCTGCGCATGAGCCGCGTGGCATCGCCACGCCGCCGGGCAGCTCTCTTCGTTCTCAAATCAAAACCTCGGTTCACGCTGGTTCATCCACCAGCGCATTCGTCATCAAAAAAGTACGGGTAGGCCATGCGGGTTTCGCTGCAGCAGGTGCAGTTCCCCGGTTGCGCGTCCTGGACTCAGGTCACACGCGCGGCGCCTGGCTATCGGCGCGATCGATCCGTTCCTCGATTTTCTCGCGTCCTGGCGCCGGGCATCGGCCGATCGCCCTCCTCCGTGCCATGGGATGTGCGCCTGGCCTTACGTTGACAGGCCGTCGGGGGCGCAGTAGCTTGTCCGCCCGCTGCGAACCTGCGGCTCACTGAAATCCAGGAGACACCATGACCGCCAAGAACACGATCTGTCTTTGGTACGACGGCACCGCCGAGGAGGCGGCCCGCTTCTATGCGCAGACCTTTCCCGACAGCCGTGTCGGTGCAGTCCATCGCGCGCCGGGCGACTATCCCTCGGGCCAGCAAGGCGATGTGCTGGTGGTCGAGTTCACCGTCGCCGGCATCCCTTGCATCGGCTTGAACGGCGGCCCGCAGTTCAAGCACAGCGAGGCCTTCTCCTTTCAGATCGCGACCGACGACCAGGCCGAGACGGACCGCCTGTGGAATGCCATCGTGGGCAATGGCGGCCAGGAGAGCGAGTGCGGCTGGTGCCGCGACCGCTGGGGCCTGTCCTGGCAGATCACGCCCAGGATCCTGACGGCGTCGCTCGCGAACCCGGATCGCGCGGCGTCCAAGCGGGCCTTCGACGCCATGATGACCATGAAGAAGATCGACATCGCCGCGATCGAAGCCGCGCTCGCGGGCTGAGCCCCAGCCCGACGGCAAGCCTTTCGGCGATCGCCCTGCCCCATGTGGAGTGCCGTGGGCGCGGGCCATGTGTGTCGGAATGCGCGATCTGCCCAAGTCATGTGCACCATCGTGCGAATGGGTTAACAAGTGTGAACATCTGCCTTGAGGCCCCTTGGACCTCGGCGTCAGACTGGGCTCTTTACGGAAAGGACAGCGATGACATCGGGCATCTCCAGCGCATTGGCCGTGAAGGAACTGGAGCTCGGCGAGTTTCATTGGATCCTGCTGCACGAGGAGGAGTCCGCGGACGAGCTCCTGACCTACACGCCGCAGCGCTTCAGCGAACCTTTCTCGGACCCGGCGGCCGCCTGGGCGGCGGGCTACCTTGTGCTCAGGGCGATGCTGCGCAGGAAATGGCCGTAGGCGGCGCCGAACCGCGGGGTACGCGTTCCCGCAACCCTTCGAGCCCGTGGCTGCGAAGCGCCGCCAGGTAGGCGCCGCCCAGGAAGAAGAGCGTCCGGAAACCCGGGGCGACGCCCGGTCCGCCAAGCGGATAATTCCGATCCGCTCCCTGCCCGGCCGGCCGGCGCGGAGAGGGGCGCAGAGGACCGACCATGGACAAGTTCAGCGCGATGCGGGCCTTCGTGCGCGTCGTCGAAGCGGGCAACTTCACCAAGGCTGCGGATTCGGTGGGTGTGCCCAAAGGCCAGATGAGCCGCCTGGTGCTGCTGCTGGAAAAAGAGCTCAAGACGCAACTGCTCAATCGCACCACGCGACGGGTCACCGTCACCGCGGACGGCGCGGCCTACTACGAGCGCGCGGTGCGCCTGCTCGACGAACTCGATGAACTCGAGTCGAGCCTGTCGCGCGCCAAAGCCGCGCCGCGCGGGAGGCTGCGGGTCGACGCACCCTCGGCGATCGCCAGCCTGATCCTCATCCCGGCGCTGCCCGATTTCCGCGCGCGCTACCCGGACATCCATGTCGACGTCGGCGTGAGCGACAAACCCGTCGACCTGATCGGCGAGAACGTGGATTGCGTGCTTCGCGCGGGAGAGATTGCCGACCCGTCGCTCGTGGCCCGACGCATCGCCGAGATCGACCGCATCGTGTGCGCGTCGCCCACCTATCTGGCGCGGCACGGCGTGCCGCAGCATCCGTCGGACCTCGAAAGCGACCGCCACCATGCGATCAGCTACTTCTCGCACGGCTCGGAACGCCTGACCTATGTGCTGCAGCGGGGCGCGGAGCAGTACGAGGTGCACGCACGGTCGAGCGTCGCGGTGAACGACTCCGGCGCGATGCTGGCGGGCGGGCTGGCGGGCCTGGGCATCGCACGCACCGCCCCGTTCATGGCGGCGCCGCACCTGGCGGCGGGCACCCTGACGGCCGTGCTGCCGGAATGGTCGGCCGGTGCCTGGCCGTTGTACGTGGTCTATCCGCCCCATCGGCATGTGAGCGTCAAGCTGCGGGTGTTCATCGACTGGGTCGCCGAACTTTGCGCGCGCACGCTGAAGGCGCCGAGGGTGCGGCCCTAGCGTCCGGCCCGCGGCCACTGTGCGATGGATCGAGACGCTGCGTCTGCGCGCGCTCTCTTTTTCCAGCGGTGCCCGAAGCCTAAATTCCCCACACGGCCGAGCCAGGCGACTGGCTCCTCATCCACCGAGAAAGGAATTCCACCATGGACAGCCCACGCTACGACGCTCGCAAGACAGCGCTTCTCTTCGTCGACCCCTACAACGATTTCCTCTCCGAGGGCGGCAAGCTCTGGCCGGCGATCCAGGCGATCGCGGAGGAAGTGCATCTGCTGGACAACCTGCGCGCCATCCAGAGTGCGACACGCCAGGCCGGCATCCAGAAGGTGATCGTGCCGCACCGGCGCTGGCAGCCCGGCGACTACGAATGCTGGTGCCATCCCAGCCCCACGCAGCGCCTGCTGATGACCCGCAAGACCTTTGCCAAGGACAGCTGGGGCGGCGAATGGCACCCCGAGTTCGGCCCCCAAGCCGGCGACATCGTGGTGCACGAACATTGGGCCTCCAGCGGCTTCGCGAACACCGACCTCGATTTCCAGCTGAAGCAGCATGGCATCTCGCATGTGATCCTGGTGGGCCTGCTGGCCAACACCTGCGTCGAGACCACCGCGCGCTACGCGCAGGAACTGGGCTACCACGTGACGCTCGTGAAGGACGCCACCGCCGCGTTCCAGCGCGAAATGATGCACGCCGCGCACGCGCTCAACGGCCCCACCTATGCCCACAGCATCGTGGACACCCGCGCGCTCCTCCAGGCGCTGCCCCACGCTTGAGAGAGTCGCGCATGACGCCCTCCTCCGACGGTGCGGCCGGGCTCTCCGGCCGCCTGGTTTCGCTGATGGCGCTGAGCTGCGCGCTCGCGGTGTCGACCATCTACTACCACCAGCCGCTGCTGCCACGGATCGCGTCTTCGTTCGGCGTCCCGCCCACGCAGGCCAGCCTGATCGCGACGATGACGCAACTCGGCTACGCGATCGGCCTGTTGCTGATCGTGCCGCTGGCGGACCGCCAGCAGCCGCGCAAGCTCGCGTCGCTGGCTGTCGCCGCGAACGCGGTCGCGCTGCTGGCCTGTGCGGCGGCGCCCAGCTTCGCGCTGCTGTGCATCGCCAGCTTCGCCGTCGGGGTGACGGCCATCACCGCGCAGATCATCATTCCCACCGTCTCGGGCCTGGCGCCGCCGGCGCTGCGCGGCCGCACCGCGGGCATCCTGCTGGGCGGACTTTCCGCCGGCCTGCTGCTGGCGCGCACGGCGAGCGGCTTCGTCGGCGCGGCGACGGGCTGGCGCACCGTGTTCCTCGCCGCCGCGCTGGTCGACCTGGGGCTGTGGGCGATCGTCGCGCGGAAGCTGCCCGCGGTCACGACCCTGACGAGCCTCAGCTACGGCGCGCTGCTCCGCTCGCTGGGCCGTCTGGTGCGGGAGGAGCGCGTGCTGCGGATCTCGGCCGCCACCGCGTTCATGATGTTCGCCGCCTTCAGCGCGCTGTGGGCCACGCTCGCCGCGCTGCTGGCGCAGCCGCCTTACGGCTTCGGCCCCGCCGCCATCGGCGCGTTCGGGCTGGTGGCGCTGCTGGGCATCGCTGCGTCGCCGCGCATCGGCGCCCTCGCCGATCGGCTCGATGCGCGCGCGATGCTCCTGGCGGGTGCGCTCCTGCTGGCCCTCGGCTTCGCGTTCATCGCGGCCGGCGGGCACGGCCTGGGCTGGTTGATCGCCGGCATGGTGCTGCTCGATTTCGGCAACCGCGCGGGGCTGGTGGCGAACCAGACCCGGGTCTACGCGCTGCGTCCCGAGGCGCGCAGCCGGCTGAACACGGTCTTCATGGGCGCCTACTTCCTCGGGGGCTCGGCCGGCGCCGCGCTGGGGGCCTACGGCGCCCACTGGGCCGGCTGGCCCGGGCTCGCGGCGACAGGCGCGCTGCTGGCGCTGGCGGCCGCGGCCATCAACATGCGCTCGTTCCGCGCAGCGCGCGCCGCGGTCGCCGACGGCGCTTCCTGAGATCCGGGCGGGACAGCCTTCAGTCGATCAGTTTCGAGACGGCCGCCTGCGCCAGCGCTTCCGTCCGGAAGTACCCCAGCACCGACCCCACGCCCCGGTGCCCGGTCATGGCCATGGTGTCGGCCAGCGGGACCTGCTGGCGCCCCGCCTCGGTCACAAAGCCGGCGCGCAGCGAATGGGCCGAGAAATCGCCCTCGAGGCCCGCGGCCAGGCAGCGCGCCTTGACGATGTCGCGCACCGAGCCGTCGGCCAGCGGCCCACCGAGGTGCCCGCCGCGGCGCACCTGCCGGAAGATCCGGCCTTCACGGACCCCGCTGGCTTGGAGCCAAGCCGTCAGCGCCTGCCCTGCCCTGCCCGCGATCGGCTTGGCGTTCTCGGCGCGATCGGCGCCGGTCTGGTTGGTCTTCGAGAAGCCCAGCGTGTAGACATAGAGGTCTTCGCCGATGCGTTCCAGATGGGCCATGTCCGCCGCCGCCACCTCGGAGCGCCGGCGCCCGCCCGAGGACCAGGCGAACAGCAGCAAGGCCTGGTCGCGCAGGCCCTTGAGGCTGTCGTCGCAGGTGGCGAGCAGGGCCTGCAGCGGCTCCTTCGTCAGCGCCCGCTGCTTGCGCTGTACCACGCCGCGTTTGGCATACGCGCGCCGGCTCTTGGCCACCAGGTCGCGCACGGCTTCGGTCGCGCAGGGATTCGGCATGCCGGCCGTTTGATGGGCCTTGCTGAGCACCGCGATGCGGTGCGTCACCGTGGCCAGCGCGAGCGGACCCAGGGCGCCCTTGTACCGCCCTTCCACCAGCGCCTGGTCGGCGGCCGGCGGCAGTTGCGTGACCAGGCCCTTGGGCGTGCTGCGCTCGAGGTGGTCGACCAGGAACTGGATCACCACCGGCTCCGCGACCGGCAGCGCGAGCTTCCGGCCATAACGCACCGAAAACCACGCGGCCCAGTATTTCAGGGCCGAGCGGTAGGTCGCCACCGTATTGACGGACTCGCCCTCCTCCAGCAATTCCTGCACGGCGGACGCGGTCAGCGACGAAATCTGCCCCGGGTCGAGCACCGGCAGCTTTTTCAAAGCCATCAGATCGCTCATCGTCAGCCTCCAGGCCTGGTTTTGCGCATATCTGTATTAAATAGAATGTGTGACGTATGATATCTTACGTATAAATTTAACAGGTCACGATAAGTTTCAGTAATCGTGACCTATTTGAGGCAAGAGTGTAGCCATGGTGCAGAAGAGTTCGAGGGGCGTTCAGCAGGCCGACGTGTGGGCCGCGGCCGATGCGCTGATCGCGGCGGGCGACCGGCCGACCATCGAGCGCGTGCGGCAGAAGATCGGCAGCGGTTCGCCCAACACGGTCAGCCCGATGCTCGATGCCTGGTACCGCACCCTGCCCGGGCGCCTGGGCGTGGTGGCGCCGGATGGCGCCGTGGGCGCGGCGGGCCATCCCCTGCCGCCGGAGGTCGCCGACGCGGCGCGCCAGCTCTGGGAGCGTGCCTGCCGCGACGCCAGTGCGCTGTCCAGCCAGGCCAACGAGGCGCAGCGCAACGCGCTGGACCGCCGAGAGGAGGCCCTCACGACGGCCGAAGCCGAGTTCCAGCGCGGCGAGCAGGTGTTTGCATCGACCAAGGCTTCGCTCGAGGAATCGGTCCTGCGCGGCAACGACACCATCGTCGGCCTACAGCGCCAACTCGATGCCGCGCAGCAGCGCCAGGCCGCCATGGAAGCCCAGGCCGAGCAGCTGCGCGAGGCACTTGCCGTTTCCCAGCACCGACAGGAGGCGCTGCGCGCGGAACACGCGGCCGCCCTGGCGCAGAAGGACGACACGATGGCGCAAACGCAGCAACGCCACGACGCGGCCGAGCGCCGCGCGCTGCTCGAGATCGACCGGGCGCGGGAGGAAGCGCGCCAGGCCCTCGCCCGCGCCGCGCGCGATGCAGTGCGGGCCACGGAAGCGCAGGCAAAGCTCGGGCTGGCGCGCGACCAGGCCATCGAGGCGCTGCGTGCCCAGGAACAGGCGGCCGCCACGGCGCAGCAGCAGGCGGCCGCGCTGGGCACGGCCCACGACGCGCTGCAGGCCCGGCTCGCCGACGCCGAAGCACGCGGCAAGGCCTTGCAGGCGTCGCTGGCGGCTGAATCCACGGCCCATGTCGCCACCCGGGCGCTGCTGACGCAGGCGATGGCACTGGTGGCGTCCGCCAATGCCTCGCCCAGCGCCGTCAAGGGAAAAGCACCGAGAAAAGCCAAGCCCCGGCCAGCGGCGCCGGGCGGCTGAAGCGCGCTCGATGCTCGGTGGGGTGCGTCATCTTTGGCGCGCCGATGGTCAGTCTTCCTGCAGCCGCCTGCCGCTGCAACGCACTCGCTCCCCTGCCCCGCGCGGCTGCTCGGCCGAGGGTCCAGGCTTTTCGTGTTGTTCAAATGAATACTTAGGTGTACAACTTGAGCGCGTCTTAGGAACACGAATGAACACCCAGGAGAAGTCGGACACGTCATTGGCGTTCTGCATGCATTGCGCCACGCAATTGATGCCCAGCGCACGGGTGTGCCCCCGCTGTGGTGAGGATCCTTTCGTCGATACGGCTGCGGCCGATCCCGATGCCTCCTGGTTCGACGAAGCATCGGTGAAGGCGCCCAACGACCATGTGCTCGAGGCCATGATGGCCATTGCCGCGGCCCGGCCCAAAGTCGTGCCTTTGGCGACTGGCGCCTTCCTGCAGCCCGGTCCGCCGGCCCTGGTCCGGGAGCCATCGGTCGCGGTGCTGCCGCAGCAGGCCTCGGCCCTGGCCCACGCGAGCCCCCTGCGGACGCCGTCTTGGCGGGTTGTGCTGGGTGCGGGGGCGGCCGTCTCGGCCTTGGCTGCGTTGACGGCGGTGCTGTGGAACGCGAACAGTATTTCCCCGCCGCAGCGCGCCGAGCGCGCAACCGGCGTGGTGGGCGCTTCGGCCGTGGTGTCGCCGACCGCCGAGGCGGCCCGGAGCGATCGCGACGTCTCCCCGGCAGCGGGCGCGGAACCGCCACCGCCGTCCGCGCCCGCGCAAGCAAGCCCGTCGGCGCGGCCCGATGAGGATGCGCGAACGATCGCCGCCGCGCTGGGTCTGGGCGCGCGCCCCGAGCCGCCCGCCCCGGCGCCGGCGCCGCGTGTCGTCCTGCCCGTCACCCCGGCAGCCGATGCTGCGGGCAGCACGCCAACACCGAAGCGATGCGGCGAGGCGCTGGCGGCGCTGGCGCTGTGCCGCGAGCCATGAGGCATCCGCCATCGGCAGGCCCGCGAAGGCCTGGCGATCGTTCCGTTCAGCCCACCACAAAAAGAGGCGATCCATGGCAATGAAATCCATCGCGGCAGGACTGATCTTCATGGCCTGCATGAGTGCGGCGCTGGCTGCGCCGCCGGCGAAGTACAAGATCGTCACCGCATCGAAGACCGGCACCTACATCGAGATCGGGCGCGACCTGGCCACCTGGGTCGCCGAGCCGGCCGGGCTGGAACTGGAGGTGCTCGAATCCAAGGGTTCGGCCGAGAACGTGCAGCGCATGCGCTTCGAACCCGGCGTCAAGCTGGCGCTGGTGCAGTCGGACGTTTACCAGGCCTTCCTGGACGAAGCCCGGGCCGGCAATGCCGAGGCCGGCAACCTGATCCAGCCGCTGCGCCTGGTCATGCCGCTCTACGACGAGGAGATCTACTTCGTCGTGCGCGCCGATTCACCGCTCGAAGCCATCCACCAGATCAAGGACCAGCGGATCGGCGTTGGCCCGCTGGGCAGCGGCACGGCGCTGACGGCGCGGACCCTCTACCAGCTGATGTTCGAGGCGCCCATGCCGACCGCCAACCGGCAGTACCTGAGCAACGAGGAGGCGCTGGCCAAGCTCACCGTGGACAAATCCATCGACGTCGCGATCATCGTCGCCGGGCAGCCGGCCAAGCTGTTCTCGGAGATGAAGCCCGAGGCGCGCAAGTACATCAAGCTGCTCAAGTTCGACGAGGCGGCGCCTGAATCGGCGCGTGCCCGCAAGACCTACTTCCCGTCCGCCATCCGGGCCGAGAACTACGCGAGCTGGCTGAGCACCGACGTGCCCACGCTGACCGTGAAGGCCTACCTGGTGACCTACGACTACGGCATGAAGTCGACGGTGGTGAACCTGGTCAATTTCGCCGATTCGCTGTGCGCCAATTTCGATGTCCTGCAGGCCAAGGGCCATCCGAAGTGGAAGCAGGTGCGCCTGGCACTGCCGGCGCTTGGCCAGGGCTGGCGCTACTTCGGGCCGATGGAGAGACGGCTGCGCGCCTGCATCGCCAGCCGTGCCAACGTGGCCGTGCGTCCCGCGGCGAGGGTCGTGCCGGCGGCGCGCACCTGTACCGAGCAGGAAGTGGTGCTCGGCATCTGCCGGCAATAGCCATGGCAGGCGGCCCGGCCGCGGCTCAGCGCGCGTCGCGGCGCGACAGCAGCAGGTTGCCGCCGGTGGTGTTGAAGGAGATGGTGGGTGCGGTGAAGTCGCTCAGCGGCGCGCCGAGGCCGATCTCGCCACTGCCGTGCAGCACGCATTCGTCGCGGCGCAGCGAGATCTCTCCGCTCACGCCCGCGCTGCCGTGGAACCGGACCCAGGTGCCGTAGGTGCTGACGTCGACCAGCACGCAGCCGCCCTGCCGCGCCTCGATCCGCGCATGCAGCCGGGAGACGCGGGGGTCGTTGACCACGAACTGCGCGTCGTCGACCCGCCCGAGGTGGATCGGCAATTGCGACGCGCTGAACATCGAGCGCACATCCAGCCACGACAGCTCGATCTGCCCGAAGGTGGAATCCTGCACCCGGCCGCTGAGCGCCAGCGCGGCGGGCATGGTGAGAAATTCCGAATGCTCTTCCTGCCAGTCGATGCGGTGCACGATCGGCATTTCATTCTTGCCGCGGATGTTGATCGGGCCCAGGCTGCGATGCCGGACTTCGCCTTCGCGCAATTGGGTGATCACCGACGCGGTGGCCCAGATCTGGCCCGGCCCCGCCAGATCGCTGAGCCGCGAGGCGAGGTTGACCGCGTCGCCATAGCAGTCGCCGTCGACCTCCAGCACTTCGCCGTTGGCGACGCCGATCTGCAGGTCCATGCGCAATTGGATGGGCCAGGCCTGCAGGCGTTTCTGATGGTTGCGCTGGAGTTCGAGCACCGCGGCCGTGGCCGCGTCGGCGGCGGAAAAGATGGCCAGCACGCCATCGCCCAACATCTTCACCACCCGCCCGCTGTGGGCCTCGCAGACGCCCGCGATCCATTGGGTCAGGCGCGTCACCGTGTCGGTGGCGCGCTCATTCCCCATCGCTTCGAAGACCCGGGTGCTCCCTGTCAAGTCCGCAAAGATGACTGTCGAATTGGCGCCCATGTTGTGCAGTTTTTGGTAGCAATTGCCGTCCGATTATGGCAAAGCCATCGCGTGACGTGAGTGAGACGTACAAACTTTCGCTTGCACCAGGTTTTGAACGATTGATTAACAGTTGTGACCTCGTGCACCGCTGCAGTCCCGCTTGTCTTTGCGCTCAAGTCGCCCTAATTTTGTAGGCCATTCGAATTCATTTTTTCGCCTTGCCACCGGGCGACTGTGACGAATGTTGTTTTAAACCATATCCAATGGTTTCTTGTCTTGTGAGGCGCCAGCGCCACATTTAAGGTAGCGCTGTCGAAACGCCTTCTTGTTCCATGCCCGCTGGACTCTTCACTCGCTTTTTTTCGCTTGCCGGATGGACTTTGCGCGGATCGCCGGAGCGCCAATTGCGGCGCATCCGGTCGGCCATGCTGGTCCTTCTGGACGCCAGCGCCGGGCCGGGCGCCCAGCGCATCGCCCAGCGCGTGCGCTTTGCGAGCGACCTGGAGACGCTCTGGTACCTGCGCCAGGACGTGCTGGTGGCGGTATCGGCGATCGAAGGGGAAGCAGCTGCGCAGCAGCGCATGCAGCAGATCAACCGCCTCTTCCGGCATGGCTTGCCGCAAACCATGGGGCCACGCGTCCACCATCGCTTCACGGCCTGACGCCGGTTCTGTCCGGCCCGGCGCCGGGCCTTCGCTTCAGTGGTGATGGCCGTGCCGATGGCCCCAGACCATGAACAGCTCGCGTCCTTCGGCGGCCATCTCGATCTTCGCGCCCACCGGCAGCAGCACCTTGGTCGGCACATGGCCGAAAGGCAGCCCGGTCAGCACCGGCACCTTGAGCAGCGTGCGCAGCCGGTCGACCACAGTGTGGAGCCCGAAGCCGCGGTCGTGCGGCACCTTCTTGAAGGAGGTGAACTGGCCCAGCACCACCGCGCGCTGCTTCGCCAGCACGCCCGCATGACGCAGCTGGTCGAGCATGCGCTCGAGCCGGTAGGGATGCTCATGCACGTCTTCGAGGAACAGCACGCCCTTGTCGATGGCCGGGAAGTACGGCGTGCCGAGCAGGCCGACCAGCACCGACAGATTGCCGCCCCAGAGCACCGCATCCTTCAGCGGGCGCAGCGCCGTGCTCGCGTCGATGTCGCGCGCGGGAATGCGCCATCCCGTGCCCTCGCCGTGCCCGCACACCAGGTCGTCGAAGCAGGCTTCCATGATGTCGTCGGGGCCGTCCTCGGCGCCGAAGTCCTCGCCCAGCGCCGGGCCGGCCCAGGTCACCGCGCCGGTCTTGGCGAGCAGCGCGCTCTGGAAGGCGGTGAAGTCGCTGAGCCCGACGAACTCGGTGCCGTGGTGGATGGCCTTGGCCACGGCCTTGTACGGGATGGCATCGAGGATGCGCGTGAGGCCGTAGCCGCCACGCGCGATCAACGCCAGATCGGCGCCGCTGGCGGCGGCGCGCGTGATGGCGGCCAGCCGCGTGGCGTCGTCGCCGGCGAAGCGCTGGTGGCTGCTCAGCGCGGCCTCGTCGATCTCGACCGCGTGACCGAGCGCCTGCAGGCGCTTCACGCCACGGCGGAAAGCGGCCTTGTCACGGACCGCGCTGGAGGGCGAATAGATGTAGATATGTTTGCTCACGGCGCGAAGTATCCCATTGCGGTTGCGACCCATGCCGCGGCCTGCGCCGGCGACGGGCCCGCGGCATCGCCGGCACCACGGCCCCAGGCGCGCAGCGCGGCCTCGTAGCCGCGGTCCGGAAACGGTGCCTGCCAGGCGGCGCGCAGTGCGCGGTCCTGGCTTTCGGGCACCGGCAGCACCCCGACGAAGCGCTGCGGCGCGGCCGCGTGCAACAGCGCCGTGAGCGCGTGCGAGCCTTCCGCGGGTGCCAGCAGCACCGGGCCGGGCTGCAGCCGGTCCAGCCAGGCCAGCAGCAGGTCGCGGTGCCAGTCCAGCGCATGCACGGCCTCGCGCTTGGGCTTGTCGCTGCGGCCGAAGCCGATCAGGTCGGGCACCAGCCAGCGCGGGCCCGCGAGGCGGGTCAGATGGCGGAACTGGTGGCTCCAGCGGCCCGGGCCGTGCAGGCACAGCACGGTGGCTGCGGCATCGCGCGGGCCTTCATCGAGGTAGTGCAGGCGCCAGCCGCGCTGGTCCGGCAGATCGGCGATGTAGTGCGACGCGAAACGCTCGGCATCGAGGCCGGCGAAGCGTGCGTCCGGCGTGCGCAGCGCATCGTCGCGCAGCGGCTGCGCGGTGACGCGCGCCAGCGTGCGCCGCTGCTGGAAGAAGTCCTGCAGCACGGCCGCGCATTCGGCCGCCAGCACGCCCCCTTCGACCTGCGTGCGGTGGTTGAGATGGGGCTGCGCGAACAGGTCGAGCACCGAGCCGGCCGCGCCGGTCTTGGGGTCGGTCGCGCCGTAGACCACGCGCGCGAGCCGGGCGTGCAGCATCGCACCGGCACACATCGCACAGGGCTCGAGCGTGACGAACAGTTCGCAGCCGTCGAGCCGGTAGTTGCCGAGCGCCTGCGCGCCCGCGCGCAGGGCCGCGATCTCGGCATGCGCGCTGGGGTCGTGCGTGGCGACAGGCGCGTTGCGGCCGCTCGCGATGCACACGCCGTCCTTCACCAGCACCGCGCCGACCGGCACCTCGCCCGCGGCGCCCGCGAGGCGTGCCTCGGCCAGGGCCCGCTGCATCCATTCGAGGTCGTGGCTCATCGGCGCTCAGTTCGCTTCCTCGGGCATGGCCCGGCGCTGCTGCTGCGCGGCGGCGTCCAGGGATTTCTGGATGTCCTGCTGCAGCTGCTGCGTCTGCGTGCGCACCGTGGGCGCGGCCGCGTCGCCCGATGCCGGCGCGGGCAGGCCCGGCACCACGGCCTGCGGCGCGCTCAGTTGCTTCTTCACCAGCAGGCCCGCGATCAGCAGCGCGAGCAGCAGGCCGACCAGACCGAACATCCGCATCTCAGTTCGCCTCCGCGCGGCCCATGGCCGGCTGGGCATTGAAGAACGGTGGCAGGTGCATGGCGTGGGCGTCGTGGGAAGAGCGACGATTGTCCCCGAGTCGCCGATGGCCTGGGCGCGGGCCGGCGAGAATGCCGCATCTTTTTCGATCATGCAGGATTCGCTCTTTCCCGACGCCGACACGCCGCCGCCAGCCGTCCAGGCCGCACCGGCGCCTCCACCCGATGGCGCGGCGGACGCCGCGCCGGTGCGCCGGGCATCGCGCTCGACGACCATCGAGGCGGCACCGGTCGATCCGGTGCTGCAGGCACTGGCCGCGGGCCTGCCGCCCGAGGTGCGGCTGGGCACCTCGACCTGGTCCTACCCCGGCTGGGCCGGCATGGTCTGGGATCGTGCCTACTCCGAGGCGCTGCTGGCCAAGCGGGGCCTGACGGCCTACGCGCAACACCCGCTGCTGCGCAGCGTGTGCGTGGACCGCGCCTTCTACCGGCCCCTGAGCGCGAGCCAGTATGCGCAGCTCGCCGCCATGGTGCCGCCCGACTTCCGCTTCGTGGTCAAGGCACCGGCCCTGGTGACCGATGCGCTGGTGCGCGGCGAGGAAGGCCGGGGGCGCCAGCCCAATCCGGCCTTCCTGAGCCCCGAGCTCGCGCTGCAGGAGTTCGTGCTGCCCGCGCTCGAAGGCCTCGGCGACCGCGTCGGCGCGCTGGTGTTCCAGCTGAGCCCCCTGCCCGTCTCGCTGCTGGCGCAATGGCCGCGGGTGCTGGAGCGACTGTCCGCGATGTTGCATGCCCTGCCCTCGCTGCAGCCCACGGCGCCCGATGGCGTGATCGCGGTCGAGGTGCGCAACCCCGAGCTGCTGACGCCCGCGCTGGTCGAGGTGCTGCGCGGCGGCGGCGCCACCTACTGCCTCGGCCTGCACCCCAAGCTGCCGCCGATCGCGGAGCAGCTGCCGCTGCTGCGCGCGCTGTGGCCGGGGCCGCTGGTGTGCCGCTGGAACGTCAATCCGCTGCATGGCGCCTACGGCTACGAAGAGGCCGAAAAGCTCTACCAGCCCTTCGACCGCATGGTCGACCCCGACATCGACACGCGGACCGCGCTGGCCCGGGTCATCACCGGCACGGCGCGCGCGGGGCAGAAGGTCTACGTCACGATCAGCAACAAGGCCGAGGGCTCGGCGCCGCTGAGCGTGCGGGCCCTGGCCGAGGCACTGCAGCCCGTGGCCTGAGGCCTACCCGCCCGGCTGCGCGGCCCGGTACAGGGCGCGCACCAGGTCCGACTGCGTGATCACGCCGACCAGGCGCTTGTCCGCGTCGATGATCGGGATGTGATGGTGGCCGGCGTCCGAGAACAGCGGCACCAGCTCCGCCACCGGCCGGTGCTCGCTCGCGACCCGCACTTCGCGCGTCATGATCTGGCCCACGGCCTCGGGCTTGTCGCCGTGGGTGCGCATGCTGGGCCGGATCAGCGCGCGCAGGCGCTCGGCAATGCCGTCGTGCCGGTCGAAGTCGGCATGGCGCATGAAGTCGGCCACGGTCACGATCCCCACGATGCGCTGTGCCCGGTCGATCACCGGCAGCGCCTTGATGCGCCGCTCGCGCATCAAGGCCCAGGCTTCGCCCAGCGGCGTGCCGAACTGCACGGTCCAGGGTGTGCGCGACATGATGTCGCGGCACTGGAGCTGGCCGAAATTGCGCTGGTAGGCCGCGGCTTCGGCGTGCTGCAGCAAGGCCTCGAGGTCGTCGCGGCTCACGTCGAGCACCTGGTTGTAGTGGGCCAGTGCGGCATCGAGGTCGGCGGTCGTGAAGCGCGAGGCCGAGGGCGTGGCCGACGGCGCCGGCTGCCGCTGCGCATGCGGATAGCGCTTGCCGGTCAGGCTGTTGTAGAGCACGCCCGCGAACGCCAGCAACAGCGAATCGACCAGCATCGGAAAGACCGCGAAATGAAAGCTGCTTGCGGCCATGGCGGTGAGCAGCGCGGTCGCGCCGCCCGGCGGATGCAGGCAGCGCAGCACGAACATCAGCCCGATGGCCGCCGCCACCGCCACCGCGCCCGCCCAGGCCGGGTCCGGGATCAGCATGGCGCAGGCCGCGCCGACCAGCGCCGACAGCGTGTTGCCGCCGACCACGGCCCAGGGCTGGGCCAGCGGGCTCGCGGGCAGCGCGAACACCAGCACCGCGCTGGCACCGAGCGGCGCAGCCAGCCACGGCACGGCCGTGCCGGCGCCGTTCCACCAGCGGCTGAGCAGCGCGGTGAACAGGATGCCGACGCCGGCACCGGCCAGCGCACGCCAGCGCTCGGGGGCCGAGACCTGCACCGGGGCGGGCCAGAAGCCGAGAAGGAAATCGCGCAGTCTTTGCGCGCGAGCGGGGGCGGAGGAGTTCATCGTGGGCACGGATCGGTGATGGCGATGATGTCAGAACGCGAGCCGCCCGGTCCGCGCGCGGCGCACCCATGAAAAAAGGGCCCGAAGGCCCTTTTCTCTTTCCAGCGGAGCGAAGCGCTCAGCGGACCACGGCGATCTGCGTGCGCACGCCACCCTTGTAGGTGAAGAGCGTCAGGGCGCCGTTCTTGATGTCGCCCTTCTCGTCGAAGGTGATCGGGCCGGTCAGGCCCTTGTAGTCGACCTTGCCGACTTCCGGCAGGTACTTCTCGGGCTCGGCGGAGCCGGCCTTGACCATCGCGGCGGCCAGCACCTGCACGGCGTCATACACGTAGGGTGCGTAGATCTGGACTTCGACGCCGTTCTTTTCCTTGAACTTGGTCTTCCAGGCATCCAGCGGGCCCTTGAAGTCGCCGTCGACACCGCCGGCTTCGGCGCACACGACCACTTCCTCGCCGATCGCGTCGCCGGCCAGCTTGGCCAGTTCGGCGGTGCACAGGCCGTCGCCGCCCATGAACTTGACGTTCATGCCCAGCTGCTTGACCTGCTTGAGCATCGGGCCGCCGACGGCGTCCATGCCGCCGAAGAACAGCACGTCGGGCTTGGCACCCTTGAGCTTGGTCAGGATGGCGTTGAAGTCGGTCGACTTGTCGGTGGTGAACTCACGGCCCACGATGGTCGCGCCGGCTGCCTTGGCGGCCTTCTCGAATTCGTCGGCCACGCCCTGGCCGTAGGCCGTGCGGTCGTCGATCACGGCGATGTTCTTGCCCTTGAGCGTCTCGACCGCGTACTTGCCGAGCGTGCCGCCCAGTTGCGTGTCGTCGGCCACCACGCGGAAGGTGGTCTTGAAGCCCTGGCGCGTGTACTTCGGGTTGGTCGCCGACGGCGAGATCTGCGGAATGCCGGCGTCGCTGTACAGCTTGGATGCGGGGATGGTGGTGCCCGAGTTCAGGTGGCCCACCACGCCGTTGACCTTGCTGTCGACCAGCTTCTGGGCGACCGCCGTGCCCTGCTTCGGATCGGCGGCATCGTCTTCGGCCAGCAGTTCGAACTTGGCGACCTTGTCGCCGATCTTCACGCCCTTGGCGTTCAGGTCCTCGATCGCCATCTTGGCGCCCAATTCATTGTCCTTGCCGAGGTGAGCGATGGCGCCGCTGGTCGGGGCGACATGGCCGATCTTCACCACCATTGTCTCGGCGGGAGGTGCTGCTGCAGGCGCGGCGGCCGTGGGGGCTGGCGCTGCAGCGGGTGCCGCAGCCTCCTCCTTCTTACCGCAAGCCACCAACGTGAGAGCAGCCAGTGCGACCGCAGTCCATTTCAATTGCATGGGAACCTCCAGAACAGGATGAATAGAGTAATAAAAAACGGCCTTCTGACCGGATACCCCTGCAGAGCAAATTCCGCGCCGGACCGTGTCTTCCAGCGCCCTCGCGCCGTCGAACCGGGCGCAGTTTAGCCCAAGGATGAGGCGTCTTTGGGTGGGTTCGACCCGAGTGTTTCACCCAGTTCCTCGGCCAGGGATTCGACCACCAGCGTGCGCAAAACGGCCTCGATTTCAGTGCGCAGGCGCGGCACCATGGCGTCGAGTTGCACCTGCACCGCGGCCGACACCACGTCGCTGAGCCGCTCCTCGAGCGCACCGTCGATGCGCTGCAGGACGCGGTGCATCAACTGCTCCTCCAGCGCGAAGCTCTCCAGCTCGGACAGGCGCGCGGCCGGGCCGAGCGCGACCGCTTCGCGCGGGTCGTCGGCCACCGCTGGCGGCGCCGGCGCGGGCACTTCGAGCACCGTGGTGAGCGTGGGCACGAAGCGCGGTGGAATGCGCGGCGAATTCATCGCGTGGCGCTCCCCTGGAACTGATGGCGGGTGATGGCGTAGCCGCGGTCCGCATAGTGGCGCCAGCGCAGGCGCGCGGAGAGTCGATCGTCCTCGTCGTCGGTCACGATGTCGATCAGGCGCTCGAAGCGCTCGAAGCCGGCCGGGATCTCCGAGGCCAGGTTCAGCAGCACCTGCTGGTGCGGCAATGCACCAGCATCGCCGTCCATGAGCACCACCGGGGAGCGTGACAGCACCGCGGGCTCGGCGCTGGCGCGGCAATGCGCCACAAAGTCCACCGCCGAGAGCTGCCACAGGGCCGCATCGATGGCCTCGATCACGGCCGGCGGCGCCACCACCACCACCCGCGCGCCGCGCGCCCCGACGGCCTTGCGCAGCAGCCGACAGGCGTAGTGGACCTTGTCGGGCGTGTTGAAGTGGAAGTCGATCTCGGTCACGTGGTGGCGCGTGCCTTGCGCGCGGCCTTGCGCGGCGCCGCTTCGGCCGGCGCACCGGCGCTGGCCGCGCGGGCGAGCAGGTAGCTGACCAGCAGGCCGACCGGGCGACCGGTTGATCCCTTGGCCGCGCCACTCTTCCAGGCCGTGCCGGCGATGTCGAGGTGGGCCCAGGGGAAGGCGCTGGTGAAGCGCTGCAGGAACTTGGCCGCCGTGATCGCGCCGCCCGCGCGGCCGGCGATGTTGGCGACGTCGGCGAAGTTGCTCTTCAGGCCTTCGCCGTACTCGTCGTCGAGCGGCAGGCGCCAGCACGGGTCCTGCGATTGCTCGCCGGCCGCCGAGAGCGCCGCGGCCAGCGAGTCGTCGGAAGAGAACAGGCCGCTGCGCACGCCGCCCAGCGCGATCACGCAGGCGCCGGTCAGCGTGGCGATGTCGATCACCGCCGCGGGCGCGAAGCGCTCGGCATAGCTCAGCGCGTCGCACAGGATCAGCCGGCCTTCGGCATCGGTGTTGAGCACCTCGATGGTCTGGCCGCTCAGGCTGGTCACGACGTCGCCGGGCTTGAGCGCCTTGCCGTCGTTCATGTTCTCGCAGGAAGGGATCAGGCCGACCACGTTGATCTCGGGCTTGAGCTCGGCCAGAGTGCGGAACACGCCCAGCACGCTGGCCGCGCCGCACATGTCGAACTTCATCTCGTCCATCTCGGCCGCGGGCTTGAGCGACACGCCGCCGGTGTCGAAGGTGATGCCCTTGCCCACCAGCACCACCGGCGCCGCGCTCTTGGCCGCGCCCTGGTAGCGCAGCACGATGAAGCGCAGCGGCTCGGACGAGCCCTGCGCCACGGCGGCGAAGGAGCCCATGCCCAGCTTGGTCACTTCCTTGGGACCGAGCACCTCGCACTGGATGCGCGGCAGCCGGCCCAGTTCCTGCGCGGCGCCCGCCAGCAAGGTCGGGGTGCTGTGGTTGCCCGGGCGATTGCCCCATTCCTTGGCCAGCTCGATGCCGGCCACGGTGGCGCTGGCCTCGGCAAAGGCGGACGACAGGGCCTTCGCATCGGGCACGCCGAGCACCAGCTGGCGGATGCTGCGCGCGTCGGCCTTGGGCTTGGTGGTGGTGTAGACGTAGCTGGCGTCGGCGGCCGCGAGCACGGCCGCGCGGACCGCGGACGCCGTGGCCTCTTGGGCGAAGACGATGGTCAGGCGCTTGGGCGCCTGGACCTTGGCGGCCTGCACGGCGGCAACGACGGCGGTGCGCACGGCGTTCGCGCTGCCGTCGCCGGTCGATGCCAGCAGCACCCGCGGCGAGGTGACGCCGGCCGGCCGGTACAGGGCGAGCAGCTTGCCCGCCTTGGCCGGGAGATCGCCGGCCTTGCGCGCATCCTCCATGAGGGCGGCCAGGGCATCGGACCGGATGGATTTCGACAGGCTCTCGGTGGAACCTGACTCGGCGAAAAGCACGATCAGTGCGTCGGTCTTTTCGTTGGCCGCCTGGGCGGTGCTGAGGGTCTTGAGTTGAAAGTCCATAATCCTTTTCTTTCCCTTGACGATGTTATTCCATTCCTCCCTGCGCAAAGAGCTGTCTCGCAGCTTCGGCGCCACGCTCGTCGTCCTGGTCACCATCGTGATGACCATGATGCTGATCCGCACGCTCGGCCTGGCTTCCAAGGGCAGCGTGAACCCGTCCGACGTGCTGCTCGTGATGGCCTACACGGTGCTCGGCTACATGCCGACCATCCTGAGCCTGAGCCTGTTCGTCTCCATCGTCGGCACGCTGTCGCGCATGTACCGCGACAGCGAGATGGTGATCTGGTTCTCCAGCGGCCGTGGCCTGTTCGACTTCGTCAGCCCGCTGTTCCGCTTCTCGTGGCCGGTGCTGCTGCTGATCGCGGTGCTGGCGCTGGTGGGCTGGCCCTGGGCCAACTCGCAGACCCAGGGCATGCGGGCCCAGTACGAACGCCGCGGCGACCTGGAGCGCATCGCGCCGGGCGAGTTCCGCGAGTCGGCCGGCCGCAACCGCGTGTTCTTCATCGACAAGGACACGCCGGACGGCACCACCGCCAACAACGTGTTCATCTCCTCGATCGAACGCAACCTGCAGATCATCACCTCGGCGCGCAGCGGTCGCATCGACGACGTGGGCGAGGCGCGCTACCTGCTGCTGTCCAACGGCCAGCGCCTGGAGCGCTCGCTCGACGAGAAGCGCCTGAAGATCAGCGAGTTCGAGACCTACGGCGCCAAGGTCGGCGACAACGTCTCCTCGTCGGCCGACGCGGCGCCGGTGCGGGCGCGCAGCACCCGGACCCTGCTGATGGAACGCACGCCCGTCGCCCTCGGTGAACTGGCCTGGCGCATCGGCCTGCTGTTCGCCGGCTTCAATTTCGTGCTGCTGGCGCTCACGCTGTCCAACGTGAACCCGCGCGCCGGCCGCAGCGGCAACCTGCTGCTCGCGCTGTTCGCCTTCGTGGTCTATTTCAACCTGCTGAACCTCGGGCAGAGCTGGATCGGCTCCGGGCGCATCGGCATCGGCACCTTCATGCTGCTGGTGCACGGCGGCATCCTGGTGGCCACCTGCCTCTGGCTCGCCAAACGCAACAACAACTGGGGGCTGCGGCGCCGTGCCGCGGCGCCCTCACCTTCGGTACCGCGCGCGTGAAGACCATCCGTCGACTGATCTACAGCGAGGTGCTCAAGTCCGTGGGTTTCGTGACCCTCGGCTTCCTCGCCCTCTTCTTCTTCTTCGACTTCGTCGACGAACTGGGCGACATCGGCCGCCCCGACAGCCTGGGCTACGGCACGCCGCAGGCGCTGGCCTATGTGACGCTGCTGATCCCCAGCCACCTCTACGAACTGCTGCCGATCACGGTGCTGATCGGCACCATCTTCGTGATGTCGCGCCTGGCCCAGAGCTCCGAGTACACCATCCTGCGCACCAGCGGCCTGGGGCCCTGGCGCGCGCTGCGTTCGCTGCTGGTGCTGGGCGCGGGCTTCGTGGCCCTCACCTTCGCCGTCGGCGACTACATGGCGCCCCTGGCCGACCGGACCGCCCAGACGCTCAAGGCCAGCTTCCGGGGCGACATCCTGGCGACCGGCGGCGCCACCGGTGCGTGGCTCAAGGAGCGGCAGGGCACCATGTCCTATGCGGTCAACGTGTCGGCCATGAACCGCGATGGGTCGCTGACCTCGCCGCGCATCTTCGAGTTCGACGACAAGGGCTTCGTGACGACGCAGACGCTGGCGCCGACGGCGCGCATCGTCGACGGCGCCTGGATCCTGGCCAACGCCGAGCACCAGCAGTACGACACCCGCTCGGGCAACACCGCCCGCGTGGTGACCGACCAGGTGGCCGAGTACCGCTGGCCGACCTCGCTGACCAGCGAGATGGTGTCGGTGGCGCTGCTCAAGCCCGAGCGCATGCGCACGCTCGACCTGTTCGAGTACATCAACCACCTTGAGGCCAACGGCCAGACCGCGCAGCGTTACGAGATCCAGTTCTGGCGCAAGGTGTTCTACCCGCTGTCCTGCCTGGTGATGGTGGTGCTGGCCCTGCCCTTCGCCTACCTGCATTTCCGCCAGAGCGGCATCACCAGCTATGTGTTCGGCGGCGTGCTGATCGGCATCAGCTTTTTCCTGCTCAACAACGTCTTCGGCTACATCGGCAACCTGAGCAACTGGATGCCCTGGCTCACGGCGGCCGCGCCGGGACTGATCTACACCCTGCTCTCGCTGGCCGCCTTCGGCTGGCTGGTGCTCAGGCGCTAGCGTGGCCGACGCCGCCGCAAAGTCCGCCGTGGTGCTGTTCGCGCACGGCTCGCGCGACGCGCGCTGGCGCGAACCGGTCGAGGCCGTGGCGCGGCGCATGAACGAGCTGCAGCCGGGCGTGCCGGTGGCCTGCGCCTACCTCGAACTGGTCGAGCCCGACCTGCCCACGGCCGCCGGCCGGCTGATCGCGGACGGCGCGCGCGCGCTGCGCGTGGTGCCGCTGTTCCTGGGCATGGGCAAGCATGTGCGCGAAGACCTGCCGCAACTGGTGGAGGCCTTGCGGGCGGCGCATCCGGAGGTGGCTTTTTCCTTGGTGCCGGCCGTGGGAGAGACGGCCGAGGTGATCGATCTGCTGGCACAGGTGGCCTTGCGCCACTGATTTTTTGCGCCGATCGATAGACCGATAAGGCATAATGAATAGAACAATAAGACGGAATTTGTTATGAATCTCCACCAATTCAAGTTCGTGCAGGAGGCCGTGCGCCGCAACCTGAACCTGACCGAAGCCGCCAAGGCGCTGCACACCTCGCAGCCGGGCGTGTCCAAGGCCATCATCGAACTCGAGGAAGAACTGGGCGTGGAAATCTTCGCGCGCCACGGCAAGCGGCTCAAGCGCGTGACCGAGCCGGGCCAGCACGTGATCGCGAGCATCGAACTGATCATGCGCGAGGTCGGCAACCTGAAGCGCATCGGCGAGCAGTTCAGCGCCCAGGACAGCGGCACGCTATCGATCGCCACCACCCACACGCAGGCCCGCTATGTGCTGCCGGTGCCGGTGGCCCGGCTGCGCGAGGCCTATCCCAAGGTCAACGTGAGCCTGCACCAGGGCTCGCCCGACCAGGTGGCGCGCATGGTGATCGACGAGATCGCCGAGATCGGCATCGCGACCGAGTCGCTGTCGGACTACGCCGAGCTCGTGACCCTGCCCTGCTACGAATGGCAGCACGTGCTGGTGCTGCCCAAGGACCATCCGCTGGCCGACAAGGAGCGCGTGTCGCTCGAGGACCTGGCGAGCGAGCCGATCATCACCTACCACCCGTCCTTCACCGGCCGCACCCGCATCGACCATGCGTTCGCGCAGAAGAAGCTCACGCCGCGCATCGCGCTGGAAGCCATCGACTCCGACGTGATCAAGACCTACGTGCGCCTCGGGCTGGGCGTGGGCATCGTGGCCGAGATGGCGGTGCGCGACAGCACCAACGACGACCTGGTGGTCAAGCCCATGGGCCACATCTTCGGCCAGAACATCGCGCGCATCGCCTTCAAGCGCAGCGCCTACCTGCGCAACTTCGTGTTCAAGTTCGCCGAGCTGCTGAGCGACCGGCTCGACCGCAACCTGATCGCCAAGGCCCTGAGCGGGCAGCAGCAGGACTACGAGCTTTAAGCTCTCCCCCGAGGGCTTCGCGCACTTCGTGTCGCGCGCGCCTTCCCCCTTCCGAGGGCGACACCGGCGGCCCGGCGAAGCCGGTTCCGCGGTGTCCCACGGACATCGCATCATCGAATCCACGAGCACCATGAGCATCGATCCTTCTTCCGCCCGCACGCCCGCGATTGCCAGCAAGCTGCCCGCCGTCGGCACCACCATCTTCACCGTGATGTCGGCGCTGGCGGCCGAGAAGAACGCGGTCAACCTGGGCCAGGGTTTTCCGGATTTCGGCTGCGATCCCAAGCTGCTCGAGGCGGTGAACGGCGCGATGGCGGCCGGTCACAACCAGTACCCACCGATGCCGGGCATCCCGGCGCTGCGCGAAGCGATGGCGGCCAAGATCGAGGCGCTCTACGGCCGCCGCTACGACGCCGCGAGCGAGATCACGGTCACGGCCGGCGCCACTCAAGCCATCATCACCGCGATCCTGGCCGTGGTGCACCCGGGCGACGAGGTGATCGTGCTCGAGCCCTGCTATGACAGCTACGTGCCCAACATCGAACTGGCCGGCGGCGTGGTGGTGCGGGTGCCGCTCACGCCGGGCACCTTCCGGCCCGACTTCGACAAGATCGGCGCCGCGATCACGCCCAAGACGCGCGCGATCGTCATCAACACGCCGCACAACCCCAGCGCCACGGTCTGGAGCGCCGCCGAGATGCGCGCGCTCGAGGACCTGCTGGCGCCGACCGAGGTGCTGGTGATCAGCGACGAGGTCTACGAGCACATGGTGTTCGACGGCGCGCCGCACGAGAGCGTCGCACGCTACCCCGGCCTGGCCGCGCGCAGCTTCATCGTGGGCAGCTTCGGCAAGACCTACCACGTGACCGGCTGGAAGGTGGGCACCGTGGCCGCGCCGGCCGCGCTCACGGCCGAGTTCCGCAAGGTGCACCAGTTCAACGTGTTCACCGTCAACACGCCGATGCAGCATGCGCTGGCCAGCTACATGGCCGATCCGGCGCCCTACCTGCAACTGCCGGCCTTCTACCAGCGCAAGCGCGACCTGTTCGCCGCCGGCCTGGCCCAGACCCGCTTCAAGCTGCTGCCCAGCGCCGGCACCTACTTCCAGTGCGTGGACATCACCGCCGTGAGCGACCTGGGCGAAGCCGACTTCTGCCAGTGGCTCACGCGCGAGATCGGCGTGGCCGCGATCCCGCTGTCGGCCTTCTACGGCGGCGGTTTCGACCAGCGCGTGGTGCGCTTCTGCTTCGCCAAGAAGGACGAAACCCTGGTGCATGCGCTGGAGCGACTGGCGAAGCTCTGACACGGCGCGTCGGTTTGGCCTGACCGGCACAGGGGCTGCTTTCCCTTTGCCGGCGCCCCGATCGGGGCGACCATGGGGCTTCCATACGAAGCCCTTAGGAGAAGTTCATGTCGACAATACTGCTGGTCATCCTGATTCTGTTGCTCATCGGGGTGCTGCCGACCTGGGGTCACAGCCGCAACTGGGGCTACGGACCGAGCGGCGGCCTGGGCTTGGTGCTGATCGTCGTGATCGTGCTGCTGGTCATGGGCCGCATATGACGCCATGGGCCGCCTCACTCGCGCCGTGAAAAAGCCCGCTCGCGCGGGCTTTTTCATGCCTGCAGCTGGGCCCAGGCCTTGTCCAGCCGCTTGACGCTCACCGGCTGCGGCGTGCGCAGCTCCTGCGCGAAGAAGCTCACGCGCAGCTCTTCGAGCAGCCAGCGGAATTCCAGCATGCGATCGTCGACCGCGCCCTTGCGCTCGGCCACCAGCCGCCAGTAGCGCTGCTCCTGCGGCCGCAGCTCGGCCAGCTTGGCGGCGTCGCGCGCCGGGTCGGCGCGCAGCTTGTCGAGCCGCGCGGTGATCGCCTTGAGGTAGCGCGAGAAGTGCTGCAGCTGCGGCCAGGGGGTGTCGATCACGAAGCGCTTGCCCATCAGCTTCTGCAACTGCTGGGCCGCGTCGGCCGTGGCCTCGGGCTGGATCTTGGTGTCCTTGATCTTGCGCACCGCCGTCGCGTAGTCGACCAGGATCACGCCGGCCAGCCGCGCCACCTCGTTGGCGATCAGCGTCAGCCGGCCGCGGCCTTCCTCGATGCGGCGCTTGAAGGCGAATTCGTCGGTGGGCAGCGGCTCCTGCAGGAAGGCGCGGTCCAGCGCCACGTCGATGAGCTGCGCGCGCAGCTCGTCGGAGGTGCCCAGCGGCATGTAGGCCACGGCCATCTTCTGCAGCTCCGGGATGTTCTTCTCGAGGTACTTGAGCGCATCCTTGAGCTGCAGCGCGAACAGCCGGCGCAGGCCGGCGCGGTGCCTGGCGGCGGCCACGGCCGGCTCGTCGAAGACCTCGATCGTGACGCCGTCGCCGCCGTCGAGCAGCGCCGGGAAGCCGATCAGCGATTGCGCGCCGCGGCGCACCTCCATCAGTTCGGGCAGCTCGCCGAAGGTCCAGGCGGTGTAGCGCGCGCCCGCGGGCAGCGCTGGGGCGGCCGCCGGTGCCGCGGCACGCGGTGCCGTCGCCGGTGTGTTCTTTTCAGCCGATGCCGCGGGCGCGGCCCGCACGTTGAGCCCGGCCAGCGCCTGGAAGGCACCGCGCGCCTGCGCGCCGAGTTCGCCCTTGAGCGCGCCCAGGTTGCGGCCCATGCCCAGCTGGCGGCCGTGCTCGTCAACGATGCGCAGGTTCATGAACAGGTGCGGCGGCAGCATGTCGAGCTTGAAGTCGGCGCGCAGTATGTCGATGCTGGTCAGCTCGCGCACGCGGCGCAGCAGCACGTCGGTCAGCGAACCGGTGCCGAACAGCTCGGGCGCCGACAGCGCCTCGGCCAACTTGCTCGCCGACTCGGGCAGCGGCACCAGCCGCGAGCGCGGGCGCTGCGGCAGGCTCTTGAGCAGCGCCTGGATCTTGTCCTTGAGCATGCCGGTCACCAGCCACTCGCAGCGCTCCTCGCTGACCTGGTTGAGCACGAACAGCGGCACGCTCACGGTCAGGCCGTCCTTGGCGTCGCCGGGCGCATGCAGGTAGGTCGCGGCGCAATCCACCCCGCCCAGCCGCACGGTCGGCGGGAAGGACTGGGTGGTGATGCCGGCCGCCTGGTGGCGCATCAGCTCATCGCGCGTGAGGTACAGCAGGCGTGGCTGGGCGCGCGAATGCTCCTTGTACCAATGCTCGAAGGACGCGCCGCTCGCCACATCCGGCGGTAGCTGCGCGTCGTAGAAGGCGTAGATCAGCTCGTCGTCGACCAGCACGTCCTGCCGGCGCGCCTTGTGTTCCAGGCCCTCGACCTCCTTGACCAGCTTGCGGTTGGCCGCCAGGAAGGGGTACTTGGTCTCCCACTGCCCGCCGACCAGCGCTTCGCGGATGAAGATCTCGCGCGCCGCCACCGGGTCGACCTTGGTGAAGTCGACGCGCCGGCCGCTGTAGACCACCAGCCCGTAGAGCGTGGCGCGCTCCAGCGCCGTGACCTGCGCGCCCTTCTTCTCCCAGTGCGGGTCGAGCAGCTGCTTCTTGAGCAGGTGGCCGGCGATCTCCTCCAGCCACTGGGGCTCGATGTTGGCGATGCCGCGGCCGAACAGGCGCGTGGTCTCGACCAGTTCGGCCGCCACGATCCAGCGGCCCGGCTTCTTGCGCAGGTGCGCGCCCGGGTGCTTGTGGAACTTGATGCCGCGCGCGCCCAGGTAGGCCTCGTCGTCCTCCATCTTCCAGCCGACGTTGCCCAGCAGGCCGGCCAGCATCGACAGGTGCAGCGCCTCGTAGCTCGCGGGCTGGCGGTTGAGCTGCCACTTGTGCTCGCTGACCACGGTGAGCAGCTGCGAATGGATGTCGCGCCATTCGCGCAGCCGGCGGATGTTGACGAAGTTCTGCCGCAGCAGCTGCTCGTACTGGCGGTTGCTGATCTTGTGCGTGGGCAGCGCCTCGGCCACTGGCGCCGGTGCCGGTGCCGCGGCGGCCATGCGCTGGGCGATCGGCAGCACGGCCGCGCTCGCGCGCTTGCCCGGGTCGCCGTGCAGCTCGCGCCGGGTCTGGGGCGCGTTGCCGCCGCGGGCGTCGGCGATCCATTTCCAGAGCGTGAGGTAGCCGCTGAACTCGCTCTTGTCGTCGTCGAACTTGGCGTGGGCCTGGTCGGCCTGCTGCTGCGCCTCCATCGGGCGGTCGCGCACGTCCTGCACCGACAGGGCCGAGGCGATCACCAGCACCTCTTCCAGCGCGCCGCGCGAGCGTGCCTCCAGGATCATGCGGCCCACGCGCGGGTCCAGCGGCAGCCGGGCCAGTTCCTGACCGATGGCGGTGAGCTCGTTGGCATCGTCGACCGCGCCCAGCTCGTTGAGCAGCTGGTAGCCGTCGGCGATGGCGCGCGGCGCGGGCGCCTCGAGGAAGGGAAAGCGCGCCACGTCGCCCAGGTGCAGCGACTTCATGCGCAGGATCACGCCGGCCAGCGAGGAGCGCAGGATTTCCGGGTCGGTGAAGCGCGGCCGGCCCAGGAAGTCCTTTTCGTCGTAGAGCCGGATGCAGATGCCGTTGGCGACCCGGCCGCAGCGGCCGGCGCGCTGGTTGGCCGCGGCCTGGCTGATCGGCTCGACCAGCAGCTGCTCGACCTTGCTGCGGAAGGAATAACGCTTGACGCGCGCCGTGCCGGTGTCGATCACGTAGCGCGTGCCGGGCACCGTGAGCGAGGTCTCGGCCACGTTGGTGGCCAGCACCACGCGGCGGCCGGTGTGGCCCTCGAAGATGCGGTCCTGCTCGGCCGGCGAGAGCCGAGCGAACAGCGGCAGCACCTCGGCATTGCGCATCACCGGCTGGTTGGCCAGGTGGCGGCGCAGGTGGTCGGCCGCCTCGCGGATCTCGCGCTCGCCCGGCAGGAAGACCAGGATGTCGCCGCCGTTGTGCGGGTCGCGCCAGAGCTCGTCGACGCCATCGGCGATCGCGTGGTTGAGGTCGTACTCGCGCGATTCCTCGAAGGGGCGGTAGCGCTGCTCGACCGGGAAGGTCCGGCCCGACACATAGATGATCGGCGCCGGTCCGTTGCGCGACGCGAAATGCGTGGCGAAGCGGTCGGCGTCGATGGTGGCCGAGGTCACGATCACCTTGAGGTCCGGCCGGCGCGGCAGGATCTCGCGCAGGTAGCCCAGCAGGAAGTCGATGTTGAGGCTGCGTTCGTGGGCCTCGTCGATGATGATGGTGTCGTAGGCCTTGAGCAGCGGGTCGGTCTGCGTCTCGGCGAGCAGGATGCCGTCGGTCATGAGCTTGACCGAGGCGTCGCGGCTCAGCCGATCCTGGAAGCGCACCTTGAAGCCGACCACGTCGCCCAGCGGCGTCTTGAGCTCCTCGGCGATGCGCTTGGCCACCGAGCTGGCGGCGATGCGCCGCGGCTGGGTGTGACCGATCAGCTTGCCCTGCCCCGGCGGCTTGTTGAGCTTGCCGCGGCCGAGCAGCAGCGCGATCTTGGGCAGCTGCGTGGTCTTGCCCGAGCCGGTTTCGCCGCAGACGATCACCACCTGGTGGGCGGCGATGGCCTCGGCGATTTCCTCGCGTCGGGCCGAGACGGGCAGCGACTCCGGGAATTCGATCTTCAGCGTGCTTCGGGGCGGAAGGGGCGCGGGCGGGGCGGACAAGGAATCGGTGGACAAGAGAGTCAGTCAGGCACGAGGCACATCGGAGAGAATTGACGATTATCCCAGCCCGCCCCGGTTCGCGCCGTCCACCCCTTCGCCACCCTGCCAGCCACCGCCGAATGTCCACCGTCTTCAACTTCACCTTCGTTCCCTGGTTCCGCTCCGTCGCCCCGTACATCCACATGCACCGAGGCAAGACCTTCGTGGTGGGTCTCACGGGCGAGGCGATCGCCGCGGGCAAGCTGCAGAACATCGCCCAGGACCTGGCGCTGATCCAGTCGATGGGCGTCAAGGTGGTGCTGGTGCACGGCTTCCGGCCTCAGGTCAACGAGCAGCTGCGCGCCAAGGGCCACGAGGCCCGCTATTCGCACGGCCTGCGCATCACCGACGAGGTGGCGCTCGATTCGGCCCAGGAGGCCGCGGGCCAGCTGCGCTACGAGATCGAGGCCGCCTTCAGCCAGGGCCTGCCCAACACGCCGATGGCCGGCTCCACGGTGCGCATGATCTCGGGCAACTTCATCACCGCCCGGCCGGTGGGCGTGATCGACGGCGTGGACTTCAAGCATTCGGGCCTGGTGCGCAAGGTCGACAGCGCGGGCATCCTGCACACGCTGGACTTCGGCGCGATGGTGCTGATGTCGCCCTTCGGCTTCTCGCCGACCGGCGAGGCCTTCAACCTCACGATGGAAGAGGTCGCGACCAGCGTGGCGATCTCGATCCAGGCCGACAAGCTGATCTTCCTGACCGAGGTGCCGGGCATCCGCGTCGACAGCGAGCTGCCCGAGAGCGAGGACAACCCGATCGACACCGAACTGCCGCTGGACGCCGCGCGCAAGCTGCTGACCACGCTGCCGCCCGCGCAGCGCCCCACCGATACCGCCTTCTACCTGCAGCACTGCGTGAAGGCCTGCGAAGCCGGCGTCGAGCGCAGCCACATCCTGCCCTTCTCGGTCGACGGCTCGCTGCTGCTCGAGGTCTATGTGCACGACGGCATCGGCACCATGGTGGTCGACGAGAAACTGGAGTCGCTGCGCGAGGCCACGGCCGACGACATCGGCGGCATCCTGCAGCTGATCGAGCCCTTCGAGCGCGACGGCACGCTGGTCAAGCGCAGCCGCACCGAGATCGAGCGCGACATCAGCCAGTACTCGGTGATCGAGCACGACGGCGTGATCTTCGGCTGCGCGGCGCTCTATCCGTACCCGGAGTCGCGCACCGCCGAGATGGCCGCGCTCACCGTGTCGCCGCACTCGCAGTCGCAGGGCGACGGCGAACGCATCCTCAAGCGCGTCGAGCAGCGCGCCAAGGCGCTGGGCCTGGACAGCATCTTCGTGCTGACCACCCGCACCATGCACTGGTTCATCAAGCGCGGCTTCGTGCCGGTCGACCCCGACTGGCTGCCCGAGGCGCGCAAACGCAAGTACAACTGGGACCGCAAGAGCCAGGTCCTGGTCAAGAAACTCAAGTAGACGACGACGCCATGAATCCCCTGCTCGCCAAGTTGCAGCCCTACCCCTTCGAGCGGCTGCGCCAACTCTTCGCCGGCGTGGTGCCGAACGCCGAATTCAAGCCCATCAGCCTGGGCATCGGCGAACCCAAGCACCCGACGCCGGCCTTCATCCGCAGCGCGTTGAGCGAAGGCCTCGATGGCCTCGCGGCCTACCCGGCCACCGCCGGCGAGCTGAAGCTGCGCACCGCCTTCACCGGCTGGCTGCAGCGCCGCTACGACGTGGCGGTCGATCCCGCAACCCAGGTGCTGCCGGTCAACGGCTCGCGCGAGGCCTTGTTCGCGCTGGCGCAGACCGTGGTCGATCCGTCGGGCCCGCTGCCGCCCATCGTGATGTCGCCCAATCCCTTCTATCAGATCTACGAGGGCGCGGCCCTGCTCTCGGGCGCCGACACGCATTACGTGCCCAGCATCGCCGAGCGCAATTTCGCGGTCGACTGGGACGGCGTGCCCGAGGCCGTCTGGGCCCGCACCCAGCTGGTCTTCGTCTGCTCGCCGGGCAACCCCACGGGCGCGGTGATGCCGCTGGACGAATGGCGCAAGCTGTTCGCGCTGTCGGACCGCCACGGCTTCGTGATCGCCTCCGACGAGTGCTACAGCGAGATCTATTTCCGCGAGGAAGCGCCGCTGGGCGGGCTGGAAGCCGCCACGCGCCTGGGTCGCAGCGACTTCAAGAACCTGGTCATGCTGACCTCGCTGTCCAAGCGCAGCAACGTGCCCGGCCTGCGCAGCGGCTTCGTGGCCGGCGACGCGGCGCTGATCAAGTCCTTCCTGCTCTACCGCACCTACCACGGCAGCGCGATGGGCGGCGCGGTGGCCGCGGCCAGCGTCGCGGCCTGGGGCGACGAGGCGCACGTGGTGGAGAACCGCGCGCTCTACCGCGCCAAGTTCGCGGCCGTGACGCCGCTGCTGGCCGAGGTGATGGACGTGCGGCTGCCCGATGCCGGCTTCTACCTCTGGGCCGGCGTGCCCGCGGCCTGGAACGGCGACGACCAGGCCTTCGCCCGCGCGCTCTACGCTCAATACAATGTGACGGTGCTGCCGGGCAGCTTCCTCGCACGCGACGTCGGCGGCACCAGCCCCGTGAACCCGGGCCGGGGCCGCGTCCGCATGGCCCTGGTGGCCGGCACCGACGAGTGTACCGAGGCTGCCCGCCGCATCGTTGATTTCATCCAGAACCGAGCTCCTTCATGACCCAACAACTCCAGCAGACCATCGACGCCGCGTGGGAAGACCGCGCCAACCTCTCGCCTTCGCAAGCTTCGGCCGAAGTGCGCGACGCCGTCGACCATGTGATCTCCGAACTCAACAACGGCACGCTGCGCGTCGCCACCCGCGAGGCCGTGGGCCAGTGGACGGTGCACCAGTGGATCAAGAAGGCGGTGCTGCTGTCCTTCCGCCTGAAGGACAACGAACAGGTGCAGGCCGGTTCGCTGGGCTTCTACGACAAGGTGCCGACCAAGTTCTCGCACCTGTCGGCCGCCGAGCTCAAGGAAGCCGGCGTGCGCATCGTGCCGCCCGCCGTGGCACGCCGCGGCAGCTTCATCGCCAAGGGCGCGATCCTGATGCCTTCGTACGTCAACATCGGCGCCTACGTCGGTGAAGGCACCATGGTCGACACCTGGGCCACCGTGGGTTCGTGCGCGCAGATCGGCGCCAACGTGCACCTGTCGGGCGGCGTCGGCATCGGCGGCGTGCTGGAGCCGTTGCAGGCCGGCCCGACCATCATCGAGGACAACTGCTTCATCGGCGCGCGCTCCGAAGTCGTCGAAGGCGTGATCGTCGAAGAGAACTCGGTGCTGTCGATGGGCGTGTTCATCGGCCAGAGCACCCCGATCTACGACCGCGCGACCGACACCGTGAGCTATGGCCGCGTGCCGGCCGGTTCGGTGGTGGTGGCCGGCACGCTGCCCAAGCCGGGCGGCAAGTACAACACCTACGCCGCGATCATCATGAAGAAGGTCGACGCCAAGACGCGTTCGACCACCAGCCTGAACGACCTGCTGCGCGACTGATCCCGCCCCGGCCGCCGCGAGGCGGTCTTTTTTCTCCCAGAGAACGCCCCGAGGAGCGAGAGACCGATGAACACGATGGAACGCATCCTTCGCCTGATGGCGGAACGCAAGGCCTCCGACATCTATCTCTCGGCCAACTCGCCGGCGCTGATCCGGATCAACGGCAACTGCCTGCCGATCAACAGCCAGGTGCTGCCGCCCGAGGCGCCGCTGAACCTGCTGTCGGAGGTGGTGCACCAGAGCCGCATCGCCGAGCTCGAGCGCACCGGCGAGCTCAACATGGCGATCCAGCTCGAGGGCGCGGGCAACTTCCGCATCAGCGGCATGCGCCAGCGCGGCAGCTACGCGGTGGTGGTGCGGCACATCGCGCTGACCATCCCGTCCTTCGACGACCTGCACCTGCCGGACGTGCTCAAGACGCTGGTGATGGAGCGCCGCGGCCTGATCCTGATGGTCGGCGCGACCGGCGTGGGCAAGTCCACCACGCTGGCCTCGATGCTGGACCACCGCAACGAGAACGCCTCGGGCCACATCCTCACGGTCGAGGAGCCGATCGAATTCACCTTCACCAACAAGAAGTCGATGGTGAACCAGCGCGACGTCGGCAGCGACACGCAGTCGCTGCAGGTGGCGCTGAAGAACGCGCTGCGCCAGGCGCCCGACGTGATCCAGATCGGCGAGATCCGCGACCGCGAGACCATGACGGCCGCCATCGCCTATGCCCAGTCGGGCCACCTGTGCGTGGCCACGCTGCATGCCAACAACAGCTACCGCGCGCTCAACCGGATCCTGAGCTTCTACCCGGTCGAGGTGCGACCCACGCTGCTGGGCGACCTGTCGGGCGCGCTGCGCGCGATCGTGGCCCAGCGGCTGCTGCGCACGCCCAAGGGCGAGCGCTGGCCGGCGATCGAGGTCATGCTCAACACGGCGCTGATCGCCGAGATGATCGAGAAAGGCGACTTCTCCGCCGTCAAGGAGGCCATGGTCCAGTCGATGGCCGAGGGCTCCCAGACCTTCGAGGAAGACATCGCGCGGCTGATCGGCGAAGGCCGGGTCACGCGCGAGGAAGGCCTGGCCCAGGCCGACTCCCCCACCAACCTGATGTGGCGCCTGCAGAACCGCCAGGTGCCGGCGAGCAAGCGCGAGGAAGAAAAGGCGCTGATGGAGCAATCCGAGGCGCCGAGCTTCACGGACATCACGCTGGACGTGCGCCACTGAAGCAGCTGACCCACCCCCGAAGCGCCTGCGGCGCTTCCCCCTCAAGGGGGCGATATCGGTGGCCCGGCAAAGCCGGTTCCACGGTGTCATCGGCCCACCCCCGAGGCGCCTTTGGCGCCTCCCCCTCAAGGGGGCAATACCGGCGGCCCGGCAAAGCCGGTTCCGCGGTATTCCCCGACCGGGCTGCCGAGCTACGCTCATGCAGCCGCTTGAAGAAGAACTGACCTGACCATGTCCCGTACCCTGCAACTCGCCGAACAACTCATTTCCCGGCCCTCGCTGACGCCCGACGACGCGGGCTGCCAGCAGATCCTGGGCGAGCGTCTCGCGCGCCTGGGCTTCCGGCTCGAGACCATCGAAAGCGGCCCGGCCGACTTCCGCGTCACCAACCTGTGGGCTGTGCGCGCCGGCGCCGACGGCGGCCGGACGCTGGTCTTCGCAGGCCACACCGATGTGGTGCCGACCGGCCCGCTCGACGAATGGACCAGCCCGCCCTTCACGCCGACCCACCGCGGCGGCCAGCTCTATGGCCGCGGCGCCTGCGACATGAAGAGCTCGCTGGCGGCCTTCGTGGTCGCCATCGAGGAATTCCTCGCCGCGCGGCCCGATCCGCAACTCACGCTGGCGCTGCTGCTCACCAGCGACGAGGAAGGCCCCTCGGTCGACGGCACCGTGGTGGTCTGCCACACGCTGGCCGCGCGCGGCGAGACGATCGACTACTGCATCGTCGGCGAGCCGACCTCGGTCGAGCGCTGCGGTGACATGATCAAGAACGGCCGCCGCGGCTCGATGAGCGGGCGGCTGACGGTGAACGGCATTCAGGGCCACATCGCCTACCCGCACCTGGCGCGCAACCCGGTCCACGCCTTCGCGCCGGCGCTGGCCGAACTGGTGGCGATCAACGCCGCGGGCGGCTGGGACCCTGGCAATGCCTTCTTCCAGCCGACCAGCTGGCAGATCAGCAACATCCACGCGGGCACCGGCGCCAACAACGTGATCCCGGGCGCGGTGGTGATCGACTTCAACTTCCGCTTCTCGACCGAATCCACGCCCGAGTCGCTGCAGCAGCGCGTGCAGGCGGTGCTCGACACGCACGGCGTCGACCACACGCTGGCCTGGACCGTGGGCGGCCTGCCCTTCCTCACGCCGCCGGCCGAACTGGTCGAAGCGGTGCAGCAGGCCATCCACGACGAGACGGGCATCGTGACCGAGCTCTCGACCAGCGGCGGCACCAGCGACGCGCGCTTCATCGCGCGCATCTGCAAGCAGGTGATCGAGTTCGGCCCGGTCAACGCCAGCATCCACAAGATCGACGAGCATGTGGCGGTCGATGCCATCGAGACCATGAAGAACGTCTACCGCCGCACCATCGAGCGGCTGGAACAGATCGAAGCCGGGAGCGCCGCATGAGCACCGTGATCGCGCTGATCGAGGCTGCGGCCGAGCGCCTCGACGCGGCCGGCGTGGCCTTCGGCCATGGCACGGCCAACGCCTTCGACGAAGCCGCCTGGCTGGTGCTGTGGCAGCTGCGGCAGCCCATCGACGACCTCGACGCCGTGGCCGACCGGCCGGTGTCGCCGGCCGAGCAGGCCCAGGTCGAGGCGCTGATCGAGACCCGCATCCGCACCCGCCAGCCCGCCGCCTACCTGACCAAGGAAGCCTGGCTGCAGGGCGTGCCCTTCTACGTCGACGAGCGCGCCATCGTGCCGCGCAGCTTCATCGCCGAGCTGCTGATCGACGGCGGCATCGACTACTGGCTGGGTCCGCACACGCAGCAGGTGCTCGACCTGTGCACCGGCAACGGCAGCCTGGCCGTGCTCGCCGCCATGACCTATCCGGAGGTGACGGTGACCGCCTCGGACATCTCCGCGACGGCGCTCGAAGTGGCCGCGATCAACGTCACGCGCCACGCACTCGACAGCCGGATCACGCTGGTCGCCTCGGACGGCCTGGCTGCCCTGCCCGGCCCCTGGGACCTGATCCTGTGCAACCCGCCCTACGTCAATGCACAGAGCATGGCGGCGCTGCCGCCCGAATACCAGGCCGAGCCCGCGCTGGCGCTGTCGGGCAATGCGGCCGGCGGCACCGACGGCATGGACTTCATCCGCGGCCTGCTGGCCGACGCGCCATCGCGCATGAGCGCACAGGCCGTGCTGGTGCTGGAGATCGGCAACGAGCGCGCCTACTTCGAGGCGGCCTTCCCACGGCTGGAGGCGGTCTGGCTCGACACCTCGGCCGGCGAGGACCAGGTGCTGCTGCTCACGCGCGACGCCATCGTGCGCGGCCTTCACTAGGCGCCGCGGCCATGGACGTGCTGCTCGACGTCCGGGTGCCGCGCACGCTGCAGGCCTGGGTGCGCGAGCTGAGCGGCAGCCCGGCCGGCACCGTGGTCGAAGGCTGGCTCTTCGAGGGTACCCGCGCCCGCCGCCGTGCCGAGGCGCAGCTGGCGGCGCGGGGCATCGAGGCCCGCCTGTACAGCGCCTACAAGCCGCTGGTGCATCATTTTCTCGAAGCGGTGGACCGGAAGGCGCTGGCGCGGGTCACGGTGCATTGCCCGGTGCACCCGGGCGCTTCGCCGCGCCGTTTCCTGCTCGAGGCCTATCCGTTGGCCGAGATGCTCGGCGGCGCCGAACTGCAGCTGCTGTCGCTGCCGGAATCCGACGGAATGCCCTGCTACCGCATCGACCTGCGCTGGCGCGACGGCCGCGAGCGCAGCGACACCGTGCCCGCGCCCAACCGCGTCCACGCCGATTTCCTGGACCGCCCCATGCTCTCGCCGACCGCCTGGCTGCGCGTCCGGCGCCCCGGCGAGGCGATGGCCGAAGGCCGCCGCGAGTCCGAGCACGAGGCCATCTTCCGCCAGGCACTGGCCCTGGTGCACGCCCACCCCTGGCCCGCGACCGAGCCGTATTTCGAGCGGCTCGAACTCCGTGTCGACATGCCCGGCATCGCGCACGCGCCGGTGGCGGAGAGTGGCTGGATGAACACCCGCGAGGCGATGCACGAGGACCTGTACTTCTCGCTGCTCGAGTTCTTCCAGCACCGCAGCGGCCGGCCCGCGGGCGACCGCCGGCTGCGTCCGGGCCAGATCGTGCCGGACGTGCGCGCCGGGCGCGGCGCCGCACGCCTGCGCATCGCGACCGTGGCGTACCCTCCCCTGGCGCCGGATGGCGTCGCGACCGATGCGCTGCCGCTGGAACACACGCCGTCGCCGCTGGCGCCGGCGCGCATCGCGGCCGAGCTGGCGCGCATCCCCGGCCAGCGCTTCGAGGTGACCAGCCGCGAAGGCCGAGCGGTCCGCGGTGTCTACCATCCAGGCAAGGGACCGGCCGTGCTGATCTCCGGCGCGCAGCATGCCAACGAGACCTCGGGCGTGGTGGGCGCCCTGCGCGCCGCGCGGCAGCTGGTCGCGCAGCAGGCCCATTTCGCGCTGATCCCGCTGGAGAACCCCGACGGTTATGCGCTGCACCGCGCGCTCTGCGCACAGGCGCCGCGCCACATGCACCATGCGGCGCGCTACACCGCGCTGGGCGACGACCTGGAGTACCGCGATGCCCCACCCTGGTTCGAACGCGCGGCGCGCGAGCAGGGCCTGGCGATGTCGGGCGCGCAGCTGCACCTGAACCTGCACGGCTATCCGGCGCACGAATGGACGCGGCCCTTCAGCGGCTACATCCCGCGCGGCTTCGAGGCCTGGATGCTGCCCAAGGGCTTCTTCCTGATCCTGCGCCACCACCCGGGCTGGGGCGATCGGGCCCGGCGGCTGGCCGAGCATGTCTGCCTGCGCCTGGCCGAGCGGCCGGTGCTCCGGGATTTCAACGCGAAACAGCTCGCCAGTTACAATGCACATGCCGGCGATCTACCGTTCGAGCTCATCCACGGCACAGCCTGCATGATCAGCGAAGTGCATCGACCGGGCCCCGCCCTGACGTTGATTTCGGAATTCCCCGACGAGACGATCCACGGCGCTCCCTTCATCCTTGCCCACGACACCCAGACCGCGATGGTTCTGGCCGCCGTCGAAGCCCTGGGCCTCATTTCGCCGATTCCATGATCTCGCTGAAGAACGTCATCCTGCGCCGCAGCGCCAAAGTGCTCCTGAACGGCGCCACCGTCACCCTCAACCCGGGGGAGCGGGTCGGCCTGGTCGGGCGCAACGGCGCGGGCAAATCCACGCTGTTCGCCCTGTTCAACGGCACGCTGCACGAGGACGGCGGCGATTTCTACCTGCCCAAGCAGTGGCGCATGGCGCAGGTCGCGCAGGACATGCCGGAAACCGAGGAATCGGCCAGCGACTTCGTGGTCGGCGGCGACACCCGGCTGGTCGAGCTGCGCGAGGCCCTGGCCAAGGTCGAGGAAGCCTATGCGGCCAACCCCGACGATGCCGACATCGGCATGGCGCTGGCCCATGCCTACACCGACCTGGCCGATGCCGGCGAGCACGATGCCGCGCCGCGCGCGCAGGCGCTGATCCTGGGCCTGGGCTTCAAGACCCACGAGCTCGACCAGCCGGTCAACAGCTTCTCGGGCGGCTGGCGCATGCGCCTGCAGTTGGCGCGCGCGCTGATGTGCCCGAGCGACCTGTTGCTGCTCGACGAACCCACCAACCACTTGGACCTGGACGCGCTGGTCTGGCTCGAAGCCTGGCTGCAGAAGTACGCCGGCACCATGATCGTGATCAGCCATGACCGCGAATTCCTCGACGCCGTGACCACCGTCACCCTGCACATCGCCAATGCGCAGCTCACGCGCTACGGCGGCAACTACAGCAAGTTCGAGGAAATGCGCGCGCTGCACATGGAGCAGCAGCAGGCCGCCTTCGGCAAGCAGCAGGAAAAGATCGCCCACCTGCAGAAGTTCATCGACCGCTTCAAGGCCAAGGCCAGCAAGGCCAAGCAGGCGCAGAGCCGGGTCAAGGCGCTGGAGCGCATGGAGAAGGTCGCGCCGCTGCTGGCCGAAGCCGATTTCACCTTCGAGTTCAAGGAGCCGGGCAACATCCCCAACCCGATGCTCTCGATCAGCCATGCCGACTTCGGCTACATGGTGGACGGCCAGCCCAAGACCATCCTGACCCACGTCAGCAAGTCGGTGCAGGCCGGCCAGCGCATCGGCATCCTGGGCGCCAACGGCCAGGGCAAGTCGACGCTGGTCAAGACCATCGCGCGCGAAATGGGCGCGCTGGCCGGCGAAGTCACCGAGGGCAAGGGCCTGAACATCGGCTACTTCGCCCAGCAGGAACTCGACGTGCTGCGCCCGCAGGACAACCCGCTCGAGCACATGGTGCGCATGGCGCGCGAACTGGGCGCGGCCGTCAAGGAACCCACGGGCGAACAGGCGCTGCGCGGCTTCCTGGGCAGCTTCAACTTCACCGGGGACATGGTCAAGCAGCCGGTCGGCACCATGAGCGGCGGCGAAAAGGCCCGGCTGGTGCTCGCGATGATGGTCTGGCAGCGCCCCAACCTGCTGCTGCTGGACGAGCCCACCAACCACCTGGACCTGGCCACGCGCGAGGCTCTGGCGGTGGCGCTCAACGAATTCGAAGGCACGCTGATGCTGGTGAGCCACGACCGTGCGCTGCTGCGTTCGGTCTGCGACGAGTTCTGGATGGTCGGCCGCGGCGCGGTCACCGATTTCGACGGCGACCTCGACGACTACCAGCGCTACCTGCTCGACGAAGCCAAGCGCCAGCGCGAGGAAGCCAAGGAGGCGGTGCGCAACAAGGCGGCCGCGCCCGCGCCTCAGCCCGCCGCGGCACCCGTGGCAGCGCCGGCGGAGTCGCGCAAGCAGGACGCGCAGGGCCGCCAGCAGCGCAACGACCAGGCCAAGCCGCTCAAGCGCGAGCTGGGCCAGATCGACGAGCGGCTGGCCGCGGCCGGCAAGGACAAGGACGCGATCGAGGCCCGGCTGACGCAGTCGCTGCCGGCCGCGGAGATCGCGGAAGCGGGCAAGCGCCTGAAGGCGCTGAACGACGAAATCGAGCAACTCGAGGAGCGCTGGCTGGCGCTGTCCGGTCAGCTGGAAGCCCTCGCCGCCTGAAAGGAATGCCGGCATGCCTAATGCGATCGAATTGGCCCAGGGTGATCCGGCGCTGATCGCCGCAGTCCAGCGCAGCCGGAAATTGATCGCGCGCAAGGCGCTGCTGTCGGCGGCGGCCAGCGCCGTGCCTTTGCCGGGCGTCGATTGGGCCGCCGACGCGGCCCTGCTGTCGCGGCTGGTGCCGCAGATCAGCGCCGAATTCGGTCTGTCCGTGACGCAGATCGAGAAGCTGGCACCCGAGCGGCGGGAACGCATCCAGAAGGCCGCCACGACGGTCGGCGCGCTGCTGGTGGGCCGGCTGATCACGCGCGACCTGCTGATGAGCCTGGCCAAGCATGCGGGTGTGCGCCTGACGACCAAGCAGGCCACCAAGTACGTGCCGATGTCCGGCCAGATGGTCTCGGCGGCCCTGGGCTACGCGGCGCTGCGCGCCCTGGGCGAACAACATATCAAGGATTGCGTAAAAGTTGCGCGCTCGGTGCAAATGGTGCTACCGGCCCCGGCGCAATCCGCTGCATTAAATGAGAACCAAAGACCTCAATTTCTAAAAAGACTGCGGTTTTTCAAAGAAAAATGAGAAGCCAATGCGTTCTTTTCCTCGTCAAATTTGAGTTCATTGCCTGATCTCGCCTGAACCTTCATTGCAGGCGTGCTAACCTAAGTTGTTGCTTGAATTCGCGCTGCGATTTCAGGACTGTAGACCCAGGGGAAACGCGTCCATGGTGGAGGAAGCGAATGAACAATTCAGACCTGGCCGCCTCGATTGAGCGGCTGATGGCAAAAGTCGACTACTACTTGCATTGCGAGTTGGACGACGAGTACGAGCATGACCAGCCGCAATCCGCCCGCGTGCAGCTGGAGGCCGCGCTGCGGCACGAACTGCTTCGTGCGAGCGCCATCGGCGTGGTGAGCTCGATCACCGCGAACAGCCGCGTGCTGTCCGGCCGCGACGACCTGATCGCCTGACGGCCGCGCGACACCCTCCCCGCCGGCCACCATGCCCGTGTCCTCTGCCTTCTGACACGACCGCGCCATGGACCCCTCCCGCGTCGCCCCTTTGCATAGACATGGGATGGCGCGCAGCGCGGATCCCCGCTTGAATTCAAGCTTTGCGGGTTGGGCGTTGCAAGGTCATATCGCGATGGCTCCAGCACCTCACGATACGATGATGCCGGCGCAGGGCGCGGCACCGTAGCGCATCACGGCGTTCGAAGGATCCTATGCGGTTTGTGGTTTTCATGGATATCAACCGGCTCTGGTATTGGGAGCTTCGGGCCACCTCCGGCGAGGTGATCGCGAAATGCCCGACCGGCTTTCCGGACAAGAACGCGGCGCTGCAGAGCATCGACGCCGTGCGCGCCAAGGCGTCCCGGTCCGCCGTGTTCGATCCTTTGGGAAGCAGCGTCGAACGCTGACACGTGCCGGCGCAACGCCCAGCGCCCGGCCCTCTTCTCGCCCGACGACCGGGCCTCGCATACGAAGGAACTGGCGACGACCTCGTATGCCCCCGCCGGCTCTGCATGGCCGGTTCCCTTGCTCCCGGTCCTAAGGCCTCTTTCATGACGCCCTTTTCAGCGCCCGTGCGGCGCGATGCACGCGTGCGCACTTCTCCGGCGCATGAATCAATTGCAGCCATTGGATGTTGAGCGTGTCCATGCCCACGCGACCCGAGCCTCCGGCGTCCAGGATCGGGTAATTGACAAAATAGGCCAATGTTGTAAGGTTTGACGCTTCTGCCGACCGCAAGCGCATCATCCATGACCATCGCCTCCCTTCCCCGCACCGGCGCCGACCGGCGCGAGTCCATCCTGGAGGCGGCGATCGGCGTCTTCCTGCGCTACGGCTACCGAAAGACGTCCATGGACGACCTCGCGCGCGCCGCGGGCATTTCCCGCCAGGGCCTCTACCTGCACTTCGCCTCGAAGGACGAGCTCTTCAGGGAGGCCTCCACCTGGCTGTCGCAGCGCAGCCTCGATGCGATGCGGGCCGCGCTGGCGCGCGAGGAGCTGCCGATCGAAGAGCGCCTGACCGGCGCCTTCGCGGCGCTGCATGCCCAGAACGACGGCTCGCAGATGTCGCTGGAGCACATGAGCGAGATCGTCGAGACCGCACGGCAGCTCATCGGGCCGGTGCTGGAGGCCTTCGACCAGACGGTGCTCAAGGAACTGACGCGGGCCATCCAGTCGAGCGGGGCCGAGGTCCCGTGGTATGGCGCCGGCCTGACGGCCAAGTCGCTCGCGCAGCACCTGCTCGCGGCTTCGCACGGCCTCAAGCAGCAGGCCCGCACGCCGGCCGAGTACCAGGCCAGCATCCGCCTCGCCGTGCGCCTGACCTGCGGCAGCCAGGGCGCCACATCGCGGCGTGCCACCGGCCCGTGAACGTCGAACCATGAAGCGCTCTTCCCGCCACCTTCTCTTGACCGGAGTCCTCGCCATGTCCACCTTCGCACTGTGCGCCTGCAGCGCCGGCCCCGCAGCCCATCCCGAGTCGCCGCAGCAGCGCGACGGCCGCTTCCACAACGTCGTGCCGCGTGTGCAACCGGGCTTTTTGAAGACGGTCGCGCTCGGCTGGGAATTCCTGACCCACAAGACCGATGCGAGCGTGCCCAGCCTGCCGATTCCGGTTCTGCCGCTGACGACCGAAGCCCTCCTCGCCGCGCCGGACGGCAGCCTGTACCGCCTGGGCCACTCGACCCTGCTGCTCAAGCTCGAGGGCGCGTTCTGGCTCACCGACCCGGTCTTCTCCGAGCGCGCCTCACCGGTGCAGTGGGCCGGCCCGAAGCGCTTCCATGCGCCGCCGATCGACATCGAGGCGCTGCCGCCGATCAAGGGCGTGATCCTGTCGCACGACCATTTCGATCACCTGGACCATGCCGCCATCCTGCGGCTGGCGCCCAAGGTCGAGGTGTTCGTCGCGCCGCTGGGCGTGGGCGATCGCCTGATCGCCTGGGGCGTCGACCCGGCGCGGGTGCTGCAGCTCGACTGGTGGGGCGAGACGAAAGTCGGAAGCGTCCGGCTGGCGGCCGTGCCCGCCCAGCACTTCTCCGGCCGCGGCCTGCGCGACGGCGACCGCACGCTGTGGGCCTCGTGGGTGATCATTACCGACAGCCTGCGCCTCTTCTTCAGCGGCGACACCGGCTACCACGCCGACTTCAAGACCATCGGCGAGCGCTACGGCCCCTTCGACCTGACGATGATCGAGACCGGCGCCTACGACCGGCAGTGGGCCGACATCCACATGCAGCCCGAAGAGACGCTGCAGGCCCACCTGGACCTCAAAGGCCGCTGGCTGCTGCCGGTGCACAACGGCACCTTCGACCTGGCGCTGCACCCCTGGGACGAGCCCTTCGAGCGCATCCATGCGCTGGCGCGGGCCCGTGGCGTGAAGCTTGCGACGCCGGTGATGGGCGAGCGGCTGTCGCTGAGCGACCCGCATGCGGGGGCGGCGTGGTGGGTGCGCGCCCGGGACTAGCTACACCAGGGACAGCACCTGCGCCAGCGGACGCCGCGGCTTCTGCGGCCAGTTCTCCGAAGTGGCGTGTCCCACGGCCACCAGCACGACCGGGATCTCGTCGGCCGCCAGGTCGAATGCACGCGCCACGGCCTCGGCATCGAAGCCGATCATGGGCGCGGAGCCCAGGCCCAGCGCCTGTGCCGCGTGGATCAGCGTGCCGGCGCCGAAGGTCGCGCTGCGGATCGCTTCGTCGCGCTGGCGCTGCGGCTGCTCGAAGTAGAGGCTCTTCGCCGCGCCCTCCCAGCCCGGCACCATGGCCGCAGGCATGAAGCCGGCTTCCACCGAAGGCGCCAGGCGCTCGGGCATCACGCGGTGGTCGGCCAGCTGACCGCACACGATGAAGGTGACCGCCGCGTCCGTGACCTTGGTCTGGTCCCAGGCCTGCGCGCGCAGCCGCGCCTTGGCCTCGGCCGTGCGCACGGCGATGAAGCGCCAGTTCTGCAGGTTGAAGGCGGTCGGTGCCGTCGTGGCGAGGCGGATCAACTCCTGGATCTGCGCGTCGTCGAGTTGGCGCGACGGATCGAACAGGTTGGTGGTGCGGCGCGCCTCGATGGCGCCGATGACGGGATGGCTCATGGGAAGTCCTTGATAGAAAACTGAGGATGGCGGCCCTGCCGCGGATCGCGGCGGCGGGCCTGAGCGGGATCGGGAAACGCGGGCGGGTGGCGGCTAGACGATGCTGTCGACCACGCCGCCATCGACGCGCAGCGCGGCGCCGGTCGTGGCCGAGGCCTGTGCCGAACTGACGTAGAGGATCATGTGCGCCACCTCCTCCACGCGCGCGGCGCGCTGGATGATCGAGGAGCCGCGGTGCGTGTTGACGAAGTCGGCCGCCACCTTCTCCAGGCTGTCGCCGCTGCGTTCGACCTCCGCCTTGAGCATGTCGGCCACGCCCTCGGAGAGCGTCGGCCCGGGCAGCACCGCGTTGACCGTCACGCCGGTGCCGGCCAGTCGCTTGGCCAGTCCGCGCGATACGGCGAGCTGGCCGGTCTTGGTGAAGCCGTAGTGGATCATGTCGCCGGGGATGTTGAGCGCCGATTCCGAAGAGACAAAGACGATCCGGCCCCAGCCGCGTTCGACCATCGACGACGCATAGGCCCTGGCCAGGCGCACGCCGGACATGACGTTGGTCTCGAAGAAGCGCTGCCACTCGCGTCGGGCGTGTCGAAGAAGTCCTGGGGGCCGAAGATGCCCAGGTTGTTGACCACGATGTCGAAGTCGGGATGCGCGGCCACCAACTCGGCGCAGGCGGCCGCGGCGCCGAGGTCGCCCGCGAAGCCGGCGACACGCGCCGAGGTGGCGCCCAGTCGCGCGACCGCGCCGGCCACGCTCTTCTCGCTGCGGCCGTTGACGACCACGCTGGCTCCCGCGGCCAGGAAGCCCTGTGCGGCGGCGAAGCCGATGCCGCCTGTGGAACCGGTGATCAGGACCCGTCGTCCGGTGAAATCGATGTGCATGTGTTGCCCTTGTGTGTGTGGATGGGGCAACTGTCGAATATTTTTGATCGGACGATAATCCATCGATCAATGAGATGACCTTTCGAGTTTCTCGAAAAACATGGAGGCAAACCCAGGCGGGAAAGAATGGACACGTTGGATGCACTGCGCCTGTTCGTGGGCATCGCGGAAACCGGCAACCTGACGGCGGCGGCCCGCCAGCAGTCGGTCGCGCCCTCCACCGTAACGCTGGCGCTCCAGCAATTGGAGGCGCAGGCGGCCACCCGGCTGATCACGCGATCGACGCGCCGCCTGACCTTCACCCACGAGGGCGAGCTCTTCCTGGCCCGTGCCAGGCGCCTGCTCGCGGATTGGGACGATGCGATCGAGGGCATCGGCCAGCACGGGCCGCTCAAGGGCCCCATCCGCATGACCGCCACCAACGATTTCGGCCGCCAGCAACTGGTGCCGCTGATCGACCGCTTCATGGCGGCCCATCCGGCGATCCAGGTCTCGCTGCACCTGGGCGATGGCGTGGTCGACCTGATCGAGAACAACCTGGACCTCGCCCTGCGCAGCGGCCCGCTGGCCGACTCGACGCTCCGGGCGAGGCTACTGCGGCGCAGCCAGCGCGTCGTCTGTGCCGCGCCCGCCTATTGGCAAACGCACGGCAAGCCCGCGCACCCCGATGAGCTGGCGCGGCACAACTGCCTGGTCCTGCACCGGCCAGGCGTCCCGTTTTCGAGCTGGCCTTTCACGATCGACGGCAAGGCGGCCGCGGTGCGGGTGAGCGGCGATCGCGTGGCCAACGACGGCGGCGTGCTGCGGCACTGGGCCGTGCAGGGCTACGGCGTGATGATCAAGAACGGCTGGGAGGTCCGTCGCGAGCTCGACAACGGCACCCTGGAGACCGCGCTGGAGGACTTCGCCTCCCCTGCGGTCGACTTCTACGCCGTCACCGCGGGCGGCGCCTCCAGCCACCGCGTCGCTGCCCTGATCGACTTCCTCGCCGAGGCACTGCGTTCGGAGCTTCCGGAACAGGCGCCACGTGCGCCCGTCGATCAGGCCTTGCGGTAGCGCGGTGCCGGCACCCCGACCTGCGTCGCGGCGAACAGCGCGGAGCGCGCCGCGTCGTAGGTGCTCCACAGGTTTTCGTCGGCCACCGAAGGCCAGGTGATCGCTTCACCGCTGTCGAAGCCGGCCAGCGCCGCATCGACGAGGTTTTCCGCGCTCATCACAGCCTTCTGATCAAGGGCGGAGAGCGGGATGCCGGAGATGCCTTCGGACCAGATCTCGGTCGCGGTCGATGCCGGCAGGACCACCTGGACCTTCACGCCGGTATTCGCCAGCTCGGCCTGGAGGCCCCGGGTGAAGGCCAGCACGTAGGCCTTGCTGCCGCTGTACACCGCGCTGATCGGGAGCGAATGAACCGCCAGCACCGACGCGATGTTGATGATCGCGCCCTCGTTGCGCGCGACGAATCCCGGCAGCACGGCCTGGGTGAGCCGGGTCAGCGCCGTGATGTTCAGCGAGACCTGCGACAGCGAATCGCCCGCCGACGATTGCGCCAGCGGCCGCAAGCGGGCCAGGCCTGCGTTGTTGACCAGCACGCTCACGCTGGCATCGCTGGCGAGCACGCTTTCGACCCGGGCGACGTCGGCATCGTTCTCGAGGTCGGCGGCCAGCACCTGGACCCGGGTGCCGTAGGCCGTCGACAGCTTGTCCGACAACGCGGCCAGGCGGTCGGCGCGGCGCGCGACCAGGATCAGGTCATGGCCGCGCGCGGCCAATCGATCGGCGTAGACCGCGCCGATGCCAGAGGATGCACCGGTGACGACGGCAGTTTTCTTGGAACTGGACATGAGATTTTCCATGGTAAAAATTGAGCCCTCAATCAAATTGATTGAGGGCTCAAATGTAAGGCGATTCGGCAAGCACTTGTCAATGGTGCTGTACTCAACCATCCTCGAGTCATGGGAAAAAACATGAGCAAGCCCGCGGGCGCGGGCAAGGTGCGCAAGGCGCAAGCTGAAGCGGTCAACCTGCTGGAGGTCCTGGCGTGTACCAACACGGCGCTCCGGCGGGCGGCCCGCCGGCTCGGCAACCTCTACGACGAGGCCCTGGCGCCGCTGGGCCTCAAGGCCACGCAGTTGGGTCTGCTGGCGGACATCGAGCGGCTGACGGTCGCTGCCGAGGGACAGCAGGCGCCGGCGCTGCAGGATCTCGCCGCCAAGCTCGCGATCCAGATCTCCGCCTTGACGCATGCGCTCAGGCCGCTGGTTCGGGATGGCCTGGTCGGGCTGCAGACTGACCCGCAGGACCGGCGGACCAAGCGGGCCGTCCTCACGCCGGCTGGCGCCGCGCTGTTGCACGAAGCGGTCGCGTATTGGGACAAGGCCAACCAGCGCGTGGAGGACGTGCTCGGCAGCGAGGCGGCGGGCACGCTGCGGGCGCTGGCCGATCAGGTGGCTTCCGATGAATTCCTGGCTGCGTTCAATGACGGCCAGACCGGAACGACGAAGGGCTCGTAGTTCCGGATCTGCCGGGCCGTGCCAGCTTCAGTGCACGGATTCAACCGAACGGGAGTTCCCTCCTACTCGATAGTTTCTGAAAGCCGGAAACCCGCATGAATGCTTGCTGTGCGGGGTCGGGACCTCGTACTTGCCGTCACTTCTACCGCCAGAAAACTGGGGCATTAATGGCGCGGGAGATGGACTTGCTTTGCGGGATAGCTACTCCTGCGCATCAATCGTCAACGATCGCAGCGGGCTGTAACAGCGGTGCTCACCTCTCACACCAATGCAAGACACCCATGGCTTGATAAGTGTCAGAAACTACTTCATACTTCTAACACTCAAACAGTGGCCGTCATGCAGACCCTCGCCAAACAAGTCTTAGAGCACGCCGCCGGGTTGCCGGAAGGCACGCCCTTGGTCGCAAAGGAGCTGCTGCACTTGGGGAACCGAGCCGCCGTGGACCAGGTTCTGTCTCGGCTTGTGCAGAGGGGCTCCCTGCTGCGCGCGGGCCGCGGCATCTATGTCCTGCCGGTCGAGAGCCGCTTCGGTTCCCGTGCACCCTCGACCGTCAAGATGGTCGAGGGGCTGGCCAGTCAGCGTGGAGAAACCATCGTGTTGCATGGCGCGTCCGCCGCCAACGCGCTCGGCCTCACCACCCAGGTACCTATGCGAGCCGTCTACCTGACGTCAGGCCCGAGCCGTCGCTTGAAGCTTGGGGCGCAGACCGTGGAATTGCGGCATGCGCCTGTATGGCAATTGATCTTTCCTGGCCGCGCCTCCGGCGACGTGGTGCGGGCGCTGGCCTGGTTGGGGCCTGAAAAGGCCGGCGCTGCGCTGCGGGCACTGCGCGCCAAACTGCCGCCGGCCGAGATGAAGGAAGTGGCGTCGGCACGTGCGCGCCTGCCGACCTGGATGGCGCAGGAAGTGAGCGCGCTGGTGTCGCATGGCTGAGTTCTTCGAGCTCTCTGCCGACGAACGCCTGGAGGTCCTTGTCCAGGCCGCCGATGCGTCTGGGCGCCCTCCCCACCTGCTGGAAAAGGACGTTTGGGTGGTCTGGTCCCTGCGGCACCTCTTCGCCGCGCCCTATGCGCCGCATCTTGTCTTCAAGGGTGGCACCTCCCTGTCGAAGGCCTATGGCGTCATCCAGCGGTTCTCGGAGGACGTGGATCTCACCTACGACATCCGCGCCATCGCCGCTGATCTGATCGGTGATGCGGGTGTGCCGCTCCCGGCCAGCAAGAGCCAGGAAAAGAAGTGGAGCAAGGAGATCCGCGCCCGTTTGGCTGACTGGGTGGCCACCGATGTCGTTCCGCTGCTCCAGCAAGACCTTGGACAGCACGGCCTGCCCGCTACGGTCCGAGCCGAAGACGACAAGGTGTTCATCGACTACACGCCCTTGGCCTCGGGAACGGGTTATGTCGCGTCGGCAGTCATGCTCGAATTTGGCGCGCGATCCACCGGCGAGCCCAGTGAACTGCGCTCCGTTCACTGCGATGCAGCCGCACACCTGCAGGGCGTCAAGTTTCCCGAAGCGACGTCAAGGGTGATGCGTGCCGAGCGGACTTTCTGGGAAAAAGCTACCGCGATTCACGTCTTCTGCACGCAAGGTGCCTTTCGAGGCGGGGATAGATTCGCTCGCCATTGGCACGACGTAACGCGGCTGGATGCCGCCGGCTTCGCCGACTCGGCGATTGCGGACGCGGCGCTGGCGAACGCGGTGGCCGATCACAAGAGCATCTTCTTTGCGGAGAAGAACCTGGATGGTGGACTGATCGACTACCACGCCGCAGTCGCAGGCGGGCTCAGCCTCATTCCCGACGACGGTGCCCTGGCCAAGTTGGCCACCGACTACCAGCACATGATCGATGATGGCCTGTTCCTCGACGAGGTCGAGCCCTTTGAAGTACTGATGGATCGATGCGGCACCATTGAACGCAAAGCGAATACGACAAGCCTGGCTTGACGCACTGCGCCTCACCACGGCCGGGCGTCACCAATCGCTGAAATCCATCTGGCGGCTTTGCAATGGCCATCTGCCCAATACGACATGTGTGCCGCGGCCTACGAGGCTGTCTATCAATACCAGCTCGTCGACTCGCCAGCGAATCGGCGCGATCGGTTCGCGGGGCACCTGTTCATCGCAATAGAGCAAGCTCACATGAGGGTTGAAACGCTTGCGAATGGGGTGGCCGATCCCCGAAGCTTTCATCGCCGATGCCAGGGCGCGTTGAAACTGGCGCAGCTCCTTCAGTTCTGCAGCACCGGTCAGCGCCAGGCCACCCATGCCCGCGCCTCCCAAGCTGCCGATACGGTCGAAGCCGACACCAAACGGCGCCATCTCGATCCTGCCACCCACCTCCTTCGCCAAGCGCAGCAGTTCGTGCGGTACATCCTCATAGTCGCCCAACAAGTAGAGCGTGGCGTGCAAACGCCCCGGCGGAACACGACCACCGGACAAGGCGTGTGCATCCATTTGTCGTTGCGTTGCATCGACCGCCATCGACCTGGCTTCGGCGTCAGGCCGAATCGCAAAGAAAAACCTGTGTAAGTTTTTCATCGCGACAGGCGTAGCCAGTGCTTTCGCCCCTCACTCCCACTCGATCATCAATAGGTCTCGCTAACCCGCATGGTTAATGGGATCTGGCGGGGTCGAACGAGCTATGTACCGTCGCTTTTACCGTCAATCAGCCCTTCGCGATGAAGCGCTTCGCAACGGCACGCTACAGTACTTCTGAGCCCTCTCCAGCATACAGCCCTTGGCAAAAATTCATTCTTTCAGCGACCTCGGGCTTCCCCCTCGAACTCAGCAACACAAGGACTTGTGCGGTCACACGAAGCGCAGAAAACTCTGGAGTGCCACGCGCACGTCGTTGACCGCGACAATCGCGTCTCTCTGGCGCAGCCCTGCCCGCTAGCCCCCCCTGAGACGCCTTGCACGTAGAGGTCAGGCCTCTTGAAGGTCGATGCCCAGCGCGCCCTTGCGTTCGGCGAGATCGAGTCCGAAGCGAGTCTCGTGCACATCGGAATGCCCAACGGGTTTTCGCACGATGTCTGCATCGCCGCGTGCGCACCACAGCGGGCGACTGTCGCGCAGCAGCCGCCACGAAGTCGATGCTCTGCGAAGCGGACAGCGCGCGATCCTGGCAAGAACGCGTTCGAGATGCCACATTCGTTGTGGCGGCCAGCGCAAAGGCACTTGCAGCGGCGACGACCAACCTTCGCAAAAGTGTGGGTGCCTTCATTCAGCGCACCAGCAGCACCGGCACGGTGCACGCGGCCAGCACTTTGGTGGCGACGGACCCGAGCACGAGGCCTGCCAGGGCGCCGTGGCCTCGCGATCCCATGACCAGCAGATCGAAGCCGCCCTTTTCAGCAAATGCCGCGATCTCCACCCCAGGACGGCCGATGCGGTGTTCGAAGCGCGCCTGGATGTCATGCTTGGCCAGCAAGTTGCGTACCGGGTCAAGCACCATGCGTGCATCGTCCTCGTAATAGCCGTGCACCACGGCGGGCTCCGCGAAGGCTGCGGCGCGGTGCGGCAATGGCTCTACCGAATGGAAGACCGTGATCGCTTGGCCCGTATTGACCCACTCCTTGTGGGCGAGCAGGCACGCCAGCATGCGCTTCGTGTAGTCGCTGCCATCGACGGCAAGCAGAATCTTCATGTTGATTCCTTCGTCAGGATTGCACCCCCGGCGCACCAATCGATGATCGTCGAACGACCGCAGGTCGCCTTGCGCCACATCAATGCTTCGAAGCACCTTGATGCCTACATTGATGACACACAACGCAGCAAAGCCAAGAGGCAGTCATGAACAATGTCCTGGTCATCGTCTATTCCTACACCGGCACCTCGCGCCGGGTTGCACAAGTGCTGTGCAGCCAGCAGGGCTGGCCCCTGGCCGAGATCACCGATGCGCGCCGGCGCAGCGGCGCCATGGGCAGCTGGCGCTGCGTGCTCGACTCGCTGTTGCAGCGCCAGCCGGCCATCCGCTACGACGGCCCGCCGCCCAGCGACTTCGATGCGGTGGTGCTCGTCTCGCCGATCTGGATGATGCGCCTGGCCGGGCCCATGCGCAGCTTTGTCGCACGCCAGCGCGATCGTCTTCCCGACGTTGCGGTGCTCTCGGTCATGGGTGGGCAAGGAGCGCCCAATGCGGCCGCGGAGATCGGCAAACGCCTGGCGCGCGCGCCCATCCTGAGCGCCGCGGTGACCCAGCGCGAGGCCGACGACGGCAGTTGCGCTGCCCGCCTGCAGGCCTTCGGCAACGCGGTGCGCGAAGCGGAGGACTCGCATGCCGTGGTGCGTCCCGTCACGCTGTCGCCGCAGTCGACCTGACGCCGGAGACGGCTCGACGTGAATACCCCCGGGCTCCTCCACATCGCGCGCCTTGCTTGTGCGCTCGCCGCCAGCGCGTGGCTGCTCGGCGCTTGCGCCGCGGCAGCGCCCGCGCCCGGGGTCGCCACCGCCATCGCGCCCGCGCCTGCCGGGTTCTCGTCCCTGGTCGCCGGCCGCAGCACCTCGGTGGTCGACATCAGCACGCTGCGCATCGGACGCGACGAAAGCGACGGGGAGATCGAACTCGAGATCATCCCCGAGCACGACTTCGCCGACCGGCTGGCCTGGCCGCTCGCGGCCAGCGCGCGGATCAGCCAGATCCGCGACCTCGCCTCGGGCGTGATCATCGACAGCGACGGCCTGATCCTCACCAGCGCCCACGTGATCACGAACATCGACGAGGCCCAGGTCCAGCTGGACGACGGACGCCGCTTCCGCGCGCACGTGGTCGGCGTGGACCGCCGTACCGACGTCGGCCTCCTGAAGATCGAGGCCACCGCATTGCCGGTGGCCGTGATCGGCGACTCCGCGGCGCTCGGCCCTGGCGACTGGGTCGCGGCGATCAGCTCGCCCTTCGGCTTCCACGGCAGCGTGACGGCCGGCGTCGTGAGCGCGGTCGGACGTGTGATGGGCGGCGCCGGAGAAATCCCTTTCATCCAGACCGATGTCGCCATCAACCCCGGCAGCTCGGGCAGCCCGCTCTTCAACAGCCGCGGCGAGATGGTGGGCATCAACTCGATGATCTACAGCGGCAGCGGCGGCTACATGGGCCTGTCGTTCGCCGTGCCGATCAACCTGGCGATGCGCATCGCCGGGCAGCTGCGCGAACACGGCGCCGTGCGCCGGGCCTGGCTGGGCGCGCAGTTCCAGGAAGTGACCCCGGCGCTGGCGCAGTCCTTCGGGCTGCCGTCGTCCGCCGGCGCACTGGTCGTGCGGGTCGAGGCCGGCAGCCCCGCACTGGCCGCGGGCCTTGCGCAGGGCGATGCGGTGCTGGCGCTGGACGGCAAGCCGCTGGCGCACTTCACCGACCTTCCGCAGGAGGTTGCGCAGCGCGAGCCGGGCAGCCGCATGCAACTGGAGGTGTGGCGCAGCGGCGCCCACCGCCTGCTGCAGGTCTCGCTGCGTGCGCAACCCGCGTCGCCCGAGAGCAGCTTCGCCGCCGCGGCGCCCGAATGGAGCGACGGGCTGGGCTTGAGCCTCGGCGACCTCTCGCCTGCGCAGCGCCTGCAGCTCGGCCTGGACAGCGGGCTGATCGTGCGCGAGGCCGCCGGTCTCGCGCGCAGCGAGGGCATCCGCGCGGGCGATGTCGTCGTGGCGCTGAATACGTCCAAGCTCTATCGCCTGGACGATTTCAGCCAAGGCCTGGCGGAGGTGCCGCCCGGGAAGACGGTCGCCCTGCTGGTGATGCGCGACCGCCGGTTGGCCTATGTGGCGGTTCGCGTTCCCGTCACCCGCCGCAGCCGCTCCTGAGTGCCGGCCAATTCCTCCCGCCGCCGTGGCCATTTCATCGCAAGGACATTCACCATGCAATCCCTGGACACCACCGACCGCCACGCACTGCAGCGGCAACTCGAGACGATGAAGCAGCAGGTGCTCGACGAGCTCCGTGCCTCGGCGCCTTCGGCCCAGGCCGCGCTGGCCGAAGGCGATCACGACGTGAAGACCCATGCCGACGAGGCCGAGGCCGAACGCGCCAGCGACGTGCAGATGGCCGAAGCCGAGGTCGATCGTGCGCGGCTCGACGAGATCGAGCACGCGCTCGCGCGCCTGGCGAGCGGCCACTACGGCATCTGCGAAGACTGTGGCGGCGAGATTCCTCGCGCACGGCTCCTGGCCCAGCCGGCCGCGATCCGCTGCACGGCTTGCCAGGCGGCGCTGGAAGCGCGCGGCGGGCGTTGACAAGTGAACGAGTCCAGCGAACTCGATCGATCCCTCCACGCGGCCTGGGGCCGGTTGGGCGGTGCCGTGTCGCCTGTGGCGTTGATGCTGGCCTGCTCCGACTGGGCGCTGCATTTCGCCCCCCAGCCCGGACACGCGGCCGAGGTCGCCCTGCGCAACGCCGCTCCGGGCGCCGAGCCGCTGGCGCACGATCCGCGGCTCGCGGTGCCCGACTGGGCGGCATGGCCATTCAGCCTGTACCGCGACGCCTTCGAGACCGCTGGGCGAAGGCTGCTGGACCTCGTTCACGGCGTGCGCGGCGTCGACCGGCACCACGAGCAGTTGGTGGCCTTCGCGGTGCGCCAGTGGCCTCGCCCGCCAACGCCATCGCGACCATCCGCAGGTGCTGCAACGAACCGCTGCCACCGGCGGCGCCAACCTGCTCGCTGGCGCGGCGCACTGGGCGGAAGATCTCGGGCGCCAGACCCTCGGACTGTCGCCCGCGGGTGCCGAGGCATTCAGGCCCGGGCATGAAGTTGCAGTCACGCCCGGCAAGGTCATCCTGCGCAACGAACTCATCGAGCTCATCCAGTACGCGCCAGCGACGCCGACGGTACATGCCGAGCCGGTGCTCGTCGTGAGCGCGTGGATCATGAAGTACTACGTGCTCGACCTGTCGCCCCACAATTCGCTGGTGCGCTACTTGATCGAGCGCGGGCACACGGTGTTCGCGATCTCGTGGAAGAATCCCGGCGCCGCCGATGCGCAACTCGGCATGGCCGACTACCTGCGCCTGGGCATCCGCGCGAGCCTCGATGCCATCGACGCGGTGCTGCCGCGGCGCCGCGTGCACGCCGTGGGCTATTGCCTGGGCGGCACGCTGATGGCCATCGCCGCGGCGGCGATGGCGCGCGACTGTGACGGCCGCCTCGCCTCGCTTGCGCTGCTGGCCGCACAGACCGATTTCACCGAGCCCGGGGAGATCGGCCTGTTCATCGACGAGAGCCAGCTCGCCTTCCTGGAAGACATCATGTCGCGCCAGGGCTACCTGGATTCGGCGCAAATGGCAGTCGCGTTCCAGGCGCTGCGTCCCGGCGATCTCGTCTGGGGCCCCATGGTGCGCAACTACCTGATGGGCGAACGCGTTCCCATGAGCGACCTGATGGCCTGGAACGCCGACGGCACGCGCATGCCCTACCGCATGCATGCGGACTACCTGCGCCAGCTGTTCCTGGACAACGCGTTGGCAGAGGGCCGCTATCTCGTGGACGGGCGACCGGTGTCGCTCAACGATATCGATGTGCCGGTGTTCCTGCTCGGCACGCGCACCGACCACGTGGCGCCATGGCGGTCGGTCTACAAGTTCAGCCTGCTGTGCGACACCGACCTGACCTTCGTGCTGACCGAAGGAGGCCACAACGCGGGCATCCTGAGCGAGCCGGGGCACGCGCACCGCAGCCACCGGATGCTGCGACGGCCAGCGAACGGTGCCTTCATCGCTCCGGATGAATTCCTGGACATGTCGAGCCGAATCGAGGGATCGTGGTGGCCAGGCTTCCAGCAGTGGCTGCTCGGACACTCGGGGCCGAGACGGCGTCCGCCGGCGCTGGGTGCGGTCCGGCGCGGACTGCCGCCGCTTTGCGACGCGCCGGGCAGCTACGTGGCGGGGCGTTGAGCTGTCAATCCGCGGCACACCGGCCGCAGGATCAAAGGGCCGGCCCCAATCCGATGGGCGCGGGAACGACGTTCACGATGCGCGTGAAGAGCGCGGCGTATTCGAAGTCCGCCACGTGCCCGGTCAGCGGGTCGCGGTTCTGCGCGAAGGCCTGGTCCAGGTCGTGCCAATCGTCCTCGGTCAGCACGCGCTCGGCCAGCGGGAGGATCTCGCGCTCCTCGAGCGCCATGTGGCCCAGATAGAAGTTAACGTATTCGCCGACCGTTCGCTCGAACGCTTCGCGACGCGATTCGCCGAGCATCTCGAACGCAAGCAGCGTGTGCTCGACCTCGCGGATCCTACGCTCGCCGCGCGCATGATCCCCGTCAAGCTTGTCCAGTAGGTCGCGCGACATTGGCGTGCGGGCGCGCAGCTTGGGAAACAGCAGTTCGGTCTCCTTGCGGTGATGGCGCTTCTCGGGGAACTCGTCCACGTAGAACAGCATGGCGCGCAGCGTCGCGAAATCGGGCAAGGTATTCTGCTTGCGATGCTGCTCGAGCAACCGGACGATGGATCGGAGCATGGCCGACAGCGCGGCGTGCTCCTGGCGAATGGTGCGAACGGTGGAATGGGTCATGGGCTCTTCCTCTGCAAGCCTCAAGGGTCGCGCTTTCGCCGTGCGCGGGCTTGCGCCAGATCAACCCCGGGCCCATGCAGATCCGGATACTGGAGCGATCCAATCCACACACCGGAGTCGTGCCATGTACCAGCGAATTCTTGTTCCCATCGACGGCAGTTCCACGTCCAGCCGTGGCCTGACCGAAGCCATCCAGATCGCAAGGCTCACGGGCGGGCGCCTGCGTCTGGTGCATGTGATCGACGAGCTGTCGTTCGCACTCGCCATGGACGCCTATGCGGGCTACGCCGGAACGTGGCTCGAAGAGTTGCGCACCAACGCCACGAAGCTGCTCCAGGCTGCGCAGGCCAGGGCGGCCGAGGAGAACGTGGAGGCCGACACCGTGCTGATCGACCGCTTCAAGGGCGCCGTGCACGACCAGGTCATCGCGGAGGCCGAATCCTGCAAAGCCGATCTGATCGTGATCGGCACGCACGGCCGCCGCGGCATCGGCCGCTGGGTGATGGGCAGCAGTGCGGAACACATCCTGCGCATGTCGCCCGTGCCGGTGCTGCTGGTCCGCGCGCCCGAAGTCGCCAAGACCGAGCACGAGCGTTTCACGCTGCCCGCCGGCGTGCTCGCCAGCGCTTGAGACGTCACGCGCCCGGTGCCGAGGCGCGCCAGCGCGCCGCGATCCGGGCGATGTCCACCGGGTCCTGCGTGGAGACCTCGATGGCCAGGCGGCGCTCGTCGGGCACCAGCGGATCGTGGCTTTGCAGCTGGCGCTCCAGCACAGCCGGCCCGGCCTCCGAGGCATCGGCGCCTGCCGCAGCGCGCGCGGCCACGCGGCGCCGCAGCGTGGCCGTGTCGGCGTGGCAATCCAGGATGTTGAAAGGCACGCGCAACTCGGTGGCCAGCGCCTCGAAGCAGCGCCGCTCGGCGCTGCGCAGGAACGCCGCGTCCACGATCACCGGGTAGCCGGCCAGCAGCGCGTCGCGGGCGCAGGCGTGCAGCCGCTCGAACGTCCTGCGGGTCGCCTGTTCGCCGTAGATGTCGAGCCCGAGGCCGGCGGTGCGTGCCAGCGGGTCGAGACCGTACAGGCGCTTGCGCTCCACGTCCGAGCGCAGGCGCACTGCGCCGGCGGCGCACAGCAGTTGCGAGGCGACGCTGGATTTGCCGGAGCCGGAAAAGCCGTGCGTGATCAGCAGGCGCGCACCGCTTCCGGCTGGCTTCACCAATTGCGTTGCGCAGGCCAAGTAGTCGGGCAGCACCATGTCCGGCGGGCCTTTCGGCCCCAGGCCCGAAGCCAGGGCACGCACCAGCGCCCGGTATACCTCGTAGAAACGCCAAACCTGCAGGCCCGCATAGTCGCCACTGTACTGCAGCCATGCATTGAGGAAGCGGAATGCCAGGTCGGCGCGGCCGTAGGCCTTCAGGTCCATGGTCAGGAAGGCGACGTCGCTCACCACGTCGATCCAGCGCAGCGCGGGATCGAACTCGATGCAGTCGAAGGGCGTGAGCGTGCAGTCCACCAGCACTACGTTGGCCATATGCAGGTCGCCATGGCACTCGCGCACCGAGCCGCCCTGCTGACGATCGGTCCAGGCCATGCGCAGCGCCTGCACCTGCTCGCGCTTCCACGCGCCCAGCGTGACGAGGCGGCTATCGACGGCCTGCTGCTCCAATGCCGCCAGCACGTCCGTCGCAGCTCGTACGACCCGCTCCGGGCTTCCGAAGTCCGACGCCGGCGTCGCGCGCGGCGCGCTCCCGTGCAGGGCGGCGAGCCGCTGCGCGAAGTCGTCGAGCTGCGCCGGCTGGAGCCGGTCGTTCGCGAGCAGATCTACCAGCAGCGACGACGCCGGAAACCGCCGCATCCGCACCACGTGGTCGATCGCGGGGCCGTCCCCGCCGATCCGCGGTGCTTCGCGCGTGCCGCAGACCGGCGCCACGTCGATGTACAGCGTGGGGGCGTAGCGCCGGTTCAGGCGCAGCTCCTCGTCGCAGAAATGCTTGCGCGCCTCGACACTGCCGAAATCCACGAACGGCAGCCGCACCGGCTTCTTGAGCTTGAAGGCCTGCGTCCGCGTGAGCAGCACCCAGGAGATGTGCGTCTCGACCAGCGCCACCGGCTGCCCGGTCTGCTGCCGGAGCGTCTCGCGCAATGCGTCGATCAGGGTGGTTTCCATGTGTCTTGCCGCGTGTCGATTCAATGATGCCGGGAAATCGCAAGAGCGCGCCAGGCCGCCCAGCCTGCGGGCAGCACGACCCACAGCGCCCAGGGCGAGAAGGTACCGGGCAGTCCGAACAGGGTTCCCACGCCCGGCACCATCGTGAGCAGGCCCCAGACCACGCAGACCCCGATCAGCAGGATGTGGAACACCGTGTTGGGGTGCGCAAGCCGTGTACCGGCGCAACGGAACCAAAGGAGCAGCAGCAGGTTCCCCAGCACGATAGAGCCGAGGCTGGCCATCCGCAGTTCTTCTTGCGTGGCGCCCAGCGTGCGGCAGGCCCACTGCACCGCCACCACGCCGGCGAAGACCAGCGCACCCATCGCGAACGCGCGCGCCGCGGAAGCCAGCGAGAAGAGCGCATCGTCGCGACGGCGCGGCGGCACCGTCATGCTGTCGTCGGGCGCCGGCTCGGCCTCGAACACGAGCGAGCAGGCCGGGTCGATCAGGAGTTCGAGCAGCACCACATGCAGCGGCAGCAGCAGCACCGGGCCGCCCATCACCACCGGGATCAGCGCCACGCCGACGATCGGCACGTGCACCGCGAAGAGGTAGCCCAGCGCCTTGCGCAGGTTGGTGAAGATGCGCCGGCCTGCGCGCACCGCCTCTACGAGCGAGGCGAAGTTGTCGTCCAGCAGCACCAGCGAGGCGGCTTCGCGCGCGACGTCGGTGCCGCGCCGGCCCATCGCAACGCCAATGTCGGCGGCCTTGAGCGCGGGCGCGTCGTTCACGCCGTCGCCTGTCATCGCCACGATGTCGCCCTGCTGCTGGAGCGCCCGCACTATGCGTAGCTTCTGCGTGGGGTCGACCCGCGCGAACACCTGCACCTCGCGTACGCAGCGGCGCAGCGCGTCATCGTCCATCGCGGCCAGCTCGCTGCCGGTGAGCACCTTTGCCGGGCCGCCGTCGACCAGCCCGGCCTGCCGCGCAATCGAGCGGGCCGTGAGGGCCGCGTCGCCGGTAATCATGACCACGCGCACGCCCGCGCGCCGGCATTCCTCGACCGCGCGTGGCACCTCCTCGCGCAAAGGATCCATGAAGCCGAGCAGGCCCAGCGGCGCCAGGCGCAGCCCGTCGGGCAGCGCGGCGTCCTCGCCGGGCAGCCCGGCATGCCCTTCCGCCACCGCGAGCACGCGAAGGCCGACCGCGCTCCATCGGTCGGCGGTCTCGCGCAGCCGGTGCATGCATTCCGGCTCCGCCTCGCAGAGCGCGAGCACGGCCTCGGCGGCGCCCTTGACCGCGACCGTCCGCGCAGAGTCGCCCGCGGCCTGCCACCAGTGCACGACATAGGGTGCACCGTCGCGGATGCCGCGGCGCGGGCCGGGCGTCCACGACGGATCGACCTCGCCGAGCCCGGCGGCCTGGGCCGTGGTGCGCACCGCCTGGTCCATGGGTTCGACACCGCCCGTGCTGCTGGCGCGCAGCGCGCCCGACAGCAGGCGTTGAAAACCCGCGGCCGGCTCACGCATGTCCACCTTGCATTCGACCTCCCCGTCGTGCAGTACGGTCAGCGCCATGCGGTTGTGGGTCAGGGTTCCGGTCTTGTCGACGCACAGCACCGTGGTGGTGCCCAGCGCCTCGATGGCCTGCGGCTGGCGGGTCAGCACGTTCGACTTCGCGAGCCGCCAGCTGCCCAGCGCCAGCATCACGCTCCAGACGACGGCGAACTCCTCGGGGATCAGCGACATCGCCAGGGTCAGCCCGACGAGCAGCCCCTGCGTCCAGGAGCCTTCGCGCAGCGCGAACACCGTGGCCGCGACGATGCAGGTGAAGGCCGCGAGCCATGCGACCCGCCTCACCAGCCGGCGCAGTTCGTCCTGCAGCCGGCTGGCGCGGGGCGCGAGCTGTGCGATCGAATCGTTAATGGCGCCCAATGCGGTGTGGGCGCCGGTGCTGGTCACCTCGGCCACGCCGTCGCCGCGCACCACCAGGCTGCCGGCGAACAGCAGGCCGCTCTCACCCTCGCCTTCGACCCGCTTTCCCAGCGGCATCGATTCGCCGGTGCGCAGCGATTCGTCGACCTGCAACTCGACCGCTTCGATGAGCTGCGCATCGGCGGACAGCCGGTCGCCCTCATTGATTAGCACGCGGTCGCCGCGCACCAGCTCACGACTCGCGATGTGCAGGGCGCGCCCCGCGCGCACGACGGTGCAGCGCGGGCTGGAAAGATTCTTCAGCGCTTCGAGCACGCGCTCGGTGCGCTGCTCCTGGTAGATCGACAGCCCGCCCACCATCAGCACCGACAGCGTCAGCATTCCCGCATCGCCCAGGTTGCCGAGCAGCGCATACAGCGCGGCGGTCGCCAGCAGCAGCAGGAACATCGGCTGTGTCAGTGCGTTCCAGGCAATGCGAGGCAAGCCCTTGCGCGACACGGAAGGCAGCACGTTCGGGCCCTCGTTGCGAAGGCGCTGCGCGGCTTCGGCGTCGGTCAGGCCGGAGGGTGCGTGGTCGGGCACGGTGGGTCCTTGTTGGCCTGGGCCGAGCGTGCGGTCGGCGGACGCCTCAATGCGCCATCAACACGGGCACGGTCATTTGCGCGAGGATCTGTCGCGTCACGCCGCCCAGTACGCGCTCGCGCAGGCGCGAATGGCCATAGCCTCCCATCACGAGCAGGTCGGCGCCGAGGTCCGAGAGCCGCGACAGCAGTGCCTCCGCGAGGTCGATCTCCGTCACCAGCGACTCGGCGTGTGCTTGGACGCCGTGCCTCATCAGGTACTGCACCATGTCCGGCACGAGCAGCTGCCGTGCGGCGTCTGCGTCGCCCGGATGGCGCAGCGACACGAGCGTGACGCGCGCGGCACGCCGCAGCGCCGGCAACGCCGCCTGCAGGGCCACGGCGGCTTCGCGCGAGCCGTCCCAGGCCACCACGATGTTCTCCGGCATCGCCTCGAAAGCGCCTGCCGACGGCACGACCAGCACCGGCCGGCCCACCTCCATCAGCACCGGTTCGGGGAGTCCGCGCACGGTGGTGTCCAGGCCTTCGTCGGCGTCGCTCTGCCCGAGCACCAGCAGGTCGCTCGCACGACCGAAGCGCACCACGGCATCGGCCGTGGCACCGTCGACCAGCCGCACCTCGTACAACAGCGGTCCCGACCCGGTAATGCCTTGCCTGAACGCCCGCGCGATGGCTTCGGCGCGCTGGCGCAGGTAGTCGGCCGACTCCGCGATGTAGTCGGTCATGCCCGTCGGGATGGCATCGGCCGGGATCACGCCGTCGTACAGGCCCGTGGGCAGAAGTCCGATCAGGTGGCTCTCGTGCGCCCGTGACCAGCGCGCGGCTATCGCGGCGCGCACGCCGCTTCGCTGGGAGTGGTCCAGGTGAACGAGGATGGTCTTGAAGTTCATGGGCGCCCCTTCTGCTCCCGGTGGCTCAGCCGTCCAGCGGCACACCGCCGCCGAACCTGCAGATCCACTCGTCCATGAGCTCGCGCTGAACGGCGGCAGCCGAGCGCTGCCACACGCCCATCGCTTCCCACTGCTGGCCCTGTGCCAGCAATGCGCCTCTGACGGCGGCCATCTGCCAGGCCATCAGGAGTTGAAGGCAGCCTGCGCCGAAAGGCGCGGGCTGCGTCGGGGCTGTCGAAAAGTGGTCGTTGGGCATGGGGGTCCTTTCGGGAACAGGTCGTTTCGTCTTTCGCGCAGGGCTTTGCTAGCCGGCCTTCATGGGCGTGGCCATGCCCGCGTGCACGGAAACCCAACGTCGCGCAAGCGCCACCAGTTCGGCGCTGCTCATGCGGCCCGCCGTCTCCCAACCGACGATGCGCAGCGCCATCTCAGCGCGGTGCTTCTCCACGTAGTGGCGAAAGTCGGCCAGCGCGGTGTGCGAGCCAACGACCAGCACTTCGGCGATGCCCTTTGTCGCATCGCAGACCTCGCCGAAGAGCTCGTGCTCGCTGCGCACCTGGCTGCCGTGCTGGCGCGTGCAGTGGAGGTGCTCTCTCACCTGTTGCGCAACAACCTGGGCAGCGTCGAACTGAAGGAGCTGCGCGCTGTGGTGATCGATCCAGATGACGGCGTGGAAAAGCGACATGAAAATCTTTCGAGAGGAATGAATGAATCGGGAAACAAGCCTTGGGGGATGCGCGGACAGCTACGCTTCGATGATCACTTTGAGCGCGTGCGTCTCGGCCGCGCGCGCGAAGGTGTCGTAGGCGTCCATCGCCTGGTCGAGTTTGAAGCGGTGCGTGATGAGCCGGGCCGGATCCACCTTGTGCGACTGCACCGTCTTGAGCAGCATCGGCGTGGACACCGTGTCCACCAGCCGCGTGGTGATCGCGATGTTCTGCGACCACAGGCGCTCCAGGTGGAGTTCGGCCGGGTGCCCGTGCACCCCGATGTTCGCGATGGTGCCGCCGGGCGCCACGATGTCCTGGCACAGCACGAAGGTGGCCGGTATGCCCACGGCCTCGATCGACACGTCGACGCCGCGGCCGCCGGTCAACGCGAGCACCGCATCGGCCGCCTTGCCGTCGCTGCTGTTGACAGTGTGCGTCGCGCCGAAGCGGCGCGCCACCTCGAGCCGGGCGTCGTCAAGGTCGATGAGGATGATCTGCGACGGCGAATAGAACTGCGAGGTGAGCAGCGTGGCCAGGCCGATCGGTCCGGCGCCCACGATCGCCACCGTACTGCCTGGCGCGACCTTGCCGTTGAGCACACCGCATTCGAAGCCGGTGGGCAGGATGTCGCTGAGCATCACCAGCGCCTCTTCGTCGGCGCCCGCGGGAATCGGGTAGAGGCTGGTGTCCGCATGCGGAATGCGCACGTACTCGGCCTGCGTCCCGTCGATGGTGTTGCCCAGTATCCAGCCGCCGGTGGTGCAATGCGAATACATGCCGCGACGGCAGTACTCGCACTTGCCGCACGACGAGATGCACGAGATCAGCACATGGTCGCCCGCACGAAATGCGGTGACGCCGGCGCCGATGGTCTCGACGACGCCCACGCCTTCGTGCCCGAGGATGCGGCCCGGCGCGCAACTCGGCACGTCGCCCTTGAGGATGTGCAGGTCGGTGCCGCAGATGGTGGTCTTGAGGATCTTGACGACGGCGTCGCCCGGCGCCTGGATTTGCGGCTTGGGACGGTCTTCGAGCGACTTGAGGCCGGGGCCCCGGTAGACGATTGCTTTCATGCCACCACGTTAGGCGCCCATTGGCGTGCGACGCTTGAGGTAGCGCAAGGAATGCCCGTCTGGCCGCACAAACGACCCTAGCGGCCCTCGCGTCCCATGGCTTCGATCCGGCGCAGCCATTGCCGGCGCTGGACATCGTTCATGCCCTCGACCATGCCGACCAGTGTTTCGTGCACCGGCGCGATGCCCACGAAACCGAGGATGTTGCGTTTCAGCGCCTTCAGGCTGTGTGCGCGGAAGTACCAGCGATAGACCAGTGACGGCATGCCCATCGTCACGACGATGTGCGCCGAGCGGCCCTTCAGCAGCTTCAGGCCCATGCTGCCCTCCGACACCCGCACGAATGCGAACCCGGGGCGAAGCACCTGTTCGAGAAAGCCCTTGGCAATTGCCGGCATGCCGCCGAGCCACAGCGGAAAGAACAGCACGATGTGTTCGGCCCACAGGATCGCGTCCTGTGCGGGCTGCAACACCGGTGGCAGCGCCTGCGTGTCCCATGCCGTCTTGCTGCGCAGCAAGGGGAAGTCGAGTTCCGCGATCCGGATCTGCCGGACCTCGTGCCCGGCCCCCTGCGCGCCGCGCGCATAGGCGTCGGCGAGCGAATCGCTGAAGTGCGCGGTCGACGCGTCGGGGTGACCTTGCAGCAGGAGGATTTTTCTGGACATGGTGTTCGGCATGGCGAATCCGCACTTGAGCGAAAGATCGAACCATCCTGCTCGCCGCGCAGCGGCTCGTCCTTGCGCAGGATCAAGCCCGTGCAGCCCGGCGCCGGGCCAGGCAGTCGCGCCACCTTGACGCGACGCCGTCTGGCGCGACACTGCGGTGATGGAGACACTCAACCGGTCGGCGGCGATGATTGGACTGGCCGCGGCGCTGGGCGTCGGACTCATCGTCGGCCTCGAACGCGAGCGGCGCAAGGGCGATGGCGACCGGCGCGCAGCCGCAGGGTTGCGGACCTTCGCCATTGCCGCTTTGGCCGGGGCGGTGGCGCAATTGCTGCCCGTCCCGACGCTGGTCCCGATCGGCGCCGTGCTCGTCGCCACGCTGGCGCTCGTGTCGCACTGGAAGAGCCGCTCGCGCGATCCGGGCATGACCACCGAGATCGCCCTCTTTACGACCTACCTTCTCGGCGTGCTGTGCGTCGTCGAGCCATCGCTCGGGGCTGCCTGTGGCGCCGGCCTGGCGTTGCTGCTGGCGGCGCGGCGCAGGTTGCATCGGTTCGCCACCGATCTTCTCAGCGAGCAGGAGCTGCACGACGGCGTTCTGTTGGCGGCGCTTGCGCTGATCGTGCTGCCATTCATTTCGTCCCGCCCGATCGAGATGCTCGGCGGCATCGCGCTCCGACCGTTGGCGGCGATGGTGTTGCTGATCATGGCAATCCAGGCGGCGGGACAGGCGGCGGTGCGCTGGCTCGGCGTGCGCGGTGGCCTGCTGGGCGCAGGCTTCGCATCGGGGTTCGTGTCGAGCACGGCCACCGTGGCTTCCTTTGGCAGCCGCGCTCGCGAGCACCCGCTGCACACCGCTCTGCTGGCCGGCGCTGCAGGGCTGTCGGCGGTGGCCACCTGGGTGCTGGCCCTGACCATGACCGCCGCGCTGTCGCCGCCAGCCGCTCTCGCGCTGCTGCCGGTGGCACTGGCGGGCGCAGCGGGCGCGGCGGCCGTGGGCTTGCTGCCGCTCCTTTCGCCCGCGCCATCCATCGCGCCCGAAGCGCCCGTGAGCACCCGCAGCGCACTGCGTCCACGCGAGGCGCTGGCCATTGCCCTCGCATTGGCGCTGGTCGCGTTGCTGGTGGGCACGGCGCAACGGCACTTCGGCGATACGGGCCTGCAGGTCGGCATCGCGCTCGGTGCGCTGATCGACGCCCATGCGCCCGTGGCCTCGCTCGCGTCGCTGCACGCGGCCGGCACGCTGGCGACCGATCGTTTCGTCCTCGGCGTGCTCGTGGCGGTCGGAACCAACACGCTCACGCGCTGCGCGGTGGCCCTGACCACCGGCGGCGGAAATTACGCGCTGCGCGTGGCGGCCGCGCTGACGGCGAGTCTGGCTTGCGCCTGCGCCGTCGCCATCTGGCTGACGAGGTCGGGTCAGGCGTAGGACCGCAGGCGGCGGGAAAATTCCGCCAGCGGTGCGATGGCGCTTGCCTCGGCGCGCTGGCACCAGTCCTGCAAATGCCGCGCGAGCTGCTCGCCGGAGGCAGTGGAGCGGCTCCACACGGTCGTGAGTTCCCCGCGCATCGAATACATCGTGGCCAGCGCTTGCGACGCCTTAAGCGCCTGCATCACCTGCCGGTAGCGCGACGGATCGAGCAGTGCCTGATCCTTGCCGAGCAATGGCTTCGCCGCCTTTAACGCGCGAGCGGCTTGCGGCGACATGTCTCGCAACCGGCCGAGTGCCGCGGCGCAAGCCTTCTTCAGAGAACGCGTGTAGCTCGCCAGCACGTCGTAGTGGCAGCGGATGACCGCCTGCACCGTGGCGAGGTCGACGGTCGCCTTCGGCGCAACCAGGTGCGGTGTCGGCGCCACGTGCTTGACCGTCGCCAGGCCCAGCGCCTGCAGCGTGCGGATGTAGAGCCAGCCGCCGGGCGGCAAGACCCGCCCGTGCGCGTCGACCGCTTCCAGGATCGCCCAGTCGCTGTTGAGATGCAGCCGGCCGCGGGGACATTCGAAGGCGAGCGAAAGGAACTCCGACGCACCAAAGCTGTTGGCCACGGGACAACCGAACGCCTGCAGCACGAATGCGCGGCCCGCTGCCGACAAGGTCTCGCCGCCGGTGCAGATCTCGCGCGGCGCGGCCTTCAGCCGCCCGGCCTGCCGTTCTTCCGCCAGCAGCACCGCGGCACTGGGATAGGTCGCCACCACCGTAGGGCCGAATGCATCGAGCTCGGCGCACAGCGCTGGCAGCGGTTGCAGGAACGAGATCCCGACCAGCCGCTGCGCGAGCCATGGCTGCAGGCGCCGCAGGCGCTCCACCGACACGGTGCTCGCGAAATGCCCGTCGGTCGCGCCGACGGAGGCGATGCGCTCGCTCAGGCCCCACGGATCGAACAACCGGTCGAGCGGCCGCAACATCGGGCGGCGCAGCGCCTCCAGCGCGTCGTACACCGCCATCGCCTGCGCGTCCTGCACGAAGATCGCGGGCTCGCCCGTGCTGCCCGAGCTTTCCCACACCGTGTAGTGGCCGAGGAAGTCCGTCGCGATGTTCGCGGGATCGGCGACATAGCGTCGCAACGCCGGCAGCGAGAGCGCCGGGTCGGTCACCCAGCCCTCGAAGTCGCGCATCAGTTCGGCCTTGCGCGCCACCGGCAGGTCTTCCAGCCGCACGGTGGCGGGATCGCAGCCGGCCAGCAGACGCCGATACCGTGGCGAGTGCGCAGCCGCATGGGCCAGAAGCGCCGCGAGCCGCCGCGCGCGCATTGCTGCAAGCGACGCGGCCGGAACCTGCGTGGCAACCGACACCTCGGCCGCGACCCGGCTGGCGCGCCATTGGTCAAACGTCGACGGCATATGCGGCTTCGAACGGGGCGTGCATGGCGGGCTCCTTCAAATGGCGAGCTTGGCGCCGCCCCGGCGGTGGGAGATTGACCTGCATCAAGCCGTGGGCCGCCGCTGGCCGGCACCATGGGCGGCCACTCTGGAGCCTCCCCTTGAGCATTCGCCATCTCGACCGCCTGCTGTCGCCGGCCTCCGTCGCCGTGTTTGGCGCTTCCAGCCGGCCCGGCAGCGTCGGCGCCACGGTCTGGCGCAACCTTCGGGCCGGCCGCTTCGCGGGGCCGATGTACGGTGTGAACCCGAAGCACCGCGCGCTCGATGGTGTGCCCATTTTCTCCAGCGCGGCGAGCCTGCCCGCCGCCCCCGACCTGGCGCTGATCTGCACGCCGCCGGCCACCGTGGCGCCGCTCGTCGCGCAGCTCGGTACCCTGGGCACCCGGGCGGTGGTGGTCGTCACGGCCGGGATGAGTGCGGACCAGAAGCAGGCTGCGCTGAAGGCGGCGCAACCCTTCACGCTGCGGCTGCTCGGGCCCAACTGCCTGGGCCTGCTCAGTCCGCACATCGGCCTGAACGCCAGCTTCGCGCACACCGATGCGCTGGCGGGCGACGTGGCCTTCGTCTCGCAATCGGGCGCGCTGGTGACGGCGGTGCTCGACTGGACACGCAGCCGCGGCATCGGCCTGTCGCACCTCGTTTCGCTGGGCGATCACTGCGACGTCGACTTTGGTGACCTGCTCGACCACCTGGCGAGCGATGCGCGCACGCGGTCGATCCTGCTGTACGTGGAGTCCATCGAATCGCCGCGCAAGTTCATGTCGGCGGCGCGTGCGGCCGCGCGCAACAAGCCGGTGATCGTGCTCAAGGCCGGGCGCGCAGGGCACGGCTTGCAGGCGGCGGCCTCGCACACCGGGGCGCTCGCGGGTTCCGACACGGTCTACGACGCGGCCATCCGGCGCGCCGGCATGCTACGCGTTGACACGCTGCAGGAGCTCTTCGTCGCTGCCGAGACCCTGTCGCGCTTTCGCGGCAGCCGGCACGGCACGCTCACCCTCATGACCAACGGCGGGGGTGCCGGCGTGATGGCCGCCGACGCGGCCGCGCGCGAAGACGTGACGCTGGCCGATCTCGGCGCGACACTGAAGGCATGCCTGGACGCGGTGCTGCCCGCGCACTGGTCGCATGCGAACCCCATCGACATCATCGGCGACGCGCCCGTCGAGCGCTATGCCGAGACGCTGGCCGCACTGCTGGCCGACGAGGCGGCCGGCGCGGTGCTCTTCATGCATGCGCCGACGGCCGTCGTGCGCAGCGAGGACATCGCGCGTGCCTGCCTTCCGCTGGTACGCAGCCATGCCTCGCGTGTGATGAGCGCCTGGCTCGGCGACGACGCGGTGGCGCAGGCGCGCAGGCTCTTCGAGGAGGCCGGCGTGGCCGACTACGCCACGCCGGAAGAGGCGGTGCACGCCTTCGCGATGCTCCAGACCTACCGGCGCAACCAGGACATCCTGATGGAGACGCCGAGTGCCAGCCCCGACGCCGCGCCTGACAGCGGCGCGGTCCGCGCAACGCTGGACGGCGCCCTGGCCGACGGGCGCGACTGGCTGGGCGAACAGGAAGCAAAGACGCTGCTGGGGGCTTACGGCATCGAGACCGTGCCCACGCTGGCGGTCGCGCCGACGGCCGACGCGGCGATCGAGGCCGCGTGCGGATTGGGCTACCCGGTGGCGCTCAAGATCCTCTCGCGCGACATCACCCACAAGTCGGACGTGGGCGGCGTGCGGCTCGGCCTGGCCGACGAAGCCGCGCTGGGCCGCGCCGCTGCCGAGATGCTCGAAGCGGTACGAAGCGCCCGCCCGCTGGCGCGCATCGACGGCTTCACCGTGCAGCGCACGGTGCGCCGGCCGCATGCGCAGGAACTCATCGTCGGCGCCAGCATCGACCGCCTGTTCGGCCCGGTGATCCTGTGCGGCCAGGGCGGCACCGCGGTCGAAGTGATCGGCGACACGGCCATCGCGCTGCCGCCGCTGAACCGCGCCCTGGCACGCGAACTGGTGTCGCGCACCCGCATCGCGCGCCTGCTGGCCGGCTTTCGGGATCACCCGCCGGCGCGGCTCGACGCCCTGTACGACGTGCTGGTCGCGGTGTCGCGGATGCTGTCCGACCTGCCGCAACTGGCCGAGCTCGACATCAACCCGCTGTCGGTCGACGAAGACGGCGCGCTGGCACTCGACGCGCGCGTGCGCATTTCGCGCACGCCGGTCGGCGGCGCCGAGCGCTTCGCGATCCTGCCCTGCCCCGCGCAATGGGTGCGCGCGCGGCGCTGGAACGGCCGCGAAATCGTGCTGCGGCCGATCCGCCCCGAGGACGAGGCGCAGCACCGGCGCTTCGTCGAATCGCTGGATGCGGAAGATCTCCGCATGCGCTTCTTCTCCGCCCGGAATGAACTGCCGCGCAGCGAGCTCGCGCGCCTGACGCAGATCGACTACGACCGCGAGATGGCCTTCATCGCCGAGGCCACCGACACGCAAGGCTGCCCCGAGACACTGGGCGTGGCGCGCACGGTGAGCGACCCCGACAACGTGGAGGCCGAGTTCGCCATCGCCGTGCGCTCCGACCTCAAGGGCCAGGGCCTGGGCACCCTGCTGTTCGCGCAATTGATCGAACATGCACGCGCGCGCGGCACCGAGCGACTCGTCGGCCTCGTCCTGCGCGAGAACACCCGCATGCTGAAGCTCTCGGCCGCGATGGGATTCAAGGCCGATCCGGCGGAGCCGCCGAATTCAGGCCTGCGGCGAATGGTGCTGGCGCTGAAGACTTCAGCAAGCCCGTCGTGTTCGTCGGCGTGAAGCCGTAGAACCGCTCGTTGAGGTAGCCGGCGACTTCGGCGACGTCCTCGTCGCGCCAACCGAGCGAGGCGGCCTGTTGCCATCGTCGCACCTGCGCCTCCAGGCTGTTCCAGTCGGTCGCCAGCTTGGCGGCGCGCCAGTGCACCTTATTGTTGTGGCAGCCAATGCAGTTCGTGTCGTAGAGCAACTCGCCGCGCGACCGCGCCCGGCCCGCACCGCCATGCAGGGCAGCAAGCTTCGCCAGCACCAACGCGGCCGAACGGGGCAGCCTGGCCGAGCGGAGAGCGGCAGATGAGGTGGGCACGAGGTACATGGAGCGCTCCCGGTGGATCGGTACAGCGAGGCTTTCATCGGCTCTCTGCAACCAGATGCTCGGTTGATCCAGCGCAACGCAGACGCTGCTGCGAGTGCCTAAATTGAGAACCCTTCAACCCACAAATGGAGTACCGCGCATGAACACCGCACTGTCCCGACTGGACCGCATCGAAAACCTCGTTCCCGACATGCTGCGCCGCTGGGCTCGGCCGCTGCAACTGGACGACGCCGACTTGCCGGCCGACATCCGCGTCGACGTCACCGAGAACGACAAGGAATACCTCGTCACCGCCGAGATCCCCGGCGCGAAGAAGGAAGACGTGCGCGTATCGGTCGACGGCGGCTACGTCTCGATCTCCGCCGAGATCAAGAAGGATGAAGAAAAGAAGCACGGCCGTTCCATCGTTCGCGAGACCTACCGCGGCAGCGTCTCGCGCGGCTTCTCGCTGGCCAGCGAAGTCGACGACAAGCACGCCGTGGCGAAGCTCGAGGACGGCGTGCTGCGCCTGACGCTGCCCAAGCGCGCGAACGGCGCCCACAACGTCCTGAAGATCCAGTAAGCAGCGCCGCGGCACGGCTTGCCGCACGATGACAAGCCCATGGCCGCGCACCGCGCTTCCATGGGCTTCTGGCTTTCCGGACGGCTCAGTGCCCGCTCGCCCCGTGCGCCCCGATGCCCGTTTCCGAGCGGACCTGCTGCGCGAGGAAGCCGTTGCGATCGACCCGCGCGCGGGCGCTGCGGTCCAGCACCGAGAACAGCCAGATGCCCGCGAACGCGATGCTCATCGAGAACAGACAGGGCGAGGTGTACGGGAACGGCGCCGAGCCCGCGGGATAGCCGAAGGTCGCTTCCCAGACCGAAGGCGACACCACCGTGAGCGCCACCGACGACACCAGCCCGAGGAAGCCGCCGATCACCGCGCCGCGCGTGGTGCAGCCCTTCCAGAGCACCGACATGAACAGCACCGGAAAGTTGGCCGAGGCCGCGATGGCGAACGCGAGCGACACCATGAAGGCGATGTTCTGCTTCTCAAACACGATGCCCAGCACCACCGCCAGCGCGCCGAGCGCCAGCGTGGTGATCTTGGACACGCGCAGCTCGGCCGCGCTGCCGGCATCGCCCTTCTTGATGACGGTGGCGTACAGGTCATGCGACACCGCCGAGGCGCCCGACAGCGTGAGGCCCGCCACCACCGCGAGGATGGTCGCGAAGGCCACCGCCGAGATGAAGCCCAGGAACACGTTGCCGCCCACCGCATTGGCCAGGTGGATCGCCGCCATGTTGCCGCCGCCCTTGAGCACGCCCTTGGCATCGAGGAAGTCGGGGTTGGTCAGCACGAAGGTGATGGCGCCGAAGCCGATGATGAAGGTCAACAGGTAGAAGTAGCCGATCCAGCCCGTGGCCCACATGACCGACTTGCGCGCTTCCTTCGCGCTCGGCACCGTGAAGAAGCGCATCAGGATGTGCGGCAGGCCGGCCGTGCCGAACATCAGCGCCATGCCGAAGGAGATGGCCGAGATCGGGTCCTTCACGAAGTTGCCCGGGCCCATGATCGACTGGCCGATGCTCGCCGCCACCTGCGCGGTCTTCCCGTCCTTGAGCGCCAGGTCGGTCTTGACCTTCACCGCGCCCGCGAACATGGCCTCGGGGCTGAAGCCGAAGTGCCACAGCACCGAGAGGGCCATGAAGCTCGCGCCGCCCAGCAGCAGGCAGGCCTTGATGATCTGCACCCAGGTGGTGGCCGTCATGCCGCCGAAGAGCACATAGACCATCATGAGCGAGCCCACGATGACCACCGCGATCCAGTATTCTAGGCCGAACAGCAGCTTGATGAGCTGCCCCGCGCCTACCATCTGCGCGATCAGGTAGAACGCCACCACCACCAGCGTGCCCGAGGCCGCGAAGATGCGCACCGGCGTCTGCTTGAAGCGAAAGGCTGCCACGTCGGCAAACGTGAACTTTCCCAGGTTGCGCAGCCGCTCGGCCATGAGGAAGGTGATGACCGGCCAGCCGACGAGAAAGCCGATCGAGTAGATCAGCCCGTCGTAGCCCGTCGCCATCACCGCGGCAGAGATGCCGAGGAACGACGCCGCCGACATGTAGTCGCCCGCAATGGCCAGTCCGTTCTGGAAGCCGGTGATGCCGCCGCCGGCCGTGTAGAAGTCCGAGGCCGAGCGGGTGCGTGCGGCGGCCCACTTGGTGATGAAGAGCGTGCCCACCACGAACAGCGAGAACATGCCGATCGCGGTCCAGTTGGTAGGTTGTCGCTGCAGCTGGCCCATATCGGCGCCCGCTGCGAGAGCGCTCGCCGAGATCGCCCCCAGCGCAAGAAGAATGGCAACGGAGCGCATTTGCAGCAGAGGGGCGTTCATGACTTGATTTCCTTGCCAACGGCCTTCACCACGGCGTCGGAGAGCGTGTCGAACTCCGCATTCGCGCGGCGCACGTAGTAGCCGGTGATCGCAATGGTGAAGACGATCACGCCGAAACCCACCGGCATGCCCAGCGTCATGACGCCGTCGCCAAGGCGTCGCGCCAGCAACTCCTTGTCGAAGGCCACCAGCAGCACGAAGCCGTAGTACACCGCCAGCATCAGCACGGCCAGCGTCCAGCCGAAGCGGTCTCGCCGTCGCTTCAACTGGATGTATTGCGGATGCGCGGCAATGCGCGCGACCAGATCGTCTTGCATGAAGTCTCCTTGTGGCTATCAAATCGGGGTCGATCGAATTAGGAACGGCCGCACCGCGCCGAGGCTTGCGCTGGCGCAAGGTTCTTCTTCATCGCCATCGGCAAGATCGCGCCACCCCCACGAAAGGCACGAGACATGAACGCACCCAACCTCCCGTCCCGCCTTCCGGTCTACGCGCCGCCGCAAGCGCTTGCGCTCACGGCCCACGTCGCCGGCCGCGCCGCCTACGACGCCCTGGTGGCCGAAGCCGACGCCGACCACGAGGGCTACTGGGCCCGCCTGGCGCGCGAGTTCATCGGCTGGAAAACGCCCTTCACTAAGACGCTGGACGGCAGCGATGCGCCGCACTATCGCTGGTTCGAGGACGGCACGCTCAACGTGTCGTGGAACTGTCTCGACCGCCAGGTGGCGGCCGGCAAGGGCGACAAGGTGGCGATCGTTTTCGAGTCGGACGACGGAAAGGTCACCCGCACAACCTACTCGCAACTGCTCGCGCTGACCTGCCGCATGGCCAACGCACTGAAGGCGCGCGGCGTGAAGAAAGGCGACCGCGTCGTCATCTACATGCCGATGTCGGTGGAAGGCGTGGTGGCCATGCAGGCCTGCGCGCGGCTGGGCGCGATCCATTCGGTGGTGTTCGGCGGCTTCTCGGCACATGCGCTGCGCGACCGCATCGCGGACACCGGCGCCGCGGTGGTCATCACGGCCGACCAGCAGGTGCGGGCGGGCAAGCAACTACCGCTGAAGGCAATGGTCGACGAGGCGCTCGCGCTGGGCGGCTGCGAGGCGGTGCAGTCGGTCATCGTCTACCGCCGCACCGGCGCGCCGATCGACTGGACGCCGCGCGACCTGTGGATGCACGAAGTCACCGCCGCGCAAGTCGAAAACTGCGAGCCCGAATGGGTGGGCGCCGAGCATCCGCTGTTCCTGCTCTACACCTCGGGCTCCACCGGCAAGCCCAAGGGCGTCCAGCACAGCAGCGGCGGCTATCTGTTGCATGCGGCGCTCACGACGAAGTGGACCTTCGACATGCACGACGACGACGTGTTCTGGTGCACGGCCGACATCGGCTGGGTCACCGGCCACACCTACATCGCCTACGGGCCGCTGGCCATCGGCGCGACCGAAGTGGTGTTCGAGGGCGTGCCGACATTCCCCGATGCGGGCCGCTTCTGGCAGATGATCGAGCGGCACGGCGTGACGGTCTTCTACACCGCGCCCACGGCCATCCGCTCGCTCATCAAGGCCGCCGAAGGCAACCCGGCCGTGCACCCCGATCGCTACGACCTGCGCAGCCTGCGCGTGCTGGGTTCGGTCGGCGAGCCGATCAACCCCGCTGCATGGGAGTGGTATCGCAAGCATGTAGGCGGCGGCCGCTGCCCGGTGCTCGACACCTGGTGGCAGACCGAGACCGGCGGCCACATGATCACGCCGCTGCCGGGCGCCACCGACCTGGTGCCGGGCTCGTGCACCCTGCCCTTCCCCGGCATTGCCGCGGCCATCGTCGACGAGACCGGCAACGACGTGCCCAACGGCGAGAGCGGCCTGCTGGTCATCAAGAAGCCGTGGCCGAGCATGATCCGCGCGGTCTGGGGCGACGACGCGCGCTACCGTTCGAGCTACTACCCGCCGGAGCTGCGCGGCTACTACCTTGCGGGCGACGGCGCGGCGCGCGATGCGGCCACGGGCTACTTCACCATCGGCGGACGCATCGACGACGTGCTGAACGTGAGCGGCCACCGCATGGGCACGATGGAAATCGAATCGGCGCTCGTGGCCTGCACCGCGCTGGTGGCCGAGGCCGCGGTGGTCGGCCGGCCCGACGAGACCACGGGCGAGGCGATCTGCGCGTTCGTGGTGCTCAAGCAGCCACGCCCCCAGGGCGCCGAAGCCGACCGCCTCGCAGCCGAGCTGCGCGCCTGGATCGGCAAGGAGATCGGCCCCATCGCCAAGCCGAAGGAGATCCGCTTCGCGGACAACCTGCCCAAGACGCGCAGCGGAAAGATCATGCGCCGCCTGCTGCGCTCAGTGGCCAAGGACGAAGCGATCACGCAGGACGTGTCGACGCTCGAGAATCCGGCGATCCTCGACCAGCTCACCGAGGCACACTGAGCCAGGCCAGGCCGGGCCGGCAGTGCCGGCTCAAGGCAGCGCGTTCAGCGGAATCCGCAGGTACGAGACGCCGTTGCCGTCGGCCGGCGGAAACCGCCCGGCGCGCACGTTCACCTGGATCGACGGAAGGATCAGCGTCGGCACCTCCAGGGTCGCGTCACGTGCGGTGCGCATCGCCACGAATTCGTCGACGCCGATGCCGTCGTGCACATGGATGTTGTGCGCGCGTTGGTCTGCAACCGTGGTCTGCCAGCGCGGCGGCCGCGAAGCCGGCGGGTAGTCGTGGCAGACGTACATGACGGTGTCGGGCGGCAGGTCGAGCAGCCGGCGCACCGAGTCGTAGAGCTGCCGTGCATCGCCGCCGGGGAAATCGGCCCGCGCCGTGCCCACGTCCGGCATGAAGAGCGTGTCGCCGACGAACACGGCGGCGTCCACGAGATACGCCATGTCGGCAGGGGTGTGCCCCGGGACCAGCAAGGCGGTGACCTCGACCTCGCCGATGCGAAAGACTTCGCCATCCTTGAACAGATGGTCGAACTGGCTGCCGTCCGGCAAGAAAGTGCGTTCGAGGTTGAAGAGCTTCCCGAAGGTCGACTGGACCACGCGGATGTTCTCGCCGATGGCGATCTTGCCGCCGGTCTGCGCCTGCACGTGGCGCGCGCCGGACAGGTGATCGGCGTGCGCATGGGTCTCCAGGATCCAGTCGACTTGCAGGCCCTGCTCCCGCGCATAGGCAAGCAGCTTGTCGGTCGACGCGGTGTGGGTGCGACCCGACTTGAAGTCGAAGTCCAGCACCGGATCGATGACGGCGGCATGCCGCGTCGCGTGCTCCCACACGACATAGGAGACCGTCCAGGTCGCGGGGTCGAAGAAGCCTTGGATCGTGGTGCGGGCTGTCATGGCTGTTCCTTTGGCGGGTGTTCAGTTGATCTACATACATTATATTTTTATATATACTATGTCAATCGAAGACGAGACCAAAACCATGAAGATCTCTGCCCTGGTGATCGAACCTGAAGTCCTGCGCGGCGCCGCCGGCAAGGCGGTCGCGGCGCTCAAGCTGCTGGCCAACGAAGACCGGCTCCTGCTCCTGTGCCAGCTCTCGCAAGGCGAGATGTGCGTGAGCGACCTGGAGCAGACGCTGGGCATTCGCCAGCCCACGCTGTCGCAGCAACTGAGCGTGCTGCGCAGCGAGGGCGTGGTCGACACCCGCCGCGAGGGCAAGAACATCTTCTACAGCGCGGCCGATCCGGCCCTGCTGGAAATTCTCGCGGTGCTCTATCGCCTCTACTGTCCCACGGAGAAATGATGTCCATCGACTGGAACCACTTCACGCCGCTTGCCGCGCTGGCCGGCGGTGTGCTCATCGGCATCGCCGCGGCGATGTTCGTGCTGCTCAATGGCCGCATCGCGGGCATCAGCGGCGTGCTCGGCGGGCTGTTTCGGTCCTCGCCTGGCGACCTGGCGTGGCGGCTGGCTTTCTTGCTCGGTTTGGTCTGCGCACCCGCGATCTATGCGCTTGTGGCAGTGCTGCCTCGGCCGCAAATTAACGCGGGATACGGCGCGCTCGTGGCAGCCGGTTTGCTCGTCGGCATCGGCACACGGTATGGATCGGGCTGCACCAGCGGCCACGGCGTCTGCGGGCTCTCGCGCCTGTCGCCGCGCTCGCTTGTGGCGACGCTTGCCTTCATGGGCGCCGGCTTCGCCACGGTGTTCGTGATTCGTCATCTGCTCGGCGTTTGAGGAGACTTCCATGCTCGCCCTCGCTTCATTGCTCGCTGGCCTGGTCTTCGGGCTCGGCCTCATCCTCTCCGGCATGGCCGACCCGGGCAAGGTGCTCGGCTTTCTTGACCTTGCCGGTGCGTGGGACCCTTCGCTGGCCTTCGTGATGGCCGGCGCCATCGTCGTCGGCATGGTCGCGTTCATGGTGGCCAGGCGCCGCACGCTGTCCTTCCTTGGTGCCGAGATGCGCCTGCCCGGCGCACGCCACATCGACCGACGCCTCGTGCTGGGCAGCATGCTCTTCGGCGTGGGCTGGGGCGTCGCGGGCTTCTGCCCCGGGCCAGGTCTGGTCGCCCTCGGCATGGGCGAAGGCAAGGCCCTCGTCTTTGTGGCCGCGATGCTGGCGGGCATGGGTGTCTTCGAGCTGCTCGAGAGACCCAGGCGTTTCCCCTGACGCAACGCCGATGACCCACACCGCGACCTGGCTTGCAGCGCTCGCGACAGCGTGCATCCTCCTGACGTACGAAGCCGCCCTCGCCCTCGCCCTCGCCCTCGCCCTCGCGCATCGCCGCAGTGCACGGCGCCTGGCGCGCACCGCACATGCCACGTTGCGCGAAGACTGGTTTGCCGCGGTCTCCGCGCAAAAGGGCTTGGAGCTTCTTGCAGTGCAGACGCTGCGCATTTCGATGATGTCCGCCACGATGACGGCGTCGACGTCAGCGCTGGCGTTGATGGGCACGGCGACCCTCGCGCTTCCGTCGCTTCATTCGGCCCTGAGCGAGGCACCGGGGCTACCGGCGTTCACCGCCCGTCTTGCGCTGGAGTTCGTGCTCATGGCGCAACTCTTCGCCTCGCTGCTGGCGTCCATCATGGCGGTGCGCTACCACAACCATGCCGGATTCATCGCCGGCATGCCCGTCGATTCGCCAGCGCGCCATCGCTGGAACGATGCCGGCAAAAGTTATGTGCGGCGGGCCGGGATCCTCTACAGCTGGGGTTTGCGACACCTTGTTCTTGTCGCCCCTGTCCTCGCGGCCATCGTCCACCCGGCCGCCGGCCCCGTGGCGGCGCTCGGCGTGATCGCGGTACTGGTCGGCTTCGACCGGTTCGCCAGCGCCAACGCAGGTACCCGGACTTGACGACCTGACTGCGCGGCAGCACCCTGCCGTGGATGTCGCCCTTGAACAATTCCCCGCAACAATGAAATCCTTCCACGCCCGCGCCCACCCCGAGCGCCACCGTACCGAACATATCGGCTGGCTGCGCGCCGCCGTGCTTGGCGCCAACGACGGCATCGTCTCCACGGCCAGCCTGGTCGTCGGCGTCGCGGCGGCGCACGCCAGTCACGCGACCATCCTGACAACAGCGGTTGCCGGCCTCGTGGCCGGCGCGATGTCGATGGCGGCTGGCGAATTCGTCTCGGTATATTCCCAGGCGGACACGGAAGCGGCCGACCTGGAGCGCGAGCGCATCGAGCTGAAAGCGGACCCCGAGGCGGAACAGCGCGAGCTGACCGCCATCTACATGCGCCGGGACCTCGATCCCAAGCTGGCCAGCCAAGTCGCCACGCAGCTCATGGCGCATGACGCGCTCGGTGCCCACGCGCGCGACGAACTCGGCATCTCGGACACGCTTGCCGCGCGGCCGCTGCAGGCGGCCATGGCATCGGCCGGCAGCTTCGCCGCGGGTGCCGCGATGCCGCTCGCCGTCGTGGCGATGGCGCCGCAGGCATCCTTGCTGCCGTGGACCATCGCAACCGCCATTGCCTTCCTGGCGCTGCTCGGCGCGGTCGCGGCAAGGATCGGCGGCACGCCGATGGCGCGCAGCGTCTGGCGCGTCGCGCTGTGGGGCACGCTGGCCATGGGCGTCACCGCCGGCGTGGGAGCCCTGTTCGGCACGCCGGCCTGATGTCTTGCCCTGAAGGCTAGCGCCCGTCCTCAGGTGTGACCAACCTGGACAATTCAGCGACCCCGATCGGCGGGCGTACCCGCCAAGCCAGCGTGAACATGCGTCTGGCCAACCCGGTGGACATGCGCTCGATCTGCCGGCGCTCGCCAGCGAGCCGCGCCGCCAACAACGGGTCGTGCGTGCCCGCCGCCAGCACGCTCTTGTTCAGCACCCACGCATAGGGGTCGATGCCGGCACGGCGCAGGTCATCCTGCAAAGCGGCGGCTTGTGAGACCGGCGTGACCTCCGGCAGCGTCACCAGGATGATCCGCGTGTACGCGGCGTCCTGCAGCCTCATCAACGGCGTGACGATGCGCCCGCCTTGCGCTTCGAACTCCCGCACCATCCGGCGGTGGTAGGCACCCGTGGCATCCATCAGCAACAGGGAATGTCCGGCGGGCGCGGTGTCGAGCACAACGAATGCACTGCGCGCTTCGCTCACGATGCGCGAGAAGGCATGGAAGACCGCGACTTCTTCCGTGCAGGGAGAACGCAGATCCTCCCGCAGCAGCGCCTGCTCCTGCGCGTCGAGGCCGGGCGATCTGGCGGCCATGATCTTCTCGACGTAACGTTGTGTCTCGACTTTCGGGTCGATCCGGTCCACGCGCAGGCCCGGCACCTCGCCATCCAGCGTTCCGGCCAGGTGCGCGGCCGGATCGGTGGTGCTCAGATGCACGGTCTTGCCGCGCTGAACCAGTCCGAGGGCCAGCGCGGCGGCGACCGTCGTCTTGCCGACGCCACCCTTCCCCATCACCATGATCAAGCCCCGGCCCGCCGCGGCCAATTCGTCCGCCAGGGCAGCCAGCCCTTGCAAAGGCGGTGCAGCCGCCGACGATGCTGCCGCTTCGGATGAAGCCGGCGGCACCGCGGCCCCGAGCAGGGCACGCAAGGCCGGCAGGCCGACCGTGTCGAACGCGCGCAGCGGCACACTGTCCCGGGGCAAGCTGCGCAGGGACTCGGGCATCTCGGCCAGTGCTTGCTCCCCGAGTGCCTCGATGGCGCAGGCCACGGCATCGGTGGGCTCGCTGGCGTGCAAGACGCCGTTGATCGCCAGACGCTGGTTGCCCAAACCCAGCGCCCGCAATTCCTCCGACGTCCTTGCGGCTTCGGCCAGCGCACCCTTGTCGGGCGGCGCCACCAGGATCACCGTCGTTCGCGCCGGATCGCCCAGCGCGTCGAGCGCGGCCTTGAAGCGCGCCTCCTGCATCTTCAATCCCGAGTGCGGCCCGAGGCACGACGCACCGCGATCGTTGTCCTGCAGGAAGACGCTCCACGCCTTTGGAAGGCTGAGCAGGCGCAGCGTGTGCCCGGTTGGTGCCGTATCGAAGACGATGTGATCGAACGCCGCGGCACCGTCGGACAACAGGGAGGCGAACTCGTCGAAGGAAGCGATTTCGGTGGTGCATGCACCCGACAGCTGTTCGCGAACGCTCGCGCGCTCGGCGTCCGTGGACGCGACGTCGATCTGCGCCAGGACACGGCGCCGATAGGACTCGGCGGCATTGTCGGGATCGATGTTCAGGACGCTCAGCCGGGGGCGCCGAGCACCGGCACGGGGACATTGCGCAGCATCACGCCGAGCATCTCGTCCAGGTTGGAAGCGGCATCGGTACTGACGAGCAAGACCGTTTTCCCCGTGTCCGCCAGCGCCAGGGCTGCCGCGGCGGACAGCGAAGTCTTGCCGACGCCGCCCTTGCCCGTGAAGAAAAGATGCCGGGTCGGCATGTTCAGGAATCCGGGGAGTTGCATGCTGAGCCCAAAATTTTTTGCTGCCGCGTTGGATGAACCTGTCCCTGCGATGAACTGTGCTTCGAATGCAGAAAGCAGGCTTGCGATTCCTCAAAGCGGTGCCCGGGCGAATACGCCTGTCGATGCCTTGATCTGCATCAAGCGCCGCACTGGCCGCCATCGCGCGCTCACGAGTGCCCGCCATAGACTTTCCGGACCCAACATCCAGTGAATCAGGATCATGAAAATACTTGTCGCAATCGATGGATCCAGAAACGCGCTGCGCGCCGTCAAATACGCAGCCAGGCTTGCGCATCTGTTGCGCACCGCCTCGAACAAGATCACGCTGATCAGCGTGCATGACGACGTCGGCCTGCGCCATGCCCGCGCCTTCGTCGGCAAGTCGGAAGTCGCGGACTATCTGCGCGAGCTCAGCGAGAAGGAGCTCAAGCCCGCCCGAAAACTGCTGAAGGAAGACGGCATCGGCTACGACATGGAGATTCGCACCGGCCACGTGGCGCAGGAGATCGTCGACTGCGCCGACAAGGGCAAGTTCGACATGATCGTGTTGGGCTCGAAAGGCCGTAGCGCTGTGGCGGACCTGCTGCTCGGCTCCGTGGCACAACGCGTGCTCGCGAGCGCGAAGCAACCGGTCGTGGTCGTGAAGTGAGAGCAGGCGGCAGACCGCGAGTCTCTTCGCGTCGCATCCGTGCGGCTTGACGCAGCGCAAGACCATCGCGCCGGCGCGGCAGAAAAATCCGGCCATGCATCGCACGCAGCGGAACGGTGCGGTGCGGTGCGGTGCGGTGCGGTGCGATGCCGAGCTTCTCCCGCCTTCTTTTGAATGAGACTGGAACCGATATGAACGCCATCGCCTTCCGTGCCCTCGCCGCATCGGCCGCCCTTGCGTTCGGTGCCTGCGCCTTTGCCGCGGACTACACGGCGCCGGCGCAACTGAGCCCGCCGCCAGGGGCGGCCCGGAAAACACATGACGCCGCTGTGCGGGCCGCGCGCGACGCAGAGAAGGTGGCACGCAAGGCGGCCGATGCCGCCGAGGCCGCTGCAGAAAGGGGCCGGCTCACCGCCGGCAAGGTTTCGAAGGCCGTGGCCGAAGGCATTCGGCAGGCTGCGCGCAAAGCAGCGCAGGCCGCAACGCGGGTGGAGGAAAAAACCGCCGCTTCGGCAAGCAAGGCGCTCGACGAAAGCAAGGAAGCGGCGCGTGCGGCGCAGGACGAAAGCCGCAAGGCCGCGACAGCCTCGCGGGAAGCGCTGGCGAAGGCCGAGGAGTCGGTGAGCCGCGCGACGCAGGCCAGCAAGGAAGAAGCCGAAAAAGCCGCCCAGGCCACGCGTGAAGCACTCGACAAGGCGGATCAAGCCGCGCGCTCGGCTGCCAGGGCCGCGGCAAACGCCTCTGCAAGCACGCTCGAAGCCATTAAGCGCGCAGCGCGCCCGGCGGGCACCGACAAGAAGTAGCCCGCCCCCGGCACGCCACGGACGGCAACAGGGCGGGCAGCGCATCCGCAAGGGGTTCGTGCGTGCTACGCTCGCGCCGACACGGATGCCTGCGGCAACCGTGCTCCCCTTTCCTGGCCCACGCATGAACCCTGCCTCTCACATTGCGGTGCTCGACGACGAGGTCGACATCACGCTGCTGCTGGCCACCTACCTGCAGGGCCACGGCTTTCGCGTCACCCAGGTGCACAACGGCCGCGCGCTGATGGCGCTGATGGAGACCGATCCCGCGGACCTCGTGCTGCTGGACCTCGGCCTGCCCGGCGAAGACGGCTTCGCGATAGCGCGCCGCATGCGCGAAAGCTGGCGCTGCGGTCTGGTCATCGTCACCGGACGCGGCGACGCGGTCGACAAGGTGGTGGGCCTGGAGGTCGGTGCCGACGACTACGTGACCAAACCCTTCGACCTGCGCGAGCTGGTCGCGCGCGTGAAAGCCGTGCTGCGTCGCCTGACGCCGGAGCTGCCCATCGCCTCTGCCCCAGCAGCGCTTGCCGCGGCGCCCGCGGACAGGCTGCGCTTCGCAGGCTGGCAACTCGACACCGCGGCACGCAGCCTGCGGAACCCGCACGGTGATGAAGTCACGCTGACCGGTGGCGAGTTCGATCTGCTTCAGGCTTTCGCGCGCCACCCCGGCCGCGTGCTGTCGCGCGACTTCCTTCTCGAACAGACGCGCGGACGCGAAGCCGCGCCCTTCGACCGCACGATCGACGTGCAGGTCGGGCGCCTGCGCAAGAAGATCGAAGCAGACCCGGAGGATCCCCAGCTCATCAAGTCGGTGCGCGGCGCGGGCTACATCCTGGTACCGCCGGTGTCCCATGGCTGAGGTGCCCATCCGCGGCTTGCCCTCGGACATCGAGGAAGGCAGCGTCTTCCGCTCGCTCTTCCTGGCCTATCCCGATTCGCTGCTGCTGGTGGACCAGTCGGGCCGCATCGTGCTGGCCAACCCCTCGGTTGCCGCATTGCTGGGCTACACGGTCGACGAACTGCTGGGCCTGAACGTCGACGTGCTGGTCCCCGACAGCATCCGTCCGCGCCATGCCTCGTACCGCGAAGCCTATGGCCGCGCGCCCCGTCCGCGCCCCATGGGCACGCAAATGGAGCTGGTGGCCAGGCGCAAGGACGGCAGCGAGGTGATGGTCGAGGTCGCGCTCAGCCCGCTGCAGAACCACGGGCTTCCTTTCGTGGTGGCCGCCATCCGCGACATCGGCGCCTACCCGCGCGTGAAGCAGGCGCTGCAGCGCGCCCGCTACAGCGAGCACCTGGCGCAGCTGGGCCGCCTCGCGGTGGACACGCGCGACCTGCAGGTGGTGTTGCAGCATGTGCCTGAGATCATCGCCACGGCCCTGCAGGTCGAGGTCGCCGTGTTGTGGCTGCTCGACAGCAACCGCCTGGAGTTTCGCGTGGCCAGCGGTGTCGGCCTGGTCGCCGGCGAGGACATCGGTGCGCGCATCGCAAACCGTCACGACACGCCGCCAGGCTTCGTGTTGTCCCAGGGCCGGCCGGTCGTGGTGCCGGACTACCGCAAGGAAGACCGGTTTTCCGTGCCCCAGGCCTACCTCGACGCCGGCCTGGTCAGCGCACTCGCCGTGCCGCTGACGGATCTGGGTCGCGTGATCGGCATGCTGTCGGTCCGCTCGAAAGAGTCCAAGCGCTTTGGCGACGAGGAAGTGCGCTTTCTCGAATCGCTGTCCAGCCTGCTCACGACCAGCCTGCAGCGCGTGCAGACCGAGGAGGCGCTCAACCACGCGCAGCGCCTGGAGAGCGTCGGCCAGCTCACAGGCGGCATCGCGCACGACTTCAACAACCTGCTGACCGTGATCCAAGGCAACCTTCAGGTGCTCGAGGAGTTGCCCGCGCTGGCGCAGGATTCCTTTGCGCAGCAGTTGCTGAGCGCGGCCGCGCGCGCCTCGCGTCGCGGCGCCGAATTGACCGGCAAGCTGCTGGCCTTTTCGCGGCGGCAGATGCTGCAGCCGAGCGCCGTCGACACCCGGGCGCTGCTGCATTCGCTGGCCGACATGCTGCGCCGCACGCTGGACCAGCGCATCCGCATCGAGATCGACACCGCACCCGGTTGCCCGCCTGTGATGGCGGACCCGGGGCAACTGGAGTCGGCGCTGCTCAACATCGCCATCAATGCGCGCGATGCCATGCCCGAGGGCGGCACGCTTCGTTTCCGCACCGAGGTGTGCGGGAGCTTGCCGCCCGCCATGCGAAGCGCTCCGAACAGCGATGCCGCCGCGCGCTTCGTCGCCATTTCCATCACCGACAGCGGCACGGGCATGTCGGACGAGGTGAAGGAACGCGCTTTCGAGCCCTTCTTCACCACCAAGGAAACAGGCCGCGGCACGGGCCTCGGCCTGAGCACGGTGTACGGTTTCATCAACCAGTCGCGCGGCGCGGTGGCGATCGACAGTAAGGTGGGCCACGGCACGACGGTGACGCTCTATCTTCCGCAGCAGGCGCAAGCCCACCTTCCCGTCGCCGTGGAAGAGCGCGCCGACGAAACGATCCCACCCGGGCTGCGCGTGATGCTGGTGGAAGACGACGCCGAAGTGCGCAAGGTGATCGAGATCTTCCTGGCCACGCTGGGCTGCGAGGTGACTGCGGTGGCCACGGCCGAGCAGGCGCTGACGGCGCTGGACGCGGGCGCGGGGCCGTTCGACCTGCTGCTGAGCGACATCGCGCTGGGTGCCGGCATGCGCGGCACGCGGCTCGCCACCGAAGTGCAGCGGCGCTTTCCGCAGTTGTCGGTGCTGCTGATGTCGGGCTTCTCGTCGGAGCTGCTCGATGCCGACCGCGAAGTGCCGCCGAGCTGGGAGCTGCTGCGCAAGCCCTGCACGCGCTCCGAACTGGCGCAGGCCATGGCCAAGGTGCTGGCCGGCCGCGCCTGAGCGCGTCGGCGCTCCCTACTGGAGCATGGCGGGCGGGGGGGCCAGGCAGCGTTGCACAAAGGCCGACAGCGCGCCCACGTCGGGAATCTGCACGTCGCGCCGCCCCTTCGAGGCAAAGCCGATGACCTTGTCGCGTGCCAGGCGCGAGAGCGCGCGGCTCACGCTCTCCAGCGTCATGCCCAGGTAGTTGCCGATCTCCGCGCGCGTCATGCGCAGCGTGATCTCGTCGGTGCGCATGCCGCGCTCGGCCAGCGAATCGGCCCAGTGGCGAAGGAACTCGGCCACGCGCGCATCGGCCGGCAGCGTGCAGACGGACATCAGCGAGTCGCGGTCGTGCGCGATCTCGCGGCTCATCGCACTGTGCAGCACCTGCAGCAGCGCGGGATGCACGGCGCAGGCGGCCAGCAGCGCTTCGTAAGACACCATCCAGATCTCGCCGGTGTCCATGGCCACCGCGTCGCATGCGTAGTGGCTGCCTGCGATGCCGTCGAAGCCGAGCCAGTCGCCGCGGAACTTCAGGCCCACCACCTGCTCGCGCCCGTCGGCCGTGAGATTCACGATCTTGAAGAAGCCGGAGTTCAGGATGTAGAGATTGCTGAAGCACTCGCCGGCCTGGTAGATCACGTCGCCCGTGTGCACCACGCGGCGCTGCGGCCCGAGCTGCTCGCAGAGCAGCTTCAAGGTGTCCGCGGTCTGCTGGCCTGCGCAAGTGTTGCCGGCGATAGGCAGGACCGGTGCGGTCTTCGGGGGGGGGACGGTGTTCAGCATCGGTGGACTCCTTGGAGGTCTTGTCGCGTGTCGGTGGATGGATGCTAGGAAGCCATCGACAACGCCATGACAACGGACGAAATCGGTCGGTAACGCTCGGTGAATGCAATGTGACCGGCGTGTATCAAGGACCGTTTGCATGCAGCAAGTCGCAGGCACAGGGGCCTGTGACTTGACCTGAATCAAATGGGGCTCGCCGTGCGTCTCTACCCTTCGCAGGTCGCACATTCATCATCGCCATGCCCTCTTCACAACCGATCCGTGCGCCCGACGCCCCACCGCAGCTCCAGCCGCTGAAGGTGGCGAACCTGCTGTCCCGCGCGCGGCTGTTGCAGCACGCCGCAATGGACGGGAACACCCCGCTGTTGCTGCGCGGCAAGAACCTTGGGCTGCTGTGCGAAACGCAGCCAGACGAGGCGCAGGCCTTGTTCCGCAGCGCCGCCGAGCAACTCGGCGCACGCGTGGCCGTCATGCGCTCGGGCCTGTCGCTTGCGAGCACGGCGCAGGACGTGCAGAACACTGCGCGCATGCTCGGGCGTCTCTACGAGGCCGTGGAATGCCAGGGGCTGGAACCCGCGCTCGTGAAGTCCATCGGCCGGCACGCCGGCATTCCGGTGTTCGACGGCGTCGCCACGAAAGACCATCCCGTCGACCAGCTTGCCGAACTGCTCGGCGACAGCACCCCGCTGGCAGACAACCGGCGCTTCCTGCTCCAGGCCCTGCTGCTGGAAGCCATCGCCTGAGCCGAGGTGCACCGCACGCGCGCTTGATCCAGCGCAACACCCCCGGGGCGTGCGGTTCCTACAGTGAATGCGACGGCCCTCTCGAATGCTTTGCGACGGCCGCCTTCTTCGTCACTCATCCACTTCAAGGAACTCCCATGAAAAGCGATACCCAGCTGCGCAACGACGTCCAGGCCGAACTGAACTGGACACCCGAGGTCAAGACGTCCGACGTGGGCGTGATCGTCAAGGACGGCGTCGTGACCCTCACCGGCCACCTCGTGAGCCATGCCGAAAAGTACGCCATCGAGCGCGCCGTGCAGCGCGTGCAGGGCGTCAAGGCGCTGGCCGTCGAACTGACGGTGAAGCTGCCCTTCGACAACCAGCGCACCGATGCCGACATCGCCCTGGCGGCGGAGCGCGCGCTCGAATGGAATGTGCTGGTGCCCAACGACAAGATCCGCCCCATGGTGGAAAAGGGCTGGCTTACGCTGAACGGCGAAGTCGAGTGGGACTACCAGCGCAGCGCCGCCGAGAGCGCCGTGCGCGACCTGATGGGCGTGACCGGCGTGTCGAATCTGGTGAAGGTCAAGCCCAAGGTGAGCCCGGCCGACGTCGAGAAGAAGATCCACGAGGCGCTCGCGCGCCAGGCCGATCGCGAAGCCAACCGGCTCGCCATCACGGTCGACGGCTCGCAGGTCACGCTGCGCGGCACGGTTCATTCCTGGACCGAGCGCAATGCGGTGCAGGGCGCCGCGTGGGCCACGCCCGGCGTGTCGGTGGTGGTGAACGACCTGCTCGTGGACGCCTGAGCATGCGCGTCGCGCTCGTCACCGGCGGCAGCGCCGGCATCGGCGCCGCCACGGCGGAGGCACTGCTCGCCGCCGGCTACCGCGTGGCGGCGAACTTCGCGCGCAACGCGACGGTGGCCCAGGCTTTCACCGCGCGCACCGGCATTCCGACCTTCCGCTGGAACGTGGCGGACTTCGCCGCCTGCCAGGCCGGTGTGGCGCGCGTCGAGGCCGAACTCGGCCCCATCGAAGTGCTGGTCAACAACGCAGGCATCACCCGCGACGCCGTGCTGCACAAGATGAGCCTCGAGCAGTGGCGCGAGGTACTGGACGTGAACCTGGGCGGCTGCTTCAACATGTGCCGCGCGACCATCGGCGGCATGCGCGAGCGGCGTTTCGGCCGGATCGTGAACATGGGCTCGGTCAATGGCCTGTCGGGACAGGTCGGGCAGACGAACTATGCGGCCACGTAGGCGGGCCTTGTCGGCTTCACCAAGTCGCTGGCGCTCGAAGGCGCCTCCCGCAACATCACGGCCAACGTGGTGGCGCCGGGCTACACCGACACCGCCATGGTGGAGGCGGTCGCGCCCGAGGTGATGGCGCGCATCCTGGCGGCCATACCGGGCGGGCGCCTCGCCACGCCGGCCGAGATCGCGCGCGGCGTCGTGTTCCTTGTCACCGACGAGTCCGCCTTCATCAACGGCATCACGCTGTCGATCAACGGCGGCAAGTACATGGCCTGAGGCGACGATGTCCGGGCCTTCCTCTCTTTTCTCTCCCGACGTTCCGGCCATGCGCGCCATGGTGCTGCGCGCTGCACGGCTGCCGCTCGAACTGGAGCAGCGCAACATGCCCGAGCCTGGCCCCGGCGAGTTGCGCCTGCGAGTGCTGGCCTGCGCGGTGTGCCGCACCGACCTGCACATTGTCGACGGCGAGCTGCCGCTGCCCGTGCTGCCGATCGTGCCGGGGCACGAGATCGTGGGCGTGGTGGAGCAAGCCGGTCCGGGTAACGCAGGCTTGTGCGTGGGCGACCTGGTCGGCGTGCCCTGGCTGGGCCACAACTGCGGCTGTTGCGCGTTCTGCCTGGAAGGCCACGAGAACCTGTGCGACACGCCGCGCTTTACCGGCTACCACCGCGACGGCGGCTTCGCGAGCCACGTGATCGCCGAGACCGCCTTCTGCCTGCCGCTCGCGATGCCCACGACCGATGCCAGCCTCGATGCCGCCCGCATTGCGCCCATGATGTGCGCCGGCCCGATCGGCTGGCGCAGCCTGAAGGCGGCCGGCGAAGGCGCGCGCCGGCTGGGCCTGTACGGCTTCGGCGCCGCGGCACACCTGGTCGCACAAGTGGCCATCGCGCAAGGACGCGAGGTTTCCGCGTTCACCCGTCCCGGCGACCTCGCCGCGCAGGCCTTCGCGCGCAGCCTGGGCGCCGCCTGGGCCGGGGGCTCCGACGCGCAGCCGCCCTGGGCGCTGGACGCGGCCATCCTCTTCGCACCCGTCGGCGAACCGGTACCAGCCGCCCTGCGCGTGGTGCGCAAGGGCGCGCGCGTGGTGTGCGGGGGCATCCACATGAGCGATATCCCGGCCCTTCCCTATCGGCTTGTGGGAGGAGCGCAGCGTGGCTTCCGTCGCGAACCTCACGCGTGCCGATGCCACGGCGTTCCTTGCCTTCGCGCAGGCGCACCCGCTGCAGCTCCACGTCAGGACTTACCCGCTCGCCGAGGCCAACGACGCGCTGGCCGACCTGCGCGCGGGCCGCATCGAAGGCGCCGCGGTCCTGCTGCCCTGAACGCTTTCGCCCGCGGGTTCAAAGCTCGCGCGATTCGCGGTAGTCGGGCACCGTGCAGGGCCAGCCATGGCGCTCCTCGATGGCCAGCCGCAACGCGTCGGCCGCTACCGGCTCCCCGTGCGTCACGAACACGCGCCGCGGCGCGCGCTGCGCGCCGAGCCAGGCCAGCAACTCGTCGCGGTCGGCATGGGACGACAGGGTTTCCAGGTTCGCGACCTCGGCGCGCACCGGCACATAGGCGCCATGGATCTTGATCGCGTCGACGCCGGCCACCATCGCTGCGCCGCGCGTGCCGCCCGCCTGGAAGCCGGCGAACAGGATGGTGTTCTTCGCATTCGGCGCATACGCCTTCAGGTGGTGCAGCACCCGCCCGCCGGTGGCCATGCCGCTGGCCGACACGATGATCGACGGAAAGCCCAGCGTGTTGAGCCGCCGTGACTCCTCGATGGTGTTAACGATGATGGTCTCGCCCTGCATGCGGGCGCACTGTTCCGCGCTCAGGCGATGTTCGTCCAGGTGCTTGCGGTAGATGCGTGTGGCGTCCGCCGCCATCGGGCTGTTGAGGTACACCGGCAGATCGGGAATGCGCCGTGCCTGCTTCAGCAGCTGAACGCAGTGCAGCAGCGTCTGCGCGCGACCGACGGCAAAGGCCGGGATCAGCACGACGCCGGCGCGCGCGGCGGTGCGGTTGATCACGCTCGCCAGTTCGGTGAGCGTGTCCGCCGGCGGATGCTTGCGGTCGCCGTAGGTGGATTCGACCACCACGTAGTCGGCCGGCGCGGCGACTTCGGGCGGGCGCATCACCAGGTCGTCGCTGCGCCCCAGATCGCCCGAGAAAAGGATGCTCGCGCCGCCCCAGCCTACGCGCAGGCTGCCGGCGCCCAGGATGTGGCCGGCCCGCTGCAACTGCCACGACCAGCCGGGCCACGGCGCGCATTCCTGGCCGAACTTTACGACCTCGAAGCGCTTGAGGGCGACACGTGCGTCCTGCTCGGTGTAGAGCGGCAACGCGGGCTTGTGCTTCGAATGGTCATGGCGGTTGGCGAAGTCGGCGTCTTCCTCCTGCAGGCGGCCCGAGTCGGGCAGCAGCAGCGCGCAGAGTTCGCGCGTGGCCGCCGAGCAGTACACCTTCCCCTTGAAGCCGAGCTGCAACAGCCGCGGCACGAAGCCGCTGTGGTCCATGTGCGCGTGCGTCAAAAACACGGCGTCGATGCTGGCGGGGTCGACCGGCAGCGCATCCCAGTTGCGAAGGCGCAGTTGCTTCAAGCCCTGGAACAGGCCGCAATCGACCAGCAGCCGCCGCCCTTCATGCGTCAGCAGGTATTTCGAACCGGTGACGGTGCCCGTGCCGCCGAGGAAGTCGATGCGCATGACGGGTCTCAGTGCGACATCAACACGGGCAGCGTCATCGACTGCAACACCGACAGCGTGGCACCGCCCAGCACCCACTCGCGCGCCCGGCTGTGGCCATAGCAGCCCATCACCAGCAGATCGGCGCCGACGTCGGCCGCGAACGAGAGCAGCTTGTTGCCGACGTCTTCGTCCCTGTTGCCGCCGGGGTGCAGCTTGACGGCATGGACGCCCTGCACGCGCAGGTAGCCCTGTAGGCACTTGAGCGAAGCCTCCGCATCCTCGCCATAGGCCACGGCATGCACCTCGGCCGCCTTGCGCAGCCACGGCAGTGCGGCGGTCACGGCGCGGGCGGACTCGCGCGTCTCCTTCCACGCCACCAGCACGTTGCGGCCGACGGAGCCGAGCGGCCCGGCATAGGGCAGGACCAACGCGGGCCGGGCGCTGTCCACCAGCACGTTGGGTAGGAAGTCGCCGGGAAGCTCGCTGTCCAGCGGGTCGCTCCGGTCGCGCTGGCCGAGAACCATCAGGTCGGCATAGAGCGCGCGCCGCGCGAAGCCCCAATGCCCGTCGGGCTCCGGCTCAGCCCAGTGCATGCGCGGCGAGCCCGCGCTGTGGGCGACGAATGCGGCGTGCATCCTGTCGCGGGCGGCCTTGTCGAGTCGCTGCATGATCGCGACGACTTCGGCCGCCGCCTCGACGGAAAACGGATAGAGCATCAGCGCCGACAACGTGCACGGCAGGCCGGTGATCTCAGCATCGAAAGTCTCGGCAAGTTGGCAGGCCAGTTGGATGCGCTCTCCGGTACGGGCCGTGCTGTCGAGGTGAAGCAGGATGGACTTCGGGGTTTGCATGAGGGCTCCTCGGTACGGATGGATGTGACGCGCCGACCTTAGGTCTGGCCATCCCGCACAGCCTTGCGCTGCGTCAACTGACGCGATCCCGAACCCGCGGCCCAAAGCTTGAGCGGGCGCAAGGCTGGTCCGCGCACGCATGCCTAGCCCAAGAACCTGGGCGCGATGGACGTGCTGTGTACCGACAAGACCGGTACCCTCACCGAGGCTCCGCCTGGCGCAGTGCGCCGATGCGGACGGCCGCGACAGCCCGCGGGTGCTGATGCTGTCCCACCTCAACAGCCGCTCCGAGAGCGGCCTGAGGAGCCCGCTGGACGAGGCAGTGCTCGCGCATGCGATGGACACCGGCGCCTGGACGAAGATCGACGACGTGCCCTTCGACTTCGAGCGGCGGTGCGTCGGCGCTGCTGGACCGGGGGCGATGCGCGCTGGCTGGTGGTGAAGGGTGCGCCGGACGACATGCTCGCGCTGTGCGACCGCTTCCAGCGGGACGATAGCGACATCGGTTGCGGTGCTGGACGCCGACGCCATGGCCCTGCTGCGCGACCGCTGCCACGCGCTCGAACGCCAGGGACTGCGGGTGCTGGGGGTGGCCTGGCGCGACGTGCCCGCGGACCATCCCACGCCGACGTACGCGACGGGAACGCGCTGGTCTTCGCGGCCTATGCCTTCATCGATCCGCCGAAGGCCGGCGCCGGCGAGGCCCTGGCCGCGCTCGCCAGGAGGGGCGTGAGCGTGAGGATCGTGAGCGGGGACAGCGAACTCGTGGCCCAACACCTGTGCACGCTGCTGCGCATTCCCGTGGCGGGCGTGCGGACCGGCCACGAGATCGCGGCGATGGACGACACTGCGCTGCGCGCACGCGTTGGCCGCACCACGCTCTACTGCCGCGTCGATCCGGCGCAGAAGAACCGCATCGTTCTGGCGCTGCGCTCACGCGGCCACGTGGTGGGCTACACGGGCGACGATATCAACGACGCGCCGGCGCTGATCCTGCTCAACAACGTGCTCTACGACCTGTCGCAGACGGCCATTCCGCTGGGCCGGGTAGACAACAGCGACCTGCGCCGGCCGCGCGCGCTCGAGCTGAAGTTCATCCGCCGCTACATGTGGCTGTTCGGCGCCCTCAGCTCGGCCCTTCGATGCGCTGACCGTCTGGCGGCTGCTCTAGGTGCTGCACGCCGATGCAACGTTGTTTCGCACGGCGTGGTTCATCGAGTCGCTGGCCACGCAGGTGCTAATGATCTTCGTGATCCGCACGCGCGCAAGGCCCTGGGCCAACCGGCCCGGCGCCGCGCTCACGGCGGCCTCGCTGGCAGTGCTGGCGACCGCCCTGCTGCTGTCGCTACGCCGCTCCGTCGTTATTTCGAAATCGGGCCGCCGCCCGCACTCTTCTTCGCGTGGCTGGCCGGCATGCTGGCGGGCTATCTGGCGCTGGCCGAGATAGCGAAGCGGTTCTTCTATGCCCGCCTGGCAGGCAGCGTGCGGCGCAACTGGCCGAAGAGGCCGCGGCTTGATCCTTCTCAACATCGGGCGAGGGGGTTGCGCGCAAGATTCTTCTTCCCATCCCATGGAGAACGCCCCATGTCCTTCCTCTCGAACAATGTCGGAGTCCTTGACCGAGCGCTGCGCGTCGGCGCAGGCCTGCTGCTTGTCGCGCTGGCGGCCGCAGGAACCATCGGTTACTGGGGCTACCTCGGCGTGGTACCGCTGCTGACGGGCGTGGTCGGCAGTTGCCCGGCCTACTCCCTGTTCGGCGTCAGCACCTGTCCGCGCCGCGGGAACTGAGTTCCGGATGTGTCTGCATGGCCACCACGCAAGGCATGCGATGTCGGGCTACCCATTGTTAATCTTCGTGCTCTGCGTGACGCTGGGCGCTGCGGTTCTGTGGCTCTTATTGCGACTTTGGGTCATGTGGGTCACCCTGGACTGAGGCACGCAGGAGACCGCCCGATGGACATGGAACTTCTCGGAAGGCTTGCCACATCGGAGTTGCCCCTGATCGAGGCCGACCCCAAGGTGATCGACAGGCTGCGCGTGCTCGAAGCCGCCGGCCACATCAGGGTGCTGATCCCCCCTGCCCACTTTGACTGCGATGACTGCCTGCGCCAGGATGCGGCCACCGTCCTCGAGATCCTCCCCGCGGGATGGAAGTCCCTGAGAATGGGCGCACCCGGCGAAAAGGCTTCCCCGCTTTCATTGCCGCAGCCGTGACGCTTGAAACTCGCCGGGATCGCCGGCTGGCTCATCGGCACCAGGCAGCGAACTGGTGAATGAGATCCAACCCACCGCGTGCGCCGCAACGCCCGCCAGCAACAGGCCGGCCAGCCGGGCGCCCCACGCCTGATGCACGCCGCCGGCGCGGCGAAACCGCTGCCAGAGCCGCGGGCCGAGCAACAGGGAAACGCCGTTGCCGAGCGTAAACAGCGTCCGCAGCATCGTGCCCTGAAGCGGCCCATTGCCGATGCTGGCCATCTTCAGCGCCGAATAAAGCAATCCACAGGGCAGCGCAACCCACAACATGCCGGTGGCCAGCGCACCCTGCCGTGTGCGGCCGGCCATCAGGCGAAGACGCGCTTCGAGGCCACGGCCGACGCGCTGCGCCCAGAGCGGCTGCCGCCCCGTGACGGTGAATATCGCGCCCAGGCGAACACGAAGACGTGTAGCAGCACCCAGAACAGCCGTAGCGCAGCCACGGGGGTGTTGGTCTGCACCAGGCCGTCGACGCCCGCGGCGGCGACAGCGCCCGCTATCGCATAGCTGGCGATGCGGCCGAGATGGAATGCGGCCAGGATCGCGACCGCCGCGGTGGTGCCATGCCCGGCGGGTGCAAGCGGCATGATCCGAATTACCGCCGCCAACGTCGCACCTCACATCGCCACGCAATGCGGACCGCCGGCAAGGCCCATCAGCAAGGCGGGCCGGCCAGCGCGAACTGCATGCTCAGACCACCCGCGAAAAGCGCGCGCGGTTCGCGCTGCAGTAGTGGTCGAAGACCATGGCGACAGCGCGCACTAGGAAACAGCCTTGCTCTGTAACCGCTAGGTCGTGGTCGCTCAAGCGCACGAGCCCCTGTGCGACCGGCGACCCAAGGGCTGCGAACTGGGTCGCGAAGTAGCGGCGGAAATCGATCGCGTAGGCCTCGCCGATCGCGTCGAACTCGATGTGACCACGGCACATGAGCGCCATGACCACCGTGCGGCGCAGCAGGTCATCACGCGAGAGCGCCAGACCGCGCACCACGGTCCGGCGACCCATTCCACGACTTCTCCGCTGGCAGCAATCCGCGCAAAAACCAACAGCCCAACCCGCTCGCGCTTAAATCGCTGCAACGCGTGGGCAGCTCCACCGAGGCCAGCAAAATGTCGCGGACGGTATCGGTCATCGTTATCGGAGTTCGCTTTCATCGAACCCCACGACTGTGACAGATGACGCGCACTTCGCGTCCGCAACCGCTTCGGACGATGGCGGAGCGCATCGGCCGTGGCACTGGCAGCATCTGCGCCTCGCGGGCCGCTGCGGTAGTGGCAACGCCGGAGACATCTGTGAATCTCTTGATACCAATCGCCACGAGTGGATGAAAGTGCGCTGGCATGACCTAAAGGCTCGGAATGCAGATTGTGTTCCCGCTTCGACTACGCCCCGCTTCGCTCAAAAACGCTGTGGTACCCCTCACTCCCACTCAATCGTCGCCGGCGGCTTGCTCGACACGTCGTAAGTCACGCGGTTGATCCCACGCACCTCGTTGATGATCCGCCCCGACACCTTCTTGAGCAGCGCGTACGGCAGCTCGGCCCAGTCGGCCGTCATGAAGTCGCTGGTCTGCACGGCGCGCAGCGCCACCACGTAGTCGTAGGTGCGGCCGTCGCCCATCACGCCCACGCTCTTGACCGGCAGGAACACGGTGAAGGCCTGGCTCGTGAGCTCGTACCAGGTCTTGCCGTTCTCATCCTTGAAGTTGCGCAGCTCCTCGATGAAGATGGCGTCGGCACGGCGCAGCAGGTCGGCGTATTCCTTCTTCACTTCGCCCAGGATGCGCACGCCCAGGCCCGGGCCGGGGAACGGGTGGCGGTAGACCATCTCGGGCGGCAGGCCGAGCGCCACGCCCAGTTCACGCACCTCGTCCTTGAACAGGTCGCGCAGCGGCTCGAGCAGCTTGAGGCCGAGCTGCTCGGGCAGGCCGCCCACGTTGTGGTGGCTCTTGATGGTGACGGCCTTCTTGCTCTTGGCACCGCCCGACTCGATCACGTCGGGGTAGATCGTGCCCTGCGCCAGGAAGGTCGCGCCCTTGTGGCCTCCATCACCGGCCTTGAGCTTGGCCGCTTCCTGCTTGAACACGGTGACGAACTCGCCGCCGATGATCTTGCGCTTGGCTTCGGGGTCGCTCACGCCGGCCAGCTTGCCCAGGAACAGGTCGCTGGCGTCGACGCGGATCACCTTCGCGTGCAGCTTGCCTTCGAACATCTCCATCACCATGTCGCCCTCGTTGAGGCGCAGCAGGCCGTGGTCGACGAAGACGCAGGTCAGCTGGTCGCCGATGGCGCGGTGGATCAGCGCGGCGGCCACGCTCGAATCGACGCCGCCCGACAGGCCCAGGATGACCTCTTCGTCACCCACCTGCTCGCGGATCTTCGCGACGGCTTCGGCGATGTGGTCGCGCATGACCCAGTCGGGCTTGGCCTGGCAGATGTCGAGCACGAAGCGGTTGAGCAGCGCCTGGCCCTGCACGGTGTGCGTGACTTCGGGGTGGAACTGCACGCCGTAGTAACGGCGCGCCTCGTCGGCCATGCCGGCGATCGGGCAGCTGTCGGTGCTGGCCATGAGCTTGAAGCCCGGCGGCAGTTCGGTGACCTTGTCGCCGTGGCTCATCCAGACGTCGAGCATGCCGTGGCCTTCGGCCGTGGTGCGGTCGGCGATGTCCTTGAGCAGCGCGGTGTGGCCATGGGCGCGCACGGCCGCGAAGCCGAACTCGCGCTTGTGGCCGCTCTCGACCTTGCCGCCCAGCTGGTGCGCCATGGTCTGCATGCCGTAGCAGATGCCCAGCACGGGCACGCCCAGGTCGAACACAGCCTGCGGGCACTTGTCGGTGGTGTCTTCGTACACGCTGGCGTGGCTGCCGGAGAGGATCACGCCCTTGAGGTGGCCATCGGCGGCGTAGTCGCGCACCCATTGGTCGCTCACGTCGCAGGGGTGCACTTCGCTCAGCACATGGGCGTCGCGCACGCGGCGCGCGATCAGTTGCGTGACCTGCGAGCCGAAATCGAGGATGAGGATCTTGTCGTGTTGCATGGCGTTGGACTCAGAGCGTTGAAATGTCGAACAGCTTCACGCCCGCCTTGGGCGCGGCCTGGAGGAGGTGCTCGTCGAAGGTGGCGAGCGGAAGATTGAGCGATTTGGCGAGCCACAGATAGCCCGCGTCGTACTGCGACACGCCGGCATCGATGGCCACGGCCAGCACGGCCTTGTGTTGCGCGGGCGCGAGCTCGTGCAGTTCGACCCGGTGGCGGATCGCGTCGAGCACGCTCCACAGGCCTTCGACCGCGGCGGTGGGAATGCGGCCGCTGCGCACACCGTTGGCAATGATGTTGGCGCACTCCCATTGCCAGGCATTGGGCGCCTGCGGCTCGACCTCGTCGCGGCGGATGGCGGCGTAGAGCCTGCGGGTGTGTTCGGTGGCGTGCTCGGGCAAGAGCCAGGCGGCGGTGACCGAGGCGTCCATGACGAAGGCGGTCATGGCTGGCGCCCTTGCTCGCGCAGGGCGCGCGCTGAAGGACCGGCCTGGATGGTGGCGTGCAGCGCGTCGATCTGGCCCAGCTCGCGCTGGATCTGCTCGTCGGTGATCACCGGTTTGCGGCGCACCGGCAGCATGCGCACGACTTCCTTGCCGTGACGGGTGATGCGAACTTCCTCGCCCTTCTCGACCGAATCGATCAGGGCCGAGAAGTTGTTCTTGGCTTCAGCGATGCCGATGGATTGCATGAGGACCAGAAAATGGAATCTGGTCCGGATTCTAGCAAATCTGGCCAGAACTCAAAAGTCTGGCCAGATGTTGCTTACTCCGCCCGGTAGTTCGGCGCTTCCTTCGTGATTTGCACGTCATGGACGTGGCTCTCACGGATGCCCGCCGTGGTGATCTCGACGAACTCGGCCTTGTTCTGCATGTCGGCGATGGTCGCGCAACCGCAGTAGCCCATGCTGGCGCGCACGCCGCCGGCCATCTGGTAGACGATCGAGACGATCGAGCCCTTGTAGGGCACGCGGCCTTCGATGCCTTCGGGCACCAGCTTGTCGGTGTTGGGGTTGCCGGTGGTCGATTCCTGGAAGTAGCGGTCGGCACTGCCCTGCTGCATCGCGCCGATCGAGCCCATGCCGCGGTAGCTCTTGTAGCTGCGGCCCTGGTACAGCACGATCTCGCCCGGTGCCTCTTCGGTGCCCGCGAACATGCTGCCCATCATGACGGTGCTGGCGCCGGCCGCGATGGCCTTGGCGATGTCACCCGAGTAGCGCACGCCGCCGTCGGAGATCAGCGGGATGCCGGTGCCCTGCAGCGCGGTGGCCACGCTGTCGACCGCCATGATCTGCGGCACGCCCACGCCGGCCACGATGCGGGTGGTGCAGATGGAGCCGGGGCCGATGCCGACCTTGACCGCATCGGCGCCGACGTCGGCCAGCGCGCGCGCGGCGTCGCCGGTGGCGATGTTGCCGCCAATCACGTCGACCTGCGGATAGTTCTTCTTGACCCAGCGCACGCGCTCGATCACGCCAGCGCTGTGGCCGTGCGCGGTGTCGACCACGATGGCGTCGACGCCGGCCGCGACCAGCGCCTCGACGCGCTCCTCGGTGCCATCGCCCACGCCCACCGCCGCGCCCACGCGCAGGCGGCCGTTGGCGTCGCGTGCGGCGTTGGGGAAGGTGGTCTGCTTGGTGATGTCCTTGACGGTGATCAGGCCCTTGAGCTCCCAGTCGCTGTTGATGACCAGCAGGCGCTCGAGCTTGTACTTGTTGAGCAGCGCCTTGGCGTCGGCCAAGGTGGTGCCGTCGGGCACCGTGATGAGCTTGTCGCGCTGCGTCATGATTTCGCTGACGGGCACGTCGTAGCGGGTCTCGAAGCGCAGGTCGCGGCCGGTCACGATGCCGACGACCTTGCCGCCGTCGACCACCGGGAAGCCGGAGATGCCGAGCTGGTCGGACAGCGCCATCACCTGGCGCACCGAGTGCGTGGGCGTGATCACCACCGGATCGCGCAGCACGCCCGATTCGTAGCGCTTCACACGCGCCACTTCGGCCGCCTGCTGCTGCGCCGTGAGGTTCTTGTGCACGATGCCCATGCCGCCTTCCTGCGCGATCGCGATGGCCAGGCGGGCCTCGGTCACGGTGTCCATCGCCGCGGAAACCAGGGGCAGGTTCAGCGTGATGTTGCGGGAAAGTCGGGTGGCGAGGGAGGTGTCCTTGGGCAGGACCTGGGAGAACGCTGGCACCAACAACACGTCGTCGAAGGTGAGCGCTTTGCCGAGAAGGCGCATGGGGAAGGCTCCAAAAGACGAATTGTAGCGAGGCATCGGCCTACACCGCTCGCGCCGTTGCAGTGTCCCTGCGGCAACGAACCCCGCGAAGCGCGCGAAAGGTCACTGCGGTGCGCGATCTGCACAAATCTTGTGCCGCTGGACGGCTATCGCGCGGCGCCGGGCTCTTTTACGCTTCAACCCGTCACACATTCAGCACAAGGCACCCGCTCATGAAGCACCCCAGCATCCGCCAGATCACTGGCGCCACCGCCACCACGCGGCTCGATCCCACCACGACGGCCCTGGTCGTCATCGACTTCCAGAACGAATATTTCGAGGGCCGGATGCCCATCCCCGACGGCATGGCCGCCCTGCGCCAGGCCACGCGCCTGGTGGACCTGGCGGACGAACACGGCATCCCGGTGCTCCATGCCCAGCACATCGCGCCGGCGGACAGCCCGATCTTCGCCGAGGGCAGTCCCGGCTTCGAGATCCATCCGCTGATCCGCCCTGCCCCGCACCATGTGGTGCTGCAGAAGCCCACGCCCAGTGCCTTCGCGGGCACCGACCTGCAGGCGCACCTGGAGGCGCGCGGCATCAAGACCCTGCTCATCACCGGCCTCATGACGCACATGTGCGTGTCCGCCACCGCCTTCGACGCGGCGCCGCGCGGCTACCACAGCATCATCGTCAGCGACGCCTGCGCGACCCGCGACCTGGACCTCGAGGACGGCGGCGTGCTCCGGCACCAGGACCTGCACCGCGCGGCGCTGCGCGGCGTGTCGGACGTGGTGGCCGAGATCCGCACCACCGCCGACATCCTGGGCCTGCCCATCGAGGCCTGAGCCTTCGCATGCCGGCCGGGCCGCCCGGCCGCCCCGTTTTTTTGCTGTCACACCAAGGAGAAACCATGAAGAAGCAATTCAAGTACCTGATCGGCGCCCTGTCGCTCGCCGCTGTCGCCGGCGTCACCGCATCGGCCTGGGCCACCACGCCCGCAGCGAAGAAGGAGGCCGGCAAGGCGGCCGCGTCCGAAGCGCTGGTGTCGCTGCCCGCCAAGGACCTGAAGTGGCGCGAAGTCCCCGGCACGGGCGGCGTCCGTGCGGCCAACGTGCGCGGCGACATCATCGGCAAGGGGCCCTACGAAGCCTTCGTCGAATTCCCGGCCGGCGCGAACAACCCGCACCATTTCCACACCCAGGCCTTGCCCACGGTGGTGCTGAGCGGCGTGTTCTACGCGATCTTCGAGGACGGCAAGAAGGTGCAGTACCCGGCCGGGTCGTACTACTACATCCCGGGCAAGCTGCCGCACTTCAGCGGCTGCGAGCCGGGCGCCAACTGCGTGCTGTTCCAGTACCAGAACGACCACTTCGACCTGGTGCCGACGCCCGTCGCCAGCAAGTGAATCCGACGCTGGTGCCCGGTGCGCCAGACATGCCGCTTCGGCGGCTGGAAGAAGCGCAGGCTCCGGCCGCCCTTGGCGGCACCGGCCGCATCGATCCGTACAGGGATGGAATCATCATGAAGAAGCAGGAAACGAGCGCGCGGCGCCGCACGGGTCGCGCCGCGAGACGGTGGCATTTTCATTGGGGGTGGGCCTTTGCCCTGGCGCTGGGGCTGGGCTTCCTGGCGGTCTTCGGGCTGCTCGACATGAGCGCCTCGACGGCCGACGGACGCCTTCACGCCCATCCCTTCGGCACCTTCCACGCCAGCCTGCTGCTGCTCGTGGCCGCGCTCGGGCTGGCCTTCCTGGACTTCCTCTCCGGCCGCGCCAAGGGCCGCTGACCCCCCGCCCGGCGCCAAGGTATTGCAAAACGTAAGGCGGCGCTAAACTGCCGCTCATGAAAATCGTGCAATGGCTGGTTCTGGGGTGTCTGTGTGCCATGCCGCTGGCGGCGGCGGCGCAATGGCAGTGGGTCGACAAGGACGGCCGGAAGGTTTTCAGCGACCAGGCCCCGCCGCCTGAGATCCCCGACAAGAACATCGTGCGCCGCCCCGGCGCACCGGTGGCGCGCCACGCGGCGTCGCCGGCAGCCGAGACGCCCGACGCCGCGCCCTCCCCACTCCCCCCGTCGACGGCCAGCGGCCCCAAGCCCTCGGGCGTCGACAAGGAGCTCGAGGAGAAGGCCCGCAAGGCCGAGGAGGCAGAGAAGGCCAAGCAGGCGGCTGAAGCGCAGAAACTCGCCAAGACCCGGGCCGACAACTGCGGCCGCGCCCGTCAGGGCAAGGCCACCATGGACAGCGGCATCCGCGTCGCGCGCGTCAATGCCCAGGGCGAGCGCGAGATCATGGACGACAAGGCCCGTGCGGCGGAGCAGCAGCGCCTGCAGTCGGTTATCGACAGCGATTGCAAATAGCCGAGGTGGCCGCGCGCCAGGCTCAATAGCCCTGCTTGCCGCCCTCGCGACGGCGCGCGAACAACCCGGTGCCGCGGGCGCCCTGCTGCTGGAAGCGTTCGCGCCGCGCCACCTTGGGGTCGACCGTCAGGGCGCGGCACCACTCGAGGCGGTCGCCGTCCTTCAGCACATGCCCACCCTCGACCGCGCGGCCCCAGACGCCGGGCGTGAAGCGGTTGCGATCGAGGCCCGGCAGCGCGCCGGTGGCCATGGCGTCGTCGACAGTGGTGCCCTCGGGCAGCGTCAGCACCTGCTCGATCGCGGCGCGCGGCGCGGTGGCGCACACCAGCGTGATCTGCATCTTCAGGCCTTGCCGTAGACCTGTTCGGCGCGCTTGACGAAGGCCTCGACCAGGGTGGAGGCGACCTTGTCGAACACCGGGCCGACCAGCGCCTGCAGCGCGAAGTTGCTGAAGCCGTAGCTCAGGTCCAGTTCGACGCGGCAGGCGCGCTCGCCCTGGGCGCCCACGGGGTTGAATTTCCAGGTGCCGTCGAGGTTGGAGAAAGGGCCGTCGACCAGCTTCAGCCGTACCTCGCGGCCGGGCACATGGGTGTTGCGCGTCGTGAAGTGCTGGTGCATGCCGCCGAAGGCCAGGCCGACTTCGGCGGTCATGCCGGCCTCGTCTTCCTCGACGATCCGCGAGCGGTCGCACCAGGGCAAAAACTCGGGATACTTCGCCACATCGGTGACCAGGGCATACATCTCCTCGGCGCTGTACCAGATGAGGACGGACTTGTGAACGGTTTTCATAGAATCGAGGGTGTGTGCGTTTCGATTGTATTGAGGCCATGCGACCCCAAATGAGACCGCCATGGCCACCAAGAAACAAGACACCTCCTCCCGCATCGCCGACAACAAGAAGGCCGCCTACAACTATTTCTTCGAAGAGCGCTTCGAAGCCGGCCTCGTGCTCGAGGGCTGGGAAGTCAAGTCCCTGCGCGAAGGCAAGGTCCAGCTGACCGACGGCTACGTGGTGATCCGCGACGGCGAGATGTTCATCGTCGGCCTGCAGATCAACCCGCTGCGCAGCGCCTCGACCCACACCACGCCGGATTCGGTGCGCACCAAGAAGCTGCTGCTGCACAAGGAACAGATCCGCCGCCTGACCGGCAAGATCGAGCAGAAGGGCTACACCCTGGTGCCGATCAACCTGCACTGGAAGGCCGGCAAGGTGAAGTGCGAGGTCGCATTGGCCAAGGGCAAGGCCGAACACGACAAGCGCGACACCATCAAGGACCGTGAAGGCAAGCGCGAAGTCGAGCGCGCGATGAAAACGCACAACCGTTGATCGCCACGATGGAATAAACCGGGGGCCGCCGGTGTTCATCCCGTAGTCATGGACACCCGCCCCCTCGTCGCCCACATCCCGAGCCTGCGCCGCTACGCGCGCGCGCTGACGGGCGATGCCTGGGCCGCCGACGACCTGGTGCAGGACACGCTGGAGCGCGCCTGCCTCAAGTGGCGGCTCTGGACCGTCGGCACCGACCTGCGGGCCTGGCTGTTCACGCTGATGCACAACGTGTTCGCCAACCAGCTGCGGTGGGCACCGCCGCGCGCGCTGGACATCGACGAGATGGCCCACGACCTGGCCGGTGCCGACACCAGCCAGGACAAGACGCTCGACCTGCAGCGCTGCCTGCTGCGGCTGCCCGAGGACCAGCGGGCCGTGCTGCTGCTGATCGCGCTCGAAGACCTGTCGTACGCCCAGGTGGCGCTGGTGCTCGACATCCCCGTCGGCACGGTAATGTCGCGGCTGTCGCGCGCGCGTGCCCGTCTGCACGAGCTGATGGAAGGCGCCGCGCCGGCCGCGGCCCGCCCCGGGCTGCGCCGACTCAAATGAGGGCTCCTGCGATCCCATGAACCACGCCAAGCCTTCCGACGACAAGCACTGGGCCCAGCAGCGCGACGCGCTGCGCGCGCTGCACCGCGACGTGCTCGACGAGCCCATTCCGCCCGCGCTGCTGGCCGCGGCCGAGCGGGCCGACCGCCGGCGCAACGACCAGGCGCGCTGGCTGCGCTGGGGCGGCATGGCCGCCGGCCTGCTGCTGGCCTTCGGGGCCGGCTGGCTGGCCAGCGGGCAATGGTCGCCGGGCGCACATGGCGGGCTCATGGCGCACGGCCCGCGGGGCCCCGAGTTTGTCCACGCGGCCGCCGTCGCGCATGCGGTCTACGCGCCGGAGAAGCGACATCCGGTCGAGGTGGCCGCGGCCGAGCAGCAGCACCTGGTGCAGTGGCTGTCGCGGCGGCTCGACCGCCCGCTGAAGGTGCCCGACCTGTCGGCCGAGGGCTACACGCTGGTGGGCGGTCGGCTGCTGCCCGGCGACGCCGGCCCGCGTGCACAGTTCATGTTCGAAGACGGGGCCGGCCAGCGCATCACGCTGTACCTCGGCGCGAGGACCGATGGCGCTGCCGTGGCCCAGGCCGGCGAATCGGCCTTCCGCTTCTCGGCCGAGGGCCCCGTGCCCAGTTTCTATTGGATCGAAGGCGGCTTCGGCTATGCCCTGGCGGGCCCCTTGCCGCGCGAATCCTTGCTGCGTCTGGCAACGGTGGTGTACCGTCAGCTGTGATGCCGACGCCTGGCCCGATCCGTCACACGTTTTTTTAACCCAAGGAGAAAACTCCATGAAACTGTTCAGCGCATCCCTTCTGGCCGCGGCCCTGCTCGCCGGCTGCGGCGGCATGGCCCCCAAGATGGCGGCCGACACGCCCACGCGCACCGCGGATGGCGTGCTGGTCGGACCGAACGGCATGAGCCTCTACACCTTCTCGCGTGACACCGTGGGCAGCGGCAAGTCGGCCTGCAACGGCCCCTGCATCACCAACTGGCCCGCGCTGGATGCCCCGGAGGCGGCCCGTCCCATGGGCGACTACAGCGTGGTGGTGCGTGACGACGGCAAGAAGCAATGGGCCTACAAGGGTGCCCCGCTCTACTACTGGTCGAAGGACGGCAAGGCCGGTGATCGCACGGGCGACGGCGTCGGCGGCGTCTGGAAGCTCGCGCGCCCCTGAGCGGCACGCGATCGCCAATGAGAAAGCCGGCATCCGCCGGCTTTTTTTATGGACGCAGAGGGCGCCATCTCGCCTGTCGCTCGCGCAACCCGAGCAGCTCGTTGGCCACCAGCGCGCCGATCACGAGCAGGCCGCCGAACAGCACGCTGGCCGCGGGCTCCTCGCCGGCGCCGATCCACGCCAGCGCGATGCCGAAGATCACCTCGAGCAGCCCCAGCAAGGCCATCTCCGGCGCCGTCAGCGCACGCGCGCAGGCCAGCGACAGCACGCAGGGGATCGCGAGCTGGAACAGCCCCAGGAAGGCCAGCAGACCGAGGTCGTGCAGCGAAGCGCGCAGGGGCCAGGCCAGCGGCAGCGTGACCAGCGCCGAGATCAGGGCACCGATCAGCACCGCGGGCACCAGGTCGACGTCGTGACCCTGGGCGTGGGCATGCTGCACCACGGTCCAGTTGGCCGCGGCCGCCACCGGCACGCAGAGCGCGACCAGCGTGCCGAGCCACTGGCCCGCGCCCATCTGGCTGCCGTACATCCAGGCGATGCCCAAGCCGGCCACCGCGATCGCCCACCAGGTGCGCTCAGGCAGGCGATGCCCGATGAAGAGCCGTGCGGCCAGCGCGGTGAGCAGCGGCCCGACCGCCATGGTGACCAGCACGTCGGCCGTGCTGGTGAGCGTCAGCGCCATCATGAAGGCGGTGAACATGATGCTCCAGCACAGGCCCGAGGCCCACAGCGCGCGCCCGCCGTGGCGGACCGTGGAGAGCACGGCGCGCCCGCGCCACAGCGGCAGGATCACCAGCAGGGCGAGCGCCATGAAGGCGCTGCGCCAGAAGGTCACCTCGAAGCTGCGCGCATGCTCGAGGTGGCGCGTCACCACGCCGGCCGTGGCCCACATCAGGGTCACGCCGACCATGAGCCAGACCGCCAACCCGTGGGTGAGCCGCAGCAAGGTGGACCCTGGTGACGGGCTGGCCGATCAGCGGCTGGCGCGCTTGCGGTCGCTTTCCTTGAGGTGGCGCTTGCGCAGGCGCACGCTCTTGGGCGTGATTTCGACCAGTTCGTCGTCCTCGATGAATTCCACGCCATATTCCAGCGTGAGTTCGATCGGGGGCGTGATCTTGATCGCGTCTTCCTTGCCCGAGACTCGGAAGTTGGTCAGCTGCTTGGTGCGGGTGGCGTTGACCACCAGGTCGTTGTCGCGGCTGTGGATGCCGACGATCATGCCTTCGTACACCGGATCGTTCGCCTTGACGAACATGCGGCCGCGGTCGTCCAGCTTGCCCAGGGCGTAGGTGAAGATTTCACCGTCGTCCATCGAGATCAGCACGCCCTGCTTGCGGCCGCCGATGTCGCCCTTGTGCGGCTCGTAGCTGTCGAAGATGTTGCTGATCAGGCCCGAGCCGCGCGTCAGGTTCAGGAATTCGTTGGTGAAGCCGATCAGGCCCCGCGCCGGAATGCGGTACTCGAGGCGCACGCGGCCACGGCCGTCCGGTTCCATGTTGACCAGTTCGCCCTTGCGCTCGCCCAGTGCCTGCATCACGCCGCCCTGGTGGCCTTCCTCGATGTCGGCCGTGACCAGCTCGATCGGCTCGTGCTTTTCACCGTCGACGTCGCGGAACACCACGCGCGGCTTCGACACGGCCATTTCATAGCCTTCGCGACGCATGTTTTCCAGCAGGATGGTCAGGTGCAGTTCGCCGCGGCCCATGACTTCGAAGATGCCTTCTTCGTCGGTCTCGTTCACGCGCAGCGCCACGTTGTGCTGCAGTTCCTTCTGCAGGCGGTCCCAGATCTGGCGGCTGGTCACGAACTTGCCTTCGCGGCCGGCCAGCGGGCTGGTGTTGACGCAGAAGTTCATGGTCAGGGTCGGTTCGTCGACCTTGAGCATGGGCAGCGGCGCGGGCGTGTCCTTGTCGGTCACGGTGACGCCGATGCCGATGTCGGCGATGCCGTTGATCAGCACGATCTCGCCGGGGCCGGCTTCGGTCGACTGCACGCGGTCCAGGCCCTGGAAGGTCAGCACCTGGTTGACCCGGCCCTTGATGGCCTTGCCGTCCGGGCCTTCCATCACGACCACGTCCGTCATGGGCTTGAGCGTGCCCTGGCTGATGCGGCCCACGCCGATGCGGCCGACGAAGGTCGAGAAGTCCAGCGCGGAGATCTGCAGCTGCAGCGGCGCGGCGGGATCACCCTTCTGCGACGGCACATGCTTCAGGATGGTGTTGAACAGGGCCGACATGTCGGGGCCCCACTGCTCGCCGGCGGCACCCTCTTCGAGCGACGACCAGCCGTTGATGCCGGAGGCATACACCACCGGGAAGTCGAGCTGTTCGTCGGTCGCGCCGAGCTTGTCGAACAGGTCGAAGGCGGCATTGACCACCTTGTCGGGGTTGGCACCCGGCTTGTCGACCTTGTTCACCACCAGGATCGGCTTCAGGCCCAGGGCCAGCGCCTTCTTGGTCACGAAGCGCGTCTGCGGCATCGGGCCTTCCTGCGCGTCGATCAGCAGCACCACGCCGTCGACCATCGACAGGGCGCGTTCGACTTCACCGCCGAAGTCCGCGTGACCGGGGGTGTCGACGATGTTGATGTGCGTGCCTTCCCAGGTCACGGCGCAGTTCTTGGCCAGGATCGTGATGCCACGTTCCTTTTCGATGGCGTTGTTGTCCATCACCGTGTCGACGACCTTCTCGTGCTCGGCGAAGGTGCCGGACTGGCGCAGCAGCTGGTCCACCATGGTGGTCTTGCCATGGTCCACGTGGGCAATGATGGCGATATTGCGAATTTGCTTTTGGGTACTCATGGTGTCGTTTCGCAGATGGATGCGTTCAAAAGGATTTGCTGGATTTCGATGGGGTTCAGCAAGCGCCCCGGGATCAATTCATGGGCCTTCACATGGGCCGAGCCCAGGAAGGCGGGCGGGTCGCGGCCGAACACGGCCACCTCCCCGGCATCGGCCCAGTCGCCACGCCGGCGCAGGCCCGACAGGAAACGTGCCGCATCTTCGGTGCCGAGCGTGACGCGTTCGTGGCCGGCCACCAGCGATTCCGCGGGCAGCAGCCGGGCCAGGCGCTCTGCCTCGCCCAGGGCTTCGAGCGCCTCGAGCGTGACGCACTGCGCCTCGGCGAAATCGCCGGTCGCGGTGCGCCGCAGCGAGCGCAGGTGCGCGCCGCAGCCCAGGGCCTCGCCGATGTCCTCGCCCAGCGTGCGGATGTAGGTGCCCTTGCTGACCCGGGCGACGATGCGCACCAGATCCGGTTCGATGGCGGTCAGCGAGAGTTCGTGGATCACGACGTCGCGCGGCGCGCGCTCGACCTCGATGCCCTCGCGGGCGTACTCGTAGAGCGCCTTGCCGTCCTTCTTGAGCGCGCTGTGCATCGGCGGCACCTGGCGGATCGGGCCGGTGAACTGCGCCGCCACGCGCGCCAGGTCCTCGGCCGTGACCTGCACCGCACGCTCGGCGATCACCTCGCCCTCGGCATCGCCGGTCGAGGTCTTCACGCCCAGGCGCGCCGTCGCGACATAGGTCTTGTCGGCGTCCAGGTGCAGCTGGCTGAACTTGGTGGCCGCGCCGAAGCACAGCGGCAGCACGCCGGTCGCGAGCGGATCCAGCGTGCCGGTGTGGCCCGCTTTTTCGGCGCGCAGCAACCACTTGGCCTTCTGCAAGGCCTGGTTGCTGGAGAGACCCAGCGGCTTGTCGAGCAACAACACCCCATGCACAGGGCGCCGTTGCACCCTGGTGCGTGGCGCGTTCATGCCTACTCTTCTTTCGAGCGGGATGCGACGGCCTGGGCGATCAGCGCGTTCATGTCGGCCGCACGCTCGGTGGTGCGGTCGAACAGGAAGTGCAGCGTCGGCACGGTGTGGATCTGCAGGCGCTTGAACAGGCCGTTGCGCAGGAAGCCCGCGCCCTGGTTCAGCGCCTCGGTGGTGACGACGGGGTCGCCGACCAGCAGGCTGAAATAGATCTTGGCGTGCGCGTAGTCGGGCGTGACCTCGACCGCCTGGATCGTGACCATGCCCACGCGCGGGTCCTTCAACTCGCGCGCGATCAGTTCCGTCAGATCCCGCTGGATCTGATCGGCGACCTTGAAGGCGCGGTTGGGGGCGGCTGCTTTTCTTTTAGGCATGGATGAAATGCGGGATCGATCACTGACGCACCGGACGCGAAGGTTTGGCAAAAGGCGCAAAGGATGCGGAAAGAAAACTTTCAAGGTTCTCTTTCGCGTCCTTCGCGTGATCTTTGCGTCCTCGGGATCCGGATGTCCGTATTACAGCGTCCGCGCAATCTCCTTGATTTCGAAGAATTCGAGCTGATCGCCTTCTTTGATGTCGTTGTAGTTCTTGAGCTTGATACCGCACTCGAAGCCTTCGCGGACTTCGCGCACGTCGTCCTTCATGCGCTTGATCGAGTCGACCTCGCCCGTGTAGACCACCACGTTGTCGCGCAGCAGGCGGAAATGCGCGCTGCGGTTGACCGAACCCGCGGTGATGTACGAACCGGCAACGGTACCGATCTTCGACGCCACGAACACCGTGCGGATCTCGGCCTGGCCGATGATCTCTTCGCGCCGCTCGGGGGCCAGCATGCCGGACATCGCCACCTTCACTTCATCGACGGCGTCGTAGATGATGCTGTAGTAGTTCAGCTGCACGCCGTTGCCTTCGGCCAGCTTGCGTGCGCCCGAATCGGCACGCACGTTGAAGCCGATGACCACTGCCTTCGAAGCGATCGCGAGGTTGATGTCGTTCTCGCTGATGCCGCCGACACCGGCGTACACGATCTGGACCTTGACCTCTTCGGTCGCCAGCTTGAGCAGCGACTGCGCCAGGGCTTCCTGCGAGCCTTGCACGTCGGCCTTGATGATGAGTCGCAGCGTCTGCACTTCGCCTGCCGACAGGTCGGTGAACATGCTTTGCAGGTTCGAAGCCTGTTGCTTGGCCAGCTTGGTGTTGCGGAACTTGCCCGCGCGGTAGGTCGCGATTTCGCGCGCCCGGCGCTCGTCGGCCATCACCATGAACTCGTCGCCCGCCTGCGGCACTTCGGTCAGGCCCTGGATTTCCACCGGGATCGACGGACCCGCCGACTTGGTCGACTTGCCGTCTTCGTCCAGCATGGCGCGCACGCGGCCATAGGTCGAGCCGGCCAGCACCACGTCGCCGGTCTTGAGCGTGCCGGACTGGACCAGCACGGTCGCGACCGGGCCGCGGCCCTTGTCGAGCTGGGCTTCGATGACCAGGCCCTTCGCGGCGGCTTGCACCGGCGCCTTGAGTTCCAGCACTTCGGCCTGCAGCAGCACCTGTTCGAGCAGGTCGTCCACGCCCTGCCCGGTCTTCGCGGACACCGGCACGAAGGGCACTTCGCCGCCGTACTCTTCAGGCACCACCTCTTCGGCCACCAGCTCCTGCTTCACGCGGTCCAGGTTGGCGTCGGGCTTGTCGATCTTGTTGATCGCGACCACGATCGGCACACCGGCCGCTTTCGCGTGCTTGATGGCTTCCTTGGTCTGCGGCATGACGCCGTCGTCGGCCGCCACCACCAGGATGACGATGTCGGTGGCCTGCGCACCGCGGGCACGCATGGCGGTGAACGCCTCGTGACCCGGGGTGTCGAGGAAGGACACCATGCCGCGCGGCGTTTCGACGTGGTAGGCGCCGATGTGCTGCGTGATGCCGCCGGCTTCGCCCGCGGCGACCTTGGCGCGGCGGATGTAGTCCAGCAGCGAGGTCTTGCCGTGGTCGACGTGACCCATGACGGTGACCACCGGAGCGCGCGGCAGCGATTCGCCGGCCTGTGCGCCGACGTCCTCGTCGGTGAAGGCTTCCGGATCGTCCAGCGCGGCGACCACGGCCGTGTGGCCCATGTCCTCCACGATGATCATCGCGGTGTCCTGGTCGAGCGACTGGTTGATGGTCGCCATCATGCCGAGCTTCATCAACTGCTTGATGACCTCTTGCGCCTTGACGGCCATCTTGTGCGCCAGCTCGGCCACGGTGATGGTTTCAGGCACGTGCACTTCGAGCACACGCGCTTCCACCGGTGCGGCCTGCACATGTTCTTCATGGCCGCCACGGTCGTTGCTGCCGCGACGCCCACGCGGGCCTCCGCGCCAGTTGCCGCGGTTGACACCGCCGTTGGCATCGCCGCGGGTCTTGATTTCCTTCTTCTTGGCCGGATCGCCTGCCCAGCTCGACGAGAGCTTGGCCGACTTGACGTCCTTGCTCGCGCCAGGTGCTGCGGCGGCACCGGCAGCGGCGGGCGCACCCGGGCGGGCCGCGGGAGCGACCGGCTTGTGCAGCGTGCCCTTGACGGCCGGCTTCGGCACTTCCTTCTCGGGCGCCTTGTGCGGCACCAGCACGCGGGCCGGTGCGTTCATCATCGCGCGGATGGCTTCGGCTTCGGCCAGCGCCTTGCGGCGGCGTTCGTCCAGATCCTTGGCGCGTGCGGCTTCCTCGTCGGCGCGGGCCTTCGATTCGGCAGCCACCTTGGCCTTGGCATCTTCCTTGGCCTGGTTGGCGGCGGCTTCGGCCGCAGCCTTGCCGGTGGCGGCATCGTTCGCGGCCTGCGTCTCGACCACCGGCGCCTTGGGCGCTGCGGGGGCCGGAGGACGCGCGGCGGCGGCTTCTTTTTCCTTCTGGAGCGCAGCAGCCTTGGCTTGCTGTTCGGCCCGTTCGGCGCGCTCGGCCTTCTCGCGTTCGACGGCTTCAGCCGCTTCGCGTTGGCGACGTTTTTCGACCAATTCTTCTTCCTGGCGGCGGATCAGTTCGGCTTGGCGGCGTGCATCCTCCTCGCGACGCGCCAATTCGGCTTCGTCGACCTTGGGGGCCGCGGGTTCGGCGACGGGGGCTGGGGCCTGCACCGGTTCGGCGGCAGGACCTTCGTCGCGCTGGATGAAGGTGCGCTTCTTGCGCACTTCCACCTGGATCGTGCGGGCGCGCCCGGTGGCATCCGCCTGCTTGATCTCGCTGGTCGATTTCTTGACCAGGGTGATCTTCTTGCGCTCGGTTTCGGCCGTGCCGTGGCTGGCCTTCAGAAAGCCGAGCAGGCGTTGCTTGTCGGTCTCGGTGAGTGCGTCGGTTGGCGAGGCTTTCGCCACGCCTGCGCTCTTGAGCTGATCAAGCAAGGTTTCGGGGGTCTTCTTGAGTTCGTTCGCGAACTCGGCGACTGTGGTGCTGGACATATGTGCTTCGTGCTCCCATGACCGTCACTCTTGGCCCGAGAACCAATGTTCACGGGCTTTCAAGATGAGGGCTTTGGCGTCATCGGCGCTGTGACCGGTGATCTCGGTGAGTTCGTCGACCGCGAGGTCGGCCAGGTCGTCACGGGTGTGGACACCCGCCTCGGCCAATTTCGGAATGAGTTCGGCGTCGAGGCCTTCGAGATCACGCAGATTCTGCGAGATGCCTTCGGCGCTTTCTTCCTTGGCGATTTCCATCGTGAGCAACGCATCCTTGGCACGCGTGCGCAGCTCGTTGATCGTGTCTTCGTCGAAGCTCTCGATCTCCAGCAGCTCGGAGATGGGCACGTAGGCCACTTCTTCCAGGCTGGTGAAACCTTCGTTGATCAGGATGTCGGCGATTTCCTCGTCCACATCGAGCTTTTCCATGAAGAGCTTGCGGCTCGAGTCGGTCTCGAGCGCCTGCTTCTGAGCCGACTCGCTGGCATCCATGATGTTGATCTTCCAACCGGTGAGGTCGGAAGCCAGCCGCACGTTCTGCCCGCCGCGGCCGATGGCGATCGCGAGATTCTCCTCGTCGACCACCACGTCCATGGCGTGCTTCTCTTCGTCGACCACGATCGAGGACACGTTGGCGGGTGCCAGGGCGCCGATCACGAACTGGGCCGGATCCTCGCTCCACAGCACGATGTCGACGCGCTCGCCGGCCAGCTCGTTGGTCACGGCATTGACACGGGTGCCGCGCACGCCGACGCAGGTGCCGATCGGGTCGACACGCTTGTCGTGCGAGAGCACCGCGATCTTGGCGCGCGAACCCGGGTCACGGGCGCAGCTCTTGATCTCCAGCAGGCCCTGTTCGATCTCGGGCACTTCCTGGCGGAACAGCTCGATCATGAATTCGGGGGCCGAACGCGACAGGATGATCGGCGCGCCGCGCAGCGTCAGGTCGACCTCCATGATCATGGCCCGCACGCGGTCGCCGTTGCGCAGGTTCTCCTTGGCGATCATCTCGCTGCGGCGCAGGCGGCCTTCGACACGCCCGGCTTCCACGATGATGTCGCCCTTGTCCAGGCGCTTGACGGTGCCCACGAAGATCTTGTCGCCGCGCGACATGAAGTCGTTGAGCAGCATCTCGCGCTCGGCGTCACGGATCTTCTGCAGGATCACCTGCTTGGCGGCCATGGCGCCGATGCGGCCGATCGGCACCGAGTCCACCGCTTCCTCGATGTACTCGTCCACCTCGATGTCGGGCATCTCTTCCTTGGCCTCGAACAGCAGGATTTCCTGGTCCGGCAGTTGCAGGCCGGCTTCATCCGGGACCACGTGCCAGCGGCGGAAGGTTTCGTAGTCGCCGCTGTCGCGGTCGACCGCGACGCGGATGTCCACGTCGCCCTGATGGAGCTTCTTGGTAGCCTGCGCCAGTGCGGACTCGACCGCGCCGAAGACGACGTCGCGCTCGACGTTCTTCTCCCGCGATATCGCATCCACCAACATCAACATTTCGCGATTCATGCCACTACGCTCCTCTTGTCAGTCCGACACTTCCGTGCCGCCAATGTCCGAAAGGCCCTCGGGGGCCTTGTCCAGCGAACCCTCTAGGGTTCTGGGCCTGCGCCCCTTGAAATCCACGATCGGCGCAAGCCGCGCTTCGCGCAATTCGTCCAGCGTGAAGCCCAGCGCATGCAACGGTGCAGGCGCGCGCTTCTTGCTCACTCTTTGTCCAGGTTTGGGTTCGGGGGCATCGCTCCAGACGATCTGCCAGCCACCACCATCGGCACGCTCCAGCGTGCCGCGAAACTTCTTGCGGCTGGCCGACACCTGGCCGCCCGCCGCCGCGCCCATGGGCGCCTTCAGCGTCAGGTCGATCACGTCGCCGACGAAACGTTCGAAATCCTGTTCGTTGCGCAAGGGGCGGTCAATACCCGGCGAGGACACCTCGAGCCGCTTGTATTCCGCACCGTCCACCTCGAGCGCAAACTGCAGTTGGCGCGTCACCTTCTCGCAGTCTTCCACCGTCACATAGGGCTCGGGAACGCCGGCTGCGACCTCTTCCGAGGTGGGGGCGGTCCAGGGCAAATCAATCGTGACGCGCAGCAGGCCACCGGCCGACCGCTCGATCTCGACCAGGTCGTAGCCGAGTCCGGCTACGGTTTGTTCCACTGTTTGCTGCAATGCCACGTGTCTGAATGCGCCTTTGGTGTTGCTCTCTGAATTGCGATGCTGGCCGCTTCTTGCGCCGTACACCCGCCAATCGTCGAAAGAAATGCTTCGCCCAATAAAAAACGGGCGGTTGGTACCCGCCCGTTTGGTCGTGAGCCTTGGATTATATGCTCAAAAGTGCTCAAAAGTGTGGGGCTTTAACCCGCCAAAGCCTGCGCCCTTGCCCGGGCCTGCCACCAGACGAAGGCAAAAAGCACCGAACCGACCGCCAGCACCGCGGCTGCGACCAGCAGGGGCACGGCGAAGGAGCCGGTGCGTTGCGCCAGCGGCGCGGCAAACAGCGGCCCGAGAATCTGGCCGACCCCATAGGACGCGGTGGCGTAACCGATCAATCCAGCCGCCGAATTCCCGCGCAAACGGCGCGCGTCGCGCACCGCGAACAGCGTGATGGCGGTAAAGGGCATGCCCAGCAGCAGGCTGCCCAATGCAAAGCCGGCGATGGTCGGCCAGGCCACCGACAGCACCACGCCCATCGCCTGCAGCGCATAGGCGACGGCCAATAGCAAGCGGTTGTCCCATTCGGGCGGCGCGCGCGCACCGATCAGCGCGCCGGGGACGATCGCCAGGCCGAACAGCGGCCAGAAGAAATCCGGCCAGGGCGAGCCCGGCAGCGCCTGGCGCGCGATCACCGGCAGGAAGGTGGCGGTGATGATGTAGCCGAAGCCGGCCAGGCCGTACAGCGCCACCAGCCAGCGCGCATCGCTCTGGTGCTCGGCCGGCGCCACCGCCGGGGGTGGCGCCGCCGGTGCGGTGGTCGCGACCGGTGCGCCGTCGTCGAAGATCCGCCAGATCACGGCGATCAGCACGATCGCCACCAGCCCGTAGCCGATCCAGGCCCAGTCGGAGCCCCAGCGGCCGGTCAGGCCGCCCAGCAGGCCGGTGGCGGCGATACCCAGGCCCGGGCCGCTGTAGATCACGCCGCCCAGCGCCGGGGCGCCGGTCTCGGCCAGCCGGCGCAGGCCCCAGCCGGAAGCGAAGACGAAGGTCCAGGCGCTCACCACGCCCGCCGCGCCGCGCAGCGCGCCCCACAGCGTGAAGCCGTTGAGCAGGCCCATGCCCAGCAGCAGCACCGCGGTCGCGACCAGGCCGCTGCGCACCATGAAGGCGGGCCGCAGCCGGATCGCGGCGCAGGACACCGCCCCCAGGAAATAGCCCAGGTAGTTGAGCGAGGCCAGCACGCCGCCGCTCTGCAGGTCCAGCTTGCCCTCGTGCAGCATGATCGGAAGCATGGGCGTGAAGGCGAAACGCCCCAGGCCCATGGCCACCGCCAGCGTGACCATGCACGCAAGGGCGGCGCGCCAGGCGCCGCGGCGGTCGTATCCGATATTCGACATGGGTGGGCTGAAAAATGTCTTCAATCGGCCAGGGCGGCCGCGACCAGCTTGCGCGTGTAGGGGTGTTCGGGCTGGTCGAGCACCCGGTCGACCGGGCCGTGTTCGAGGATGGCGCCGTCCTTCATCACGATCACCTGGTGCGCCATGGCGCGGATCACCTCGACGTCGTGGGTGATCAGGAGGTAGCCCAGGCCGCGCTCGCGCTGCAGCCGCTGCAGCAGGCCCAGCACCTGCTTCTGGATCGTCACGTCGAGCGCGCTGGTCGGCTCGTCGAGCACCAGTAACTGCGGATCGACCACCAGCGCGCGCGCCACCGCCAGCCGCTGGCGCTGCCCGCCGGAGAACTCGTGCGGGTAGCGGTCGAGCAGCGCGGGGAACTGCACCTCGGTCAGGCCCACGTCCTCCAGCGCCGCCAGCACCCGCAAGCGGCGTTGCGCCGCATCGAGCTCGGGCGCGTGGACCGTGAGCCCTTCGCCGACGATCTGCTCGACCGTCATGCGCGGCGACAGCGAGGAGAACGGGTCTTGGAACACCACCTGCATGGTGCGCCGCAGCGCCCGGTCTTCGGCGCCGCCCCGGCCCCAGCGCTGCCCGCCCACCGCCACGGTGCCGCCGTGCGGCAGCAGGCCCAGCGCGGCCAATGCGAGTGTCGATTTGCCCGAGCCCGACTCGCCCACCACGCCCAGCGTCTGCCCCGGCGCGATGGCGAAGTCGGCGCCCTGCACCGCCACGAACTCGCCCTTGCGGAACCAGCCGCGCACGCCCGGCAGCGACACGGGATAGCCCACGCGCAGCGCCTGGGCCGCCAGCACGGGGGCGGCATCCGCCTGCGCCGGCGCCACGTCGCGCACCGGCCGGCTGTCGATCAGCCGGCGGGTGTAGGTGTGCTGTGGCGCGCCGAAGACCTCGGCCACGGCACCCTGTTCCACGATGCGGCCGCGCTCCATCACGGCCACCCGGTCGGCGAAGCGCCGCACCAGGTTCAGGTCGTGGGTGATCAGCAGCACCGCCATGCCGTGCTTGCGCTGCAGTTCGCTCAGCAGCTCGAGGATCTGCGCGCGCACCGTGACGTCCAGCGCCGTGGTCGGCTCGTCGGCCAGCAGCAGCCGCGGCTTGCAGGCCAGCGCCATGGCGATCATGGCGCGTTGGCGCTGACCGCCCGAGAGCTGGTGCGGGAAGGCGCGCGCGCGCCGGGCCGGCTCGGCGATGCCGGTGTCGGCGAGCAGCTGCACGGCCGCCTCCTGTGCCGCGCGTTTGGACAGCCCCTCGTGCAGCTCCAGCACCTCGGCCACCTGGTCGCCCACGGTGTAGAGCGCGTTGAGCGCGGTCATGGGCTCCTGGAAGATCATCGCGATCTCCTTGCCGCGCACGCCGCGCAGCGCCTGCTCGGGCATCGAGAGCAGGTCGCGTGTGGCGCCCTGCCCCGTGCCCGCGAAGCGCGCGGTGCCGGTGAGGTCGGCGTTCTGCGCCAGGCGCAGCAGGCTCAGCGCGGTGACGGTCTTGCCCGAGCCGGACTCGCCCACCAGCGCGAGCTTCTCGCCGGGCGCGATCGAGAAATCGATGCCGTGCACCACCGGCTTGCCGCCGAAGGCCACGTGGAGGCCCTGAACATCCAGCAATGCGCTCATCGGTCCAGCTTTCGGGGGTCGAGGGCGTCGCGCAGTGCGTCGCCCATGAAGGTCAGCAGCATCAGGGTCACGACCAGCACCATGAAGGTCGACAGCGAGATCCACCAGGCATCGATGTTGGCCTTGCCCTGGCTCAGCAGTTCGCCCAGCGAGGGCGTGCCGGGCGGCACGCCCAGGCCGAGGAAGTCGAGCGAGGTCAGCGCCAGGATGGCCGCGCTCATGCGGAAGGGCAGGAAGGTCACGACCGGCGTCATGCTGTTGGGCAGGATGTGGCGCCGCATGATCTGCAGGTTCGACACGCCCAGCGCGCGCGCGGCGCGCACGTAGTCCATCTGGCGGTTGCGCAGGAATTCGGCGCGCACGTAGTCCGACAGGCCCATCCAGCCGAACAGGCTCAACAGGATCAGCAGCAGCGCCACGCTGGGGTTGAAGATGGCGCTGAAGATGATCAGCAGGTAGAGCTCGGGCATCGCGCCCCAGATCTCGATGAAGCGCTGGAAGGCCAGGTCGGTCTTGCCGCCGAAGAAGCCCTGCAGCGCGCCGGTGATGACGCCCAGCAGCACGCCGATGACGGTCAGGGCCAGCGCGAACAGCACGCTCACGCGAAAGCCGTAGATCAACTGGGCCAGCAGGTCGCGGCCGCGGTCGTCGGTGCCGAACAGGTTCTCGCTCGAGGGCGGCGCCGGGTTCGGCTGCTTGGCGAAGTAGTTGAGCGTGCGCGGGCCGTAGCGGTTGGGGGCGTGGATCGCCCAGTTGTCGCCGCGGGTGATGCGCTCCTGGATGAAGGGGTCGAGGAAGTCGGTCGGTGTCTCGAAGTTGCCGCCGAAGGTGGTCTCGGGGTAGTCGCGCAGCACCGGGAAATAGGTCTGCCCCTCGTAGCGCAGCAGCAGCGGCCGGTCGGTCGACAGCACCTCGGCGAACAGGCTCAGCACCACCAGCACGCTGAACACCGTGAGGCTCCAGAAGCCCAGCCGGTTGCGCTTGAAGCGCAGCCAAGCGCGCCGGCCCGGGCTCAGCGAGGTGCTCGGCGCGCTCGCCGCGGCGGGCGCCGCTGGCGTCATGGGGGTCTCAATCAAACTTGACACGCGGGTCCACCCATACGTAGCAGAGATCGGAAATCAGCTTGGTCAGCAGGCCGATGAGCGTGAAGATGTAGAGCGTGCCCAGGAACACCGGGTAGTCGCGCCGGATCACGCTCTCGTAGCTCAGGAGGCCCAGGCCGTCGAGCGAGAACAGGGTCTCGATCAGCAGCGCGCCGGTGAAGAAGGCGCCGATGAAGGCCGCCGGGAAGCCCGTGATGATCGGGATCAGCGCGTTGCGGAACACGTGCTTCCACAACACCGCCCGCTCCGAAAGCCCCTTGGCGCGCGCGGTCAGCACGTACTGCTTGCGGATCTCCTCGAGGAAGGAGTTCTTGGTCAGCATGGCTGTGACGGCGAAGCTGCCGAGCACCATCGCCGTCACCGGCAGCGTGATGTGCCAGAGGTAGTCGGTGATGCGCGCGCCCCAGCTCAGGGACTCCCAGTTGGGCGAGGTCAGGCCGCGCAGCGGGAACCACTGCAGCTGCCCGCCGAAGATCACAAGCAGCGCCACGCCCAGCACGAAGCCCGGGATCGCATAGCCGATCAGCACGATCAGCGTGGTGAAGAAGTCGAAGCTCGAGCCGGCCCGCACCGCCTTCGCCACGCCCAGCGGCACCGCGATCAGGTAGCTGATGAAGAAGGTCCACAGGCCCAGGCTGATCGAGACCGGCAGCTTCTCCTTGATCAGCTCCCAGACGTCCTTGCTCTGAAAGAAGCTCTTGCCCAGGTCGAAGCGCGCGAACTGGGTCAGCATCTGCCAGAAGCGCTCGGGCGCGGGCTTGTCGAAGCCGTAGAGCGCCTTGATCTCGGCCACCTGCTTCGGGTCCAGCGTGCGGCCCGCGGGGCCGCCGGAGATGCGGCTTTCCTTGTCGGTGAGCTGCGAGAGCAGCTGCTCGGCCGGCCCGCCGGGCACGAACTGCACCACCACGAAATTGAGGATCAGCACGCCCAGCAAGGTGGGAATGATGAGGAGAAGGCGTCGGAGAATGTAGGCGGCCATGCGGTGGGGTCGGTGTCTCGGTCTACTTCTTCTGCGCGGGGTCGATCCACCACATCGTCAGCAGCGCCGAGCCGGCCAGCAGGCGCTGCGGCAGCGCGGCCTCGGGATGGCGCAGGTACTGCTTGTGGGCCATGAAGTACTGCTTGCCGTAGTACATGGGCGTCACGTAGTGCTGGTGCAGCAGGTAGCGGTCCAGCAGGCGCGCGGCCGCCGCCAGCGCGGCGCGGTCGGGGCTGTCGACGATGAGCTCGAGGATCTCGTCGATCACCGGGTCGCTGATGCCGCTCAGGTTCTGGCTGCCCTTCTCGGCCGCGGACTTGGAGCCGAAGTCGTCGTAGAGCTCGTTGCCGGGGCTCGAGGAGCCGCCCTGCAGGCTGATCGCCATGTCGAAATCGAAATCGTCGAGCTTTTTCTTGATCAGGCTGGCATCGCGCAGCCGGTACTGCAGCTTGATGCCCAGCTTGCCCAGGTTGCGCGCATAGGGCGCGAGCACGGTCTCGGAGCTGCGGTCGGCGATGTCGATGTCGATCGCCAGCGGCGTGCCGGCCGCGTCGCGCAAGGCGCCGTCGCGGTAGGTCCAGCCGGCTTCGCGCAGCAGCGCCTGGGCGCGCACCAGGTTGCGGCGAAGGCCTTCGGCGGTGTCGCCGGTGGTGGCGGGCCGGGGCAGCTCGCCCTGGGTGTTGTCGAGATAGCGCTGCCTGGTCTTGAGCCCGTCGAGGAGCGCCTGCTCCTGCGGGCTGATCTCGGCCTGCGCCATCAGGTCGTCGCTGTTCTGGAAGTAGCTCTGGGTGCGCGCACGGCGGCCGTAGAACAGGTGCGCGTTGAGCCAGTCGAAGTCGAAGGCCAGCGCCAGGGCCTGGCGCACGCGGATATCGGCGAAGCGGGGCTGCCGCAGGTTGACCGCCAGGCCCTGCATCCCGGTGAAGCGCCGGTGCGAGATCTCTTCCTTCATGAGCTCGCCCGAATCGAAGCGCCGGCCCTTGTAGCGGCGCACCCAGGCGATGATGGAGACCTCTTCCAGCGCGTCGAGCGAGCCGGCCTTGAGCGACTCCTCTTCGCCCAAGCGGTCCTTGAAGTACTGGTAGTTGACGCTGCCGTAGTTGAACATGCCCTTGCGCACCGGCAGGTCGGCCGCCCAGTAGTCGGCGCGCCGGCGGTAGGTGATGGACTTGCCGAAGTCGACCTTCTCGATCGCGTAGGGGCCGCTGGCGATCGGCGGCTCGGTCACGACCTGGTCGAAGGGCTTGCCCTTGCCCCAGGCGCGCGAGAACACAGGCAACTGGCCGATGATCATGTGCAGCTCGGAGTTGCGGCGCTTGAAGTCGAAGCGCACCGTGCGCTCGTCGACCACCACCGCGTCCTTGATGTCAACCCAGTACGAGCGGAAGGTCGGCCCGGCCTGCTTGCTCATCAGGGTGTCGAAGGAGTGCTTCACGTCCTGCGCCAGCACCGGGCTGCCGTCGGAGAAGCGGGCCTTGGGATTGAGCTTGAAGGTGATGCTCAGGCGGTCGGGCGCGAGCGCCGCATCCTGCGCGAGCAGGCCGTAGTTGGAGAAGGGTTCGTCCTCGCTGGGCGTCATCAGCGAGTCGAAGACGAGGCCGTACTCCGAGAACACGAAGCCGTTCGCGCTGTAGCCCATGCCGACCGGCGGGCGGCCGCGCAGGGTGAAGGGGTTGAGCTTGTCGAAGCTGCCACTGGCCGAGAGCGTGAGATCGCCGCCCTTGGGCGCATCGGGGTTCACGTAGTCGAAGTGCGTGAACGAGGCCGGGTATTTGGGTTCATAGCCCATGCCCAGACCGTGCGCCGCCCATGAAGGCAGCGCCAAGAAAGCCAATAGAAGGAGCAGCCAACCTCGCATGCGAGAATTCTGCCCAAGATTTTCACAAGGCAACTTCATGGGCTTTCTTTCCGGCAAAAAACTGTTGATCACCGGCGTGTTGAGCAATCGCTCGATTGCCTATGGCATCGCCAAGGCCTGTCACGAACAAGGCGCCGAACTCGCCTTCAGCTATGTCGGCGAGCGATTCAAGGACCGTATCACCGAATTCGCCGCGGATTTCGACTCGAAGCTGATTTTCGATTGCGACGTGGGCGACGACGCGCAGATCGAGAAACTGTTCGCCGACCTGTCGCAGACCTGGCCGCAATTCGACGGCTTCGTGCACAGCATCGGCTTCGCCCCGCGCGAAGCCATTGCCGGCGACTTCCTCGAGGGCCTGTCGCGCGAAGGCTTCCGCATCGCGCACGACATCAGCGCCTACAGCTTCCCCGCCATGGCCAAGGCCGCCCTGCCCTTCCTGCGCGAGAAGTCGGCGCTGCTGACCCTGACCTACCTGGGCTCCGAGCGCGCCATGCCCAACTACAACACCATGGGCCTGGCCAAGGCCAGCCTCGAGGCCTCGGTGCGCTACCTGGCACAGTCGCTGGGCACCAAGGGCATGCGCGTGAACGGCATCAGCGCCGGTCCGATCAAGACCCTGGCGGCCAGCGGCATCAAGGGCTTCAGCAAGATCCTGTCGGCGGTCGCCGAGGTGTCGCCCATCGGTCGCAACGTGACCATCGAAGAGGTCGGCAACGTCGCGGCCTTCCTGCTGAGCGACCTGGCCAGCGGTGTCTCGGCCGAGATCACCTACGTCGACGGCGGCTTCAGCCAGGTCGTCGGCGGCATCCAGGAATAGCGTCCGACGACGCCGCGCGGCGCGATGCCGGATCGCCGAAGCCTCCTGCTGACGGGCCTGCTGGCCTGGGCGGGCTGCGCTTCGCTGGTGTTCGCCGCGGCGCCCGCGCTGATGCTGGCCGAGGTCTACCGGCAGGGCATCGCGCTCGACGATTACTGGGTCAGCGAGAAGTACGACGGCCTGCGCGGCTACTGGGACGGCCGCCAGCTCTGGACCCGCGGCGGTGAACGCGTGATGGCGCCGATCTGGTTCACCGCCCCGCTGCCGGCCGTGCCCATGGACGGCGAGCTCTGGGCCGGCCGCGGCCGCTTCGAATTCGCCACCTCGACCGTGCGCAGCCAGGTACCGGTCGATGCCGCCTGGCGCGAGATGCGCTTCATGGTCTTCGACCTGCCCGCCGAGCCGGGCGATTTCACGACGCGCCTGGCGGCCCTGCGCCGCCTGCTGCCGCTGCCTGCCGCGCCCTGGGTGCTGCCGGTGGCCCAGCAGCGCGCCACCACCCATGCCGCGCTGATGGCGCAGATGAAGGAAGTCGTGCGGATGGGCGGCGAAGGCCTGGTGCTGCACCGCGGCGCCTCGCTCTACCGCGCCGAGCGCAACCAGGACCTGCTCAAGCTCAAGCCCTACGAGGACGCCGATGCGCGCGTGCTCGCGCACCTGCCCGGGAAGGGCCGGCACGAGGGCCGCATGGGCGCGCTGATGGTCCAGATGCCCGACGGCCGCCGCTTCAAGCTGGGCGGCGGTTTTTCCGATGCGCAGCGCGACGATCCGCCGGCCGTCGGCAGCTGGGTCAGCTACCGCTTCAACGGCACCACCGCCAAGGGCCTGCCGCGCTTCGCGCGTTTCCTGCGCGTGCGCGGCGACCTGGGGCGCTGAGGTCCCGGCCTCAGGCCTGCTGGCGCACGCAGTCCGCGTAGTAGCGCTTCTTGCCGTTCTCGTCGATGCGCGCCACCAACCCGTGGATGTCGGTCTCGAAGCCCGGGCATTCCTTGTTGAACTCGCGCGCGAACTTGAGGTAGTCGACGATCTTCTTGTTGAAGACCTCGCCCGGGATCAGCAGCGGGATGCCCGGTGGGTACGGCGTGATCAGGCTGGTGGTGATGCGACCCTCGAGCTGGTCGATCTCCACGCGCTCGGTCTTGCGGTGCGCGATGTGGGCGAAGGCGTCGCTGGGCTTCATGGCCGGCGTCAGGTCGCTCAGGTACATCTCGGTCGTGAGGCGCGCCACGTCGTAGCGCGCATAGAGCTTGTGGATGTGCTGGCAGAGGTCGCGCAGGCCCAGCTTCTCGTAGCCCGGGTGCTGCTGGCAGAACTCCGGCAGGATGCGCCACATCGGCTGGTTGCGCGCGTAGTCGTCCTTGAACTGCTGCAGCGCCGTGAGCAGCGTGTTCCAGCGGCCCTTGGTGATGCCGATGGTGAACATGATGAAGAAGCTGTACAGGCCGGTCTTCTCCACGATCACGCCGTGCTCGGCCAGGAACTTGGTCACCACGCTGGCGGGGATGCCGGTCTCGGCGAACTTGCCCTGCAGGTCCAGGCCGGGGGTCACGATGGTCGACTTGATCGGGTCGAGCATGTTGAAGCCGTCGGCCAGCTTGCCGAAGCCGTGCCAGTTGCGCTTCGCGCTCTTGGCCTTGCTGTCGGTGCTGCCCTCGCCCTTCATGATCCAGTCTTCGGCGCGGCCGATGCCTTCGTCGACCAGCTTCTCCGGACCCCAGACCTTGAACCACCACTCGTCCTTGCCGAACTCGGCCTCGACCTTGCGCATGGCGCGGCGGAAGTCCAGCGCCTCCAGGATGCTTTCCTCCACCAGCGCGGTGCCGCCGGGCGGCTCCATCATGGCCGCGGCCACGTCGCAGCTGGCGATGATCGCGTACTGCGGGCTGGTCGACGAGTGCATCAGGTAGGCCTCGTTGAACAGGTCGCGGTCGAGCGCGCGGTTCTGCGAGTCCTGCACCAGCACGTGGCTGGCCTGGCTGATGCCGGCCAGCAGCTTGTGGGTCGACTGGGTCGAGAACACCAGGGACTCCTTGGGTCGGACCCGGTTCTTGCCCATCGCGTGATAGGCGCCGTAGAACGGGTGGAAGGCGGCGTGCGGCAGCCAGGCCTCGTCGAAGTGCAAGGTGTCGACGTAGCCGTCGAGCATGTTCTTGATGGTCTCGGTGTTGTAGATCACGCCGTCGTAGGTCGACTGCGTGAGCGTCATCACGCGCGGCTTCACCTTGTCGGCATCGACGCCGGCCAGCAGCGGGTTGGCCTTGATCTTGGCCTTGATCGCGCTCTGCTCGAACTCGCTCTTGGGGATCGGGCCGATGATGCCGAAGTGGTTGCGCGTGGGCTTCATGAAGACCGGAATCGCGCCGGTCATGATGATCGCGTGCAGGATCGACTTGTGGCAGTTGCGGTCCACCACCACCACGTCGTCGGGCGCCACCGTGTGGTGCCAGACCATCTTGTTGCTGGTGCTGGTGCCGTTGGTCACGAAGAAGCAGTGGTCGGCGTTGAAGATGCGCGCCGCGTTGCGCTCGCTGGCCGCCACCGGGCCGGTGTGGTCGAGCAGCTGGCCCAGTTCTTCCACGGCGTTGCACACGTCGGCGCGCAGCATGTTCTCGCCGAAGAACTGGTGGAACATCTGGCCGACCGGGCTCTTGAGGAAGGCCACGCCACCCGAGTGGCCCGGGCAGTGCCACGAGTAGGAGCCGTCTTCGGCGTAGTCGATCAGCGCCTTGAAGAACGGCGGCTGCACGCCCTCGAGGTAGCTCTTGGCCTCGCGGATGATGTGGCGCGCCACGAATTCGGGGGTGTCCTCGAACATGTGGATGAAGCCGTGCAGCTCGCGCAGGATGTCGTTCGGGATGTGGCGCGAGGTGCGCGTCTCGCCGTAGATGTAGATCGGCACCTCGGCGTTCTTGCGCCGCACCTGTTCGATGAAGCTGCGCAGGCTCAGCACGGCCGGATCGAGGTCCGGGCCAGGCGTGAATTCCTCGTCGTCGATCGACAGGATGAAGGCGCTGGCGCGGCTCTGCTGCTGCGCGAACTGCGACAGGTCGCCGTAGCTGGTCACGCCCAGCACCTCGAGACCCTCGCTCTCGATGGCCTGCGCCAGCGCGCGAATGCCCAGACCCGAGGTGTTCTCGGCGCGGAAGTCCTCGTCGATGATGACGATCGGGAAGCGAAATTTCATGTGCAGGGGCTCGGACAGGGAGAAGAGGCGCGAAGTGTAAGGAATTCAAAAGACAAGTGCTGATACAGGTGTCGCAGAATGGGGTGGATACGACACAAAGGAGGCTGTATGGAGAGTTCCACCATCTGGTGGTTGATCGCGGGGGCGACCATCGTGGTCGAGCTGCTGTCGGGCACCGTCTACCTGCTGCTGTTGGCCACCGGCTTCGCCGCCGCGGCCCTTTCGGGCCATCTGGGCGCCGGCGTGATCACGCAACTCATCGTGGCTTCGGCGGTCGGTGTGGGCGCGGTCCTCGGCTGGTACCTGATCAAGCGCCGGCGCGCGGCGCGCCTGCCCGCGCAGGCCAATCGCGGCGGCAACCTCGACATCGGGCAGAGCGTGCACGTGGAGGCCTGGAACCCGGACGGCACCGCCTCCGTGCGCTACCGCGGCGCGCAGTGGACGGCCGTGGCCAAGGCCGGCGCCGATCTGCAGACCGGCGAACACCGGGTGGTCGAAGTGGTGGGCAGCCGCCTCGTCGTCACCAAGATTTAGCAAGAAACCCTCAAAAGGAGCATCCCTATGGATTTCGCAGTTCCCCTGGTTATTCTGGTCATCGCCATTCTGTTCATCAGCCAGTCGGTCAAGTTCGTGCCGCAGCAGAACGCCTGGGTGCGCGAGCGCCTCGGCAAGTACCACAGCACCATGACGCCCGGCGCCAATTTCCTGATCCCCTTCATCGACAAGGTGGCCTACAAGCACAGCCTGAAGGAAATCCCGCTCGACGTGCCCAGCCAGATCTGCATCACGCGCGACAACACGCAGCTGCAGGTCGACGGCATCCTGTACTTCCAGGTGACAGACCCGATGCGCGCGAGCTACGGCTCGTCGAACTACATCGTGGCCGTGACGCAGCTGGCCCAGACCTCGCTGCGCAGCGTGGTGGGCAAGCTGGAACTCGACAAGACCTTCGAGGAACGCGACATCATCAACGCCCAGGTCGTGGCCGCCATCGACGAGGCCGCGCTCAACTGGGGCGTGAAGGTGCTGCGCTACGAAATCAAGGACCTGACGCCGCCCAAGGAAATCCTGCTGGCCATGCAGGCGCAGATCACCGCCGAGCGCGGCAAGCGCGCGCTGATCGCCGCCTCGGAGGGCCGCCGCCAGGAACAGATCAACATCGCCACCGGTGAACGCGAGGCCTTCATCGCCCGCTCCGAAGGCGAGAAGCAGGCCCAGATCAACAACGCCCAGGGCGAGGCCGCGGCCATCACCGCGGTGGCCGAGGCCACTGCCGGTGCGATCGAACGCGTGGCCGCCGCCATCCGCCAGCCCGGCGGCGAGCAGGCGGTGCAGCTCAAGGTGGCCGAACGGGCCGTCGACGCCTACGGCAAGGTGGCGGCCGACGCGACCACCACGCTGATCGTGCCGAGCAACATGAGCGAGACGGCGGCACTGATCGCATCGGCGATGCGCATGGTCCAGGCAGGCAAACCGGCGGCTTCGAGCTGAGACGCCCTTTCAAACTGCTACAATCTGAGGCTTCGCGGAGCGGTGGATGAGCGGTTTAAGTCGCACGCCTGGAAAGCGTGTGAGGGGTAAAACCCTCCGCGGGTTCGAATCCCGCCTGCTCCGCCAAAAAATCGATGTCCAGACCTTCCATCTGGACACAGCCAGTTCATGAAGGCCCCTCACGGGGCCTTTTTTTTGCCCTGCTCGGAACTGGCTTTCCCCCGCCGGCGGCCGAGTTGCTACCATAGTACCCATGTCCTCCCCATCCCAGGCCCAGTCCACAGGCCCAGCGCCCCTTGACCGCACGCTCAAGAAGAACCAGGCGATCGCCGCCGAGGTCCAGAGCGCGTCGGAGGATCTGGCCGTGGTCGCGACCGTGCTCGAGCAGGAATTGCCCGACCATGTGCAGGTCGGCGACGTGGCGCAGGCCATCGAACACGCCAACCAGCTCGAGAAGCAGCTGGCGCAGTCGGCGCAGGAGCTGACCAAGGTCAACGAGGCGCTGGCCAAAGAGGTCGAGAAGCGCGCGGGCTGAGCGCCCGGCCGGCAGGAGCCTAGGTTTCCGCGCCCAGCAAGGCCAGGGTGGCCGGGTCCCCTCCCCCTTCGCAGCCTTGCTGGAGCACCTGCGCAAAGATCGCCTCTTCCGGCGCCGCGGCCCTGAACAGCGTCATGCAGGAACACAGCTTCAGGTCGTCGGGCGCGCCGAAGATCCGGTGCACGTTCAGCCCCGGGCGCTCCAGCGCCACGAGCACCAGACGGCCACACTCGCGCAGTCGTGGGCCGAGGACCGGGTGCGCCGCATAGGCCCGGGCCTCCGCCAGGCCTTCGATGCCATAGAACTTTGCTGTCGCGCTGCGTCCCAGCGCGCGCAGCTGCGGAAAGACGAACCACATCCAGTGGCGGGTCTTGCGGCCGGCCGCGAGCTCCTCGAGGACGGCGCCGTACACCGGCGCCTGGGCCGTCACGAAGCGTTCCAGATCGAAGGGCATGCGCCGGTCTCCGTGGTGCTTTCGCGCCGGCTCATTCCGCGAAGTTGTCCTTCAGCAGGTCGACCACGTCGCCCGCGCGGCCGCTCAGCACCGCCTTGGCCGAGTACAGCATCGTGCCCGCGACCTGGCTGAACTCCACCTTGGGCGGCATCACCAGTTCGGTGCGGTTGACCTTCACGTCCAGCAGCGCCGGGCCCGGATGGGCCAGGAAGGCGCGCACCGCGTCGGGCAGCAGCTCCGCGCGTTCCACCTTCTGGCCGTAGAAGCCGATCACCTCGGCCAGGCGTGCGAAGTCCGGGTTCAGCAGGTCGGTGTAGTTGTCGAGCAGGCCCTCGACCTTCTGCTCGAGCTCGACGAAGTTGAGGCTGGCGTTGTTGTAGACCACCACCTTGATCGGCAGCTTCTCCTGCACCGCGGTCATCAGGTCGCCCAGCAGCATCGCGATGCCGCCGTCGCCCGAGAGCGAGATCACCTGCCGGCCCGGGTAGGCCTTCTGCGCGCCCAGCGCCTGCGGCATCGCGTTGGCCATGGTGCCGTGCAGCAGGCTGACCAGCGTGCGGCGCCGGCCGTTCATGTGCAGGTGGCGCAGCGACCACACCATGGGGCTGCCGCCGTCGGCGGTGAAGATCGCGTCGTCGGACGCCAGTTCGTCGAGGATGTGGGTCAGGTGCTGCGGATGGATCAGCCCTTCCTTGCCCGGCCGCTCGTCGCGCCGCAAGGTGTCGACCGCGTCCTGGCGGTGGCGCAGGCACGCGTCGAGGAAGCTGCGGTCGCTGCGTTCCTCGAGCAGCGGGATCAGCGCCTCGATGGTGTGGGCCACGTCGCCCACCAGCCCCAGCGTCACCGGATGGCGCCGCCCCAGGTGGCTGCCGTCGGTGTCGATCTGCAGGATCGTGGCCTTCGAGGGATAGAACTGGCTCCACGCGAAATCGGCACCGAGCAGCAGCAAAGTGTCGCACTCCTGCAGCGCGCGGTAGCCCGATTCCACACCGAAGATGCCGGTCATGCCCATGTTGAAGGGGTTGTCGTACTCCACGAAATCCTTGGCGCGCGAGGTGTGGGCGATCGGCGCCTTCAGGCACTGACCCAACGCCAGCAGCATCCGGTGCGCGCCCTCGCAGCCATGGCCGGCGTAGATGGCGATCTTCTTTCCCTTGCCGAGCAACTCGGCCAGTTGCGCGAGTTCGGCGTCGTTGGGCCGCACCACGGGCGCGGTGCGGTGCACGGCGAAGCTCAGCCCTTCCTTGACCTCCGTCTGCGCGATGTCGCTGGGCAGGATCACCACCGCCACGCCGCGGCGCGACAGCGCGGCCTGCGCCGCCAGGGCCGTGACGCGCTGCGCCTGGTCGGCCGAATGCACCTGCGCGCAGAACACGCTGCAGCCCGCGTACAGCGACTTGAAGTCCACCTCCTGCGGAAAGTCCATGCCCAGTTCGGTGGTCACGATCTGGCTGGCAATCAGCACCATCGGCGCGCGGTTGCGGTTGGCCTCGAACACGCCGTTGATGAAGTGCAGCCCGCCGGGCCCGCAGGAACCCGCACAGGCCGTGAGTTCGCCCGACAGGTAGGACTCCGCGCCGGCGGCGAGGGCCGCGGCCTCCTCGTGGCGCACATGCACCCACTCGATCTCGCTGCGCCGGATCGCATCGGTGACGTGGTTGAGGGTGTCGCCGACGATGCCGTAACAGCGCTTGACGCCGGCGTGCTGCAGGGTTTCGATGACGAGGTCGGCGACTTTGCGATGGGCCATGGGGCTTTCCTTGGGATCTGGGGGTATGTCGACGCCGGCTCAGGCCATGTTCGGCTGGCCGTTGGAGGCGCTCAGGCCGCCATCGACCGGCAAGGCCACGCCGGAGACGAAGCTCGCGTCGTCGCTGGCCAGGAAGGCCACCACGGCCGCGATCTCCGACGGGTCGGCGCCGCGGCCCAGCGGAATGCGCTCGCGGAATTTCGCCATCAGCTTGCGGTCCTTCTTCATGTCCGCCGTCATGGGCGTGAAGGTGAGGCTGGGGCAGACGGCGTTGACGCGCACGCCATCCTTCCCATGGTCGAGCGCCAGCGCCTTGGTGAGGTTCACGATCGCGCCCTTGGAGGCGTTGTAGAGCGCCAGGCCCCAGTCGCCACCCAGGCCCGAGACCGAGCCGGTGTTGACGATGCAGCCCTTGCTTTCGATCAGGTGCGGCATCGCCGCGCGGCAGCCGTGGAACACGCCGCCCGCGTTGACGCCCATGATCCGGTCCCAGCCATCCAGCGGCGCCTCGGTGACGCTGCCGTCGATCGCGATGCCGGCGTTGTTGAACAGCACATGCAGCGCGCCGAAGCGTTTGACGGTGGCCTCCACCAGCGCCCGCACCTGGCGGTACTTGGACACGTCCGTGACCTTGACCAGCGTGCGCTCGGGCGGGAGCTCCTGCGCCACGCGATCGAGCTTGGCGCGTTCGTCGCCGGCCAGCACCACGCTGGCGCCCTCCTGCGAGAAGCGCCTGGCGGTGGCTTCACCGATGCCGCTGCCGGCGCCTGTGACGATGACGACCTTGTCCGTGAAACGCTGCATGGGGGGACTCCGGGGCGATGTGAAAAGCGCGACTTTGCGCCGGAGCGCGCGCCGCGCGTGTCAGCCCGAAGCGGCTTCGGTGTGGGAGAAAGCCGATGGCCTGCGCACACAACCCCGGCTCGCCTTCTTCATGCGCCCATTTGTTGGCGGGCTACGCGCAGCCTAGCCGTCGCCCCGCCCGTCACCGGCGCGGTCGGCGACCCACAGCACCGCCATCTCCCTGGCCCGAAACACCGCTTCCGCAGCCACCGCGAATCGCTGGTGATCGAGTTGGAGCGTCCGGATCTCATTCGTGGGCTGGACGCGATAGCGGACCGTGGCATGAAAGCTTCCGTCGGGCAACTGTTCGGCACTGCACAGGAACACCCATCCTTCGTGCCGAAATTCATCCATGGCGTCGAAGGGGTGGCCTCCTGGGTCAGGCGTGTCCATCAGGGACTCCCGTCTCGCCGCATCACCATGTCCATCCAGGTCGCGTGCAGCACGTCAAGTTCACCGACCTTTTGCGTCATGGCTTCGGCGTCGAGCTTGGCACCAGAACTGACGCTGCGCATCATCTCGGCGTGTTCGTCGTTGGCCCGCTTCCAGGCCTCGTAGGCTTCGGTCAATTTGTCGGCGGTGGGCATCAATGCACCCTCGGGGCGGTGACGGTGGACGCGACCGATTCGATCGTGCCGGCCGCGCGTGCGTGCGCCAACAAGTCGTCGTTCACGGCGCTCTCGTCCAGCTGTGTCGTCAATGGCATGGTGTCTGTCTCCTTGTGGAAGGCTCACGCTACATCGGCCGACTGCACGGAACCTGTAGGAATTGCGCGCGCCTGCCACGTCATACGACCCGTCGTCATGCGCCGATCAAGGCGGCGCGCCCTCCTCTTGCATCTTTGCGCCGCAGGCATAGGGTCTGGATTCAACTCCAGGAGAATCTCATGAGCGAAAGACGCAGCGTGTCGGGTGATGTGGAAGCCGCCGCCCCCGTCGATGACCTGCCCACCGCGCCCCCGCCCGCGAGCGAATCGGCCGCTCGGGAAGCACGGGTCCGGTTGGCCGCGTATGCGCGCTACGAGAAGCGTGGCGCGGAGAGCGGCCATGATGTCGAGGATTGGCTCGCCGCAGAGGCCGAGATCGAAGCCGCGGCAACCGCTTCCGAGCCTTCCGATGCAAAGAACGCGTGAGCAGACAGGAGCGGCATGCAGGCCCAGACAAGCAGAATTCAGCCACTGAAAATCACCACCGACGCCGGTGACACCGTGTCAGCGGAGGCGACATTGCCGCAGGAGGTCGAGGCGGTCTTCGTGTTCGCACACGGCGCCGGCGCGGGCATGGGCCATCCTTTCATGAAGGCCGTGGCGGATGGCCTCGCGGCGCGGAACATCGCTTGCCTCAGATACCAGTTTCCCTACATGCAGGCAGGACGGCGGCGCGTCGACGCCGCACCTGTCGCGCAGGCCACCGTGCGCGCAGCCGTTGCCACTGCAGCGTCTCTCTGGGGGTCATTGCCGTTGTCTGCCGGTGGCAAGTCGTACGGCGGTCGCATGACCTCGCAAGCGCAGGCGATCGAGCCCTTGCCTGGCGTCGCAGGCCTGATCTTTCTCGGCTTCCCGCTGCACTCCTCAGGCAAGCCCGACACGGTACGTGCGCAGCACCTGGCCTCGATCGACGTTCCGATGCTCTTCATCCGTGGCACCCGGGATGCGCTCGCAGAGGCGCCTCACTTCGACCCCGTGATCGCGCATCTGGGCGACATGGCTTCCCGCTTCGACATTGCGGAGGCAGACCACACTTTCCACGTGCTCAAGCGGAGCGGGCGGGACGCCGAGGGTGTCCTCGACGAGGTGCTGGATGGATTGGCCCTCTGGACGCAGGCCTGGCGCATCTGCCCTTCGCGGGTCTGAGGGCGCCCGTGCCGTCGCTGGATCAACGATGTCCCCGATTGCGTCCACCCCGGGGATTGGCGAAATCGTTTGTGCCTGGTTCATGCCGGCACCTTGCGCGCAGCACTTCCAGGGACTCAGCCCTCGGGATAGGGCGGCACGTGTCCACCCAACGAGAGATAGCTCGCAACGCTCAGCATCAGGGGGATGTCGACCTGGCTGGTGTCACGGGGAACCAGGTCGTAGTGGCAGAGCGTGCCAAGCACCTGCCCCGCGTTGTCCAGCACCGGAACCCCTGAGTAGCTCAGCACAGCCTGCCGAGCAGGATGCCGAGCGAGGCGCTCGTCCACCATTGCGTTGGGGGTCTTGAACGGCTCACCGCTTTCGCGGACGTAGCAGCAGTACGTCGCGGTGTCCGCAACCTCGGACGCCCTCTCGACCGACGGGTCCTCGCGGTCATAGTGCACGGCTGCATTGGCCTTGCCGTCCTGGAAACGCCAAATGCCGATGAAGCGAAAGTCGGAGCGACTTGCCAGCTTCGCGAGCGCTGGACGCAGGCCATCGCTCCTCAGCGTGACCACAAAATCAGCGAATGCCGCGCGCGCTTCGGGGCTCAGCGGGGCAGGTGTCGTAGGCGCGGTCGAGGGCGTTGAGGAAGTGGGCATGGGCCATAGTATCGCTGCGGCCAGCGACACATTGCTTGCGACAGCAGGACGGGCCCGCTGGAAGAGCGCCGGCATCCGACTGCCGCACCCTGATGCAGGCTCCCGCATCAGAGGGGGATATGGGATGCGGTTCCTGGAGGTGGGAAGAGGCTCATTGACTCGCCACGCTGGTGATGGGTTCTGTGTTCCGGCTCAAGCCGCCGGGGCAGCGACCATGAGAGCGTCGCCACCGGGCCTCTTGAGCTGGGGCCTTTCCCTTACGTCGACGCGTGTCTTCTTCCAACACACTGCGCAGATGTCATGCCGCCTGGAGACGATTGCCCGCATTCAAGCCCTGTCCTTGGAGGAAGGTACGCGGCAACCGACGGCGGCGGCGTGGCTCCAGGAGCAGGACCGAAAGCATCGAATGAGCGTGCGGCCGGGGCCGGCCGGCGTGATGCGGCTGTCGGCCATCCTTGGGCGATTTCCCCTGGTGGCATTCTGAGCGAGCCAGCCGTTCATTGCGCACGCCGGGCCGTTGGCCGCGTGAAGGAAGTCGTCAGCGCCTTCGCCGCCCAGATGGCGGGCTTTGATTCAAAGCGTCGAGCACCGATTGGGTGAGCTCGACGCGCTCGGACAGTCTGGCGTTCAGGCGCTTGGCCTGCCGCCGTCGCAGGCGAACGCCTGCAACGAACAAGGCAACCAAGGCCAAGGTTGCGAAAATTTGGGTGTAGGTCATCTGGTTTTCCTGAACCCAGCTGTACGCAGTCACCTTGAAAACGGTTTGATTCTTTTCTCAACTGAAGCCATGGGCCCGACGGCACTCTCGCCAGACGCCCTCCACCGCGGCGTCTATTGCTGCACCAATTCGACCCGTCGATTGCGTGCGCGCCCGGCATCGTTCATGTTGCTGCCAAGCGGGGCAAGCGATGCGACGCCCTTGGCCACCATGCGCTGTGGATCGATCTTCAGCGCAGCCAGCGCCTTGACCACCGCCTCGGCGCGCCGTTGCGAGAGTTCGAGGTTGGCGCCGAGCACGCCATGGTTGTCCGTGTGGCCTACAACGTAGACGCGAAGCGCCGGGTTCGCCGCCAGCAGCCGGGCCATCTCGTCCAGCGATGGCCGGGACTCCGGCTTCACGTCGGCCTTGGCCGTGTCGAAGTAGACGCCGTAGATGGCGACCCGGCCGTCGGCATCGAGGCCCTTCTTCAGCTCCGACGCGCTGAGCACGCTGACCTGCCCAGTGGCCATGGGCCGACCCTCGACGATCTGCTGATAGGCCAGTGTGCGCTTGTTGGCGGGGTCTTCCACCACCCACAGCAGTACATGCACATCGCCATCGGGACCCGACCGCCGGGTGAGCAGGTAGCGGATCTTCTCGTCGAAGCTCGCTGTGAACCCCGTCGGCATCACCCTGCCGCTGTTGGCGAGATATCCGCCCATGTCCCGTCCGCATGCTTCCGCTGCGCACTGGAACACGACATTGAAGCCGCCGCGGCTCAACGCCTGCTCGTAGTTGCGCATCACCTCCAGCGCGGTCTTCTCGCCCTCGATGGCGTAGCCGATGCGGGTGATCTTCCCCTCGACCTTCGCGAGCTCGCCCGCGCCGATCTTGTCGGCTACCGCGATCGGCTTGACGGGCAAGACGGCCGCATCGAACGCGCTGACCTTGTAATCCACGATCGCTGCCCCCTTGAAGCGGGTGAGCAAGGGATGATCCTTTGCGCCGGCCACGTCCGCCGCGGCCGCCAACGGGCTGGCGAGCAATGCGTGGGCCGCACAGGCCAAGAGGATGAGGCGAGGGATCGGATGCATGTTTCGGGAATATTCCGTAGGGCTGTGGTTGTCATCGCAGGTGCGACGCTCTACGAAAATTCTAGGGGTGCGGGGAAAGGGCCTGGATGACTTTAGTCACTCCGGCCAGGAGCCCTTTGGGCGTGAGATCCAAGTGGCTTCGAGTCATGGGCGTCCCGCGAAAGGGGGTGTCCAGTTTGAAAGCGCGGTTATGGATCCGGACGTCGGGACCGTCGGGCTCCGCGTGCGGCAGTGTCTTGGCGAACAAGGCCGCGGCCGACCTTGACGATGGCGCGGAACACGCGACACGCAATCACTGCTCAATCGTGCGACCGAAGGCACGACAGCGCACTGCATTCGTCACAAGGTGGGGAAGAAAGTCCGGCCGTTGCGCCAGGAGCCGGGAATCGCGGGAAGTCTGTTCCGCAAGGTTCCGAGGCACGTTGCGCTCTTGCAGCGCAACGAGAAAATGATGGTGGGACGTGCGGGGGTCGAACCCACGACAAACGGATTAAAAGTCCGCTGCTCTACCAACTGAGCTAACGTCCCGGATCGATTCGCATCGATCTTGGTGTTTTTGCCGGCTTCGTATCCAGCAAAGCCTGCGATTATAGCGCGAGCTTTGAGGCGATTTTGTCCATCACCCAACCGGCTGCACATTGACCGAAGGTGGCGGTCACGCTGACCACCGAACCGTAGCCGTGGCAGTTGAGCGAACCGTCGCCATCGACGATCGCGCAGGAGGCATCGGGGGGCGCCACGCTCTCGCGGCTGAAGACGCACGCCACGCCGATCTTCTTGCCGTCCCGCGGCGCGCCGTGCTCCTTGCGCAGACGATTGCGCAACTGTGCCAGCAAGGGGTCGTGCGTGGTCAGCGACAGGTCCTCGATCTCGACCCGGTGCGCGTGGCGCTTGCCGCCGGCCGCACCGACCGTGACGAAGGGCGTGCGCGTGACACGTGCCCAGGCGGCCATCGCCACCTTGGCGCGCACCTGGTCGCAGGCGTCGATGACCGCGCTCAAGGGGCCACCGGCCTGTTCGGCGGCCGCCACCAGCCGGAGCCAGTTGTCGGGCTCGACGAAATCGTCGATCGCCAGCACCTCGCAGGCCGGGTTGATCTGCGCGATGCGCTCGCGCATCGCCGTCACCTTGGCCTGGCCCACGGTCGAGGCCAGCGCGTGGATCTGGCGATTGATGTTGGACTCGGCGATGTGGTCGAGGTCGACCAGCGTCAGTCGCCCGACACCGCTGCGGGCCAAAGCCTCGACGGTCCAGGACCCCACGCCGCCGATGCCGGCCACCAGCACATGGGCCTCACGGATGCGGCGCGCGCCCGGCACGCCATAGAGGCGCTCGAGCCCGCCGAAGCGGCGTGCCGCATCGACCTCGTCCACCGGGGCGAGCACGGGCTCGGCGTGGTCCATGCGCAGCCGTCCGCCCTACTTCAGGCGCGACAGCCGCTCACGGCCCGCTTGTGCGGCTTCGGACTGCGGGTAGGCCTTGGTGAGGTCTTCCAGCGTGCGCCGTGCGGCGCGCGTGTCCTTCAGCTCGATCTGGCAATTGGCGATCGACAGCACGGCCTCGGGGGCCTTCGCATGGTCGGGTGCCAGCGACAGCATCGAACGGAAATTGGCGATCGCTTCGTTGTAGTTGCGGGTCGCATACTGGGCGTTGCCCAGCCAGAACAGCGCCGAGGGGTTGTAGCCGCTCTGCGGATAGCGCTTCACGAACTCTGCGAAGGCGGTCTGCGCCTGGGCGAACTGCCCGCCGCGGAACACGCCCAGCGCCGCATCGAAGTCGGCCTTCTCGCGCGGATCGGCCGTGAACTCGCGCCCGTCGACCGCGACTTTCGACGGTTCGCTCTTCTTGATGCGATCGTCGATATCGGTCTGGCGTTGCTGGAGTTCGGACACGGTGCGCGCCAGCTGCTCGTTCTGCCCGGTCATGCGCTGCATGTCGCCGCGCATGGCTTCGATCTGGTTCTGCAGGTCGAGCAGGCTGCGGCGCAACTGCGCGTTGTCCTCGGTGAGCCGCTGATCGGTCTGCGTGCGCATGGCTTCCACCCGCTGGCGCAGGTCGAGGATGGCGCGGCGCGCCTCGTCATCCTCGAACAAGGCCGCGTTGGCGCCAACGGACATGCAGACCAGCGCGGCCGCCAGTGCCGCGCTGCGCAAGCCAAGACGACTGCGCATCATCAACGGTAGGTGATCTCGGCGCGGCGGTTCTGCGCCCACACCGACTCACCGGAACCTTGGGCAGCGGGCTTTTCCTTGCCGAAGCTCACGGCTTCGATCTGGTTGTCGTTGACACCCAGCAGGGTCAGCGCACGACGCACGGCTTCCGAACGCTTCTGGCCCAGGGCCAGGTTGTATTCGCGGCCGCCACGTTCGTCGGTATGACCTTCGATCGAGATGCGGCGCTGCGCGTTGGCCTTCAGGAAACGGGCGTGGCCGTCGATCACCGCCTGGTAGTCGGGCTTGACCGTGTAGCTGTCGTAATCGAAGTAGACGATGCGAGCGACACCGACCGGGCCGGCCGCGTTTTGCGCGTTCGGATCGATGGTGACAGGCGCCACACCGCTGGCCGCGCCGCCACTGCCGGAGCCTTGGCCGGTGCCACCGGTGCTGTCCACCACGGGGGTGTCGTTCAGCTTCGTGCCCGAAGAGCAGCCAGCGATGAGGGCCACGATGGCCAGCGAATAGAGCGTACGTTTCAACATTTCGAACTCCTCAAGTGAATCATTGCTTTTGGAACGGACCCCAGTCCGGTTCCCGGATGTCGCCTGCCTGGCCGGCGAGCCGCGCCTTGATCTTCCCGTCCAGCGTGGTCGTCATCAGCGCTTCGCGGCCTTGCAGCTGCGTTGCATAGACGATGAGTTTGCTGTTGGGGGCAAAGCTCGGGCTCTCGTCGGCCGAGGTGTCGGTGATGGCGGTCACGTTGCCGGTCGCCAACTCCATCACGTGGAGTTTGAAGGCGCCGCCTACGCGGGAAATGTAGGCCAACCACCGGCCATCCCCGCTGACAGAAGGTGAAATGTTGTAAGTGCCGCTGAAGGTGACGCGCGTCGGCGCGCCTCCGCTGGCACCCATCTTGTAGATCTGCGGTGCACCGCCGCGGTCGCTCACGAAGTAGATCGTGCTGCCGTCGGCCGAGAACACCGGCTCGGTGTCGATGCTGTTGCTCTGGGTGAGCCGGCGTGGCTCGCCGCCGCTGGCCGGGATCGTGTAGAGCTGCGAACCGCCGTCGCGGCTCAGCGTGACGGCCAGCGAGTTGCCGTCGGGCGCCCAGGCCGGCGCGCTGTTGGAGCCGCGGAAGTTGGCCAGCAGGCGGCGTTGGCCGCTCGAGACGTTGTGCACGTAGACCACCGGCTTGCGCGACTCGAAGGACACGTAGGCCAGTTGCGTACCGTTGGACGACCAGACGGGCGAGATGATGGGTTCGGGGCTGGCCAGCGCGGCCTGCGAGTTTTCGCCGTCGGCATCGGCCACCCACAGGTTGTAGCGGCTGCCGCTCTTGGTCACGTAGGCGATGCGGGTCGAGAAGATGCCCTTCTCGCCGGTCAGCTTTTCATAGACGTAGTCGGCGATGCGGTGCGATGCGAGCCGCAGGTCGCCCTGGGGCACGGTGTAGCTCTGGCCGCCCAGGTCCTGGCCGCGCACCACGTCCCAGAGGCGGAAGCGCACATCGAAGCGGCCGTCGGCCAGCTTGCTCACGCTGCCCACCACCAGCGAATCGGCGGTGCGCTGACGCCACAGCGTCAGGTCCGGGCGCGAGGCTTCGTCGAGCGCCTGGCCCGACGCATCGACGCCACGGAACTGGCCGCTGCGCTCCAGGTCGGCCTGCACGATGGCCGAGATCTTCTGCGGCGAGGCGTCCTGGCCCTTGAAGGGCACCAGCGCGATCGGCAACTGCGTCAGGCCCACGCCCGACACCTCGACCCGGAACTGGGCCAGGGCGGGGATCAGGGGAGAGGCAGCCAGGGCCGCAACCAGGGTGCGACGGGCGTTGAATGATGAAGAAGGAGGCAAGGCGGGAACGGGCAGCAGCTTTTTCATGCAGTTCGGAGAGGTTTTCGGCGACAAAGTTTCACCGAGGGTTTCTACCGGGCGTCGGCAAACCGCGATGGTACACATTGCGCGGCGATTCCTCGGGAATCGTGCCAAGCCATCTGCTTGCGCCTACAAAAAAATTGCCATGGAGCGCGCCCGTAGAATCCGCCGCCATGCAGCCTTCCCCTACCGGTGACACCGTGCGTCCCCCCTTGACGCGACGCCTCGCCCGACTGATGAGCTGGTTCGGGGGCTCGCGCCGCTGGTGGTCCCTGGCCATCGGGGCCGCCATCCTGGCCGCCCTCACCGAACCCCTGATGCCGGCCCTTCTCAAGCCCCTGCTCGACCGGGGCTTCAGCCGCGGCCAGCTGGCGCTGTGGACGGTGCCGGCCGCGATCATCCTGCTGTTCGCAGTGCGCGGACTGGCCCAGTTCGTCTCGCAATATGCGCTCGCGCGCATCGCCAACGACGGCATGCAGCGCCTGCGCCGCGTGCTGTTCGAGCGCCTGCTCACGGCCGAGCTGGCGCTGTTCTCGCGCCAGTCGGCCAGCGCGCTGTCGAACACCGTGGTCTACGAGGTGCAGACCGGCTCGATGCTGCTGGTGCAGGCGCTGCTGGGCCTCACGCGGGACGGCTTCACCTTGATCGCCCTGCTCTTCTACCTGGTCTACCTCAACTGGAAGCTCACGCTGATCGTGGGTGTGCTGGTGCCCGGCGTGGCCTGGATCATGAAGGTGCTGTCCAAACGGCTCTATCACCTCACGCGCCTGGGCCAGACCGCCACCGACGACCTGGCCTACGTGGTGGAGGAGAACGTGCTCGCGCACCGCATGGTGCGGCTGCACGGCGCCCAGACCCACCAGACCACGCGTTTCGAGCACCTGAGCCGCACCTTGAACCGGCTGGCCGTGAAATCGACCATCGCCTCGGCCGCGATGACGCCGCTGACCCAGCTGCTGGCCTCGGTGGCGCTGTCGGTGGTGGTGATGATCGCGCTGTGGCAGAGCAACGAACAGGCGCTGACCGTGGGCGGCTTCGTGGCCTACATCACCGCCATGCTGATGCTGATCGCGCCGATCCGCCGGCTGGCCGACATGGCCAACCCGATCACGCGCGGCCTGGCGGCGCTGGAGCGCGGCGTGACCCTGATCGACGAGGTGGCCTCCGAGACCGGTGGCAGCCATGCCGTGCCGCGCGCCGAAGGCCGGATCGAGCTGCGCAAGGTGCAGGTGCGCTACCGCGGCGAGGAGGAAGCCGCCGCGCTCGACGGCATCGACCTGTCGATCGCGCCGGGCGAGATCGTGGCCTTCGTCGGCCCCTCGGGCTCGGGCAAGACCACGCTGGTCAACCTGCTGCCGCGGTTCGTGCTCCCCACCAGCGGCCAGGTGCTGCTCGACGGCCAGCCGCTCGACGCCTGGCAACTGGGCAGCCTGCGCACGCAGTTCGCGATGGTGAGCCAGGACGTGGTGATGTTCAACGACACGCTGGCCGCCAACGTGGCGCTGGGCGGCGAGATCGACCGAGAGCGCGTGGCCCATTGCGTGGCCGCGGCCAACCTGAGCGAGCATGTCGCGGGACTGCCGAACGGCATCGACACCGTGCTGGGCCACAACGCGACCCAGCTCTCGGGCGGGCAGCGCCAGCGCCTGGCCATCGCCCGCGCGCTCTACAAGGACGCGCCCATCCTGCTGCTGGACGAAGCGACTTCCGCGCTCGACACCGGCTCCGAGCGCCTGGTGCAGGAGGCCCTGCAGCGCCTGATGCAGGGCCGCACCACGCTGATCGTCGCCCACCGCTTGTCGACCATCCAGCACGCCGACCGCATCGTCGTGATGGAGCAGGGGCGCATCGCCGAACAGGGCAGCCACGCGCAGCTCATGGCGCTCGATGGCCTGTATGCGCGACTGCAGACGCGCGCAGTCAGCACGACCCCGCCCGGTCAAACCCCGACGATCTGACCCCAGGCGGGCGAAGCCACGCCCGTTCGTGAAACGCCGCGGAACCGGCTTTGCCGGGCCGCCAGTGTGGCCCCTTGAGGGGATGGCGGCTACACGAAGTGAGCCGCCACCGGGGTGGTCACAGCAAGACGATATCGAACTGCCCCTGCCCCATCGCCGGCTCCGACTGCAGCGAGATCGTCTTGCCGATGAAGTCGCTGAGGCTGGCCAGGTGCTGGCTTTCCTCGTCGAGCAGCAGCTCGATCACCTGCGGCGCGGCCACGATGCGGAACTCGCGTGGCGTGAACTGGCGCGCCTCGCGCAGGATCTCGCGCATCACGTCGTAGGCCGCGCTGCGGGCCGTCTTCACGATGCCCTGGCCGCCGCAGGCCACGCAGGGTTCGCACAGCATGTGGGCCAGCGACTCGCGCGTGCGCTTGCGCGTCATCTCGACCAGGCCCAGCGGCGAGAAGCCGCCCGCGCTGGTCTTCACGCGGTCGCGTGCCAGCTGCTTGCGGAATTCGGCCAGCACCTGCTCGCGGTGCTCGTCGCGCCCCATGTCGATGAAGTCCACGATCACGATGCCGCCCAGGTTGCGCAGTCGCAACTGCCGCGCGATCGCCTGGGCCGCCTCGAGGTTGGTCTTGAAGATGGTGTCGTCGAAGTTGCGCGCGCCGACGAAGCCGCCGGTGTTCACGTCGACCGTGGTCAGCGCCTCGGTCTGGTCGACCACCAGGTAGCCGCCCGACTTGAGGTCCACGCGCCGGCCCAGGGCCTTGGCGATCTCCTCGTCGACCGAATACAGGTCGAAGATCGGCCGCTCGCCCTTGTAGTGCTGCAGCTTGTCCGCGGCCTGGGGCATGAACTCGAGGCCGAACTTGCGCATCGACTCGAACTGCTCGCGCGAATCGATGCGGATGGTCTGGGTGTCCTCGCCCGTCATGTCGCGCAGCACGCGCTGCAGCAGGCTCAGGTCCTGGTGCAGCAGCGACATCGCGGGCAGCTTGCCCGACAGCTCGCGGATGCGCGACCAGGTCTTGCGCAGGTAGGCGATGTCCTCGGCCAGTTCGGCGTCGCTCGAGTCCTCGCCGTTGGTGCGCAGGATGAAGCCGCCGGTGTTGGCCGGCACCACGCCGCCGCTGTCGGCCGCGGCCGCGGCGTCGATCAGGGCCTGCATGCGAGCGCGCAGCTTCTCGCGCTGGTCGACCGGGATCTTCTGCGACACGCCCACATGGTTGTCCTGCGGCAGGAAGACCAGCAGGCGCCCGGCGATGCTGATCTGCGTCGACAGCCGCGCGCCCTTGGTGCCGATCGGGTCCTTGATGACCTGGACCAGCAACGACTGGCCTTCGAAGACCTGCTTCTCTATCGGCACGATCGCGCTGCCGCGGTGGTCGCGTTCGGGCAGCTGCGCGCTGGGCCGCGAGCCGGGCGTGAACGGCGCCACGATGTCGGCCACGTGCAGGAAGGCGGTGCGCTCCAGGCCGATGTCGATGAAGGCCGACTGCATGCCGGGCAGCACGCGCGAGACCTTGCCCAGGTAGACGTTGCCGACCAGGCCACGCTCCAGCGTGCGTTCGATGTGCAGTTCCTGCACCGCGCCGTGCTCGACCAGCGCGACGCGGGTCTCCTGCGGCGACCAGTTGATCAAAATATCCTGCATGTCAGACTCTCCCCCAGGCTTCGCGCACTGCGTGTCGCTTCGCCCTCCCCCTCCCGGGGGCGCCGCTGGCAGACCGGCAGAGCCGGATCTGCGGCGGCCCTGGCATGAAGATGGAGATGGACAAAGGCAGCGTCATGGTTAGCTTTTGAGCAGGCCGACGCTGCGCAGCAGCGCGGCGGTCTCGAACATGGGCAGTCCCATGATGCCCGAATAGGAGCCGCCGATGTGTTCGACGAAGGCCGCGGCCGCGCCCTGGATGCCATAGGCCCCGGCCTTGCCCAGCGGCTCGCCGCTGGCGACGTAGCGTGCGATCTGCGCGCGGGTCATGGGCGCGAAACGCACCCGCGACACGTTGAGCGCCGCATGCCGGCTGCGGCCCTTCTGTACGGCCACGGCCGTGAGCACGCGGTGGGTGGTGCCGGCCAGGCGGGCCAGCATGCGCTCGGCATCCCTGGCGTCCGCGGGCTTGCCCAGGATGTCGCGGCCCAGCGCGACCGTGGTGTCGGCGCACAGGATGGGCGCGGCCGGCAGGCCCAGGCGGCGGTGGCGTGCCACGGCGGCGTCGAGCTTGAGGGCGGTCACGCGCTGCACATAGGCGGTGGGCGATTCGCCCGGCCGCACGGCTTCGAGCGCTTCGGCGTCTTCGTCGGGCGCGGCCAGCAGCAGTTCATGGCGCACGCCGAGCTGGCCCAGCAACTGGGCGCGGCGCGGGCTTTGGGAGGCGAGGTAGAGAAAGGCGTCGCTCATTCGATCACTTCCGCACGGCGCGGCGGGCGTGCCGGAAGCACGTCGGGCGCCGCGCTCATTCGCGATGGTAGGGATGGCCGGCGTTGACCGACCAGGCACGGTAGAGCTGCTCGACCAGCAGCACGCGCGCCATGGCGTGCGGCAGCGTCAGGTCGGACAGCCGGATGCGTTCGTGGGCCGCGGCCTTGAAGGCCGGGTCGAGCCCGTCGGGGCCGCCGATCACCAGCGCGACGTCGTCGCTCTCCTCCTGCCAGGTGCGCAGCCGCGTGGCCAGAGCCTTGGTGGTGAGCGCGGTGCCGCGTTCGTCGAGCACCACGATGCGCATGCCGCGCGCGATGGCGGCCTCGATGCGCTCGCGCTCGGCGGCGTAGAGCGTCTCGAGGGTCTTGGAACCGCGCGGCTCGGTCTTGACGGCGCGCAGCTCGAGCTTGATCTCGGGCGGGAAGCGCTTGGCGTAGTCGTCCCAGGCGGTCTGCGCCCAGTCGGGCATGCGTTGCCCGACCGCGACCACCAGCAGCTTCATTTGCTGCGCGGAGCGGTCTTGCGCGCGGGCGCCTTCTTGGCCGGTGCCTTCTTGGCGGCGGCCTTCTTCGCCGGCGGCTTGCCGATCTTCTTCACCGGGATCTTCTTGGCCGGGGCCGCGGCGGCGCCGGTCGTCTTGCGGCTCGCGGTCTTGCGTGCGGGCTTGGCCTTTTCCTTCTCGGCCTTGGCCGCCTGCTCGGCCGCGCGGATCGCGGTCTTGGCGGCGCTCGCGCGGCGCAGCGTCTTGGCGGGCGCGGGCTTCTTCTTTTCCTCGGCCTCCTCGCTCACCGCGGCGGCGGGCTTGGCGGCGCCCAGCTTGGTGCGCACCGGCTTGTCGCCCCAGATTTCCTCGAGGTGGTAGTACTGGCGGATCGCCGGCTGCATGATGTGCGCGACCGCGGCGCCGCAGTCCACGATGATCCACTCGCCGTTGCCTTCACCCTCGACGCGCGGCTTGGGGAAGCCCGCCTCGCGCACCGCGTCGCGCACGCTGGCGGCCAGCGCCTTGGTCTGGCGGTTCGAGGTGCCCGAGGCGACGATCACGCGCTCGAACAGCGGTGACAGATGCTCGGTGTCGAAAACCTGGATGTCCTGCGCCTTGACGTCTTCGAGCCCGTCGACGATGGCTCGCTGGAGTTTCTGGGTGTCTTTCTTGGCGGCGGCTTCAGTGGTCATCAGGCAGGGGCGTAGAGGTGGTGTTGGTCAATATAGCGCGCAACGGCGGCGGGAACCAGCGGGCCGATGTCCTCGCCGCGTGCGGCACGGGCGCGGATGTCGGTGGCACTGGTGTCGGCCGGGGGCAATTCGAGGGTTTCGAAGCGCGCAGCGGCCGGAAGGCCGGGCAGCGTCCGTGGATCGAAGCGGGTTGCCGATCCATCGGAGCCGGCGGATTCTAACCGCTCAGCTATGGAAACAATAGCAATGGCCAGGATCTCCTGCCAGCCGTGCCATTGCGGCAAGGCCGCGGCCTGGTCGCTGCCCATGATCAGCACGGGCTGCGCGCCCGGGAATTCGCGCCGCAGCTCGCGCAAGGTGTCGAGGGTGTAGGTGGGGCCGGTGCGCCGCGTTTCACGCGCATCGACCACCACGCCCGGCAGGCCGCCGAAGGCCAGGCGCGCCATCGCCAGGCGGTCGGCCGCCGGGCTCAGCGTACGCGCCTTGTGCCAGGCGTCGCCGGTGGGAAAGACGCGCAGTTCGGCCAGGCCCAGCTGCGTCAGCGCCGCCGATGCCAGCGCCACATGGGTGTTGTGCGGTGGATCGAAGGCCCCGCCGAAGACGCCGATGCGCGGGGCGGCCGTCACAGCCATTCGCGCCGCACGATGAAATTGCTGTAGAGCGTGGCCTCGGGCGTGCCCGGCTCGGGCACCTGGCGGTAGGCCCAGCTCGCCAGCGGCGGCATCGACAGCAGGATCGACTCGGTGCGGCCGCCCGACTGCAGGCCGAAGTGCGTGCCGCGGTCCCACACCAGGTTGAACTCGGCGTAGCGGCCCCGGCGGTAGAGCTGGAAGGCCCGCTCGCGCTCGCCGTAGGCCGTGCCGCGCCGGCGCTCGACGATCGGCATGTAGGCCGGCAGGAAGGCATCGCCCACCGCGCGCAGCATCGCGAAGCTGTCCTCGAAGCCCAGTTCGGAGAAATCGTCGAAGAAGATGCCGCCCACGCCGCGCTGCTCGTTGCGATGCTTCAGGAAGAAATAGTCGTCGCACCAGGTCTTGAAGCGCGGGTACTTGTCCTCGCCGAAGGGTGCGAGTGCATCGCGGCAGCTGCGGTGGAAGTGCACCGCGTCGTCCTCGAAGCCGTAGTAGGGCGTCAGGTCGATGCCGCCGCCGAACCAGCAGACCGGCGCGCCGCCTTCGGGCAAGGCGGCCAGCATGCGCACGTTCATGTGCACGGTGGGCACATAGGGGTTGCGCGGATGGAACACCAGCGACACGCCCATGGCTTCGAAAGGCGCGCCGGCCAGCTCGGGCCGGTGCTGCGTGGCCGAGGGCGGCAGCTTCGGGCCGCGCACTTCGGAAAAACCGCAGCCCGCGCGCTCGAACAGTTCGCCGCCTTCGAGGATGCAGGTCAGGCCCCGGCCCTGCAAGGGCTCGCCGGGCGCCTTTTCCCAGGCATCGCGCACGGCCACGCCGCCATCGGCGGCCTCGACCGCGCCCACGATGCGCTGCTGCAGCCCGCGCAGGTAGTCGCCGACCGCCGCCGGATCGGCCTGCATCAGCTGTTGCGCGCCTGCAGCGCGCGGTAGCCGATGTCCCGGCGGTACTGCACGCCGTCGAAGCGCACCTGGGCCGCGACCTCGTAGACGCGCTGCTGCGCCAGCTTCACGTTGTCGGCCAGCACCGTCACGCAGAGCACACGGCCGCCGCTGGTCTTGAGTTCGCCGTTGTCCAGCGTGGTGCCCGCATGGAACACCATGGCGTCCGGCACCTCGGCCGGGATGCCGTCGATGCGGTCGCCCTTGCGCGGCGACAGCGGGTAGCCGTGGGCCGCGAGCACCACGCCCAGCGCCACGCGGCGGTCCCATTGCAGCTCGACCTGGTCGAGCGTGCCGTCGGTGGCGTGCCAGAAGACCTCGAACAGGTCGGACTTCAGCCGCATCATGATCGGCTGCGTCTCCGGGTCGCCCATGCGGCAGTTGAATTCCAGCGTCTTGGGCCGGCCCGCACCGTCGATCATCAGGCCGGCGTAGAGGAAGCCGGTGAAAGGGATGCCGTCCTTTTCCATGCCGCGGATGGTCGGCAGGATGATCTCGCGCATCGCGCGCGCATGCACCTCGGCCGTGACCACGGGCGCGGGCGAATAGGCGCCCATGCCGCCGGTGTTCGGGCCCTCGTCGCCGTCGAGCAGGCGCTTGTGGTCCTGGCTGGTGGCCAGGGCCGTGACGTTCCTGCCGTCGCACAGCACGATGAAGCTGGCTTCCTCGCCCTGCAGGAATTCCTCGATCACGACGCGCGCGCCGCCGTCGTTGTGGGCCACGCCGAACTTGTTGTCGACCAGCATGAAGTCGACCGCCTCGTGCGCCTCGGCCGCCGTCATGGCCACCACCACGCCCTTGCCCGCGGCCAGGCCGTCGGCCTTGACCACGATCGGCGCGCCCTTGGCGTCGATGTAGGCATGGGCCAGCGCGGCATCGGTGAAGGCCTGGTACTCGGCCGTCGGGATCTTGTGGCGCTGCATGAAGGCCTTGGAGAAGGCCTTGGAACTCTCGAGCTGGGCCGCGGCCTTGGTCGGGCCGAAGATGCGCAGGCCGTGCGCGCGGAACTCGTCGACCACGCCGGCCGCCAGCGGGCCCTCGGGGCCGACCACGGTCAGCGCGATCTTTTCCTGCTGGGCCCACTGGCGCAGCGCCACCGGGTCGGTGATGTCGATGGTTTCGAAACGCCGGTCGGTGGCGGTGCCGCCATTGCCCGGTGCCACGTAGAGCTTGGACACGCGCTCCGAATGCGCGAGACGCCAGGCGAGTGCATGTTCGCGGCCGCCGCCGCCGATGACTAGAACTTTCATTCTGAAATGGCCGCGTTGTGGAACACGTCCTGGACATCGTCCAGGTCCTCGAGCACGTCCAGCAGTTTCTGCATCTTCGCGCCCTCCTCGCCCGCCAGTTCGATGGTGTTTTCGGCCCGCATCGTCACTTCGGCGATCTCGGGCTTCAGGCCGGCGGCCTCGAGCGCGTTCTTCACGGCTTCGAAATTGGCGACCGCGGTCAGCACCTCGATGGCGCCGTCCTCGTCGGTCAGCACGTCCTCGGCGCCGGCTTCGAGCGCCACTTCCATGACCTTGTCCTCGTCGGTGCCGGGCCCGAACACGAACTGGCCGCAATGCTTGAACTGGAAGGACACCGAGTTCTCGGTGCCCATGTTGCCGCCGTACTTGGAAAAGGCGTGGCGGACTTCGGCCACGGTGCGCACGCGGTTGTCGGTCATGGTGTCGACGATGATCGCCGCGCCGCCGATGCCGTAGCCCTCGTAGCGGATTTCCTCGTAGTTCACGCCTTCGAGGTTGCCGGTGGCCTTGTCGATGTTGCGCTTGATGGTGTCGATCGGCAGGTTGACCGCCTTGGCCTTCTCGACCGCCAGCCGCAGCCGCGGGTTGGCGCTCAGGTCGCCGCCGCCGGCGCGTGCGGCCACGGTGATTTCACGGATGGCACGGGTCCAGAGCTTGCCCCGTTTCTCGTCCTGCCGGCCTTTCCGATGCTGAATATTCGCCCATTTGCTGTGTCCGGCCATGGCTTTCTCTCTCGCTGTCGTGTGTTGTCAAAGCAGCTGCGAGTTTACTGTCCGCGCCCCTGCCGCACATGCGACGGTGCGCGAAACGCTTTTGGTCATAATCCGCCGATGACGCCCTCGCCCTCCCCTGCGCCCGCCGACGCGGCCCTGCTGCCCCCGCATGCACCGCTGCCGCTCTACTACGGAGACGAGGATGAGCATCAAGCCTTCCTGCGTCGCATCTTCGATGACACCGCACCCGACTACGACCGCATCGAGCGCGTGCTGGCCTTCGGCTCGGGCCCCTGGTACCGCCGCAGCGCCCTGAAACGCGCCGGCCTGGTCGCCGGCGCGCAGGTGCTCGACGTGGGCATCGGCACCGGCCTGGTGGCCCGCGAGGCGCTGACGCTGATCGGCCCGACGGGCCGGCTGGTCGGGGTCGACCCCAGCGCCGGCATGATGAAGCAGATCGACCTGCCCGGTGTCGAACTGGTCGAGGGCAAGGCCGAGGCGCTGCCGCGGCCCGACGCCAGCAGCGATTTCCTCAGCATGGGCTACGCGCTGCGCCACATCAGCGACGTTGCGGCCGCTTTCGGCGAGTTCCATCGGGTGCTGCGTCCGGGCGGCCGGGTTGTCGTGCTCGAGATCAGCAAGCCCGAGAGCCGGCTCGGCACCCAACTGCTCAAGGGCTACATGCGCGCCGTGGTGCCGCTGATCGCCCGCTTCATCGGCAAGCGCAGCGACACGGCCGAGCTCTGGCGCTACTACTGGGACACGATCGAGGCCTGCATCCCGCCCGCGCAGGTGATGGACGCCCTGCGCGCCGCCGGCTTCCACGACGTGCAGCGCCATGTCGAGCTCGGCGTCTTCTCCGAATACACCGCGGTCAAGCCCGGATGACCCTGCAAGAAAACTCCCCCGAAAAGGACCCCACACGATGAGCGCACGTGAACCCGTCAAGGTGCCGCCGCTGCGGCTCGAGCGACTGTCGCTCGCCCAGGGCCTGGCCATGGCCGACAGCGGCCATCCGCCCTTCGGCGGCCTGGGCTACGGCCTGCACGAGAACCTGCCCTGGATGCCCAAGGTCGATGCGCGCGTGCTGTCCGACGGCGGCCCGATGGCCGACGTCTGGCATGCGCGCGGCGAGGTGCGCTCCGGCACCACCGGCGTGGTGCGCTGGCGCACCGACGGCCACTGGCTGCTGGGCGCGATCGACCTCGACGAGGCGGCCGAGCAGCAGGGCGTGGCCCGGCTGGCCGAGCGCGCCTACACCGACCTGTTCGTCGCCCTGCGGCAGAGCGGCTGCCCGCACCTGCAGCGCATCTGGAACTACCTGCCCCAGATCAACGGCGACGGCGGCGGCCTGGAGCGCTACCGCCAGTTCAACATGGGCCGCCAGCAGGCCTTCCTCGACGCGGGCCAGGCGGCCTTCGAAGGGGCGCCGGCCGCCTGCGCGCTGGGCATCCGCCAGGGCGCGCTGTGCATCCGCTTCCTGGCCGGCCAGATCGCGCCGCTGCCGGTCGAGAACCCGCGCCAGGTCTCGGCCTACCGCTACCCCGAGACCTACGGTCCGCGCTCCCCGACCTTCTCGCGCGCGGCCCTGGCCGATCTGGGCGACGGCCAGGTGGCGCTGTTCATCTCGGGCACGGCCAGCATCGTCGGGCACGAGACCGTGCACCTGGGCGACGTGCGCGCGCAGACCGAGGAGACGCTGCGCAACCTGGCGGCGGTGATCGGCGCCGCCAACGAGCGCACCGACGCCGGCTTCGCCCTGCCCCAACTGGAAGCCGTGGTCTACGTGCGCCACGTGGCCGACGCGCCGGTGGTGCGCGAGGTGCTCGAGTCGGTGCTGGGCGCGCAGGCCCCGACCGTGCGCCACGCGGTGTACCTCGAGGCCGACATCTGCCGCCAGGACCTGCTGGTGGAGATCGAGGCGCATGCCGTGGCCACGGGTTCCATCCGCCGATGAGCGACAGGACGGGCCGATGAGGAAGGTGCTGCGCCAGGGCCGCTCGGTCGCCCTCGCGCTGCCGCTCTACAGCCTGCTGCTGGGCCTGGGCCTGATCTCGCTGGGCTGGAACCTGGCCGCGATGCTGCTGCAGCCCCTGCTGCCGCCCCACGTCGGGCGTCCGCTGGGCCGGCGCGTGATCGCGGGGGCCTACCGGGCCTTCTGGACGATCGCCTCGCTGAGCGGGATGATGCGCATCGACGCGCGCTGCCTCGACGCGCTGCGCGACGAGCCCGGGCTGATCTTCGCCGCCAACCACCCCAGCATGCTCGACGCGCTGCTGCTGGTGGCCCGGCTGCCGCGCAGCGCCTGCATCATGAAGGCCGGGCTGATGAAGAACGTGTTCCTGGGCGCCGGCGCCCGGCTCGCGCACTACATCCGCAACGACTCGGCCCACACCATGGTGCGGCTGGCGGTGCAGGACCTGCGCCGCGGCGGGCAGCTGGTGATCTTCCCCGAGGGCACGCGCACCGTCGAGCCGCCGCTCAACAGCTTCCGGCCCGGCGTCACGCTGATCGCCAAGCTCGCGCCGGCGCCGATCCAGACCGTCTTCATCGACACCGACTCCCCCTATCTCGGAAAAGGATGGCCCCTGTGGCGCGTGCCGCCACTGCCGCTGGTCTTCACGCTGCGCCTGGGCGAGCGCTTTGCGCCTTCGCCCGACAGCGCCGCGCTGCTGCTGCAGTTAGAACAGTACTTCCGCCATTCCCTGGAACAGAGCGCCTCCGATGCGCCGCCCGCATGTCAGACCCTTCGCGCACCCATCTCGTCCTGATCCCGAGCTACAACACCGGAGAACGGCTCTTCTCCACCGTCAGCGCGGCACGCGCCCAATGGAACCCGGTCTGGGTCGTGATCGACGGCAGCACCGACGGCACCGGCGAGCGCATGCAACGCATGGCGGCCGAGGACCCGGGCCTGCGGGTCTGGGTGCTGCCGCAAAACCAGGGCAAGGGCGCGGCCGTGCTGCATGGCCTGAAGGTGGCGCAGCAGGCCGGCTTCACGCACGCGCTGACCATGGATTCCGACGGCCAGCACCCGGCCGACCTGATCCCGTCCTTCATGCAGGCCTCCCAGGCCCGGCCCGACACCATGGTGCTGGGCCGCCCGATCTTCGACGCCAGCGCGCCGCTGCTGCGGGTGCGCGGGCGCAAGCTGTCCAACGGCTGGACCCACATCGAGACGCTGTGCGCGGGCGTGGGCGATTCGCTCTACGGCTTCCGGATCTACCCCGTCGCGCCGCTGATCGCGGTGATGGAGCGCCAGCCCTGGATGCGCCGCTTCGACTTCGACACCGAGGCCGTGGTGCGCCTGGCCTGGGGCGGCGTCAAGCCGATCAACATCGACGCGCCGGTGAAGTACCTGAGCGCGGCCGAAGGCGGCGTCTCGCACTTCAACTACGTGCGCGACAACATCCTGCTGTCGTGGATGCACACGCGGCTGATGGCCGAATTCGTGCTGCGGCTGCCCTGGCTGGCCTGGAAGCGGCTGCGCCGCCTGCCACCCTTCCAGCCGTGATGCGGCCCGGTTTCGCCCTCGTCTCCCCTGTCCGCGCTCGCGCGTGCGCGGGCCCCTGACCCTCACCCCCCGCCGATGCCGCCCTACGCCCTTTCCCCCTGGACCGCCGAGATCGGCCTGCGCATGCGCAAGCTGTTCTGGCTCAAGCTGGTCGGCACCACCGCGATCACCACGCTGTTCTTCGTCGGCTACTTCCACGTGCTGCGCAACCCGGCCTACCCGGTGTTCGAGATGCCGCTGACCGCGCTCGACCGCTGGATCGGCTTCCAGCCCGAGGCGCTGTTCATCTACCTCACGCTGTGGCTCTACATCGGGGTCGGGCCGGGGCTGCAGCGCAGCTTCGCCGAGCTCAACGTCTACGGCCTGTGGCTTGGCGCGATGTGCCTCGCGGGCCTCGGCTTCTTCCATTTCTGGCCGACCGCCGTGCCGCCGCTGGGCTTCGACGTCTCGGGCTACCCCGGCTTCGCGATGCTCCAGGGCGTGGACGCGGCGGACAATGCCTGCCCCTCGCTGCATGTGGCGACCGCGATGTTCACCGTGATCCGGGTCGAGCAGGTGCTGCGCGACGCCGCGGCCCCGCGCTGGCTGCGCGCCTTCAACCTGCTGTGGTTCCTCGCTATCGCCTGGTCGACGCTGGCCGTCAAGCAGCATGTGGCGCTCGACGCGCTGGCCGGCGCGCTGCTGGGCCTCGCGTTTGCCCTGCCCTCGCTGCGCTGGAGACCCGCGCCGCAGCCGCTATCATCATCGAACAAGCATCGCACTGGGGGGCCCCTATCACCATGAGTTCGTTGAAGGAATTGCAGGATCTGATCCAGGAGAAATACGGCATCCCGTCGTCCGAACTCGATCCGCAGGCCTCCATGCGCGAGAAGGGCCTCGACTCCCTGGCCCTGGCCGAGTTCATCTTCGAGATCGAGGACAAGTTCGGCATCGAAGTGCCCGACGACAACCCGAACATCGACACGCTGGCCGAGCTCGCGGCCCTCGTGGACAAGGTCCGGGCCGCGAAGGTCGCGTGAACATGCATTCCGTGGCCGTCACCGGCCTCGGCGTGGTGGCGCCGCACGGCGACACGCCCGAGACCCTGTTCGCCGCGCTGCTGCGCGCCGAATCCGCGATCCACCCGGTCTTCCCCGAACTGCCCAAGCCCGCGGCCGCCGCGACCGTCGACTTCGACGCCGCGCGCTGGTTCACCAAGCTGCAGCTCGCGGGCGTCGACCGGGTGAGCCAGCTGGCCGTGGCGGCCGCCGACCTGGCGATGCGCGATGCCGGCCTCGAAGCGGGCGCCGTCGATCCGGAGCGCATCGGCGTCTTCGCCGGTTGCGGCATGGGCGGCGCGGCCGCACTCGACGCCGCCTACCGCGGCAACGGCCGCGTGCCGCCACTGACCATCCCCGCCTTCATGCCGAACGCGCCGGCCTCGCACGTCGCGATGCGCCAGCGCGCCCAGGGGCCGGTGCTGACCTATTCGGTGGCCTGTGCCTCGTCGTCGCTGGCCATCGCCGAGGCCGCCAAGGCGGTGCAGCGCGGCGAGGTCGACATCGCGATCGCGGGCGGCAGCGAAGCGCTGATCGTGCCCGGCGTGGTGCTGGCCTGGCAGGCCATGCAGACCCTTGCGGGCTTCGAGCCTGGCGAAGCCGCCACGGCGGTGCGTCCCTTCGCTGCTGATCGCAGCGGCTTCGCGCTGGGCGAAGGCGCGGCCTTCCTGGTGTTGGAATCGGCCGAGCATGCGCGCCGGCGCGGCACCCGGGTCTATGCCACCTTGGCCGGCTGGGGCAGCAGCTGCGATGCGACCCACCTCACCAAGCCCGACGCCGAAGGCCAGGCCCGCGCGCTGCGCCAGGCGCTGAAACAGGCGGACCTGAAGCCGGGCGACGTGGGCTACTGCAATGCCCATGGCACCGCCACGCGCATCGGCGACGTGGTGGAGCGCGAGGCACTGGCACTCGTCTGGGGCGAGCAGCTGGACGGGTTGCGCGTGAGTTCGACCAAGGCGCTGCACGGCCACCTGCTGGGTGCCGCCGGCGCGCTCGAAGCCGTGATCACGGTGATGGCGCTGCGCGAGCGGCAGCTGCCGCCGAATGCGCATTGCGCATCGCCCGACCCGGCCTGTGCGCTGAACCTGGTGCGCGAAGCCGACGTTCAGGCGCCGGCGCTCGAAGCGGCGATCAGCAGTTCCTTCGCCTTCGGCGGCACGAACTCGGCGCTGGTCTTCACGCGTTAGATCATCCCGCCGTTGATCGAAATGACCTGGCCCGTGATGTAGGCCGCCTCGGAACTTGCCAGGAAGCCCGCAAGCGAAGCCACCTCCTCGGGCGTGCCCGCGCGCTTGGCCGGCACCATCTGCTGGATCAGCGCCGGGTCGAACACCGCGTCGGCCATCGGCGAGGCGATGATGCCGGGCGCGATGGCGTTGACCGTCACGCCGCGTGCCGCGACCTCCAACGACAGGGCCTTGGTCGCGCTGTTGAGCGCGCCCTTGGCGGCGGCGTAGTTGACCTGGCCGCGGTTGCCGGTCAGCGAGGCGACCGAGGAGATGTTGAGGATCCGGCCCCAGCGCGTGCGCAGCATGGGCAGCAGCAGCGGCTGGGTCACGCGGAAGAAGCCGTTGAGCGAGACGTCGATCACCTTGTGCCATTGCTCGGGCCGCATGCCCGGCAGCACCGCGTCGTCGTGCACGCCGGCGTTGTTCACGACGATCTGAACCGGGCCGCCCGCGAGCATCGCGGCGCAGCCAGCGGCCGTGCCCTCGTCGCTGCGCAGGTCGAACACATGGCATTCGGCGCTGCCGCCGGCCGCGGTGATGGTGGCGGCCAGCTCCTCGATGGCCTGCGGACGCGAGCTCGCATGCAGCAGCACGGTGGCGCCGTCGCGCGCCAGGCGTTGCGCGATGGCCGCGCCCAGGGCGCCGCTGGCGCCGGTGATCAATGCACGTTTTCCGGAAAGGCTCATGGGGGTCATTCGTTGGGGGCGGGAGCGAGCGGCGTGTTGAGCACGACGACGGCGCGGCCTTCGGCCAGCAGGCGGTCGGCCGCATCCTTCACCGCGAATTCGTAGAGCACCTGGCGCGCGTCGCCCGACAGCCGGCGCGCCTGCACCCGCAGCGCGCCATCGACGTCGTCGAAGCGATCGACCGCGAAGCGCACACCGCGCGCGCTGGCCAGGAAGCCGGCCGAGGGTTCGGCACCCTCCGGGGCCAGCAGCCCGCCGTGCAGCGCCATGGCCTGCGCGGCGTACTCGATCAGGTTGGGCGCCATCAGGCCGCTGGCGGTGCGCAGCGGGTTGTCGGGCAAGCGGTGGCTCTCGGTGCTGCAGTGGATCGCTTCCGCGTCCCAGGCGTCGAGTCGGTCGAGCAGGCACATGCTGCCGCTGTGGGGAATGCGCCGGGCGATGCCGGCGCGGTCGAGGGTCTGAGGGGTCATGGAGGGACGGTCGGAAGGTCGGCCACCAGCAGCACGTTCGCGAACGGCGTGCCCTGGCTCATGGGAACAATCTGCACGCTGAAGCCCAGCCGGGACAGCAGCGCGGTCCACTCGGCCAGCGGCCTGCCCCAGGTGCGCGCGGTGCCGTGGCCGCGCACGAACAGCACGGCGCGGTCCACCCACTGCGTGAACGCGAAGGCGCGCCCGCTCGCGGCATCGCACACGCGCAGCAGCAGCCGCCCGCCGGGCGCCAGCGCATCGCGCACACGGTGCAGCAGAGCCTCCTGCGCGTGCAGGTCGACATAGTGCAGCACGTCGAAGATCGCGACCAGGTCGCAGGCCGGCAGCGTGGCGGTGCGCATGTCGGCGCACAGCAAGGTCGGCGCTGGCTCCAGGTGCGCGATCGACGCGCGCGCACGCGCCACGTCGTTGGGCATGAGTTCGATGCCGGTGTACTCGGCACGCGCGGGCGTGGCGGCCCAGTGCGCGGGCCAGTGCCCTTGCGCCTGCATGCCCGCCATGGCCGACAGCAGGCTCGCGAGCAGGCTCTGGCCGCTGCCGATGTCGACCACGCGCGCACGCGTGGCGTCGAGCAGGCCGCGTTCGATCACGCCGCGGAAGATCGGGTCGCGGCCTAGCTTGCCGCGCGCGAAATGCCAGGCGAAGCGGCCGGACTGGCGGTACGGTGCCGAGGCGGTTTCGTGCAGGCGGCGCCAGGCCGCGTCGGTCGAGGCCCCGCTCATTCGGCCAGTCCTTCGGCCAGCGTGACGGCGCGCAGGCCCTGGGCCTCGAAGCGCGCCAGCAGCGGGGGCAGCACCTCCAGCAGCACCGGCCGGCCGGCTGCGGTGCGCGCGGCGTTGCCGTCGTGCAGCAGCAGGATGTCGCCGGCCGCCAGACCGCGCGTGAGACGGGCCAGCACCTTGGCCGGATCGTGCTCGCGGGTGTCGAAGCCGCGCCGGGTCCAGCTCACCAGCGACAGGCCGAGCCGGCGCAGCACCGGCGCGAGAAAAGGGTTGCGCAGGCCGGCCGGCGCGCGAAAGCACTGCGGGCGCCGGCCCGTGACCTCGGTCAGCAGATCCTGCGCGCGTGAAATTTCGGCCGCATAGCCGCGCGGTCCGAGCAGCGAGAAGTTGTGCCGATGCCGCGCCGTGTGGTTCTCGATGCCGTGGCCGCGCGCGACGATCTCGCGCGCCAGTGCGGGATGGGCCGCGACGCGTTCGGCGATGCAGAAGAAGGTGGCGCGCTGGCCGTGCACATCGAGCAGGTCCAGCACCTGCGGCGTGACCTCGGGGTCGGGGCCGTCGTCGATGGTCAGCGCGACTTCGCGGCGCGCCACCGCCGCGGCCGGCAGCCGCGTGACGTTGGGCCCCAGCAGTCGGCTGCGCGGCGTGAGGCCGGCGCCCGTGACCAGCGCATGGTTGAGCACCACCGCGCCGATGGCCCATGGCCAGGCACCCGGCACCCACAGGCCCGCGCCCAGCGCGGCCAGGTGGACCACCGCGCTGGCCGTGAACACGGGCGGCAGCGGTGCGGGGGGCGGGTCGGTGGCGAAGGACATGACGCGCCTTTGTACCTCAGCGCGCGCGCCGTTTGCCGAATGCCGCCGACAGGAGCAAGGCCAAGAGCGCGCCCGGCGCCACCACCCGGCCGATCGCCGAGAGCGCGGGAATGTCGGAGATCGCGATCAGCCCGAAGGACACCACGGTCGTCAGGTTGGCCAGCATCAGCGAGGCCAGCGTGTCCTCGTCGGCGCGGCCGGTTTCCTGCAGCTGGTCGAAGAACAGCGCGTAGTTGGAGCCCACCGCGACGATCAGCAGCAGGCCGACCAGGTGCAGGATGCCTAGCGGCACCTGCAGCACGGCCATGCCGCCCAGGGTGAGCACCACCGCCAGCAGCAGCGGCTGGCACACCGCCACCAGCCGGCGCAGCGAGCGCAAGTAGAGGCCCAGCAGCACCACCACCGCAAGCGCGCCCAGCAGCACCTGCACGAAGGCCTCGTGCAGGTAGCGCGCATAGAGGCTGCCCAGCTCGTCGCCGATGTCGACCACCTGCACCTCGGGCAGCGGCGCGAGCGCGGCGGCGAGCTTGCGCTTGTCGAAGCGATCGGTCGGGTGCAGCGCGATCAGCGCCGACCATCCTCCCCCCGGGCGCTCGAACAGCAGCGCGCGCACCACCGGTGCCATCGGCCCCTGGGCCAGGTCGGCGCGCGTGATCGGCGCGAGCGCGCGCGCCGTGTCGACCGCGGCGATGAAGGGTTCGAAACGCTCGGGCTTCAGCGGCAGGCCGGTGACGGCCTCGTTCAGGCGCGTGCGCAAGGTGGCGGTGTCGGGCAGGCTCGCGAGGCGTGCCTGTTGCGTGGCGATGCTGGGCAGCATGCGGGTCACGGTCTCGAAACCGCTCAACTGGCCTTCGCTCACCAGGGTGTCGAGCTTCGCGCCGGCGGCTTCGGTGGCGCGCAGTGCGGCCTGCTCGTCGGCCGCCTGGATCACCACCAGCGTGCCGCCGTCGCTGGCGCCGATGTCGGCGCGCAGGGACGCATCGAGCTCCTGCGAAGCCTTGGAGATCGGGCTCATCGACGACAGGCTGGCGCGCCACAGCTCGCCGCCCTGCCAGGCCATCAGGGCCACGGCCGCGATGCCCAGCACGATGAAGGTCATGCGCAGCCGCGGCAGGGCATCGACGATGCCGCCGGCCAGCCGCGCCATCTGGCGGCGCATGCCCATGCCGGTGGCGCCGTCGGGCGCGAGCATCGGCAGGCCGTGGCGCGTGACCAGGGCCGCGGCCACCAGGCCGGCGATCGAGAACACGCCCAGTTGCGCCAGGCCCGGGAAGCCCGAGAACAGCAAGGCCGCGAAGCCGCAGACCGAGGTCAGCAGGCCCAGCCGCACCGTCGGCCAGTTGAGGTCGCGCCAGCGCTGCCAGCCGGTGCCGCGCACGGCCGCGCCACGCGCCTGGATCAGGTAGTAGATCGCGTAGTCGACGGTCTCGCCGATCAGCGTGCTGCCGAAGCCCATGGTGAGCCCGTGCACCGAGCCGAACACCAGCGCCACGGCGGCCGTGCCGGCCACCACGCCGGTCAGCACCGGCAGCAGCGCGATCACCAGCGCCTTGGGCGACGCGAAGGCCGCGAGCAGCAGGCAGCCCATGACGATGGCGCCCACGATCGCGAGGTGGATCGCTTCGCCCTTGATCTTGTCACGGCTCTGGACCGAGAACACCGGCGCGCCGCTCAACTGCAGCTTCGGCGCCTCGGCGCCCATGCCCTGGGTGGCCTTCGCGTACTCGGCCTCGATCGCCGCGATGCCCGCGGCCTGCGCGTCGAGGTCGCTGCCCGAAGCGGTGGTGGTGGCCAGCAGCATGGCGCGCGGCGCGCTGCGCGACACCCACACGCCCTCCTCCGTGCGCGGCGAGGTCGCCGGGATCATCTCCTCGGCGATGCGCTGGGTCTCGCCGGTCGGGTCGCGCTCGAACAGCGGCCGCACCATGTTGCCGGCCGGCGTGCCCAGCAGCGACAGCGAGTCGTTGATCGCGTCGCGCAGGCCTTCGACGCCGAAGCGTTCGGGCGAGACCGCGGGCGAGAGCTGGTAGCGGCGGTCGAAGACGAAGGTGCCGGCCTCCTTCCACTCGCTGTGGTCGCCGTTCTGCACCTGCTCGAACAGCCCGCTGGCCCGCATGCCCTTGCCCAGCGCGCGCGACACGTCGGCGCGCTGCGCCGCGTCCTTGCCGCCTTCGAGCCCGACCATCAGCGTGCGCGAGGCCACGCCGCTCTGCAGCTGCTCGATCAGCACGCGCTGGCGCGCATCGGGGCTGGCGGGCAGGAAGGCCGAGAGGTCGGCGCTGAAATGCGTGCGCGAGATCACGGCCACGCCGGCCAGCACCGCCGCCAGCCACAGCAGCAGCACCCCGATGCGACGCGTGCGGCTCGGGCCGGCGTTCATCGCTTGGGCGAGATGGTCATGATCGACCGGTCGCCACCGCGGAATTCCATCTCCACGCCCAGCACCTCGCCGGCCTTGCCGCTCAGGCGCAGCGCCGCGATCTGCGACGACAGGCGCGCATCGAGCGGCGCCAGGTCGAGCGCCCAGGCGTCGGCGTTGCCGCTCACGGTGGGCTTGAAGTAGCGCTGCAGCACCTGCGGGTTGCCGGCCAGCGTGGCGCGCATGGCCTCGACCAGGCCCTGGATCTCGGGCACGCTGTCGAGCGTCATGTTGCGGGTGCGGCCGCTGCGCGACAGCACCAGGTTGTTGCCGTCGACCGCCATGGTCTCGGGCCGCGGCGTGAGCGTGCGCCGCACCAGCTGGTCGGGCGCGGTGAAGCTCAGGGTGCCGCTGGCCGCCAGCGGGCCGTCGACACCCCGCACGTAGCGCTGTTCGGTGAAGGTGGCCTCGCCCTGCTTCTGGCGGGCCAGCAGGCCCATCAGCTCGTTGAAGTCGAAGGCCCAGGCCGGCGCGGCCGCGCACAGCAACAGCGCCACGGCCCAGCGGGCGCGGCGCAGGCCGCCGTCAATGCGCATCTTCAAGCCAGAAATCATGGAAGTTGAACCAGTTGTAGGGGTGCTCGCGGCACAGGGCCTCGAGTCGCAGCACATAGGCTTCGACGGCGGCGCGGATGCGGCGTTCCCGTTCGGCCGGGTCGGCCAGGCGTTCGCTGAAATCGGCCAAGGGCTCGAAGCGGACATCGTAGCTTGCGCCCCCCAGGTACAGCCCGGCCATGAAGAAGACCTTGCGGCGCAGCAGCGCGGCCAGCCGGAACGGCCCGTCGCTGAAGGTCGCGGGCTGGCCCAGGAAAGGCAGCACGATGTCGTTGCTGCGCTGTGCCGCTTCCTCGCCGGCCGGCAGCGTGCGGTCGGCCAGCAGGCCGCCCAGTCCGCCGCCGTCGAGCCAGTCGCGCAGGTCGAGCATGGAATGCGGGCGCCCCAGCGCGATGATGTGCGGGCGCAGTTCCGGCAGGCTGATGGCTTCGAGGATGGCCGAGATGCGCTGCGCGTTGTCGGTGAACATCAGCATCGCCAGCCGTAGCTGCGACTGGTCGTCGCTGTGCTGGCGGCAGGCACCCATGGCTTCGAAGCTGCCCATGTGGGCGCCGAGCATGAAGGCGCCCCGGCCGGCGTCGATCTCGGCATGCACCGCCTGCTGCCCGCTGATCCGCACCTCAAACAGGTCCATGCGCCCGCGCAGGAAGTAGACCCGGTCGAGCACGGTCGAGGCGAAGGTGTGGAGCAACCGGTAGCCGTCGGCCCAGCCCGCCTTCGGGCCGATGGCGCGGAACAAATAGCGCTTGATGTGGCGCCGCGGCGTCGGGTCGAGGAGCAGGAAGTAGAGGCAGATCGGCGGCAGGATCAGCCGCGTGAGCCGGCGCCCGCAGGTCAGCGCCAGCCAGCAGATGAAGCGCAGCGCGAGCATGTTGCTGCGCTCGGGCCGGTGGGCCCAGCCGCCGGCCTCCGGCTTCTTCACGCCGATGTCTTCGCCCGCCATCAGGCCGGGTCCGACGCGGTCCAGCGTCCGCTGGCCGCGACCACGTCGCCGCAGCGGACTTCGAACTTCACGCCGCGCGCCGCGCCCGTCTCGGGTTGCAGCGCGATCTCGATGCGCGCGCCGGGCCGCACCGGCGACAGGAACTTGACCGCCGCCAGGGTCGGATGCGGGCCCAGGCGCGCGGCCATCGCGGGCACGCGCCGCAGGGCCTCCAGCACCTCCGACACCAGCAGCGCGCCGGGCACCAGCGGCTGGCCCGGGAAATGGCCGGCGAACACCGGGTGGTCGGCCGGCACCTCGTGGCCGACCTGCACCGGTGTGTCGTCGGACGCCAGCTGCGACAGCGCGAACTCGCGCAGCGAACGCACCGTGAGCTTGCCCGTGCCCTCGCGCGGCAGCGCGGCCACGTGCACCACGCGGCGCGGCACGAAGACCGATTCCAGCCGATGGCGCAGGGCCGCAATGACCTCCGCGCTCGACAGCCCGGGCGCGACCACGAAGGCCACGGGCCGCACCACGCCATCGCTGACCTCGTCGGGCAGCCAGAAGGCGCCGTCCTCGATGCCGGGGATGCTGTTGAGGTGGTAGTTGAGGTGGCCCAGCGAGCTGCGCTTGCCGGCCACGTGGATCAGGTCGTTGGCCCGGCCGAACAGGCGGAACCGCCGGTCGTCCAGCAGCTCGAGCACGTCGGCCATGGGCGTGGGCTCGGGGATGAAATCGCCGTCGAAGACGAACTGCTCGGCGCCGTCGGCCCCGGCCTGCGCCGTCACGCGGATCTGGCCGAAGGTCTCCCAGACCTCGCTCTGCGTGGGCCGGCGCGTCGCGACCTGGCCCGACTCGGTGCAGCCGTAGATCTCGACCAGCACGCCACCGGTCGCCTGCTCGGCCTGCGCGGCCAGCTGCGGCGACAGCGGCGCGGTGGCCGAAAGGATCAGGTCCACCGGCGGAATCTCCAGGCCCGACAGCAGCAGCGTCTTCAAATGGAAAGGCGTGGTGACCAGCGCGCGCGGACGCGGCACCGCCGCCAGCGCGGCCACGATGTCGGCCGGGAAGAAGGGCCGGCCCGCGTCGAAGGCCGCGCCGCCCAGCAGCGCGAGCAGCGCCGAGGACTCGAGGCCATAGCTGTGCTGCACCGGCACCGTGGCCACCACCGTCACGCCGGCCAGCGAGGGCCGTTGCAGGAAGTCGGCCAGCCGGCCCACCGCGGCCGCCACGTCGCCGACCAGCGTGTCCCAGCGCTTGGCATGCGGCTGCGGCGTGCCGGTGGAGCCCGAGGTCAGCAGGCTCACCGCGTGCAGGCCGCCATCGATGGCGGGCACGGTGATGCCGTCGCCCTCGCGCGGCGCATCGCCGCCGACCTCGACCAGCACCTTGGGCATGCCCGGGGTGGACAGCGAGGGCTCGTCGGTCACGGCCGTGAGCGCGCCGTGCGTCTCGACCAGCCGCGCCATGGTCTCGGGCCGCGCATCGGGCGGCAGCAGGCTGGCCTGGCCGCGCAGCAGCGCCGCGCCCAGCGCCACCGAGAAGGCGTAGCGGTCGTTGCACAGGTTGACCACCGGGCCGGTGGCGGGCATGCGCTCGGCCTGCCGCGCGACGTCGGCCAGGAAGGCATGACCCGAGACCGGCACACCGGCCCGCCAGGCCAGCGGCGCGGCAAGGTCACGCGGCGCCAGCAGCGCCAGGAAGGAGGAATCGTTCTTCGACATGCGCGGTCCGGTGGGCAACGGCTTCAGTGCTTGGCGGCCGGATCGGCCGCAGGCGCGTGGGTGCCATAGAAGGCGCGCACCGCATCGATCATGCGGGTGCGCTCGAATTCGGGATGCAGGCGGTAGCGCAGCAGGTGTTCACCGACGAACAGCCCCACCACCATCACCGGGCTCAGCACGTTGGCCAGCAGCGACCAGACGGAGAACGGCAGCCACAGGTAGACCGGGATCGAGAGGGCGGCGGTGAGCGCGAAGTAGACAGTCCAGACCAAGGTGACCTGGCGCGTGTACTCGGGCATGCCCGGCCCCAGCGTGTGGACGCGCTGCGCGAACTGGCCGATCAGCGACAGCCCGCCGCCGCGCAGCGTGCCGCCGAACCAGCAGCCCAGCACCGCGTTGATGCCCACATGCTGCAACACGTAGAGGCGATTGGGATCGCCCGCGCCGCCCTGCCACAGCAGCACGAAGACCAGGGCGCCGATGACGGTCGCGCCCGCCAGGCCCCAGCCGCCGAAACGCGAACCGCCCAGGCCCAGGGCGGTGAGCCACAGGGGCCCGAGCAGCACCGCCATGGCCCAGGGCGCATGCGGATGGAACAGCATCAGCCAGTGCGACAGGCCGGCATACGCCGCGCCTGCGGTCAGCAGGAGCGCCAGGCGCCAACGCGACATCGCTCAGGCCCGCGCCGTGTGGCGATCCGTCGGCGGACCGCCCTCGAAAGCCGCGGCGCCCTGCCCTGTCATCAGGCGGTGGTCTTGTTCTGTTCCACGTGCGTGGCCAGCGTGCGCAGCGACGTGAAGATCTGCTGGTTGCGCTCGTCGTCGGAGCGCAGCTGGAAGCCGTATCGGCGCGACACTTCGAGCGCCACTTCCAGGATGTCGATGGAGTCCAGGCCCAGGCCTTCGCCGTACAGCGGGGCCTCAGGGTCCACTTCGGCCGGAGCGACCTCGAGGTTCAGGGATTCGACCAGCAAGGTCGCCAGCTCGAGCTCGAGCGGCGTCTGAACGGAGGGGGTTGGGGTCGATGACACGGAGACTCCTGAACGATTTCACGAAACAAAGGCGTTAATCGGCGAATTATAGGAGGGCGCCTTGGATAGACTGGCCGTTTTCGACCCGACCGGAGCCCCCATGGCCGAACCGCTTCTGATTGCCCGCCACGACAGCACCGAGTGCTTCCTGTTGCCCGGCCTGACCAACCGCCACGGCCTCGTCACCGGCGCGACAGGCACCGGCAAGACGGTCACGCTGCAGACCCTGGCCGAGCAGCTGTCGGGCATCGGCGTGCCGGTGTTCATGGCAGACGTGAAGGGCGACTTGAGCGGCATCAGCCAGCCCGGCAGCATCGGCGCGAAGCTCGCCGCCACGCTCAAGGAACGCGGCATCGAGCCGCCGGCCCCGCTGGCCTGCCCGGTCACGCTGTGGGACGTGTTCGGCGAGCAGGGCCACCCGGTGCGCGCCACCATCTCCGACATGGGGCCGCTGCTGCTGGGCCGCATGCTCGACCTCAACGAGACCCAGTCCGGCGTGCTCAACCTGGTGTTCAAGATCGCCGACGACAACGGCCTGCTGCTGCTCGACCTGAAAGACCTGCGCGCGATGCTGCAGCACGTGGGCGACAACGCGAGCCAGTTCACCACCGCCTACGGCAACATCAGCGCGGCCAGCGTGGGTGCGATCCAGCGCGGCCTGGTGCAGATCGAGAGCCAGGGCGGCGACAAGTTCTTCGGCGAGCCGATGCTCAACATCCAGGACTTCATGCAGACCGTCGGCGGCAAGGGCGTGGTCAACGTACTGGCCGCCGACAAGCTCATGAACGCGCCGCGGCTCTATGCCACCTTCCTGCTGTGGCTGCTGTCGGAACTGTTCGAGCAGCTGCCCGAGATCGGCGACCCCGAGCAGCCCAAGCTGGTGTTCTTCTTCGACGAGGCCCACCTGTTGTTCAAGGACGCGCCCAAGGCGCTGGTCGAACGCATCGAGTTGGTGGTGCGGCTGGTGCGTTCCAAGGGCGTGGGCGTGTTCTTCGTCACGCAGAACCCGCTGGACATCCCCGACACCGTGCTGGCGCAACTGGGCAACCGGGTGCAGCACGCGCTGCGCGCCTTCACGCCGCGCGACCAGAAGGCGGTGAAGGCCACGGCCACCACCATGCGCCCGAAGCCGGGCCTGGACATCGAGGCCGCGATCACCGAGCTGGCCGTGGGCGAGGCGCTGGTGAGCCTGCTGGACGAGAAAGGCCGGCCCAGCGTGACCGAGCGCGTGTTCGTGCTGCCGCCGGCCAGCCAGCTCGGCCCGATCACCGCGGCGCAGCGCCAGCAGCTGATCGCCAACTCGCTGGTCGCGGGCGTCTACGAGAAGGTGGTCGACCGCGAATCGGCCTACGAAAAGCTCAAGCAACGCACCGCCACCGCGCCCGATGCACCGGTCGCCGCCGGCGGCAAGCCCGGCACCGCGGCGGCCGAGGCCGGCGGCATGATGGGTGGCCTGAACGACCTGCTGTTCGGCTCCACCGGCCCGCGCGGCGGCAAGCGCGACGGCCTGGTGCAGACCATGGCCAAGTCGGCCGTGCGCACCGCGGGCACGGGCCTGGGCAAGGAGATCCTGCGCGGCGTGCTGGGCAGCATCTTCGGCGCCAAGAAGCGCTGAGCCGCGCGATCGCCGCGGCCTACTTCGGCGCCTCGGGGTAGTAGCGCCGGCTGGTGATGTCGACGCCGTCGGCCTCGATCTCCACCTCGAGGTTTTCCAGCACGCGCGAGACCATCATGTAGGTGCCGATGGTCAGCAGCAGTTCCGTCATGCCGCGCGGCGACAACAGGGCCAGTGCCGCCTCGAACTGTTCCACCGGCGCCTTGACCGAGCGCACCACGCTGTCGGTGAAGGCCAGCAGCACCTCATCGGCGCCGCCGTCGGCGGCGAGCGGTGTGCCCAGATCGGTGGCCAGGCGGATGCGCGCCTCGCTCACGCCGACGTGCCGCGCCAGGCGCAGGTGCTGGTGCAGTTCATAGGCCGATTCGCAATGCGCGCCGACGCGCAGGATCACCATCTCGCGCAGTTGCGGGTCGAGTTCGGTCCGCGTGAGCAGCGCGCCAGCCATCTGCACGAAGCCGGGCAGCACCGTAGGCGCGTTCGCCAGGATGCCGTAGATCGTGTACGGCGGGCGGGTGGCCAGCAGGTCTTGCAGTTCGGCCGGCATGGCCTCGCGGGCGACAGGGGGGATGCGTGCCATGGCCTCAGTCCAGCTTCAGGCCGATGCGGCGGATCACGTTGCCCCAGAAGTCGGTCTGCGCCTTCATGAAGGCACCGAACTCCTGCGGCGTGCTCGAGCGGGTTCGCAGGTTCAACTGCTCGAACTTTGCGCGCAGCTCCGGGGTGTCGAGCACGTGCCGCACCTCGGCGTTCAGCCGCGCCACCACGGCCGCCGGCGTGCCGGCCGGCGCCACGACGCCGCTCCAGCCCTCGATCGCGAAATCCGGGAAGCCCGATTCGGCCACTGTCGGCACCGATTCCAGTCCCGGCAGCCGCGTCGGCGAGGTCACGGCGATGGCCTTGAGCTGCCCACTCTTGAGGAACGCCATGGTGGGCGCGACGTTCTCGAACACCAGCGGCACATGGCCGGCGATCACGTCGGTGATGGCGGGGCTCGCGCCCTTGTACGAGATCAGCTGCATCTGGACGCCGGCCGTCTCCTTGAACACCTCGGCCGTCAGGTGCGGCGAGCCGCCGGGCACGGCCGCGAAGTTGTACTTGCCCGGATCCTTCTTGAGCAGCGCCACCAGCTCCTTCACGTTGCTGGCGGGGAACTGGGGGTTCGCCGCGATGATGTTCGGCAGCATCGCCACCAGCGAGACCGGCGCGAAGTCCTTGAGGTGGTCGAAGGGCAGGTTCCGGTACAGGTGCGGATTGATCGCATGCGTGGGGATGGTGCACAGCATCAGCGTGTAGCCGTCGGGCGCCGACTTCGCGACGAAGTCGGTGGCGATGTTGCCGCTGGCGCCCGGCTTGTTCTCCACCACCACCGGTTGCCCCAGCCGCTCGCCGAGGGCCTGCGCCAGGATGCGGGCCGCCAGATCGGTGGAGCCGCCGGGCGTGAAGCCGACGATCAGCCGGATCGGCTTCTGTGGCCAGCCACCGCCCTGCGCGTGTGCCGTGAAGGGAAGAATGCCGGTGGCGGCGCTCGCGGCGAGCGCGCCCAGGGTCTGGCGTCTGTTCATGTCGTGCACGTGTGTCTCCTTGGGGTTGTCGGTGGGCTGGACCTCAACGGCCTTCGCGCGCGCGTTGCTGCACGTCGGCGCGCAGCAGATCCTTCTTGACCTTGCCCGAGGCGGTGGTCGGGAACTGGTCCACGAACACGATGCGCTCCGGGTACTTCTGGCGCGCGACGCCGGCCGCATCGAGCAGCGCCGTGATGTCGGCCGCCTGCGGATCGCTGCCCGGACGCGCGATCACATAGGCGCAGACGGTCTCCCCGAGCCGCGCATGCGGCATCGCGACGACCGCCGCGGCCAGCACGTCGGGGTGCTGATGCAGCAAGTCTTCGACTTCCTTGGCGCTGATCTTCTCGCCGCCGCGGTTGATCAGGTCCTTGATCCGGCCGGTGAACACGATCGCGTGCTCCGGCGTCAGGTAGCCGATGTCGCCGGTGTGGAAGAAACCGTCGGCATCGAAGGCTTCGGCCGAATGGCCGGCGTCGGCATAGCCGATGCACATCGCCGGGCCACGCGCGCAGATCTCGCCCTCCTCGCCCGGCGCCAGCGCCCTGCCCTCGGCATCGACGATGCGCACCTCGTAGTCGAGCACCTCGCCGTCGGTCTCGGCGGCCAGCCTTTCCTGGCCGGGCCCGCAGAAGCCCATGGTGATCATCGGCGCCTCGCTCGAGCCGTAGACGCGGAACGACCGGCAGTTGGGCAGCACGCGCGCCACGCGATAGATGATTTCGGGCGCGACGGCCGCACCGCCGCAGGGGAACAACCGCAGCGAAGGCAAGCTGCGGCTGCTGCGCTCGGCCACGTCCATCAGCTCCTGCAGGAAGGGCGTGGCGCCGATGGTGAAGGACACCTGCTCGCGCTCGATGATGTCGGCGGCCTGCGCCGCATCCCACTTCTCCATCAGCACGCAGCGCGTCTCGCCGTAGAAGGGCATCTCGATGCCGTGGCTGAATCCGGTCACGTGGGTGACAGGCGACGGCATCAGCGTGGTGTCGCCCGGCCGGATGCCCCAATGCGTGGCGCACAGCAGCGTCGCGCGGATCAGCGAGTTGTGCGAATGCAGCACCGCCTTGGGCCGGCCGGTGGTGCCCGAGGTATAGAGCACCAGCTTGATGGCGTCGGGCGACACGGCCGGCAGCGCTGGCAGCGCGGGGGCGTGCGCGATGAGGTCGCGCAGGTCGCCGTCGGCGCGACCCGGCGCGCTGCTGCGCACGGTCCAGACATGGGCGAGATTCGGCAGCGCCGGGCGCAGGCGCGCGAGCATCGCCGTGAAGTCGAAGCCGCGGAAGCTCTCGGCGATGAAGATGCCCTTGGCACGGCTGTCGGAAAGAATGAGTTCGACCTCGCGCTCGCGGTAGATCGTGACGATCGGGCACACGATCACGCCCAGCATGCAGGCCGCGATGTCGATGAACACGCATTCGTGCCAGTTGGGCGCCTGGAAGGCCAGCACGTCGCCCGCCCGGAAGCCCTGGGCCTGCAGCGCCGCCGCCAGCCGCACCGACTGTTCCCACACCTCACCGGCGGTGACGTCGCGGCCGCCGCAGACCTGCGTCACGCGGCCGGGCTCGCGTTCGGCCAGTGCACGCGCGGCGTCGGCCACCGTGAGGTTGCGCCAGCGGCCCTCGCGCACCCATTGCGCCGACCGGGCGTCGTCCCACTGCACCTGCCAGCCACTGATGTCCTGTCTCACTTTGGAACTCCTTGCTTGCGGTCAGACCGCGAGGTAACGCGTCTTCAGCGCGGGTTGCGCGTCGAATGCGGCCCAGTCGCCCTGGAACACCAGCACGCCGCTGTCGAGCAGGTAGACGTACTCGGTGCACTGGCGTGCATAGGCGATGCTCTGCTCGGCCACCAGCACGGTCAGCCCCAGCTTGTGACGGGCCTCGCCGACCTGCCGCGCCAAGTCCTGCGCGACCTTGGGCGCCAGCCCCTCGGCGGGCTCGTCGAGCAGCAGCAGCCGCGGGGACGCCATCAATCCACGCGCCACCGCCACCAGTTGCTGCTGGCCGCCCGAGAGCTGGTAGCCCAGCCGGTCGAGCAGGTCCTTGAGCAGCGGGAACAACGCACACACATGGTCGACGCTCATGCGCGCGCTGCCCGGCGTGCCGGCATGCCACGCGAGTTCGAGGTTCTGGCGCACCGTGAGCGTGGTGAAGATGCGGCGGTCTTCCGGCACCAGCGCCAGGCCGAGCCGTGCGCGGGCCTCGGTGCTCAGCCCGTCGAGCGCGCGGCCGTCGAGGCGGATCTGGCCGCTGCTCTGCGGCCCCGCGTCGAGCAGCGACTTGAGCAGCGTCGACTTGCCGGCGCCGTTGCGCCCGAGCAGCGCCACGCCGCCCTGCGCCTTCACGTCGATGTCGATGCCGAACAGCGCCTGGCTGTCGCCGTAGCGGGCCTGGAGGTTGCGGATCTCAAGCATGCTCGTCTCCGTCGCCGAGGTAGACCTCTTTCACACGTTCGTCGTTGCGGATCTGCTCCGGCGTGCCGGACGCGATCAGCTGGCCATAGTGCAGCACGGAGATGCGGTCGGCCAGGCCAAACACCACGTCCATGTCGTGCTCGGTCATCAGCATCGAGAGGCTGCGCTGGCGCTTGACCTCCTGCAGCAGCCGCACCGTCGCCTGCCGCTCGGCGGCCGACATGCCGGCCGTGGGTTCGTCCAGGAACAGCACCGCCGGCTCGAGCGCCAGCACCATCGCCATCTCGAGCCGCTTGCGGTCACCGTAGGCCAGCGCGCCGGACACCGCGTCGCGTTGCGCCGCGAGGCCGGTGTCGGCCAGCAGGCGCTCGGCCTTCTCGGCGAAGCCGGCCGCATCGGCGCCGGTCACCCGGCCGATCGGGTTGCCACGGCGAACGCGGGCCTCGAGCGCGATCTGCAGGTTGTCCTGCACGCTGAGCTTGGGGAACACCTTGGCCACCTGGAAGGTGCGGCCGAAGCCGCGGTGGATGCGCTGGTGCGCGCTCATGCGCGTCACGTCGGTGGCACCGAAGTGCACCGTGCCGCGGTCGGCGTAGAGCTCGCCCGTCAGCACCTTGAACAGCGTGGTCTTGCCCGCGCCGTTGGGCCCGATCACCACATGCGATTCACCGGTGCCGATGGTCAGGCTCACGTCGCGCAGCACGCGGATGCGGCCATAGGACTTGTCGAGCGCGCGCGCTTCGAGCAGCGTGGTCGTCGTGCTCATCGCGAGCCCTCCGTCTCGATCGCCACCGGCGCGCGGACGGCGGGCGCCGGCCGCGTCCAGCGCGCGAGCAGGCCGAGGATGCCGCCGGGCAAGGACACCACCACGACCAGCAGCAGCAGGCCGGTCACCATGTCCGACATGCCCACCAGCGTGCGCGTGAGGTAGAACACCGCCGACAGCACCACCGCGCCCAGCACCGGCCCCCAGAAGTACGCGCTGCCGCCCAGCAGCGTGTAGAGGATCGGGTTGGTCGAGTTGGACCAGTGGGCGAGTTCCGGCGTGACGATCTGCGCCCAGGGCGCGATCAGCGCGCCGGCCGCGGCCGTGGTCGCGCCCGCGAGCACGAAGATCACCAGCCGGTGCAGCCGCACCGGGATGCCCAGGAACTCGGCGCGCTCCGGGTCCTGCTTGATCGCCTGCAGCGCACGGCCGAAGGGCGTGTCGATGATCCAGCGGATGAAGGCGATCAGCAGCCCGCAGGCCAGCACGATGAAGTAGTAGAAGTTGTCGCCCGCGGCCAGGTCGATCCGCCAGCTGCCGAAGCCCAGGCTCGGCCGCGCCAGGCCGGCCAGGCCGTCGTTGCGCCCGAGGAAGGCCGTGTTGGCGATCAGCAGGTGCAGCAGTTCCGCGAAGGCCAGCGTGAGGATCGCGAAATACACGCCCTCGCTGCGCCGCAATGCGACCACGCCCACCAGCGCGGCCAGCACCCCGCCCACGAGCGCCGCGAGCAGCAGCGCCGCCACGAAGGGCACGGCCATCTGCTGCGTAAACACCGCGGCCGCGTATGCGCCGGCTGCAAAGAACATCGCCTGACCGAAGCTCAGCACGCCGGAGAGTCCGAACAGCAGGTTGAACGACAGCCCGAACACCGCGTTGATCCAGACCATGCCGGCGATGAACACCAGCCCGCGGTTGAGCACGCCGGGCACGCACAGGGCCACCAGCATCAAGACCAGCAGGATCAGGTGGTCGCGGCGCTGGCCGCCGCCGAGAAAACGCGTGGTGTGCATCAGTGTTTCGCCTTGCCCATGAGGCCTTGGGGACGCAGCAGCAGGATCAGGGTCATGGCCACGAAGAAAGGAAGGCCCGGCAGGCCCGGCAGCACCCACTGGCCGAAGGCGTCGATCACGCCGAGCAGGATCGCACCTAAGAAGGCGCCGCTGATGCTGCCCATGCCGCCGATGATGATCACGCCGAAGGCCTGGATCACGAAGGCGCTGGCCAGCGTCGGCGACAGCGTCTGGTTCGACACCAGCAGCCCGCCGGCCAGCCCGGCCAGCGCGAAGCCGAGGGCGACCGTGGCGGTGTAGACCAGCCGCACGTTGACGCCCAGCAGCCGCGCCATCCAGGGGTCGGCGGCGATCGCCTTCACCAGCCGCCCGGGGCCGGTGCGGTTGAGGAAATACTCGAGCCCGACGAACACCACCACGCCGGCCGCGACGATGAACAGCGACAGCTTGGGCAGCACCGCGTTGCCGGCGATCCATGCACCGTCGAGCACCGCGGGCGGCATCACGCTGTGGTAGTTCAGGCCCCACAGCAGCTTGGTCGAGCCCTCGCAGACCAGCAGCAGCGCGTAGGTGGCGATCAGCACATAGGCGTCCTCCACCCCCGCGAGCCGGCGCAGCACCAGCCGGTCGACCACCAAGCCCAGCAGCGCCACCAGCACGCCAGCGGCCAGCGAGCCGAACAGGTAGACGGCCATCGAGCCGCTGCCGCCCAGCGCGTCGGCGATCGAGTAGGCCGCGTAGGCGCCGATCATGAAGAAGCCGCCGTGTGAGAAATTGAGGATGTGCAGCGTGCCGAACACCAGCGTGAGACCGGCCGCGACCAGGAAGGTCGCCATGGCCCAGGTCAGGCTGTTGACCAGCAACGTGACGATGTCGGCAGCTTGCATCGACGAGGTGCTTTCGTTGCGGCGGCTCAGGCCGTCTTGAGGCTGAGCTTCTTGCCCGGCGATGGCGGGAAGATCACGGACTTGCCGTCGACCTTGGTGTACTGCGAGACCTTGTAGCCCTTGTCGGTCGCGGCCGGTTCGATGTAGACCAATTCCACATCCTTGATCGCCTGGTTGTCCTCGGCGCGCATGGTGCGCGGGCCAGTCGCAGTGGCCCAGGTCAGGCCCTTGAGGTTGGCGATCACCGCCTGGGTCTCGCTCGACTTGCCTTTCTCGATCGCTTGCTTGAATGCATAGAGGCTCGCATGCGCCTCGGCGGCCCAGCCCAGCGGCTCGGCGTCCTTGGTCTTGGCCAGGTAGTCGGCCACGAAGCGGTCGCTCATCGGGTTGCCCTTGTTGGCCTCGGCGTAGTAGTGCATGCCGGTCCAGTGCGGCGGCAGTTGCTGCTTCATGCCGCGCGCGATCAGGAATTCGTTTGCCGCATCGCACACCACCTTGTAGCGCTGCATCAGGCCGAAGCCGCGCGCTTGCTGGAACATGGTGATCGCGTCGCCGCCGTAGGTGCAGTTGAAGACGCCGTCGGCCTGCTGGCGCAGCGCCTGTGTGATGCCGTTGCGGTAGTCGGCCACGCCGTAGGGCATCAGCACCGGCTCGAGGATCACGGGTTTCTTCTTGGCGATCGCCGGGTAGTACTCGAGCAAGGCGTCGACGAAGATGCTCCAGGTCGTGCGGCCGTACTCGTGGTCGGGCACCAGGCCGGTCCAGCGCGTGACGTCAGGATACTTCTCGGCCATCAGCCGCGCTTGCGCGCGGGTGCGCGCGTCCGGCGCATCGCCCGGGCGGAACAGGTTCGGCGAGTAGTTCTCGTGATTCATCTTCTCGGTGCCCGCACCGCAGGTCATGAACACGCCGTTCTCCTGCTGCATCACCGGGCCCAGCGCCAGCACCACCGCGCTGGAGATGCCGCCGGTGTGGAGGTTGATGCCCGCGCCCAGCAGTTCGCGCGCCGCGGCCAGCGCCGCGGCCGGGTTCGCCTTGTCGTCGCGGATCTCCAGCGCCACCTGGCGGCCCAGGATGCCGCCGGCCTTGTTGATCTGCTCGACCGCGATCTCGGCACCGTTGCGCACATAGGAACCGATGAACTCCTGCGGCCCGCTCAGCGGCGTGATCAGGCCGATCTTCAGAGGGCCGGACTGCGCGCGCACCAGGCCCGGCACGCCGGCCACGGCGGCCACGGCGGCGGCGGCGGCCGAGTACTTGAGGACGCTTCTGCGATCGAGATGGGTCATGGGATGTGTCTCCTTCGTTGGTTTGTTGTCTGCGCGAAAAAATCAGCGGCCGCTGAACACCGGCTTGCGCTTCTCGCGGAAGGCGGCCACCGCCTCGGCGTGGTCGGCGGTGCGGTTCGACAGGCACTCGTAGGCCACGCCCGCGTCGAAGTAGCTGTGGAAGAGCTGGCGCAGCGGCAGGTTGGTCGTGACCTTGCTCCAGCGGATCGCCTTGGTGGCGCCCGCGGCCAGGCGCTGCGCCAGCGCATCGACCGCGGCGTCGAGTTCGGCGCGCGCCACCACGTCGGTGATCAGCCCGATGCGCTCGGCTTCGGTGGCCGTCATGAGCTCGCCGGTCAGCAGGTACTTCTTGGCCTTGGCATAGCCGACCAGCTGTGGCCAGATCAGCGCGCCGCCGTCGCCCGCGACCAGGCCGACGCTCACGTGCGGGTCGCCGATCTTCGCTTCGTCCGACGCGATGATCACGTCGCACAGCAGCGCCAGGCTCGCGCCCAGGCCGGTGGCATGGCCGTTCAGGCGGCAGATCAGCGGCTTCTCGAGGTCGAGCTGGCTGTAGACGATGTCCTTGGCCTCGCGCGCGGTCTTCTCGAATTCCTCGGGCTCGTCGACCGACAGCTGCATCCAGTCGATGTCGCCGCCGGCGCAGAAGGCCGCGCCGTTGCCGGTGAGCAACACCACGTCGGAGTCGGCATCGCGCTGGGCATCGGTGAACACGCGCGACAGCTCATGGTGCAGCCGCGCGTTGACCGCATTGCGCTGCGCCGGCCGGTTAAGCGAGAGCACCAGCACCCGGCCCGCGCGCGAGAACTCGATGCATTCGTAGGAAGAGAAGTCCATGGGATGTCCTTGATCGGAAAGAGAGTCAGGGGGCGTCGCTCGCCAGGGCCGCGAAGGCCTGGAAGTGATGCTCGGCCGAGCCGTACAGCTGTTCGTTGACGCGGGCGCGTCGCAGAAAGTGGCTGGCGGCGTATTCCTCGGTGACGCCGATGCCGCCATGCAGCTGGATCGCCTCCTGCGTGACGCGCCGCGCCGCCTCGCCGATCACGCTCTTGGCCGCATGCACGTCGCGCGCCGCCTGGGGCGCGCCTGCCTGCACCGAGGCGATCGCCTGGTCGAGCAGCGCGCGGCTCTCGCCGAGGGCGATGTACATGTCGACCGCGCGGTGCTGCAGCGCCTGGTAGGTGCCCAGCGGCGCGCCGAACTGGCGCCGCGTCTTCAGGTAGTCGAGCGTGAGCTCGAACGCGGCCGACATCGCGCCCAGCGAATCGGCGGCGGTGGCAAGCGCACCCAGTCGCAGCGCCGCGCCGGCATCGACAGCGCCGTCGCCCAGGCGCACCGCCGCTGCGCCATCGAGGTCCAGCGTGGCCGCGCCGCGCCCGTCGAGCAGCGGATAGCGCGCGAGGCGGCAACCGGCGGCCTGGGGGTCGACGATCCAGAACGCCGCTTGCGATGGGCTGTCGCCGGTGCGCACGATGAGCAGGTCGGCGATGTCCACGTCGATGGCCATGGCCTGGCGGCCATGCAGCGCACCGCCCTCCTCGCGCAGGGCCGTGGCGCCGCCCTGCCCCAGCACCGGGACCACGCGCTTCTCGCCACCGTGGATGGCGGGCAGCAGCAGGTCGCGCTGCGCCGCACTGCCGTGCTGCGCGACGATGAAGGGCGCCACCACGCCTGCCGAGACGAAGGGCTCGGTCAGCAGGCTGCGCCCGGCCGCCTCGGCCAGCAGGCAGATCGACGACAGTCGCAGGCCGAGCCCGCCCGCCGCTTCGGGCGTGGCGACGCTGAACCAGCCCATGTCGGCCAGGTCGCGCCAGCACGCCGGGCTGAAGCGGTGCGCGGCCGCGCCGAGGCGCTGGCGCGTGTCGAAGCGGTAGCGCTCTCCGAGGTAGCGCGCGGCGGCGTCGGCCAGAGCGGCGTCGGTGTCGTCGGACCAGGTTCTTGTTTTCACAGGCCGAGCTCCGCTTTGCTGATGATGTTGCGCTGGATCTCGTTCGATCCGCCATAGATGGTGGAGGCGCGGCCGTGCAGGTACTCGCGGATCGCGCCGCTGGTGTCGGGCGGGCCCGCGGGCGACACGGCCTCCTCGCCGTTCACGTCGGCCGGGTCGTAGGCGATGGCGCTGCTGCCCAGCCAGTCGAGCGTGGCCTCGGAGATCAGCTGCTGCAGCTCGGTGCCGCGGATCTTCATGATCGAGGCCTCGACGCCGGGCGGCTGGCTCGGGTCCATGCTGCGCGCGTAGTTCAGGCAGAAGGCGCGCAAGGTGTGCAGCTTGAGCTCCATCTGCACGATGCGGCGATCGAAGGCCGCGCGGTCGCCGATGCCGTCGCTGGGCGTGCTCGCCACCAAAGCCTTCAGGTGTGCAAGCTGGCGCATCGCGCGCCCGGTCTCGGCCGACAGGATGCGCTCGTTGCTGAGCAGGAACTTGGCGTAGGTCCAGCCGCGGCCCTCCTCGCCCACGAGGTTCTCGGCCGGCACGCGCACGTCGTCGAGGAAGACCTCGTTCACATGGTGGCAGCCGTCCATGGTGCGGATCGGACGCACCGTGACGCCGGGCGAGCGCATGTCGATCAGCAGGAAGGAGATGCCCTGCTGCGGCCGCGCTTCCTCGCTGGTGCGCACCAGGCAGAACATCCAGTCGGCCCACTGCACGTAGCTGGTCCAGATCTTCTGGCCGCTCACGCGGTAGTGGTCGCCCTCTCGGAGTGCACGGGTCTTGAGGCCCGCCAGGTCGGAGCCCGCGCCGGGCTCGGAATAGCCCTGCGCCCACCACTCCTCGGACGCCAGGATCGGCGGCAGGAAGCGCCGCTTCTGCGCCTCGGAGCCGAAGGTGTAGATCACCGGCCCGACGTAGTTCACGCCGAAGGGAATGAGCCAGGGCGCGCCGCCCAGCATGCTCTCTTCCTCGAAGACGAAGCGCTGCAGCGGCGTCCATTCCGAGCCGCCGTAGACGCGCGGCCAATGCCCCGCGACCCAGCCGCGCGGTGCCAGCGAACGCAGGAACGCGAGGTTGTCTTCCTTGCTCAGGAACAGGTTGCCGAGCACCTTGCGGCGAACGGCCGGCGGCAGCTCGTCGCGGCAGTAGTCGCGCACCTGGCGGCGGAAGTCTTCTTCCGCATCGAGGGCCGGCGCCAGCCCGGCGCGGCTCGTGGAGGGAGGGTTGTCCATGGGACTTCGTTTCGGATTTGGCGGTCGCCGAAGCGCCGAAGGGAATAAAATGATTACTGAATCACCATTCAGTTTCTGTGATTTCCCGGTCTTTGGCGCTAGGTGTAAACGCGCAGAGCAGCCGAGCGAAAGCTTTCCGCTAGACTGAAAAACGAAGAGTTCAACCGATCACGATCCGGCGCAAAGCGCCAAAGGAATGGCCCTTGGCAAATGCCTCGACGACCCGCAAGACACGAAAGGTTTCGACCGGCGCGCAACTGACGCGCGAGGAGCGAACCGCCAAGACGCGCGAGGCGCTGCTCATCTCCGCGGCACGCGTGGTCGGCGAGTTCGGCTACCGCGATGCATCGATCCAGCGCATCACCGCCGATGCCGGCATGGCGCAAGGGACCTTCTATCTGTACTTCGAATCGCGCCAGGCGCTGTTCGATGAACTGCTGCCGCACTTCGGCCTGCACATGCTCGCGCGGGTCAAGGAGCGCGCCCACGGCGCCAAAGGCTTCTTCGAGATCGAGGAGATCGGTGCCCGGGCGGTGTTCGAGTACCTGCAGGAGAACCCGTGGTTCTGGCGCGTGCTCAACGAGGCCGAGGTCGAGGCCCCGGCCGCCTTCAGCCGCCACCACACCGAAGTGACGCGGCGCTACACGAAGTTCCTCCAGCGCGCGCGCGGCGACGAGGAGATCTCAGGCTACGCCGAGAGCGAGCTGGACACGCTGGCCTACCTGCTCATCGCGGCGCGCGACTACCTCTACCTGTACCACCTGCACCGTGCCACGACGCAGACGGGCATTCCCGAATCGGTGATTGCCACCTACATGAATTTCCTGCGGCACGGGCTCGGTCCGCGGCCCGCGGCGACGGCGGCCGCACCTGCCGCCGCCGCGAAGAAGCGCACGGCGACGCGCACGGCCTGAGCGCCCGCCGTCGAAAGTGCCGGGGCCGGCCGGGCGGCCGGCGCTTCGGCCTCAGTGCGAGGCCGTCTTGGAGAACAGCTGGATCACCGCCACCCCCGCGACGATCAGGCCCATGCCCAGCATCGCCGGGCCGTCGAGCCGCTGCTTGAACAGCACCAGGCCGACCACCGACACCAGCACGATGCCGGCGCCCGACCAGATCGCATAGGCCACGCCCACGCTGATGGTGCGCAGCGTCAGCGAGAGCAGGAAGAAGGCGATGCCGTAGCCCACGACCACCAGCACCGAGGGGCCGAGGCGGGTGAAACCTTCGGAGGCCTTGAGCGCCGAGGTTGCGGCCACTTCGGCCACGATCGCGAAGGCAAGGTAGAGCCAGGTCATGCGTGCGAATCCTTTCTGCGAAAAGGCAGCACTGTGCCTTGTCGCACAAAGACCCGCCGCGTGCACGGCCGGGCCGACCGTGCGCACATCCCTCGAGTCAGAGCTGCGCGGCCCGGAAGAAGGCCTCGATCGGATCGAGGTGCGCCGGCACGTTGAGCGCCGGCGCATGGCCGCAATCCGGCACTTCGATCACCTGCAGCCGGCCGGCCGCGCCGGGACCGCGTCCGCGCATCTGGACCACCGTCTCGGGCAGCACCAGGTCGGAGTCGACGCCGCGCAGGCACAGCACCGGCGCTTCGATCGCGTCCCAGTGCGGCCAGATGCCGTAGTCGTCGTCGTGCGCGGTGAACTGGCGCACCATCTTCGGGTCGTAGTGCGGCGTGACGCGGCCGTCGGGCAGGCGGCGGGTCGAGGTCTCGGTGAGCCGGCGCCATTGGGCGTCGCTGAGCCAGCCGTAGGGCTTGTAGACGGTGCGGAAGAAGGCCTCGAGCTCGGCCACGGTGTCGAAGGCCGGCGGGTTGCCCGCATAGGACTTGATGCGTTCGATCGCGGCCGAGGCCAGCTCGGGTGCGTTGTCGTTGAGCACCAGGCTCGCGATGCGCTGCTTCATGCGCGGCGCGAAGAGGCCCGATGCGCAGACCGTGCCGATCGCGCCGCCCATCGAGGTGCCGATCCAGTGCACGCGCGCGAGCTGCAGGTGGTCGCACAGCGCCTCGGCCAGCCGGGCGTAGAAGGAGAGCTGGTACTCCTCGTCGGGCAGCGGGCTCCACTGGCTCAGGCCGCGGCCGAGGGTGTCGGGGCAGATCACGCGAAAGCCCTGGCCCGCGAGGTGCGCGGCCAGCTCGTCCATGTCGCGGCCGGTGCGTGCCAGGCCGTGCCAGGCGATCACGGCGGCGCCCTCCTTCGGGCCCCAGTCCATCCAGTGGATCTCGCGGCCGAGAAGTTGTGCGTAGTGGGAAGTCGGGTTCATCGTGCAGCACGCGTACGCAGTTTGCCGACGATGCCCGTCGGGAAATAATAGACCGACAGCACGAACAGCACGCCCAGCCAGAGCAGCCAGCGGTCGGGCGACAGCAGCGCCGCCAGCCAGGGCAGGCCGCTCGCGGCCTCGTTGCCCAGGCGCAGCAGGTCCTGCAGGTAGCTCTGCGCGATCACGAACAGCACCGCGCCGATGGCCGCGCCGTAGATGGTGCCCATGCCGCCGATCACCACGATCAGCAGCACGTCGACCATGATCTCGAAGCTCAGCGAGGTGTCGGGCCCGTTGTAGCGCAGCCAGATCGCGAGCATCGCGCCGGCCAGCGTGGCGAACAGCGCCGACAGCACCGCAGCCGTGGTGCGGTAGACCACCACGCGGTAGCCGATGGCCTCGGCGCGGAACTCGTTCTCGCGGATCGCCTGCAGCACGCGGCCGAAGGGCGAGTTCACGATGCGCAGCAGCGCCAGCACCAGCACCACCGCCACCACGAACAGCAGGTAGTAGCACAGCAGCCGGCCGTCGAGCGAGACGCCGAAGAAGGGTTCCTCGGCGAACTCGAAGCTGGGCGAGATCAGCTCGGGCAGCTTGAAGGTCAGGCCGTCTTCGCCGCCGGTGAACTCCGACAGCTGCGAGGCCAGCGTCTGGAAGGCCGCGGCCACCGCCAGCGTGATCATCGCGAAGAAGATCGCGCGCACCCGCAGCGAGAACAGGCCGATGGCCAGGGCCAACACCAGCGACAGCGCCAGCGCGCCGCCCAGGCCGGTGGCCACCGCGCCCCAGCTCGGGCCCATGCGGCTGGCCGCGATCGCGATGCCGTAGGCACCGATGCCGAAGAACATGGTGTGCGCGAAGCTCACGATGCCGGTGTAGCCCAGCAGCAGGTCGAAGCTGGCGACCAGCACCACGAAGACCAGGATCTTGGCCGCGACGCTGAGCGCCTTGACGCCCGGGAACGCGAAGGGCGCGAAGGCCAGGCCCAGCAGCACCGCGAGCAGCAGCACGGCGAGCACGCGGCTGCGCGGCATGTCGTTGGAGAGGAGACGTTTCAACATGGCTTCTTCCTCAGCGACTGCTGGCCACCGGATACACACCCTGCGGCCGCCACAGGAGCACGGCGACCATCAGGAAGATGCTCGCGAACTGCGTGAGCGTGGGCACCAGGAAGCCGATGTAGTTGGTCATCAGGCCGACCAGCAGCGCGCCGATCAGCGCCCCGCCGGTCGAGCCCAGGCCGCCGATGATGATCACGATGAAGATCAGCACGTTGACCTGCGCGCCCATCTGCGGGATCAGGTTCTGCTGGAACAGGCCCCACATCACGCCGCCCAGGCCGGCCAAGGCGCTGCCGACCACGAACACGCCGACGAACAGCCGGCCGATGCGGTAGCCCAGCGACTCGACCATCTCGCGATCCTGCACGCCGGCGCGGATCAGGAGGCCGATCTTGGTGCGGCCCAGCGTCCAGGCCAGCAGGCCGAACACCACCAGGCCCACCGCCACCGCCAGCAGCCGGTACTTGCTGATCGCCGCCTCGGCCACGAAGACCGAGCCGCGCAGCGCCTCGGGCAGCGGCAGCGGGATCTGCGCCGGGCCCCAGATCACCTTGATCAGCTCCTCGCCGATGATCATGCCGCCCATGGTGATCAGGATCTGCTTCAGGTGCTGGCCATAGACCGGCCGCACGATGAAGCGCTCGAAGGCCAGGCCGACCGCGCCGGCCACCAGCATCGCGACCAGCATGGCCGGGAACACCGCGACCAGGTTGCGCCAGAGTTCGCCCGAGCCGGTCCAGTCGCCCATCAGGCCCAGCACGCTGCTGGCGACGAAGGCGCCCAGCGCGATGAACACGCCGTGGCCGAAGTTCAGCACGTCCATCAGCCCGAAGATCAGCGTCAGGCCCGAGGCGATGATGAAGATGATCATGCCCATCGCCAGGCCCGCGACCGTGAGCGTGAGCCAGGTCGAGAGCGAGCCGGTCAGCGGCAGCGCGACCAGCGCGAGCACGGGGACCAGCAGCAGGGGTTTCCAGTCGAGATCGGATGCTTTCATGGCTGCACGCCCTTTTCTTGCACCTTCCCCCTCCGGGGGAAGGATGGGATGGGGGCCGACGGCACTTGCAAGGCCGCCCTATATCGAAGGCTGCGAGCCCCCACCCCAACCCTCCCCCAGAGGGGGAGGGAGCCATACGTGGAGTACTTCATAGCGCGAGTCCCAGCAGCGATTGCTGCAGTTGCGTGTCGGCGGAGAACGCGGCCATCGCACCGCTGTGCACCACGCGGCCGTTGTCCATCACCGCCACGCTGTCGCCCAGGCGCTGGGCGAAGTGGATGTTCTGTTCGACCAGCAGCAGCGTCACGCCGCTGCGCTTGAGCTCGGCGAAGGCGTCGATCATGTTGTTGATCATCACGGGCGCCAGGCCCTTGCTGGGCTCGTCGATGATCAGCAGTTCGCGCGGCTCGACGATGGCGCGCGAGACGGCCAGCATCTGCTTCTGCCCGCCCGACAGCTTGCCCGCCGGGTGGTTCCAGAACTTCTGGACCGCCGGGAACAGCTGGAAGATCCACTTCAGCCGCGTGTCGTCGATCGCGTCGGCGTTCTTCGCGGCGCGCGCGGCCAAGAGCATGTTCTCCTTGACCGTGAGGTCCGCGAAGATGCCCATCGTTTCCGGCACGTAGGCGATGCCCAGCGCGGCGATCTCGGGCGTGCGCAGCGCGGTGATGTCCTTGCCGGCGAAGTGCACCTTGCCCTTCGACGCGTGCCACAGGCCCATGATGGTCCGCAGCGTGGTGGTCTTGCCCGCGCCGTTGCGCCCGAGCAGCATGGTGAGCTGGCCCTTGGGCACCACGAGGTCGACGCCGTGGAGGATGTGGTACGCCCCGATGTGCGTCTGCACGCCTTCGAGCGTCAGGAGAGGGTTGGAAGTGGTCATCGGTTTTGCTCCTTCCCCCGCTGGGGGAAGGTCGGGATGGGGGCCAGCGGCGGTCGTGAAGCCGCGAGGGTCCGGAGGCCGGCGGCCCCCACCCCTGCCCTCCCCCGTGGGGGGAGGGAGAGATTCATGGGGATCGTCATGCGGCCTCCTTCGCCACGCCCAGGTAGGCCTCTTGCACGATCGGCGAGGCGATGACCTCGGCCGGCTCGCCGTCGGCCACCAGCGTGCCGTTGTGCAGCACGATGATCCGGTCAGCCAGTTCGCGCACCACGTCCATCTTGTGCTCGACCAGCAGGATGGTCTTGGTCTTGTCCTGCTTGAGCCGGCGGATCAGGTCGAGGATCACCGGCGCCTCGGCGGCGTTCATGCCGGCCGTGGGTTCGTCGAACATGAAGACCTGCGGCTCGAGCGCCATCAGCAGCGCGACTTCGAGCTTGCGCTGGTCGCCATGCGGCAGGCTGGCCACGGTGGCGTGTTCCTTGGCCTTGAGGTTGATCTCCCGCAGCAGTTCGTCGGCCCGCTCGGTCAGCGCGCGGTGGTCGCTCCAGATGCTCCAGAGGTTGAGCCCGCGCCGGTGCGCGCCCGCGCGCGTGGCCTGCACCGCGAGCCGTACGTTCTCCAGCACCGTGAGGTTGGGAAACAGGTTGGTCAGCTGGAAGGCGCGTCCCAGGCCCGCGTGCGTGCGCGCCGAGGGCGACAAGCCCGACAGCTCGCGCCCATCGAGCGACACCGTGCCGGCGCTGGCCTTGAGCTGGCCGGAGATCAGGTTGAAGTAGGTGGTCTTGCCCGCGCCGTTGGGCCCGACGATGGCCGTCAGGGTGCCGGGAGCGAAGGCGCAGGACACCGCGTTGACGGCCACATGGCCGCCGAAACGAATGGTCAGGTCTTGGGTGACGAGCATGGGAAGGAAAGGGGGGATGGCTCCTTCCCCCAATGGGGGA
>NZ_LZZW01000024.1 GCF_014170375.1 Variovorax sp. UMC13 | reverse complement strand
CCGGGCGGATGCCGCTCCAGGCCTCGGGCTCGACCGGCGCGCGCCAGCGCAGGGCGCCGACCGGCGGCTTGGCGAAGGGCACGCCCTTCCAGGACCAGGTTCCGGTGCGGGCGCTGTCGTCCACGCCCTCGATCTTGCCGGCCGTGGTCTGGCGCCTCCCGTGGTCGACGGCCCCATGGTGCGCCAGACCACGGCCGGCAAGATCGAGGGCGTGGACGACAGCGCCCGCACCGGAACCTGGTCCTGGAAGGGCGTGCCCTTCGCCAAGCCGCCGGTCGGCGCCCTGCGCTGGCGCGCGCCGGTCGAGCCCGAGGCCTGGAGCGGCATCCGCCCGGCCGCCCAATTCGGCAACGCCTGCCTGCAGCTCGGCCGCCTGTTCGGCCCGGGCGAGAACAACACCTACGACGCCACCATCGGCGCCACGCTGGGCCAGCCGGTGGGCAGCGAGGACTGTCTCTACGTCAACGTCTGGCGCCCGGCCACCACCGACCAGAAGCTGCCGGTGCTGCTGTTCGTGCACGGCGGCAGCAACATCTCGGGTTACACGGCTGACCCGCTCTACGACGGCGCCGCGCTGGCCAAGGCCGCCAATGCGGTGGTGATCACCACCAACTACCGGCTCGGCCTGCTGGGCTTCCTGAACGTGCCGCAGCTGCGCCCCGGCGGCACGGCGGGCGACGATTCGGGCAACTTCGCGCTGCTCGACATCCTGGCGGCGCTGCGCTACATCCAGGCCAACGCCGCGGCCTTCGGCGGCGATGCGGGCAACGTCACGCTGTCGGGCGAATCCGCGGGCGCCACCAACCTGCTGGCGCTCATGACCTCGCCGATGGCCAAGGGGCTGTTCCACAAGGTCTTCGAGATGAGCGGCGGGATCTCGCTGGCGAGCAACCTGCCGGCCGGCACGCTGCCCACGCTGACGCCGGCCTCGACGAAGCAGGGCGAGACCCTGCTCGAGAAGCTGCTGGTCGCCGACGGCACCGCGGTCGACGCCGCGGCCGCGCGCACCTACCTCGCGACACGCACCGCCGCCCAGGTGGCGGACTACCTGCGCGCCCAGGATGGCAAGGCGCTGCTGCGCGTGGTCCAGGCCGCGGGCCTGAACAGCGCCAACCCGATTCCCGACGGCCAGGTGATCCCGGTCGATCCGATCGGCGCCATCAACGCCGGCAACTACATCCAGGTGCCGGCCCTGACGGGCAACACGCGCGACGAAGGCAAGCTGTTCGCGGGCCTGCTCGGTTCGCTCGGCATCCCGGGCTTCAAGGCGGGCTGGATCGTCGACGATGCCAAGCGCTTCAAGATGATGTTCGACTACAACCCCGATGCGGCGCCCACGCTCACCGTGGAAGACATCATCGACCCTTCCTACCTGCCGGTAGACAAGCCGGGGACGGGTTACAACGCGGCCACCGGCCTGATCACGCGCAGCCTGTTCGAGGCCAACCGCGACAACCTGCTGGGCGCGATGCAGAAGCACCAGTCGAACATCTGGCACTACCGCTTCGACTGGGACAAGGCCCCGGCGCCCTGGAACGACGTCTACGGCGCGGCCCATGCCTTCGACCTGGCCTTCGTGTTCGGCAATTTCGGCCCGGCCCTGCTCACCAACGCCGAGTTCAGCCAGGCCAACAAGCCCGGGCGGATCGCGCTGTCGAACGCGGTCATGGCCAGCGTCGGCGCCTTCATGCGCAACGGCGATCCGAACACGCTGGCGCTGGGCGCGAACTGGGCGCCGTGGCCGGCGCAGCTGCGGCTCGACGCCACGCTGTCGGACGCGAAGATCACGCCAGTGGCTGCCGCACCGAATTGAGCGTGCCGTGCAGTGCGGGTTTGTGTCATTGTGGAAGCTTCGAAAGCTTGCGTGAATCTGCGGTCGGTAAGCTTTTCAAAGTTATTTCACACAGGAGTTTGTAGATGCTGGGTTTGATGCAAGACCAACCGTTGTTGATTTCGTCCCTGATCGAATTCGCCGAACGTCACCACGGCGACGGCGAAATCGTGTCGCGGCGGGTCGAAGGCGACATCCACCGCTACAGCTGGGCCGACGTGGCCCGGCGTTCGCGCCAGGTGGCGAACGCGCTGGACAGCGAGAACCTGCTGTTCAGCGACCGTGTCGCCACCTTGGCCTGGAACGGCTACCGCCACCTGGAGCTCTACTACGGGGTTTCGGGTTCGGGCCGCGTGCTGCACACCATCAACCCGCGCCTGCACCCCGAGCAGATCGCCTGGATCGCCAACCACGCCGAAGACCAGATCCTGTGCTTCGACCTGAGCTTCCTGCCGCTGGTGCAGGCGGTGCATGCCAAGTGCGCCACGGTGAAGAAGTGGATCGCGCTGTGCGACGCCGACAAGCTGCCGGCCGACAGCGGCATCCCCGGCCTGGTGAGCTACGAGGCCTGGATCGGCGGCCAGTCCACCGACTACGCCTGGCCCAGCTTCGACGAGAACTCGGCCTCGAGCATGTGCTACACCAGCGGCACCACGGGCAACCCCAAGGCCGCGCTCTACAGCCATCGCTCGACCATCCTGCATGCCTACGCGGCCGCCTTGCCCGACGTCATGGGCCTGTCGGCGCGCGATTCGGTGCTGCCGGTGGTGCCGATGTTCCACGTCAACGCCTGGGGCATCCCGTATTCGGCCGCGCTGACCGGCGCCAAGGTGGTCTTCCCCGGCCCGGCGCTCGACGGCAAGTCGGTCTATGAACTGATCGAGGCCGAGAAGGTCACCTACGCCGCCGGCGTGCCCACCGTCTGGCAGATGCTGCTCACGCACATGAAGCCCGCGGGCCTGCGCTTCTCGACGCTCAAGCGCACGGTGATCGGCGGCTCGGCCTGCCCGCCGGCCATGATCCATGCCTTCCAGCAGGACTACGGCGTCGAGGTGCTGCACGCCTGGGGCATGACCGAGATGAGCCCGCTGGGCACGCTCTGCACGCTCAAGAACAAGCACCTGGAGATGTCGGCCGAGGCCCAGGACGCGATCCGCCTCAAGCAGGGCCGCGCGATCTTCGGCGTCGACATGAAGATCGTCGACAGCGACGGCAAGGAACTGCCCTGGGACGGCAAGGCCTACGGCGACCTGCTGGTCAAGGGCCCGTGGATCGTCAAGGAGTACTTCAAGGCCGAGGGCGGCGACCCGCTGGTGCCCGACGCGCAGGGCCGCGGCTGGTTCCCCACGGGCGACGTGGCGACCATCGACGCCGACGGCTTCCTGCAGATCACCGACCGCAGCAAGGACGTGATCAAGTCCGGCGGCGAATGGATCAGTTCCATCGACATCGAGAACATCGCGGTCGCGCATCCGGCGATCGCCATGGCGGCCTGCATCGGCGTGTTCCATCCCAAGTGGGACGAGCGCCCGGTGGTGGCGGTGGTCAAGCGCCCGGGCGCCGAGGTCACGCGCGAGGAACTGATCAAGTTCTACGAAGGCAAGACCGCCAAGTGGCAGATCCCCGACGACGTGATCTTCGTCGAGGCGATCCCGATCGGCGCCACCGGCAAGATCCTGAAGACCAAGCTGCGCGAGCAGCTCAAGGGCTACAAGCTGCCCGGCCTCTGAAACCCTGGCGGCGCGGCTTTCCTACCGCAGGGTAGGTCGGCCGTGCCACCGGCCCCGCGCGGGCAGTGGCCTGAACCCTTGCCCGCGACTCTTTTCCGTTCCATTCCATCGCAGGAGACAAAGAAGTCATGAAGTTCCCGTTGCAGGCCGTCGCAGCCGTCGTTCTCGTATCCGCCGCCGCAGGCGCATTCGCCCAGAAGGGCGAGACGGTCAAGATCGCCTGGCTCGACCCGCTGTCCGGCCTGATGGCCGCCGTGGGCACCAACCAGCTCAAGACCACGCAGTACTTCGCCGAGGAGTTCAACAGGAAGAACCTCTCGGGCGTGAAGTTCGAGATCGTCGCCATCGACAACAAGCTGAGCCCCCAGGAAACCACCAGCGCGCTGCGCTCGGCCATGGACCAGGGCGCCCGCTACGTGATGCAGGGCAACGGCTCGGGTCCGGCACTGGCGATCATGGATGCGATCGAGAAGAACAACGCGCGCAATCCGGGCAAGGAAATGCTCTACATGAACTACGCGGCGGTCGACCCCGACCTGACCAACGCCAAGTGCAGCTACTGGCACTTCCGCGTCGACGCCGACACGTCCATGAAGATGGAAGCCCTGACCACCTTCATGAAGGACCAGGCCGACATCAAGAAGGTCTACCTGATCAACCAGAACTACGCGCACGGCCAGCAGGTCTCCAAGTACGCGAAGGACAACCTCAAGGCCAAGCGCCCCGATGTCCAGATCGTCGGCGACGACCTGCACCCGCTGGCCCAGGTGCGCGACTTCGCGCCCTACATCGCCAAGATCAAGCAGTCGGGCGCCGACACCGTGATCACCGGCAACTGGGGCTCCGACCTGTCGCTGCTGATCAAGGCGGCCAACGACGCGGGCCTGAGCAACGTCAAGTTCTACACCTACTACGCCTACGGCGCGGGTGCGCCGACCGCCATGGGTGCGGCCTCCGACAGCAAGGTCTACACCGTCAGCTACGCCCACTACAACATGGGCGGCGACATGCAGAAGAGCATTGACGGCTACAAGAAGAAGCTCAACGACGACATGGTCCAGACCTCGATCCACCATGTGTTCTCGCTGCTGGACAACGCCTTCGCGCAGACCAAGTCGACCGATCCGGTCAAGGTCGCGGCGGCGCTGGAAGGCATGAAGCTCAAGAGCTTCAACGGCGAGATCGAGATGCGCAAGTCCGATCACCAGCTGCAGCAGGGGCTCTACATCACGCGCTGGGAGAAGAAGAGCGCGAAGTACCCCTACGACGCCGAGAACACCGGCTACACGCTGGCCCCGGTCAAGTACTACGAGCCCTACGTGGCCAGCACCCCGACCTCGTGCCAGATGAAGCGTCCCTGAGATGGTGCACGGCGAAGTTCTACCGCACGGTAGGATTTTTCCGTGCCGCCTGTCGCGTGGGCGATAGAAACGCTCTCTCCGAGGCGGCCGTTACGGGCATTCCCTGACGGTCCGACCTGCAAAGGCTTGTAATCTCGCTCGCACTCAGACCAACGACCCAGGAGACAACCATGCAATTTCCAGTCAAGTTTCTCGCCGCCTCCCTGATTGCCGCCAGCGCCGCCGGCGCCTGGGCCCAGCAGGGCGAAACCGTGAAGATCGCATGGCTCGACCCGCTGTCGGGTCTGATGGCCTCGGTCGGCACCAACCAGCTCAAGACCTTCCAGTTCCTGGCCGAGGAGTTCAACAAGAAGAACGTGGCCGGCGTGAAGTTCGAGATCATCGGCATCGACAACAAGCTGAGCCCCCAGGAAACCACCAGCGCGCTGCGCTCGGCCATGGACCAGGGCGCCCGCTACGTGGTGCAGGGCAACGGCTCGGGCCCGGCGCTGGCGATCATGGACGCGCTCGAGAAGCACAACGCGCGCAACCCCGGCAAGGAGGTGCTGTACCTCAACTACGCGGCGGTCGACCCCGACCTGACCAACAGCAAGTGCAGCTACTGGCACTTCCGCCTCGATGCCGACACGTCCATGAAGATGGAGGCCCTGACCACCTTCATGAAGGACCAGGCCGACATCAAGAAGGTCTACCTGATCAACCAGAACTACGCGCACGGCCAGCAGGTCTCCAAGTACGCGAAGGAAAACCTCAAGGCCAAGCGCCCCGATGTGCAGATCGTCGGCGACGACCTGCACCCGCTGGCCCAGGTGCGCGACTTTGCCCCCTACATCGCCAAGATCAAGCAGTCGGGTGCCGACACCGTGATCACCGGCAACTGGGGTTCCGACCTGGCCCTGCTGATCAAGGCCTCGAACGACGCCGGCCTCAACGTCAAGTTCTACACCTACTACGCCGTGACCACCGGCACGCCGACCGCCATGGGCGCGGCCTCCGACGGCAAGGTCTACCAGGTGGGCTACAGCCACTACAACGCCCCTGGCGTGATGGTGCCGCTGATGGCCGAGTACAAGAAGCGCTTCAACGACGACATGTACACCACCGCCGTCTACACGGCCTACGCGATGCTGAGCGAGGCCTTCGTGCGCACCAAGTCGACCGATCCGGTCAAGGTGGCGGCGGCGCTGGAAGGCATGAAGTTCAAGAGCTTCAATGGCGACGTCGAGATGCGCAAGTCCGACCACCAGCTGCAGCAGGGCCTCTACATCACCCGCTGGCAGAAGACCGATGCCAAGAACCCCTACAGCCCGGAGAACACCGGCTACACGCTGGCACCGGTCAAGTTCTACGAAGCCTATGTCGCGAGCACGCCCACCAGCTGCGAGATGAAGCGGCCATCCTGACGTACCCCCGCGCCTGAGTGTCGAGGCCCGACTTCGCAACTCGGGCCTTTTTCTTTTCACCACCGAACGGAACGATGAACGTCGAATTCTTTGTCATCTCGCTGCTCAATGGCGTCAGCTATGGGCTGCTGCTGTTCATGCTGAGCTCGGGCCTCACGCTCATCTTCAGCATGATGGGCGTGCTCAATTTCGCGCACACCAGCTTCTACATGCTCGGGGCCTACCTGGCCTACACGATCTCGGGGCTGGTCGGCTTCTGGCCGGCGCTGGTCATTGCGCCGCTGGTGGTGTTCGCGCTGGGCGCGCTCTTCGAGCGCTACAGCCTGCGCCGGGTCCACAAGTACGGCCACGTGCCGGAGCTGCTGGTGACCTTCGGCCTCTCGTACCTGATCCTGGAAGTGGTGCAGCTGCTGTGGGGCCGTTCCACCGTGCCCTACGGCCTGCCGACGCAGCTGCAGGGTCCGCTGTTCACGCTCTACGGCACCCAGTTCCCCAAGTCGCGTTCCTTCATCATGCTGGTCGCCATGCTGATGCTGGTGTCGGTCTGGCTGCTGCTCACGCGCACCCGCATCGGGCTGGTGATCCAGGCCGCGCTCAAGAACCCGGAGATGGTGGAGGCGCTGGGCCACAACGTGCCGCGCGTGTTCATGCTGGTGTTCGGCGGCGGCGCCGCGCTGGCCGGCCTGGCCGGCGTGATCGGCGGCAACACCTACGTCACCGAGCCGGCGATGGCCGCCTCGGTGGGGTCGATCATCTTCGTGGTGGTGGTGGTCGGCGGCATGGGCTCGCTGGCCGGCGCCTTCCTGGCCTCGCTGCTGATCGGCATCGTCCAGACCTTCGCCGTGGCCATGGACTATTCGGTCGCCACCGGCCTGCAGGGCCTGGGCGTGGCCGTGACCGACCAGACCTTCGGCTACGAGCTGATGAAGCTCACCATCTCGCAGGTCGCCCCGATCCTGCCGTACCTGTTCCTCGTGCTGATCCTGATTTTCCGCCCCAAGGGCCTGCTCGGCACCCGTGAAGACTGAGATGCAAGCCCACCCCCGATGCGCCTTCGGCGCCTCCCCCTCGAGGGGGCGATACCAGCGGCCCGGCAAAGCCGGTTCCGCGGTATCCCTGGACCACCCCCGATGCGCCTGCGGCGCTTCCCCCTCAAGGGGGCGATACCAGCGACCCGGCAAAGCCGGTTCCGCGGTATCCCTCGCCTCGAGATCTGCCGGTTTCATGTGTCGTGTGTCACGCAATGGCGTGCTGGAAAACTGAGATGAATTCAATTGCATCCGCGTCGGCGCCCGTGCGCTACCACCGCTTCAAGCCCTGGAACCTCGGCCGCATCCTGGTGTGGTCGCTGTTCGCCATCGCGCTGATCGTCGCGCCCATGCTGTTCCGCAGCAGCCTGGCGCTGACCATGCTCTCGCAGATCGGCTACCTGATCATCATCTGCCTGAGCTACAACATGCTGCTGGGGCAGGGCGGCATGCTGAGCTTCGGCCATGCGGTCTACACCGGCCTGGGCTCCTTCATCGCCATCCACACCATGAACCTGGCGGCCAAGGGCAGCATCCCGGTGCCGCTGGTGCTGATCCCGCTGGTGGGCGGCCTGGGCGGCATGTTCTTTGCCATCCTGTTCGGCTACGTCACGACCAAGAAGTCGGGCACCACCTTCGCGATGATCACGCTGGGCCTGGGCGAGCTCGTGGCCTCGATGGCGCTGATGTTCCCTACCTTCTTCGGCGGCGAGGGCGGCATCACCACCAACCGGGTCTACGGCACGCCTTTCTTCGGCCTGAACTTCGGCTCGCAGATGCAGGTGTACTACCTGATCGCGGTCTATTGCTTTATCTGCACCGCGCTGATGTTCGCCTTCACCGGCACCCCGCTGGGCCGGATCCTGAACGCGGTGCGCGACAATCCCGAGCGGGTCGAGTTCATCGGCTACAACACGCAGCGCGTGCGCTACACGGCCTTCATCATCGCGGGCTTCTTCGCCGGCATCGGCGGCGGGCTGGCCTCGATCAACTTCGAGATCGTCAACGCGGCCGACAGCCTCAACGGCCTGCGTTCGGGCGGCTACCTGCTGTTCACCTTCCTGGGGGGCGCGACCTTTTTCTTCGGGCCGATCATCGGTGCGGTGCTGCTGGTCTTCGCCTCGATCCTGCTGTCCGAGCTCAGCAAGGCCTGGCTGCTGTACCTGGGCCTGATCTTCCTGTTCATGGTGATGTTCGCGCCGGGCGGCGTGGCCAGCCTGATCATGATGAACCTGCGGGTGGCCAAGTTCGGCCTCTTCAAGCCCTTCTGGAAACTCTACGCCGGGCTGTTCGCGACCGGTGCCGTGCTGGTCGCCGGCGTGGCGAGCGTGGTCGAGATGATCTACCACATGCAGCTCAACGCGGCCCTGGGCCCGACGGTCCGCTTCTTCGGCTTCACGCTCGACACCTCGAGCGCGACCAGCTGGACGGTCTCGGTCGGCCTGATGGTCGTCGGCGGCGTGCTGCTGGAAATCGTGCGTCGCCGCTTCGTGCGTGAGTGGGGCGCGGCACAGGAAGTGATCGAGCGCGAGATCAAGCGCGGGGAGACGGCATGAGCGCCACATTGAACTACGCACTGGAACTCAAGGACCTGCGCAAGAACTTCGGCAAGACCGAGATCATCCGTGGCGCCAACCTCGCGGTGAAGGCCGGCGAGCGCGTCGCCATCATCGGGCCCAACGGCGCGGGCAAGTCCACGCTGTTCAACCTCATCAGCGGCCGGCTCACGCCGACCAGCGGCGACGTGCTGCTCAACGGGCAGCGGGTCAACGGCATGCGGCCCTATGAAATCAACCGCATGGGCTTGTCGCGCAGCTTCCAGATCACCAACATCTTCCCCAAGCTCAGCGTGTTCGAGAACCTGCGCTGCGGCGTGCTGTGGAGCCTGGGCTACCGCTACACCTTCCTGCGCTTCCTGTCGAACCTGGACGATGCCAACGAGCGCACCGAACAGCTGATGCGCCAGGTGGGCCTGGACCGCAAGCGCAACGTGCTGGCGGTGAACCTGACCTACGCCGAGCAGCGCGCGCTGGAGATCGGCGTGACCATCGCCGGCGGCGCCAGCGTGATCCTGCTGGACGAACCCACGGCCGGCATGAGCACGACCGAGACCGCGCACTTCATCGCGCTCATCAAGGAGGTGACCGTGGGTCGCACGCTGCTGACGGTGGAACACGACATGGGGGTGGTGTTCGGCCTGGCCGACCGGATCGCGGTGGTGGTCTACGGCGAGGTGATCGCCTTCGACACGCCGGCCGCGGTGCGCGCCAATGCGCGGGTGCAGGAGGCCTATCTCGGCTCCGCTGTCGCCGATGCGCAGGGAGGACACTGATGACTTTGCCCCCACGCTCATCACTTCGTGTATTCGCTGCCCCCCGAGGGGGCCGCGGCCTCCCTTGGGGCGGCCCGGCGGGAGACCTGACATGTTGAAACTCCAAGACCTGCACGCCTACTACGGCAAGAGCCATGTGCTGCACGGCGTGTCCTTCGAGGTCCAGCCGGGCCAGATCGTCGCGCTGCTGGGCCGCAACGGCTCGGGCCGCTCGACCACCGCCAAGGCCATCATGGGCCTGGTGCATGCCGAGGGCGGCCTGCACTGGAAGGGCCAGGACATCCTGCGCCGCAAGGCCTACGAGATCGCGCACCTGGGCATCGGCTACGTGCCCGAGAACCGCGAGATCTTCCCCAAGCTCACGGTGCATCAGAACCTGCTGCTGGGCCAGAAGGGCAAGGCGGCGGTCAAGTCCAGCCGCTGGTCATTCGACGACATGTACGCGATGTTCCCGCGGCTCAAGGAACGCCAGCACAACGAGGCCGGCGTGCTCTCGGGCGGCGAGCAGCAGATGCTTACGCTGTGCCGCACGCTGATGGGCGACCCCGACCTGATCATCATCGACGAGCCCACCGAAGGCCTGGCGCCCAAGATCGTCGAGCTGGTGGGCGAATACCTCAAGCGGCTCAAGGACCGCGGCGTGTCGGTGCTGCTGATCGAGCAGAAGCTCACCATCGCGATGCAGATCTCCGACCGCGCGCTGGTCATGGGCCACGGCAGCATCGTGTTCGACGGCACGCCCGACGGCCTGCGCGCCGATGCGGCCACGCGCAAGGAATGGCTCGAGGTCTAGGATCGGCTGTCGAGAGCGGACTTCCGGACGCAGAGGGCGCGAAGATTTCGCAGAAGACGCCAAAGGAACAGGAACACATCTGGCCGTTCTTTCGCGTCTTCTGCGTGATTTCTGCGTCCTCTGCGTCCGGTATCCGTTCCCGCATCCGGACGCCTTGTCCCAACAGCGACTGGGCGACATTGCCCGGTCGCCGGAAATGCCTAGAATTCCAGAAAAAAAGAACAGTCGTTCTTTTCGGAGACAGTCCCCGCCGGGCGCGCTGCGCCGGGCGAGGGGTGCTCCGCGGTTCATCCTCTCCAACCCTCTCATTCGAAGGAAAGCAGCATGACGGCTGAATACAAAGTGCTCGGCGAGGTCGCCGTGATCACGCTGGCCAACCCCCCGGTCAACGGCCTGGGCTTTGCGACGCGCGTGGGCATCACCGACGGACTGGCGAAGGCGCTGGCCGACGACGCGGTGAAGTCGGTCGTCATCACCGGTGCCGGCAAGGCCTTCTCGGGCGGCGCGGACATCAAGGAATTCGGCACCGCCAAGGCGCTGCAGGACCCGAACCTGCTGAGCGTGATCCTCGCGCTCGAAGCCTCGACCAAGCCGATCGTGGCCGCGATCCACTCGGTCTGCATGGGCGGCGGCCTCGAGCTCGCGCTCGGCTGCCACTACCGCGTGGCCGCACCGGGCACCAGCGTCGCGCTGCCCGAAGTCAAGCTGGGCCTGCTGCCCGGCGCCGGCGGCACGCAGCGCCTGCCGCGCGTGCTCGGCGTGGAAACCGCACTCAACATGATCGTCAGCGGCGAGGCCGTGAAGAGCGAAGTGCTGGCCAGCCTGCCGGGCCAGAAGCTGTTCGACGCGCTGTCGGCCTCGGCCGAATCGCTGTTCGACGAAGCCGTGGCTTTCGCCAAGTCGGTCGCCGGCAAGACCGGCGATGCGCTGCCGCTGGTGCGCAACCTGCCGTGCAAGCACCCGCAGGGCGACGCCTACTTCCAGTTCGCGCGCAACATGGTCGGCGGGATGTCGAAGAACTACCCGGCGCCGCTCAAGTGCGTCGATGCCGTCGAGGCCGCGGCCAAGATGAAGTTCGACGACGGCCTGGCCGAAGAGCGCCGCCTGTTCACCGCGCTGATGTTCACGCCCGAATCGCTGGCGCTGCGCCACCTGTTCATGGCCGAGCGCGCCGCGAGCAAGATCCCCGACGTGGCCGACGACACGCCCAAGCGCGAGATCAAGTCGGTGGCCGTGATCGGCGCCGGCACCATGGGCGGCGGCATCTCGATGAACTTCCTGAACGCCGGCGTGCCGGTCAAGATCCTCGAGATGAAGCAGGAGGCGCTCGACCGCGGCGTGGCCACCATCAAGAAGAGCTACGAAGCCCAGGTCAAGAAGGGCAAGCTCAAGCAGGACAAGTACGAGCAGCGCATGGCGCTGCTGAGCACCACGCTGAGCTACGACGACCTCAAGGACGCCGACCTGATCATCGAGGCGGTGTTCGAAGAACTCGGCGTCAAGGAAAAGGTCTTCGGCGAACTCGACCGCGTGGCCAAGCCCGGCGCGATCCTGGCGTCGAACACCTCGACGCTCGACGTCGACAAGATCGCGGCCTTCACCCAGCGTCCGCGGGACGTGGTGGGCATGCACTTCTTCAGCCCGGCCAACGTGATGAAGCTGCTGGAAGTGGTGCGCGGCGCCAAGACCGGCAAGGACGTGCTGGCCACCGTGATGGGCGTGGCCAAGAAGATCAAGAAGACGGCGGTGGTGTCGGGCGTGTGCGACGGCTTCATCGGCAACCGCATGATCGAGCAGTACTCGCGCCAGGCCGGCTTCCTGCTGGACGAGGGCGCGACGCCGCAGCAGGTCGACCGCGCGGTCGAGAAGTTCGGTTTCGCGATGGGCCCGTTCCGCATGGGTGACCTGGCCGGCAACGACATCGGCTGGGCGATCCGCAAGCGCCGCGCCACCGAGCGCGCCGACATGAAGTACAGCAAGACCGCCGACAAGCTCTGCGAGCTGGGCCGCTTCGGCCAGAAGACCGGCGCGGGCTGGTACGACTACCAGGCCGGCAAGCGCGACGCGATTCCGAGCCAGGTCGTGCTGGACCTGATCGCGCAGCACCGCAAGGACGAAGGCATCACGCCGCGCAAGATCAGCGACGAGGAAATCGTCCAACGCCTGGTCTACGCGCTGGTCAACGAAGGCGCGCACATCCTCGAGGACGGCATCGCCTCGAAGGCGGGCGACATCGACATGGTCTACCTCACCGGCTACGGCTTCCCGATCTGGCGCGGCGGCCCGATGCACTACGCGGGCCAGGTCGGCCTCTACAACGTGGCCGAGGCGATGAAGCGCTTTGCCCGGAACCCGCACGACGATGCGGCCTTCTGGGAGCCGGCACCGCTGATCCGCAAGCTGGTGGCCGAAGGCAAGTCCTTCGCCTGAAGCAGGCCACACCGTGCTGAAGCGAGCGTTCGTCGGCGTGTTGGGCGTGGTCGTGGTGCTGGCCGCCGCGATGGCGGTCAACACCTGGCGCACGCCCTCGCAGCAGGTGGCGGTGGCGGCCCCGCCGCCGCTGGCCATCGACCTCGATGCGGCCGTGCAGCGCCTTTCGGGCGCGGTGCAGCTGCGCACGGTGTCCAGCCTGGAGAACGTGGCGCAGAGCGAGGCCGAGTTCGACAAGCTCCACGCGCTGCTGGCGCAGCAGTTCCCCAAGCTGCATGCCGTGCTGAAGAAGGAAGTGGTCGGCAGCAAGGCGCTGCTCTACACCTGGGCCGGCAGCGACCCGGCCGCCGCTCCGGTGGCGCTGCTCGCGCACCAGGACGTGGTGCCGATCGCGCCGGGCACCGAGAAGATGTGGACCGTCGCGCCCTTCAGCGGCACCGTGCAGGACGGCTTCGTCTGGGGCCGCGGCACGCTCGACAACAAGAGCAACCTGATGGCCCAGTTCGAGGCCGTCGAGATGCTGGTGGCCGCGGGTTTCCAGCCGCGCCAGACCGTCTACTTCGTCTTCGGCGACGACGAGGAGGTCAGCGGCCTGCGCGGCGCGCTGCCCATCGCCCAGCTGTTGAAGTCCCGCGGCGTGCGGCTCGACTGGGTGCTCGACGAAGGCCTGCTGGTGCTCGACGGCGTGCTGCCGGGCCTGAGCAAGCCGGCGGCGCTTATCGGCCTGGCCGAGAAGGGCTACGCCACCTTCTTCCTCTCGCTCGACACCGCGCCCGGCCATTCGTCGATGCCGCCCGCGCACAGCGCCATCGGCCAGATGAGCGCCGCGCTGGCCCGGCTCGAGGCCACGCCCATGCCGGGCGGGATCCAGGGCGTCGCGCGGTCGATGTTCGGCACGCTGGCACCCGAGATGGGCGGCGTCAACCGCTTCATGCTGACCAACCTCTGGCTGACCGCGCCGCTGGTGCAGGGCCAGCTGGAGAAGAGCCCGAGCAGCAACGCGATGCTGCGCACCACCACCGCGCTGACCATCGTCAAGGCCGGCAACAAGGACAACGTGCTGCCCGGCCGCGCCGAGGCGGCGGTCAACTTCCGCGTGCTGCCCGGCGATTCGCTGCAGAGCGTCGAGGCGCACCTGCGCAAGACGCTGGCCAACGATGCGATCCAGATCGAGGCCTATCCGGGCAACTCGGAGCCTTCGCCGGTGTCGCCCACCGAAGGCAAGGGTTACGCCACCCTCGCGCGCTCGGTGCGCGAGGTCTTCCCCGAGGCCGTGGTGGCGCCGGGCCTGATGACCGCCGCCACCGACTCGCGCCACTTCAGCCTGGTCAGCGACGCGGTCTACCGCTTCTCGCCGCTGCAGATGAAGGGCGAGGACCTGGCGCGCTTCCACGGCACCAACGAGCGCCTTGCGGTGGCCAACTACGCCCGGATGATCCAGTTCTATCACCAGGTCCTGCGCAGCACCGGCCCGGCCGCGGCCGCGCAATGACCTCTTTCCCTTCCATTCTCCAAAGGACCTCACCATGACCCGCGCCGTCATCGTTTCCACCGCCCGCACGCCGCTCGCCAAGAGCTGGAAGGGTGCCTTCAACATGACGCACGGCGCCACGCTGGGCGGCCATGCGGTGCAGCACGCGGTCGCCCGCGCCGGCATCGACGGCGCCGAGGTCGACGACGTGATCATGGGCTGCGCCACGCCCGAGGGCGCGACCGGCTCCAACATCGCGCGCCAGATCGCGCTGCGCGCCGGTTTGCCCATCACCACCTCGGGCATGACCATCAACCGCTTCTGCTCCTCGGGCCTGCAGACCATCGCCACCGCGGCCCAGCGCATCATCGCGGGCGAGGGCGAGGTCTACGTGGCCGGCGGCGTCGAGAGCATCTCCTGCGTGCAGAACGAAGCCAACCGCCACATGATCACCGACCCGTGGCTGGTCAAGCACAAGCCCGAGATCTACTGGAACATGCTGCAGACGGCCGAGCAGGTGGCCAAGCGCTACAACATCGGCCGCGACGCGATGGACGAGTACGGCGCCGCCAGCCAGCAGAAGGCCACGGCCGCGCTGGAAGCCGGCCGCTTCAAGGACGAGATCGCGCCGATCACCGTGCTGGCCGGCGTGGCCGACCCGGTGCTGGGCCTGCGCACCAAGGAAGTCACGGTCGAGAACGACGAAGGCATCCGCGCCGGCACCACCAAGGAAGGCATCAGCGGCATCCGCTCGGCCATGCCCGGCGGCCTGATCTCGGCCGGCAATGCCAGCCAGTTCTCCGATGGCGGCGGCGCCTGCGTGCTGGTCGATGAAGCCTATGCCGAGCGCAAGGGCCTGAAGCCGCTGGGCCGTTTCCTGGGCTTCGCGGTCGCGGGCTGCGAGCCCGACGAGATGGGCATCGGCCCGGTGTTCGCCATTCCCAAGGTGCTGAAGAAGCTGGGCCTGACGGTCAACGACATCGACCTGTGGGAACTGAACGAAGCCTTCGCGGTGCAGGTGATCTACTGCCGCGACAAGCTGGGCATTCCGGCCGACCGCCTCAACGTCGACGGCGGCGCCATCGCCGTGGGCCACCCCTACGGCGTGAGCGGCCAGCGCCTCACGGGCCACGCGCTGATCGAAGGCAAGCGCCGCGGCGCGAAGAAGGTCGTGGTCACGATGTGCATCGGCGGCGGCATGGGCGCGGCGGGCGTGTTCGAAGTGATCTGATCTTCGAATCACTGCGGCAAGGAAAGGCCGCGTCGGGCTTCCAGCCCGGCGCGGCCTTTTCGCATCCGCGCCTAGGCGGAATGCGCCCAGTTGGCCATCAGCGTGTTCGATGGCAGCTGTTCGTCGAGCAGCTTGCGCGCGGTCTCCACGCCGGCCACCGGCAGCCCGGTCGGATCCAGCTTGCCGATCTGCACCAGCACGCTGGCCTGGTCCCAATAGATGTGCTCGTGGTAGAGCTTGTCGCCGCGGAACTTCACGATGGCGACCAGCGGGATCTCCACGCGTTGGCCGGTGGGCGGCACGCCCGGCAGCAGCCAGTCGATCTCGCAGCTGTGGGTGAAGCAGAACAGCATCTCGTCGACGATCTGGCTGGTGCCCACGGTGCGCGAGATCGGGATCAGCGTGGTGTCGGGCGGGTTCGCATCCACGAAGTGGTGGCGGTAGAAGCGCGACAGCAGCCGGTGGCCCACGCCGCCGGTCATCGTCGGGATGTGGTTGACGTAGGGCTCGGCCACCATCGTGGCCATGGTGGCCTCGACGTCGCGGGTGGCGAATTCATGCTCGCAGTGCTTGTCCCACAGCGCCGAGAAGTCGTAATGCGGCCCCAGCACCTTGCGGAAAGCCGCGATGCTGCGCTGGTGCGCCATCAGCGCCGAGGGCTTGTGGAAATGCTCGCTGCCGGCGCGGGCGAAGGCATGGTCCGCGCCGGGGTAGACGTAGAGTTCCACGCCGGCGCGTCCCTGCAGCGCCTGCAGGATGGCGTCGCGTGCCGGCGGCGGGCAGAAGCCGTCCTGCTCGGCGATGTGCAGCACCAGTGGCTTGCCCGTCAGCGCCTGCGCTTCGTCCAGCGCCTGTTCGATGCCGACGCCGTAGTAGGCCACGGCCACGTCGCAGTCGGTGCGGCAGGCGGCGAGGTAGGCCAGCTTGCCACCCAGGCAGAAGCCCAGCACGCCCGCCTGGCCCGCGAAGGCCGGCAGGGAGCGCAAGGCGTCCAGCGCGGCCTGGATGTCCTCCACGCCCTTGGCCTCGTCGAAGCCCTGGTAGAGCGCCAGCGCGCGGTCGAACTGCGATTCGTCGAGTTCGATGCCGGCCTCCTGGCGCCAGAAGAGGTCGGGCACCAGCGCGACATAGCCCTCTTCGGCGTAATAGTCGGCCAGCTCGCGCATCGTCCTGTTGACGCCGAAGATCTCCTGCGCGATGACGATGCCCGGGCCCTTGCCCGATGCGGGCAGGGCCAGGTAGGCGCCGAAATCGCCGCTGCCGTCGGTGGCTCGGATTCTCATGCGGCCTGCATGCGTGTCGGGTGGGATGCTCATGGGGTGGTGTCTCCTGGTGCTTGCAAGGTGGTGTAGCGGCCGTCGGCGTAGAGCAGCGGCGCATGGCGTCCCGGGTGCAGCTGCACCGCCTTGATCTCGCCGATCATCACGGCGTGGCTGTGCGCGACCATCATCTCGTCGACCACGCAGTCGAAGGCCACCAGCGCGTCGCGCAGGATCGGGGCGCCCGTGGTCAGCGTCTCCCACAGGCCGGGCTCGAACAGGTCGCCGCTGCCGGGCCCGGCGCCGCCGAAGCGTCCCGCCAGGTCGGCATGGTGCGTGGCCAGCAGGTTCACGCTCATGCGCCGGCTTTCGGTGATGCCGCGGAAGGTGCTGCCGTTGAGGTTGATGCAGGTCAGCAGGCGGGCGGGCTCCGCTGACAGTGGCGTGACGGCCGTGGCCGTGAGGCCGGTGAGCCGCTGGCCGTCGGAGGTGGCGACGATGCACACCGCGCCCGTGAGCCGGCGCATGGCCAGCCGGAAGTCGGCCGGCGGCAGGCAGGCGGCCCGGCGCAGGGCCTGTAGCGGGAGCAGGGCGGGAGAGGCTTCGGCCACGCTCATGCTGCGGCCTCCTCGGCCGGCGCGACCTGCGCCAGGTAGGCATCGGCCAGGTCCGGGCGCATGAAGAAGTTCGCGTAGTCGGTCGGGTCGTTGAAGCCGTTGACGATGCGCTGCGCCACTGCGGGCGATGCGGCAGCGCTGCCCAGCAGCCGCATCACGTGTTCGGGCGGCGGCGCCAGCATGGCGTTGGTCCAGCCGCTCACATGCGTGCCGTAGCCGTTCCAGAAGCCCTCGAAGGTGTCGTGCATGAAACGCTCGTCGAAGGCCGCCTGGCCCTGCGCGACGATGGCGGCCTCGACCGCATGCGCGAACTTCGCGGCGTTGTTCGAGCCCTGGCCCGTGATCGGGTCGTTGAGCATCACCGCGTCGGCCATGCCCATCACCAGCCGGCCGCTGGGCAGGCGCCCGACCGGCTTGCGCACGGTCGGCGGGAAGGCGCCGCTGAGCAGGCCGTTGGCGTCGGTGAGTTCCACCTGCGCGCAGCGTGCCGCCTCCCAGGGCAGGAAGCGCTGCAGGATCTCCAGCGAGCGCGCCAGGTGGTCGGCGGGGCTGCGGACATCGGCCCAGCAGTCCATCGGGCCGCCCGGGATGCCCTCGAACACCATGATCTCGCACGGGCCGCTGTGCGTGAGTGCCGGGAAGACGAAGTACTCGCCCACGCCCGGGATCAGGTTGAAGCTCACCGCGCTGTGTTCCTCGCGCGGCCGCATGCCGTGCACGTAGGTGAGCGCCAGGGCACGCTGGGGCCGGTCGTAGGGGCTGCGGTCGGCGTCGCGCTCGAACATCTTGGCGATCGCGCCCTTGCCGGCGGCCACGATCACCAGGTCATGTTCGCGCGTCCACTGCTCCAGGTCGTCGATCTCGGCGTCCTTGAAGAGCAGTCGGCCGCCCCGCTGGCTGAAGGCCTCCATCCAGCCGGGCACCTTGACGCGCTGGTCGACCGACTGCGCGACATGGTCCAGCCGGTGGCTCCAGCTCAGCGCCTTGACGCCCGCCTGCTCGGGGTGGGGCACGGCGAAGGAGATGCCCTCCACCGGCGGGCAGTCCTGTTCCCAGAAGGCCAGGCCGCGGTCGCGCTCCAGCTGCAGGCTGTCGTGGAACATGCATTGGCTGGACATGACCTTGCCGCCGCGGATGTCGTCCGCCGAGCGGTTCGAGACCACGGTCACGCCATAGCCCCGGGCCTGCAGGCCCAGGGCGAGTTGCAGGCCGGACTGGCCGGCGCCGACGATGAGGATGTTGCGCATGGGTGTCTCCAGTGGTTTCGGGGGGTCAGGCCATCAGCTTGGGGATGGCGGGCTCGAAGGATTCGGGGCCCATGGCCGAGTAGCCGCCGTCGACGGCGTAGTCCGCCCCGGTGACGAAGCTGGCGTGGTCGGAGCACAGGAACAGCACCACCTGCGCCACCTCCTCGGGGTCGCCCACGCGGCGCAGCATGTGGAAGGGGGCGGCCACGCGGTCGGTCTTGGCGCGGTCGCCCTGCGTGAGCTGGTCCATGATGGCCGACCAGGTCCAGCCGGGCGAGACGCTGTTGACGCGGATGTGTTCGGGCGCCAGGTCCAGCGCCATGCTGCGCGTGAGCTGCACCAGCGCGGCCTTGCTGGTGGGATAGAGCCAGCGGCCGGTCTGGGCCACGCCGGAGGAAATGCTGGTGAAGTTCACCACCGCGCCCCCGCCGCCGCGGCGCATATGCGGCAGCACCGCCTGCAGCATCACCACCGCGCTGGCCACGTTCACATTGAGGGCCGTGAGCCAGTCCGCGCGCGGCGATTCGATGCCGTTATCGACATAGCTGCAGGCCAGGTTGACCAGGAAGTCCACCCGGCCGAAGCGCGCGGCGGTCTCGTCGGCGCAGGCCCGGACCTGGGCATCGTCGGTGATGTCGGTGCGGCGGAACCACACCTTGTCCTCGCCGCCGCAACGCGCGGCGACGCGCGCGCCGCCCTCGGCATCGATGTCGGCCAGCGTCACCCGCACCCCGGCCTCGTGCAATGCGCGCACCACGCCAGCGCCGATCAGGGTCGCCCCGCCGGTCACGATCGCCACCTTGTCCTGCAAGCCCTTGAACATCGCCGTCTCCTTCTGTCGTTGGGATGAGCCGAACGATAGGCAGGGCGGGGCGCGCGCGGGATCCGGAAAGCGCAGGCCGGATCCCGAATGCGCAGTTCTTTGCCGGACGCCGAGGGCCGGCCCCGATGTGCGCCGGGCGGCCTTTTGCTAGATTGGCACCACCATGCTGGCTCGGCCCCTTTCGCTGCCCCTGTCGCGCTTCAGCCTGTTCCACACCCGCGACGTGGACCAGGCGCGCGAAAGCGTGGCGCGGGTGTTCTGCCCGCATGTGCTCAACACCTGCCATCCCCGCGATGCGCTGGACGCCCGCCATCACAGCGCGCCGCTGGGCGCGGACGCCAGCCTCAACTACGTGCAGTACGGCCCGGCCGTGGAAATCGATCCCGGCCACCTGGGCAGCTTCTACCTGCTGCAGATTCCCCTGCGCGGCGGCGCCACCGTCTGGTGCGGCGGCAAGGAGGTGCGGGCCGACCGCGCCATGGCCTCGCTGCCATCGCCCACGGAGTCGCTGCGCATGCGCTGGGCCGATGACAGCCCGCACCTGATCGTGCGCTTCTCGCAGGCCGCGGTGCTCGCGCAACTCGCGCAGCTGGCGCAATGCGAGGTGCAGGGCCCGCCGGTCTTCGATCCGGGCGTGCGACTGGACGACCCTTCCGTCGCCCCCGCCGTGGCTTTCGTGCGCTACCTCTGCGATGCGCTGGACGCCGACCCGGGCTTCGCCGGCTCGCCGCTCGCCCGCCAGGCCGAAAGCTACCTGATCTCCACACTGCTGCTGCAGCTTCCGCACAGCCAGCGGCCGCTGCTCGACGCCTCGGCCCGGCGCGCCCTGCTGCCGCGCACGGTGCGCCGGGCCCAGGAATTCATGCGCGCCCATGCGGCGGAGCCGCTCACGCTGGTCGACCTGTGCCGCCATCTGGGCGTGAGCGCGCGCGGCCTGCAGCAGGCCTTCGCGGCCGCCACCGGCGAAAGCCCGATGGCCCATTGGCGCGGGCTGCGGCTGGACCTGGTGCGTCAGGCGCTGGTGAGCGGGGCGATCCGCGCGGAACCCGGCGCCTTGACGAGGCTCGCCGAACGTTACGGTTTCTTCCATGCGGGCCATTTCGCGGCCCACTACCAGCGGCGCTTCGGCGAGCGTCCGGGCGACACGGCGCGTGTCTTCAAGGAGTCAGGCCGCGCGCATTGATTCCAGTACATTGACCGGCTTGTCTTCTTCCTGCACGGCACGGCCATGACGTTTCGCCCCACCCTCGACTTCCTGCTCTACGACTGGCTCGATGCCGAGTCGCTCAACCAGAACGAGCGTTTCGCCGACCATTCGCGCGAAACCTTCGACGCGGTGCTCGACACCTGCGAGCGCATCGCGCGCGAGAAGTACGCGCCGGCGAACCGCATCGTCGACACGCAGGAGCCGCACTTCGACGGCGAGAAGGTGATCCTGCCCCAGGCCACCCACGACGCGCACGAGGCCTACGCAGGCTCGGGCATGTTGAGCGCCGCGCAGGACTACGAGATCGGCGGCATGCAGCTGCCCTACACGGTGCAGGCGGCGGCCAATGCCTTCTTCGCCATGGCCTCGGTCAGCATCGGCTCGAACATGCTGACCAGCGGCAACGCCAACCTGCTGATGGTGCACGGCACGCCGACGCAGCAGGAGGTGTTCGCGAAGAACGAGTTCTCGGGCCGCTGGGCCGGCACCATGTGCCTGTCGGAGCCGCAGGCCGGCTCCTCGCTGAGCGACGTGGCCACGCGCGCGGTGCCCGATGGCGCCGATTTCCAGGACGATCCGCTGGGCCCGCGCTACCGCCTGACCGGCAACAAGATGTGGATCTCGTCCGGCGACCACGAGCTGACCGAGAACATCGTGCACATCGTGCTGGCCAAGATCCCCGACGCGGACGGCAAGCTGGTGCCGGGCACGCGCGGCATCTCGCTGTTCATCGTGCCGAAGAAGATGGTCGACACCGCGGGCGCGCTGACCGGCGAACGCAACGACGTGGCGCTGGCCGGCCTCAACCACAAGCTGGGCTGGCGCGGTACCACCAACACGCTGCTGAACTTCGGCGAGGGCAGGTACCCGGTCGACGGCAAGGCCGGCGCCGTGGGCTACCTGGTCGGGCAGCCCGGCAAGGGCCTGCACTGCATGTTCCACATGATGAACGAGGCGCGCATCGCGATCGGCATGGCGGCCACGATGCTGGGCATGGCCGGCTACGAGGCCTCGCTGGCCTATGCCAGGCAGCGGCCGCAGGGCCGGCCCGTGGGCCCGGCCGGCAAGGACGCGGCCAGGCCGCAGGTGCGCATCATCGAGCACGCCGACGTGCGCCGCATGCTGCTGGCGCAGAAGGCGTACTGCGAAGGGTCGCTGGCGCTGCAGCTCTACTGCGCGCGGCTGGTCGACGTGCAGAAGACCGGCGACGCGCAGGCGGCCGACGAGGCGCGGCTGCTGCTGGAGGTGCTCACGCCCATCGCCAAGAGCTGGCCCAGCGAATGGTGCCTGGAGGCCAATTCGCTGGCCATCCAGGTCCACGGCGGCTATGGCTACACGCGCGATTTCCCGGTCGAGCAGTACTGGCGCGACAACCGCCTGAACATGATCCACGAGGGCACGCACGGCATCCAGGCGGCCGACCTCCTGGGCCGCAAGGTGCTGATGGAAGACGGGCGCGGCCTGGCGCTGCTGGCCGCGCGCATCGCCGAAACGGCCGCGCGCGCGGCTGCCGTGCCGGCGCTGGCCGCCGATGCCCAAGCCCTGACCGACGCGCTCGCGCAGGTCGAGGCCGCCACCCGCGCCGCCTGGTCGACCGGCGATCCGGGAGCGGCCCTCGCGAACGCGGTACCCTATATGCAGGCTTTCGGCCATACCGTGCTGGCGTGGATCTGGCTCGACCTCGCACATCGTTCGCTTCAGGACGATGCCGCGGCGTCGACGCCCGCCACCGTCGGCAGGCTCGGGGCCGCGAGCTATTTCTATCACTACGAATTGCCGAAAATCGGCGCGTGGCTCCATGTGGTCGAGACCCGAGATCCCACCTGCGCCCAAATGCCCGAGGAAGCATTCTGATGAACAGCGGAAGTTACATGCCCAAACTACGTTCGAACGAACCGCCCAAGCCGCACGCCGGCCTGGAGAAATGGACCTGGCTCCTGATCTACGGGGGCCTGTTCCTGGTGATCCTGGGCGTCGCCACCGCCCGCACCGACACGGTGCTCGGCTGGAGCATGGCCACGCCGGGCGCGCTCGCCGCGGCCGTCGGCGTGGCGCTCATCTACCTGCGTTCTCGCTACAAGGACTGACAGGGCCGACCATGATCAAGCACATCGTGATGTGGAAACTCGTCGACGCCGCCCAGGCGCCGCAATTCAAGCAGCTGCTCGAGACCTGCAAGGGCATCGTGCCCGGCATGCGCGAGTTCGAGGTTGCCGTGCAGGCCGAGGGCCTGGAAGCCAACCACGACGTGGCGCTGTATTCGGTGTTCGACGACGCGGCCTCGCTGCAGGCCTATGTCGTGCATCCGCGGCACCAGGAGGTGGTGGCGACGCTGCCGGCGCGGGCTTCGCGCAGCGTCTTCGATTACGAGATTTAACCCCCCCGAAGCGCCTGCGGCGCCTCCCCCCAGGAGGCGATACCAGCGGCCCGGCGAAGCCGGTTCCGCGGTATCCCTGGACTTGGTCCTGCCGGTTGCGAAGCGGCGGATCGGAACCCACACACAGAAAGACGCACCCATGAGCCAACGCACCGTTCAACAACTTTTCGACCTCAGCGGCAAGTCCGCGCTCATCACCGGCGGCTCGCGCGGCCTGGGCCTGCAGATGGCCCATGCGCTGGGCGAGGCCGGTGCGCGGATCATGCTGAGCTCGCGCAAGGCCGACGACCTGGAGCAGGCCACGGCCGAACTGCAGGCGGCCGGGATCGACGCGCGCTGGATCGCCGCCGATTGCGCCAAGGAGGAGGACACCCGCCGCCTGGCCGACCAGACGCTCGAGCGCATGGGCGCGATCGACATCCTGGTCAACAACGCCGGCGCGAGCTGGGGCGCACCGGCCGAATCGCATCCGGTCAACGCCTGGGACAAGGTGATGAACCTCAACGTGCGCGGCTACTTCGTGCTGGCCCAGCAGGTGGCCAACCAGTACATGATCCCGAACAAGACCGGGCGCATCATCAACATCGCCTCGATCGCGGGCTTGAACGGCAACGGCCCCGAGATCCAGACCCTGGCCTACAACACCTCGAAGACCGCGGTGATCGGCTTCACCAAGACGCTGGCCGCCGAATGGGGCAAGTACAACATCAACGTCAACGCGATCTGCCCCGGCTTCTTCATGACCAAGATGGCCTCGGTGCTGATCCAGAACGTGGGCGAGGACAAGATGACCGCCACCGTGCCGCTGGGCCGCCTGGGCGACGACGAGGACCTCAAGGGCATCACGCTGCTCTACGCGAGCGAAGCCGGCAAGCACATCACCGGCCAGTGGCTGGCGGTCGACGGCGGCGTGAGCGTCGTGCTGGCCTGAACGGGACCGCGACCGTGAGCGACAACAAGGACATCAACGTCCGTTCCTACACCAGCCAGATCCCGTTCGCGCGGCACCTGGGCTTCGAGCTCACCAAGTTCGAGGGCGGGGCCTCCGAGATCCTCTACACGCCCAAGCCCGAGCACCTGAACACCTTCGACGTGGCGCACGGCGGCGCCTGCATGACGCTGCTGGACATCGCGATGGCCGCGGCGGCGCGCAGCGATACCCCCGAGGTCGGCGTGGTCACGATCGAGATGAAGACCAGCTTCATGCGGCCCTCGGTCGGCCCGCTGCGCGCGCGCGGCCGGCTGATCCATCGCACCGCGACGCTGGCTTTCGTCGAAGCCACGATCTACGATGAGAAGGAGCAGGCCTGCGCGCAGTCGACGGGCACCTTCAAGTACGTGAAGCGGCGGCTGCCGACGGGGCCGGCGAGCGCGAACGCGCAACGTCCGCCGTCCACTGACTAGCCCCCCGAAGCGCCTTCGGCGCCTCCCCCCTGGAAGGGGGGCAACACCAGCGGCCCGGCAAAGCCGGTTCCGCGGTGTTTCCCGACTGAAGACAGACACCACCGACATCGAACAGGAGCTTTTCATGCCCACCAATCGCCAACAACATCTGGACAACCGCCCCGAGGGCGAGGCCGTCGTCGGCAACTTCAAGCTCGTCACCGCCGAGACGCCGGCGCTCGAGGACAACCAGGTGCTGGTGCGCCACCATTACCTGAGCCTGGACCCGTACATGCGCGGGCGCATGAACGATTCCAAGAGCTATGCGCAGCCGCAGCCGCTGGGCCAGGTGATGCAGGGCGGCACGGTGGGCGAGGTGGTCGAGAGCCGGAACCCGAAGTACGCCGTGGGCGACAAGGTGGTGGGCTTCGGCGGCTGGCAGGAGTACAGCGTGGTCGACGGCAACGTGGTCGGCGCGCTGCGCAAGGTCGACACCACCCACGTGCCGCTGTCGCACTACCTGGGCGCGGTCGGCATGCCGGGCGTGACCGCCTGGTACGGCCTGGTCAAGATCATCGCGCCCAAGGCCGGCGAGACGGTGGTGGTCACGGCCGCCAGCGGCGCGGTGGGCAGCGCCTTCGCCGCGCTGGCCAAGGCCCGCGGCTGCCGCGTGGTGGGCATCGCCGGCGGCACGGACAAGTGCCGCTACGCGACCGAGGAACTGGGCTTCGACGCCTGCATCGACTACAAGCAGCATCCCGACGTCAAGAGCATGTCGCAGGCGCTCAAGGAAGCCTGCCCGGACGGCATCGACGGCTACTTCGAGAACGTCGGCGGCTACATCTTCGATGCGGTGCTGCTGCGCACCAACGCCTTCGCCCGCGTGGCGCTGTGCGGGATGATCGCCGGCTACGACGGTGCGCCGCTGCCGCTGGCCAACCCCGCGCTGATCCTGATCAACCGGCTCAAGATCGAAGGCTTCATCGTCAGCGAGCACATGGAATTCTGGCCCGAGGCGCTCAAGGAGCTGGGCGGCCTGGTGGCCAGCGGCAAGCTGCGCCCGCGCGAGTCGGTGGCCGAGGGCATCGCCGCGGCGCCCGAGGCGTTCCTGGGCCTGCTCAAGGGCCGCAACTTCGGCAAGCAACTGGTCAAGCTCATCTGAGCAGCTGAGACGGGAGCACCGTGATGCACGCGACGCACGAGGTTTTCAACCAGCCCGTGCCGCTCGCGGGCTACAACCTGTTCGCATCCAACCTCGCGCTGCGCGACGCCTTGCGCTTCCATGCGCCGCAACTGCCGACGGCCGGGCTCGAGGCGCTCGGTGCGCTGGTCGGCGGCGACGCGATGCAGGCCCATGCGCGGCAGGCCAACACCCACGCGCCGGTGCTGCATTCGCACGACCGCTTCGGCCGCCGCATCGACGAGGTGGAGTTCCATCCCAGCTACCACGTGCTGATGAACGCGGCGGTGAGTGCGGGCCTGCACGGCACGCCCTGGGCTTCCACCGCGCCGGCGGAGCAGGCCTCGCCGCACGTCGAGCGCGCGGCCGGCTTCATGCTCTTCACCGAGCTCGAGCCCTCGGTGCTGTGCCCGATCTCCATGACCTACGCCGCCATCCATGCCGACTGGGGCGACAAGCTGGCCAGCCGCGCCTACGACCCGGCGCTCAAGCCCTGGCGCGACAAGCCCGGCCTGACCATGGGCATGGGCATGACCGAGAAGCAGGGCGGCTCCGACGTGCGGGCCAACACCACGCAGGCGGTGCACGAGGGCAGCGACGCCTGGGGCGAGCGCTACGCGATCACCGGCCACAAGTGGTTCTTCTCGGCGCCGATGTGCGATGCCTTTTTGGTGCTCGCGCAGGCGCCGGCCGGGCTGAGCTGCTTCTTCCTGCCGCGCGTGCTGCCCGACGGCACGCGCAACGCGATCCGCATCCAGCGCCTGAAGGACAAGCTGGGCAACAAGGCCAACGCCAGCGCCGAGGTCGAGTTCCAGGGCGCCAGCGCCTGGCGGGTGGGTGAGGAGGGCCGCGGCGTGCCGCAGATCCTCGAGATGGGCACCATGACCCGGCTCGACTGCGCGCTGGGCACCAGCGGCCTGATGCGCCAGGCGCTGTCGCTGGCGCTCGACCACACGGTGCAGCGCAGCGCCTTCGGCAAGCCGCTGATCGAACATCCGCTGATGAAGAACGTGCTGGCCGACCTGGCGCTCGAGAGCGAAGCCGCGACCGCGCTCGCGATCCGCCTCGCGCGCGCCTTCGACCGGCCCGGCGACGCCCACGAGCGCCTGATGGCGCGCCTGCTCACGCCAGTCGCCAAGTACTGGATCTGCAAGCGTGGCAGCCACTTCGCGCAGGAGGCGATGGAATGCCTGGGCGGCAACGGCTACGTGGAGGAGGGCGGCGAGTGCGTGATGGCGCGGGTCTACCGCGAGATGCCGCTCAATTCGATCTGGGAAGGCGCGGGCAACATCATGGCGCTCGACCTGCTGCGCGCCACCCGCAAGGGCGACGTGGTGGCGGCGCTGGCGCAGGAACTCGCGCCCGCGCGCGGCCTCCACGCCGCGCTCGACCGGCTGGCCGATGCCCTGCCCGCGCGCATCGAGGCCCTGGCCACCGAGACCGAGGCGCGCCGGCTGGCGCAGGACGTGGCGCTGGCGGTGCAGGGCGCGCTGCTGGCGCAGACCGCGCCACCGGCCGTCACCGACGCCTTTTGCGCCTCGCGCCTGGGCGGCGATTGGGGCCAGGCCTTCGGCACGCTGGGCCGCGGCGCCGACTTCGACGCGATCATCGCCCGGGCCATGCCCCGCTGAGCCGGCGGCGCGCGTGTCGCGCCCAGGACTCGACGTTGCGGGGCGGAGCGGGTAGGGTGGCGGCATGACCGATCTGATCCTCCATCACTACCCCACGTCTCCCTTCTCCGAGAAGGTCCGCCTGATCCTGGGCGTCAAGAAGCTGCCGTGGAAGTCGGTCTTCATCCCGCCGATCATGCCCAAGCCCGAGGTGCTCGAACTCACCGGCGGCTACCGCAAGACGCCGTTCCTGCAGATCGGCGCCGACATGTACTGCGATTCGGCGCTGATCGCCGACGTGCTGGAACACCTGCAGCCCCAGGCCACGCTCTACCCCGAGCCCGAGAAGGGCCTGTCGCGCATCCTGTCGCAGTGGGCCGACACCACGCTGTTCTGGGCCGCGATGGCCTGGAGCCTCCAGCCGAAGGGCGCGGCCGAGGTCTTCGCCAACGCGCCGCCCGAAGCGGCCAAGGCCTTCGGCGAGGACCGCGGCAAGATGAGTGCGGGCAACATGACGCGGCTGCGCCCGGCCGATGCCACCAGCGCCTACAAATCCTACCTGCGGCGCCTGTCGGACATGCTCGACGACAAGCCCTTCCTGCTCGGCGAAGTGCCCTGCATCGCCGACTTCTCCGCCTACCACCCGCTCTGGTACACGCGCCGCATCGAGGCCGTGAAGGGCATCCTCGACCTCACACCCGCGGTGGTCGACTGGATGGACCGCATCGCCGCCATCGGCCACGGCCACCCGGCGAAGTTCAGCGCGGCGGAAGCCATCGCCGTGGCCCAGGCGGCGACGCCGATGACGGTGCTGACCGACAGCACCTTCCAGGACGACCACGGCATCCCGCTCGGCAGCCAGGTCACGGTCCGTGCCGAGAGCTTCGGCCTCGAGGAAACCGCCGGCCAGCTGGTCGCCGCGACGCGCACCCACTACACGCTGGCGCGCAGCAGCGAACGCACGGGCACTGTGCACGTGCACTTCCCGCGCATCGGCTACGTGCTGCGCAAGGCCGAGGGCTGAACGCCGTCGCGCGCAGGACATCGCGCGGCGCCGCAACGCGGTTCAATACGAGGCCAGAGACGACAACGCAAAAAGGACCGCTTCCATGATTCAGGATTTCAAGGGCAAGACCGCCGTGCTCACCGGCGCCGGATCGGGCTTCGGCCTCGAGTGCGCGCGCATCGGCGCGGCGCGCGGCATGAACCTCGTGCTGGTCGACGTGCAGCAGGACGCGCTCGACCGCGCCCAGGCCGAGATGGAGGCCGCGGGCGCCCAGGTGCTGGCGCGCCGGGTCGACGTGTCCAAGGCCGACCAGATGGAATCGCTCGCGCAGGCGGTGCAGCAGCGTTTCGGCGCGCCGCACTTCGTGTTCAACAACGCGGGCGTGGGCGCGGGCGGGCTGGTGTGGGAGAACACCGTGGCCGACTGGGAATGGGTGATGGGCGTCAACGTCTGGGGCGTGGTGCACGGCGTGCGCCTGTTCACGCCGATGATGCTGGCCGCTGCCGCGAAGGACCCGTCGTACCGCGGCCACATCGTCAACACGGCCAGCATGGCCGGCCTGCTCACGCCGCCCAACATGGGCGTCTACAACGTGAGCAAGCACGCGGTGGTGAGCCTGACCGAAACGCTGTATCAGGATCTTTCGCTGGTGACCGACCAGGTCGGCGCGAGCCTGCTGTGCCCCTACTTCGTGGCCACCGGCATCAACAGCAGCGAACGCAACCGACCCGGCGACCTGCCCGCAGGCGAACTCAGGAGCCAAGAGCCAGCTGATCGGCCAGGCCATGACCTCCAAGGCCGTGAGCAGCGGCAAGGTCAGCGCGGCCGACGTGGCGGGCAAGGTCTTCGACGCGATCCGGGACAACCAGTTCTACATCTTCAGCCACCCCAAGGCGCTGGGCAACGTGAGGAGCCGCATGGAAGGCATCGTCTCGGGCACCAACCCGGCCGATCCCTTCCTCGAACGACCGGAGATCGGCCAGCAGCTGCGCGCCCAACTGCGCGGCTGAACCCGTCCGGCCGACCTGTTTTCCTACACGGCGGCGCCGCGGCCGCGCGTAGGGTGGCCGGACCATGTCGAATCCCATCACCCTGCGCCGGGCCCTCCGGGGCCTGTCGGCCGTCGCGCTCGGCCTCTCCCTGCTGTGCTTCGGCACGGGTGCCGCGGCCCAGGACGCGGCCGCGCTCAAGGCCCGGCACCAGGCGCTGACCGCGCGGCTGGCCGACAACCCCTTCCAGCGCCGGCTGGTGCTCGATTCCACGGAGAGCACCGACCGCTTGAGCGGCGACATCTACGCGGTGGTCGACCATCCCTTTGCCGAGCTGTCGGCGCTCGAGCGGCCGGCCAACTGGTGCGAGGTGCTGATGCTGCACCTCAACACCAAGCATTGCGTGGTCAAGGGCGGCGAGGCCGCACCCGTGGTCGAGGTGGCGATCGGGCGCAAGTTCGACCAGCCGCTGGACCAGGCGCAGCGCGTGCCCTTCACCTGGGGCGGTGCCGCGGCGACGGCCGACTACCTGTCGGTGCGGTTGTCGGCCGCCAGCGGGCCGATGTCCACGCGCGACTACCGCATCGGCTTCGAGGCCACGCCGCTGAGTGCCAAGCAGAGCTTCGTCCACCTGTCCTATGCCTATGGCTACGGCACCGCCGCACGGCTGGCCATGCAGGCCTACCTTGGCACGCTGGGCAGCGACAAGGTCGGCTTCACGCCCAAGGGCGCGTCCGGCTACGTGGGCGGGGTGCGCGGCGTGGTCGAGCGCAACACCATGCGCTATTACCTGGCGATCGACGCCTTCCTCGACGCGCCGAGGCCCGAGCAGCTCGACCGCCGGCTGGCCGCCTGGTTCGATGCCACCGAGCGCTACGCGCGGCAGCTGCACGAGACCGAGCGCTCGGAATACCTCGAGATGAAGCGCAGCGAGTACGCGCGGCTCAAGAGCGGCTCCTAGCCGCGCGCGGGGAGGGGGCGGGCGCCGCCGGAGCGCTCACTACAATGGTTCTTCATCTTTGAGCGGGTGATCCCATGTCCTCCATTGCCGCGGTCCGGAATGCCGATATCGTCGACAGCCTGCCGCAGGCGCTGTTCGCATGCGACGCCCAGGGCGTCTACCTGCGGGTCAATCCCGCCTACGAACGCCTGACGGGCCACGCGGCCCATGAGCTAGTCGATCGGCAGACCATCGCGCTGGTGCATGGCGCCTTCGAATTGCCGTCGGGCCCCGAGTCGCTCGCCCGCCCGTCGTGGACCACCCAGCACCGCGACGGCCGCACGCTGCCGGTGCAGCTCGTGCTCACCGCGATGCCGCAGCAGGACGACGCGCCGCACAGCTGGCTCGGCACGCTGGTCCCGGTGCCGCCGCGCGAGACGCAGGCGATGGCACGCTGGAACGACGGCTTCCACGACGCCTGGACCCAATTGCCCAACGTGGCCTGGCTGCGCGAGCGCGCGGCGCTCAAGCTGCAGTCCGCGCGCCAGCGTCAGCGGCCCTGCGCGCTGCTGGTGGTCGAGCTCGACCAGATGGCGCGCCTGCGCGATTCGCAGGGCGACGAGATGCTGGGGCAGGTGCTGCAGTTGTGCGCGCACCGCATCCGCGGCGCACTCGGGCCCGAAGCGGTGCTCGCGACCCTGGGCGGCGGGTTGCTGGCCTGCGTGGTGGACGGCGATACGCACGAGGTCGACGCCCGCATCGACGCCATGCTGCACGGCCTGTCGCTGCCCATGCAGGGCGCCGACCGCAGCCTGCGCCTCACGGCCTGCATCGGCGGCGCGATCAGCAACCTCGAGAACCGTGCCGACGTGACCGAGCTGCTGCACCGTGCGCGCGTGGCGCTCGGCGTGGCCAAGGCGGCGGGCGCGGCGCAGGCGCGCTGGTTCAGCAACGCGATGCAGTCCCAGGCCGAGGGCCGGCTGCAGCTCGAAGGCCTGCTGCGCGAGGCGCTGGAGCGCAACCAGTTCAGCCTGGTGTTCCAGCCGCAGCTCCACCTCGCGACCGGGCGCGTGCGCCACATGGAGGCGCTGCTGCGCTGGCAATGCCCGGCGCTGGGGCCGGTCAGCCCCGCGGCCTTCATCCCGGTGGCCGAGGACATCGGCCTGATCGGGCCGATCGGCGAATGGGTGATGCGCGAGGCCTGCCGCGAGGTGGGCCGGCTGCACCGGCTGATGGCGCGCCGGGGCGGCGAGGCGCCGCGGGTGGCGGTCAACGTGTCGGCCCACCAGCTGCTGTCGCCCGGGCTGGTCGAGATGGTGCAGAGCGCGCTGGCCGATGCGGGCCTGGGGCCCGAGCACCTGGAGATCGAGATCACCGAGAGCATCTTCCTCAACGACGCGGCACGCGCGCTGGCCACGCTCGAACAGCTGCGCCAGCTGGGCATCGAGCTGGCCATCGACGACTTCGGCACCGGCTACTCGAGCTTCTCCTACCTCACGCAGTTTCCCTTCGACCGGCTCAAGATCGACCGCTCGCTGGTCATGAACGTGGACCAGCCGGGCAAGGGCTACGCCATCGTCGCGGCCATCGTGTCGCTGGCGCATGCGCTGGGCATGAAGGTCACGGCCGAGGGCATGGAGACACCCGCGCAGGCCGCGGCGCTGGAGGCGCTGAAATGCGACGACATCCAGGGCTACGGCTTCGCGCGGCCGCTGCAGCCCAAGGCCCTCGAACGCCTGCTGACCGGCGCGCCGACCGCGGACCCTGCCTGAGCTGGCCGTGCCTCCTCCGTTCTCCGACCTGGCCCCGCTGCACAGCAGCCGGGCGCCCTTGACGGCCTTCGAGCGCCGCCTGCGGCCGGCGCCGTCCTCGAACCGCGGCCTGCTGCTGGACGCACGGCGCAAGCAGGCGAGGGACCGCCAGTTCGCGCTGCGCTGCCGATAGGCAAGCGGCCCCTCAGCGCTTCTTCAGCACCTTCAGCGCACTCTCCATGTGCGCCCGCATGCAGAGGGCCGCGCCTTCGGCATCGCCGAGGCCGATGCGTTCGACCAGCTCGACATGCGCGTCCTGCACCTTCTGCAGGCTGGCCTCGGTCTTGCGCCGCTCCATGCCCTGGCGCGACTGCGCCTCGAGCGAGGCGCGGACCGAGCCGATCATCTGGAACAGCAGCAGGTTGCCGCTGGCGCGCGCGATCTCCAGGTGCAGCTCGGTGTCGAGCGAGGCGTAGACCGCGGGCTGCCGCAGCTGCGCCTGCATCTGCACCACCAGCTCGGACATGCGGGTCAGCTGGGCCGGCGTGCGGCGGCGGGCGGCCAGTTCGGCGGCCCGGGCTTCGAGGCTGGCGCGCACGTCCATCAGGTCGTCGGTGGAGTTCTCCAGCACCTGCAGCGCGCGCGAGAAGTAGATGCCCAGCGCCGAGGCATCGAGGTCGCGCCGGACGATCGGGTTCTTGCCGTTGGCGATCTCGACCACGCCCAGGCCCTTGAGCGTGCGCAGCGCTTCGCGCACCACCGTGCGGCTCACGCCCAGCGATTCGCCCAGCTGCGCCTCCGAGGGCAGGGGCGTGCCGGGCTGCAGCTGCTGTTCCTCGATGCGCTGCAGCAGGCTTTGCACGGCCTGTTCCGACAAGGAGGTGCGCTCGAGGCGGCCGAGGACGAAAGGATGGGCGCTCATGCGACCTATCGTACAGGGTGACAGGTTGTGCGCGGCGGGTTGCCCGCGTTCAATCCACGCATCCAAAGGAGACGACATGTGGAAAGACGATGACGAACTGTTCGGCCTGATGCGCACGCGGCTGTTTCCCGCCGTGGTCGGGGACATCCTCGACACGCTAGGCCTGATGCACCAGTTCCTGCCGGCGGCCATCCGGCCGGTGGCGCGCACCATGGTGGTCGCGGGCCGCGCGATGCCGGTGCTCGAGACCCACTGCTTCGCGAGGTCCGAGCCCGAGGGCAAGTCGGCGCTGAGCCGGCGGGCCTTCGGGCTGCTGTTCGAAGCGCTCGACGACCTGAAGCCGAACGAGGTCTATGTCGCCACCGGCACGGCGCCGCAGTTCGCGCTGTGGGGCGGCCTGATGACCACGCGTGCGCTGCACCTCAAGGCCGCGGGCGCCGTGCTCGACGGCTACTCGCGCGACACCTCCGAAGTGCTGGAACTGGGCCTGCCGGTGTTCTCGCTGGGCGGCTATTCGCAGGACCAGGGGCCGCGCGGCAAGGTGGTCGACTACCGCGTGCCGGTGGAGATCCAGGGCGTGCGCGTGAAGCCCGGCGACATCGTCTTCGGCGACCAGGATGGCGTGCTGGTCATCCCGCGCGAGGTCGAGGTCGAGGCCATCCGCCTGGCGCTGGAGAAGGCCGGCACCGAGAACCGGGTGCGCATCGCGATCCAGAACGGCATGAGCACGGTCGAGGCCTTCGACACCTTCGGCGTGATGTGACGCGTCGATCCGACTCTTATTTTTCGCATCCCAGGAGACACCCCGCATGACCTCTTCCACCACCCGTCGCACGGCCCTCGCGGCCCTCGGCCTGGGCGCCGCGCTCGCCGTGTTCGCGCCCTTCGCCACGGCCCAGTCGGTCGCCGACATCCAGAAGAAGGGCGAGCTCACTGTCGGCATGCTGGTCGACTTCCCGCCCTACGGCACGACCAATGCGCAGAACCAGCCCGACGGCTACGACGCCGACGTGGCCCGGCTGCTGGCCAGGGACTGGGGCGTGAAGCTCACCATCGTGCCGGTCACCGGCCCGAACCGCATTCCCTTCCTGCTGACGAACAAGGTCGACCTGCTGGTCGCCTCGCTGGCCATCTCGCCCGAGCGCGCGAAGCAGGTCGATTTCTCGATGCCCTACGCCACGGCTTCCGTGGTGCTCTACGGGGTGAGCAAGACCGAGATCAAGGGCCCGGCCGATTTCAAGAACAAGCGCCTGGGCGTGGCTCGCGCCAGCACCCAGGACGTCGCGCTGACGGCCATCGCGCCCGAGGGCACGCAGATCCGCCGCTTCGACGACGACGCCACCACCATGCAGGCGCTGCTGTCGGGGCAGGTCGACGCGATCGGCTGCTCCACCACCGTGGCCGCGCAGATCGCCAAGCGCGCCCCCGCCAACACCTACGAGCAGAAGCTGGTGCTGACCGAGCAGCGCATGGGCATCGCGCTGCGTCCGGGCCAGGCCGGGCTGAAGAAGGCCGTGGACGATTTCGTGGCACGCCACAAGGCCAACGGCGAGCTCAACAAGCTCTACCAGAAGTGGCTGGGCACCGACTTCCCCGCCTTGTCCGGCTCCTGAACTGCGCGGGGTGGCGGTGTTGCGGAGGGAGGGTAAAGTGCGCTGGCTTTCACCCTTCGATCCCTCCAGAAAGGCAGCACGACACCATGGCAGTTTTGCGTACCCCTGAAACGGCACCGGGCGAATACGGCGACCTTTTCGCGTTCCTGATGGAGGAGCTGAAGCTCTTCAAGCGCAAGCTGCTCGTGATGCTCAAGCATGTGCAGACCGGCGAGTCGATGGTGTACGAGCAGGCCTGGTATGCCTTCGCCCTGAAGGACCGCCTGACCGCCTTGCTCAAGGCCGAGGACTACGAGGCGGTCGCGCAGCTGCCCATCGTCAAGGAAGGGCAGACCGGCATCTACATCGAGACCCGCTATGTGCCCTCGGGCAAGCTGGTGGGGCTTCAGCTCGTCGAGGCCCGGCCACACGAAGGCGGGCGCTATGTGGGCCTGACGCCGGCCATGGTCTACACCGAGGCGGATGGCGAGCGCGTGTTGGCGTTCGCCAGGACGCTCAAGTAGGCGCGCCGGACCCAAGCTCCGCCCGATGAAGCACGCCCGCCTGACCCACCGCGGTGAGTCCTTCGAGTTCGTCGACGACGAGGGCGTGCGTTTCGTGGGCGAATGTGTCTGGGCCTGGGAGGACGTGCCGGAGCAGATGCCCCGGCGGGTCTACCCCATCACCTTGCTGTTGCAGACGATCCGGCAGGTCGACGGCGAGCGGCTTCGAGCGCTGAAGCCCGGCCACCGCGCGGAGATCGCACGCGAGGTCAAGACACTGTTGGAGCTCCGGCCCGACGGCTGCCAGGTGCTGCTGCATGACTGATGCCGGCATGCAGCCCGAATGCCCCGCCGGTTTCGCCGTCTTCGAAACGGTGATCGGCCCCTGCAGCATCGCCTGGGGCGAGCGTGGCATCGTGGGTGTGCAGCTGCCCGAGCGCGACGAGGCGCTGACCCGCGCGCGCATGCAGGCGAGCTTTCCGGCCCTGGCCGAAGCGCTGCCGCCGCCGAGCGTGCGGGCGGCCATCGACGCCACCACCGCGATGCTGGCCGGTGCGCCCCTCGACCTGCTGGAGATCGTGCTCGACGAGGAGGGCGTGCCCGAATTCCACCGGCGCGTCTATGCGATCGCGCGGCGCATCCGGCCGGGCCAGACAAGGACTTACGGGGAGGTTGCCGAGGAACTCGGCGGCAAGGGGCTGGCCCGTGCGGTGGGGCAGGCGCTGGGCCGCAACCCCTTCGCGCCCATCGTGCCCTGCCACCGGGTGCTGGCGGCCGATGGACGCCCGGGTGGCTTCTCGGCGCCGGGCGGCGCGCTGGCCAAGATGCGCATGCTGCACAACGAGGGCGCGCGGCCGACCGGGACGGCCTCGCTGTTCGACGCGTTCTAGTCGGACAGCGGGCCCGCCGTGGTTCAGCGCGAAGCTTGCTGCGTGAAGGACACGCGGGGCTTCAGGTAAGCGGTGGGCACCTGGTCGCGGTAGAAGGCGCGGCGGTCCAGGCTCTGCAGCGGGTTGTGCGCGGCGGCCACGGCCTCGGCACGCACCGCGGCGCGGTCGACGGTCGAATTGACGGCCAGCACGCCGCTGCCGTAGGTGTCGCCGTAGATGTTGCCGGCGCGGGCGGCGGCCACGGCCTGGCCCTGGGTGTCGGCGCGGCTCAGGCTCGAGCGCACCGTCAGCACGCCGTCATAGGTTTCGGCTTGGGCGCCGACGGCAGCCACGAGGGAGAGGGCGGCGACGGCGAGGATCTTGCGGGTGTTCATTTCAATTTCTCTTTCTTCAATGATTTGGATGATGTAGAACCGGTCTTGGGTGGGTGTCTCCGCCCCTTCCCGGGGCGGCCTCTTCGCTCGGTGGCCTGTTCACCCAGATCAACTTGCTGCGTTGGTCTGTGGGATGAAGTTTGATCCTGAACAGCCTGCAAAAACGCGTGCGCGCAGAACCATGGCGTTCGGGCAATGGAAACAATGCGGCCCTGTTGAAATCACGGGCCGCCCCCAAGGTCAAGCGCGCACCGGGCGCTTTCTGCGTCGAAACTCTGGCGCGCTTTGCATGCCCCTCCTTCCCCCTCTTTCCCTTTGCCTCCCATGGACGACTTCGCACGGCTGATCGGCGGCCTCGGCCTGGTGCTGCTGCTGGCCGCCTGCGCCGACGGCTATCCGGCCGGCGACAACCCCCGCACGGCCGCGCTCTCGGTCACCGACCACGTGCGCGCACTCAACGGTTACCTGGGCGCGCAGGCCGGTGCCACGCGCACGGGCTTCGAGATCGTCTCGCCCTGCGTGCTGGCGCTGCGCGAGACGGCCGCCGGCAAGGCGGGCAAGGCCGCCCGGCGCGAGGCGATCGACCTGCGCACCGTGGCGGTCGAGGTCAAGGCCGACAAGGCGGCCGGCGGCTACGCGGTGACGCTGCTGCACGGTGCGGACGGCACCTTGCGCGCGCGCGAGGGCTTCCGGGTCGAGGGCTGGATCGACGCCGTCGCCTTCCGCTCGCACCTGCAGCAGCTGCAGATCTCCTGCGTCGACGAAGCGGGCGGCCGCCAGGGCCTGCTGGCGTCGTAGCACAGGCGCGCTCGCCGCGCTGCCGGGTGGCCGTTTCCAGGTTGGCGACAATCACCCCCTATGACTTCTTCGCGTTTCTTCAAGATGGCGCTCGTGCTGGGCCTGCTGTCGGCCATCGGTCCGTTCGCCATCGACATGTACCTGCCCGCGCTGCCGGCCATCGGCACCAGCCTGCGGGCCGACATCGGCGCCGTGCAGTGGAGCCTCACGGTGTTCTTCCTGGCGCTGGCGGTGGGCCAGCCTTTCTACGGACCGATCTCCGACATGGTCGGGCGCAAGCCGCCGCTGTACTTCGGACTCGGCCTGTTCGCGCTGGCCAGCGTGGGCTGCGCGTTGGCGGGCGACATCCAGACGCTGATCGTGCTGCGCTTCCTGCAGGGCCTGGGCGCGGCGGCCGGCATGGCGATCCCGCGGGCCATCGTGCGCGACCTGCACACCGGCAACGACGCGGCGCGCCTGATGTCGCTGCTGATGCTGGTGTTCAGCATCTCGCCCATCCTGGCGCCGCTGGTCGGCAGCGGGGTGATCGCGCTGGCCGGCTGGCGCGCGGTGTTCTGGGCCGTCACGCTGGCGGCCATCGCGGGCCTGGTGCTGATCAACACCTCGCTGGGCGAGACCCGCACCCCTGAACAACGCGTGGAAAGCAGCCTGGGCAGCGCCCTGGCCGGCTACGGCCAGCTGCTGCGCGACTGGCACTATCTGGGCCTGGTCTTCATCGGCAGCTTCGCGATGGCCGGCTTCTTCACCTACCTGGCGAATTCTTCCTTCGTGATGATCGACCACTACGGCCTGTCGCCCGTGATGTACAGCGTGGCCTTCGGCGTCAATGCGGCGGCCTTTTTCGCGGCCGCGCAGTTCAACGGCCCGCTGGGCGAACGTTTCGGGCTGGCGCGCGTGGTCAAGGGCGCGGTGGCGGCCTGCGGCTTGGTGATGGTGGCGATGTTCGTCTACTACCTGCTGGGCGGCGATTCGATCTGGGTGCTGCTGGTGCTGTACTTCATCGCCAGCGGCCTGATGGGTCTGGTGATTCCCACCACCTCGGTGCTCGCGCTCGAGGAGCACGGCAGCATCGCCGGCACCGCCTCGGCGCTGATGGGCACGCTGCAGATGCTGACCGGCGCGGTCGTGATGGGCGTGGTGGGCCTGTTCACCGACGGCCGTCCGCTGCCCATGGTGGCCGGCATGGCCGGCGGCGCGCTGGTGGCCGTGGTGCTGACCTGGCTCACGCTGGGCGGTGCCTACGGCGCCGCTTCCGATGCCGTGGCCGAGCCTGCGGTGCGCTGAATGAGCGCCGGCACCCTGCGCGAGGAAGCGTCGTCCCCGGTGGCCGCGGCGGCGCCGCGCGACGGGTTGCCCATGCCGCAGCGCCTGTACGCGATGGCGGTGATCATCCTGGGCATCGCGGTCTCGGTGCTCGACGGCACCATCGTCAACCTCGCGCTGCCGGGCATCGCGCGCGAACTCAACGCCAGCCCCGCGCATTCGATCTGGGTGGTCAACGCCTACCAGATCGCCACGCTGGTGATGCTGCTGCCGCTGGCCTCGCTGGGCGACCGGATCGGCTACCGCCGCGTCTACCTGCTGGGCGTGGCCTTGTTCACCGTGTCCTCGCTGGCCGCGACGCTGGCCAATTCCCTCGGCACGCTGATCGCCGCGCGCGCCTTCCAGGGGCTGGGCGCGGCCGGCATCATGAGCGTCAACGCCGCCATGGTGCGGCTGATCTATCCGTCGGCGCAGTTGGGGCGCGGCATCGCGATCAACTCGATGGTGGTGGCGACCGCCTCGGTGGCCGGCCCCTCGGTGGCGGCCGCCATCCTGTCGGTGGCTTCCTGGCCCTGGCTGTTCGCGCTCAACGTGCCGCTGGGGCTGGCGGTGCTGGCGCTGGGTGTGCGCGCCTTGCCCTTCAACACGGCGCCACCGGCCACCGGGGTGCGTTTCTCGTGGGTCGACGTGGTGCTCAACGTGCTGATGTTCGCGCTGATCTTCGTCGGCGCCGACCGGCTCGGCGTGCGCGAGGCCGACGCGGCCCAGGGTGCCCAGCCCACGGCCTGGGCGCTGCTGCTGGCCGGCGTGGCGGTGGGCTTCGTCTACCTGCGCCGCCAGCGTTCGCTGGTGGCGCCGCTGTTCCCGATCGACCTGCTGCGCATCCCGGTGTTCGCGCTGTCGATGGGCACCTCGGTCGCGGCCTTCTGCGCGCAGATGCTGTCGTACATCGCGCTGCCCTTCCTGCTGCTCGACGTCTACGGCCGCACCCACCTGCAGGCCGGCCTGCTGATCACCGCCTGGCCGCTGGCCATCGTGGTGATGGCGCCGATCGCCGGGCGGCTGATCGGCCGCTACCCCGACGGCCTGCTAGGCGGAATCGGCCTGGGGCTGCTGGCGATCGGCCTGGGGCTGCTGGCCTCGCTGCCGGCCCAGCCCGACAACCTCGACATCGTCTGGCGCATGGCGCTGTGCGGCGCCGGCTTCGGCCTGTTCCAGTCGCCCAACAACCACACCATCGTGACCACGCCGCCGCCGCACCGAAGCGGTGCAGCCAGCGGCATGCTGGGCACGGCGCGGCTCACCGGCCAGACCCTGGGCGCGGTGCTGGTCGCCGCCATCTTCAGCGTCTGGAGCCCGCATGAAGGCCGCGGCCCGCTCATCGCGCTGGTCCTGGCGGCCGGCTGCGCGGCATTGGCTGGCATCTGCAGCAGCCTTCGTCTGAGGGCGGGTACCGGGCCAAGCCATTAAGCTCGGCGCCAATGAAGGAAATCCCCGAGGCGATCGTCTGCGAAGGCTGCGATGCGGTGTACCACCGCGCGCCGCTGCATGAGCGCGAGATTGCCCGCTGCCCGCGCTGCGGCACCGAGCTCGACCGGCACCCGGGTGCGCAGAAGGCGCGCATCCTGCCGTTCACGGTGGCGGCGCTGATCATGTTCTTCATCGCCAACCTGTTCCCCATCGTCGAGATCGAACTGCGCGGGCTGCGCAGCCAGACCACCTTGACCGGTGCCGTGATCGCGCTGGCGGGCGAGGGCATGTCGCTGGTGGCGCTGCTGGTGCTGGCCACCACGCTGCTGTTCCCGCTGCTGCAATTGCTGATCCTGGTCTGGCTGCTGGTGCCCCTGCGGCATCACCGGCGCGTGGCCGGCTTCGCCTGGCTGGTGCGCGCCATGCAGTCGCTGCGGCCCTGGGGAATGATCGAAGTCTTCCTGCTGGGCGTGCTGGTGGCGCTGGTCAAGCTCTCCAGCATGGCGACCGTGCTGCCCGGCCCGGCGCTCTACGCCTTCATGGCGCTCACGGTGCTGCTGACGGCGGTGCTGGCCTTCGATCCGCGCGGCTTCTGGACGCTGGCCGAAGGCGCAGCGGTGGCGGCCGAAGACGATCCACCGGCCCGCGAGGAAGCCGCATGACGGCGGCACCGCGCGCCATCGACACCGGCCTGATCGGCTGCCGCCACTGCGGCACCGCCTGGGCCGAGGCCGAGGACGGTGCGCCCTGTGGCCGCTGTGGCACGGCGCTGCACCTGCGCAAGCCCGACAGCCTGAACCGCACCTGGGCGCTGCTGATCGCTGCCTGCGTGATGTACCTGCCGGCCAACCTGCTGCCGGTGATGATCACCCGCACGCTCTTCGGCTCGCAGAACGACACCATCATGAGCGGCGTGATCTACTTCTGGGTCACCGGCGCCTACGGGCTGGCCGCCATCGTCTTCGTGGCCAGCTTCCTGGTGCCGCTGTTCAAGCTGGCCGCCCTGTTCGTGCTGGTGGTGAGCGCCCAGCGCCGCAGCCGCTGGCGCCGCCTCGAGCGCGCCAAGCTCTACCACGTGATTGAGATCATCGGCCGCTGGTCGATGCTCGACGTGTTCGTGGTGGCGCTGCTGGCCGGCCTGGTGCGCATCCAGGGCTTCGCCGAGATCACGGCCGGCGTCGGCATCGCGGCCTTCGGCGCGGTGGTGGTGCTGACCATGCTGGCCTCGCTGAGCTTCGACCCCAAGCTGACCTGGGACGGCCACGCCGGTCCCGACGACGACGAAGAAGACGATACCGAGCAAGAGAACCCAAGGGACGCACGCCATGAGTGACGACGACAAGACCTCCGACGCGCGACCGCCCGCGCTGCCCGCGCCCCGCGTGGCCAAGCGGCGCGACGGGATGCCCTCGCTGATCTGGCTGATCCCGGTGGTGGCGGCGCTGGTCGGCATCACGCTGGTGGCGCGCATCCTGATCGACCGCGGCCCCGAGATCGAGGTCAGCTTCAAGACCGCCGAGGGCCTGGAGGCCGGCAAGACCGCGGTCAAGTACAAGGACGTGCAGATCGGCGTGGTGCAGAGCCTGCGCCTGGCGCGCGACCGCTCCCATGTGCGCGTGACCCTGCAGCTCAACAAGGACGCCGACGCCTTCACCGCCAACGACACCCGCTTCTGGGTGGTGCGCCCGCGCCTCGACACCTCGGGCATCTCGGGCCTGGGCACCTTGCTGTCGGGCGCCTACATCGGCGCCGACGCCGGCGTGGCCGACGAGAGTTCGAAGGAATTCACCGGCCTCGAGGCGCCGCCCATCGTCACGCGCGATGCCTCGGGCAAGCAGTTCCTGCTGCGCGCGCCCGACCTGGCCTCGCTCGACGTCGGCTCGCCCGTGTACTACCGCCGGATCAAGGTCGGCCAGGTGGCGGCGTACGAACTCGACGAGAACGGACGCGGCGTGACGCTGCGGGTGTTCGTGAACGCTCCTTATGACAAGTTCATCGGCGCCAACTCGCGCTTCTGGCAGGCCAGCGGCATCGACATGCGGCTCAATGCCAGCGGCATCACGCTGCGCACCCAGTCGCTGGCCACCATCCTGATCGGCGGCATCGCCTTCGGCGCGCCCGAGAACGACAGCGGCCCGCTCGCGGTCGAGAACACCTCCTTCGCGCTGGCCGACGATGAGAGCTCGGCCATGAAGCCGCCGGACGGCCCGGCCCAGACCATGCTGCTGTACTTCAACCAGTCGCTGCGCGGCCTGTCGCCCGGCGCGCCGGTGGACTTCCGCGGCGTGGTGATCGGCGAGGTCAAGTCGATCGGCATCCAGTTCGACCGCAGCGAGCGCGAGTTCCGCATGCCGGTGATCGTCACGGTCTACCCCGACCGGCTGCACACCCATGCCAACGGCGAGCCCCGCGAGTCGCGGATCGCGCAGGACAAGCGCCTGCAGTTCCTGATCGGCAAGGGCCTGCGCGCGCAGATGCGCACCGGCAACCTGCTGACCGGCCAGAACTACATCGCGCTCGACTTCTTCCCCAAGGCGCCGCCGGTCAATGTGGACGTGAGCAAGACGCCGCTGGAGATGCCCACGCTGCCCAACAGCCTGGACGAGCTGCAGTCGCAGGTGCAGGAGATCGTGACCAAGGTCAACAAGGTGCCGTTCGAGCAGATCGGCACCGATGTGCGCAAGGCACTGGCCACGCTCGACAAGACGCTGGTCGGCGCCGAGCAGCTCACGCGCACGTTCAACAACGACGTGTCGCCCGAGATCACGGCTGCCATGAAGGACGCGCGCAAGACCATCAACTCGGCCGAGCGCACGCTGGCGCAGGACTCGCCGCTGCAGCAGGACATGCGCCAGACGCTGCAGGAGCTCACGCGCGCGGCCGGCTCGGTGCGCGTGCTGACCGACTACCTCGAACGCCATCCCGAGTCGCTGCTGCGCGGCAAACCGGAGGACAACAAGAAATGAAGCGACTGCCCCGAACCCTGCTGGGCGCCTTGGCCCTGTCCCTGCTGGCCGCCGGCTGTGCCACCAGCACGCCCGACCGCTACTACACGCTGGCCGCGCCGGCCGATGTGGTGCCCGTGCCATCGGCCACGCCGGTCTTCATCGAGCTCGCGCCGGTCGCGGTGCCCGAGCGCCTGGCGCGCCCGCAGATGCTGGTGCAGCGCACGGGCGGCGGCGCCCAGGTGGCGGTGCTCGAGCAGCACCGCTGGTCGGCCTCCTTCGAGAACGAACTGCGCGACGCGCTGGCCGCGGGCATCGCGAGCCGGCTCGGCGCCATCGACGTCACCAAGGGCGGCCGCCAGCCCAGCCAGCCGGCCTGGCGCATCGCGGTGCAGCTGCAGCGCTTCGACGCCATCGAGGACACGCGCGTCGACGCCGCCTTCAGCTGGACCGTGCGGCGCTCGGATGCGGAGCGCAGCGCGACCTGCCAGTGGTCGGGCAGCGAATCGGTGGGGCAGGGCATCGATGCGCTGGCGCTGGGTGCGCAGCGCGTGACGGCACAGGCGGCCCAGGCCATCGCGCGCCAGGTGGCGGCGCTGCAGTCGGACCCGGCGGCGGTGTGCCGCGGCGCGGGCTGAAGCCGTCCGCCCGGCGGGAAAGCATTTTGACTCCAAGGAGCACGCGCCGATGATCGAGTTTTTTCATACCAAGGATCGTCTTCGCTTCCTGTTGTACGTCGGCGCGATCGCGCTGCCGATCCTGCTGTTGTCGGCCTGGGTCGTGAGTTCGATGGAGGACTCGGCCGCGGCCAAGGGCGAGCCCAACGACAAGGGCGGCCTGCACTACCGCATCCAGGAAAAGAGCGGCGCCAAGGCGCTGCCTCCCGCGCTGGCGGCCCTGGTCTCGCTGCCGCCGAACACCGCGATGACGGACGTGAGCGCGGACACCGACAGCGCCGGGCGCCTGACGAGCGCATCGATCAAGGCCTTCAGCACCGACGACTTCAAGACGGTGGCGGCATTCCACCGGCCCGCGCTCGCGCCGGTAACCCATGACGCCCAGAGCAGCCTGGAGGGCGTGCGCGACGGCTACGACATCAAGATCTCGCAGGAGTCGAAATTCTTCGACAACGATCCCTACAAGGACCGGACGAAGATCGAGTACTACGTCACGCCGTCGAAAAAGTGACGGTGTTGGCCGTGCGCGGCCCGATGCCACCGGGACCACAGCCCGCACGATGTCTCCATGCGCCAGCCCCATCGCGCCGCGTCTCCTGACCAACGCGCCGGCGGGGACGCAGGTGCATGCCTGACCCACGTGCGATGGGTCCGCAGCTGCGTTGTGTAGCGCAAATGCAATACACTGAGGCATGAAGACCGCTACCATTCCCTCGGTTCGGGTCGAACCGGAACTGCGCGCCGAGGTCGAGCATTTGCTCGCCGAAGGCGAGTCGATGTCGGAGTTCGTGGAAGAGGCCGTGCGCAGCGCCGTGCGCCAGCGGCAGAACCAGTCGGCGTTCATCGCCCGTGGCCTCCGCTCGCTGGAAGGCGCGCGGCAGACCCGCGGCTACATCGAAGCGGATCAGGTGCTGATGGGCCTCGATGCAAAGCTTGCGCTTGCCAAGGCGCGCAAGCCGGCCCCTCGGTCGTGACCTTCCGCGTCCAGTTCACCCAGGAAGCCTCGGACGACCTGGAGCGATTGTTCGACTTCATCCTTGAGCGTGAACTGGCGCGCGATGGAGATCTTGCGGTCGCGCAACAGGCGCTCGATGCGATCCGCCAGAGCGTGGAAACACTCAGATGGAACCCGTTCACCTGCAGGAAAGCAGGGGCCAGCCCGTTCCTGCGCGAGCTGGTGATCTCGTTCGGCCACGCGGGCTATGTCGCGCTGTTCGAAATCGTCGACGACCACAGGGTCGTCATCGCGGCGGTCCGCCATCAGCGCGAAGACGACTACCACTAGCGATCTGCCGAAGGCGATGCCGCTTCATCCCGCGGCCGTCCGCTGCGCCTGGCTTCGACCGGGATGCATTCCACGCGGGCTTCAACACGGCGGTGGTGGGCTTCTTCGCCAGGACACTGGCAGCCCAGACCCGGCCTTGAAGCGTCGGATGCCGCGGCGCTCGACCTTTTCCCGCGGCCGCCGTAGCATGGCACCTGGCCCCGCACAGGCCGTTGTGCGCGGCAGCGTTTTTCTCGGTCAACGCGTGCGCCAGCCGCGGCGCGCCAACTGCCACCCCAGATGCCCACATCCGACACGGTGCTCATCGTCGGTGCCGGTCCCACCGGACTGGTGCTCGCCCTCTGGCTGACCCGCCAGGGTGTGAAGGTGCGCATCGTCGACAAGACGAGCGAGCCGGGCACCACCTCCCGCGCGATGGCCGTGCAGGCGCGCACGCTGGAGCTCTATCGCCAGCTGGACCTCGCCGACGCGGTGGTGGCGGCCGGGCACCGCATTCCGGCGATCAACCTCTGGACCACCGGCAAGAAGCGGGCGACGTTGTCCTTCGGGTCCGCCGGGCGCGACCTCACGCCCTATGCCTTCCTGCTCGTCTACCCGCAGGACCGGCACGAGCGCCTGCTGGTCGAGCGGCTGCAGGCGTTGGGCGTCGAGGTCGAGCGCCAGACCGAGTGCCTGGGCTTCGACGACAGGGGCGACCATGTGCTGGTTCAGCTTCGCCTGCCCGACGGCGGTACGCAAGTCTGCGAAGCCGCCTACATCGCGGGCTGCGATGGCGCCCGCTCGATCGTGCGCCACCAGATCGGCGCCGGCTTCCCCGGCGGCACCTACGACAAGATCTTCTACGTGGCGGACGTCCATGCCACGGGCCCGGCCGCCAACGGCGAGGCAAACATCGCGCTGGACAACGCCGACTTCGTGGCCTGGCTGCCCTACGACGACCAGGGCCGGGGCCGGCTGATCGGGCTGGCCGACGACGACGGGGCGGCGCGTGCCGAGACGCTGAGCTTCGACGACGTGGGCCACCGCGCGATCGCTGCCATCGGCCTCGAGGTGAAGCAGGTCCACTGGTTCTCGACCTACCACGTGCACCACCGTGTGACCGAGCGCTACCGCCGCGGGCGCGCCTTCCTGGTCGGCGACGCGGCCCATGTCCACAGCCCGGCCGGCGGCCAGGGCATGAACACCGGCATCGGCGACGCGATCAACCTGGCCTGGAAGCTGGCGGCCGTGCTGCGGCACGCGGCGCCCGACACCCTGCTCGACAGCTACGAGGACGAGCGCCGCGCCTTCGCGCTGAAGCTGGTCGAGACGACCGACCGCGTGTTCAGCTTCGTCACCGCCGACGGGAGCTTCGCGGACTTCGTGCGCACGCGCATCGCACCGGTCCTGGCGCCGCTGGCCTATGGCATCGATGCGGTGCGCGAGTACGCGTTCCGCATGATCTCGCAGGCCATGATCAGCTACCACGACAGCCCGATCAGCGAAGGAAAGGCCGGCGAGGTGCGCGGCGGCGACCGGCTGCCGTGGGTGCGGCAGGCCGACAATTACGGCTCGCTGCGCGAGATCGCATGGCAGGTGCATGTCTACGGCATGGCGGGCAACGAACTGGTTGCATGGTGCGGCTCGCAGGGCATCACCTTGCACCACTTCGACTTCGGCCCGGCCCACGAGGCGGCGGGGCTGGCGCGCAATGCGGCCTACCTGATCCGCCCCGACAGCTATGTCGGCTGCGCCGATGCGCACGGGCGACCTGAGGTGTTCGAGGCTTATCTGCGGCGCTGCCTGCGCTGAGCCGCGTCGTCGCCGCCGCCCCGCTCAATCCTCCCGCACCAGCCGAATCCCCACCAGCGTGTAGCGCGTGCTCGGCGCGTTCCAGTTGCGATAAGACGCGCGGGCATAGAAGGGCCAGGTGTGCCAGGAGCCGCCGCGGCGCACCCGCACCGTGCCTTCGGCGGGGCCCTGCGGGTCGTCGATCGGAGACTTGGCGTAGTAGTCGTCGCCATGCCAGTCGGCCACCCATTCCCAGGCGTTGCCGTGCATGTCGTGCAGCCCCCAGGGGTTCGGCGCGAAGCTGCCGACCGGCGCGGTGAAGGCATGGCCGTCGTCGCCTTCCAGCGCCATGGCCTGCCACTGCGGCCAGTGGCGGGCGCTGCGCGCATCGAACACGTTGGCCGTGCCCAGCAGCGAGCGGGGATCGTCACCCGCGTGGTAGCGGCTTCGGGTGCCGGCGCGGCAGGCGTACTCCCATTCGGCCTCGGTCGGCAGTCGGTAGCGGCGGCCTTCGGTGCGGCTGAGCCAGGCCGCCAGTGCCTGGGCGTCGTGCCATGTCACGTTGACGACCGGATGGTCCTCGCCCTGCACGAAGCCGGGGTTGCGCCACGAGTAGCGGCGATCGCGGCCTTCGAAGGCGTCGCCGCGCGGCGTGGTGGCCGGGTCGTAGTCGGCGCGCCAGCCGTAGCCGCCGGTGCCGTCTGCCTCCGACTCGGGCACATGGCCCGAGGCTTCGACGAAGCGGCGGAACTGGCCCACCGTGACCTCGTGCTGGCCCATCCAGAATGCGCGCGTGATGCGCACCCGGTGCACCGGCCCTTCGTCGTCCAGCTGTGCGAAGCGCGCGGCCGGCAATTGCGGGTAGGCGCGGGCCAGCGCGTCGGGGGCCTCGTCGCTGCCCATCAGGAATTCGCCCGCCGGCAGTTTCACGAAGGCCATGCCGAGGCTGTTGTGCTCGATCTCTGCCGCGTGCGCACCGGCAACGATACAGGTCAGGAGCAAGAGCAGGAGGGGGCGCTGCATGTGCGGATGCTATGGCATCCGGAGTCGTCGCGCGTGGCCTGCATCCATCCGTGAATTCGCCGCGTATAGATCCTGTGCGGACCCGGAACGGGCCGCACACAGGTTCCGCAGGCCTCCTGGTTTGCGGTCGTCACCGTGCCAAGAGGAGTTCCATCATGTCCACCAAGTTCATCGCCGTCGCTGCCGTTGCCGCCTTCACCGGGCTGACCGGCTTCAGTGCCCAGGCCTTCCAGGGCGAACAGAGCAACATCCCGCCGCAGGCCTTCCAGTCGATGCGTTCGCGTGCCGAAGTGGCACAGGAGGCGCTCAAGCCGGTGCAGATCACCAATGGCGGCACCGGCGTGGCCAAGCCCGTGGCCTCGGCCGACCGCGCCACGGTGCGCGCCGGTGCGCGCGCGATCGCCGCCAACGGCGCTTCGCTCTACGGCACCTGAGCCCTGAGGCCTCCGGGCCTCAGACCAGTTTGCGGATCGCCTTCTTGCGCCACACGCCGCGGTAGTAGGCGGTCTGCAGTGCCAGCATCGCGATGAAGGTCACGGGGTAGGCCACCCACACGCCGTTGATGCCGATGCGGTGGCTCATGAAGTACGCCACCGGCACCTCGATCAATGCGATGCAGAAGATCGAGATGGCCGTGGGCACCAGCACCGAGCCGCTGGCCCGCATGATCCCCGACAGCACCGAGGCCATGCCGAAGATCACGCTGCTCCACAGCATGATGTGCAGCAGGGTCTGCGCCAGTTCGATCACCGGCGCGCTGGTGATGAAGAAGCCCATCAGCGGGCGCGAGAACAGGTAGCCCAGCAACACCAGCGAGCCGGTCAGCACCAGGTTCATCAGCAGGCCGGTGCGCGCGATCGCGCCCAGCTGTTCGGTGCGGCCCGCGCCGATGGCCTGCGCGCCGAGGATCGAGGCCGTGATGGCGATCGAGATGGCGGGGAACTGCACATAGGCCACCACCTGGTTGACCGCGCCGTAGGCCGCCGTGGCGTTCGAGCCGTAGCTGTTGACCAGCGAGAGCAGCGCCACTTCGGCCAGCGCGATCACGATCATCTGCACGCCGGTGGGCACGCCGACCTTGAGCACGGTCTTCAGGATCCTGAAGTCGATGCGCATCGCATGGGCGAAGGTGGCGTCGGGCGCCAGCGGGCTCTTCGTCTTGCGCAGCCGGAAGCCCAGCCAGGTCGTCGCGACCACGAAGGACACCACCGTGGCGGCCGCGCCGCTGGCCACGCCCAACTGTGGCAGGCCGCCCCAGCCGCGGATCAGCGCGGGTGTCAGCACCAAGCCGATGCCGGTCGAGATGGCCAGCGTGTAGAGCGGCGTGACGGTGTCGCCCACGCCGCGCAGCATCGCGGTCGACAGCAGGAACACGAACAGGCCGGGCATTGCGATCAGCATGATGCGGGCGTAGGCGGTGGCGTCGGCCAGGATGTCGGGCGGCGTGCCCAGCGCCGCGAGCAGGGGCTGCGTGAAGCTGCCGCCGAACACCGCGACCAGCAGGCCGAAGGCGATGCCCACCGTGAGCGTGGTGCCGGCGATGGCCTTGACCTTGCCGGTGTCGCGCGCGCCCCAGGCCTGGCCGATCAGCACCGAGGCGCCCGCGCCCAGGCCGATGGTGAAGGCGATGAAGAAGAACATCACCGGGAAGAAGCTGGACACGGCCGCCATCGCGCCCACGCCGATCATCTGGCCCACATAGACGTTGTTGAGCGTGCCCGACAGCGACTGCAGGATGTTGCTCAGCAGCATGGGCGCGAGGAAGAACAGGAAGATCTTCCACAGCGGGCGGCGCGGGTCGGGTGTGCGGGCGCCCGTCCGGATCGCGGCGGGCGGCACCGCATCGCTGGCGGGTGCCACGGGCACCGCGGCAGGGTCGGCCACGGCGGCGGGCGCGGCGGCGATCTCGCCGGCCACGCGCAGGTCGTCGGCCTGCAGGTCGGCGCTCAGGGCATCGGGTTTCTTCATTGTGTTTTTTCCCAGGCGGCGTTGCTCAGTTGGTCGAGATGGGTGCGCACGTCATCGGGCCAGCCCGCGATGCGTTCGACAAAGGCTTGCCGTTCTCCGGCGAACAGCGCGCGTGTCGCGTCCTCGAAGCCCGGCAGGTCGCCGGCGATCTCGGACATGAAACGGTAGGTCGACTCGCGCGCGGTGCGCAGCGTATCGCGTCCTTCGTGCAGGCGGCGCGCCTCGTCGACGATGCGCCGCAGCGCGACCGAGGCGCCGCCGGGCTGGCTGGCCAGCCAGTCCCAGTGGCGCGGCAGCAGCGTGACTTCGCGCGCCACCACGCCGAGCCGGGGCCGGCCCACGCCGCGCGGCGGGGTGGCGTCCTCGGCGGCTTCGGGCCGCAGGTCCAGGTCGATCCGGGTGCCGGTGGCGTCGTCGAACACGCGCAGCAGCGGTTCCTGGGGGGGCGGTGCAGCCCGCAGCTGCGCCACGATCTCGGCGCGCGGCCCGGAGGCGATGCGCCGGAAACCGGCAAAGACCGTGAGGTGGTCGGCAGGGAGTGCGGAGGAGGGCGGCGTGGACATGGCAGGGCTCTGACAGCGGAGCACGGAATCTACCCGGATGAAAAAACCATTGCAATATCTTCCGGGTAAAAATATCTCGAGGTGGGTCGGGAGACACTTCGACACCTTGATAGAATGCGAATTGTTCGTATTCATATGGCCGTGGCCTGCACGTCGCCTCTCCGAAACCTCGGGCGAGGGCCAGCGTCACGGCCGCGAGCTGCCCGTCCAGCGGGCACTGCCTTCGACGCCATCGACTTCACACCTATCCATGAACAAGACACTCGCCGCCGCATTCGCCCTGCTGGGATTCGCCACCGCCTCGCAAGCCCACCAGATCTGGCTCGAGCAGCCCGCCGGACAGAGCGCGGTGATCCGCTTCGGCGAGTTCGGCGAGAACCTGCGCGAGACCTCGCCGGGCCTGCTCGACAAGTTCGGCCAGCCCACCGCCACGCTGGTGTCGGCCCAGGGCGAGAAGAAGGCCGACGGCAGCAAGGCGGCCCAGGGCTTCACGCTGCCCTTCAAGGCGGCCAAGGGCGAGTCCATCGTGGCCGAGGACGCGAGCTATCCGCTCTACACCCTGAAGCAGGGCGACAAGGAATCGAAGAACTGGTACCACCCGGCCGCGCGGCTGATCACCGGCTTCGCGCCGCAGGAAGCCAGGCTGGCCTTCGACATCGTGCCGGCCGGCGCCCCGGGCGAGTTCAAGCTGGTGTTCAAGGGCCAGCCGCTGCCCAAGGCCAAGGTCACGCTGGTCACCCAGTCGGGCTGGTCCAAGGAAGGCCGCACCGACGCGCAGGGCCTGGTGCGCTTCGACATGCCCTGGAAGGGCACCTATGTGGCCGAGGCCAGCCACACCGACCGCACCGGCGGCGAACGCCCAGGCGCCGGAGGACCCGAGAAGTACGACGGCGTGAGCTACGTCACCACGCTGACCTACGTCAAGGCCGAGGGCGTGGCCCCGATCGCCGCCGGCCCGGCCGCCACGCCCAACAAGTGAACGCCGTGCTGCACCGGGCCCTGCGCGTCGGGCCGCTGCTCTCGCGCATCGTGGCCGCGATGTTCGGCGGCTACGGCCTGGCTGCGCTCGCGAGCGTGGCCGCGCTGGCCCTGCCCATGAGCAAGCCGCAGGCGGTGCTCACGGGCATGCTGTCGAGCTTCGCGGTCTATGCGGGCGCGGTGGTCTGGGTGTTTGCCGTGCGCAGCGCGCGGCGCGCCTGGGCCGGCCTGCTGGTCGCGGCCGTGCCGCTGGGCCTGGCCGCTTGGTCGGTGTGGAGCGGAGGCGCCGCAGCGTGAGCACCGACAAGCTTCAGAAGAAGAAGTCGCCGCCCAAGCCGCGCGGCATCCGCCAGACCATGTCCGACCTGCACATCTGGACGGGCCTGCTGGTCGGCTGGTTCCTCTATGCGATGTTCCTCACCGGTACGGTGAGCTACTTCAAGGACGAGATCTCGCAGTGGATGCGGCCCGAGATCGCGCACCAGGCCCAGGTGCCCGATGCGGCCGTGGTGGCGCAGCACGTGGCCGACAAGCTGCGCACCGAGGCGGCCGGCAGCCCGCAGTGGAGCATCGGCCTGCCCGATGCGCGCAACAACGTGGTCAGCGCCTTCTGGCGCACGCCCGGCGTCGAAGGCCGGCGCGCCTTCCAGAGCGGCACCTTCGACCCGGTCAGCGGCGACAAGGTCGCGGGGCGCGACACCGGCGGCGGCAACTTCTTCTACCGCTTCCACTTCCAGTTCCACTACATGCCGGTGCTGTGGGGCCGCTGGCTCGCGGGCTTCTGCGCGATGTTCATGCTGGTGGCGATCGTGAGCGGCGTGATCACGCACAAGAAGATCTTCATCGACTTCTTCACCTTCCGCGGCGGCAAGGGCCAGCGCTCGTGGCTCGATGCACACAACGCGCTGTCGGTGTTCGGGCTGCCCTTCCACCTGATGATCACCTACACCGGGCTGATCACACTGGCCGCGCTGTACATGCCCTGGGGCAGCCAGGCGGCGTTCAAGACCCCGGCCGAGCGGCAGGAGCTCTCGGCCCAGCTGAGCGCCTTCATCACGCCCGCCAAGCCCACCGGCCAGGCCGCGACGCTCGCGCCGATCGAGGACATGGTGCGGCAGGCGCAGGCGCGCTGGGGCCGCGACAACATCCAGCGCGTGAACATCACGCTGCCGGGCGACGCCGCCGCGCGCGTGACCGTCTCGCGCGGCGACGAGGGCCGTGCCTCGGTGAGCCCGCAGTACATGCTGTTCGAAGGCACGACCGGCAAGCTGCTCGAGACCAAGGACAGCGTGGGCCCCGCGGCCGAGACCCGCGGCGTGATGTACGCGCTGCACCTGGGCCGCTTCGGCGATACCGCGACGCGCTGGCTCTACTTCCTCGTGAGCCTGGCCGGCACCGCGATGGTGGGCACCGGGCTGGTGATGTGGACCGTCAAGCGGCGGCAGAAGCTGCCCGACCCCGACAGACCGTATGTCGGCTTCTGGCTGGTGGAGCGGCTGAACATCGCGGCCATCGCGGGCCTGTCGATCGCCATGACGGCCTTCCTGTGGGGCAACCGGCTGCTGCCGCTCGATCTGCCCCGGCGCAGCGAGTGGGAGGTCGACCTGCTGTTCATCGTCTGGGGCCTGGCGCTGCTGCACGCGATGCTGCGGCCCGCGAAGCGCGCCTGGATCGAGCAGCTCTGGATCGCCACCGCCGCGCTCGCGCTGCTGCCCATCGTGAGCGCCTTCACCACCGAGCGACCGCTGTGGCGCAGCCTCCTGGCCGGTGACTGGGTCTTCGCCGGCCTGGAGCTCACGCTGTGGGCGCTGGCCGCGCTGCATGCGCTGCTGGCGATCCGCACGATGCGCCACAGCGCGAAGGTCAAGCCCGCGCGCCGCGCGGTCGCGCCGGTGACCACCACGGCCACGCCGGCCGGGGAGGGCGCATGAACGGCTGGTTCCACGGGCTGGCCTTCGTGCTGTGCCTGCCGGGCTTCGCCGCGCTGGCGCTGGCCATGGAGCGGCACCAGGAGGAGCTGTTCGCGCATGCCTTCGCGCCGTCGCTGACCCGTCGGCTGCGCGTGGCGGGCTGGAGCGCGCTGCTGCTCGCGCTTGGCGTGCTGGTGGGTGCGCAGGGCTGGGGCCTGGGGCTGGTGAGCTTCAGCGGCCACACCAGCCTGGCGGCCGGGCTGGTGTTTGTCGCCTTGCTGCTGCAGGGCCGGCGGAAGGCCTAGCGCAGGCGCCAGAACGCGCGCCAATACCGGCGCGTGCCGGCCTTCATCTGCCGCACCGCACGCCAGGGCGCGCTCTGCCGCACCAGGCCCAGCACACGGTCCTTCCATGCGGTCCAGCGCGGATACCAGCGCGCGAACCAGCCGATGCGCATCAGCGTGGGCTGCACCAGCTGGAACAGCCGCGCCACCACCGCCGTGCCCGCGAGCTTGGCCGCGCCCAGCAGCAGCACGCCGCTCGCATAGTGGCCGCGGCCGAACAGGAACAGCGCGAGCAGCTTGATCGGCAGCAGCGCGATCACGGGCAGCGCGAAGGTCAGCAGCGCGCCCCAGGGCGGCAGGCTGCGCACCCAGCCTTCGAGCCGCGCCCACAGCGGCAGGCGCGCCAGCCTGGCGACCTGCGCGGCCAGCGGTTCCCAGCCCCATTCCTCGAACAGGAGCACCGGCACCAGCAGCACGGTGGCGACGAGGCGGAGCAGGCGGCGCAAGCGGATCAACATGCAAGCGATTGTGAGCCCGGCGCCCCGCGGGGCCTATGGCAAACTGCTGCGCTTTATTGCGCGCCCAGGGTTCATTCAGACATGCAGAAAATCATTCGCCAGCTCGCGTCCGAAATCAAGGTCGGCGAGCACCAGGTGAAGGCGGCCATCGAGCTGCTCGACGGCGGCGCCACGGTGCCCTTCATCGCCCGCTACCGCAAGGAGGCCACCGACGGCCTCGACGACATCCAGCTGCGCGAACTCGAGGCGCGCCTGGCCTACCTGCGCGAACTCGACGAGCGCCGCACGGCCGTGATGAAGAGCATCGACGAGCAGGGCAAGCTGACCGACGCGCTGCGCATCGCGATCGCCACCGTGGCGACCAAGCAGGAGCTGGAAGACCTCTACCTGCCCTTCAAGCAGAAGCGCCGCACCAAGGGCCAGATCGCGCGCGAGTTCGGCATCGAGCCGCTGGCCGACAAGCTCTTCGCCGACCCGACGCTGGACCCGGCCGTCGAAGCCAAGGCCTTTCTCAAGCCCGCCGAGACGCTGGACGACGGCAAGCCGGGCCCCGATTTCTCCACCGTGCCGGCCGTGCTCGACGGCGTGCGCGACATCCTGTCGGAGCGCTGGGCCGAGGACGCGGCGCTGGTGCAGCGGCTGCGCGAGTGGCTCTGGAGCGAAGGCCTGTTCAAGTCCACGCTGATGACCGGCAAGGACGAGAACAACGTCGACGTGTCCAAGTTCCGCGACTACTTCGACTACGACGAGCCCATCGGCCGCGTGCCCTCGCACCGCGCGCTGGCGGTGTTCCGCGGCCGCGCGCTCGACATCCTCGACGCCAAGCTGGTGCTGCCGGTCGAGCCCGAGCCGGGCAAGCCCAGCGTGGCCGAAGGCCGCATTGCATTGCACCTGGGCTGGAGCCACGCGGCCCGCCTGTCGGACGACCTGATCCGCAAGTGCGTGGCCTGGACCTGGCGCGTGAAGCTTTCGCTCTCGACCGAGCGCGACCTGTTCACCCGCCTGCGCGAGGATGCCGAGAAGACCGCCATCAAGGTCTTCGCCGACAACCTGCGCGACCTGCTGCTGGCCGCGCCCGCGGGCCGCCGCGTGGTGCTGGGCCTCGACCCGGGCATCCGCACCGGCGTGAAGGTGGCGGTGGTCGATGCGACCGGCAAGCTGGTCGAGACCGCCACCGTGTTCCCGCACGAGCCGCGCAAGGACTGGGAAGGCTCGCTGCACACGCTGGGCAAGCTCTGCGCCAAGCACGGCGTGAACCTGATCGCGATCGGCAACGGCACCGCCAGCCGCGAGACCGACAAGCTGGCGGCCGACCTGATCAAGCTGCTGGCGAAGATGGCCGACCAGGCCGGCGCGACGCCCATGGCCATCGACAAGGTGGTGGTGAGCGAGGCCGGCGCCTCGGTCTATTCCGCCAGCGAATTCGCCTCGCAGGAGATGCCCGACGTGGACGTGAGCCTGCGCGGCGCGGCCAGCATCGCGCGCCGCCTGCAGGACCCGTTGGCCGAACTGGTGAAGATCGATCCCAAGTCGATCGGCGTGGGCCAGTACCAGCACGACGTGAACCAGAGCGAACTCGCGCGCACGCTGAGCGCGGTGGTGGAAGACTGTGTGAACTCGGTGGGCGTGGACCTCAACACCGCCAGCGTGCCGCTGCTGTCGCGCGTGTCGGGCCTGTCGGCCAGCGTGGCCAAGGCGGTGGTGCGCTGGCGCGAGGCCAACGGCGCCTTCGCCACCCGCAAGCAGCTGCTCGAGGTCACGGGCTTCGGCCCCAAGGCCTTCGAGCAGAGCGCGGGCTTCCTGCGCGTGCGCGACGGCAGCAACCCGCTGGACATCACCGGCGTGCACCCGGAAACCTACCCGCTGGTCGAACAGATCATGGTCAAGACCGGCAAGCCCATCACCGAGCTGATGGGCCGCGCCGACATGCTCAAGGCGCTCAAGCCCGAACTCTTCGCCAACGAGAAGTTCGGCGTGATCACGGTCAAGGACATCCTGGGCGAACTCGAGAAGCCGGGCCGCGACCCGCGCCCCGACTTCAAGGTGGCGCGCTTCAACGACGGCGTCGAGGACATCGCCGACTTGAAGGAGGGCATGATCCTCGAAGGCACGGTGAGCAACGTCGCGCAGTTCGGCGCCTTCATCGACCTGGGCGTGCATCAGGACGGCCTGGTCCACGTGAGCCAGCTGGCCAACAAGTTCGTGGAAGACGCGCGCGAGATCGTCAAGACCGGCGACATCGTCAAGGTCAAGGTGATGGAGGTCGACGTGGCGCGCAAGCGCATCGGCCTGTCGATGCGCCTCGACGCTTCGCCCGCGCGCCGAGACGGCCCGCGCGACAACCGCTTCGAAGGCGCGGGCCGCGGCCAGCAGCAGGGCCAGCGCCGCGACAACACGCCGCAGCCCGCGGGCCAGATGGCCAGCGCCTTCGCCAAGCTGCAGGGGCTGCGCGGCAAGTAAGCCGCCTCCCCGATGAAGGCACTGCGCATCCATGCCGGACCGGCCGCCAGGCGCCTGATCGAAGCGCAGGGCCTGCGGCCCGAGGACGTGCGCGTGGTGCCGGGCGCGGCGGGCGGGCCCAAGGGCCTGATCCTCGGCCCCATCGACCGCTTCCTGTTCGGCGACTGGCTGCCGCGTTCCGACCAGCCCATCGACCTGGTGGGGGCCTCCATCGGCGCCTGGCGGCTGGCCAATGCCTGCCTCGACGACCCGATGCGCGCGCTGCGCGACTTCGAGGACGGCTACATCACCCAGCACTTCGAACTGCCGCCGGGCCAGAAGCGGCTCACGGCGAAGCAGGTCAGCGCGCAGTTCGGCGCGGGCTTGCGCAGCTTCTACGGCGGCCGGGCGCAGGAGGTGCTGAAGCATCCGCGCTACAGCCTGCATGTGATCACCGCCCATGGCCGGCACCTGCTGGGCCGCGAGGGGCGGGGGCGCACGGCGCTGGGCTACCTGGGCGCCTTCATGGCCAACGGCGTGCGGCGCAAGGCGCTGGGCGGCTGGCTGGAGCGTGTGGTGTTCTCGACGCCGGATGCGGCCCTGCCTTTTGCCACCACCGATTTCGCGACCCGCCGCGTGGCGCTGAGCGAAGCCAACTTCGCGCCGGCGCTGCAGGCCTCGTGCTCGATCCCCTTCATGCTCGAGGCGGTGCACGACATCCCGGGCGCGCCGCCCGGGGCCTACTGGGACGGCGGCATCACCGACTACCACCTGCACCTGGACTACCGCGCGGGGCCCCAGGGCATCGTGCTGTATCCGCACTTCCAGCAGGCGGTGGTGCCGGGCTGGCTGGACAAGGGCCTCAAGTGGCGCCACAAGGCCACGCCTTTCCTCGACGCCATGGTGGTGCTGGCGCCGGCGCCCGAATGGGTCGCGACCCTGCCCAACGGCAAGCTGCCCGACCGCAACGACTTCCTGCGCTACGGCAACGACCTGGCGGGCCGCATCCAGGCCTGGCGCACCGCCGCGGCCGAGGCGCAGCGCCTGGCCGACGAACTGCAGCAATGGCTGGAAAAACCCGACCTGGCGCAGCTGCGCGCACTTTGAAGCGCAGATTTCGCATCGCTTGAATCCAAGGCGCGGGCGGGGCCGTATCCCTTTCACCCGCCGCGCATCTTCGTGGCGGTGAACGCAACAGGAGCCATCCATGCAAGCCAAGTTCTCACGCCTCGCTTCCCTCGCACTCGCAGCCGCCCTGTCGGTCGGTGCGGTCTCCGCCATCGCCCAGGTCACCGTCGGCGGCGCGCCGATGTACGCCACCAAGGACATCATCGACAACGCCGTGAATTCCAAGGACCACACGACCCTGGTCGCCGCGGTCAAGGCCGCCGGCCTGGTCGAGACGCTCAAGGGCCCGGGTCCGTTCACCGTCTTCGCGCCCACCAACACCGCCTTCGCGGCCCTGCCGGCCGGCACGGTCGACACGCTGCTCAAGCCCGAGAACAAGGGCACGCTCACGACCATCCTCACCTACCACGTGGTGGCCGGCAAGGTCGATGCCAAGTCGCTCATGAAGATGATCGACGACGGCAAGGGCATGGCCTCGCTCAAGACCGTCGCGGGCGGCACGCTGGTGGCCAAGAGCACCGGCGGCATGGTGACCGTGACCGACGAAAAGGGCGGCACCGCCAACGTGACCATCGCCGACGTCTACCAGTCGAACGGCGTGATCCACGTGGTCGACAAGGTGCTGCTGCCCAAGTAAGCAGGCCGCCTCCGACAGCAAGCCTCGCGCGGCAAGCTGTCAGATTTCTTTACCTTCCTATAATTCTGTGGTCGGGCCGGCGCTGTGAGCGCCGCGCCCGCACGGTTCGAAGGTGCCCCGCACGCTCTCATCGCTTGAGGGTCTCGGGGTTAAACGGGAAGCAGGTGCCTTGCGTCTTCACACGACGCGACAAGTCCTGCGCTGCCCCCGCAACGGTCAGCGGATCTCGAAGAATCCCTCACGCGCATGCCTTGTCGGCATGGCAGTCACTGCGCCTCACGGCGTGGGAAGGCGAGGGTTTCGGTCCTGCATGCAACGCGCATGCAGGACGGTCCGCAAGCCCGGATACCGGCCTTCGCAACCGCTTCGGCCGCTGCGGGAGAGCGAGGGTCCGGGCAAGCCGGTGCACACACGCACCGGGCTTGGCCGCGAGGCGTTCTTTCTTCTTCAGCGTATTCAATGGTTGAGGCTCCGCGGGGTGGCGGGGCGGTTGGAACACGCATGAAAAAAATAACGATCCTGAACCCGGCCCGAGTGGGCGTGCTGGGTTTGCTCTCGATGGCCGCGGGCCAGAGCATGGCGCAGGAAGCCGATGCCCTCAATGAGATCTTCGTCACGGCCACGGCCCGCCCCGAGGCGCGCGCCAGCATCGCCGCGACCACGCAGGTGATCGACCGCGCCGCCATCGACCGCTCGACCGCCAAGTCGGTGACCGACCTGCTGGCCGAGAACGCGGTCGGCTTCTTCAGCGAATGGACCGCGGCGCAGACCTCGATCAACATCCGCGGCGCCACCAGCGACGGCCAGGGCCGCGACTACAAGGGCCAGGTGCTGGTGCTGGTCAACGGCCGGCGCGCGGGCACGGCCAACATCTCGAAGCTCAGCGCCAACGAGGTCGAGCGCATCGAGATCGTGCGCGGCCCGGCCTCGGTGATCTACGGCAGCCAGAACATGGGCGGCGTGATCAACATCATCATGAAGAGCGGCTACAACGCGCCGCCGAGCCAGGCCGGTCTCAGCGTGGGCTCCTGGGGCGGCGTGCAGGCCAATGCGCAGACCAGCGGCGGCGGCGAACGCTTCGACTGGTACTTCGGCGTGTCGGGCGGCCAGCGCGACGATTACGAATCGGGCAAGGGCGGCGGCAAGCTGGCCAACACGGGCTGGGAACGCCGCGGCTTCGCGGGCGCGCTGGGCTTCCAGGTCGACGAGCGCAACCGGCTCGAACTCAAGCTGCGCACCGACGGCATCTACAACGCGGGCTTCCGCGGATCGGGCGCCAACACCATCAGCAAGGACGACCGCACCAACGCCTCGGCCGACCTCACCTACGAAGGCCGCACCGCAGATGACCGCATCAGTTGGATGGCGCAGATCTACTCGGTGGCGGACGAGGACGAGTTCAAGTGGGCCTCGCCCGTGGTGCGCTCCGGCACGCGGGCCACGCCCGGCACCTCGAGCGACTACAACGACCGCAAGCTCGACATCCTGGGCACGCGCCTGCAGCCGCGCTTCAAGCTGGGGCAGGGCAACGACCTGCTGCTGGGCTACGACTGGGAACGCAGCCGGCTGCGCTCGGACCGCTTCCGCGTCGCGCTGCCCGGCGGCCCCACCGGCCAGGTCGCGCCCTACGACAACAACCAGACCGAGCATGTCAACGCGCTGTACTTCGAGGATTCGCAGAAGTTCTTCAACGACCGCGTGACGGTGCGCGGCGGCGCGCGCCGCACCGAAGGCCGCACCAGCTTCGATGCCACGCCCAACCTGCCGCTGCAGCGCAGCGGCAGCCAGTCGTACGGCGAGACCACCTGGTCGACCGGCGCGACCTGGCGCGCGCTCGACGTGCTGAACCTGCGCACCGGCATCTCGACCGGCTTCCGCGCCCCGACCTCGACCGAGCTGGGCTCGGACTTCACCGCGGTGGGCGGCGGCCGCAGCTTCGGCAACCCGAACCTCAAGCCCGAGAGCAACCGCCAGATCGAGTTCGGCGGCACGCTGCAGCTGCCGGTCTGGAACGTGGACGTGGCGCTGTTCCAGAACACGATCTCCGACCGCATCATCACCGTCTCGCGCGGCCCGACCACCAACACCTCGGACTACGCCAACAACGCGGCCGACATCGTGGTGCGCGGCATCGAGGCCAGCGCCAACGTGGACCTGGCGAAGGCGCTGAACTTCTCGACCGGCGCCCACAGCCTCAACGCCTACGCCAACGGCTACTACAACTTCACGATGCGCGACAAGGGCGCGACCGCGCTCGACACCGACCGCGTGCAGCGCATGTACAAGTACGAGGCCTCGCTGGGCCTGCGCTACGGCCGCGGCGCCGGCAAGCTGCCCGACGACTGGAGCCTGCAGATCGGTGCGCTGCTGCGCGGACCGATGTGGTACGACACCGAGGAAGCGCTGCTGATCCCGCAGGGCGAGCCCTACAGCACCTACATCCACAGGAAGGGCGCCTTCACCGTCTGGAACCTGCGCGGCGACTACCGCATCAACAAGCGCGTGAAGGTGTTCGCGGCGGTCAACAACCTGTTCGACCTGAACCGCAGCTCGATCTTCATCGCGCTCGACCAGAAGCCGTGCATCGCCGATCCGCGCTTCCAGAACGGCGGTTGCGGCACCTCGATGCCGGGCCGCGAGTTCCAGGTCGGCATGCAAGTCAGCTTCTGATGCGGTTCAAGCGCATCGCGCTGGTCCTGGGTCTGAGCGCGGCGGCCCTCTCGGGGCAGGCCGCGCCGATCGAGGTCCGCGATGCGCTGGGCCGCAGCGTGGTGCTGCCCGCGGCGCCGCAGCGGCTGGTGACCATTTTCGCGTCGAACACCGAGCTGGTGACCTCGCTCGGCCTGGCCGACCGCATCGTCGGCGTCGAGCAATACACGCGCTTTCCACCCGAGGTCATGGACAAGCCCAGGGTCGGCGGCCGGCTGGGCTTCTCGGTCGACGCGGTGGTCGCGCAGCGGCCCGACCTGGTGATCGTCACGCCCGCGCGGCAGGCCGCCAACCAGTTGGTCGACCCGATGACGCGCATCGGCGTGCCGGTGATCGTGCTGCTGAGCCGCTCGGTCGGCGAGGTGCTCGACAACATCCGCCTGATCGGCCGCGCCACCGGCGTGCCCGACCGCGGCGAGGCGCTGGCGCAGTCGCTGCAGGCGCGGCTGGATGCCGTGGCGCAGCAGGTCGCGCAACGCACCGCCCCGCGCATGGTGATGATCACCGGTCGTGTGGGCAACGGCATGCTGCTGGTGGCGCGCGCCGACACCTACACCGGCGAGGCGATGCGCATGGCCGGCGGCCGCTTCGCGATCGCGGGGCGGGGGGCGGTGGCGCAGGTGTCGCCGGAGGCCATTCTTGCGTCGGACCCGGACGTGCTGCTGTTCGCGGGGACGAAGGCTGCCCTCGACGATCTGGTGCAACTGCCGGGCTGGCGCGACATGCGGGCGGTGCGCGACAAGCGCGCGGTGACGGTGTCGCGCAGCGAGTTCCTGATTCCGGGACCGCGGACCATCGACGGGATCGAAAGCCTTGCGAAGTGGCTGGGGTCGGTGGAGGTGCGGCCGTGAGTGTTTCGGTTCTACTCCCTCTCCTCCTGGGAGAAGGCAGGGGTGAGGGCGGCAGCGCCTCCATCGTGCGCGCCCCCATCCCTGCCTTCCCCCGGAGGGGGAAGGAGCCCGACATCCCGCGACCTTCTTCTTGCTCCCTCCCCCTCCGGGGGAGGGCAGGGGTAGGGGCCGGCAGCGTCTCCATCGTGCGAGCCCCCATCCCCGCCTTCCCCCAAAGGGGGAAGGAGCAAGACCGACGACCGGAGCCGCTGATGTCCTCCCTCCAAACCCTCGACATCGCCCGCCGCGGTGCTCACGGTCGCCTTGCTGCTCGCCGCTTGCGCCGGCCACGAGTGGTCGTCGCCACAGGCCCTCTACCGCGCACTCGCCGGCGACGACAGCCTGCGCAGCCGCCTCTTGCTGCAATGGCGCCTGCCCCGCGTGTTCGCCGCCGCCCTGGTCGGCGCCTTGCTGGGCCTGTCGGGCGCAGTGTTCCAGGGCGTGTTCCGCAACCCGCTGGCCGAGCCCTACCTGCTCGGCGCTTCGGGCGGCGCGGCCCTGGGTGCGACCGTCGCGCTGCTGGTGCCGCTGGGCGTGCCCCAGTCCTATGCGCTGCCCGTGCTGGCCTTCGCCGGCGCCTGGGGCGCGACCGCCCTGGTGCTCGGCGTCTCCCGCGTCGCGGGCGCGCTCGATGCCGCCGGCATGCTGCTGGCCGGCGTGGCCATCGCCGCGATGCTGGGCGCGCTGCGCTCCTTCCTCATGCTCGCCCTGTCCGACGAAACCGTGAGCCTGCAGGTCGTGATGAGCTGGGTGCTGGGCGGCATCCAGACGCCTTCATGGCCCGGCCTGGGCCTGCTCGCGGCGCTGTGCGTGGCCTGCCTGCTGGCCACCTCGCGCATCGCGCACGGGCTCGACCTGCTGGGCCTGGGCACGCGCGCGGCGCAGGGCTTCGGGCTTGACGTGGCGCGCTTCACGCCCATCGCGGTCGTCGTCGGTTCGCTGGTGGTCGCGGCGGCCGTGGCCTATGGCGGCCTGGTGGCCTTCGTCGGGCTGGCCGCGCCGCACATCGCGCGCTGGATGGTCGGGCCGCTGCACCGGGCGCTGCTGCCGGCTTCGGCGCTCACCGGCGCCATCGTCGTGACCGTGGCCGACGCCATCGCGCGCTCGGCCCTGCCGCCGGCCGAGATCCCGCTGGGGCTGGTCACGGCCGTGGCAGGCGGGCCCTTCTTCATCGTGCTGCTGGCGCGGAGGCTGCGCTCATGAGCCTGCTGCTCGAAGCCCAGCACCTCGGCGTCTCGCGCCGCCACAAGTCCATCCTGCGCGACGTGTCGATCGGCTTCGGCGCGACCGGCTCGGTGGCCATCATCGGCCCCAACGGCGCGGGCAAGTCCACGCTGCTGGCCTTGCTGGCCGGCCTGGAAACACCGGCCCAGGGCGAGGTGCGGCTGGGCGCGCGGCGCGTGGTCGACGTGCCCGCCGCCGAGCGCGCGCAAGCCATCGGCTTCATGCCGCAGCACTTCGAGCCGCACTGGGACCTGGTGCTGGAAGAACTGCTGGGCATGCGCCTCACGCCGCCGCGCGGCAAGGCGCCGGCCCAGTGGCCCACGGTCGACGAGGTGATCGCACGCAACCAGCTCCAGGCCTTCCGCGGCCGGCGCTGGTCCACGCTGTCGGGCGGCGAGCAGGCCCGCGTGCTGCTGGCCACCGTGCTCGCGACCGACCCCCCCATCCTGCTGGCCGACGAGCCCGGCGCCGCGCTCGACGTGCGGCACCGGCTCACGCTGGTCGAGGCGCTGGCGCAGCGCGGCCGCACCCGGCTGGTGATCGTGGCCATGCACGACCTCGACCTGGCCTTCCGCCACTTCGAGCGCATCGTGGTGGTGGCCGACGGCCGCATCGCGATCGACGGCGGCGAGGAACTGATCCATGCCGCGCTGCTCGACGAGAGCTTCGGCGTGGTGTTCGACCGCATCGGCGTGCCGCCCGGCGTGATGCTGCGCGCCCGGCTGCGCCGGCAGGCCGGCCCATGATGCGCATCGACCTCGCCGGCTGGACCCGCGAAGCCACGCAGGGCGACCCGCGCGCCTTCTTCGCGCTGTTCGACGAAGCCGACCGGCTGGGCTTCGACGGCGTGTGGTTCAGCGAATTCCGCCTGCCCACGGCCGACTGGCCGTACCCCTCGCCGCTGCTGCTGGCCGCCGCGCTGCTGGCGCGCACCGAACGGCTGCGCGTGGGCACCTCGGTGCTGGTGCTGCCGCTGCACCAGCCGCTGCTGCTGGCCGACGAGGTCGCGCAGCTGGCCTTCCAGAGCGGCGGGCGCATCGACATCGGCGTGGGCCGCGGCACCGAGCCCGCCACGCTGGCCGCATTGAACATCGATGCGGCCGAGACCCGCGCGCGCTTCGAGCGCCACTGCATCGTGCTGCAGGCCCAGGCCGCGCACGTGCCGCTCTATGTGGCCGGCTCCACGCCCGAGACGCTGGGCTTTGCGATCGAACGCGACCTGCCGCTGCTGCTGAGCCTGGAGCCCCCCGAAACCACGCAGCTGGGCCATGTGGCCGACATCCTGCAGGGCCGGCCCTCGACCTTGCTGCGGCGATCGTCGCTGGCGCGCTACGTGTGCATCGGCGCCGACGCCGCGTCGGTGCAATCGCAGCTCGACGGCCTCTGGGCCCAGCTGCAGGCGCGCCGCGCCTTCTTCGCCGCCAAGCGCGGCGTGCCGCCCGAGCAGGTGCCGCGCATCGAGCCCGAACGCATGCTGCACGAACAGTTCATCCACGGCGACCCCGCGCAATGCCATGCGCAGATCCTCGCCCTGCGTGCGCGCAGCGGCATCGATGCGCTGCGCTGCGTGTTCAACGCCAATGGCCTGCTCGACAACACCCAAGCCCTCGCCGGCATGACGCTCTTTGCGAACGAGGTGCTCCCCGCGCTTCGCGAGCCGGCATGATCCATCCCATCCCAGAAAGCCACACCCCATGCAAAGCGCCAAGATCCCCGTCACCATCGTCACCGGCTTCCTCGGCAGCGGCAAGACCACGCTGCTGCGCCACATCCTCGGCAACGCCGAAGGCAAGCGCATCGCCGTCATCGTCAACGAGTTCGGCGAGCTGGGCATCGACGGCGAGATCCTGCGCGGCTGCGGCATCGGCTGCGACGACGAGGGCGACGAGCGCGAAGGCGCCTTGTACGAGCTGGCCAACGGCTGCGTCTGCTGCACCGTGCAGGAAGAATTCCAGCCCGTGATGCTGCAGCTGGCCGAGCGCCGCGCCGACATCGACGCGGTGATCATCGAGACCTCGGGCCTGGCGCTGCCCAAGCCGCTGGTCCAGGCCTTCCAGTGGCCCGAGATCGCCAACGTGTTCACCGTCGACGCGGTGGTCACGGTGGTCGATGGCCCGGCCACGGCCTCGGGCCAGTTCGCCGAGAACACCGAGGCCGTCGATGCGCAGCGCCGCGCCGACCCCAACCTCGACCACGAGTCGCCGCTGCACGAGCTGTTCGAAGACCAGCTTTCGGCCGCCGACCTGGTGGTGCTCAACAAGTCCGACCTGCTCGACGAGGCCGCGCGCGCGCAGGTCGAGGCGCTGATCCGCGCCGAGATCCCGGCCGAGGTCAAGATCGTCGTCGCCACCCAGGGCAAGCTGCCGCTGGCCCTGCTGCTGGGCCAGGGCCGCGCGGCCGAGACCACCATCGACCAGCGCACGAGCCACCACGACCACGAGGAAGACCACGACCACGACGAGTTCGACTCGCTGGTGATAGACCTGCCCGCGGTCGACCGCGACCGCCTGCTGGCTGCGCTGGAGCAGATCGTGGCTGCGCACACCGTCTATCGCATCAAGGGCTTCGTCGCGATCCCCGGCAAGCCGATGCGCCTCTTGGTGCAGGGCGTGGGCAAGCGCTTCGACCACCACTTCGACCGCCAGTGGCGCGAGGGCGAGGTCCGGCGCACGCAGCTGGTGTTCATCGGCGAGGACCTCGACGAGGCGGTGCTGCGTTCGGCGCTGGCGGGTGCTGAGGCCTGAATTCGGACCGCCGGACGCAGAGGGCGCAGAGGTTTCGCAGAGAACGCAGAAAAAGCAGATGAGAGAAGGAACACCAGAATGAATGGATTCCCTTTTGGATTTCCTTCTGCGAAACCTCTGCGTCCTCTGCGTCCGGTACCCGCACCCGCTCCCGCACCCGCGTCGATGACATGCACCTGCTGAGCACCCAGCCCGGCCGCTTCGTCGAGGACGACAGCGTCGTCACCCGGCTCGATCAGACGCCGGGCGAGATCGTGGTGCTGAGCTCGGCCGACACCACGCTCGCGCTGCTGGCCGCGGCACGCAGCGCGCTTGCCGCCACCGACCCCGGCTACCCCTCGCTGCGGCTGGCCAACCTGCAGTACCTGCGCCAGCCGGCTTCGCTCGACCTCTATGTCGACGAGGTGCTGCAGCATGCGCGCGTGGTGATCGTCGACCACCTGGGCGCCGAATCGGCCTGGGCCTACGGGCTGCAACAGATCGAGAAGCTGGCGCGCCGCAAGGGCCAGCAGCTGGCGATCTTCTCGGGCGACCTGCAGGAAGACGAAGACCTGCTGGCGCGCAGCACGCTGCCGCAGGACGTGAGCCGCCGGCTGTGGCAGTACACCCGCGCGGGCGGCGCGGCCAATGCGCTGCAATTCCTGCGCGCCATCGCCTTCCACGGCCTGGGCCATGGCGAGGCACCGCAGCCGCCGCGCAGCCTGCCGCAGGTGGCGCTGCATGTGCCCGGCGGCTTCGGCGCCGCGCACACGGTGGCCGGCATCGACGACCTGCGCGCGCTGTGGCGCGACGGTGCGCCGGTGGTGGCGCTGGTGTTCTACCGCTCGCACCTGCAGTCGGGCAACACGGCGGTCTTCGATGCGATGGCCGCCGCCTTGCAGGCCGAGGGCCTGAACCCGCTGCCGGTCGCGCTCGATTCCCTGAAAGACCCGCTGTGCATCTCCGCGCTGCGCGGCCTGTGCCGCGAGCACGACGTGCAGCTGGTGCTCAACACCACGGCCTTCGCGGCGCTGGGGCAGGGCGGCAACGCGGGCGACGAAGTGGCCGAGCTCGCGGGCGATGCGCCCGTGCTGCAGGTGATCGTGAGCGGCGGCAACCGCGAGGACTGGCTGGCCGACAGCCAGGGCCTGCGCCCGCGCGACATCGCGATGCAGATCTCGCTGCCCGAGATGGACGGCCGCATCGTCACGCGCGCCATCAGCTTCAAGGGCCTGTCGCACCGCGACGAACTCACGCAGACCGAGGTGGTGAACTACCAGCCCGAGCCCGACCGCATCGCCTTCGTGGCCGAGCTGGCGCGGCGCTGGTGCAAGTTGCGCAGCCTCCCCGCCGCGGACAAGCGCCTGGCGCTGATCCTCGCCAACTATTCCGGCAGCGAAGGCCGCATCGGCAGCGGCGTGGGCCTCGACACGCCCGCCTCGGTGATCGCGATCCTGCGCACGCTCGCGGCCGAAGGCCATGCGCTGGGCGATGCCGACAAGCTGCCCGCCGATGGCGACGCGCTGATGCACACGCTGCAGCAGGGCATCGCCAACGACCCCGCGCAATGGCCGCTGCGCCCGGCCTGGCAGAGCTATGCGCTGGCCGATTACCGTGCGCGCCTGGCGACCTTGCCCGAAGGCATGGCCGCGGCCATCGACGCGCGCTGGGGTGCGCCCGAGCAGGACCCGTCCGTGCGCCAGGGCCGCTTCATGATCGCCGGCCTGCGGCTGGGCCGCGTGTTCGTCGGCATCCAGCCCGCGCGTTCGCTGGCGGTGCAGGGCACGCAGGATTACGCCAGCTACCACGATGCCGAACTGGTGCCGCCGCACGGCTACCTGGCCTTCTACTTCTGGCTGCGCGACGTGTTCGCGATCGACGCGGTGGTGCACGTGGGCAAGCACGGCAACCTCGAATGGCTCCCGGGCAAGAGCCTGGCGCTGTCGCAGGCCTGCTGGCCCGACGCCATCCTCGGGCCGCTGCCCAACGTCTACCCCTTCATCGTCAACGACCCGGGCGAGGGCGCGCAGGCCAAGCGCCGCACGCAGGCCGTGATCGTCGACCACCTGATGCCGCCGCTCACGCGCGCCGAGAACCACGGCCCGATGCAGGACCTGGAGCGCCAGGTCGACGAGTACTACGACGCGCTGCTGGTCGACGCGCGCCGCGCCCGCGTGCTGCGCGCGCAGATCCTCGCGACCGTGCGCGCGCAGCACCTCGTCGAGGAACTCGCGTTGCCATCCGCGGCGGCCGACGACGACACCGTGCTCGCGCGCGTCGACGCCTACCTGTGCGAGCTCAAGGAAACGCAGATCCGCGACGGCCTGCACGTGTTCGGCCAGTCGCCCGAAGGCCGGCTGCGCCGCGACACCCTGCTCGCGCTCGCGCGCTACCCCTCGGCCGACGGCGCGGGCGAGAACGCGGGCCTGCTCGATGCGCTGTCGCGCGACCTGCTGCCCGGTGATGCCTTCGCGCCGCTCGACATCGAGCCCGCCACGCCCTGGCAGGGCGCGCGGCCCGCGCTGCTGCAGTCGGTCAGCGACGAACCCTGGCGCCACGCGGGCGACACGCGCGAGCGGCTGGAGCTGCTCGCGCAGCGCCTGCTCGACGAGGCCGATGCAGGCATCGCCCTGCCGCAAGACATGCCGCACACGCAGGCCGTGCTCGGCCGCATCGCCCATCGCCTGTCGCCCGACCTCGACGCCTGCGGCACGCAGGAACTGCATCAGCTATCACGCGCGCTGCAGGGCCGCTTCGTGCCCGCCGGCCCCAGCGGCTCGCCCTCCCGCGGCCGGCCCGACGTGCTGCCGACCGGGCGCAACTTCTATTCGGTCGACACCCGCGCCATCCCCACGCCCACGGCCTGGATGCTGGGCCTCAAGTCCGCCGCGCGGCTGGTCGAGCTGCACCTGCAGGAACACGGCGAGTACCCGGTCGCGATGGGCCTGTCGGTCTGGGGCACGGCCACCATGCGCACGGGCGGCGACGACCTGGCGCAGGCCTTCGCGCTGATCGGCGTGCGGCCCCAGTGGGCGGCCGGCAGCCAGCGCGTGGTCGACTTCGAGGTGCTGCCCACCGTGGGCATCGGCCGTCCGCGCATCGACGTCACGCTGCGCATCTCGGGCTTCTTCCGCGATGCCTTCCCCGCGGCCGTGCAGATGTTCGATGCGGCCGTGCAGGCCGTGGCCGCGCAGGAGGACGAGGACGCCGAACGCAACCCGATCCGCGCCCGCATCCTGCGCGAGGCGGCGGCGCTGGAAGCAAAGGGACTCGATGCCGGCACCGCGCGCACGCAGGCCGGCTGGCGCGTGTTCGGCTCGGCGCCGGGCCATTACGGCTCGGGCCTGCAGCCGCTGTTCGACCGCGGCGACTGGCAGAGCGACGACGACCTGACACGCGCCTATGTCGCCGGCGGCGCCCATGCCTACGGCCAGGGCAGCGACGGCGTGCCCGCGCAGGCCGCGCTGGTCGAGCGCCTGAAGACCATGGACGTGGTGCTGCAGAACCAGGACAGCCGCGAGCACGACCTGCTCGACTCCAACGACTACTACCAGTTCCAGGGCGGCATGGTCGCGGCCGTGCGCCACCTGAGCGGCCAGCAGCCCGCGATGTACCACGGCGACCACGGCAACCCGCAGGCGCCGCGCATGCGCACCCTGAAGGAAGAGATCGGCCGCGTGATCCGCGCGCGCGTGGTCAACCCCAAGTGGATCGCCGGCGTGAAGCGCCACGGCTACAAGGGCGCCTTCGAAATGGCCGCCACCGTCGACTACCTGTTCGGCTTCGACGCCACCGCGCGCGTGGTCGGCGACCACCAGTACGCGATGGTGGCCGACGCCTACGTGATGGACCCGGCCACGCGCCAGTTCATCCAGGACCACAACCCGCAGGCGCTGCACGACATGCTGAGCCGGCTGCTCGAAGCCATGCAGCGCGGCCTGTGGCAGGCGCCTGGCGACTACCAGCGACAACTTGAAGACCTGTTGCTCGATCAGGAGCAGCGGATGGAAGGAACCCGATGACCCCCCCCGCGAGCGCGGCCCTGCCGCTGCCCTTTCCCTTCGCCGCCATCGCCGGCCAGCCGCAACTGCGCCAGGCGCTGCTGCTGGCCGCGGTCGACCCCGGCCTGGGGGGCGTGCTGATCGAAGGCCCGCGCGGCACGGCCAAGTCCACGGCCGCGCGCGCGCTGGCCGAGCTGCTGACCGGCGCGCCCTTCGTCACATTGCCCCTGGGCGCGAGCCTCGAGCACCTGGTCGGCACGCTGGACCTGGGCCAGGCCCTGGCCGGCCACCAGGTGAAGTTCGCGCCCGGCCTGCTGTCGCGCGCGCATGGCGGCGTGCTGTATGTCGACGAGGTCAACCTGCTGCCCGACGCGCTGATCGATTCGCTGCTCGACGTGGCGGCCAGCGGCGTCAACAGCGTGGAGCGCGACGGCATCTCGCACCGCCATGCCGCGCGCTTCGTGCTGGTCGGCACCATGAACCCGGAAGAGGGCGAACTGCGCCCGCAACTGCTCGACCGCTTCGGCCTCTGCGTGCGCCTCTCGAACATCGACGACGCCGCGTCGCGCCAGGCCATCGTGCGCGCCCGCCTGGCCTTCGACGCCGACCCTCAGGGCTTCCGCGCCGACCATGCCGACGCCCAGGGCGCCCTGGCCCTGGCCCTGGGCCGCGCCCGCGCCACCGTGGCCGACCGCGAGGCGCTGCCTTACGAAGACGAAGTGCACGCCGCCGTCGGCGCACTGTGCATGGCCGCGCAGGTCGACGGCCTGCGCGCCGACCTGGTGATGCTGCGCGCCGCTCGCGCCCTGGCCGCCTGGGAGCAGGCCGACACGCTCACGGTCGCGCATGTGCAGCAGGTGGCCGACCTGGTGCTGCTGCATCGGCGCAAGCCAGGCACGGAGCAGAGCGCGGCCCCTTCGTCATCCCAGTCCAACGCGCCGCGCCCCTCATCCGGCCAGGGCCACGGCGCATCGGGCGACAAGGCCTCCACGTCTGCATCCGACGGCGACACCGACTGGGGCGCGATGCCGCCCGAGCCCGTGGGCATCGAACGCGTCAAGCCGCTGCGCCCGCTGATGGCCGCGGCCCCCACCCCAAAAAAAGCCTGAGCCTCCGGAACGCCGACCCCGCTGGCGCACGCCAGGGTGACCGGAGGCAGGGCACACAACGGGACACGTCGCGCCGCATCGCATCGCCGATGGGCAGCACCGCCTACGACTGGCCCCGCACCCTGATGGCCCGCGGCGCCGAAGCCCAGCTGCGCCCCGAACACCTGCGCCGCCGCCCGCAGGAGGCCCGCAGCGGTGCGCTGCATTGCTTCCTGCTCGACTGCTCCGCCTCGATGCTCAAGGACGGCAAGCTCGCGCGCGCCAAGGGCGTGCTGGTGGCGCTGATGGAAGAGGCCTACCGACGCCGCGACAGCGTGGCCCTGCTGTGCTTCGGTGGCAACACGGTCGAACTGCGCATGCCACCGCGACGTGCTGGCGCATTCAACGACGCCTGGCTGGCGCCCATTGCAGGGGGCGGGGGCACGCCTTTGACGCTGGGCGTTCAGCAGGCCGGGATCCTGCTGGCGAAGCATGAAGCTGCACAGCGATGGCTGTGGCTGTTGACGGATGGGCGGAGTGCGGAGAGTCCAGCGCGGCCTGCGGGGGTGGATGTGGCGATGGTGGTGGATCTTGAAGGGGGAAGGGGGACGTTACGGCGAGCGGAGGAGTTGGCGCTGGATTGGGATGCGGAGTACACGACGCTGCACAGAGTCGATGGAACGTGGCGTTAGCTGCATCAAGTGGTCAAAACGGCCCAGTCCCAAATGTCCTGCGCGAGAGGGAGCGCCGAGTCATGCGACGAGACCAAAAATCCCTGTTGTTCCAGGTTCCAGCTTTGCTCGCCAAGAATATTCTCGACGCGATCGAAATCACTAGCAGGCATCGAATCAGCTGTCGGTGTCATGACGAAGACAGCTAGTTGTTCGGTGAGCTCCCGGAGCCGAGCATATGTAGCTAAGTCTCGTGAAGCACGTAGGAAATTAAGTTCGATACGGTCGGGCGTCTTGTAAACTGCAGAAATGACATTTCCGGCCTTTCCCGGTGGCTCAAGGTTGAACTCTAACCAATGTGACTCTCGCGTCAACTTATCCATCATCGCCCGTTGAGGGGTCACGGCGATGCGCTCGAAATCGAGTCCGGCGATCCGTTTCAGTTCATCGTCGACTAGTCGGCGCACAGCCCCGTTATCGAGTGTTGAAAAGTCTCTCGTCTTACGTTCTTCTCGTGGGAGCAATGGAATCACGTCCATGTAGAGCCGGTGAATAACAGCATCCAATGTGGCTCCGGCGGTCGGCCATAGATCCCCAAGTAATAGAGCGTCTGCTTCAAACTGCACGTCCTTGAGCGCCAGATTTTCTCTTTGCGCTCGAGACAGCGCGTGCTCGGCCGACTCTATTAGGGCATGCAATGTAGTGACGTCGTCGCGCCCGTAAAGGCACTCGAACTTGCTCAGGTCACTCAGCAACCGAAAGGCGAAAGATCCGCGAAGGTCGGCTACTGCGACTCCGATCGTGAAGCGTTGGCGTGCAAAGGGATCTGGCTGCAACTCTATCGTTGCCCATACGCCCTCGAATGCCGACTTCGGCACCGCCGCCAAATGAGTCCTAAGGTGTGAGAAGGGATCGTTGCCAGTTGAGAGAAAAATGTTGCTCATACGATGCGCCCTAGTTCGTTCGCCAGCCAATCCGGGTGCGCTCGCTGAGCTAGGAACTTTAGGATGCCAGTTTGCTGCTGCTACTCCTTGGGCCGGATCTGCATGCATGGTAGCGATAAAATGCTGAAGCGCCGGGGCGACTTTGTTAAGTGCTGCCTCATGCAGTTTAGATGCGAGAACCATTGAGATCTCGAATTTTGAATAGCCAGCGGCTTGCAGAATTCCTTGTGCCTCCGCCTGTAAGCTTTGGTGGCCCACCGTAATATTCGCTGCCCAGACGAGGGTGTAAAGGATGAACTCGTTGTCGATAGGAACGTAGTTCCCCTCGCGTGTGCGCAGGAAATTTCCACTGTGCCGATCGCGATTTTCAACCCATGCATCAAAAGCTGCTATGCGAGGCACATCTTGATGGCGAAAAGCTTTGGTCTTTTTTAGATGCGCTAGCCATTGCCATCGACCATGAATGTGCTTGCCTTCTACCGTTGAAGAGCAGAATGCCAATGTATGGGTATATGCAATCCAATGCTGATCAAGTTTCATGTGCGACCGAAGACGATGCACTGGAAGCAGCAAGACTGCTGCGAAGCGCGGTCTCGGTAATTCAAGAGACTCAGCAACGAGCCACGCTATGGCCTCGGTGAACGGCATTGCATTGCCCTGCGGCGCCGCCTTGACATAGCACTTGTGCTCCTGACCGTTCGCGTCCGCGATCAGTGCTTGATGGACTGTGAGATTGAGTCCCTTATTTTTCGACGCGCCGCGAAACTCGCGCCAGGCAGTGTCCGGAAGGATTGGGATCATGCGTCTCCATCATTTGTTGCCGCGCACTGTAACCCTTTGCTTAATATGCTGTCTACGAGTGTTAACGATCGGTCTATCTGCTCCACTTGAGGCGGGGAAATACTATTCCGTTGCGATGGGCCCGAGGGTCAAGTGCCCGTCACCCAAGGGTTACCTCCTCGATCTCATCGCTTTCGATTGATTTGGATCCCTCAATTTTCGGTCGCCGCTTGGGATCTGTAGGTGAAGGATATCCATTGATTTGGAGTGGAAACGGTCCTCTTTTTTGAATCGATGGCGCTGGTAATCGCGCTACTTCTCCCACCGCCTCAACCCCAACTCCCCCGCCATCTCCCGATAGCTAGCCAGTTGTCTGGCCACAAACTCCTCCATCCCCACCCCTGTCAACGAAAACGGATACAGCCGATGCTTGGCCCTTAGCGACGCGTACTGCGGTGAAGCCAGCGCCTCCTGAAAGGCAGCTGCCCATTGCCGCGCCGCCTCCTTCTGCACGTTGACGCTGATGTATACGCCGCGCACGGTCGGCCAGACGATCTCGACGCCTTGCTCGCGCGCGGTGGGCACGCCCTGGAGCGCATCGCCCAGGCGGGTGGCCGACAGCACCGCGACGATGCGTACCGCGGCGCCGCCTGCGATGGCCTGCAGTGCTTCGGCGGCATCGCCGGGGAACACGTCGACGTGCTTGCCCTGCAGCGCGGCCAGCGCGTCGCCGCCGCCTTCGAAGGAGACGAAGCGCATGGCCTTGGGGTCGCGGCCGGCGGCGCGCACCAGCAGGGCGGACTTGACCCAGTCCTGGCTGCCCACGGTGCCGCCCGAGCCGAAGACCACGCCCGAAGGGTCGCGGCGGATGGCGCTCATCACGTCCTGCAGCGTCTTGTAGGGCGAGTCGCGGTGCACGGCCACCACGCCGTAGTCGGTGCCCAGGGTGGCGAGCCAGTGCACCGCGTTGGCCGGGTGCGGGCCGAAGCGGCCCTGGGCGATGTTGAGCAGCGAGCCGCTGGAGAAGGCGACCAGCAGGTCCGGCCCGCCCATGCGGCCCGTGGCCATGCGGTCGAAGGCCACGGCGCCGATGCCGCCGGGCATGAAGCGCTGGACCAGGGGCGGGCGCGTGGGGCGCACCACCTGCAGCGCGTCGCGGGCCAGCGCGCAGGTCAGGTCGAAGCCGCCGCCGGCCTTGGAGGGGATCACGCATTCGGCGGGCGCGAGGCTGGGGTCCTGCGGCCGCGCGTGCAGCGCGGCGGGCAGGGGCAGCAGCAGGGCGCCGGTGCGCAGCACGAGGGCGCGCCGCGCGCGCATGAACGAGGGGGTCATGCCATCGGCTCCTGGGGCGCGATCGCCGTCATCGTCGACATGGGGCCCTTGGGCCACCAGATGCAGGCACGCAAGCCTGTGTGCCCGCCGCCGTCTTTGTTCACGATGCCCAGCGCGAGCCCGCCGCTATGCCGCTGCGCGATCGAGGCCGCGATGGCCAGGCCCAGGCCCGAGCCGCCTTGCGCCGCGCGTCGGCCGCGGCGAAAGCGCTGGCCGATGGACGCCAGTTCGGCTTCGCTCATGCCGGGGCCGTTGTCTTCCACGCTCAGCTGCCATCGCGCGGCCTCGTCGTCGCGCGCAGCGAGCGTGACCTTGCCGTGTTCGGGCGTGTAGGCCAGCGCGTTCGCGACCAGGTTGCCCAGCGCCTCGCGCAGCAGGGCGGCGTCGGCCACCGCGGGGCCATGCAGCGCGAGCGGGGCGATGCCGAGGTCGATGTGCCGGGCGCGCGCCATCGGCAGCAGGCCCAGCGCCACCTCGCGCAGCAACTCGGCCAGGTCGACGGTCTCGAACTCGAGCGAGGCGGTGTCGGAGCGGCCCAGGGCCAGCAGCTGCTGGGTGGTGCGCGTCACGCGGCCGATCTCGATGCGCATGGCTTCGAGCGCGGCCTTGAGTTCCTTCGGGTCGTCCTCGCGCTGCGCATAGTCGGCCTGCATCTGCAAGGTGGTCAGGTGGGTGCGCAGTTGGTGCGAGGCGTCGTCGAGGAACTGGCGTTGCTGCGTCACCAGCGCCTTGGTGCGCGCCATGTGCTGGTTCACCGCGCTCACCAGCGGCCGGATGTCGGCGGGGATGGCCACTTCCTCGATCTGCGTCAGGTCCTCGGGGTGGCGCGCCTGCACCTCGCGCGCGAAGCGCCGCAACGGCCGCAGCGCCGCGACCAGCCCGAGCGAGGTGGCGAGCATCAGCGCGGCCAGCACCAGCGAGTCGCGCAGCGCGGCGCGGCGCACGAAGCGCGCGGTGAAGTCCTGGCGCGACTTGGTGCTTTCGCCGACCTGCACCAGCACGCTGCGGGCGCCGTCTTCCTTCGCCGTGGGAAGGTCGAGCGCGCGGCGGTAGGCCGCGAAGCGCACCGGCTCGCCGAAGTACTCGGCGTCGTAGAACGCCGGCACGCCCGGCGCGAGCGCGAAGGGCGGCTCGGGCAGGTCGGCGCTGCCCAGCTCGACCAGGCCGTCGGAGGTCGCGACGCGGAAGTACACGCGGCCGCTCGCCGTCAGCTCGAAGAACTCGAACATCGTGTAGGGCAGCTCGACCGACAGGCCGCCCGAGGCGGTCGAGATGTTGGCGTCGATGGCCTTGAGCGCGCCCAGCACCGAGCGGTCGTAGGCAGCGTTGGCCGCGCCCAGCGCATCGTGGCGTGTGAGCCAGAGTTCGGAGGCGGTGACGATCAGCAGGGCCGGCACCAGCATCAGCGCCAGGCGCTGCCACAGGCTCGCGCGCTGGAACCAGGTGCGCGCGTGGCGAAGGCGGCCCATGCCCGGCTGCACCTAGCTCGCTTCCAGCGCGTAGCCCAGCCCGCGCATCGTGACGATGCGCACGGCGCTGCCTTCGAGCCGCTTGCGCAGCCGATGCACGATTACCTCGACGGCTTCGGGATGAATGTCTTCCTCGTCGGAGAACACGCGGTCGAGGATCTGCTGCTTCGACACCGGCTCGCCGCTGCGCTGGGCCAGCACCCGCAGCACCGACAGCTCGCGCGGCGGCAACGCGAGCACCTCGCCGTCGAGCTGGAACTGCCGCCTGATGCCGTCGAACACCAGCGGTCCGCAGGCCAGCCGCGGATGCTCGATGCCGCGCGCGCGGCGCACCAGCGCATGCAGCCGCGCCTCGAGCTCGGCCAGCTGGAAGGGCTTGGCCAGGAAGTCGTCGGCCCCGGCATTGAGCGAGCCCACGCGTTCGGCCAGCGAATCGCGCGCCGTGAGGATCAGCGCGGGCAGGCGCTGGTCGCGCTTGCGCAGCCGCTCGAGCACGGTGTGGCCGTCCATGCCGGGCAGGCCCAGGTCGAGCACCACCGCATCGTGGTCGCGGGCCTGCAGGGCCTGGTCGGCGAGCCGGCCGTCGTCGACCCATTCGACCTGGATGCCCGCGCGCTCGAGCGCGCGGCTGAGCCAGGTGCCGAGGCTGTGTTCGTCTTCCGCGAGCAGGATGCGCATGGCGCGATGCTAGCGTTGCCGCGGAGGCGATCGCAACGCTGCAAACCCGCGTCGCGCGGGTCTGCCGCCGGCCGCCTTGCGGCAACACCCCCGCCGTCGAACCGTCCGACACGGATGCCGCCCCTGCGCCGATACGGCGCGCGCGGTGGCGGGGTAGCTTGAAGGCTTGGACATTCGATTCAACCCACTTCAGTTCCACTCGACAAGGAAGGTGCTTCATGAGCGCAACGACCACCCCCCACCCGTCCCTCGACGGCCTCAAGGTCGCGATCCTGGTGACCGACGGCTTCGAACAGGTCGAGATGACCGACCCGCGCCAGGCATTGATCGCAGCGGGTGCCGCAACCGCCATCGTCTCGCCGATGGACGGCAGCGTGCGCGGCTGGAAGCACCACGACCCGGCCGACACCTTCGAGGTCGACGTCGCGCTGAAGAACGCCAAGCCGGCCGACTACGACGCGCTGCTGCTCCCCGGCGGGGTCGTGAACCCCGACGCGCTACGCATCGACGAGCGCGCCATCGCCTTCGTCAAGGCCTTCGTGGACGCCGGCAAGCCCATCGCCGCGATCTGCCACGGGCCGTGGACGCTGATCGACGCCGGTGGGGTGCAGGGCAGGCAGGTGACCTCCTGGCCTTCGCTGCGCGTCGACCTCGAGAACGCGGGCGCCGAGTGGCGTGACCTGGAAGTGGTGGTGGCGCCCCAGCTGGTCACCAGCCGCAAGCCCGACGACCTGCCGGCCTTCGACCGCGAGATGGTCAAGCTCTTCGCCGCCGCCGGTACGCGCCCCGCGAAGGGTTGAGGGCCGGGCCGGAAGTCCGATGAAGCCCGTGAAGACGCCCGAAAAGTCAGGCGCGCCGCGCAAGAGCTCGCGGGCCAGCGAACGCCTCGATGCGCTGGACCGCCTGGAGGCGGCGTCCCTGTTGCGCACCGACGAGACTTTTCTGCGCTGCGGCGGGCCGCGCCCGATGAAGCCCCGGCGCCACATGGCGAAGAAGGGCCCACCGAAGCGATAGCGCGCGCCGCGACGACTTCAGTCGGGCTTGATGTTCGCGCGCGCGATCACCTTTTTCCAGCGTTCTTGCTCGATGGCGATGAACTTGGCGAACTCCTCGGGCTTGTCGCCCACGGATTCGGCCGCGTCGCCGCGCAGCCGCTCGATCACGGCCGAGGTCTTGGTCGCCTTCATCGTTTCCTGCGACAGCTTGGCGATGTGGGCGGCCGGCATGTTGGCCGGGGCCAGCATGCCGTACCACTGCGTCATCTCGAAGCCGGGGAAGCCCTGCTCGGCCACGGTCGGCACGTCGGGCAACTGGGGCAGGCGCTTGGCCGAGCCGGTGGCGATGCAGCGCACCTTGCCGGCCTTGATGAAGGGGATGATCGCGGCCGCGCCGATGGCCGAGGCCTCGAGCCGGCCCGAGAGCAGGTCGGTCAGCATGGGGCCGGTGCCGCGGTAGGGCACGTGCAGCATGAACACGCCCGAAGTGATCTTCAGGTATTCGAAGGCCAGGTGGCCCGCGCTGCCGTTGCCGGCCGAGCCGTAGCTGAGCTTGCCCGGATTCTTCTTCGCATAGGCGATGAACTCGGTCAGGTTCTTCGCCGGCACGTCGGGGTGCACCACGTAAAGGCTGGGCACCTTGGCCAGCAGGCTCACCGGCTTGAAGTCCTTGTTGGCGTCGTAGGGCAGCTTGTCGAAGATGTAGGGGTTGACGGCCAGCGTGCCGATGTGGCCCAGGATGATCGTGTGCTGGTCTTCGCTGCGCGCCACTTCCGACATCGCGATGTTGCCCGCCGCGCCGGGCTTGTTGTCGACGAACACGCTCTGGCCCAGGGTGTTCGACAGCTCGGCCGCGGTCGAGCGCGCCACGATCTCCGAACTGCCGCCGGGCGCGAAGGGCACGACGAAGCGGATCGACTTGCTGGGCCACGCCGGCTGCGCCAGCGAAGCCGCGGGCAGCACGCCGCCCAGGCCCAGGGCGCCGGCCATCTGGAGCAGGGTTCTGCGGGAAGGGTGCGTGGCTTCACCCACGCCGGGTGCGTTCTCGAACATATGTCGTGTCTCTGATTGTTGGAGGAGGAGCTGCCGATACTGCTTGAAGGAAGCTTTCAGAAGCCTGTCAGCCGCAGTCCGGTGACGCCACGCGACGCAAGGCATGCGTCGCAAGGTGTCGGCATGACGCCACATATGGCCAGCCTCGGCGTCATGTCGGGTGTGCACTACTTCCGCTAAATGCGGTGCTTCTGCCGTGAACACCAGGGTCGATCGGTCATTTCGGCAGTTGTTCATGTGAAGCCGCGCGGGCTGCGCTGAAAATCCCCTCGCATCGACCGCGCTTCCGCAGGGGATGGCGGATTCGATCGGCGTCGCGCTTCGTGTGTCACCACGGGCGCGTCGCTTCAAGCGGCAGTCGCCGACGTGTGGAAAGCGTCGCGCGACGGCCGATGTGTTTGCCAGGGAGAGAGAAAAAAATGAACAAGCGTTTGCATCGCATTGTCTTCAACGCCGCGCGCGGCCTGCGCATGGTGGTGCAGGAGAGCGCGCGCAGCACGGGCAAGGGCGCCAGCGGCGCGACCTCCGCGGCGGTGAGCGTGGGGGCGCTGGCCGCGGCCCTGATGAGCGCGCCGCTGCATGCCCAGATCGTGGCCGACCCTGGCGCCCCCGGGCGCCAGCGCCCGACCCTGCTCGCGGCCCCCAACGGCGTGCCCCTGGTCAACATCCAGACGCCCAGCGCCGCGGGCGTCTCGCGCAACACCTATTCCCAGTTCGACGTCAACGCCAAGGGCGTGATCCTCAACATCAGCCGCACCAACGCCCAGACCCAATTGGGCGGCTGGGTGCAGGGCAACCCCTGGCTCGCGGGCGGGGGCGCGCGCGTGATCCTCAACGAGGTGAACAGCGCCAATCCGAGCCAGCTGCGCGGATATGTCGAAGTCGCGGGCCAGCGCGCCGAAGTGATCATCGCCAACCCGGCGGGCATCCAGGTCAACGGCGGCGGCTTCCTCAACGCGAGCCGCGCGACGCTGACCACCGGCACGCCGCAGTTCAACGCCCACGGCGGGCTCGACAGCTTCCTGGTGCGCGGCGGCACGGTGAACATCGAGGGCACGGGCCTGGACGCCAGCAAGACCGACTACGCGGCCATCCTGGCACGGGCGGTGCAGCTCAATGCGGGGGTCTGGGCCAACGAGCTGAAGGTCGTGGCCGGCGCCAACCAGGTCACGGTGGACGGCAGTGCGCAGGCGCCGGTCGCGCCCACGGGCCCCACCCCGAGCTTCGCGCTCGACGTGGCGGCGCTGGGCGGCATGTACGCGGGCAAGATCACATTGATCGGCACCGAGGCCGGGCTGGGCGTGCGCAACGCGGGCCACATCGGCGCGGGGGTCGGGGGCCTGGTCGTCACCGCGGCGGGGCGGCTGGAGAACATCGGCAAGCATGGCGGCAGCATTTCGGCACGCCAGCGGCTGGACATCGGTGCGGGCCGCATCGAGAACCGCAACGGCGCGCTGATCTTCAGCGCCGGCGACCTCGCGATCGGTGGTGCGCTCGACGCCGATCGCCACGCCACCGGCCGGACCGGCGAACTGAGCAACCACGCCGCCACCATCGAGGCCCTGGGCCGGGTCGACATCGGCGCGACGCAACTCCACAACACCAACGGCGGCGTGACCTGGACGATGGAACAGGGCCCCCGCACCCACGTGGTCGAGTACGCGGTGCCGGGCAGCGCGCAGCGCTGGAAGGCCGAAGACGTGCTGTTCATCCTCGGCGGCTACACGGGCATCGCCAACAGCGCCTTCACCACCATCGCGGCGCCCAGCCCCTATGTGCCGGGCGACAACCCCGACTACCGGCTGCTGCTGACCTCGCCGGACTACCCGCTGGCGAAGTTCAGGCCCTACTACGCAAAGAGCCCGCAAAACAGCGCCGACGCGAGCTATGTCCAATGCTTTGGCGGCGACAGCGACTACTGCGAGACCGTCAAGCAACCGGGCGCGTGGTACGGCATCGGCGACCCCATCTGGGCCGACTTCGGCGTGACGCCGCCGGCGGTCGAGTTGCCTGCTGGCCATCCGGCGCGGATCGATCCGAACATCATCGTCGGGCAGGCAGGCATCGTCGTCCAGGTGGGCGATCCCGGCGGCATGGTGGACGTGCTGCAGCCCTTCGACCACCCCGTGACCCAGGCCGAGTACGACCAGTGGCAGGCCTATCGCTAGGCCCACCGGCAGCTCGACGAGGCCACGGAAAAGTTCGTGCGCACCATGACCGGCAGCCTCGGCAAGCCCGGACGCATCTACAACACCTACGACGCCTGGGACTACGACCTGCAGACGCAGACCCCGGTGCTCCGGAGTTCGGCGCCGGGCAAGATCCTGGCGGGCGGTGCGATGCACATCGACGTGGGGCAGGGCCGCAACGAGATGAGCCAGATCCTGGCCGGCGGCGAATTGAAGGTGACCGGCGGCACCGTCAAGGACATCGGCCAGGAGGTCGATGCGCCGACGACGCGCACCGGGACCACCGTCCACAGCTACATCAAAACGCATACCTTCGACAGCGACGAGCGCCTCTACGACAAGGCCGCCTACAACCTGTCGGAGCCGGGCACCGTGACCCTGGCGGCGGCGCGCCAGAAAGGCTTCACCGCGGTGAACGGCGAGGGCGAGCTGCCCGGACCCGTCGCCACCGGTGCGGCCGCCCAGGGCGCCACCGGCGGTGGCAGCGTGAACGCCAACACCCGCACCGCGCCGATCGTCGAGGTGCCGCAGGCGCCGGGTGCATCAGGCGGCAAACCCGTGTCGGTCCGCACCGGCACGCCGCCGCTGGGCCTGCCCACCGCGAGTCTGTTCCGCACGGGCAACGACGGCCGCTACCTGGTCGAGACCGATCCGCGCTTCGCGGGCTATCGCCAATGGCTGAGCAGCGACTACCTGTTCAACGCCCTGGGCCTGGACCCGAACAGCACCCTCAAGCGCCTGGGCGACGGCTTCTACGAGCAGAAACTGATCCGCGAGCAGATCGCGCAGCTCACCGGCTACCGTTATCTCGAAGGCTTCGGCGACGACGAGGCGCAGTACACCGCCCTGATGAACGCCGGCGCCACCTTCGCCCAGCAGTACGGCCTGCGCCCCGGCATCGCGCTGAGCGCGGCGCAGATGGCGCAGCTCACCAGCGACATCGTCTGGCTGGTCGAACAGACCGTGATCCTGCCCGACGGCAGCAGCCAGCGCGTGCTGGTGCCGCAGGTCTACGTGCGCGTGAGGCCTGGCGACATCGACGGCAGCGGTGCACTGCTCTCGGGTGCGAGCGTGGACGTCCAGCTCAGCGGCGACCTCACCAACAGCGCCGGCACCGTGGCCGGCCGCCACACGGTGCGCCTGAATGCCGACAACCTGAACAACCTGGGCGGACGCATCACCGGCCACGACGTGGGCATCACCACCCGCAACGACCTCAACAACATCGGCGGCACCATCGATGCGGTGAGCCACCTCAAGCTCGACGTGGGCCGCGACCTCAACGTGGCCACCACCACGCGCGGCGCCACCAGCAGCACCGGTGCTGCCGGTGACCCGCGCGGCGTGAAGCTCGGCGCGGTCGCCATCGACCGTGTCGCGGGCCTCTACGTCACCGGCGAAGGCGGCCTGCTCGAAGCCGATGTGGGCCGCGACGCCAACTTCGCGGGCGCGCAGGTGCGCAGCGCGGGCGACATGCGCGTGCATGCGCAGGGCCGCATCGACCTCGGCACCGTGACCACGGGCCGCGAGGAAGACATCCGCTGGAACGGCAAGATGAGCCGCCACACGCTGGAGAGCACCGAGACCGGCACCACGATCTCCGCGGCGGGCGACGCGCGGCTGCGTGCCGAGGGCGACCTCAGCGGCCGTGCGGCGACGCTCGAAGCGGGCGACATCCTGCGCCTGAGCGCGGGCAAGCGACTCACCCTGGTCGCCGGAGAAAACCAGCGCAGCGCCGAGACCCGACACGCCACCAAGAGCGGCCTGGAGCACTACAGCCTGGACGCGAGCAGCCAGCAGGTGACGCTGGCGCGCACCGAACTGTCGGCGCGGCACATCGAGCTGCAAAGCGGCGAGAACACCGTGCTGGGCGCGGCCGACGTCAAGGCCGACACGCTGGACATCCAGGCCAGCGGCAAGCTGGTCTTCCAGGCCCAGCACAGCACCGACAGCGCGAGCTACCAGGAAGCCAAGGGCGACGCGGCCTGGGTGTCGGCCTCGGGCAAGGGCCATGTGGACGAGACCACGGAGTACAGCCGGTTCAACGTGGGGAAGCTGACGGTCGATGCGAAGGGGGGCGTCGAGGTGCAGATCGGCGGCAAGGACACTCCTGCCTCCTTGGCGCGGCAACCCGGCATGGGCTGGGTCGACCAACTCGTCAACGATCCGGCGCTGGCGGGCAAGGTGGACTGGCAGCGCGTGCAGGAGGCGCACGACAAGTGGCAGTACCGGCAGACGGGACTGGGGCCGGTGAGCTCGGCGCTGATCATGCTGGTGGTCGCAGTCGCCACCGCAGGCGCTGGCACGGCGGCGGCAGGCACTGCGGGCACGGCCGCCACCGGCACCACCGCGGCCACGGCCGGGACGGGTCTGGCCGGCACGCTGGGCCTGTCCCAGGGCGCGACAACGATCCTCGCCGGGGCCTTGCAAGGCGGCATCACGACCCTGGTCGGGCAGGCCACGGTCTCGTTCATGAACAACGGCGGCGACCTGGGCAAGGTCTTCGACGAACTCGGCAGCAGCGCGAGCGTGAAGAGCCTGCTCACCGCCATGGCCACGGGCGGTGCCCTGGCCGGGCTGAACATGGACCCGAATGGCTTCCCCACCGTGAACGGTGGGAAGCAGCTATTCATGGACCAGCTCACGCAGAACGTGAAAGCCGGTGCTGCGTCGGCATTGATCAAGACCGCCCTCGAAGGCGGCAGCCTGGAAGACAACCTGGCGGCGGGGTTGAAGAGTGCGTTCCTGAGCACCGTGGCGGCACAACTGGCCAACGAGATCGGGGGCCTGGAGCTCGATGCCTTCGTCAACAAGATGGCCCATGCGATGGCCGGCTGTGCGGTGGGGGCCGCGAGCGCCGGCAGCAGCGCGGGTTGCGCGTCGGGTGCGCTCGGTGCGGCCGTTGGCGAGCTGGCCGCCGAGACCCTGGGGCGGCGCGAAGACACGGTGCAGGTGTCGGCGCTGATGGCCGGGCTGGCCGTTGCGCTCGCGGGCGGCGATGCGGGGCAAGTGAACCTGGCGGCGACGGCGGGGGGGAATGCGGCGGCAAACAACTACCTGAGCCACTCGCCGTTTGCCGGTGTGCGTGAAGTGGTGGCCAAGGAGAACGCTCGGCTCACTGCGCTGTGTGAGCCCAACTGCACAGCCGAGGATTTCAGGCGCATCGATCAACAGGCGGCTGCGGTGGAGCGTGCTGCCGATCTTGCGGAAGTGGCGAAGCGCGGTGTCATCACACCGGAGCAGGCGACACGATTGGCGCAGACGTTGCTGGAGCTTGTTCCCGTCTATGGCTCGGGCGAATCAGTACTCCAGCTGATCACCGGTCAAAGCAGTCTCACTGGCGAAGAGGCCAGTCGCATCTGGGCAGCAGTCGGCTTGGTGCCGATTGCGGGAGGGATGGTGCGCAAGGTGGGAGAGCCGGCGGTGGAGGCCTTGACATCAGCGCTGAAGGTTGTGGTCCAGCAGAAAGTTCTGTTGCAACAAGAAGAACGTATTGGAGAATTGGCGCAACTCTTCAGCCGGCAGACCAGCGCCAGTAGCGTGACCATCAGCGGCAAGAGCTATATCGCGACTATGGAGGGTAATTTGAATGGCACGACCAAGGTGTTCGATACAACGAGTATGTCGGCGGTGGAGCTTGAGCGGCAGGTCTTTACCTATGCAAGAGAACTAGCTGCCGGACAGCCGTTCAAGGCCGTTGATCAAGGTGTATGGACAGTGAAGCTCAGTGATGGTACGACGATCAATGTGCGCAGCATCTCCAGCAGCGGGGTTGGAAGATGGACGGTAGATATGAAAGACGTTGGTGCTCTGGAGAGTGCTGCAGGTAAGAAACCGGGAACAAATTTTGAGTTGAAGTTCAAATGACTCCAATAATTATCCAGGATCGTTATGACGAAATCGTTGGGAACGCAGAGACTCAAAGCCTGATGGGAGTCTGGACGCAGTTGCGGTATGACGGTCCGGAATTCGACCGGCGACGCGATGCCTTTTTATGGATTCTTGAGAGCCTCCTTCGCGAAGGCCGCATCAAGCTACACAAGAATGGCGTCTTTCTTTCAACCGAGATCGACGACCAAGTCGAGATGTTTCGATTAGCTTTTCCAGCGAGCGAGGAAGACGCGGACAAGCGATGCACCAAGCCCGGCTTTGAAGCTGCCTATGAAGGCTTCGGCATGAATGTTTGGTGGTTTCTGGATATTTGCCCCGCCGGTGTTGCGTGGCAGATGCCAGACGGTAGTTACCAGCTTGCAGATTGACGCACTTCTGAGACGCAGATCAGCACCAGGGTGTGGTCGTCGGCGGATTCGTTTCCAGCTTCGGCAGCTACCACGTTCGGCGACGGCTCTACGAACAGAAGCTCATCCGCGAACAGATCGCGCAGGTCAATGCGCTCTTAGTCGAAGCGCGACGCATGGCGGAGCCAGAAAAAAGCTCGTGATTAGCGAAGAATCGAAAACAACGCCAACGTTGATGGGAAGCGCACGACAAGTGGCAGTGCGGCCAGACCAGCCCTGAGGCCGGTGAGTTCGGCGCTGATCATGCTCTGGTGGTTGCAGTCGCCACCGCAGGCGCTGGCACGGCGGCGGCGGGCACTGCGGGCACGGCCGCCACCGGCACCACCGCGGCCACGGCCGGGACGGGTCTGGCCGGCACGCTGGGCCTGTCCCAGGGCGCGACAACGATCCTCGCCGGGGCCTTGCAGGGCGGCATCACGACCCTGGTCGGGCAGGCCACGGTCTCGTTCATGAACAACGGCGGCGACTTGGGCAAGGTCTTCGACGAACTCGGCAACAGCGCGAGCGTGAAGAGCCTGCTCACCACCATGGCATAAAGGGGAAATAATGAAGCCGATATTGAAATCGATAATATCGAGCAATGTTGATTTAACGAGTTATGTTCCAGATGATGCGGCCTTTCGTGTCTTGTTTGAATTGGAAATTGGGCCCGAAGACAGTGTGGGCATGGATATTTTTCAACTCGAGGTATGTTCTTTGAAATGGTTATGGACAAATCGATCTCGCAACATTGATTTTGATTCAATTTCGTGGGGGAGTCGCCCGACCTTAATTGTGGTCGACTATTTTTTTGAGGCGATCATTCTTTTCATTGAAAATTATTTGAGCGAGATTGAAGGAGATTCTTGGGTTGAGGTTGCAGGGGAAATAAACAACCGTCTTGCCTGGGAGTTTGATGGGTATCGAGAAAGTATTTGAAAAAATATTCCGCCCGCGATGTGGCGACTGCAATGGCGATGCTGGGGGGCGGTTTAAAGGTTTTGAATTTGAGTGCTGAATATTTCGGTGCTGATCTAGCAGTTGAATTGGCCATTGGGAGTGGAAAATGGATCAAAAAGAGCCGGCTTGGGTGTTTAAGGGGAAAACGATACGAAATCTCATAGAAGAGCTTCAATCGTTTGATAACCAGGAGTTGGAAGTGCGTATTTCTGTTGACGCTGGTGATTCTCATCATGCAATAAGTATGTTGCGGAAGCAGCGAGAGTATTGCGTATTGACTAGTTTTGTGGACTTTTATGAAAAGAAAAAATGATCTGACGGAAGCGGATTTTTATTGGCTGTATGAAATCAAAGTATGCGCTGGAGAATAAGTGGATTTTGACCGCCTGCCTGAAGCTCCTTAGGCTTGGCCGATGAAATGCTTTCGATGGATGATCTGTTTCTTTGTTTGGAAATGTGAAGTCTTTAAATGGCAATCGAAGATTTCAAGGACTGCCAGTCCAGGCGTCTAAAAATGCCGGATGGCGGTTGTGTTATTTGTTTTTTCTTTAAAAATAACTCGAAGAGGGTAGAGGTGCAGGATGGAAATAGAAACGTCTTTCGCCTAGATTCCTAGGGGAGTGTTATTTAGCAGGTTGAGAGAATTGACCACCCCGGTACTAGTTGGGAACTGAAGTACAAGGAAGCACGGAAGCAGGGGCTGCCAGGGTGCATAGAGCCTTTTATCGCCTTTCGGCTTCGGTTATCCCATGGCACTACCTACCCGGACGGAATAGCTCCAGATGCGATGGATTGGATTCCTCGCAGCAGCGTGGAATTGGTCAACCTAGGATCCGGTATGCAGTGGTTTTCGTTAGACGTGGATATCGGCGTTGCAGTTGAGATCACGCTTCCTGGTAAGGCTTGGTAGCCGCCCGTAGGGGCCTGTGCAGCCGATCGGGGGCTGACGGCGTGCGTGAAACGCGGGAGTGGCCAGGGAGAATGGGGAACGCTCGGCTCACCGCGCTGTGAGCCCAACTGCACAGCCGAGAACTTCAGGCGCATCGATCCACAGGCGGCTGCGGGGAGCACGCTGCCGACTTGGCAGAAATGCGGGGCTTGACCGCATTCCTGAACGCCGCGACGGCACAGCGAGGGCCACACGCTGGAGAGCAGCGAGACCGGCACCACGATCTCCGCGTCAGGGGCCGAGAGCGACCTCAGCGGTCGTTCAGCGAAGCCCGAAGCGGGCGAGACGCTGCGCCTGAGCGCAGGCAAGCAACTCGGCCTGTCGCAAGGGGCGGGCACTATCCTCCTTGGCGCGTTGCAAGGTGGCATCGCCGTGCTGGCCGGACAAGTCACGGTTTCGTTCATGAACAATGGCGGCGACCTGGGCAAGGTCTTTGACAAACTGGGGCGCGCAGAACGTGAAAGCCGGGGCGGCTGCAGTTGCTCAAGACCGCCTCGAAGGCAGCAGCCTGGAAGCCAACCTGGCGACGGGCTTGACGAGCGCCTTCCTGAACACCATGGCGGCGCGACTGGCCAGCGAATCGGCGATCTGAAGCCCGATGCCCTCGGCAGCAAGCTGGCCCATGTGACGGCTGGCTGTGCGGTGGAGCCGCGAGCACCGGCAGCAGTGCGGCTTGCGCGTCGGGTGCGCTCGGCGCGGCCGGCGGCGAGCTGGCCGCCGAGACACTGGGGCGCCGCGACGACACGGTGCAGCTGGCGGCGCTGATGACCGGGCTGGCCATTGCGCTTGCGGAGGCGATGGGGCGCAGGTGGACCTGGCGGCGAACAACTGTTTAAACCCTGCGCGTGCCGGCCAAACACGCGACGAACGCGACAGCGGTTGCTTCAGGGGCGCATGGAACGCAAGGTCCCGCCTTGGGGAAATGCCATACCTTCGGCTGCGCCCGGCCGAGTGTCAATCCTCCAGCCGAATCCCTGTCCTCTCGATCACCTGCTTCCAGGTCTGCGCATCCTCGCGCAGCACCACCGAGAACTCCGCCGCCGTGCTCCCCACCGGCTCGATGTTCATCTCCCGCATCTTCTTCTGCACTTCGGGCCTGGCAATGATCGCGGCCACCGTGGTCGACATCTTGTCGATGCGGGCCTGCGGTGTGCCGGCGGGCAGGAACAGGCCGATCCAGGCGTAGGGCTCGAAACCTGCGTAGCCGGCCTGCTGGAAGGTGGGCACCTGGGGCAGGGCATCGGAGCGGCGCGTGCCGAGGGCTGCGAGCGCGCGCAGCTTGCCGCTTTGCAGGTAGGGCAGCGCGGTGCCGGTGTCGAGCACCGCGACGCGGATGTGGCCGCCGAGCAGGTCCGTCACCATCGGTGCCGCACCCTTGTAGGGGGCATGCGGCATGTCGACGCCGGCTTCCTTCTTGAACAGCTCGCCATAAATGTGCGAGGTGGTCGCGACGCCGGTCGAGCCGTAGGCGTGCTTGCCGGGTTCGGCCTTGAGCACCGTGACGAATTCCTGCAGCGTGGTGGCGGGGAAGTCGGGTGTTACGACCAGGGCCGAGGTCGACATGCCGATCTGCGAGACCGCCGCGAAATCCTTCACGGCGTCGTAGGGCAGGCTACGCCGCAGTGCCGGCATCTGCACGTGGGTGGTGATGGTGAAGAGGGCCGTGTGGCCGTCCTTGGGGGCGCGGGCCACGGCCGTGGCGCCGATGGTGCCGCTGGCGCCCGCACGGTTGTCGACCACCACGGGCTTGCCCCAGGCCGTGCCCAGTTCCTGCGCGACCAGGCGCGCGATGCTGTCGGTGATGCCGCCGGTGGGGAAGGGCACCAGGAGCGTGACCCCCTGCGTGGGGTAGTCGGCGGCGGGGGCCTGCGCGGCCGCGGGCAGGGCGGTGAAGGTGATGAGCGTGCCAAGTGCCAATCCCAGGAGCAGGGTGAGCGAGCGGTGTGCCATCGGGGGTGGGGCGAAATCGATGCTTTCCGGAATGAAATCGCCTCCCGCTCCGCACGGACAGACAGCGTCGCTGAGCCACCGCATTGCGCTTCCGTTGCTTGATCTATTCCTTGGTGCCAAGCCCATCATGATTCACTCGCTGAAAATCCCGAGCCTATGGAAAAGCCCGCGACATCCGCTATCGGATCAACAAGAGAAATAAATCTTTCGAATTATTTGTGTCCGCGAAAATTTTCTTTCAATAGAATTTTTTCGGATATGAATATCAGGAAAACGCTTTTGTGAGCCGCTTCTCATTGGCGGCAAGCATGGGCTTGAGGCCCGTCACGCTGTCAGCGCAGCTGAGGCATGAAAAACCATCAAAGAACTGAAGATGGGGCGATGCCGGCGGCATCCACCGTCAGCGCCGAAGGCGACGGCGTGGCGCAAGACGACCCGCACCGCCGGCCGCCCGCGGCTTGCAGGCAAGGCCGGCCAAGTCCGCACTGCGTGAACGTGCGCTTATTTCCCCGCCGCGTCGAGCTTCAAACAGCGCCGCGCTTCCTCGGCCCGTCCGGCCCCCAGCGCCGCGGCGCGTTCGGCGCGCAGGCAGGCCATCAGCGTGTCGTCCTTGCGTGACCACAGGCCCTTGTCCTGGCAGCGGATGGCGCGCGTGGCAAGCAGGGCCACGGCGTCGCTGTCGTCGACCTGCAGCCAGTTGGACTCGTGCACGAATTCCTCGGCGCTCTCGCAGCTGTCGCGGGTCACGGCGCCGGTGAATTCGTAGGCCAGCACCGCTTCGGGCGTGGCGGGCGGCGCGCCGATGCCGGTCTGGCCCTGCGCCGCGGCCACGGCGGGCGGCGCGTGGCTGCCGAGCAGGCGGTTCATCACGCCCGAGAGCACGGCCGTGGCCAGCATCAGCACGAACAGGCCGCCGAGGACGGTGCTGGCCGTCTTGCGCCGGGTGCCGAAGTAGCGGGCCTTGCGCTCGGCCTGGCGCGCCCAGCGCGGCGCAAGCTTCGCATGCACCGCCTGCCATGCCGGCAGATGGGCGTGGCCTTGCGCGTCGAGGTGCAGCGCGAACCAGTCGGGGAAATCGCTGGCCAGGTGCTCGAGCACCTCGGCGAAGCTGCGCACCTGCTCCGCCTGCGGCGAGGGCACGCGCGCGACCGTGGCCAGCGCCTGCTGCTGCAGCGCGATCGCCGCCGGCGTCTGCGCCTGCCATTGCAGGCCCTGGTTGATCACGCGGGAGATCCACTGCGCGGCCTGGGTGCTGGCGATCGGCCGGGCGTTGCGGTCGGTCCAGTGGAAGCGCCGGGCCGCGGCGTCGAACAGCACGGCACGGCCGGCCGGGTCGTCGTGCAGCAGGTCGGCGATGCGGGCTTCGAGCTGCGCATGGCTGTCGAGGTGCAGCAGCCGCGGGTCGGTCAGGGCGTTCTCGAGCAGGGCCGCGATGGCGCCGGGGGTCGCGTCGCGCAGTTGCGTGCACCAGTGCTGCAGGGCCTGGCGGGCCTCGTCGGGGCGCTGCGGTGGAGGCACGGGCGCCGCAGGCGCCTGGGCGGGCGGCGCTGCGAACGGCACGGGCGCGGCCGGCTCGTCGGTGTCGGCGGGCGCCTCGTCTTCCCGATCCTCGCCGTCCTCCTCGTCGCCTTCTTCCTCTTCTTCGTCTTCGTCTTCGTCTTCGTCTTCGTCTTCCTCGTCCGCGCGCGCGGCCCAGGCCTGCGCCTGCTCGTAGGCCTGGCGCAGCCGCTCGAAGGCCTCGCGCTCGCTGGCCTGGTCGATGGCCTTGAGCGCCACGGCATAGGCGCGCTTGATGGTCTTGATGTCGCGGGTCGGCGCGATGCCGAGGCGCTCGAAGGCGTCGGTCACGGCGCTCAAAACACGAAGTCCGGGTCGAAGTGGCTGTCGCGTTCGAAGAAGCCGATGGCCTTGCGCAGCCGCTCGCGCGCCGGGCGGATCTGCCGTTCGTCCTGCGATTCCAGCGTGAGCTCGAAGCGTGAGATCTCGTCGCCCAGCCGCTCACGCGCATCGGCGCGCAGCTGCTGGAACACGCGCTCGGCCTGTGCCACCAGCGCCCGGTTCTCGGCCTTGTCGCGCGGGTGGATCTTGAGCTCGGCCAGCTGCGCGAGCCGTGCCGCGATCTCCAGCTCGCTCAGCACGCCGCTGTTGCCCTGGATCACCAGCCGGTGCACCTCCTGCGTGGCCAGCACCGTGGCCTCGACCTCCAGCAGGCCGTTCACGTCGTAGGTGAAGCGCACCTCGACGTTGGCCTCGGCGCGCGGTGCGCGGGGCAGCGGCACCTCGAGCGTGCCCAGCTTGATGTTGTCGCGCACCAGCCGCGCCTCGCCCTGGAAGATCTCGAGGCTCAGGATGCGCTGGCCCTCGCTGACCGGGATGTAGCGCTTGACGCGGCTGGCCGGCACCACGGTGTTGCGTTCGATGATGGGCGAGAAGTAGCCGTCGACCTCGCCGCCGCCGGGCATGCGGTGCACGGTCTCGACGCCCAGGGTGTAGGGACAGACGTCGGTCATCACCACTTCCTTGAGCGCCGCGTCGCGCGCCTTCAGGCCGGCCATCACGGCCGCGCCCAGCGCCACCACCTCGTCGGGGTTGATGTCCATCGCGGGGAAGCGGCCGAACATGCGCGTGACCATCTGGCGCACGATGGGCGAGCGGGTCGCGCCGCCGGCCAGGACCACGTTGTCGATCTCGCCGGCGCGGATGCTGGCGTCGCGCAGCGCACGCTCCACCGGCGCGCGCAGCCGGGCCAGCAGCGGCTCGCTGATCGCGCGGAAGCGCTCCTGCGTCAGCACCAGCGTGTGCTCGCGCTCCTGCCAGTGGAGCGCGAGGGTGGCGCTCTCGTGGTCCGACAGCGCGCGCTTGGCGACTTCGGCGCGTGCGACGAGTTGCTGCATGAAGCCGCCGTCGGCACGCGCGGTCTCGGGCAGGCCGGTCTCGGCGAAGAAGAGCTGCACGATCTCGTTGACGAAGTCCTCGCCGCCCAGGAAGTTGTCGCCGGCGGTGGCACGCACCTCCATCACGCCCTCGAACATCTCGAGGATCGAGACGTCGAAGGTGCCGCCACCCAAGTCGAACACCAGGAACTGGGTCGCGTCCTCGTCCTGGTGCAGGCCGTAGGCCAGCGCGGCGGCCGTGGGTTCGTTCACCAGCCGCTCCACCTGCAGTCCGGCGAGCTGGCCCGCGATGCGCGTGGCCTTGCGCTGGCTGTCGGAGAAGTAGGCCGGCACGGTGATCACGGCCTCGGTCACGGGCTCGCCCAGCATGGCTTCGGCGTCGGCCTTGAGCGAGCGTAGCACCAGCGACGAGAGTTCCTCGGCGCGGAAGCCGCGCGCGCCGAGCTGGAAGCTCTTGTCGCTGCCCATGTAGCGCTTGAACAGCGCGGCGGTGCGTTCGGGATGCGTCTGCAGCCGGTCGCGCGCGGCCTGGCCGACCAGCACGCTGCCGTCTTCGTCGATGCTCACGCAGGAAGGCGTGAGGTAGGCGCCCAGCGCGTTCACCACCAGGTGGGGGCGGCCGTCCTTCCAGACGGCGGCCAGGCTGTGCGTGGTGCCCAGGTCGATGCCGATGATCATCGGTGTGGTCCTCGTGTGCGCCAAGGTGGCAAGGGCCACCATGATGCCGCACGCGCGTGGCGGGCCCGGGCCGCGCCGTGATCAGGCGTCGCTGACGCGCCAGTCGTCGAGCGAGAAGTCCTTGTCGATCAGCTTCTCGCTCAAGAGGAAGCGCTTGACCTCGCCCAGCAGCGCCACGCCCTCGGCCGGGTAGGCCACTTCGGGAAACTGCGACAGCGGATGCGAGATCTTCACCACCTCGAGCGGGAAGCCGCTGACCTCGGCATGGAAGTCGAAGTAGGCATCGCTGCGACGGTGGATGTCCTGCAGCGCGGTGCGGCGCGCCCGGGTCCAGGCCGCGGGCAGGCCGGGCGCGGCGGCCAGTGTCTTCTGCGAGGCGACGATCACCTGCGTGCCGCGCAGCGTCGGATGCTGGTCGGCCTGGTCGATCACCGGGTAGCCGCGCGAGGCCAGCAGCGGGCCGACGTCGGTCTGCGCCGCGAAGGCCGCGATCGAGCCGCGGTCGAGCGCGGCCTCGCCGTCGCGCGGGAACATGTGGATCACCTTGACCGACTTCTGCAGGCCGTGCTCCTTGAGCAGGCCCAGCACGTAGCGGTGCATGTAGGAGCCGCGCGCCATGCCGATGGTCTGGCCTTCGAGTTCCTTCACGCTGCGTACGCCGCCGCGCGGCGTGAGCAGCCAGACGTTCATGCCCACGGTGTCGAAGCCGATCAGCCTGGCGTCGAAGCCGCGGGCGCGCGCGACCACGGCCGGCGTGTCGCCGTAGATGCCCACGTCGAGCGCGCCCGAGAGGAAGGCCTCGTTGAGGTCGGGCCCGTTGGGGAAGTTGCGCGTGACGATCTCGCGGATGCCCAGCGGCGCCAGTTCCTTCTGCAGGCCGCCTTCGCGCAGCGCCCAGCCGGTGGCGGCCGCGGGCTTCTTGCTGGGGCCGATGTAGCCCAGGCGCAGCACGCCGTTCGTGGCCTGGGCCTGGGCGATCGCGAAGCCGGGCAGGGTGCTGGCCGCGGCGGCGCCGAGCGCGCCCTGGAGCAGGCGGCGGCGGGTGGGGGAGCGCAGGTGGGACATGGCGGATGGATCAGGATCAGTGGGCGCGGCCCAGGAGTTCGTAGCTCGCGTCGGCCGACGCGGTCGAGGTGCGTCCGCGGCCCCAGCCGACCGCGCTGCGGTAGCTGCCCATCAGCGCGGCGGTGGCGGGCTCGCGCTCCTCGGCGGTGGCGCGGCGGTCGGCGATGGGCGCGACGTAGAGCGCGTCCTCGGGGCAGTAGAGCTCGCACATGAAGCAGGTCTGGCAGTCGTCCTGCCGCGCGATGCGCGGCGGGCCGCCGGCCACGGCCTCGAACACGTTGGTCGGGCAGGCGTTGACGCAGATGTTGCAGGCGGTGCAGCGCTCGGCGCTGATGAGTTCGATCATGCCGTCACCTCCGCCGCGGCTTCGTTCAGCACCGCCTGCCGCTGGACCCAGACCTCGTCGAGGCCGCCGCTGAGCAGCCGGTGCTGCTGCGACGGGTCGAGCGCGCCGTGCTCGCGCCGCCGGTGCATGCCGCGGGTCTCGGTGCGCTGCAGCGCGCTTCGGTACATCCAGCGCGCGGTGGCCAGCATGGCCGCGGCTTCGCGTGCGCGCACCGCCTCGGCGGCGGTGGGCGCCGGGGCGCTGCCGCGCAGCTGCGCCCACAGCGCATCGAGGCGCGCCAGCGACGCGTCGAGCACCTCGCCCTGGCGGAACCAGTTGCGCTCGTAGGGAAAGACTTCGTCCTGCACGGCGCGCACCACGGTCTGGCTGTCGAAGGGCGTGGCGCCGCGCGTGTTCAGGGCCACGCCGCCCGCGCGCAGGGCCGGCCGGTGGGCGCCCGCGCTGCGTGCGTCCTGGCCGAAGGCGGCCGCGCCGGCCCCGGCCCAGAAGCCCGAGGACAGCGCCCAGGCCGCGTTGTGGCTGCCGCCGCCGGTGAAGCCGCCGCAGATCAGCTCGCGCGTGGCCGCATCGCCCGCGGCGTAGAGGCCGGGCACCGAGGTGGCGCAGCTGTCGTCGACCAGGTTGAGCCCGCCGGTGCCGCGCACCGTGCCTTCGAGCCGCAGCGTCACGGGGAAATGCTGGGTGAAGGGGTCGATGCCCTGGCGGTCGAAGGAGACGAAGAAGTTGGGCTGCGCGGTGCGCATCCAGGCGCGGACCTGCGCGTCGGCGCGGTCGATGCAGGCGAACACCGGCTGCGCCTGCAGGGTCTGCGCGATGATGCTGCGCCCGCGCGAGGAGCCGGCGCCTTCGACGGGTTGACCGTCGCGGTCGTAGAAGGTGGCCCAGTTGTAGAACAGCGACTTGGTGACCGACGAGAAGGCCGGGCCCAGGCCGTAGGCGTTGGAGAACTCCATGCCCGAGAGCGAGGCGCCGACCTCGGCCGCCATCAGCTGGCCGTCGCCGGTCAGCACGTTGCAGCCCAGGGCCTTGCTGAGGAAGGCGCAGCCGCCGGTGGCGATCACCACCGCGCCGGCGCGCACCACCCAGGTCTCGCCGCTCTGGCGGTTGACGCCGGTGGCGCCGCAGACCGTGCCGTGCTCGTCGACCAGCAGCTCCAGCGCCGGGCTGTGGTCGAGGATGCGCGCGCCCGATTCCTTGACCCGCTTGCGCATCAGCCGCATGTACTCGGGGCCTTGCAGCGAGTTGCAGCGCAGCCGGCCTTCCTCGTCGGCGGGGAAAGGGTAGCCCCATTCCTTGAGCCGCTCGACGTTGTCCCAGGTCTGGGCCAGCACGCGGTCCATCCAGGCGTGCTCGGCCAGGTGGCCGCCCATGGCGAAGCGCGCGGCCTTGGCGTCGGCCCGCGCCGTGCCTTCGGGCGAGACGTGCCACAGGCCGGTGCCCGAGGGCGCGGTGGCGCCCGAGGTGCCGCAGAAGCCCTTGTCGGCCAGCACCACGCGCGCGCCCTGCGCCGCGGCGCTGACCGCCGCCCAGGTGCCGGCCGGGCCGCCGCCGATGACGAGCACGTCGGCCTCGTGGCGGCGCTGGCCGTCGGTGGCGGAAAGTGCCGAATGCTGGAGGAAATCGCGTGCGCCCATGGGAAAGATCGCTTGTCTGTCGTGAGACCGCGACCGTACCCAGGGCCGCGCCGAGGGCCAAGGAAGTTTTCCGAGGATCGATATGCGCGGATCGGCGGGCTCAGGCCCGGACGTGCGCGGAGGTCGGGCCGAAGGACGTCAGCCGCACCGGCAGCCCGGCCAGCGCCTGCATGCGTTCGATCCATTGTGCTGGCGTCGAGACGGGCGTCGTGTCGTACACGGGTTCGGCGCGCAGCAGCCGCCGGGTCAGCGCGGCCTGCGTGTCGAGGTCGGGCACGGGCGGGCAGGGCAGGGCGCTCACCGGCGCGGCTTCGCCGTCGATCCGGTAGGCCTCGCACCACCGCAGCGGATGTGCCGCATCGATGGCATCGAGGTGGCTCGCGACCAGGCCGTCGAGCCGGCCGACGGCCTGCAGCGCATAGGCCCACAGCAGCGCATCGGGATGACCGCGGCGGAAGCGGCCCTGCCAGCCGGTGTCGGCGTTGTGCGGCTCGGGCAGGCGGTCGAGCGCGGCATCGGCCGTGGGCAGCGGGCCGGCGCCATGGCGCGTGAGGTGGCTGCGCAGCACGCCCAGGTGCTCGACGCGCGCGGCGATGCCGGCATCGCCCAGCACGGCCTCCACCGCCTGCGTCGAGACCGTGCTCCAGGTGGTGTGGGGATGGAAGCCGCGCGCCTCGTCGAGCAGCACGCCCTGCGCGCCCTCGAACAGCACGCAGCCCGGCCGCGCGAGCCGCGCGGCCACCGCATCGACCGAGGCGGGCGGCGCGCGTTCGAGGCAGGGCTGCACCGCGGCCAGCCAGCGCCGGGCCACCTGCGGGCTGGCGAGCAGCGCGAACTCCTGCGCCCATGCGGCGTGCGGCGGCGCGCGCGATGCGAATTCGTCGTGCAGCGCGTGGCGGATGGCTTCGAGCGTCTCGAGCGCGCGTGCTGGATGCAGTAGGTCGCCGTAGCGCAGCACGGTGCCAGGCTGCGCCAGCGTCTGGCGCACCGTCTCGCCGACGCCCACGCCGCAGCTGCCATGGGCCTGCGCGCGCCGTGACCATTCGCGCAGCCGCCCGGCCGCCTGGTGGAAGGGCGTGGTGACGCGGCAGCGCGCGTCGATCTGCAGCCGTTCGAAGGCATCGTGCACGCCGGCTTCTTCCAGCGCCGCGTGCTCCATCAGCAGCCCGGTCGGATGCACGATCACCGGGCTTGCGAGCAACGTGGCCGTGCCGGGCACGAAGCTGCCGGCGCCGAACTGCGAGAAGGTGTGGTGCCGGCCGTCGGCCAGCACCACGTTGTGGCCGGCCTGCGCGCCGCCGTTGAAGCGCACCACCGTGTGGGCGGCCTCGGTGCGGCAGAGGTGGTCGGTGAACAGGCCCTTGCCGCAGTCGCCGAAGCCCAGGCCCAGCAGCGAGACGTAGCGCGTCACCGCAGCGTTGTCTTCATCCGAGCAGCTTCTTCCACCATGAACGCGGGCCGGCAGCTGCCGAGGCCGCGGTCGGCCGGGCGCGTTTCGGCGCGTTCGGGTCCAGCAGCTCGGCGTAGGCCTCGAGCGCATGCGCAACCGTGGCGATGCGCTCCTTGGGCGTGCCGTGCGCGGCCATCACCTGCGTGAGCCCCTGGAGGCCCGGCACGGCGTGCTCGGTCAGCGCCACGATGCCGGCGGCCACGGCGCAGGCGTCTTCGGGCGCGTCCATGCAGATCACATGGTCGCCCAGCAGCTCGCGCCAGCGGCCTTCGCAACGGCGGCGGCGCTGCGCGTCGGGGATCAGGAAGAACAGGTGGTAGGTCTCGGCCGCGGCTGCGATCACTTCCTCGATCGGGATGTCCTCGTCGAGCTTGTCGCCGATCAGCGCCTCGATCTGGTGGCGCGAGACGGCGTTGTAGGGCAGCTCGTCGCCGGTCATGAACAGATAGCCGCGCTTCTTGCGCTGGGCCCAGGCGTCGCTGTCGGTGTGCTGGGCCAGCACGTAGAAGGCCAGCTCGTAGCTCTCCTCGCCGCTGCCGCCACCGCCGCCTTCGAGGTAGCTCGAGGTGAGCCACTGGTCCATCAGTTCGGCGGTCGATTCGAATTGGCCGACCTGCAGCGGCGCCGAGTCGGACACCGCATCGCCGATGGCCATGAACATCAGCTGCGGGTCGGCGACGCCGCAGTCGGTCAGCAGCTTCATGAAGGTCGGCAGCTCCTGGCGCGCCAGCAGCTGCGGGATGTCGCCCATCGAGCCCGTGACGTCGAGCGCGAACACCACCGGCAGCGAATTCGGATGGTCGGCGTTGTCGCGCGACTCGCGCACCTTGAGGCCGCGCGGGTTCATCAGCGGGTGCACGCCGCGCTGGGTGAAGACCTCCTGGCCGGGTTGCGCGGCACGGTCGGCGAGCAGCGCGGCATGGGCCGCGTGCGAGTAGTTGCCATAGCCCATCTCGTTGACTCCTGGGTTTCACGCGCCGTGCGGCGCGGGGTTGAAGGGGATGAATCGGGGGGCGCCGAAGGCGGCCAGCGCGGCCTCGGTCAGTGCGAGCTGGAGGGCGGCCGCGTCCAGGGCCGTGCCGTCTTCGCTGCAACGGCGCAGCAGCTCGGCGAGCGGCGCGGGCGTGTGCGCGCCCAGGCCGGGCGTGCCGCCGTCGCGGCTGCCATGCAGCACCGCGCGGATCGTCCAGGCCGACTGCCGCAGGTCGTGCGCCACCGCATCGGCCAGCGCGCGGCCCTCGGCCTGCCGCGCTTCGCGCCAGCCGACCAGCAGCACGCCGTGGTCGTGCGGATGCACGAGCGCATGCGCCGGTGTCAGGTCGCGATGGGTCCAGCCGTGGGCATGCACGAAGCCCAGCACCTCGAGCATGCGGCGCCACAGCCAGACGGCATGGCGCGCATCGATGCCCTCGGGCTGGGCCTGCGCCACGGCCGCCAGGCTGCCCCAGTGGCCGGGCGGGTGGCGCAGCAGCAGCGCATCGTGCGAGCCGCCGGCCGCCGTGGTGGCCGGGCCCACGCCGATGGGTTGCGGCAGGCGCTGCGTGAAGTAGGCCGCGCCCGGGCCTTGCAGCGCCTGCAACGCGCGCATCACCTGGTACTCCTGGCGCAGCCCGTCGGCGTGGCCGGCGACATGCGCGAGCTTCACTGTGACGCGCTCGGGCGCGGCGCCCAGGCGCTGGGCCAGCAGCAGCTCGTGGTGCCGGCCGTGGCCCAGCGGCATCAGCACGCGGTAGCGCGCGTCCCGCCATTGGAAGACCTGCCCGTCGGCCGCGTGCGATTGCGCGCGCAGCCAGGCGGCATGGAAGTCGGCGCGTTGCACGATCTCCTCGCCGCGCATGACAGTGGCGCCGCAGTACGGGCATTGCACGGTGCGCCAGCGTGCCGCGCGGGGCAGCGGCGCGGCGCATTGCGGACAGACGAGGGCCGTGAGGGTCAGCATCGGGCCAAGCATAACGGGCCGGCGCGGGCATCCGGTGCCGGAAAAATGCCCGTTCTTCATCGCCATGTCATGCAGTTTGCGCAGACTGCCTCCCGTTCCGCTCCTGGTCCGTTGGGTGCGTGTCGTCGACATCGCGCACTGCGCTCGCAGGCCGGTGCGCTGATGCGCCGCATTGCACATCACCATGTCTTCTTCTTACTCCTTGTCGCGTCGCTTTGCGGCGGTCCCGCTTCGTTCCACACCGCTGCTCTACAGCCTGCTGCTCGGCACCGCGCTGCTGAGCGCTTGCGGCGGCAGCTCCGACAGCGGCACGCCGGTCGCGGTCGTGCCGCCGGTGCCCACGACGCCGACCACGCCCGACCCGCAGCCCGCGAAGCCGACCGTGCCGACCGGCCGCTGGACCGCCGGCGATCTGCATGTCCACACCTTCCAGTCGGACGACACGCAGCAGATCTCCACGCTCGACCAGGTGCTGGCCAAGACCTTCGACACCTTCGGCCTCGACTGGGTCGCGATCTCGAACCACCTGCGTACTTCCATTTACGACAACGACGGCCACAAGATCGATGCGATTCCGTTCTCGCTTGGCATGGCGAAGTACGAGGTGCCGCGCATCCAGGCCCTGCAGGCCGGCGGCAAGTACCGCGACAAGACGATCCTGTCGTCCTTCGAATGGGACATGCCCACGCACGATCACGCCAACATCGGCATCCTCACCGGCGGTTCGATGTCGGCCGAGGCGCTCAAGGCGGTGAACCAGTTCGAGTACCTGTTCACCAACCGCCCGGCCGCGATGTTCGCGCCAGCCGACGTGGCGGCCTGGGACGCCAAGGACACGCGCGCCTATTCGACGCACCAGGACGCGCTGCAGGCCATCGCCTGGCTCAAGAAGAACCACCCCGACACCAGCTACCTGCAGCTCAACCATCCGTCGCGCAATCCGGGCAAGTACACGGCGGCGCAACTGCGCGAGATGAACGACCTGGCGCCGAACATCTTCTTCTCGATCGAGGGCATGGTCGGCAACCAGATGGAGCCCAACCGCGGCGGCTACGAGAGCGCCTACATCCCCGCCAACCTGCCCTCGCGCGTGTACGGCGGCGTCGACTACCTGGTCGCCAAGGTCGGCGGCACCTGGGATGCGCTGCTGTCCGAGGGGCGCCGGATCTGGAACGTGGCCGATTCCGACTACCACTTCGTGACCTCGAAGGGGCAGTACAGCAGCGGCTACTCGCCGGGCGAGTACGCCAAGACCCATCTCTGGGGCGACATCCAGGACGCGCCTTCGCTGCTGAATGCGCTGCGCTCGGGCCGCAGCTTCGGTGCCAATGGCGGCCTGATCGATGCGCTGGACTTCCGCGTGACCGGCACGGCCGGCAATGGCGAGATGGGTTCGGAGCTCGTGGCCAAGGCCGGCGAGGAGCTGAAGATCACCATCCGCTTCAAGAGCCCGCAGCGCAACAACTACGAGTTCCAGCTGGGCAGCGGCGTCTATGCCAACGTCAAGCCGGTGGTCGACCACGTCGACCTGATCGTGGGCGACGTGGGCGCGCGCGAGCAGCCGGGCACGCCGGGCTATGCGCGCGACACCAATCCGTCGACCCGCGTGATCAAGCGCTTCACCGCCAACGAGTGGGCACGCGATGCCGAGGGCTACAACAGCGTGAGCTTCACCGTGATCGCCAGCGGCAACCAGTACTTCCGGCTGCGCGGCACCAACCTGGGCGTCAACGTGCCGGGCGAGACGCTCGCGGGCGATCCGCTGCCCGACGAGAAGATCGACCAGCCGAGCGCCGACCATGCGGTGCGCTTCAACGCGATCAACGCGCGCAACTACAGCGACCTGTGGTTCTACTCGAACCCGGTGTTCGTCAAGGTCGCGAAGCTCTGAGCTCAGGGCGCTCTGCCTCTGGCGCCTGTGCGTAGTGCGCGCACAGCGCCTCGACCAGCGCCTTGGCATAGGTCGGCAGGCTGGCGCGCTCGCGCACCAGCAGGTAGCGCTCGCGCACGCACCAGGCATCGCTGAGTTCGATCAGCGCGAGCTGCATGGCCTGCTGGTTGCGGCGCGCGGCCGATTCGGGCACCACGCCGATGCCCACGCCGCTGCCGATCATGCGGCACATGGCGTCGAAGCTGCCCAGCTGGATGCGCAGCTTCTGGCGCCGGCCCAGGTGCTCGGTGATCTGGGTCAGGAAGGCCTGCAGCGTGCTGCCCTGCGCCATGCCCACCGCGTCCTCGTCCAGCGTTTCGGCGAAGGCGATGCGCTTGCGCCTGGCGAAGCGGTGCTGGCCTGAGGTGACGAGCACCAGCCGGTCGGTGCTGAAGTGGATCGCCTCCAGGCCCAGCGTGTCGACGTTGCCCGCGACGATGCCGATGTCCGCCCGGCCCTCGAGCACGCCGCGCGGGATCTGAGCGTTCGGTTTCTCCTGAAGGTCGACGTTGATGCGCGGATGCGCCGCCAGGAAGGCCGGCAGCAGTTCGGGCAGGAAGTCGGTCACGGCCGTGGTGTTGGCGAACACCCGCAGGTGGCCGCGCAGCCCGCCGCCGTAGGCCAGCAGTTCGTCGCGCAGCCGGTCCGTCTGGTGCAGCACCAGCCGGGCATGGTGCAGGAAGGCCTCGCCCTGCGGCAGCAGGCGCACGCCGCGTGCTTCGCGCGTCAGCAGCTGCAGCCCGGCCTGGGCCTCGAGCGCCTTGATGCGCGCGCTGGCCGCGGCCAGCGAGAGGTGCTGGCGCTCGGCCGCGCGCGTGAGGTTGCCCAGCTCGGCGGTGGCGACGAACAGGCGCAGGTCGGTCAGGTCGAATTGCATGGGCCGATGCTAGCAAGGCTTCGCGGATTCCGAAGGCTTGGTTCCAAACTCGCAGATTGTGCGGAGGCGGCGCGGGCGCGACCATGGCGGCTCGCATGAACAGCCACACCTCCACTCCATCCTCCCTCGACGCCGACGTGCTCGCCGCACTGCAGGCTTGGCAGGGCCGCAGCGAGACGCTGCACGACGAGATCACCGCCGCGCCGCTGCGCGCGCTGTCGGCCACGCTCGACCGCGACGATGCCGCGCCCGACGCCGGCACCCGCCTGCCCGAACTCTGGCATTGGCTCTGCTTCCTGCCGCACCACCGCCAGTCCGAGATCGGCCCTGACGGCCATGCGCGGCGCGGCGGCTTCCTGCCGCCGGTGCCGCTGCCGCGCCGCATGTGGGCCGGCGGCCGGCTGGCCTGGGAGGCGGCCAATCCGCTGCGCGTGGGCGACGCGGTGCGGCGCGTGTCGACCATCGCCTCGGTCACGCACAAGGCGGGTCGCAGCGGCGCGCTGGTCTTCGTGTGCGTGCGGCACGAAGTCCACAACGCGCAGGGCCTGGCGCTCACCGAAGAGCACGACATCGTCTACCGCGCGGCCGCCGCCGACGAAGCCGCGCCCGCGCCCACGCCGGCCCCGGCGGACGCCGCCTTCAGCCGCACCGTCGTGCCCGACGACGTGCTCTTGTTCCGCTACTCGGCGCTGACCTTCAACGGCCACCGCATCCACTACGACCGCCGCTACGTGACCGAGGTCGAGGGCTATCCCGGCCTGATCGTGCATGGCCCGCTGATCGCCACCCTGCTGGTCGACCTGCTGCGCCGCGAGCGGCCGGATGCGGTCCTCTCGCACTTCGAATTCCGCGCCGTGCGGCCCACCTTCGACACCGCGCCGTTCCGGCTGCACGGTCGCCCCGAAGCCGACGGCAAGACCTTCCTCCTCTGGGGCGAGGACGCCGACGGCTGGCTCACGATGAGCGCGACCGCCACCCTGGCCTGAACCGACGACGAGACACCATGAAGACAGACATCCCCACTCCCGACAGCCACCAGGACATGCGCGAGGCCCTGCGCGCGCTGTGCGGTGGCTTCGACGCCGCCTACTGGCAGCAGGTCGACCATCAGCGCGGCTATCCCGAGGCCTTCGTCAACGCGCTGACCGAGGCCGGCTGGCTGGCCGCGCTGATCCCCACCGCGTACGGCGGCTCGGGCCTGGGCCTGACCGAGGCCTCGGTGATCATGGAGGAGATCAACTTCTCCGGCGGCAACGCGGGCTCCTGCCACGGCCAGATGTACAACATGGGCACGCTGCTGCGCCATGGCAGCGAGGCGCAGAAGCGCCAGTACCTGCCGCGGATCGCGAGCGGCGCGCTGCGGCTGCAGTCGATGGCCGTGACCGAGCCCAGCACCGGCACCGACACCACGCAGCTCAAGACCACGGCGGTGAAGAAGGGCGACCGCTATGTCGTCAACGGCCAGAAGGTCTGGATCTCGCGCATCCAGCACTCCGACCTGATGATCCTGCTGGCCCGCACCACGCCGCTGGCCGAGGTGAAAAGGAAGTCCGAAGGCATGTCGATCTTCATCGTCGACCTGAAGAGCGCGATCGGCCACGGCATGACGGTGCGGCCCATCCTGAACATGGTCAACCACGAGACCAACGAGGTGTTCTTCGACAACCTCGAGATCCCGGTGGAGAACCTGATCGGCGAAGAGGGCCAGGGCTTCCGCTACATCCTCGACGGGCTCAACGCCGAGCGCACGCTGATCGCGGCCGAGTGCATCGGCGACGCCTACTGGTTCATCGACAAGGCGCGCCGCTATGCGAGCGAGCGCCAGGTCTTCGGCCGCGCGATCGGCCAGAACCAGGGCATCCAGTTCCCGATCGCGGCCGACTACATCGAGACCGAGGCCGCCAACCTGATGCGCTTCAAGGCCTGCGCGCTGTTCGACGCGGGCCGGCCCTGCGGCGCCGAGGCCAACATGGCCAAGTACCTGGCGGCCAAGGCCAGCTGGGAGGCGGCCAACACCTGCCTGCAGACGCACGGCGGCTTCGGCTTCGCCTGCGAATACGACGTGGAACGCAAGTTCCGCGAGACGCGGCTCTACCAGGTGGCGCCGATCTCGACCAACCTGATCCATTCCTACGTGGCCGAGCACCTGCTCGGGTTGCCACGTTCGTTCTGATGGAGGCCGCCATGACCCGACCCCTGGACGGCATCACCGTCATCTCGCTCGAGCACGCCATCGCGGCCCCGTTCTGCACCCGTCAGCTGGCCGACCTGGGCGCGCGCGTGATCAAGGTCGAGCGGCCCGGCACGGGCGACTTCGCGCGCGACTACGACCAGCGCGTCGACGGCCAGGCCTCGCACTTCGTCTGGGTCAACCGCTCGAAGGAAAGCCTCACGCTCGACCTCAAGCAGCCGGCCGCGCTGGCCGTGCTGCGGGAGCTGATCGCCGGCGCCGACGTGCTGGTGCAGAACCTCGCGCCCGGTGCCGCGGCGCGCATGGGCCTGGGCTACGAGACGCTGCAGGCGGTGCACCCGGCACTGGTCGTCTGCGACATCTCGGGCTACGGCGAGGACGGGCCCTACCGCGACAAGAAGGCCTACGACCTGCTGATCCAGAGCGAGGCCGGCTTCCTCTCGGTCACCGGCACGCCCGACACCCCCTGCAAGTCGGGCAATTCGATCGCCGACATCGCCGCGGGCATGTACGCCTACACCGGCGTGCTGGCGGCGCTGATGCAGCGCGGCAAGACCGGCAGGGGCTCGCACATCGACGTCTCGATGCTCGAGTCGCTGGCCGAGTGGATGGGCTACCCGATGTACTACGCCTACCAGGGCGCCACGCCGCCGCCGCGCAATGCGGCCGCGCACGCCACCATCTACCCCTACGGCCCCTTCGCGGCCGGCGATGGCGGCACCGTGATGCTGGGCCTGCAGAACGAACGCGAGTGGCAGCTGTTCTGCGAGAAGGTGCTGCTGCAGCCCGCGCTCGCCGGCGATGCGCGCTTCGACGCCAACGCCCGGCGCAACGCGAACCGCGAGGCGCTGCAGGCCGTCATCCTCGAGACCTTCTCCACGCTGAGCACCGCGCAGGTGCTCGAGCGGCTCGATGCGGCGCAGATCGCCAACGCGCGCATGAACGACATGGCCGGGCTGTGGGCGCATCCGCAACTGGAAGCGCGCGCGCGCTGGCGCGAGGTCGGCTCGCCCGCGGGCCCGATCCCCGCGCTGCTGCCGCCGGGCCGGCAGAGCGCCTTCGACTACCGCATGGACCCGGTGCCGGCGGTGGGCGAGCACACCGAGGCGATCCTGCAATCGCTGGGCCGCGATGCCGCGACCATCGCGGCGTTGCGCGCGGCGGAGGCCATCTGATGGGCACCGCCACGCTGGCCCGCTTCGCGGCCGAACTGCGCTTCGAACACATCCCCGCGCCGGTGCTGCGCCGCGCCGAAGACCTGCTGGTCGACTGGTTCGGCTCGGCCATCGCCGGCCACGGCACGCGCCCGGTCGAGACCATCGCGGCCTTCGCGCGCGCCATGGGCCCGGCCGAGGGCGAGAGCGAACTGCTGGTGGGCGGCGGCCGCAGCAGCCCTTACTTCGCGGCGATGGTGAACGCCGCCGCCTCGCACGTGGCCGAGCAGGACGACGTGCACAACGGCTCGGTGTTCCATCCGGCCACGGTGGTGTTCCCGATCGCGCTGGCCTGGGCTCAGGCGCTGGGCGCGAGCGGCCGGCAGCTGCTGACCGCCGCGGTGGCGGGCTACGAGGTCGGCATCCGGGTCGGCGAGTTCCTCGGCCGCTCGCACTACAAGGTGTTCCACACCACGGGCACCGCGGGCACGCTGGCCGCGGCGGCCACGGCCGGCCATCTGCTGGGGCTCGACGCCGCGCGCATGCAGCATGCCTTCGGCTCGGCCGGCACGCAGGCCGCGGGGCTGTGGGAATTCCTGCGCACCGCCGCCGACTCGAAGCAGCTGCACACCGCGCACGCCGCGGCCGCGGGCCTGATGGCCGCAAGCCTGGCGCGCGACGGCTTCACCGGCGCGCAACAGATCCTCGAGGGCCCACAGGGCCTGGCGGCCGGCATGTCGAGCGACGCCGATCCGGCGAAGCTGGTCGACGGCCTGGGCACGCGCTGGGCGCTGGCCGAGACCTCGTTCAAGTACCACGCCTCCTGCCGCCACACGCACCCGGCCGCCGATGCGCTGCTGGCGGTGATGCAGGCGCACGGCCTGCGCGCGGACGACATCGAGCGCGTGCTGACCCACGTGCACCAGGGCGCGCTCGACGTGCTCGGGCCGGTGGTCGATCCGGCCACGGTGCACCAGTCGAAGTTCTCGATGGGCACGGTGCTGGCGCTGGTCGCGCGCTTCGGCCAGGCCGGGCTGGCCGAGTTCGACGCGCACTTCCGCGACGACGCCACGGTGGCCCTGCGCGAGCGCGTGCACATGGCGCTCGACGCCGAGGTCGACGCCGCGTACCCGCGGCGCTGGATCGGCAAGGTCACCGTGCGCACCCGGGACGGCCGTGTGCTGGAAGGCCGGGTCGACGAGCCCAAGGGCGACCCGGGCAACACGCTGAGCCGCGACGAGATCACGGCCAAGGCGCTGCGGCTCGCGGCCTTCAGCGGCGGCGCGAGCGAGGCCGGGATGCGCAGCGCCATCGCAGCGCTGTGGCGCGTGGCCGAGGCGCCGGTGGTCGGCCCGCTGCTCGGGGCCGCCGCATGACGACGCTGGCCCTGGCCCGCACCTTCCTGTTCGTGCCGGGCGACCGGCCCGAGCGCCATGCGCGCGCGCTGGCGAGCGGCGCGGGCGCGGTCGTCGTCGACCTCGAGGACGCGGTGGCGCCCGAGCGCAAGGCCGCGGCGCGCACGCAGCTCGATCACAGCTTCGCGGCCCTGCCGAGCGCTGCGCACGGCCGGCTGCTGGTGCGCATCAACGCCAGCGACACGCCCTGGCATGCGGAGGACGTGGCGCTGGCCGGCCGCCTCGCGGCGCAGCGGCGGCTGGCCGGCGTGCTGCTGCCCAAGGCCGAGCGTGCCGGCGATCTCGCGGCCTTGGCTCGCGCCGTGGGCCCTGACGTGGCACTGCTGCCCTTGATCGAATCGGTGGCCGGTCTCGATGCGCTCGCTGCGTTGGCCGCCGCGCCGCAGGTGCTGCGCCTGGTGTTCGGCCATCTGGATTTCCAGCTCGACGCGGGCCTGGCCTGCGGGCCCGACGAGGCCGAGCTGGTGCCGGTGCGGCTCGCGCTGCTGCTGGCCTCGCGCCGCGCGGGCCTGGCGCCGCCGGTGGACGGCATCACCGCCGACTGGCGCGACACGGCGCGGCTCGCGGCCGAGGCGGCGCGTGCGCGCCGGGGCGGCTTCGGCGCCAAGCTGTGCGTGCATCCCGAACAGGTCGCGGTCGTGCAGGCCGCCTTCACGCCCAGCGCCGATGAGCGGGCCTGGGCGCGCCGCGTTTGCGAGGCGGTAGGCGCGGCGGGCGGCAGCGTGGTCAAGGTCGACGGCCGCATGGTCGACGCGCCCGTGGTCCGGCTGGCCGAGCGCCTGCTGGCGCAGGAGGCTCATCCGGCCTGAGCGGCCACCGGTTTCAGTTCACAACACCCTAGGAGACGACATGGCATCGAAGACCCGAACATGGCTGGGCGGCATCGCACTGGCCGCGACACTGCTGCCGATTCACGCGCTGGCGCAGTCGGCCTGGCCCGACAAACCCATCACCCTGGTCGTGCCGTACTCGGCCGGCGGCCCGACCGACGTGGTGGCGCGCATGCTGGCCATCCCCATGGGCAAGTCGCTGGGCCAGACGGTGATTGTCGAGAACACGGTGGGGGCGGGCGGCACCATCGCACCGGCGCGGGTGGCGCGCGCCGCGCCCAACGGCAACACCATCCTGATCCATCACATGGGCATGGCGACCGCGCCGGCGCTCTACAAGAAGCTCAGCTTCGATCCGCTGAAGGACTTCGAGTACATCGGCCAGGTGCTCGACGTGCCGATGACGCTGCTGTCGCGCAAGGACTTCCCGGCCAACAACTTCCCCGAGCTGCTGGCCTATGTGAAGACGCACAAGGACAAGGTCTCGCTGGCCAATGCCGGCATCGGCGCCGTGTCGCAGCTCTGCGGCCTGCTGTTCGCGAGCCAGATCGGGGTCGAGCTCACGACCGTGCCCTACAAGGGCGCGGGCCCGGCGCTCAACGACCTGATGGGCGGTCAGGTCGACCTGCTGTGCGACCAGACGACGCAGACCGCGCCGGTGATCAAGGACGGCCAGCGGGTCAAGGTGTTCGGCGTGACCACGCCGCAGCGGCTGGCTTCGATGCCCAACATCCCGACGCTCGACGAGCAGGGCCTCAAGGGCTTCGACGTGAAGGTCTGGCACGGCGTCTATGCGCCCAAAGGCACGCCGCCCGAGGTCACGGCCAAGCTCAACGTGGCGCTGCGGGCGGCGCTGCAGGACGAGGCGGTGAAGACTCGCATCGCCGAGCTGAGTTCGGAGATCGTGCCGATGGACAAGGTCACGCCCGAATCGCTGCGCACCCATCTCGCCGCCGAGACCGCGAAGTGGGGGAAGGTCATCAAGGCCTCGGGCGTGCAGGCGGACTGATCCGGCCGTGCCAGGTCAGGGCGAGACGATCGCCTTGACCTCGTTGCCCAACTCGAGCACCGACATCGCGTAGTAGCTGCTCCAGTTGTAGCGCGTGATCACGTAGAAGTTCTGCGTGCCTGCCACGTAGCTGGGCGCGTCGGGGCCGTTCTGCAGCTCGATCAGCGCGAGCAGGCCCGGGTGCGACAGCGCCTCGCCGCGCAGCGTGGCGCCGGCGGCGACGAAGCTGTCGGCGCTGAAGGTGGGCTTGATGTCGGGCGCCATCAGGATCTGCATCTTCAGCCGCTCGGGGTCGAGGCGCACCGGGAAGATCGAGGCCATGCCGCGCTGCCAGCCGAAGGCCTTGAAGTAGTTGGCCACCGAGCCGATCACGTCGGCCGTGTTGTTCACCAGGTCGATGCGGCCGTCGCCGTCGAAATCGACCGCGTATTTGGCCAGGCTGCTGGGCATGAACTGCGGCATGCCCATGGCGCCGGCATAGCTGCCCAGCGGCACCAGCGGGTCCTGCGCGGTGCGGCTCTCGATGCTCAGGAAGCTCTCGAGCTCGCCGCGGAAGAAGGCCTCGCGCTCGGCCGCGCGCGGGTGGCCCTGCGGGAAGTCGAAGGACAGCGTGGCCAGCGCATCGATCACGCGGAAGTTGCCCATGATGCGGCCATAGAGCGTCTCGACGCCGATGATGCCCACGATGATCTCGGGCGGCACGCCGTACTCGGCCTCGGCCCGCGCCAGCAGCGCCGCGTTGTCGCGCCAGAAGCGCACACCGGCGTTGATGCGGATGGGGTCGACGATGCGCGCGCGATAGGCGTTCCAGTTCTTGGCCGAGCCCTTGGCCGGCGGCAGCATGAGCCGCGGCACGTTGGGCAGCAGCTGCGCGGCGCCGATGGTGGCGCGCACCCAGTCGCGGTCGAGGTTGCGGCGCGCGGCCACGTCGTCGGCGAAGCGCATCGCATCGTCGCGCGTGGCGTAGGGCACGGTGCCACGCACCGCGGTCGCGCCGCGGCGCGCATCGGCGTTCTGCGCGATCGCCGCGGGCGGCAGGGCCAGGGCCGCGAGGAGCAGGCCGGCGAGAAGGGAGGGGGCGGTCGAGGAGAGGCGTCGCATGCGTCGATTGTGCCGTCGCCCCGCAAAGCGCCTTGTGGGAATACCGCTGCTTTCAGGCGGGCCAGCGCAGCCGGCGGAATTCGGCGCGCAATGGGCCCAGCGCGGTGGCAGGCGCGGGCGCATAGCGCTGCGCCTCGAGCGCGAGCAGCCAGTCGTGCGCAGGCTGGGCCGATGCACCGAAGCGCTGCGTGGCCAGCGCCGCCATCTGGCGCGGCGTGGCCGGCTCGGGCAGGACGAGGCCGGCCTTCTCGAGGCGCCGGCGCGCGCGGCGCAGCAGCCGCAGCCAGGGGTCGTGCTGGGCACGCTCCCACAAGGTCCAGCCCGCGCCGCCCAACGTCGCGATCACCAGCATCCAGAGCAGCACCGTGGCCAGGTCCTGCAGGCTGGGCGATTCGAAGCCCAGTGACTTGAGCAGGTCCAGCTGGCGGCTCTGCGTGTAGTTGAGCACCCACTGGTTCCAGCGGTTGTTGACCGCCTCCCAGGCCGCGCGCAGGTTCTGCGACAGCGTCGGGCTCATGGTGCCGATCGCGTTGGCGAAGAAGCCCGGTGGCGTGCTCAGCCGCTGGAAGCTGCCGATGCGCCCGGGAGAGACCGAGGCCGTGGGGTCGACCCGCGTCCAGCCCGTGCCGGCCTGCCAGACCTCGGCCCAGGCGTGGGCGTCGGACTGGCGCAGCACCCAGTAGCCGTCGACGCCGTTGAGCTCGCCGCCCTGGTAGCCGGTGACGATGCGCGCCGGGATGTCGAGCCCGCGCATCAGCACCACGAAGGCCGAGGCGATGTGTTCGCAGAAGCCGGTCTTGCGGTCGAACCAGAACTCGTCGGCGGTTTCGTCGCCGTACACGCCGGGCTCCAGCGTGTAGCTGTAGCCGCCGCTGCGCAGGCGGTCCAGCGCGGCCTGCACGAAAGCGGGCGTGTCGGCATTGGCCAACCGCGGATCGCGCTTCATCTCGGCCGCGAGCGCGAGCGTGCGCGGATTGCGGCCCGCGGGCAGCGCCACATAGGGCTGCAGCGCCGCGGTGCGCCGCAGCGGGCCGCTCTGGAAGTCCGGATAGCTCTCGGCACGGTAGCGCACCAGGTCGCCGATCGCGCGGTTGGCCACCCATTGCAGTTCGGGCGTGGCCATCACGCGCAGGCCGGGGATCTCGGGCAGTGTTTTCGGCGCGGGGGCGTCGAGCGTGAGCAGCCAGGGCCGGTTGCTGGGCTCGAGCGTGACCTCGTAGCGCACCGGCTCGCCCCGCACGCGCAGGTTGGCGTCGAAGCTGCCGCGCTCCCAGGGCGGGGTCGCGGTCCATTCGCGGCCGTCGAAGTTCGACAGCACCGGGCCGCGGAAGTAGAGCTGGGGCTGGGGCGGCGGGCTGCCGCCATCGAAGCGCACGCGCGCGGCGATGCCGTCGTCGAGCGCCAGCTGCGCGATGGTGCCCACGCGCATGCTGTTCGACAGCCCGCTGCGCCCGGTCATCTCGTCGTTGGGCGTGCCCCACAGCGGCGCCATGCGCGGGAACAGCATGAACAGCGCGAGCATGATCGGCGCGCCCAGCAGCGCCATGCCGCCCGCGGTGCGCGCGGCCTGCAGCAGCGGCGGCCGACCCACCGGCATGTGGGCGTTGACCAGCGCGGTCAGCAGGCCCAGCAGCGCCAACAGCATCGCCACCGCGGTCGGCAGCGACTGCGACTGGAAGAAGTTGGTCAGCATCACGAAGAAGCCGAGGAAGAAGATCACCAGCGCGTCGCGGCGCGCGCGCACCTCCAGCGTCTTGAGCGCGAGCAGCACCACCACCAGCGTGACGCCCGCATCGCGCCCGAGCAGCGTGCGGTGGCTGGCGAAGATGGCGGCCAGCGCGACCGCCAGCAGCGCGAAGCGCCACCAGCGCCCGGGCAGCGGCCGCGACTGCACGGCCAGGGTGCCGCGCCAGACCAGCACGCCGAGCGTGAACAGCGTGCACCACAGGGGCAGGGCGCCGACCTGCGGCAGCAGCACGAGCGCGATCACGCACAGCAGGAACAGCGTGTCGCGCGCATCGCGCGGCAGCGTGCCGAGCCGTTGTGTCAGGTTCAGCATGTGGCCAGCACCTCGAGGCAGCGGCGCCGATGCGCTTCGCCTTGCGAAGGCGGCACCTGCCGCCCGGCCACGCGCAGGCCGTAGTCCACGCCCAGCCGGTCGGCCATCAGCACCCAGGCGCACAGGCGCGAGAGCCGGGCCTCGACATCGGGCAGGCCGGCATGCTGGGCATCGAGCCAGAGCTCGTGCCGCTGCGACTGCTGGGTGTCGCGGCTCACCAGTTCGTCGGAGCCCGCAGCCTGGGCGCGCGCGGCCTTCTTCCAGACCACCAGCTTGAGCGGGTCGCCGCGGCGGTAGGCGCGCACGCCGTCGTATTCGCCGGCGCTCGCGGCCCGCGCCAGCGAGGTGCTGGCATCGCCGGACAGCGGTTCGCCGGGCGGCAGGGCCGGCGGATGCGCTTCGGGCGCGGGGTAGACCAGCAGCGGCGAGGCCGGCCGCCAGACGGTCCAGACGCGGAAGGTGCCGAGCGGAAAACGAGTCTCGGCCGTGAGCGGCGGCACCGGGTGCAGGCCGCGGCGCTCGGGCTTGAAGGCGATCTCGACCGTCTCGCTGCCCTGGGCCGGCACGTCGCACCAGGCCCACTGGCCGCTGCCGCGCACCGCCAGGCCGATGCCGTGGCGCACGCTGCGCCGCGCGTTGTGCAGCACGATGCGGAACATGGCGGCGCTGCCCGCGTACTGCGGCTCGGGCGGCATCAGGTGCATGGCTAGGCCGCGCAGCGTGGCGTGGCTCACGTGCATGCCCACGGCCACGCAGCCGGCCAGCATGAAGGTCAGCAGGTAGCCCAGGTTGAGCTGGTAGTTGATCGACGCGACCAGCAACACGACCAGCGTCAGCGCCAGCATCCAGCCCGCGCGCGTCGGCACGATGTAGACGTTGCGCTGGGTCAGCGCGAGCATGTCGCTGGGCGGCCGGCGGGACAGGAACCAGCCGTCGATGCGCCGGCGCAGCGTGGCGATCATGGACGGTTCAGGTCAGGGGAGGGGGATCGCGGCGACCATGGCGCGCACCTGCTCGAAGGCGCCGCGGCCGGCGTCGCCCACGGGCGTGACGCGGTGCGCCACGGTCTGCGGCAGCACGGCCTGCACGTCGTCGGGCGCCACGTAGTCGCGCCCAGCCAGCAGCGCCTGCGCCTTGGCGGCGCGCAGGATCGCGATGCCCGCGCGCGGCGACAGGCCCTGCAGGAACCAGCGGCCGTCGCGGGTGGCAGCGATCAGGTCCTGCACATAGTTCAGGAGCGGTTCGGAGGCGTGCACCTGCTGCACGCGCTGCTGCAGCGCCTGCAGTTCGCCCGCGTCGAGCAGCGCGGGCAGGGTGGCCAGCATCTCGCGCCGGTCGGCGCCGGCCAGCAGCTCGCGCTCGGCCGCGCGGTCGGGGTAACCCAGCGAGATGCGCATCAGGAAGCGGTCGAGCTGCGATTCGGGCAGCGCGAAGGTGCCGAGCTGGTCGTGCGGGTTCTGGGTGGCGATCACGAAGAAGGGCGTGGGCAGCGGCCGGGTCTCGCCTTCGATGGTCACCTGCTTCTCCTCCATCGCCTCGAGCAGCGCGCTCTGGGTCTTGGGGCTGGCGCGGTTGATCTCGTCGGCCAGCAGCACCTGCGAGAAGATCGGCCCGGGATGGAACACGAAGGCCTGCTGGTTGCGGTCGTAGATGGCCACGCCCGACAGGTCGCCCGGCATCAGGTCGGCCGTGAACTGCACGCGCGAGAACTGCAGCCCGAAGGTGTGCGAGAGCGCGTGGGCGAGGGTGGTCTTGCCGACCCCCGGCACGTCCTCGATCAGCAGGTGGCCGCCCGCCAGCAGGCAGGCCACGCAGTCGCGCACCTGCGCCTCTTTGCCCACGATCACCGTGTTAAGCTGAGCCAGCAAACTGGCGAGCTTTGCGGCAACGTCCATTTTTGTATCCATATGCAAACCATACCGCAAGGCGCGAAGGCCCACGCCGGCTAAGGGTGGCGGGGCGCAGCGACGAGTCCGCGGTGAGATCGACCGAGACATGGGCAAAACCGGCTACTTCACACACCGCGACTGCTGGAAACACGACATGGGCGGCGGGCACCCCGAATGCCCGGAACGCCTCGACGCCATCGAGGACCGGCTGCTGCTCACCGGCGTCGGCGACGCCCTCGAACGCTGTGACGTGCCGCTGGCCACGCTCGAACAGATCACCCGGGCCCACAGCGTGGCCCACCTCGAACATCTCGAATCGCTGAGCCAGCGCCTGATCGAGGACAACCCCGCCGGCGGCCCCACCCACGCGATGCTCGACCCCGACACCGTGCTGATGCGCTACACCGTGCTGGCCGCGCGCCGGGCGGCCGGCGCCGCGGTGGCCGCCACCGACGCCGTGATGTCGGGCCAGCTCGAGAACGCCTTCTGCGCGGTGCGCCCGCCCGGCCACCATGCGTGCCGCGAGCAGGCCATGGGCTTCTGCTTCCTCAACAACGTGGCGATCGCGGCGCGCCATGCGCTCGAGGTGCACGGGCTGGAACGCGTGGCCGTCGTCGACTTCGACGTGCACCACGGCAACGGCACCGAGAACATCCTGGCCGGCGATCCGCGCGTGCTGATGGTCGGCTTCTTCCAGCATCCCTTCTATCCTTTCAGCAACGTCGACCATCCGGCGGCGAACATGCTCAACCTGCCGGTGCCGGCCTACACCAAGGGCATGGACATCCGCGAGCTGATCGACATGATGTGGCTGCCGCGGCTGGACGCCTTCAAGCCCCAGATGATCTTCGTGAGCGCCGGCTTCGACGCCCACCGCGACGACGAGATGGGCCAGCTGCGGCTCAACGAGAACGACTTCGCCTGGATCACCGAGCGGGTGCACGAGGTGGCGCGGCGCCATGCGCGCGGGCGCATCGTGTCGCTGCTCGAGGGCGGCTACAACCTCGACGCGCTGGCCCAGAGCGTGGAGGCCCACATCCGGGTGCTCGCAGACCTGCGCTGAGATGAACCTCGACGACTTCATGGCGCGGCTGGCCCAGGTCCAGGCGCGCGGCCTCTGGATCGAGCTGGCGGCGCTGGTGGCCTGCGTGGCGCTGGCCTGGGGCGTGAGCCGCTGGTTCGGCCGCGACCAGCCCAGCGACTCGATCTGGTTCGGCGCGCGCACCTTCGACGGCCTGCTGTTCCCGCTGCTGGCGCTGGTGTTCACCGAGTTGGCGCGGCGCGTGGTGCACGACTTCCAGGTGGTGGTGGTGCTGCGCATCGCGGTCTCGGTGTTCGTGTCGCTGGCCGCGATCCGGCTGATCGCGCGGGTGCTGCGCGCGGTGTTCCCGGCCTCGACGCTGGTGCGGCTGGTCGAGCGCACCGTGTCGTGGGCGGCCTGGGCCGGCGCGGTGCTATGGATCGTCGGCCTGCTGCCGCCGGTGCTGGCCGAGCTCGACGACATCACGCTGGCCTTCGGCAAGACCCGGGTCAGCCTGCTGACCTTCTTCCAGGGCACGCTCTCGGCCGGCCTGGTGCTGGTGGTGGCGCTCTGGATCTCCAGCACGATCGAGAAGCGCATCCTGCGCGAGGCCGTGACCGACCTCTCGATGCGCAAGGTGGCCTCGAACGCGATCCGCGCGATCCTGCTGCTGATCGGCCTGCTGTTCGCGCTGTCGGCCGTGGGCGTGGACCTCACCGCGCTGTCGGTGCTGGGCGGCGCGCTGGGCGTGGGCCTGGGCTTCGGGTTGCAGAAGCTGGCGGCCAACTACGTGAGCGGCTTCGTGATCCTGCTCGAGCGCTCGATCCGCATCGGCGACAACGTCAAGGTCGACAGCTTCGAGGGCCGGATCACCGACATCAAGACCCGCTACACCCTGATCCGCGCGGGCAACGGGCGCGAGGCCATCGTGCCCAACGAATCGCTGATCACCAGCCGGGTCGAGAACCTGTCGATCTCCGACCGCAAGTTCAACATCACGACCGCCATCGTGGTCGGCTACGAGAGCAGCGTGGCGCAGGTGCAGTCGATCCTGGTCGAGGCGGCCAAGGCCCAGGCGCGGGTCATGACCGACCCGTCGCCCATCGCCTACTTGACCAACTTCGCGCCCGACGGCCTGGAGTTCACGCTGCATTTCTGGGTCACCGACCCGGAAAAGGGCCGGGACAACCTGCGTTCGGCCATCAACATCGCGATCCTCGAGGGCCTGCGCGCCGCGGGCATCGACATTCCCTATCCACAGCGCGTGCTGCGGGTCGCATCCCTGCCCGAGGGTTTTCAGCAGGCGCCGATGGCACCTCCCGTATAATTTTCCCTAAAAAAGCACGATCGTTCTTTTCCGCCAGTCGGAATCGGCCTGCCTCGGCGGTGACCGAAACGGACAGGGCCCACGAAGCCCTCGCCCTAGAATGATTGGCTACCCCGAATTCACTCAGTTTTGCAATCCTACGGAGTCATACCCATGAAGGTTCTGGTCCCAGTCAAACGGGTCGTCGACTACAACGTCAAGGTCCGTGTGAAGAGCGACGGCACGGGCGTCGACATCGCCAACGTCAAGATGAGCATGAACCCCTTCGACGAGATCGCCGTCGAAGAGGCGGTGCGCCTGAAGGAGAAGGGCGTGGTGACCGAGGTCATCGCCGTCTCCTGCGGCGACGCGAAGTGCCAGGAAACCCTGCGCACCGCGATGGCCATCGGCGCCGACCGCGGCATCCTGGTCGAGACCACCGAAGAGCTGCAGCCCCTGGCCGTCGCCAAGCTGCTCAAGGCGCTGGTCGACAAGGAACAGCCCCAGCTGATCATCCTGGGCAAGCAGGCCATCGACGACGACGCCAACCAGACCGGCCAGATGCTGGCCGCGCTGGCCGACCTGCCGCAAGCCACCTTCGCCTCGAAGGTCGAAGTGGCCGGCGACAAGGCCACCGTCTCGCGCGAAGTCGACGGCGGCATGGAGACGCTGACGCTCACGCTGCCGGCCGTGATCACGACCGACCTGCGCCTGAACGAGCCGCGCTACGTGACGCTGCCCAACATCATGAAGGCGAAGAAGAAGCAGCTCGACACCTTCAAGCCCGAGGACCTGGGCGTGGACGTCAAGCCGCGCCTGAAGACCCTCAAGGTCAGCGAGCCGCCCAAGCGCGGTGCCGGCATCAAGGTGCCCGACGTCGCGACCCTGGTGGACAAACTGAAGAACGAAGCGAAGGTGATCTGGAACATGAGCGCACTTGTCATTGCTGAACACGACCACGCCACGGTCAAGCCCGCCACCCTCAACACCGTGACCGCAGCCATCGCCTGCGGCGGTGAAGTCCATGTGCTGGTCGCTGGCGCCAATGCCGCCGAAGCCGGCAAGGCCGCCGCGCAGATCGCCGGCGTCACCAAGGTCATCGTGGCCGACAGCCCGAGCCTGGCCGAGAACTTGGCTGAAAACGTGGCCGCGCAGGTGCTGGCGATCGCCGGCAACTACAGCCACATCCTGTTCCCCTCGACCGCCAACGGCAAGAACGTCGCACCGCGCGTGGCCGCCAAGCTGGACGTGGCACAGATCAGCGACATCACGGCCGTGGTGAGCGCCGACACCTTCGAGCGTCCGATCTACGCCGGCAACGCGATCGCCACCGTGCAGAGCGGCGATGCGACCAAGGTCATCACGGTGCGCACCACCGGCTTCGATGCGGCAGCCGCAACGGGTGGTTCGGCTTCGGTCGAAACCGCCGAAGGCGTGGCCGACAGCGGCAAGAGCGCCTTCGTGGGCCGCGAGGTCACGAAGAGCGAGCGCCCCGAACTGACGGCCGCCAAGATCATCGTCTCGGGTGGCCGCGCGCTGGGCAGCGCCGAGAAGTTCCAAGAGGTGATGGCACCGCTGGCGGACAAGCTCAACGCGGGCCTGGGTGCATCGCGTGCGGCCGTCGACGCGGGCTACGCCCCGAACGACTGGCAAGTGGGCCAGACCGGCAAGATCGTGGCGCCGCAGCTGTACATCGCGGCCGGCATCTCGGGCGCGATCCAGCATCTGGCGGGCATGAAGGACTCCAAGGTGATCGTGGCGATCAACAAGGACGAAGAGGCACCGATCTTCTCGGTGGCCGACTACGGCCTGGTGGCGGACCTGTTCGTCGCCGTGCCGGAGCTCGTCAAGGCGCTCTGATCGGCCTTCGACGACTGGACAAGAGGGCATCGTTCGCGATGCCTTTTTCATATCTGCAGCCGCTGTCGATGCGGCTGCCCCCTGGAGACACCCCATGAGCTACACCGCCCCCCTCAAGGACATGCTGTTTGACATCGAGCACCTGGCCCACATCGGCGAGATCGCCAAGCTGCCCGGCTTCGAGGAAGCCGGCCTCGACACCGCACAGGCCGTGCTCGAGGAGTGCGCACGCTTCAACCAGGACGTGGTGGCACCGCTCAACGTCGAAGGCGACCGCAACCCCTCGTCCTTCAAGGACGGCGAAGTCACCACCAGCAAGGGCTTCAAGGACGCCTTCGCGCAGTACGTGTCGGGCGGCTGGCAGGGCCTGCAGCACCCCGCGGACTTTGGCGGCCAGGGCCTGCCCAAGACCATCGGCGCGGCCTGCGGCGAAATGCTGAACTCGGCCAACATGAGCTTCGCGCTGTGCCCGCTGCTCAGCGACGGCGCGATCGAGGCGCTGCTCACGGCGGGCTCGGACGAACTCAAGGCGGTGTACCTCGAGAAGCTGGTGAGCGGCCAGTGGACCGGCACGATGAACCTCACCGAGCCGCAGGCCGGCAGCGACCTCGCGCTGGTGCGCAGCCGTGCCGAACCGCAGCCCGACGGCACCTACAAGGTCTTCGGCACCAAGATCTTCATCACCTACGGTGAGCACGACATGGCCGAGAACATCGTGCACCTGGTGCTGGCCCGCGTGAGCGGCGCGCCCGAGGGCGTGAAGGGCATCAGCCTGTTCGTGGTGCCCAAGTTCATGGTCGAGAAGGATGGCTCGCTGGGCGCGCGCAACGACGTGCACTGCGTGAGCATCGAACACAAGATGGGCATCAAGGCCTCGCCCACGGCCGTGCTGCAGTACGGCGACCATGGCGGTGCCGTCGGCTACCTCGTGGGCCAGGAGAACCGCGGCCTCGAGTACATGTTCATCATGATGAACTCGGCCCGCTATGCGGTGGGCATGCAGGGCATCGCAATCGCCGAGCGCGCCTACCAGCACGCCGTGGCCTACGCCAAGGACCGCGTGCAGAGCCGCCCGGTCGACGGCTCGATCAACGGCAGCGCGGCGATCATTCACCACCCCGACGTCAAGCGCATGCTGATGACGATGCGCGCCTACACCGAAGGCTGCCGCGCGATGGCCTCGGTGGCCGCCGCGGCCTACGACGCCTCGCACCACCATCCCGATGCCGACGCGCGCAAGCAGAACCAGGCCTTCTACGAATTCATGGTGCCGCTGGTCAAGGGCTACAGCACCGAGATGAGCCTGGAAGTGACCTCGCTGGGCGTGCAGGTGCACGGCGGCATGGGCTTCATCGAGGAGACCGGCGCGGCGCAGTACTACCGCGACGCGAAGATCCTGACCATCTACGAAGGCACGACCGCGATCCAGGCCAACGACCTCGTGGGCCGCAAGACCGCGCGCGACGGCGGCCAGACCGCCAAGGCCATCGCCGCGCAGATCGAAACCACCGAAGCCGAACTCGCCAAGCGCGACAGTGCCGATGCGCGCGCGGTGCAGAAGCGCCTGAAGGCCGCGCGCGAAGCCTTCGTCGACGTGGTGAACTTCGTCGCCGGCCAGACCAAGGCCTCGCCCAATGCGGTGTTCGCGGGCAGCGTGCCCTACCTGATGCTCGCGGGCAACCTGGTGGCCGGCTGGCAGCTGGCGCGCTCGCTGCTGATCGCCGAGGAACAGGCCCGGGCCGGCCACGAAGTGGCCTTCATGCAGGCCAAGGTCGCGACCGCGCGCTTCTATGCCGAGCACATCCTCAACAAGGCGCCGGGCCTGCGCGACAGCATCGTCGACGGCGCCGAGAGCGTCACTGCGTTGGCGCTCGACGCCTTCTGAAACACGGACTTCCGGACGCAGAAGTCGCAAAGGTTACGCAGAAGTCGCAGAAGAAAAATCAAAATTTGTCTTCGGTCTCTTCTGCGTCCTCTGCGTCACTTTTGTCTTCCTTCTGCGTCCGGAAGTCCGATCCCGCATCCCTCAACTTTCCTGAGACAAGCACCATGTCCAAGCTCCCCTCCGTGCTCGCGAACCTGCCGCTGCCCATCATCGGCTCGCCGCTCTTCATCATCAGCAACCCCAAGCTGGTGATCGCCCAGTGCAAGGCCGGCGTGGTCGGCGCGATGCCGGCGCTCAACGCGCGGCCGGCCGCGCAGCTGGAGGAGTGGCTGATCGAAATCACCGAGGAACTCGCGGCCTACAACAAGGCCAACCCCGACAAGCCGGCCGCGCCCTTTGCCATCAACCAGATCGTGCACAAGAGCAACGACCGGCTCGAGCACGACATGGAGATGGTCGTGAAGTACAAGGTGCCGATCGTCATCACCTCGCTGGGCGCGCGCGTCGACGTCAACGAAGCGGTGCACAGCTACGGCGGCGTGACGCTGCACGATATCATCGACAACAAGTACGCCAAGAAGGCGATCGAGAAGGGCGCCGACGGCATCATCGCCGTGGCGGCCGGCGCCGGCGGCCATGCGGGCGTGAAGAGCCCGTTCGCGCTGATCCAGGAGATCCGCCAGTGGTTCGACGGCCCGATCGCGCTGTCGGGCTCGATCGCCAGCGGCGACGCGGTGCTGGCGGCGCAGGCCATGGGCGCCGACTTCGCCTACATCGGCACCGCCTTCATCGCGACCGAGGAAGCCCGCGCCAGCGAGGCCTACAAGCAGGCCATCGTCGACGGCAGCTCCGACGACATCGTCTACTCGAACCTGTTCACCGGCGTGCACGGCAACTACCTCGCGCCCAGCATCGTCGCGGCCGGCATGGACCCCGCGAACCTGCCCCAGGGCGACCTCAAGACCATGAACTTCGCCTCGGGTGACGGCAGCAAGGCCAAGGCTTGGAAGGACATCTGGGGCTCGGGCCAGGGCATCGGCGCGATCACCGAGGTGACCAGCACCGCGGCCTTCGTCGAGAAGCTCAAGCGCGAGTACCTCGCGGCGCGCGCGCGGCTGGCGCTCTGATCCGCTTCCTCTCGGCCGGCTGACCCCCCGCCCAGTGCCTGGGCGGTGAACGACGGCGCGTCCAGCGCCGCTCGAAAAAATCCCTTGCTGCGACCCCGCCGCCACCTCGCGAGAGCCCGTGGCCGCGCAGCCGCGCGCGCCTGTCTTTGGCCATTTCACGTATCGCGGTCATCATGCGCCGTGCAAACGCAGCGCACATCCTTTAAACTTCAGGAAGTTTCAGTAAATACTGAAATTACATGAATCCCACAAAGATGTCTTCGTCGCCTTCCCACACCACGCCATCGCCCGAGGCCGTCGGCCGGTCGACCGATGCCTTGCGCGCCCTGGCGGCCCCGGGCCTCGGCAGCCTGGTGCAGGGCGCCGCGGCGCTGTTCTGGTTGCCGCAGGCGGGCCTGCTGGCCTGGGCGGTGCAGGGGCTGGGCGCGGGCGAGGGCATGGCCGCGGTGTGGCTGCCGGCGCTGGGCGTGTTGCTGCTGGGCGTGGCGCGCGCGGCCTGTGAGGCCTGGGGCGCGCGCCGCGTGTTCGCCGAGGTGCGGACCCAGCTCTCGGCCTTGCGCGCGCAGGTGGCGCGCGCGCTGGCGGCCCGCTCGCCGCTCGATGCGCGCCGGCCGGCCTCGGGCCTGGCGGCCAGCGCGATCGCCGAGCAGGCCGAGGCGGTGGTGCCCTACTTGGCGCGCTACCAGCCCGCGCGCTGGCGCGCGGTGCTGGTGCCCTTGTGCATCCTGCCGCTGGTGGCCTGGTTCTCCTGGGTGGCGGCGCTGGTCCTGCTGGTCACGGCCCCGCTGATCCCGCTGTTCATGGCCATCGTGGGCTGGCGCGCGCAGGCCGCGAGCCGCGAGCAGATGGTGGCGATGGGCGGCATGAACGCCTTCCTGCTCGACCGGCTGCGCGGTCTGGCCACGCTGCGCGCGCTGGGCGCGGTCGACGCCACCGCGCGCCGGCTGGGCGAGGCCGCGCAGTCGCTGCGTCGCCGCACCATGGCCGTGCTGCGCATCGCCTTCCTGTCGTCCGCGGTGCTGGAGCTGTTCGCTGCGCTGGGCGTGGCGATGGTCGCGGTCTATGTCGGCTTCCATCTGCTGGGCACGCTGGAATTCGGCAGCTGGGGCACGCGCCTCACGCTGGGCGAAGGTCTGTTCGTGCTGCTGCTGGCGCCGGCCTTCTACGAGCCGCTGCGCGAGCTGTCGGCCGTGTGGCACGACCGCGCGGCTGGCGAGGCGGCGCTCGACGCGCTCGACGGGCTGGCCGAGGGCGGCGTGCCGCTGCCGGGCGCACAGGGCGAGGCGGCCGTGGGCGAGCGCGTCGGCGCACCCTCGGTCCGGATCAGCGACCTGCACTTCGGCCATGCCGGCGAAGCGCCGGTGCTGCAAGGCTTCGACCTGCGCATCGCGCCCGGCGAACACGTCGCGCTGATGGGCGCGAGCGGCGCCGGCAAGACCGCGCTGCTGAGCCTGATCGCGGGCCTGGTGCCGGCCGATTCGGGTGAGATCGCCATCGGCGGCGTCGCGCTGGACGACGCGAGCGCCGCCGGCCTGCGCCGCCGCATCGGCTGGATGGGCCAGCGCCCCCATGTGTTCGCGGGATCGGTGCAAGCCAACGTGGCGCTGGGGCGCGAGGGCGTGCACGGCCCGCAGGTCGAACAGGCGATGCGCTTCGCCGCCCTGGGCGGCGTGGCGCAGGCCCATCCCGCCACCGCGCTGGGCGAAGGCGGCAGCGGCCTGTCGGGCGGCGAGGCCGTGCGGCTCGCGCTGGCGCGCATCGCGGCCCAGCCCGCGGCCGACCTGCTGCTGGTCGACGAGCCCACCGCGCACCTCGACTGCGAAACGGCCGAGCGCGTGGCGGATGCCCTGATGGAACTGGCGCACGGCAAGACGTTGATCGCCGTGACGCACGACCCCGTCCTGGCCGCGCGCATGAACCGCGTCATTCAGCTATGAGCACGAGCATTCCCCTGAAGACGCGTCGTCGCCGCCCCGGTTTCCGCGGACGGGTCGTGCCGCCGAGCCGTGCCGCCAGCGAGTTGCGCACCGTCCTGCGCCCCTTGCTCGCCACCGCCCCGCGCCGGCTCGCGCTGGGCGCCGCGCTGGCCGCGCTCACCGTGCTGATGGGCATGGCGCTGCTGGGCCTGTCGGGCTGGTTCATCACCGCCACCGCGCTGGCCGGCCTGAGCGCCAGCACCGCGCTGGTGTTCGACGTGTTCGCGCCCTCGGCCGGCATCCGGCTGCTGGCGCTGGGCCGCACCGGCGCGCGCTACGGCGAGCGCCTGGTGACGCACGACGCCACCTTCGCCGCGCTGGCCGACCTGCGCGAACGCCTGTTCCGCGGCTGGGCCCGGCCCGAGGCGGCGCGGCGGCTGCAGGCCCGGCCGGCCCGGCTGCTGTTCCGGCTCACGGCCGACATCGACGCGCTCGAATCGCTCTACCTGCGCCTGATCGTGCCGGCCCTCGCGGCCCTCGGCGCGGCGCTGCTGGCGGGCACGGTGCTGGGCTTCATGCACATCGGCATGGGCGTGGCGCTGACCGGCTGGCTGATCGCCTTCGGCTGGGGCATGGCCTGGGTCGTGGCGCAGCGCGCCAAGCCGCATGCGATGCGGCGCGCCCAGGCGATGGAAGCCTTGCGTGCCCGCGCGGTCGACCTCGTGGCCGGCCAGACCGAGCTCGCGATGGCGGGCCGGCTCGATGCGCAATGCGAGGCATTGGCCGCGGCCGACCGCCGGCTCGCGCGCGCCGACCTGGCGCTCAACCGCCTCGAACTGCGCGCCGGCATGGGCTATGGCTTGGCGGGCACGCTGACCCTGGTCGCGGTGCTGCTGGGGGTGGGCGCGCTGGCGGGCGAGGGCGCGATCGGCGCGCCGGCCGCGGCGCTGGCCCTGCTGCTGGCGCTCACGGCCACGGAGCCCTTCGCCGCCTTGCGCCGCGGCGCACTCGAGGCCGGCCGCACCTGGCTCGCGGTGCGCCGCCTCGCGCCGCGCATGCACGACAGCGCGCCACCGGTGCCGGCCGCCGCCTCCGAGGACGTCCGCCTGCACGACATCGTCGCGGGCTACGAAGGCAGCGCGGTGCAGGCGTTGCACGGCCTCTCTTTCACGATCGCGCCCGGCGAGCGCGTGGCGCTGATCGGCCCCAGCGGCGCTGGCAAGTCCACGCTGCTCTCGGTGCTGGCCGGCGAACTCGCGCCCACGCAGGGCGAACTGCGCGTGCCGCCGCACTGCCTGCTCACGCAGCGCACCGAGCTGTTCCAGGACGACCTGCGCGACAACCTGCGGCTGGCCGACCCTTCGGCCGACGATGCGCGGCTCTGGTCGGTGCTCGAGGCCGCGGGCCTGGCGGCCGAGGTGCGCGCCACCGCGGTCGGGCTCGACACCGCGCTGGGCGAGGGCGGGCTGGGCCTGTCGGGCGGCCAGCTGCGCCGGCTCGCGCTCGCGCGGCTGCTGCTGCGCGACGCCTCCTTCTGGCTGCTGGACGAGGCCACCGAAGCGCTCGACACCGCCACGGCCCACGACGTGCTGCAGCGCCTGGCCGCCGCGGCGACGGGCCGCACGCTGCTGATCGCCACCCACCTGCGCCGCGAGGCCGCGCTGGCCGACCGGCTGCTGTGCCTCGACGACGGCCGCCTCACGGCCGAGCTCGCGCGCGGCACCCCGGCCTTCGAGGCCGCGCTGCGCACCCTGCGCCCCGACTGACGCCACACACGACGCCACGACCGAAGAAGAAACGAAAGGAACCTCCCCATGGACCTCGACATCGTCGCTCTCTCCCGATTGCAGTTCGCCCTCACGGCGCTGTACCACTTCCTTTTCGTGCCGCTGACCATCGGTCTCGCGGTGATCGTCGCCATCATGGAGACGGTCTACGTGATGACCGGGCGCACGGTCTGGCGCGACATGACCAAGTTCTGGGGCGTGCTCTTCGGCATCAACTTCGCGATGGGCGTGGCCACCGGCATCGTGATGGAGTTCCAGTTCGGCATGAACTGGAGCTACTACAGCCACTACGTGGGCGACGTCTTCGGCGCGCCGCTGGCCATCGAAGGCCTGATGGCCTTCTTCCTCGAAGCCACCTTCGTCGGCCTGTTCTTCTTCGGCTGGGACAAGCTCAGCAAGGTCGGCCATCTGATGACCACATGGGCCGTGGCCATCGGCTCCAACTTCTCGGCGCTGTGGATCCTGATCGCCAACGGCTGGATGCAGAACCCGGTGGGCTCGGCCTTCAACCCGCAGACCATGCGCATGGAGGTCACCGATTTCTTCGCCGTGCTGACCAACCCGGTGGCGCAGGCCAAGTTCGTGCACACGGTGTCGGCCGGCTACACGGTGGCGGCGATCTTCGTGCTGGGCGTGTCGGCCTGGTATGTGCTCAAGGGCCGGCACCTGGAACTCGCCAAGCGCTCGATGACCGTGGCCGCGTCCTTCGGCCTCGCGGCCTCGCTGTCGGTGGTGGTGCTGGGCGACGAGAGCGGCTACCTCTCGACCGAGCACCAGAAGATGAAGCTGGCCTCGATCGAGGCCATGTGGAAGACCGAGCCCGCGCCGGCCGCCTTCACCGCCTTCGGCTTCCCCGACCAGGCCGCGCGCGAGACGCACTATGCGATCCACATCCCGGCCGTGATGGGCCTGATCGGCACCCGCTCGCTCGACACCGTGATCCCCGGCATCGAGGAACTGGTCGAGCGCGCCGAGGAGCATATCCACGCGGGCATCAAGGCCTACGACGCGCTGCAGACCATCCGCGCGGCCGGCAGCGATGCCGCGGTGCCGGCCGCCGCGCGCGAGGCCTTCGAGGCCAACGGACAGTCGATGGGCTACGCCTTGCTGCTCAAGCGCTATGTCGACGACCCGCGCCAGGCCACGCCCGAGCAGATCCAGAAGGCCGCCTGGGACACGGTCCCCGCGGTGGCGCCGCTCTACTGGTCCTTCCGCATCATGGTCGGGCTGGGCATGTTCTTCATCCTGCTCACCGCCACCTTCTTCGTGCTGTCGACGCGGCGCCGGCTCGATGCGCACCCGTGGCTGCTCAAGGTCGCGGTGTTCGCGATCCCGCTGCCGTGGATCGCCGCCGAGTGCGGCTGGATCGTGGCCGAGGTCGGCCGCCAGCCCTGGGTGATCGAAGGCGTGCTGCCAACGGCCGTGGCGGTGTCGAACCTGGGCGTGACCACCTTGCTGATCACCATCGTGGGCTTCGTGGCGATCTACACCACGCTGTTCGTGATCGAGATGAAGCTGATGCTCAAGGCCATCCGCAAGGGGCCCGAGGAGCATCCCGTGCCGCCGCCCGCGCTCTACCGCGCCGGTGCCGCACCCGAGCTGCGCGCCTCGCCGCGCCCCCTGACCGGCGCCGCCGAATAACCGAGGAGCACACACCATGGTCCTGAACGAACTGATCTCCTACGAAACCCTGCGCATGGTCTGGTGGCTGCTGATCGGCGTGCTGCTGGTCGCCTATGCGGTCACCGACGGCTTCGACCTCGGCGCCGGCATGCTGCTGCCCTTCGCGGGGCGCAACGACAACGAGCGCCGCGTGATCATCAACAGCGTCGGCCCGGTCTGGGAAGGCAACCAGGTCTGGCTGATCCTGGGCGGCGGGGCGGTTTTCGCGGCCTGGCCGCAGCTCTACGCGGTGTCCTTCTCGGGCTTCTACCTCGCGATGTTCGTGATCCTGGTCGCGCTGATCCTGCGGCCCGTGGCCTTCAAGTTCCGCAGCAAGCGCGAGGAGCCGGCCTGGCGCGCGCGCTGGGACGCGGTGCTGTTCGCCAGCGGCCTGGTGCCGGCGCTGATCTACGGCGTGGCCGTGGGCAACGTGCTGCAGGGCGTGCCCTTCCGTTTTGCCAGCGACATGCGCATCTTCTACGACGGCACGTTCTTCGGCCTGCTGAACCCCTTCGCGCTGCTGTGCGGCCTGGTGTCGGTCGCGATGATGCTGATGCACGGCGCGGCCTGGCTGCAGCTCAAGACCGACAGCGCCGTGGCCGAACGCGCACGCACTTACGGCAGCTGGGCCGCCATCGCCACGCTGCTGCTCTACACGCTGGCCGGCTTCGCGCTCTGGACCTGGATCGACGGTTACCGCGTGACCAGCGCGCTGCCGACCACCGGCCCGTCGAACCCGATGCTCAAGACCGCCGAACTGCACGCCGGCGCCTGGTTCCTCAACTACGCGGCCAAGCCCTGGCTGTGGGCGGCACCGGTGCTGGGTCTCGCGGGCGCATTGCTGGCGCTGATCGGCCTGCGCCTGCGGCGCGAGGTGGCCACGCTGTTGGCCAGCGGCCTGTCGATCGCGGGCATCGTGCTCAGCGTGGGCGCGTCGATGTTCCCCTTCATCCTGCCCTCGTCGATTGACCCGCGCGCCAGCCTGATGGTGTGGGACTCGTCCTCGAGCCACCTGACGCTGTTCAACATGCTGGTCGCGACCGCGATCTTCCTGCCGATCATCGTGGCCTACACCACCTGGGTCTACCACGTGCTGTGGGGCAAGGTGGATGCCGAAGCCATTCGAGATGAGCGCGGACACGCGTACTAGGCCCACCCCCGAGGCCTCGCGCACTGCGTGTCGCTTCGGCTTCCCCCTCGAGGGGGCGACACCAGCGGCCCGGCAAAGCCGGTTCCGCGGTGTCACTGGCCCACCCCCGATGGAATGCAACGAGAACCGAGAGGTTCGGAAAGGACTGACAGATGTGGTACTTCGCCTGGATCCTGGGGCTGCCGCTGGCAGCCACCTTCGCGGTGCTCAATGCGATGTGGTACGAGCTGATGGACGACGAAGCGATTCGCCGCGACAAGTTCGAGACGCCTGAACCGTCCCGGAATCAGGAGCGCTTGTAGCCGGCTGTTGACGGACCGGTCAAGCCGGTGGCGGCTGCAGCGCAGCACGCGCACGCTCGGACAGAGGGACGCTGGCGGGCAGCCGTGCCAAGGCGGCCGCGCCGCGGGCGGCGGTGCCGACGTTGCCCACGAAGGTCAGGCGCGCGTCGCGGAACGTGAAGATCAGATTGAAGGTGCCGTGGGTCGAGCGCACATCGACTTCGCGCACCTCCGCATGAGGCCGCTGCCGCAGGCGCAGCACGCGGAACACCAACTGCCCGCTTTCAAGGCGAAAGACCGGATTCAGGCTGTTGCTGGCCAGTGCGACCCACGGCAGCCCGCGCCAGCCGATGAAGGTGGCCAGGACGCGAAGCTCGCCGTTCCGCATCATCGCGGGGCCGCCGACCGGGCCGATACGCGTGGGGGGCCGAGGCCACTCGCCACCTGCGTCATGGTCGTCGAACGGACACCCCTTGCCTCTCTGTCCACGGTGTGCTCCTGGCTGGAATGTCTGCATCGCATGCCATCCGCAAGAAACGGACGAGGCGCCATTCGAGCAGTGTGGGCGCCGCGCCGCGCGAACGTCAGCGTTGCGAGCTTCAGTTACCTGAACACGGGCGGCTCGGGGTCGAGCAATTCCTACCAGGCTGCCTACGTCAGCCAGCCATTCAAACTGGAGCCGTTTCTCGATGCCAAGTCTTACGCGGCGCGGGCCGGACAGTGCGATCTGCCACCTGGCATGGTCTGAACACCGCCACCGGCATCCTCTCCGGTACGCCGGCACTGACGGGCCCCTACGGTTGCTTCATCGATGTGGCTATTACAAATGACGGTATGAGCTGGGGGTCCTCGGGTCAGTTCTTCGCCGTCATCCAGTGAGTCGGGCGCTTCCGCGCCGAGCCGGGGCCTGCCGCGTGGCGCGTGGCGCGTGTACCGGGTTGTCAGCCCCCTTGCGCGAGTTCATCGCCTTCTTCCAGACGGGCCTCGATCACGAAGGCTTGCAGGTCGGCCATCTTGCCGTCGCGAAAGCGCCAGACATCGCAATACGCGTGGCGGCTGGTCTTGCCTTCTTCGTCCTTCAGCAGGATATCCCCGAGAGCCGCGAGCGCGTCGCCCTCGGCGATCAGGCGATGCACCTCGAAGCGGGGCGGCTCCTTGTAGGCGATGGCCATCCACTCGCGCACGGCCTGCTTGCCGCGCAGTGTCCTGTCGCCGACGAAGGTCCAGGTCGTGTCCTCGGTGCAGAGGGCGAGGAAGCCCTCGCAGTCGCCTCGGGTGATGGCCGCATTGGCCTTCTGCAGAATTGCCTTGTGGGTCTCGGACATTCAAAACGCTCCTGTGTTCGGCCGACGCATGCAAACAACGCGTACCGGCCAGGCCGCTTCTACCCGTCCGGCTGCTGTTGATTGCCGGCTCGATCGCCATGACGGCGTCAGCTTTTGGCGCGTCGCGGAAGTGGACCCCTGCGGCGCGCAGCCTACTTCTCGGCCGCCTTCCCCCGCTTGCCCCCGCCCGTCAACCGGTCCTTGAGCCCCAGCACCTTGGTCACGGTCGCGCCCATGCCCATGAGCTGCATGGCGGTCTCGGGCGCCAGGCGCTGCACGTCGTCGAACCACTTCATCAGCCGGTCGATCAGGTCGTGCATCTCGCGCATGCGCTGCTGGGCATGGCGCTCCTCGGCCGAGGTGGGTTCCTCGAGCAGCGCCATGCGCAGCATCGACAGCGTGGGTTCGATCTCGCGGCGGCGGCGCTCCTCGGCGAGCACGCGGAAGATCTCCCAGACATCCGACGGCGCTTCGAAGTACTCGCGGCGGTCGCCGGACTGATGGCGCAGGCGCACCAGCCGCCAGGCCTGCAGTTCCTTCAAACCCATGCTCACGTTGGAGCGCGAGAAGGCCAGCAGCTCGGAGATCTCGTCGGCGTTGAGCGCACGCTCCGATAAAAAGATCAGCGCATAGATCTGGCCAACGGTGCGGTTGATGCCCCACTTGCTGCCCATCTCGCCGAAGTGGGCGACGAACTGGCGGTTGAGGGGCGGGAGCTCGAGGGGAGGGCTGCTGGTGCTGGGCATGCCGTGATTGTTGCGCGTTGGTGCTGAAGCTTCAAGAAGTTCTGAAATTCTGGCGTTTCCACGTTTCCAGTTTCCAGGGTGCTTCCGGGGTGCTTCCGGATTGACCTGCGTTTCGCGCCGCACCGATACTGGTCGCCACATCCAGCCCCCACGAAAGGCATTGCATGAGCAACGAATTGCGCAAGAAGCTGCACGAACTGTCGGTGCTGGTCGACAACGCGCCCGACCCGCAGACCCGCGCCATCGTCGAAGCGCTGCGGCTGCAGACCGCGATCCTCAACGAGCGGCTGTTCGCCATCGACCTGCAAATAGGCGAGCTGATCCAGCGGATGGATGCGCGGGTCGGCTGAAGTGCGCGCCATTGTGGGGATAATCCTCCGCCATGAGCGGCAACACTTTCGGCAATCTCTTCGCGGTCACCAACTTCGGTGAGTCGCACGGCCCGGCCATCGGCTGCGTGATCGACGGCTGTCCCCCCGGCATGGCCCTGACCGAGGCCGACATCCAGGGCGACCTCGACCGTCGCCGCCCCGGCACCAGCCGCCACGTCACGCAGCGCAACGAGCCCGACGCGGTGCAGATCCTGTCGGGCGTCTACCAGGGCAAGACCACCGGCACGCCGATCGCGCTGCTGATCCAGAACACCGACCAGCGCAGCAAGGACTACGGCGCCATCGCCGAGCAGTTCCGGCCCGGCCATGCCGACTTCACTTACTGGAAGAAGTACGGCATCCGCGATCCGCGCGGCGGTGGGCGCTCCTCGGCCCGGCTCACGGCGCCGATGGTGGCGGCCGGCGCGGTGGCCAAAAAATGGCTGTTCGAGAAGTACGGCACGGTGTTCCGCGGCTGCATGACGCAGATCGGCGAGACCGTGATTCCCTTCGAGGACTGGCAGCACGTGCCCAACAACCCCTTCTTCGCGCCCGTGGCCGACGTGTCGGCGCTCGAGGCCTACATGGACGCGCTGCGCAAGGCCGGCGACTCCTGCGGCGCACGCATCCGCGTGACCGCCTCGAAGGTGCCGGTCGGCCTGGGCGAGCCGCTGTTCGACAAGCTCGATGCCGACATCGCCTTCGCGATGATGGGCATCAACGCGGTCAAGGGCGTGGAGATCGGCGCCGGCTTCGCCAGCGTCGCGCAGCGCGGCACCACGCACGGCGATTCGATCCGGCCCGACGGCTTCGCGAGCAACAACGCAGGCGGCGTGCTCGGCGGCATCAGCACCGGGCAGGACCTGGAGGTGAGCATCGCGATCAAGCCGACCAGCTCGATCATCAGCCCGCGCCAGTCCATCGACGTGAACAACCAGCCGGTCGAGGTCGTGACCAAGGGCCGGCACGACCCCTGCGTGGGCATCCGCGCCACGCCGATCGCCGAGGCGATGCTGGCGCTGGTGGTGATGGAACATGCGCTGCGCCAGCGCGCACAGAACGGCGAAAAGGCCCCGGCCGACACCGAAGCACCCGCGGCACCGCTGCAGGCCTCCTTCCTCTAGTGGCCACCGCGCCACCCCCGCCGTCCCCCGCGGGGGGCCGCGGTCACCTGCTGGCGTTCGCCGCGCTGTCGGCGAGCTATTTCGCGCACATCGGCTTCTTCAACCCCTACCTGCCGCTGTGGCTCAAGGACCAGGGGCTGCCGATCTTCACCATCAGCCTGCTGGCGGCGGTGCAGTCCTTCACCCGCGTGTTCGCGCCCTATGCCTGGGGCGCGCTGAGCGACCACACCGGCGAGCGCGTGCGGCTGCTGCGCATCAGCGCGGCGATCGCGCTGGCCGTGTCCTTCGGCCTCTGGGTGCCGGGCAATGCCTGGTGGATCGGCTTCGTGCTGCTGCTGCTGTTCACCCACACCAGTTCGATGATGGGGCTGACCGAAGCCGCGATGGCGCAGCTGGTGGCGGGCGATTGGGGGCGCTATGGCCGGATCCGACTCTGGGGCTCGGCCGGCTTCCTGCTCACGGTCTCGGTCGCGGGCGAATGGTTCGATCGCTTCGGCATGGGCCACTTCCCCGCCTGGGCCGCGATCACGCTGGCGCTGGTGCTGTGGGCCGCCTGGCGCCTGCCCGACGTGCGCGAGCCGCCGGCCGCGCACGACGAGGCGCGCATGCCGGTCGGCCCGGTGCTGCGCCAGCCCGCGGTGCGCTGGTTCCTGGCCTCGCTGTGCCTGCACATCACGGCGCATTTCTCGATCTACGGCTTTCTCTCGCTCTACCTCGATTCGCTGGGCTACGGCAAGGGCGTGATCGGCGCGCTGTGGGCGCTGTCGATCGTGACCGAGGTCGGCTGGTTCTTCGTGCAGGGCCGGATCATCGGCCGCTTCCCGATGGCGCGCTGGCTGCTGATCTGCAGCGTGGTGGCGATCGCGCGCATGGCCCTCACCGGGGCGGCGGGGCAGTGGCTGTGGGCCATTGTGGTCGCGCAGCTGTTGCACGGCCTGAGCTTCGCGGCCCATCACACGACCTGCATCGCGCTGGTCACGCGCCATTTTCCGGGCCGGCTGCGCGGCCGCGGCCAGGCGCTGTTCACCGTGGTCGGCTACGGCATCGGCGGCGTGGCCGGCGTGCTGGCCGGCGGGGCGCTGGCCAGCCGCTTCGGCTTCGGCGCGATGTTCGCGGCCGCCTCGGTGCTCGCGGTGCTGGGCACGCTGTGCGCCTGGCGCATGGTGCTGGCCGAGGCGGGCACTTCGGGCCCGGCGCCGGAACCTCGCGCCGCGGCCTGAGTCGCACCGTGCGCCTTCTTCCCTGATCCAGACCCAGACCCCAGAAACGGAGCCCCGATGTTTGCCATGCCGCCCGCCACCCAGGCGCTGATCCTCAGCTGCGTGGTCGTTTTCCTGATGCAGTCGCTCGGCGTCGACGGCCTGGCGATGTTCGCGCTGTGGCCCGTCGATTCGGGCGGCTTCATGCCCTGGCAGGTGCTGAGCTACGCCTTCCTGCACGGCGGCATGTCGCACCTGGTGTTCAACATGTTCGGCCTGTTCATGTTCGGCGCCGAGCTCGAGCGCGTCTGGGGCCCGAAGCGCTTCCTGGTCTTCTACTTCGTGAGCGTGCTGTTCGCCGCGCTGGCCCAGCTCGCGGTCGCGGCCTGGAGCGGCAGCGGCGCGCCCACGGTGGGCGCCTCGGGCGGCCTGTTCGGCCTGCTGCTGGGCTTCGCGATGCTGTTCCCCCACCGCCGCATCGTGCCGCTGATCCCGCCGATCCCGATGCCGGCCTGGCTGTTCGTGCTGCTCTACGGCCTGATCGAACTGTTCCTGGGCGTGACCGGCAGCATGAGCGGCGTGGCGCATTTCGCGCACCTGGGCGGCATCCTGGGCGGCTGGCTCACGCTGCGCTACTGGCGCGGCCAGATTCCTTTCGGTACCCGACGCTGAGCAGGGGGCGGCGGCCCGCGTTCACAATGCGGGCACCCGAAACGCCTTCTTCCATGAGCATCTTCGACGCCCTTCTGTCCAACCCCGAGATCCAGGCGGTCTTCGAGGGCCCTTCGGTCGTCGGCGCGATGCTGCGCTTCGAGGCCGAACTGGCGCGCGCGCAAGCGGGCGTGGGCCTGGTCCCCGCGGCCGCGGCCGAAGCCATCGCCGCCTGCTGCGACCCCGCGCTGTTCGACCCCGCGCAGATCGCGCGCGACAGCGGCCGCGCCGGCAGCCTCGCGATCCCGCTGGTGCTGGCGCTCAAGGCCCGGGTGGCCGAGCGCCATCCCGAGGCCTTGCCCTTCGTGCACCTGGGCGGCACCAGCCAGGACGTGATCGACACCGCGCTGGCGCTGACGATGCGCGAGGCGCTGGCGCTGCTGGAAACCGATCTCGATGCCGCGATCGCGGCCTTGCTCGATCACGCGCACACCCATGCCGCCACACCCATGCTGGCGCGCACGCTGATGCAGCCGGCCTCGGTCACCAGCTTCGGCCTGGTGTGCGCGCAGTGGGCGGCGCCGCTGCTGCGCAGCCGCGAGCGCTTGCAGGAGATCGCGGCGCGCGCGCTGCAGCTGCAGCTGGGCGGCGCGGTCGGCACGCTGGCACAGATGAAAGGGCAGGGCGCCGCGGTGCGGGCCCGCCTCGCCGCCGCGCTGCAGCTGCGCGACCCCGGCGCCACCTGGCACACCCAGCGCGACGAGGCGGTGGCATTGGGCTGCGAACTGGGCCTGCTGGCCGGCAGCCTGGGCAAGATCGCGCTCGACCTGTCGCTGCTGGGCCAGTACGAGGTCGGCGAGGTCACCGAAGGCAGCGAGCCAGGCCGTGGCGGCTCCTCGGCCATGCCGCACAAGCGCAATCCCGTGGCCTCGATGGTCGCGCTGGCCGCCGCGCAACGCGCGCCGCAGCAGGTCGCGGCGCTGCTGGCCGCGATGTCGCAGCAGCACCAGCGCGCGCTGGGCCCCTGGCAGGCCGAACTGGCGGCCTGGCCGCAGCTCTGGACCACGGTGCAGGGCGCAACTCGCGCCCTGGCCGGCGCGCTGCCGCGGCTGCAGGTCGATGCCGCGCGGATGCGCGCCCAGATCGACCGGCTGCGCGCCGAACTCCCGCCCGAGGCCGCCGACGAATGGTTCGACCCGGCGCTGGCCGAGGGCGCCGCCGAGATCGCCCGCGCGCAGCTGCAGGACCTGCGGGGCCGCCTCGACACCCTTCGCGCACCCACTTCCAAGGACGTTTCGCCATGAGCGACGACAGCATCTCTTCCCCTTCTTCCGCGCCGAGCGACTACGAGCGCGGCCTGCTGCAGCGCCGCCGCGTGCTGGGCGATGCCTGGGTCGACCAGTCGCTGGCCAAGCGCACCGACTTCAACGCCGAGTTCCAGGAACTCATCACGCGCCATGCCTGGAACGACATCTGGGGCCGGCCCGCGCTGGGCGACAAGACGCGCCGCTACATGGTGCTGTCGATGATGCTGGGCACCCATGCCTACGAGGAGTTCGCGATGCACGTGCGCTCCGCGCTCGACGGCCCGCCCGAGTCGCGGCTCACGCCCGACGACATCAAGGAAGTGCTGATGATGGCGGCCATCTACTGCGGCGTGCCGGTGGCCAACCATGGCTTCGGCATCGCGACCGCGATCCTGCGCGAAAAAGGCCTGCTCTCGGACCTGCCGAAGTGAGTGCGGCCGCGGGCGCCCCCCCTTCGGCGCCATCGCCGGCGATCTCCTTCGCGCTGCTGCTGCCGCTGCTGCTCGCGGCCCAGCCCGTGGCCACCGACAGCTACCTGCCGGCCCTGCCCGAGATCGCGCGCGACCTGGGCTCGGCCAGCGCCAGCCTGACCGCCTTCGTGCTGGCCTTCGGCTTCGCGCAGCTGGCCTGCGGCCCGCTGGCCGACCGCATCGGTCGCCGGCCGGTGCTGCTGGGCGGCCTTGCCCTCTACGCGCTGGCCTCGGCCGGCGGCGTGTTCGCGCCCAGCATGGCCTGGCTGGTGGCGCTGCGCGTGCTGCACGGCTTCGCGATGGCCGCGATCCTGGTCTGCGCGCGCGCCGCGGTGCGCGACCTGTACCCGGCGCACGAGGGCCCGCACATCATGGCGCGCGGCCTCACGGGCCTGGGCATCGTCGCGCTGTTCGCGCCGGTGATGGGCGCCTTCGCGGTCGAGGAACTGGGCTGGCGCTGGGTGCTGGGCGGCATGGCCGTCTATGCGCTGGTGCTGTGGGCGATGTGCCACCGCTGGTTCGGCGAGACGCTGCGGCCCCCGGTGGCCGGGGCGGCCGCCGCGCCCAAGGGAAGCCTGCGCGAGGTGTTCGCCAGCGCAAGCTTTCGCGCCTGGGCCTCGGTCGCGGCCAGCACCTACGCGGGCATCTTCTCCTTCCTGCTGCTGTCGCCCATGGTCTACATCGGCTACCTCGGGCTCACGCCGATCCAGTACGGCTGGATCCCCGCGGGCGGCTCGCTGGTCTACATCTTCAGCACCACGATGTGCCGACGCCTGCTGCGCCGGCGCGGCGCGGTGCGCACCGTGCAACTGGGCGCCACGCTGAGCCTGGCCGGCCCGCTGCTGGCGGCGCTGGGCTGCTGGCTGCTGCCGCTGTCGGTCTGGCCGCTGCTGCTGGGCCACGGCGTCTATTGCCTGGGCCACGGCATCCATCAACCCTGCGGCCAGGCCGGCGCGGTGGGCGACCTGCCGCACCTGGCCGGGCGCGCGGTGTCGTGGTCGGGCTTCGGCATGATGGTGGCGGGTTTCGTGGTCGGGCAGACCGCCGCCACCTTCATCGACCCGGCCTCGTCCAACGGCGCCTGGCCGATGGTGGTGCCGATGGCGCTGGCCGGCGCCTCGCTGATGCTCATCGCCTTCTTCTGGCTGCCCCGGCTGCCTGTCACCTCCGTCCGTAAAGAGATCGCACCATGATTCCATTGAATGTCCTGCGCGAAGGCGAAGGCCCGATCGTCGTGCTGAGCCATGCGCTCGGCTGCAACCTGCACATGTGGGACGGCGTGGCCGCGCTGCTGGCGCGTGCCCACACCGTGATCCGCTACGACCACCGCCACCACGGCGGCTCGGCCTCACCGGCGGCGCCGTTCTCCGTCGAGGCCCTGGCCGACGACGCGGCCGCGCTGATCGAGCGCGAGGCCGGCGGCGAGCCGGTGCATTTCGTCGGCCTGTCGATGGGCGGCATGACCGCGCAGGCGCTGGCCCTGCAGCGGCCCGAGCTGCTGCGCGACGTGGTCATCGCGAACTCGAGCGCGCACTATCCCGACGTCTCGACCTGGCAGGCCCGCGTGGCGCGCGTGCAGGCCCACGGCGTGCAGGACATCGCCGACGGCGCGGTCGAGCGCTGGCTCACGCCCGCCTGGCGCGCCACGCCCGAAGGCACGGCCGCGGCCGCCGCGCTGCGCAGCATGCTGGTGGCCACCGATGCGGCCGGCTACGTCGAGAGCTGCAAGGCCGTGGCCGGCATCGACTTCCGTGCCAGCAACCGCCGCATCACGGTGCCGACGCTGGTGATCGACGGCGCGCAGGACCTGGCCACGCCGCCCGCGATGTCGGCGCAGATCGCCGAAGCCATCCCGCACGCGAAGCGCGCGAGCATCGATGCGGCGCATGTGAGCGCGGTCGAAAAGCCCGTCGAGTTCGTGACCCTTCTGACCGATTTCTGGCGCAGCCTCTGAGCCGGCGCGCCTTCACTTTTCCCTTAGTCCCATGTCCAACCTCATCGTCCACGGCGGCCGCCCGCTCAGCGGCCGCATCACGCCCTCGGCCAACAAGAACGCCGTGCTGCCGGTGCTCTGCGCCACCTTGCTCAGCACCGAGCCGCTGCGGCTGCTGGGCGTGCCCGACATCACCGACGTGCGCAAGATCCTCGACATCTTCCGCACGCTGGGCAGCCAGGTCGAGATGGACCATGCGAGCGGCACGCTGCAGCTGCACCATCGCGAGACCACCTTCGATGCGGTGCGCCACCGGCTGCCCGAGGAGATGCGCTCGTCGATCATGCTGGTGCCGCCGTTGCTGGCACGCTTCGGCGTGGCGCGGCTCGAGGACAACGTCAAGGGCTGCACGCTGGGCGTGCGCGAGATCGATCCGCACGTCGAGGTGTTCCGGCACTTCGGTGCCGAGGTCGAGCGCGCCGACGGTTCGCTGATCGTGCGCGCGGGGCCGCTGCGGCCGGTGGACCACTGGCTCGACTACGCCTCGGTCACCACCACCGAGAACTTCGTGCTCTGCGCCTCGGCGGCCGAGGGCACCTCGACGCTGACCAACGCCGCGTCCGAGCCGCATGTGCAGGAGTTCTGCCGCTTCATGGTCGCGCTCGGCGCGCGCATCGAGGGCATCGGCACCTCGCGGCTCACCGTGCATGGAGGGGTCCGGCTGGGCGGCGGCGAGTTCCGCTTCGACGAGGACTTCCACGAGATCACCACCTTCCTCGCGCTGGGCGCAATCACCGGCGGCGATGTGGTGGTGCGCAATACCGCGCCCGGCAACTTCCCGCTGATCGACCGCACCTTCGCCAAGTTCGGCGTCAAGATCACCCATGAAGACGGCTGGTCGCGCGCCAGCACGCCGGGCGCGCTGCGCGTGCAGACGCCCTTCACCAGCAACGTGCTGACCAAGGTCGAGGCCGCGCCCTGGCCCTACTTCCCGGTCGACCTGCTGCCGATCTTCATCGCGCTGGGCGTGCGGGCGCAGGGCAACGCGATGTTCTGGAACAAGGTCTACGACGGCGCGCTGGGCTGGACCGGCGAGCTGTCGAAGTTCGGTGCCCATGTGTTCTCGTCCGACCCGCACCGGCTCATCACCTTCGGCGGCGGACCGCTGACGCCGGCGGTGGTCGAGAGCCCCTACATCATCCGGGTGGCGATCGCGCTGTTCATGGTGGCCGCCAGCATCGAGGGCCGCTCCGAGATCCGCAACGCCACGCCGATCCGCCGCGCCCACCCGCATTTCGTCGAGAACCTGCGCAGCCTGGGCGTGCAGGTGGAGTGGACCAGCGAGGAATGACCCGCTGCGGCGGTGGGGTGATCGCCCGGGCCCCCGGCAGCGGCGGCGTACCTCGCGCCATCATGGCGGCTTGTCCCTGCCTGGAAGAGCCCGCCGATGACCGCCCGCCTCAAGATCGATTTCGTTTCCGATGTGTCCTGCCCCTGGTGCGCCATCGGCCTGACCGCGCTGGAAAGCGCGCTGGCGCGGGTCGCGCCCGAGGTCACGGCCGAACTGCATTTCCAGCCTTTCGAGCTCAACCCGCAGATGGCGCGCGAGGGTGAGGACACCATCGAGCACCTGACGCGCAAGTACGGCATCTCGGCCGAGCAGGCGCAGACCAACGCCGAGGCGATCCGCCAACGCGGCGCCGCGGTCGGCTTCACCTTCGGCCAGGGCAAGCGCAAGCGCATCTGGAACACCTTCGACGCGCACCGGCTGCTGCACTGGGCCGAGCTCGAGGGCGAAGCGCAGCAGAAGGCGCTCAAGAAGCGGCTGCTGCAGGCCTACTTCACCGATGGCGAGAACCCTTCCGACATCGAGGTGCTGCTGCGCGCCGTGACCGAGGTCGGCCTCGACCCGGTGCGCGCCCGCGCGATCCTCGAGAGCGACGAATACGCCGAGGAAACCCGCCAGCGCGAGCAGCTCTACACCGAGGCCGGCATCCGCTCGGTGCCCGCGATCATCATCAATGACCAGCACCTGATCTCGGGCGGCCAGCCGGTCGAGGTGTTCGAGCGCGCGCTGCGGCAGATCGCCGGCGAGGCGACGGCGCACAAGACCCTGCAGGCCTGAGCCGGCGACGGCTTGTCACCGGGCTTCACCGGGCGTTGACATGGCCGTGTCAACCTGAGCGATGTGCGAAAGGTTGAGTACGGCATGCCATCGATCCGTCTGTCGATTTTCCGTCCGGGCGTCGCGCTCGCGGCCGTGCTGCTCGCCGCCTGCGGCACGGTGCCCGTGCCCCGGCTGGCCGCCGACCCCGTCGATGCGGCAGCCCGGCTGCAATGGCTGGACCGCGTGAGCTGGGGCGCGAACCCGGCCGATGCGCAGACGGTCGAAGCCATGGGCGTGCCGCGCTGGCTCGGCGCGCAACTGCACCCGGGCCCGGCCGTGCTGCCGGCCGCCGCGCAGGCCCAGATCGATGCGATGCGCATCAGCACCACGCCGATCGACCGCCTGGCGCGCGAACTCGAGGCCCAGCGCAAGGCCGCCGAGGCGCTGAGCGACGACGACGCCAAGACCGCGGCGCGCCAGGCCTACCAGCAGGCGCTCAACCAATTGAGCCGCGAGGCGCAGCAGCGCTTTTTGCTGCGCGCGCTCTATTCGCCCAACCAGCTGCAGGAGCAGATGACCTGGTTCTGGACGAACCACTTCAACGTGAGCACGCGCAAGGGCGGCTTGCGCGAACTGGTCGGCGACTACGAGGAGGCGGCCATCCGCCCGCACGCACTGGGCCGCTTTCGCGACCTGCTGGGCGCCACGGTGCGGCATCCCGCGATGCTGCGCTACCTCGACAACGCGCAGAACGCGGGCGGGCGGCTCAACGAGAACTACGCGCGCGAGCTGATGGAACTGCACACGCTGGGCGTGGGCAGCGGCTATTCGCAGGCCGACGTGCAGTCGCTGGCACGCGTGCTCAGCGGCCTGGGCGTGACCCTGCGCGACGACGGCCCGCCGCCGCGTCTGCCTGTTGCCCAGCAGGCCGCCTATGTGCGCCAGGGTCTGTTCGAGTTCAACCCCGCGCGGCACGACGAGGGCGCCAAGACCCTGCTGGGTGCGCCGATCACGCAGCGCGGGCTGGCCGAAGCCGACGAAGCGCTCGACCGCCTGGCGCGGGCCCCGGCCACCGCGCGCTTCGTCTCGCGCAAGCTGGCGATCTACTTCGTGGCCGATGCACCGCCGCCCGCGCTGGTCGAGCGCATGAGCGCGACCTTCCTGCGCAGCGACGGCGACATCGCCGCGGTGCTGACCACGCTGTTCGAATCGCCCGAGTTCGCGGCCTCGCTGGGCCGCAAGTTCCGCGACCCGGTGCATTACGTGGTCGGCGGCGTGCGCCTGGCCTATGGCGACCGGGTGGTGTCCGACGTGGCGCCGATGCTGGGCTGGCTCAACCGCATGGGGCAGCCGCTCTACGGCCACGAGACGCCCGACGGCTATGCGCTCACGCAGGACGCCTGGGCCAGCGCCGGCCAGATGGCCACGCGCTTCGAGATCGCACGGGCCATCGGCGCCAGCGGCGCGGTGCTGTTCCGCGCCGGCGACAAGGCGCCGCTGGAGAAGCCGCCGTACCCGGCGCTGGCCGCCTCGCCGGTGGTGCGCACGGAGATGGCGGCGCTGAGCCAGGCCACGCGCGCGGCACTGGCGCAGGCGGGCTCGCCGCCCGACTGGAACACCTTCTTTCTCGCGTCCCCCGAGTTCAACCATCGTTGAAAGGACTCGCCATGCAACGCCGTGATCTGTTGAAGATGCTGGCCGCCGCCGCACCGCTGGCCGGTGGCGCGGGCCGCCTGATGGCCGCGCCCGCGGCGGAGGGCGCCAAGCTGCTGGTGGTGTTCCTGCGCGGCGCCTACGACTGCGCCAACCTGCTGGTGCCGATCTCGGGCGCGGCCGGCGACTTCTACCGCGCTTCGCGCCCCGGCATTGCGGTGCCGCGGCCGGGCGAGGCCAACGGCGCGCTGGCGCTCGACGCCGACTGGGGCCTGCACCCCGCGCTGGCGTCCAGCGTGATGCCGCTGTTCCAGAAGAAGCAGGCGGCCTTCATTCCCTTTGCCGGCACCGACGACCTCACGCGCAGCCACTTCGAGACGCAGGATTCGATCGAGCTCGGCCAGGCGCTCGACCGCCGTCGCGACTACCGCTCGGGCTTCCTCAACCGGCTGGCCGGCGTGCTGGGCGCGGGCCCGCTCACGGCGGTGTCGCCCATCGCCTTCACCGACCAGTTGCCGATCTCGCTGCGCGGCGATGCGCAGGCCGCCAACATGGCGCTGGGCAACGTCGGCCGCCAGGGCATCGACGCGCGCCAGAGCCAGGTGATCGAATCGATGTACCGCGGCACCGCGCTTGCCCAGCCCGTGGCCGAGGGCTTCGCGGTGCGCGACGAGGTGCTGCGCGCGGTCAAGGCCGAGATGGACGCGGCCAGCCGCAATGCGATGACGGCCAAGGGCTTCGAACTCGTGGCCCAGCGCATGGCGCGCTTGATGCAGGAGCGCTTCGACCTCGGCTTCGTCGACGTCGGCGGCTGGGACACGCACGTGGGGCAGGGCGCGGGCACCGGCTACCTCGCCAACCGCTTCGAGGAACTGGGCCGCGGCCTGGCCGGTTTTGCCGATGCGATGGGCGAGAGCGCCTGGCGCGACACCGTGGTGGTGGTGATCAGCGAGTTCGGCCGCACCTTCCGCGAGAACGGCAACAAGGGCACCGACCACGGGCACGGCACGGTCTACTGGGTGCTGGGCGGCGGGCTGGATGCACAGGCGGGCGGCCGCGTGGTGGGCGAACAGCTCGCGCTCACGCAGCCCGCGGCGCTGTTCCAGAACCGCGACCACCCGGTGCTCAACGAGTACCGCGCGGTCTTCGCCGGCCTGTTCGCGCGCATGTACGGGCTGTCGCCCGCGCAGCTCGACCATGTGTTCGGCGGCGTGAGCGCGAAGGACCTGCGGCTGGTCTGATCCGGCGGCCGCGGTCTACCAGCTGCCCGACGCGCCGCCGCCGCTGCTCGAGCCGCCACTGCTGCTGCTGCTGCTCGACGAGCTGCTGCTGGACGAGGAGGAGCTGGACGAACTGGAGCTGCTCCAGCCGCTGTCGGAATCGTCGTCGCCGTCGCTGCTGCCGCCGACGCTGCCCGGAAAGAAGGCGAACAGCATCGAGATGCCGAAGGCCATCGCCGCCGGAATCCACTCGCCGGGGTTCTCCCAGGCGACGTAGGCGGTCAGGCCCAGCACGATCGCCCAGCGGATGGCGAAGGAAGCGAAGCCCTGGCGCCAAGCCATGCGCATGCCCACGGCGACCAGGGTCAGCAGGAACAGCGCGACGGCGCTGCCCAGCACCACGCCGATGCCGGTCAGCGTCTCGCTGCCGCCGAAGTGCATCACCGATGCGGTGATCACGCCGGCGAGCAGGCCGAGGCCCGCGAAGAGGCGCCGCGCGAAACGCCAGCGCCAACTGGCCGCGCCGATGGCGGTGAGCAGCACCGCGATGAAGGCCCAGCCGAAGGGCGTGACGCCCGAGCGGGTCTCGACCTCGACCTCGTAGGGCTCGCCCGGTGTGTCGATCACCTCGCCGAGCTGCGGGTCCTGGCCCATGGCCGAGGGCGGCACCACGAAGCCGCCGCCCAGACGCTCGATGAGTGCATCGACGGCGCCGTCGATGCCGCCGTAGTAATCCTGCTGCTTGAAGCGCGGCATCATCTGCTGGTCGACGATGCGGCCCGCCAGCACGTCGGGCACCTGGCCCTCGAGCCCCTGGCCGACCTCGATGCGCATGCGCCGGTCCTTCAAGGCGACCAGCAGCAGCAGGCCGTCGTTGTCCTTGGCGCTGCCCAGCTTCCAGCTGTCGAACACGCGGGTGGCGAAGGACTCGATGCTGTCCTCGCCGGTGGTCGGCACCACCAGCACCGCGAGCTGGGCCTGGTGGTCACGTTGGAAGTCATCGAGCTTCTCTCGCAGCGCGGCGACCTGGTTCGGGTTCAGCGTGCCCGTGAGGTCGGTCACCAGCGACTGCCGCGCCGGCACCGCGATGCGCTTGGCCGCAGCCGGCAAGGGCAGCACCCACACGCACAGGGCGAGCAGCAAGGACAAGGCCATGCCGGCTGGCGTGCCCCACGGACGGTGCGCGGGCGCACGGCAGGCGGAAGAGGAATGCATGGCCCGATGCTAGCGGCAGCGGCCCGGGCGCCTTGTCAGACGGGGTCCATCGGCGCCACCGCGGTGCCGGGGGCGCTGGCGATGTCCTCGATCGCAAAACGCTCGCGCGTGCGCGTGTAGAAACTCGCACCGAAGCGCGCCACCGGCAGGTAGTGCTCGAGCCGCACGCGCCAGGTGTCGGTGTCGATCAGTTCGTCGCGCGCATGCATCCAGCGCACCTGGCCGATGAAGACCTGACGGCTCGCGGTCTCCATGGTCTCGAACAGCGTGCACTCGAAGGCCACCGGCGCCTCGGCGATGCGCGGCGGCGCGACCACCTTGCTGGGCAGCGCGGTGAAGCCGACCACGTCGAGCTCGCTCACATGGGGCGGGTGGTGCTCGCCACAGCGGTGCATCTGCGCGGCGATGGCTTCGTCGGCCATGTGCACCACGAACTCGCCGGTGCGCACGATGTTGAGCGCCGTGTCCTTGAGCGAGGCGTCGTCGCGCCGGTTGAGGCTGATCATCACGATCGGCGGCTCCTCGCCGACCATGTTGAACATGCTGAAGGGGGCGGCATTGACGGTGCCGTCGGGCCCGAGCGTGGTGACCAGCGCGATCGGCCGCGGCACGATCAGGCTGGCCATGAGCTTGTAGCGCTGGTACTCGGTGAGCTGGGAGAAGTCGATGTCCATGGCGGCGGGTGCGAAGGGGTTGCGGGCATTGTGCCGCCAAGCCCCAAGCACTTTCGGTGCCGCCGTGGCCTTCCGGCCTCAGGCGCTGGCGGCTGCGACGGCCGCAGCGGGCGCCATGCGGAAGGAAACGCCGAAGCGGTTGAAGGCGTTCATCAAGGCGATCGCATAGCTCAGGTCGGCCAGCTCCTTGTTGTCGAAGGCGGCCGCGGCCGCCGCGTAGTCCGCATCGGGCACGCCGGTGTCGGCCACGCGCGTCACGCTTTCGGCCCAGGCCAGCGCAGCACGTTCGCGGGCGCTGAAGACCGCGCCGGCTTCCTGCCACACCGGCACCAGCACCAGCTTGTCGACCGCGAGGCCGGCCTTGAGCAGGTCGCGGGAGTGCATGTCGATGCAGAAGGCGCAGCCGTTGATCTGCGACACGCGCAGGTAGACCAGGTCGATCAGCGCCTTGGGCAGGCTGCCCTTGTGGACGGCGGTGTGCACGGCGCCGAAGGCCCTGTAGATGTCGGGCGAGACAGTGGTGTAGTCGATGCGAGAGGTCGTCATGGAAAGTCCTTGTGTTTGACGGTTGGAAAGGACTCCATGGTGCGTAATCTTGGCCTAGGCCAAAAGAGCCATGATCGATGTTTGCAGTTGGGCCATGAGGGCCCTCACATCAGGTCCAGGATGCGTCGCCCGAGCGCTTCCGCGGCCTGCCGCGATTCGATGTTGGTGAAGCCCAGCAGCAGGGCCGGGCTGCCCTGGTGGTCCTGGGTCCAGTGGGTCAGCGCTTCCGCATAGAGGCCGGCCTCGCGCATGCGCGCCGCCAGCTTGCGGTCCGAGCGCCGGCCCTGCAGACGCAGGATCAGGTGCATGCCGCCGGGCGGCGAATCGATGCGCATGCGCGACCCGAGCACGCTTTCCAGCCCCGCGCGGGCCGCGTCGCGGCGCTCCGCGTAGAGCTTGCGCATGCGCTGGATGTGGCGGGCGAAGTGGCCTTCGGTGATGAAGGCCGTGACGATGGCCTGCGTCAGCGCGGGGCTGCCGCCGGCGAAGGTCTGGAGCAGCTGCTCGAAGCGCTCGACCTGGGGCTGCGGCACCACCAGGTAGGCCAGCCGGATGCTCGGGAACAGCACCTTGCTGAAGGTGCCCGCATAGAGCACGCGCCCCTCGCGGTCCAGGCTCTTGAGCGCGGGCAGCGGGCGGCTCGCGTAGCGGTACTCGCCGTCGTAGTCGTCTTCGATGATCCAGGCCTCGTTGCGCGCGGCCCAGTCCAGCAGCGCCATGCGCCGGGGCAGCGACAGCGACACGCACAGCGGGCTCTGGTGCGCGGGCGTGACCACCGCCGCGCGCGCCCGCGGCGCGAGGCGCAGGCCTTCGGACACGACCAGGCCGTCGGCATCGACCGGCACCGGCACGCAGGCCATGCGCAGGTGCTGCAGCAAGGCCTTGGTCGGCGGGTAGCCGGGGTCTTCGAGCCAGACGCGGTCGCCGGCCTTGAGCAGGGCCAGCCCGATCAGTTCGATGCTGTGGCGGTAGCCCGAGGTCAGGAAGACCTGCGAGGGCGCGCACTGGATGCCCCGCGACACCTGCAGGTAGGACGCGATCTCGGCGCGCAGCGCGGGCAGGCCGTAGACGCTGGGATGCGCCATGTCGATCGGCTGCATCGCGCGCACGCAGCGCGCGCCCAGGCGCGCCCAGATCTTGCGCGGAAAGGCATCCAGCGCGGGCAGGCCCATCTGGAAGGGCAGCACGGTATCGGGACGGAAACCGAGCGCGGGCGTATGGCGCGCGGCGGCCACCTCGGGCGAAGGCGGGGTGCGCGGCTTCAGCCCTGGCGTGACGACGGTCCCGGCCTGGCCGCGGGCCTGGGTGTAGCCCTCGGCCGCCAGCAGCGCGTAGGCGGCTTCGATCGTGCCGCGTGCCAGGCCCAGTTCCTGGGTCAGCGCGCGCGCGGAGGGGATGCGGTCGCCGGGCTTGAGCAGGCCGCTCGCGATCGCGCCGCGAAAGCGCTCGTAGATCTGGCGGTACAGGGGGATGTCCGCCGCGGGGTCCCATGCGGACAGCGGACCGGTCTTCGCAGGGTTCATGGCAGCAGGGGGGAGGGAACTTTCCGGCCGCCATCGTACCCTTGTCATGGTCTTGCCCGACCCTCGCTTCACGGCGCTAGCATGTAGGCCATGGGAGGGCGAGGCCCATGCCCTGCGTTGCCCGCGGCTTACACACGGCGTTACGCCACCGCGGCGAGGCAGGGTTTCCAATGAACTGCATTGCCGCGCCTGCGGCGATGGAACCAAGGAACTGCCTCATGCCCGAACGCGAACCTTCCGACTTCCGGCCCGCGCGCGAGAGCTCGGCCTCGAAGATCGTCATCCTGGTGCTGCTCGCCATCGCCGCCGCGGGTGGTGGCTGGTACTGGTGGCAGCAGCGTGCCGAGCCGCCGCCCGCGCCACCGCCGGTCGCGGCCGCGGCACCCGCCGATGTGCCAGCGCCCCCGCCGCCGCCGGCCGCCACCGAGCCCCAGAACCCGATCGACGCGCTGGCCGAGCCCGATGCGGTGCTGCCCACGCTGGCCGGCTCCGACGCGCAGATCACCTCGGCGCTCAACGGCTGGCTGGGCGCCAAGCGCGTGGCCGCGATGCTCAACGTCGACGGCTTCGTGCGCCGCGTGGTGGCCACGGTCGACAACCTGCCACGGGCCCAGACGCCGTCGCGCCTGTGGCCGGTGCAGCCCACGCCCGAGCACTTCAGCGTGACGGGTGCGGCCGGGCCGACGCAGCACATCGACGCCGCCAATGCGGCGCGCTACGACGCCATCGTGGCCCTGGCCGAGGCCCTCGACGCGGAGCGCGTGGCCGCGCTCTACGCGCGCCTGTACCCCCTGTTCCAGCAGGCCTACGAGGAGCTGGGCTATCCGGGGCGCTACTTCAACGACCGGCTGGTGGCGACCATCGACCATCTGCTGGCCGCGCCCGAGCCCAGCGGCCCGGTCCCCGTCCAGCTGACCGAGGTGCGCGGCGAGTTCACCGCGACCCGGCCCTGGACGCGCTACGAGTTCGCCGATCCCGCGCTCGAATCGCTGTCGAGCGGGCAGAAGATGATGGTGCGCATGGGCGTGGCCCACGAGCGGCGGCTCAAGGCCGTGCTCAAGCGCTTCCGGGCGCAGGTCGCGACCGGCGAGATCGCGACCAAGCGCTGAGCGGCCGGCGGCCCTTGGCCTTGGGTGATGCGGGGCCTTTTCTGGTCGCGGGGGGAATGCCCCTAGACTTTCCGGGTGACATCTCTTTCAGAGCCGCCCAGTACGGCGCTGGCCCGAGCCAGCGACCCCCGTCTTTCTCCTGACGCGATGCGATCGCCGCATCGCCTCCTGCAAGCGCCTTCCCCCGCGTCCTTTCCCCCGTTCTTCCCCGCGCCCGGCATGGAATCCTCCATCCCGGGCCGCCGCCGTTCGTGCGTCGCCTCCTGCGCCGCGCTGTCTTCTCTTCTTCCATGATCGAACTTCTTTCCAACCCGGCCACCTGGGTCGGTCTTCTCACGCTGGTCGTGCTCGAGATCGTGCTCGGCATCGACAACCTGATCTTCATCGCCATCCTGGCGGAGAAGCTGCCGCCGCACCAGCGAGACCGGGCGCGCGTGATCGGCCTGAGCCTGGCGCTGCTGATGCGGCTGGCGCTGCTGTCGGTGATCTCGTGGCTGGTCACGCTGACCGCGCCGCTGTTCTCGGTCTGGGGCCACGGCTTCTCGGGGCGCGACCTGATCCTGCTGGGCGGCGGCCTGTTCCTGCTGTTCAAGGCCACCACCGAACTGCACGAGCGGCTCGAGGGCGTGACGCACGCGGCCACCGCCTCGCCGGTCTATGCGGGCTTCTCGCTGGTGGTGGCGCAGATCGTGGTGCTCGACGCGGTGTTCTCGCTCGACGCGGTGATCACCGCGGTGGGCATGGTCAACGACCTGCCGGTGATGATGGCGGCGGTGGTGATCTCGATCGGCATCATGCTGCTGGCGTCCAAGCCGCTCACGCGCTTCGTCAACGCGCACCCGACCGTGGTGGTGCTGTGCCTGAGCTTCCTCCTGATGATCGGCCTGAGCCTGGTCGCCGAGGGCCTGGGCTTCCACCTGCCCAAGGGCTACCTCTACGCGGCCATCGGCTTCTCGATCGTGATCGAGTTCTTCAACCAGCTCGCGCGCCGCAACTACGCCAAGCAGCAGGCGCGCCGGCCGCTGCGCGAACGCACGGCCGAATCGGTGCTACGGCTGCTGGGCGGCCAGCGGCGGGGGGCGGCGGAGGGTGCCGAGTCGAACACGGCCGTCGCCAGCGACGAAGCGGTGTTCGCCCCCGAAGAGCGCGACATGGTCAGCGGCGTGCTCAAGCTCGCGCAGCGCAAGGTCAGCTCCATCATGACGCTGCGCTCGGACATCTCCTGGGTCGACCTCGACGATCCCTCCGAGGCGATCCGCCAGCAGCTGCTCGACACGCCGCACGGCATGTTCCCGGTCTGCCGCGGCTCGCTCGACGAGGTGCTGGGCATCGCGCGCGCCAAGGACCTGCTGGGCGCGCTGCTCGCGCACGGCCGCATCGACCCGCTGACCGACCTGCGCCAGCCGATCTACGTGCCCGAGAGCGGGCCGGTGATGGGCCTGATCGACACCCTTCGCAATGCGCGCGGCCAGGTCGCGCTGGTGCACGACGAGTACGGCACCCTGCAGGGCATCGTCACGCCCATCGACGTGCTGGAGGCGATCGCGGGCGAGTTCCCCGACGAGGACGAGGCGCTGGAGATCCAGGCCATGGGCCCGGACCTCTGGCGCGTGGCCGGCGCGGCCGACCTGCACCAGCTCGAACGCATGCTCGGGACCGAGGGGCTGGTGAGCGAGGACGACAGCTACAGCTCGGCCGCGGGCTTCCTGCTGGCGCAGCTGGGGCGGGTGCCGGTGGTGGGCGAAACGCTGCGCCACGGCGTGTTCGAGTTCGCCGTGACCGACGCCGATGCGCAGCGCATCCGCCAGCTGGAGGTCCGGCGCATCGGGCGCGGCGACGCGGGCGAGGCCGCGCCGGCCTAAGGCTCAGCGCCGCTGCAGTTCGCTGCCGCCCATGAAGATCCGGTTGTGGACCGGCGCGATCACGAGTTCGTTGATGCACACGTGCGGCGGCATCTCGGCGATGAAGCGGATGGTGCGGCCCAGGTCTTCTTCCTGCAGCATCAGCGCCTTGTCCTCCGCGCTCGGCTCCACCGGCCGGTTCTTGAGGATCGGCGTGGCGACCTCGCCCGGGCACACCGAGGTGGCGCGCAGGCCGTGCACGCACTGCTCGATGTTGAAGTTGTGCGTCATCGCGATCAGGCCGGCCTTGCTCGCCACGTAGGCCGGGCCGGTGAGGAAGCTCTGGTGCCAGCCTGCGAAGGACGCGATGTTGATCACCGTGCCGCGGCGCCGCGCCTGCATGCCCTTGAGCACCGCCAGCGTGCAGAAGGTGACGCCGTTGAGGTTGATGTTCACCACCTTGGCGAAGGTGTCGCCGTCGGTCTCGCTCCAGAAGCGCTTGGGGAAATTGACGCCCGCGCTGTTGACCAGGATGTCGACGCCGCCGTGTTCGGCCTCGATGGCGGCCGCGACCTTGTCGACGGCGGGCCGGTCGCCCACATCGAGCGGCATGGCGCTGATGCGGCCCTGCGGCGCGCCCTTGGCTTCGGCCTCGGCCACCGCGGCCTCGAGCTTGGCGGCATCGCGCCCGGAGATCACGACGCGGCAACCCGCCTTCGCGAGGTCGATGGCGCCGGCCAGGCCGATGCCGCTGCCGCCCCCCGTGACCCAGGCGATCTGTCCGTCGAGTGGCTGCTTGCTTTGACTCATCGATGTCTCCGTGTGATTGCAGGAAACATCGATTGTGCCGGCGCTCAGGTGGTGGCGTAGTCTCCGACGGGCAGGCAGCTGCAGAACAGGTTGCGGTCGCCGTAGACGTTGTCGACCCGGCCGATCGGCGACCAGTACTTGGCCTGGCGCAGCGCGGCCAGCGGGTAGGCGCCGAGCTCGCGCGAGTAGGGGCGGGCCCACTCGGTCGTCATCAGGCTGGCGGCCGTGTGCGGCGCGTGCTTGAGCGGGTTGTCGTCCTGCGGCCAGACGCCTTCCTCGATGCGGCGGATCTCGCCGCGGATGGCGATCATCGCGTCGACGAAGCGGTCGAGCTCGGCCAGCGGTTCGCTCTCGGTCGGCTCGACCATCAGCGTGCCGGGCACCGGGAAGCTCAGCGTGGGCGCGTGGAAGCCGTAGTCGATCAGGCGCTTGGCCACGTCCTCGGCGGTCACGCCGCTGCTGTCCTTGAGCGGGCGCAGGTCGAGGATGCACTCGTGCGCCACATGGCCGTTGGGGCTGGCGTAGAGCGTGGGGTAGTGGTCCTTCAGGCGCGCGCTGATGTAGTTGGCCGAAAGGATCGCGGTCTCGGTCGCGGCCTGCAGGCCCTCGGCGCCCATCATGCGGCAGTACATCCAGCTGATCGGCAGCACCGCGGCATTGCCCAGCGGCGCGGCCGACACGGCGCCCGGGCCCTCGGAACCGATGCCCGCGGTCGCATGGCCGGGCAGGAAGGGCACCAGGTCCTCGACCACGCACACCGGGCCCACGCCCGGCCCGCCGCCGCCGTGCGGGATGCAGAAGGTCTTGTGCAGGTTCAGGTGGCTCACGTCGCCGCCGAACTCGCCCGGCGCGGCCACGCCTACCAGTGCGTTCATGTTGGCGCCGTCGACGTAGACCCGCCCGCCGTGCGAATGCACCAGCGCGCAGAGCTCCTTCACGCGGGTCTCGAACACGCCGTGGGTGCTGGGGTAGGTGATCATCACCGCCGCCAGGTGTTCGCTGTGCTTCTCGCAGGCGCGCTTGAGGTCGTCGAGGTCGACGTTGCCCTGCGCGTCGCAGGCGGTCACCACCACCTGCATGCCCACCATCTGCGCGCTGGCCGGGTTGGTGCCGTGCGCCGACGAGGGGATCAGGCAGATGTTGCGGCCGCCCTGGCCTTTGGAGGCATGGAAGGCCTTGATCGCCAGCAGGCCCGCGTACTCGCCCTGCGAGCCCGCGTTGGGCTGCAGGCTGATGCCCGCATAGCCCGTGGCCTCGCAGAGCCAGGCGCGCAGCTGTTCGTCGAGCTCGGCATAGCCCTGCAGCTGCTCGGCGGGCGCGAAGGGATGGATGTTGGCGAACTCGGGCCAGGTGATGGGGATCATCTCGCTGGTCGCGTTGAGCTTCATGGTGCAGCTGCCCAGCGGGATCATGCTGCGGTCGAGCGCGAGGTCCTTGTCCGAAAGGCTGCGGATGTAGCGCAGCATTGCGGTCTCGCTCTTGTGGGTGTTGAACACCGGGTGCGTGAGAAAGGCGCTGGTGCGGCGCAGGTCGGGCGGAATGCGCACCTCGGCGGTGTCGGCCAGCGTGTCGAAGCGCGGCATCGGCGTGCCGGTGCGCACGAACAGCGCCCAGAGCGTCTCGACGTCGGCGCGCGTGTGGGTCTCGTCGAGCGAGATGCCCAGGTGCTGCTGCAGCCGGTGGCGCAGGTTCACGCCCGCGCTGCGTGCGCGCTCGAGGATCGCCGAGGTGTCGTCGCCGCTCTTCACCGTGAGCGAGTCGAAGGCCGTGGCGTGGGCCAGTTCGAAGCCCATCTGCTCCAGGCCCGCGGCCAGCACGGCGGTGAGCGCGGCCACGCGCTGCGCGATGCGCAGGAGGCCCGCCGGGCCGTGGTAGACCGCGTACATGCTGGCCACCACCGCCGGCAGCACCTGCGCCGTGCAGATGTTCGAGGTGGCCTTCTCGCGCCGGATGTGCTGCTCGCGCGTCTGCAGCGCGAGCCGGTAGGCGGGGGCGCCGTGCACGTCGACGCTCACGCCCACCAGCCGGCCCGGCAGCGAGCGCTTGAAGGCGTCGCGGCAGGCCAGGTAGGCGGCGTGCGGGCCGCCGTTGCACATCGGCATGCCGAAGCGCTGGGTGGTGCCGCAGACGATGTCGGCGTCCCATTCGCCTGGGGGCGTGAGCAGCGTCAGCGCCAGCAGGTCGGCCGCGACGCACAGCGCCGCGCCGCAGGCATGCGCGTGGCCGGCCAGCGGGCGCAGGTCGTGGACCTGGCCGGTGGTGGCCGGGTATTGCGCGAGCACGCCAAAGAAGGCGCAGCTCGCCATCAGGTGCGGCAGGGTTTCCGAGGCGGTGCTGACCTTGATCTCGATGCCCAGCGGCGCGGCGCGCGTGCGCAGCACCTCGATGGTCTGCGGATGGCAGTCGCCCGCCACCAGGAAGATGTTGCTCTTGCTCTTGACGCTGCGTTTGGCCAGCGTCATGGCCTCGGCCGCCGCGGTGGCCTCGTCGAGCATCGAGGCGTTGGCGATCGCCATGCCGGTCAGGTCGCAGACCAGGGTCTGGAAGTTGACCAGCGCCTCCATGCGGCCCTGCGAGATCTCGGCCTGGTAGGGCGTGTAGGCCGTGTACCAGGCCGGGTTCTCGAGGATGTTGCGCAGGATCACGCCGGGCGTGTGCGTGCCGTAGTAGCCCTGGCCGATGAAGTTGCGCGCTACCTTGTTCTTCGCCGCCATCTTGCGCAGCTCCGCCAGCGCATCGGCCTCGCTCGCCGCGGGCGGCAGCCGCATCGGCTTCGAGCGGCGGATGGCCGCGGGCACGATGCCGTCGATCAGCTCCTGCCGCGTGGCCGAGCCGATGACCGGCAGCATGCGCGCCTCGTCCGCGGGCTCGATGCCGATGTGGCGGGCGATGAACTCGTCGGCGGTATCGAGTTCGCGCAGGGTGGGGAAGGCGGTGGAGGGCATGGCGGTGGGAGGAAGACGGGAGGGGACGGGTACGGGTACAGGACGCAGAGGACGCGGAGGTTTCGCAGAAGGCGCAAAAGAAATACCAAATTCCTCTTCGGATTTTTCTGCGTCCTCTGCGCAATCTTTGCGTCCTCTGCGTCCGGATGTCCGCTTTCAGCGGCGCATCAGGATTCGGCGGCGAACTTGTCGTAGTCGGCCGCTTCCAGCAGCGCATCGAGCTGCGCCGGTTCGCTGAGCTTGACCTTGAAGAACCAGCCGCTGGCCAGCGGGTCGCTGTTGGCCAGCGAGGGGTCGGCGCGCAGCGCTTCGTTGACTTCGGTGATCTCGCCCGACACGGGCATGAACACGTCGGCCGCGGCCTTGACCGACTCGACGACGCCGGCGACTTCGCCCTGCGCAAAGGTCTTGCCGACCTCGGGCAGGTCGACGAAGACCACGTCGCCCAGCGCGTCCTGTGCGTGCACGGTGATGCCGACGGTGGCGGCATCGCCTTCGGCCGCGACCCATTCGTGGTCCTTGGTGTACTTGATGCTCATGGTGAAAAGACTCCTCGTGGAAAAAATGTTCAGGGGTGCAGAGCCTAGCCGGCTCCGCGGGCTTCAGCCGCGGAAGTAGCGGGTCGGAACGAAAGGCAGCGTCGAGACTTCCATCGGCACCGGCTTGCCGCGCACGATGGCCTGCACGCGCGTGCCGGGCTCGGCAAAGGCGGTGGCGACGTAGCCCATGGCGATGCAGCGGTCGGCCGTGGGGCCGAGCAGGCCGCTGGTGACGCTGCCGATGTCGTGGCCCTCGAAGGACTGCAGCAGCGTGCCGTCGCGCACCGGAATGCGTTCCAGCGCGACCAGGCCCACGCGCTTGCGCTTCAAGGTGTGGTGGTCGGTGTGGCCTGCGGCGCCGGTCGTGGCGGCGGCGAGCTGGGCCAGGATCCGGTCGGCACCCGGGAAGCCGCCGGCACGCGCACCGCCCGCGCGGCGCACCTTCTGGATCGCCCAGTTGAGCGAGGCCTCGACCGGTGTGGTCGTGGTGTCGATGTCGTTGCCGTAGAGGCACAGGCCGGCCTCGAGCCGCAGCGAGTTGCGCGCGCCCAGGCCGATGGGCTGGACCTCGGGCTGGGCCAGCAGCAGGCGGGCCAGGGCTTCGGCGTCCTGGGCGGCCACCGAGATCTCGAAGCCGTCCTCGCCGGTGTAGCCGCTGCGCGTGACGAAGGCCGCGATGCCGCCGATCTGCACCGCGCCGCCGGTCATGAACACGAATCGCTCGATGCCCGGCGACAGCCGCGCCAGCGTGGCCGCGGCCTGCGGGCCCTGCAGGGCGAGCAGCGCGTGCTCGGGCAGGGGCTGCACCGCGCAGCGCGCACCGATCCGCTGCCGGATGTGGGCGATGTCGGCCACCTTGCAGGCGCCGTTGACGATCACGAAGAGCGAATCGTGGCCTTCGTTGAAGAACATCAGGTCGTCGAGGATGCCGCCCTCGTCGTCGAGCAGCAGGCCGTAGCGCTGCTTGCCCGGCGCCAGGTCGACCACGTCGACCGGCATCAGGGTCTCGAAGGCGGCCGCGGCGTCGGGGCCGACCAGGCGCAGCTGGCCCATGTGCGAGATGTCGAACAGGCCGGCGGCGGTGCGCGTGTGTTTGTGTTCGGCCATCAGGCCGGCCGGGTACTGCACCGGCATCGAATAGCCGGCGAAGGGCACCATGCGAGCGCCGAGTTCGACGTGGAGGTCGTACAGGGGCGTCTTGAGAAGCTGGATGTCGGAGGAAGCAGCCACGGGGCACTCCAAAGGGGCAGTCGAAATCCATGGCGCAATGCCACGGGCCACCCCTGCTGTCCGCTTTACCTGAGAGATTCGCCCCACGATCGGGGTTTGCTCCTTCGGTGGGCCGCTGCATCGTTTCCGGTACGGCGGCCTCTCTCCAGCAAGGAAACGCCGGTGGTCACCGGCGCCTCGTCAGTCCTTTTGCCTGAGCGTTCGGGGAAACCCCCTGCGCCTTCGGCGGCCCCGTCGCGCGGGGCTCTCTCCTGACCCCGCGAGTGTAGTGGATCGCCGGGGCCCGGCGGCGGGTCAGTGAACGATGTCGGTGAGCGGCAGCAGCCGGTCGATGCGCTCGCGCAGCGAGTCGGCGCGTTCCGCGCCCGCGCTCTTCTCGACCTCGGCCAGCATCAGCGCGGCGATCTCCAGCATCGACTCGCGGTCGCGCGCCTCGCGCAGCGCGTCGCGGATCTGCTGCGCGAGCGCCGGGTCGCGGCGCACGAACATGCGTTCGCAGATGTCGAACAGGAACATGCGCGTGGTGGCCAGCGAGCGCTTGCCGTCGAAGGTGTCGGCCGCGTTGGCCGGCGGCAGCGGCACCGCCACGGGTGGCGCCTCCGGCGCCTGCAGGTAGCCCCTCTGCACCAGCGCCTCGATCGCCTGCGCGGCCTCGTCCCGGTTGCTGAACAGCGAGCTGAAGTCGCTCAGCGTGCGCCGGCCGTCGGCCATCAGCAGGAGTGCGCGCTCGCGCTGGCTCAGGGTGCGCCGCCCGCCATGCAGTTCGTCGCGCGCCTTGTCGGTCTTGGTGGGGAACATGGCAGCCACGGCCTCGGGAGAGCAGGGAGCGCAGCATCGCCCGCCGCGGTGACATCCTCGTGAATGTCCCGCGGCACCCGTCGCCTCAGGCCGCGGCGGCTTCGGGCGCGATCGTTTGCGGCGTCCGGTTGCGCATGCGCAGCGCCAGCACGGTCGCGACGCAGAGCACGCCCAGCACCGCGGTCAGCGTGACGCCGAGGCCGCGCGCATCCGACAGCATGCCGAACAGCGGCGACACCAGCCCGCCCACCGACAGCGCCAGCCCCAGCGTGATGCCGCTGGCCGTGGCCGGATTGCGCGGCAGGTAGTCCTGCGCCAGCGTGACCTGCGCCGCGAAGGGCAGGAACATGCTCATGCCCAGCAGCCCGGTGCAGGCCAGGGCCCAGCCGGCCGTCGGTGCCAGCACCAGGCCGGCAAGCGAAGGCAGCGCGAGCAGGTAGCCGGTGCGGATGGTGCCCATGCGGCCGATGCGGTCGCCGAGCCAGCCGCCCAGCAGCACGCCCGCCGCGCCCGCGGCCGTGAAGCCGGTCAGGGCGGCCGCGCCCTGGAAGCTGGTGCCGTGCAGGTCGCGCGTGATGCGCAGCGACAGCATCGACAGCACCGTGACATAGGGGATCGACCAGCCCACGATGGTGGCCACCAGCAGGCTGAAGGCGCGCCAGTCGTTGTGCGGCTTCAGCAGATGGCTGCCGGCCTGGCGCGCTGCGGCGGCCTTGGCCGCGGACGCGGCACCGCGGCCGGCATTGGCGACCATCCACACGATGCCCATCGCCAGCGCGGGCAGGCCCAGCAGGTAGCTGCGCGACAGGCCGCCGCCGCCGACCACCGTGGCGGCCAGCACCGGCGCGAAGGAAGCGCCGATGGTGCCGCCGACCGAGAACACGCTCATCGCCTTCTGCGAGGCGCCGCCGGCCGCGCGCGCGGCCACGGTGGCCGGCGGATGGTAGGCCGCGATGCCCAGTCCGCACAGCACCATGGCGATCCAGGTCAGCAGGTAGCTCTGGCTCAGGCCCGCCAACACCAGGCCCAGCGCGGCCACCAGGAAGCCGGTGGGCACCAGCCAGCTGCGCGGATGGCGGTCGGCATAGAGGCCGAACAGCGGCTGCACCACGCTCGACAGGCCGGTGGCCGCGAGCATCAGGCCGCTCACGGCCGTGTAGCTGTAGCCGCGCTCCAGCACCATGAAGGGCAGCAGCGCGGGCACCAGGCCCTGGTAGAGGTCATTGACGGCATGGGTGCCGGTGAGCAGCCCGAGTCGGCGCTTGTTCATTCGATCGCTTCTTTCATGTGTGCCTGAGGGAAAAAGGCATCGTAGAAAGCGATGGAAAGATGATCTCGCTACGAATCGGCAAGAATCGTCGCGAAATGGACAAAGCGATCCCGCCGCTCAACCTGCGCCCCGAAGAGGGCGAGTCGACCCCGCGTGCCGTCGCGGTGCTGGCCACCGATCCCGACGGCGACGCCTTCATCCCGCCGCACACGCACCGGCGCGGACAGCTGATCCATGCCATCTCGGGCGTGATGCTGGTGAGCGCCGCGGCCGGCAGCTGGGTGGTGCCCACGGGGCGCGGCGTGTGGGTGCCGGGCGGCATGGAACACCAGATCCGGATGGCGGGCCAGGTGCGCATGCGCACCGTCTTCGTCGAGCCCGGCATGCGCGCGGACCTGGGCCGCCACTGCCGCGTGATCGAGGTCGGCGAACTGCTGCGCACGCTGATCGTCACGGCCGCCGCGCTGCCGCTGGACTACGCGCCGGGCGGCCGCGACGAGCGCGTGATGGAACTGATGCTCGACGAGATCGAGGCCGCGCCCGCCCTGTCGCTGCACGTGCCCATGCCACGCCATGCGCGCCTGGCCGGGCTGTGCGAAGAACTGGTGCGCGATCCTTCGCTGCCCGCCACGCTCGACGACTGGGCGCTGCGGCTGCACATGAACCCCCGCACGCTGGCGCGGCTGTTCCAGCGCGAGACCGGCATGAACTTCGGCGCCTGGTGCCGCCAGGCGCGGCTGCTGCTGAGCCTGCCGAAGCTGGCGGGCGGGGCGTCGATCCTGGCGGTGGCGCTGGCCCACGGCTACGAGAGCCCGAGCGCCTTCACGGCGATGTTTCGGCGCACGCTCGGCGTGCCGCCGAGCGCGTACCTGCGCCGCGACTACCTGGCGTAGACCAGGTCGCGCAGGGCCAGCGAGACCCAGGGCACGTAGGTGATCACCATCAGGCAGGCCAGGATCACCAGCACGAAGGGGATCAGGTGCCTCACGATGCGGTCGAGCGAGATGCGCGCCACCGTGCAGGCCGCGAACAGGTTCACGCCGAAGGGCGGCGTGATCATGCCGAGCGCGAGGTTGACCACCATGATCAGCCCGAAGTGCACCGGGTCGATGCCGAAGTGCACCGCCACCGGCGCGAGGATCGGCGCCAGCACGATGATGGCCGCGCTGGTCTCGATGAACATGCCGATGATGAACAGCGCCGCGTTCACGCCCAGCAGGAACATGGCCGGCGACTTGAGCACTTCCTGCAGCCAGTGGCCGATGGCGTCGGGCACGCCGGCGCGCGTGATCAGGAAGGCGAACAGCCCCGCGTTGGCGATGATGAACATGATCACCGCCGACGACAGCACCGACTTGCGCAGGATCACGTAGAGGTCGGTGAGCTTGATTTCGCGGTAGATCACCACGCCCACGACCAGCGCATAGAACACCGCCACGGCCGAGGCTTCGGTCGGCGTGAAGATGCCGCCGTAGATGCCGCCCAGGATGATCACCGGCATCAGCAGGGCCCAGCCGGCCTGCCACAGCGCGCGGCCGAAGGGCATGCGGCCTTCGCCGTCGTTCTTGCCCCAGCCCTTCCACTTGCAGTAGATCCAGACGAAGAGCATCAGTGCGAGGCTGATCAGGATGCCCGGGCCGAAGCCCGCGATGAACAGTTCGCCGATCGAGACCTCGGCGCTCACGCCGTAGAGGATCATCGGGATCGACGGCGGAATGATCACGCCCAGCTCCGCGCTGGTGGCCTGCAAGGCCGCCGCATACGAAGTCGGGTAGCCGTGCTTGATGAGCGCCGGAATCAGGATCGCGCCGATCGCGAAGGTGGTCGCCACCGACGAGCCCGAGACCGCCGCGAAGATCATGCAGGTCAGCACGCAGGTCATCGGCAGGCCGCCCTGCACGCCGCCCACGATGCTCTTGGCGAACTCCACCAGCCGGCGCGAGATGCCGCCGGTCTCCATCAGGTTGCCCGCGAGGATGAAGAAGGGGATCGCCGCCAGCGGAAACTTGTTGATCGAGCTGAAGATCTCCTTGGCGGAGATCAGCATGTTGGCGCCCGACACCTGGATGCCCACCACCGAAGCCAGGCCGATGGACACCGCCACCGAAACCGACAGTGCGAAGCAAAGCACCATCGTCATCACCATCACTGGCGTCATGATTTCACCCCCAGGCGTGGCGCCGGGTGCGCGTGCCGCGCTGCGAGGGACCGGTTCGTCGCTGTGCTCATTGCGCGGTCTCCAGCTCGAGCCGCTTCGGGTCGAGGAAATTGCCGGCGATGCCGAACAGGGAAAAGACGGCGCCGACCGGCAGCGCGAGGTAGGCCCAGACCATCGACAGGCTCTCCAGCCCGGCCATGGTCTGTACGCGACCGCGCATCGCGTAGTCCCAGCCATACCAGAGGATCACCAGCATCAGCGTCAGGGCGGCGATGCTCACGACCGCATCGAGCACGCGGCGAAAGCGCGGCGGGCTCCAGCGGTAGAGCACGTCCACGCTCACCATCGCACCCTGGCGGAAGGCCATGGGAATGCCGAGGAAGACCATCCAGATCAGGCTCACCCGGATCAGGATCTCGCTCCATTCGGCGGGTTGTTCGAGCACGAAGCGCGTGACGATCTGGAACACGCCCAGTGCCGAGGCGACCACCAGCATCAGGCAGGCGAGCACCATCGACGCCGTCGTCGTCCAGCGCTCCAATCCAAGGAATTTTTCTTTCATCTCAAAGCCGTTCGAGAAACCAAAAAAAAGCCCGCCGATCGAGCGGCGGGCCCCCGACCATCCCCGCAGGGGACGGCTGCCCGAGCGTCACTGCACGTTGCGAATCTTGTCGAGGTTGGCCTTGCCGAACTGCTTCTCGAAGTCGGCATTGACCGGTGCCAGCATCGCGACGAACTTCGCCTTGTCGATGTTGTCGATCACGGTCATGCCCTGGGCGCGGAGTTCCTTCACGCCGTTGGCGTCGTCCTGGTCGACGCGGTCGCGGTTGGCCTTGACGGCCACCTTGGCGGCTTCGAGGAAGGCGGTCTTGTCGGCGGCGCCGAGCTTGTCGAAGGCGGCCTTGTTCATCACAAAGATGCAGGGCGAGTAGACATGGCCGGTCAGCGTCAGGTGCTTCTGCACCTGCGAGAACTTGGCCGACATGATCACCGGCAGCGGGTTCTCCTGGCCGTCGACCGTGCCCTGCTGCAGCGCGGTGAAGACCTCGGGGAAGGCCATCGGCGTGGTGATGATGCCCAGGCCCTTGTACGCGGCGATGTGCACCGGGTTCTCCATGGTGCGCATCTTCAGGCCCTTGAGGTCCTCGGGCGCCTTCACGTCACGCTTGCTGTTGGTCATGTGGCGGAAGCCGTTCTCGGCCCATGCCAGCGCCTTGAAGCCCTTGGCGTCGAACTTGCCGAGCAGGTCCTGGCCGATCGGGCCGTCGAGCACGGCGCGCGCATGCGCCTTGTCGCGGAACAGGAAGGGCACATCGAGGATCTTGGTCTCGGGCACGAAGTTGGGCACCGGACCGGTCGACGAGAAGGCCAGTTCCTGCGTGCCGAGCTGCACCGCCTCGATCGACTCGCGCTCGCCGCCCAGCGAGCCGTTGTAGAAGGTCTCGACCTTGTAGCGGCCGTTGGTGCGGGCCGCGACTTCCTTGGCGAAGGTGTCGATCGCCACGCCCTGGTGCGAGTTCTGTGCCGTCGAGATGCTGATCTTCATCGTGGACTGTGCGAACGCGGCGCAGGCCATGCCCATTCCCAGGACCAGGCCGGCGGCCAGTCGGGTCAACTTCATGCGGTGTCTCCTGTGATTGAAAGACTGCAGGACGGGGCGCTCCCGGTGTGCAGACAAGCAACGACTATGCCGCACGCTGCTGCACTGCAGCGTCGGGATTTGTACGGGGAGAAGACACCTTTGCAGGCGCCTTGGAGACAGTTCAGGCCGCGCGCGCGGGCCGGATCGCCGATTTGGGCCGGAAGGCCTTGCACACCGTGTCGTCGGTTTCCAGGTACGGGCCGCCGATCAGGTCGATGCAGTAGGGCACGGCCGCGAAGATGCCGGGCACGGCCTGCGAGCCGTCGGCGTTCTTCAGGCCCTCGAGGGTCTCGGCGATGGCCTTGGGCTGGCCGGGCAGGTTGAGGATCAGGCTGCGCTCACGGATCACGGCAACCTGGCGCGAGAGGATCGCGGTCGGCACGAAGCGCAGGCTGATCTGGCGCATCTGCTCGCCGAAGCCGGGCATTTCCTTGTGCGCCACCGCCAGCGTGGCCTCGGGCGTGACGTCGCGCAGCGCGGGGCCGGTGCCGCCGGTGGTCAGCACCAGCGAACAGCCGGCGTCGACCAGCTCGATCAGCGTGGCGCTGATGCCGGCCTGCTCGTCGGGGATCAGCCGGGCCTCGAAGTCGATCGGGTTGCGCAGCGCGCGGCTCAGCCAGTCTTTCAGCGCCGGCAGGCCCTTGTCCTCGTAGACGCCGCCCGAGGCGCGGTCGCTGACCGAGACGATGCCGATGCGCACCGGCGCCAGGGCCGTGCTGTCGGTCATGCGTCGCGCGCCTGCGATTCCTCGCCGGCTTCGGTGGCGCGGTCGTCGCCGCCATGGACGGACAGCTGGGCGCGCACCAGCTGGAAGATCTCGCGGTAGGCCTTGCCCTGGCGCGGCGCCTCGCCGGGCTTGCCGGCCTTGAGGTCCTTGCGGGCCTGGCGCACCAGGGCGCGCAGCTGCTGGCTGTCGGTGTCGGGGTGGGTCTCGATCCAGCCGCCCAAGGAGTCGTCGTCTGCGATCAGCTGGTCGCGCCAGCGCTCGGCCTCGTGCAGCACGGCGATGTCCTCGGCCGGGCCGCGGTGCTGCTCGTCGAGCGCGGCGCGCACGGCGTCGAGCACGCCGGCGTCCTGCAGGCGCATCAGCTTGCCGATGAACTGCATCTGGCGGCGCTTGCCTTCGAAATTGGTGATACGGCGGGCCTCGATGACGGCGTCGCGCAGCTTTTCGCCGATCGGGAGCTTGTCGAACAGGCCGGCGCGCAGGTCGAGCAGGTCTTCGCCGAGCTTCTGCAGCTCGGCGCTTTCACGCTTGAGGTCGGTCTTGCTGGCGTCGTCGGTGCCCTTGAGCTCGCGTTTGAGCTGAAGATCGAGCTCGCTGCCTTCTGCAACGAACTCTCCACGGACGAAATAGCCTTTTTTGGGTTTGCGGGACATGCGTGAATCCTGGGCCGCAAAGGACCGCGCGATAAGAAAACTGGGGGCGACAAGTATCATAGCCAACACATGACGACATCCTCCACGCGCCCCGCGTCCGGCTTTGCCTACAGCCGCTCCTTCTTCGAAGACCTGGTCGACTCGGCCTTGGCCCATGCCAAGAAGCTCGGCGCCACCAACGCCGGGGCGGAAGCCTCCGAAGGCTGCGGCCTGAGCGTCTCGGTGCGCAAGGGCGAACTCGAGAACGTCGAGCGCAACCGCGACAAATCCCTGGGCATCACCGTCTACGTCGGCAACCGCCGCGGCAACGCCAGCACCTCCGACTTTTCCGGCGCCGCCATCGAGCAGACGGTGCAGGCGGCCTACGACATCGCGCGCTTCACCGCCGAAGACCCGGTCGCCGGCCTGCCCGACGAGGCCGACATCGTGCGCGAACAGCCCGACCTCGACCTGTTCCACCCCTGGGACATCGACAGCGAAGGGGCCGCCAGGCTGGCGCTCGAGTGCGAGGCCGCCGCCCTGTCGACCGACAAGCGCATCACCAACAGCGAAGGCGCGGGCGTCTCGGCCCAGCAGAGCCACTTCTTCAGCGCCCACACCCACGGCTTCCGGGGCGGCTATGCCAGCTCGCGCCACTCGATCTCGGTGGCGCCCATCGCTGGCAAGGGCAACGACATGCAGCGCGACGCCTGGTACAGCTCGATGCGCTCGGCCGACGAACTGGCCAGCCCGCAGGCCGTGGGCCGCTATGCGGCCGAACGCGCGCTGTCGCGCCTGAAGTCGCGCAAGATCAAGACCACCGAGTGCCCGGTGCTGTTCGAATCGCCACTCGCGGCCGGCCTGCTGGGCGGCCTGGTGCAGGCCACCAGCGGCGGCGCGCTCTACCGCAAGAGCACCTTCCTGGTCGATTCGCTGGGCAAGCCGGTGCTGCCCGATCACATCGACGTGTCCGAAGACCCGCACCTGCTGCGCGGCAAGGGCAGCGCCCCCTTCGACGACGAGGGCGTGACCACCCGGGCGCGCAAGGTGGTCGACGCCGGCCGGCTCGAAGGCTACTTCCTCAGCACCTACTCGGCGCGCAAGCTGGGCATGAAGACCACCGGCAACGCCGGCGGCTCGCACAACCTGGTGTTGAGCTCGCGCCTGACCAAGGCCGGCGACGACCTCGACGAGATGCTGCGCAAGCTGGGCACCGGCCTGTTCGTGATCGAACTCATGGGCCAGGGCGTGAACTACGTGACCGGCGACTACTCGCGCGGCGCCAGCGGCTTCTGGGTCGAGAAGGGCCGCATCGCGTTCCCGGTGCAGGAGATCACCATCGCCGGCAACCTCAAGGACATGCTGATGGGCATCCAGGCCGTGGGCGCCGACACCTACAACTACGGTGCCAAGACCACGGGCTCGCTGCTGATCAACCGGATGAAGATCGCCGGCGCCTGAACGGGCCCGGGCGCGCCGGCACGCGCCACACAGCATAAGCAAACACGCTGGCCTTGTTTGCGCATGCGCGCATCCGTGGTCCCATGCGGGCGCCGCGCGATCCGCTCGTTTCGACGGGACGCGCCAGCAAGGGGAAATGCCAGGGGTTGCACTGCATCGCCGCGGCTAAAGTGATTCGGTCTTCGCCACTCGGCGCCCGCGCCGCCCGCCTGTGACTTCGCCACCGCCGCCGTTTCGCAACGTTGTTCTCACGGGGGCCTGCGGAGGCCTGGGCCAGGCCCTGGCGCGTGAGCTGATCGCCAGCGGCGCGCAGGTCGCGCTGGTCGGTCTCGATGCGGGCCGGCTGGCGGCGCTGGCCGCGCTGGCGCCCGAACGCTGCGCGGCCTACACACCCGACGTGTCGCAGGGCGAGGCCATGCAGGCCATGGCCGCCGACTGGATGGGGCGCCATGGCGTGCCCGAGCTGGTGATCGCCAATGCCGGAGTGGCGGGCGGCTACGACACCGCGCAGGCCGAGGACCTGGCCGTGCTGCGCCGCATGCTGGAGATCAACCTGCTGGGCGCGGCCGCCACCTTCCAGCCTTTCTTGTCCGCGATGCGCGCGCAGCGGCGCGGCGCGCTGGTCGGCGTGGCCAGCATCGCGGGCTGGCGCGGCATGCCGGGCAACGGCGCCTACTGCGCGAGCAAGGCCGGCCTGATCCGCTACCTCGAGAGCCTGCGCGCCGAACTGCGGGGCACGGGCGTCTCGGTGCACACCGTCAGCCCCGGCTACATCCGCACCGCGCTCACGGCCGGCAACCGCTTCGCAATGCCCGGCTTGCTCGAAGCCGACACGGCCGCGCGGCAACTGCTGGCCGGCCTGCGCGCGGGCCGCGAGCAGATCGTGCTGCCGCGCCGCATCGGCTGGCTGTCACGCGCGCTGGACCTGCTGCCCGACACCCTGCACGACCGCCTGCTGCGGGCCCAGCCGCGCAAGCCCCGCGTGGGCGAGGCCGGCGCCACCGCCATCCCGGGTCTCTCGAAGGAAACTCCGCCCTGATGTCCGCCACCGAACCGACCCATGAACAGATCGCGCTGATCGGCGCCGGCCCCTCGGGCCTGGCCGGGGCACGCAACCTCCAGAAACACGGCGTGCCCTTCCAGGGCTTCGAAGCCCACAGCGACGTCGGCGGCCTCTGGGACATCGACAATCCGCGCTCCACGGTCTACCACTCGGCCCACCTGATCTCGAGCAAGCGCACCACCGAGTTCGCCGAGTTCCCGATGGCCGACGGCGTGGCCGACTACCCCAGCCACCGCGAGCTGCGGCGCTACTTCAGCGACTTCGCCGACCGCTTCGAGCTGCGCGAGCGTTTCCGCTTCAACACCCGCGTGCTCAACGTCGAACCCGTGAGCGAGGCGCCCGACACCCGCTGGCGCGTGAGCGTGGACGCGGGCGACGGCCGGGTCGAGACCGCCGAGTACAAGGGCGTGGTGATCGCCAATGGCACACTGGCCGAACCCAAGCGGCCGAAGTTCGAGGGCCGCTTCGACGGCGAACTGCTGCACACCAGCGACTACAAGCATCCCGAGCTGTTCAAGGGCAAGCGCGTGCTGATCGTGGGCGCCGGCAACTCGGGCTGCGACATCGCGGTCGATGCGGTGCACTACGCCCACAGCGTCGACCTGTCGGTACGGCGCGGCTACTACTTCGTGCCCAAGTACGTGTTCGGCAAGCCGGCCGACACGCTGGGCGGCAAGCGCCCGCTGCCCGCGTGGCTCAAGCAGAAGGTCGACGCCACCGTGCTCAAGTGGTTCACTGGCGACCCGGTGCGCTTCGGCTTTCCCAAGCCCGACTACCGGATGTACGAGTCGCATCCGGTGGTGAACTCGCTGGTGCTGCACCACGTGGGCCATGGCGACATCGGCGTGCGCGCCGACGTCGCGCGGCTGGCCGGCCGCACGGTGCATTTCAAGGACGGCAGCGCGCGCGACTACGACCTGATCCTCGCAGCCACCGGCTATGCGCTGCACTATCCCTTCATCAAGCGCGAGCTGCTCGAGTGGCAGGGCATGGCGCCCCGGCTGTACCTCAACATCTTCTCGCCGCGCTTCGAGAACATCGCGGTGCTCGGCATGATCGAGGCCAGCGGCATCGGCTGGCAGGGGCGCTACGAGCAGGCCGAGCTGGTGGCGCGCTGGTTCCGCGCCCGCGCCGCGGACTCGCCCAAGGCCTGCACCCTGCGCGCGGCGGTGCAGGGGCCGCCACCCGACCTGTCGGGCGGCTTCAAGTACCTGCAGCTCGAGCGCATGGCGTACTACGTGCACAAGGACACCTACCGCGCGGCCGTGCGCAATGCCTCGGCGATGCTCGCCCTGCCGGAGTGAGGACGCCATGCTGCCCGTCGACGAGATCCGCCTGAACTTCAACCCCGCCTCGCTGGTGCTGCTCAACGCGGTGCTGGGCTTCCTGATGTTCGGCATCGCACTGGACACCCGCATCGAGGATTTCAAACGCGTGGCGCGCATGCCCGGCGCGATGGCGGTGGGCATCGGCGCGCAGTTCCTCGTGCTGCCGGCCGTGACCTTCGCGCTCACGCTGCTGCTGCAGCCCGGGCCCAGCATCGCGCTGGGCATGATCCTGGTGGCCTGCTGCCCGCCGGGCAACATCTCGCAGATCCTCACCCACCGCGCGGGCGGCAACGTGGCGCTGTCGGTGTCGATGACCGCGATCTCGAACGCGCTGTCGATCGTGCTGATGCCGCTCAACTTCGCGTTCTGGGGCGGCCTGCATCCCACGGCCTCGGCGCTGCTCAGGACCATCGCGCTCGATCCCCTGGACATGCTGGGCCACATCGTGATGATCATCGGCATCCCCTTCGTGCTGGGCGTGGCCTGCGCGCACCGCTTTCCCGCGCTCACCGCGCGGATCAAGAAGCCGGCGCGCCTCCTGAGCTTCCTGGCGCTGATCGCCTTCATCGTGGGCGCGATCGCGGGCAACTGGCGCTACTTCCTCGACTACGTGGGGCTGGTGCTGCTGGCGGTGGTGATCCACGACGCCCTGGCCTTCGGCACCGGCTACCTTTGCGCCCGGCTCTCGGGCCTGGGCGACTACGACCGGCGCGCGGTGGCGATCGAGGTCGGCATCCGCAACGCGGGGCTCGGGCTGGTGCTGATCTTCAGCTTCTTCGGCGGCCTGGGCGGCATGGCGGTGGTGGCCGGCGTCTGGGGCTTCTGGGACATCATCGCGGGCCTGGCGCTCGCGAGCTGGTGGGGGCGCAAGCCGGTGCAGCCATGAGCGACGCAGAAGGCTGGATCGCCCGGCGCGTGCTCGTGACGGGCGGCGACGGTTTCCTCGGCCGCGGTGTGCTGGCCGCGCTCGCCGGGGCTTCGCTCGAATGCCTGGTCGCGCTGGACGTGCGCGAGGTGCCGGCCGAGCGCCGACGGACGGGCGTGCGCTACCTGCAGCAGGACGTGCGCGACCTGGGGATCGCCGATACGCTGGCCGCGCATGCCATCGACACGGTCGTGCATCTGGCCTCCATCGTCACGCCGGGGCAGGGCTCGAACCGGGCCTTCGAGCATTCGGTGGACGTGGGCGGCACGCGCAACGTGCTCGCGGCCTGCGTGGCGCAGGGCGTGCGGCACCTGGTGGTGTCGTCGAGCGGCGCGGCCTATGGCTACCACGCCGACAACCCGGACTGGATCGACGAGTCGCAGCCGCTGCGCGGCAACCCGGTGTTCGCCTATGCCGACCACAAGCGGCAGGTCGAGGAACTGCTGGCCGAGGCGCGCGTGCAGCATCCCGCGCTCGCGCAGACCGTGCTGCGCATCGGCACCATCCTGGGCGAGCGGGTCGACAACCAGATCACCGCGCTGTTCGAGAAGAAGCGGCTGATCGCGATCCGCGGCAGCGCCAGCCCCTTCGTCTTCGTCTGGGACGAGGACGTGACCGGCGCCATCACGCATGCACTGCGAGGGGCGCCGCCCGGTTGCTACAACCTCGCGGGCGACGGCGCGCTCACGATCCACGAGATCGCGGCCCGGCTGGGCAAGCGCGCGATCGACTGGCCAGCCGGTGTGCTCCAGGCCGCGCTGGCCGTGGGCTCGGCGCTCGGCGTCAGCCGCTACGGGCCCGAGCAGCTCGACTTCCTGCGCTACCGGCCGGTGCTGCGCAACAGCGCGCTCAAGCAGCGCTTCGGCTATGTGCCGCGCAAGACCAGCGCCGAGGCCTTCGACGCCTTCGTGGCGGCGCGCGCGCGCCAGGGGTGGCCGGTCATCAGGGCGTAGCGGCCGGCGGCGGCGCGATCAGGTGCTCGAGCATGCGCCGCGCGTTGAGCGGCAGGTCCTGCGACGAGCGCACGCAGGCCATCAGCGTGCGCTCGGCCCAGGGCTCGGCCAGCGCGGCATGGGCGATCTTTATCGTGCGCGCGCAGCGCTCGGCCGCGGCCTGCGGCACGATGCCCACGCCGATGCCGTAGGCCACCATGCGGCACACCGCCTCGAAGTGGCCCGCGCGCACCCGGTAGGCCAGGTGCTTGCCGAGCGCGCGCGCATGCAGCGTGACCAGTTGCGTGAGCGCGCTGTCGGCGGGCAGGCCCACGAATTCGCTGTCGACCACCTCGGCCAGCTGCACCCGCTTGCGCCGGGCCAGCGCGTGGCCGGGTGGCATCACCAGCACCAGGTCGTCGCGGCGGAAGGGGTGGCATTCGAGGCCCTCGGTGTCGATCGCGTCCGAGACGATGCCGATGTCGCACAGCCCCGCGCGCAGCCCGTCGACGGCCTCGGGGCTGGGCCGTTCCTCGAGGTCCACCGAGATGCGCGGATGCTGTGCGAGGAAGCGGCTCAGCACCTCGGGCAGGTGTTCGCTGAGTGCCGAGGTGCCGCACATCAGGCGCACATGGCCCTTGAGGCCCTGGCCGTACTCGCCCAGTTCGCCGCGCAGCCGGGCCATCTGCTGCAACACGACGCGCGCATGGTGCAGCAGCGTGCGGCCGGCCTCGGTGGGGCGCACGCCCTGCGCATGGCGTGTCAGCAGCGGCGTGCCCAGCACCGCTTCCATGCCGCGCACGCGCTGGCTGGCCGAGGCCAGCGTCATGTGCGAGCGCTCGGCGCCGGCCGTCAGGCTGCCGGCCTCGACCACGTGGAGGAAGAGCTGCAGGTCGGTCAGGTCGAATCGCATGAAAACTCCGGAGGGGCCTCAGTCTGTGCCTGAGGCCGGGTGCGCAAGAGCCGCATTTTCAACCGCCGCGCCAGCCGGCAGACTGCGCGGCATGACGATTCCAAACGAACTGGCCTTGGGCCATTGGGCGGCCACCGCGGCCGTGTTCCTGGCGGCCGGTGCGATCAAGGGCGTGGTCGGGCTCGGGTTGCCGACCGTGTCGATGGCGCTGCTCGCGCTGTGGATGGCGCCGGTGCGCGCGGCCGCGCTGCTGGTGGTGCCCTCGCTGCTCACCAACCTCTGGCAGACCAGGCCGCGCGAGAGCTTCAGGGCGGTGTGGCGCCGCATCGCCGGCATGCAGGCGGGCGTGGTGGTAGGCACCCTGGGCGGCTCGCTGTACTTCGGCGTGCCGGCCGGCGCCTGGGCTTCGCTGGCGCTGGGCGTGGCGCTGATGGTCTATGCGCTCTGGGGCCTCACGGGGCGCCAGCTGCATGTGAGCCCGGCACAGGCGCGCTGGCTGGGGCCGCTGGTGGGGGTGGTCACGGGCGTCGTGACCTCGCTGACCGGCGTGTTCGCGGTGCCGGCCGTGCCCTATCTGCAGGCGCTGGGCTTCGAGCGCGATTCGCTGATCCAGGCGATGGGCATTTCCTTCAGCACCTCGACCGTGGTGCTGGCCATCGGGCTGGCGGGCAATGGCGGGCTGCCGGTGGCCGCGCTGGGCGGCTCCTTCGCGATGCTGGTGCCGGCCATCGTCGGCATGGTGCTGGGCACCTGGCTGCGCAAGCGCCTGTCGGTGACGCTGTTCAAGCGCTGCTTCCTGATCGGGCTGGCGCTGCTGGGGCTCTACATGGCGCTGCGCGCCATGGCCTGATGGGCTTCAGGCGGCGGGCTGCAGCAGCGCGGCGCGCACGCGCTCGATGGTCTGGCGGTAGGGCAGGGCGAAGCGCTCGAGCGTGTCCTCGGCCGCGAGCCAGCGGAAGGCGAACACCAGGCCGTCTTCCTCGGGGCTGCCGCTGGCCGTGTGTTCGAAGGTCTCGGGCAGCGGCTGCTCGGCGCGCATCAGGAACAGGTGCCAGAGCTGCGCGTGGCGGTGGGTGTTGCCTTCGACGCCGGCTTCGCAGCGGCGCGCCAGCGTGCCCAGCGATTCCAGCGCGCCGCTGAAATCGATGCCCGATTCCTCGAGCAGTTCGCGCCGCACCGCCAGCTCGGGCGATTCGCCGGGCTCGATCGTGCCCTTGGGCAACTGCATGTTGCCGTCCTCGGGATGGCGGAACACCAGCAGCCGGCCCCGTGCGTCGACCAGGCAGGCGCAGGCCTTGGGAATCGGGGCGCGGCGGCTGGGCATGTTCAGGCGCCGGCCAGTGCGGCCTTGACCGCGGCGCTGACCTGGCCCATGTCGGCCTTGCCGGCGAGCTGGGTCTTCACGGCGCCCATCACCTTGCCCATGTCGCCAGGGCCCTTGGCACCCAGCTGGTCGACGATGGCCTTCACGGCGGCCGTGACTTCCTCGGCGCTCATGCGCTGTGGCAGGTAGACCTCGAGCACCTTGATCTCGGCGGCTTCCTTGTCGGCCAGGTCGGTGCGGCCGCCGGTGGTGAAGGCGGCGATCGAGTCCTTGCGCTGCTTGACCATCTTGTCGACGATGGCCACCACCATGGCGTCGTCGAGTTCCACGCGCTCGTCGACTTCCTTCTGCTTGAGGGCGGCCAGCAGCAGGCGGATGGTGGCCAGGCGTTCGGAGTCCTTGGCCCGCATCGCGGTCTTCATGTCTTCGGTGATCTGTTCCTTGAGGCTCATGGCGTTCTTCCTTCTTTTCGTGGACGTTGTCGTCGTTCGGCAAAACAAAAAGCCGCGGCAGGTCTCCCCGGCGCGGCTCGTGCTGCTGGCGTGGCCAGCCAGCGCTGCTTAGTACAGCTTCTTGGGGAGCTGCATGCTGCGCACGCGCTTGTAGTGGCGCTTGACCGCAGCAGCCTTCTTGCGCTTGCGCTCGGCCGTCGGCTTCTCGTAGAACTCGCGAGCGCGCAGGTCGGTCAGCAGACCGAGCTTTTCGATGGTGCGCTTGAAGCGACGCAGGGCGACGTCGAAGGGCTCGTTTTCTTTAACGCGAATGGTGGTCATGAATGAATCGTTGAACTGAAATTGGCCGGGGGAGATCGAGGCCCCAGGCCGGGGTTCCTCAACTGAAGGTTTTTGCGGCCGTTGAGGGAGGGCCAAAGTTAGCCGGAAATTATAGCACTGCCCAGGCTCGGCGCACCTCGTGTCGCTCAGAGTGCCTCGGCGCAGGCGTTGGCGCTGGCCCAGGCCCACTGGAAGTTGTAACCGCCCAGCCAGCCGGTGACGTCGACGGTCTCGCCGATGAAGTGCAGGCCGGGCTGCTTCGATTCCAGGGTCTGGGACGACAGCGCGCGCGTGTCGACGCCGCCGGCCGTGACCTCGGCCTTCTTGTAGCCTTCGGTGCCGTTGGGCGTGATCTGCCAGCGCGCGATGCGTTCGGCCAGCTGGGCCAGCGAGCGGTCGGCCGCCTCGTTGACCGGGCGCTGCAGCGCGGGATCGTCGCCGACCCAGGCATCGGCCAGGCGCGAGGGCACCAGCGTGGCCAGTTCGTTGGCGATGCGCTTGCGCGAGCGCGCCTTGGCCTCGCCCAGCGCGGCGGCGATGTCGGTGCCGGGCGCGAAGTCGATGCGCAGCGGCGCGCCTTCGCGCCAATAGCTGGAGATCTGCAGCACCGCCGGGCCCGACAGGCCGCGGTGGGTGAACAGCAGGTCCTCGAGGAAGACCATGCGTTCCTTCTTCGCGCCGGTCTCGATCTGCACCGGCAGCGCCAGGCCGGCCAGCGAGGCGTAGGGCGCCCAGCCGTCGCCGGCGAAGGTCAGCGGCACCAGCGCCGGCCGCGGATCGACCACGCGCAGGCCGAACTGGCGCGCGATGCGGTAGCCGAAGTCGCTCGCGCCCAGCTGCGGGATCGACAGCCCGCCGGTCGCGATGACCAGGCGCGGCGCCTCGGCCGGGCCGCGGTCGGTCTCGAGCCGGTAGCGTCCGCCGTCGTCGGGCGTGTGGGTCACGCCGCGCACCGCGCAGGGCTGCCAGCGCGTGACGCCGCCGGCAGCGCACTCGGCCAGCAGCATGTCGATGATCTGCTGCGAGGGCCCGTCGCAGAACAGCTGGCCCTTGTGCTTCTCGTGGTAGGCGATGCCGTGGCGCTCGATCAGCGCGACGAACTGCTGCGGCGTGTAGCGCGACAGCGCCGAGCGGCAGAAGTTGGGGTTCTCGCCCACGAAATGCTTCTGCGGCGCGCGCGGGTCGAGGTCGCGGTTGGTGAAGTTGCAGCGGCCGCCGCCGGAGATGCGGATCTTCTCGGCGATGCGTTCGCTGTGGTCGATGAGCAGCACGCGGCGCCCGCGCTGGCCGGCCTGCGCGGCGCAGAAGAGCCCCGCGGCGCCGGCGCCGATGATGATGGCGTCGAAGAAGTTCAACGGGAGGTGGCGCCGTCGGCGGTGATCACCGGCGGCGGGTTGTATTTGAGGTGGCCCACGTAGCGCAAAGGTTGGGTGGAGGGAATCGAGGGCACGTCGCCCTCGCGCATGTGCAGCAGGTCGGCCGGGCTGACCCAGCGCGGGTCGGCCGTGGTCACGGGCAGGCCGGCCTGGTTGTAGGCCTCGAGCACGAACTGCGAGCAGAAGAACTGGTCGTTGCGGCTGCCGCCGAGCTGCACCATCGCGAAGCCGCGCAGGCAGAACTCGCGCGCCGGGCCCGGGATCAGCGGCAGCTCGCAGATCCGGCGGTTCAGCACGAAGGGCGCGTTGAGCATCACGCCGACGGTGTTGTACTGGGTGCCGACCTGGGCCATCGCCCAGGCGCGCAGCCGCTCGGCATGCGCGGCGTCCATGCCCGGATGGCGGAAGGCGACCACCATCTGCTCTTCGTCCACCACTTCCGCGATGGAGCGCGAACGCACGCCGTCGCCCACCGCTTCGGCGATCCGGCCGTCGCCCAGGTAGACCACCGCATGGCTCACCGGCGAGAAGGTGCCCAGGCGGATGCCGAAGGAGCCCAGCGTGGCGACCGAGGTCAGCAGGATGTCGCCCGGCTCGAGCGCGGCAGGCGTGACGAGCTCGCCGCCGTTGCCCGGTGCGATGGCCGAACTCTGCACGTTGAGCCGCGGCAGGCCGCCGTCGGGCGAGGCCTCGAAGCGCGAGGCGCAGCCGGCCAACAGCAGCGCGACCCCAAGGGCGAGCAGGCGAGCGGCGATCACCGGCTCAGCCCTTCCACACGAAAGGGAACTTGAGCTGCTTGAAGAAGCCGTTGGGCACGTAGTCGCCCAGCACGCCGTACTTCTCGGGCCAGAGCCGGGTGCTCTTCACCGCGGTGCCGAACAGGTAGTCGAGGAAGGCGTAGTGCGCCGCGTAGTTCTTGTCCAGCGCTTCGACGTCCTGGCTGTGGTGCCAGTGGTGGAAGTTGGGCGTGACGATCACGTAGCGCAGCGGGCCCAGTCGCACGCTCACGTTGCAGTGGTTGAACACCGCCTGGAAGCCCACCACCACGATGTAGGCGTCGATCACTTCCTTGCTGAAGCCCAGCACGTAGATCGGCGCCAGCACCAGCGTGCGCGTGATCAGCAGCTCGAGGATGTGCTGGCGCGAGCCGGCCATCCAGTCCATGCTCTTCACGCTGTGGTGCACCGCGTGCAGGCGCCAGAGCACCGGCACCTCGTGGTAGGCGCGGTGGGTCCAGTACTGCACCAGGTCGGCCACGAGGATGATCAGCAGGATGCCGGCCCAGAAGGGCAGGTTGCCGACCCAGCCGCGGATGCCGTCGTTGGCGGCCCAGCCGAACAGCTTGTGCACCAGCAGGTTGGTCGCGAGCAGCACGAAACCCACGATCATGTGGTTGACCACGAAGTGGTGGAAGTCGGTCTGCCACTCCTCGCGGAACACCGGCTGGTCCTTGCGCAGCGCGAACAGCTTCTCGATGAAGATGAAGATCAGCGCCGAGCCCAGCAGGTCGAGGATGAACCAGTCGAGGCCGATGTAGGGCGTGTTGTCGGCGAAGTCGTTGACCGGCACCTTGTGGCCGCCCAGCAGCGCCGCCGCCACGATCAGCAGGAAGGCCGCCGACGACAGCCAGCGCGAGCGGTTGAACACGATGTTGACCAGCGACAGCCCGCCCGCCACCACCATCGCCACCAAAAGGATGGTGCGCATGATGTCGACGTTGTAGCTGCGCCGCAGTTCGGGCGTGGTCAGGTACTGCGGGAAGTGGAAGGCCAGCACGCCCAGGAAGCACAGGATGCCCAGGCTCAGCGCGATGGTGCCCGTGACCAGGCCGCGGCCGCGCTGCAGCTGGCCGTGGCTTTCGGTGAATTCGTTGAGTTTGTCGAGTTTCAGCATCTCGCCCCCGGGATTGTTGTTGTGGGAAGAGGGCGGATTCTAGGATGGCCGGCCTGGCCGGGCGGATGCTCAGCCGACGCCGCGATGCGGTCCCGCGTCGGCGGACATGCCCGCGGCCTGCAGCCCCTGCAGCACGTCCCCCACCACGATCACCGCCGGGCTGCCCAGGCCCGCATCGGCCATGTCGCGCGACAGCCGCTCGAGCGTGGTCGCGATGTGGCGCTGCTGGGGCAGGCTTGCATGCTGGATCACGGCCACCGGCGTGGTCGCGGGCAGTCCCTGCAGCAGCTCGCGCTCGATGTGGGCCGCGCCCGCCACGCCCATGTAGATCACCAGCGTGAGCCGGGCGTTGTGCGCGGTGGCGGCCAGGCCGCGCCAGTCGGTCGGGTCGTGGGCGTCGACACCGGTCTTGGCATGGCCGGTCACGAAGACCACGCCCTGGGCGTGGTCGCGGTGCGTCAGCGGCACGCCCAGCGCGGTCACGGCGGCCAGGCCGGCCGTGATGCCGTTGACCACCGTGCATTCGATGCCGGCTTCGCGCAGGTGCTCCACCTCCTCGCCGCCGCGGCCGAAGATGAAGGGGTCGCCGCCCTTGAGCCGCACCACGGTCTCGCCTTCGCGCACCGCGGTGATCATGAGCTTCTCGATGAAGGCCTGCGGCGTGCTCTTGCAGCCGCCGCGCTTGCCCACGTGCACGATGCGCGCGCTCGGCCGCGCATGGGTCAGGATCGCGTCGTTCACCAGGTCGTCGACGAACAGCACGGTCGCGGCCTGGATGGCCTTGACGGCCTTGAGCGTCAGCAGTTCGGGGTCGCCGGGGCCGGCGCCGACCAGGGTGCAGCGGCCGGTGAGAAGGGAGTTCATGCGTGGGCTGCCAGTGTCTTGATGTGTTCGACCTGTACCGCGATCGCTTCGGGCAGCGGCAGTTCGCCCGCCAGCACGCGCTGCGTGTAGCGCACGGTCGTCTCGATGTCGATCTCGGCCGGCAGGCCCGGCACCTCGCTGAGCGTGCCGGGCTGCTGGGCCTGCAGTTCCTGGCGTTCGCCGCGCAGGTAGCCGTCGATCTGCGCGGTGCGGCGCGGGTCCGAGACCACCTCGCCCTCGAGTCCGCGCGAGAGCAGGGCGGTGGTGCCGGTGAGCGTGAAGGTCTCGCCCATCACCGTGGCGTAGGCCGGATGGGTGTAGCTGGCCACCACCACGCAGGGGCCGGTCGTGGGCCGCATCAGCTTGACCACGCTGTGGCCCGGGTTGCGCAGGCCGACCACGCGGCGCACGTCGAGCAACTTCTTGAGTGCGGGGTTGAGCAGCGCGGTCGGCGCGAAGCCGATTTCGCCGTCGGCGATGGGCCGCACCGTGTCGAGCGCATGCACGCCGAGCCCGGCCAGCACGTTCGAGGCCAGCACCCGGCTCGATTCGCTGGCGCTGCCGTGCACCAGCACCGGCAGGCCCTCGCGCGCCAGCAGCAGCGCCAGCAGGGGCGTGAGCACCGGCAGCTTGCGCGCGCCGTTGTAGCTGGGCAGCACGACCAGGGCGCGGCCCGGCACCGGAAAATGGTGCAGCCGCGCATGGGTGGCATCGAGGAAGCCGGCCATCTCCTCGGGCGTCTCGCCCTTGATGCGCATGGCCAGGCAGAACCCGCCGAGCTCGAGGTCGCTGACCGTGCCGTCGAGCACCTGGCCGAACAGATCGGCCGATTGCGCGCGCGTGAGCGGCTTGGCGCCTCGCGCGCCGCGGCCGATTTCCTTGATGTATTGACTGATTCCCATGGGTGTGGGGATTGTCCAGCAAGACTTATGCCGTCGGGCGCAGTTGCTTATGCCCTGGTGCCCATAAAAAAAGCCACCGCGAACGGTGGCTTGGGAAGGATTCAGCGCGCGCTCAGGTCGGCGCGCCCTGGCCCGGCTTGCTGAAGTCGCAGACGCCCTCGGGGAAGATGGCCTGGAGCTTCTGGATTTCCGTGGCGTTCGGCGTCCAGCTGCCGTAGGTGCCGTCGGTCAGCGCCGCGTCCACCGGCTTGAGCGCGCACTTGAAGATGCCGCCCTCGATCGGACCGCCCGCGACGGTGCGCGAGGTGCCGTACATCGGGAAGGCCTGGGTGCAGGCGCCGCGCGGCTGGGTGTCGAGCACGCCGGCCCACACGCCCGCGCCCTTGGCCATCAGCGCGCCGTCCTTGTCGAAGCAGCTGTCGACCGCGCGCTCGGGCCGGTTGGCGGCCACGCTCAGGGTCGGCGTGGCGCGGATGCGGGCCATCCATTCGTCCATCACCTGCAGCGCCATCGGCGTCTGGTCGAAGGCCGAACTCGCGCCGCGCGTCTCGGTGAACCAGATCGCCTGATGGTCCGCGTTGCCCATCTTGTGGCGGATGCGCTGGCGGATGGCGAAGGACTGGTGCACGTTGTGCATGTCGAGCTTGTGCTCCAGGTAGGGATGCCAGTCGATGGTCGGGATGTCGGTCTTGCCGGTGAACACCAGGCCCGAGCGCTGCACCGCCCGGATCGCTTCCAGGTCGCCGTGCGTGCGCTGCGCCGGCACGTTGGGGGCGGCCGGGTTCCAGCTGTTCATGTTGCGGCTGCCCCAGGGGTCGAAGTAGCCGGGCACGGTGGCCGCCTTCTGCTGCTCGGCCGCGCCGGTGCCGTTGTAGGGGAAGCCTTCGGCCACCATCTCGCTCATGCGCTTCCAGCCGCCGACCTTGAGGTTGAGGTCGAGGAACTCGGCTGGCGTGATCCTGCCGTCCTTCATCGACTGCAGGCCATACTGCACGCCCACGTTGTCCCAGGTCGAGCGCGGGTAGCCGTCGGCGCCTATGCCGTAGACGTTGCGCACGTCGTCGTAGTGGCTGAACGGGATGGTGCCGAAGGCCGCCATGTTCATGCGCGCGGCGCCCTTGGCCAGGATGCCGTCGGCATCGAACTGCGGGTTCATCGCGCCGGCCGTCAGGCCCATCCAGGCCTTGCGGCATTCGGTGGAACCGGTGGCCATCTTCACGTGGGGCAGGTAGGGCTGCAGTCCGAGGAAGGGGTTGGCCACGCTCTCCTCGGCGTTCATGCCCACCAGCCAGCTGCGGTTCTTGATGCTCGCGGTCCACTTGCCGTTGGCGCGGTCGGTCACGTCCATGTAGTACTCGAGCAGCTCGCAGTCGCCCACGTGCGGGATCTGGCCCACCATGTCGGGATAGGGCTGCACCGCGATGGCCGCATCGAGCAGGCCCGGGTGGTTCTGCGGATACAGGTACTGCTGGATGCCGCCGCCCGAGGCGCCCAGGCCCACGGTGTAGCTGGGCACGCCGTAGCGCTTGACGAAGCCCTCCTTGGTCATCAGCGCGGTCTCGCCGCCGAGGATCATGTCGTAGTGCTCGCCGGTGCGGTTGCCGGTGGAGTAGGCGATGGCGTAGCCCTTGCCGATGGCGTCGACCAGGCCGGCGCGCTTGTCCGGTCCGCCCTGGTAGTGGCCGAAGCCCACGCCGCCCTGGAAGTGGTAGACCAGCTTCCTGTTCCACAGCCCGGTGTCGGGCTTCGTGGGGTCCTCGCCGAAGGGCGCGAGCATCACGTACTGGTAGATGAAGCGGTTGATGGTGCCGCGTTCCCAGCGCACGATGAAGTCGACCGTGCGGCCGTCGGTCAGCGTGGTCTTGGCGATGTTGGCCGGGCGCGACCCGTCGGTCGGCAGCGGCAGGTAGTGGCTGTGGGTGGTGCCGCCCACCGGCATGTAGTAGTACTGCACATAGGAATCGATCGAGCAGTGCTGGCTGTAGCCGATGGTGGCGCCGCCCGCGTCCTTGACCGCGTAGTACTTGGGATCGGTGGTGTCGACCAGCGGCTCCTTGCCGAGCTCGGTGCTCACCGTGCAGACGAAGGGCTCCTGCTTGGGGCCGGCGAACATCGGGCCGGTGATCGGGTGATTGGTGAGCGTCAGCGTGTCGAGCTTGCCGCGCGTCTTGTGGCGCAGCGACAGCGTGTTGGCGCCGAGCTTGAGGCCGCTGACCACCCCCTCGAGCCGGTCGTCGCTCGCGGCCAGCGTGGGGCTGATCTGCTTGTCGTTGAGCCACAGCTCGATCTGGCCCTGGTCGGCCTTCGGTGCCAGCACCGCGATGCGCGCGTCGCCGCCCGACACCTGCTCGGGCTGGCTCGACAGCAGCTGCAGCGAGATCGTGGCTTCGGTCGGGGGCGTGGTGACCGGGGGCGTGGTCGTCGGTGGCGTCACGGACGAACCGCCGCCGTTGTTGTTGTTGTTGCTGCTGCCGCTGCCGCCGCCGCAGGCGGCGATCACGATCGCGCCGGCCGCGCAGACCGCGATCTGCTTCCATGGACTCATGTATGTCTCCTCGATTGTTGTGCTGACAGGGCGCGGCCTTCAGGCCCGCGGCCCGCAGTCATGCTAGGGAGGAGGGGGCCACGCCACAAGTCAGACACCCGGGCATCGGCTGTCAGATATCGATGACGCGCAGGAAGTCGGGTCAGTCGACCAGCCGGTGGTGCACCGCGTACTGCACCAGTTGCGCGTTCGAGCCCAGCGCCATCTTCTCGAGCAGGCGCCGGCGGTAGGTGCTGACCGTCTTGACGTTGATCGCGAGCCGCTCGGCGATGGCGGTCAGCGACTCGCCGCCCACGATCATGCGCAGGATCTCCGACTCGCGCGCCGAGAGCCGCTCGTGCGGGCGCGGATCGGGCGCCAGGCCCTGCGCGGTGTCCATCAGCGCGCGCGTGATCGAGGGCGCGACGAACTGCCGGCCGCGGCTCACGATGCGGATGGCCGCGATCAGGTCGACCGCCTCCATGTCCTTGGCGACGTAGCCGTGCGCGCCGTTGCGCAGCGCGCGCACCGCGTACTGCGGCTCGGAGTACATGCTGAGCATGATGATGCGCAGCGACTTGAAGCGCTCGAGGATCGGCCCGATCAGGTCCAGCCCGCTGCAGCCGGGCATGTTGATGTCCAGCAGCAGCACGTCGATGGGCTGGGCCTCGAGGCAGGCCATGCCGCCATGCCAGTCGCCCGCTTCCGCGATGGCGCTGATCTCGGGCGCGTCCTGCAGCACCTTGCGCAGGCCCGCTCGGAACATCGCGTGGTCGTCGATGATCAGCAGCCGGGTCATGCGCGCACCAGCGGGTTCGAGACGATGGGCGCGTGCAGCGTCACGCGGGTGCCGGCGTTGGGCGCCGAATCGATGGTCAGCGTGCCGCCGAGTTCGTAGGCGCGCTCGCGCATCGAGATCAGGCCCAGCGACTGGCGCATCGACGCGAGGTCGGGCGCGTCGACGTCGAAGCCCGCGCCGTCGTCCTCGATCTCCAGCCAGAAGTCGCGGTTGTCGCGCCGGAAGCGGATGACCACGCCGCTCGCGTGCGCATGCCGCGCCACGTTGGTCAGTGCCTCCTGGAAGATGCGGAACACCCCGATCGAGCGCCAGCGCGGCAGGTCGATGTCGAACTCGGGCGGCTGCAGGCTCACGCGCAGTTCGGAGCGCTCGCGAAAGCGCTTCACATGGCTGGCGATGGCCGCGCCCAGGCCCAGGTGGTCGAGCGCCTGCGGCCGCATCGATTCCGACAGCTCGCGCACGTTGTCGATGGCCTCGACCAGCAGCGCGTTGAGGTCGGCCGCGATGCCGCGGATCGCGGTCGAGCGCGAGCGGCGCGCGATCCGGCCCACGTCGAGCTTCATCGAGGTCAGCAGGCCGCCCAGCACGTCGTGCACCTCGCGCGCGTACTCCGCGCGCTGCTGCTCGCGCATGGTGTTGAGGCGCGAGGCCAGCTCGCGGTATTCGTAGCGCGATTCGAGCAGTTCGGCGTCGCGCTTGATCTGCTCGGTCACGTTGACGCCCACGCCCACCACCGCCGGCCGGCCGCGGAACTGCATCGACTGGCCGTGCACGTCGATGTGGACCACGCTGCCGTCGCGGTGCAGGCCGTGGGTGACGAAGTGCATGCTGCGCACCTCGCCCGAGATGCGGCGCCGGTAGCGGTCCATCACCTCGCCCACGTAGTAGACGGGCACGCAGTCGCGCAGCGGCTTGCCCACTACCTCGTCGGTGGAGTAGCCGGCCATGCCCGAGAAGGTGGCGTTGGTGTACTGGAAGTGCTCGTCCTGCAGGATGTAGATGCCTGCGACCGACTGTTCCACGATGCCGCGGAACGGGACGGACTGCACGTCGAAGGGCGGGGTGTTGGTGTCTTGTCTCATCTCTCTTCTTCGGCCCGTCTGGGATGCGTCTGCGCGCACGGGCTGCTGCCAACGTGGGAATTATGACGATCCGATGACAGCGGCGGGGCCTGAAACGGCGCCCCGGCATCCGTGTTTCCCCGAGGCGCGCCACCCGCTTATCTGACAGAAAAGCGCGCGACTTTTGCCTAGAGTCGCGCCTTTGTCCATTGGCCGGAGACCTCCCATGACACCCTGTTCGCCACCCTCCAGACGCCTGCTGCGGCCGCTGGCCCTGAGCCTGGCGGCGCTGCTGCTCGTGAGCTGCGGCGGCGGCAGCGGCAACGGCAACAGCGCCGGGCCCGACGTGGTGGCGCCCGGCGGCAACGGCAATGGCGGCGACCCCGGGACGCCGCCCGTGGTGGCGACCTTGACGCTGAGCAGCCTGTCGAGCCGCGCCGACATGGTGACCGGCGGCGACGCGCTGGTGCAGGTCGCGCTGCCCGCGGGCGTGGCCGCGGCCGACGTGCGCGTGACGCGCAACGGCGAGGACGTCAGCGCGGCCTTCAGCGCGCAGGCCGACGGGCGCTCGCTGCGCGGCCTGGTGGCGGGCCTGGCGCAGGGCGAGAACACGCTCGCGGCGAGCGCGGGCGACAAGGCCGCCGGCAAGCTGGTGCTGACCAACCACCCGATCACCGGGCCGGTGTTCTCGGGCGCGCACCTCCAGCCCTTCGAGTGCCGGACCGTTGAGTCGTCGCTGGGCGCGCCGCAGGACGCGGACTGCTCGGTCGCCACGCGCTACGACTGGTTCTACTTCGATGCGGCCGGCAACCGCAAGCCGCTGGCCGATCCGCTCGGTCCGCGCCCCGTCGACCTCGCCACCACCACCACGCAGGACGGCAGGACCGTGCCCTTCATCGTGCGCGTCGAGTCGGGCACGATCAACCGCTCGATCTACCGCATCGGCGTGCTCGACGATCCCGTCGAGGTCGATCGCTGGAACCCGGCCGGCTGGAACGGGCGCATCGTGTTCCGCTTCGGCGAATCGACCGCGGCGCAGTACAACCAGGGCTCGAACAGCCTGAGCGAGGTGTTCAAGGCCGACACGACCGACCGGCAGAGCCTCTATGCGCTGGGGAAGGGCTATGCCTACGTGCTGTCCACGCTCAACATCAACAAGGTCAATGTCAACGATGTGCTGGCGGCCGAGACCGCGATGATGCTGCGTGAACACATCGCCAAGCGCTACGGCCTGCCGCGCTGGATGGTGGGAATGGGCGGTTCGGGCGGCGCGATCCAGCAGCTGCTGATCGCGCAGAACTACCCGGGCATCCTCGACGGCCTGATGCCCGATGCGGCCTTCCCCGATGTCTTCAGCACCGCGCTCGCGGTCTCGGACTGCCGGCTGCTCCACACCTACTTCACCAACACGGCGAGTCCGGGCTATCCCTTCAGCGACGCCAAGCGCAAGGCCGTCGAAGGGCACCTCAAGAACACCTGCGCGAACTGGAGCGCGGGCAATGGCGACGCGGTGCTGGCCACCAGCGGCTCGGTCACGCCGGCCTGCGGCCTGATCGATTCGACCCAGGTCTACCACCCCGTGACCCACCGCAACGGCGCGCGCTGCACCGTGTACGACATCAACGCCAAGTCGCTGGGCGTCGATCCGGCCACCGGCATCGCGCGCCGGCCGCTCGACAACGTGGGCGTGGCCTACGGGCTGGAGGCGCTCCGGAAGGGCCAGCTCTCGGTCACCGAGTTCCTGGACCTCAACGAGAAGGTCGGCGGCTTCGATGCCGACGGCAACCTCTCGGCGCAGCGCACCGTGGCCGATGCCGAAGGACTGGCGCGGGCCTACACGCTGGGCCGCATCGGCAGCGGCGGCGGCGGGCTGGCCACCGTGCCGATGCTGGGGCTGCACCCCTATGCCGAGCCGGGCGCCGACATCCACACCATCTACAACGACCTCAAGATCCGCGCGCAGCTGCAGCAGGCCAACGGCCGTTCGGACAACCAGGTGATCTGGCTGTTCCCGAATCCGGCACTCGCGGCGCTGATCAGCCTGCCGGGCCAGGTCGCGCCGCTGACCGCGCTGCTGCGCGACACGCTGTTCGCGCGGCTGGACCTGATGGCCCAGTGGCTCGATGCCATCACCGGCGACGCCGCGCCGCTCACCGCCGACAAGGTGGCGCGCCTCAGGCCCGCCGATGCGGTCGACGCCTGCTGGGACGTGCGCAACAGCGCGCGCATCAACGAGACCGCGAGCTACGACGGCGCCGGGACCTGCAACACGCTCTACCCCAAGACCCCGGCGCCGCGCATGGTGGCGGGCGGGCCGCTGGCGGACAACGTGGTCAAGTGCCAGCGCAAGCCGCTGCGCGACGAGGACTTCCTCGCGGCGCCGGCGGTGTTCAGCCCGGCCGAGAAGCTGCGGCTGGAAGCGATCTTCCCCGACGGGGTCTGCGATTTCTCCAAGCCCGGCGTCGGCCAGGCGGCATTGAAGGGAACCTGGCTGCGCTACTGAGCGGCTTCGGCGGGCGCCGCGGTCGGCAGGTGGAGCCGCACCATGCGGCGCAGCTCGGGCACGCAGGAGCCGCACTGCGTGCCGCACTTCAGCGTAGCCTGCAGATGGGCCAGCCGTGCGTCGGCGTGGCCCTCGCAGCGTGAGAGCTCGGCGCGGATCGCCAGGTCGCTCACGTCCAGGCAGTTGCACACCGGCTTGCCGCGCGAGGCCAGCGCCGTCGGCGGCGTGGCGCCGGGCGACAGCAGCGCGCGGCCGTAGTGCTGCGCGGCCAGTTCCTCGCGCAGCAGCGTGCCGAGCCAGGCGCCGGCGCGCGTGTCGCCGCCCAGCAGGAAGGCTTCGAGGCCGGCCGTGCCATCGGCCCGCAGCACGAGCCGTGCGGCACGGCGCTGGCCGCGCTGGCGGTCGAGGTAGCGCAGCGTGCGCGGGTCCTGCAGGCCCATCAGCGTTTCGATCCGGTCGAGCAGCGCATCGTCCGGCGCGTGCGCGGCCGCCGCGCGGAACAGCAGGCCGCTGCGCGCCGTGCCCGCGCCGAAGGGCACGCAGCTCGCGAAGCCGAACTTCGCCATCAGGGGCATGAGCGCACGGCGCGTCGACAGGGCGGTGTCGTTCGGCAGCCAGGCCATGGCCAGCAGCGACCACGGCAGCTCGGCCCGGTCGATGCGCACGGCCGCGTGCTTGAGCTCCGGCTGCTTCGAATCGGGGCAGAAGGCCGGGTTGCTGAGCGCATTCACGCCGGCCAGGCGGCGGCCCTGGTCGTCGTGCCCGCTCAGCGCCTCCTCGCCCCAGTGCATCGCGATGAAGCTCTGGCCGGGGCCGATGTCGGTGCTGGCCTGTGCGGGCAGCACGATGGCCCCGCGCCGGGACGCGACCCGCACCAGCTCGCCGTCGCCGATGTGGCGGCGCGCCATGTCCTGGGGATGCATCTGCACCGCGGGCTCGGGCGCATGGCCGTACAGCCGCCCCAGGGTGCCGGTGCGGCTCATGCCGTGCCACTGGTCGCGCAGCCGCCCGGTGTTGAGCGAGAAGGGGAAAGCCGCATCGGGGGCTTCGGCGACAGGTCGGTAGGCCGCGTCGAAGAAGCGGGCGCGGCCATCGGGCGTGGCGAACACGCCGTCTTCGTAGAGGCGCGCGCGGCCCGTCGAACGGCCTTGCGGCAGCGGCCATTGCTGCGGGCCGTTGGCATCGAGCATCGCCCAGCTCAGGCCCGTGATGTCGAGGTCGCGGCCGCGTGTGCTCTCGCGATGCTCGTTCCAGATCGCCTCCGCGCCCGTAGCGCTGTCGAGCGCATAGGGGAACAGGGTGCGGCGGCCGCGCACCGGCAGCCGCGCCTCGAGCCGCTGCGCGAAGTCGGCCGCGGCCGACCAGTCGTGCCGCGTCGCGCCGGGGGCCGACACGGCCGGGCGCACGCGCGAGATCCGGCGCTCGCTGTTGGTCACGGTGCCGAGCTTCTCGCCCCAGGTGGTGGCCGGCAGCAGCAGGTCGGCGAAGGCGCAGGTCGCGGTGGTGGCGAAGGTTTCCTGCACGATGACGAACTCGCAGCGCTCGAGCGCGCGGCGCACGGTGGCTTGGTCGGGCATCGATTGCGCGGGGTTGGTGCAGGCGATCCACAGCGCGCGGATCTCGCCGTCGGCCGCGGCCTGGAACATCTCGACCGCGGTTTTGCCCGGCACCGACGGGATGTCCGGCACGCCCCACAGTGCGGCGACCTCCGCGCGGTGCGCCGGGTTCGCCAGGTCGCGGTGCGCCCCCAGCAGGTTGGCCATGCCGCCCACCTCGCGGCCGCCCATCGCGTTGGGTTGACCCGTGAGCGAGAAGGGGCCGGCACCGGGCCGGCCGATCTGCGCCGTGGCCAGGTGCAGGTTGATCAGCGCCGCGTTCTTGGCCGTGCCCGCGGACGACTGGTTGAGGCCCTGGCAGTAGAGGCTCAGCGTCGCGGCCGAGGTGGCGAACAGGCGCGCGGTTTCCAGCAGGTCGCTGGGGTCGATGCCGCAGGTCTGCGCGACGCGCTCGGGCGTGCAGTCGCGCACGGTCTGTGCCAGGGCCTCGAAGCCGCTGGTGTGGGCGGCGATGTAGCCGGGCTGCGTCCAGCCCTCACGCAGCATCAGGTGCAGCAGGCCGTGGAACAGCATCACGTCGGTGCCGGGCCGGATCGCGAGGTGCAGGTCGGCGATCTCGCAGGTGTCGGTGCGGCGCGGGTCGACCACCACGATCTTCAGCGCCGGGTTGGCGCGCTTCGCGTCCTCGATGCGGCGGAACGCGATCGGGTGGGCCCAGGCCGTGTTGCTGCCCACGATGAACAGGCATTGCGCCGCGTCGAAGTCCTCGTAGCAGGCGGGCGGCGCGTCGGCGCCCAGCGTCTTCTTGTAGCCCGCGACCGCGCTGCTCATGCACAGGCGCGAGTTGGTGTCGATGTTGTTGGTGCCGATCAGGCCCTTGGCCAGCTTGTTGAAGACGTAGTAGTCCTCGGTCAGCAGCTGGCCCGAGAGGTAGAAACCGACCGCGTCGGGGCCGTGGTCGCGGATCACCTGCGCGAAGGTGTCGACGGCCTGCGTCAGCGCGTCGTGCCACGTGATCTTCGCGGGTGTGGCACCGCGTCCGGCGCGCCGCATGGGGTGCAGCAGCCGCGTCTGCATCGTGACCTCGGCGGTCGCGGTGAGATGCAGCGTCGCACCCTTGGTGCAGAGCCGCCCGAAGTTGGCCGGATGGTCCGGGTCGCCGCGCACGCCGGTGATCTGGGCGCCCTCGGATTCGATGACCACGCCGCAGCCGACGCCGCAGTAGGGGCAGGTGGATCGGGTTTCAGCCATGGCTGGCGCTCCCTGCGACGTCCGCCCGGCAGGGAGCACGGGCCGTTCGACCCCACTGCGCCGGCCCTTCGGGCTTCCTTGCGGTGCTCGCCTTTCGCGGGGTCTCGCTCGAACTCGCTGCGCTCAGACAATCGCGAGCCCTGATCCGCGAAAGGCTGCGCGCCTCAGCGGCGCAGAGGGGATCGCCCGACCCGCACCCCCTGCCGGGCTCGGGCGATGTGTGGCTCCCGTATCCCGAGGGAAAAGACGCGGCAGCTTCAGCCATGCACTTCCCCAAACATCAACCGGTCCCGGATGCCCTGCACATCGCTCGCTTCGCGCAGCAGCCGCAGGTACCAGCCGCCGTCCGCCGTGTCGCCGTAGAGGCAGGCGCCGACCAGTCTGTCGTCCTTGATCACCAGCTTCTTGTAGACGCCGCCAAGGGGGTCGCTCAGCACGATCGCCTCAGTGCCTTCGCCGCCCATGAAGTCGCCCGCGCTGAACAGTTCGATGCCGGTCACCTTGAGTTTGGTCGAGACGAGCGAGCCCAGGTAGCGGCCGTAGCCCATCCGGGCCAGGTGGTTGGCGGCCACGCGTGCCTGCTCGAACAGCGGCGCGACCAGGCCGTAGGCGACACCGCGGTGGGCCGCGCATTCGCCCACCGCATAGATGCGCGCATCGGTCACGGTCTGCAGCGTGTCGGTCACGACGATGCCGCGCTCGCAATGCAGGCGCGCCGACTCGGCCAACTGCACGTTGGGGCGGATGCCCACGGCCATCACCACCAGGTCGGCGGGGGCCTCGGTGCCGTCCTTGAAGCGCACGGCCGTCACGCGGCCGTCGGCGTCGCCCACCAGTTCCTGCGTGTGGGCGTTGAGCCTGAAGTTCAGTCCGCGCGCCTCCAGCGAGCGGCGCAGCAGGCCGGCCGCCGCCTCGTCGAGCTGGCGGTCCATGAGCCAGCCGTGCACATGCACCACCGTCACCCGCATGCCGCGCAGCATCAGGCCGTTGGCAGCCTCGAGCCCCAGCAGGCCGCCGCCGATCACGACCGCGTGCGTGTGGGTCTTGGCGGTGTCGATCATGGCCTGCGTGTCGGCGATGTCGCGGTAGGCGATCACGCCCGCCAGGTCCTTGCCCGGCACCGGCAGCATGAAGGGGTGGGAGCCGGTGCACAGCAGCAGGCGGTCGTATTCGGCTTCGGTGCCGTCGTCGGCGCGCACGATGCGCTTCACGCGGTCGATCGCGACCACCTTGCGGCCCGGGTGCACGGTGATGCCGTTCGCCGCGTACCACGACCAGGGGTTGAGCACGATCTCGTCCAGCGTCTGTTCGCCCGCGAGCACCGGCGACAGCATGATGCGGTTGTAGTTGGGATGCGGCTCGGCGCCGAAGACCGTGATGTCGTAGAGCGACGGATCGATCCCGATCAGCTCCTCGAGCGTGCGCACGCCGGCCATGCCGTTGCCGACCAGCACCAGCTTCTGTCTCTTCTGCTTCACGCGCATGTCCATGGTGGATCTCCGTGGCCTGTCCTGGAAACGAAAAAGCGTCCGCACCACCCGTGCAGCCTGCGGCTGGAGGGTCATGCGGACGCCTTTGTCCTGTGGATCCCCGCGGCGTCATTGCCGCAGGCGGATCGTCACGGAATATCACGCAAGGCCTGTGCCAGCCAGCGCCTCCGGCAGCGCGCGCCCGGCCGGTCGAAGTGCCTTGCGCTGGTGCGCTCGCGCGCGTGCTTGGTGCGTCCAGCTCAGGGACGGCGGCGCTTGGCGGGCGGCCGTGCTGCGGGCACGGCGGTCGGCGCTGGCGCAAGGCCGTGGGACGGTGCGAGTCCCAATTGGACCGTGGCCTCCTGCAGCAGCGCGACGAAGGGGTCCACGAACGCATGCCTGCCCACGTCCGGCATGACGGTCACCACGGTCGTGGTGGCGTCCAGATCCTCGACGGCGTGGAATTCCACGTCCTTGCGTGCGTTCGGCGCCACCGATGCACCGACCAGCGTGACGCCCAGCCCTGCCGCAACCAGCCCCAGCGCGGTATGGATCTCCATCGCCTCGTGCTGCACCGTCAGCGGCGCGCCCCGCTGTTCGGCCGCGGCCAGCACCTGGGCCGCGTAGCGGGTCTTGGGGTCCCGGGGATAGCTGATGAAGGGGTAGCGCGCCAGTTCGGCCAGGGTCAGGGGGGCGCTCGCATCGGCCCGGATGCCGAGGGGCAGGGCCGCGAGCAGGGGCTCCTCGAACAGCGTGCAGGTGCTGAAGCCCGGCGGCGGCGGGACCGGCTCGATGAAGCGGGCGATGCCCAGGTGCACCTTGCCGCTTTCCATCTGGGCGGGCTGGTGTTCCGCCAGCAGTTCGACCATCTCCAGCCGCACATCGGGATAGGCCTCGCGAAAGCGGCGCACCGCCACCGGCAACACCGAGAGCATCACCGAACGGGTGAAGCCCACGCCCAGCCAGCCCTGCCGGGCCGAGGCCACGCGGCGGGCGTCGCCTTCGAGGCGGCGTGTCTGGGCCAGCAGCTCCTGCGCGCGCGGCAGCAGGAACTTGCCCAGCGGCGTGAGCGGCATCGGGCGCGTGCTGCGGTCGAACAGCTGGCCGCCCAGGTCCGACTCGAGCTGGGACACGCTCATGCTGATGGCGGTCGGGGCCACGAAGAGGCGCTGGGCCGCCTGGACGGCGGAGCCGCCCTGGGCCATTTCGCAGAAATACTGGAGTTGTCGTAAGTTCATTTTTATTGAGCATATAGCCAAAATTCGCTGCTTTGTTCTGGATTTATGCCGTTCTAGACTCATCGGCATGCAAGAACACGTCCTCTCCATGCCAGCGTCCCTCGACGACGCGGCCCGTTCGCTCACCACCGCCGAAATCTCCGATGCGCTCGATGCGCTGCGGCTCCCGGGCAGCGCCCTGGGCATCCGCCATGTGGCCGGCGCCAAGAAACTGATGGGGCCGGCCTTCACGGTCCGGCTGGTGCCGATCTCGCGCGACGTCCCAGGCACCGTGGGCGACTTCATCGACGATGTGCCGCCGGGCGCGGTGGTCGTGGTAGACAACGGCGGCCGCCCGGACTGCACGGTCTGGGGCGGCATCCTGAGCCAGGTGGCGGCCCGGCGCGGCGTGGGCGGCACCGTCGTCCACGGTGCCTGCCGCGACATCGCCGAAGCCGACGCGGCCGGCTATGCGCTCTACGCCTCGGCCTCCTTCATGCGCACCGGCAAGGACCGGGTGCAGGTGGAGGCGGTCAACGGTCCGGTGTCCCTGGGCGACGTGCGTGTGATGCCCGGCGACCTGGTCTGCGGCGATGCCGACGGCGTGGTCGTGGTTCCGGCCTCGCGTGTGGAAGCGGTGCTGGCCAAGGCGCTGCACACGCGGGAACGGGAGCAACGCATCCTGGACGCGGCACTGGACGGCGTGCCCCTGCGGGAGGCGCGCCAGCAGTTCGGCTACCACACGCTGCAGCGGCCCGGCCACTGAGCGCGCGCCCGACCCTGCGGCGCGGGGCGGGCCGATCGACATCCATTCCAGAGACAAAACACCATGACCGTTCGCAAGTTCGCCTTCCGCCTCGCCCATGCCGCCGCGGCGCTCACCCTGGTCGCCAGCGCCCACGCGGCCGGCGCGCCCTTCCCGTGCAAGACCCTCACCCTCGTGTCGCCTTACCCGCCCGGCGGCACCACCGACATCCTGGCCCGCCTCGTCGCGCCCGGCATGGCGGCGGCGCTGGGCGCGACCGTGATCGTCGACAACCGGGGCGGGGCCAGCAGCAACATCGGCACCGAGTTCGTGGCCCGCGCGCAGCCCGACGGCTGCACCGCGCTGCTGGGCAACAACACGGGCGTGGTCATCAACCGCAACCTCTACGAGCTGCGCCTGGACCCGGTCAAGGCGCTGGTGGGGGTGGGTGCGGTGGCCTCGGTGCCGCTGCTGCTCTACGTCAACAGCGCGAGCGTGCCGGCCCGGGACCTGGGGGCGCTGGTGAAGCTGGTGAAGGCCGCGCCCGGCAAGTACGCCTATGCATCGGGCGGCGCGGGCAGCCCGCAGCATCTGGCGGGTGAACTGCTCAAGATCGATCGACAGCTGGACCTGCTGCACGTGCCCTACCGGGGGCAGGGACCGGCGATGACGGACGTGCTGTCGGGCCAGGTCGCGATGGCCTTCGAGACCACCACGGCCCTCGGGCCGCACCTGTCCGGCGGCCGGGTGCACGTGCTGGCGACCACGGCGGCCAAACGGGTCGACGGATTGCCCGAAGTGCCGACCATGAAGGAGGCGGGTTTCGACGACTTCGTGATCGAGAACTGGTATGGCGTGCTGGTGCCGTCGAAGACACCCGCGCCGGTGGTCAAGCAACTCAACGAGGCGCTGAACCAGGCCCTGCGCGCGCCCGCGGTGGCGAAGAAGCTCAAGGACATGGGCTCGACCGACGTCAGCGGCAGCGTCGAGGCATTCAACGGATTCATCCAGAAGGAAGTCCCTTACTGGACGACGGTGGTCAAGCGTTCCGGCGCAAAGGTGGATTGAAGATGGACACGACATGCACGCAAGCCCAGCTCGACGCACTGCGCCGCCTGGGGGCCGCCACGGTGTACGAGGCGCAGGGCGCCAAGGGCGCGCTCGACAGCGGGCTGAAGCCGCTCGATCCGGGCAGCGTCCTGGTGGGGCCGGCCTTCACCGTCGACGCCCGGCCCGCCGACAACCTGATCCTGCATCTGGCGGTGCAGAAGGCCCGCCCCGGCGATGTGCTGGTGGTGGACGCCAAGGCCTTCATGGAGGCCGGTCCCTGGGGCGACGTCCTGACGCTGCAGGCCATGCACAAGGGCATCGCGGGCCTGGTCATCAGCGGCTGCGTCCGCGACGCCAGCGCCATCGTGGGCCTGGGTTTCCCGGTCTTCTGCCGCGGCCTGTCGATCAAGGGCACGGGCAAGAACCAGCCGGGCGTGCTGAACGCACCGCTGGCCATGGGCGGGAGCTTGGTGCATCCGGGCGACATCGTGGTCGGCGACCGCGACGGCCTGGTCGTGGTGCCGCAGGACGAGGTGGCGGCGGCGCTGGCGAACAGCCTGGCGCGCGAAGACAAGGAGCGGGCGCAGCGCCTGGCCATCGAGCGCGGCACCTCGACGATCGAGCTGCTGGGCCTGCAGCCGGCGCTGGACCGACTCGGCCTGCGCTAGCGGGGAGGGCTCGTCAGGCCGCCTTCTCTACGTGGCCCTGTCGCGTGTAGAGGAAGTCGATCACCGCCTTGCGGCAGTGCACGTAGTCGCGGTCTTCGGCGAGTTCGACGCGGTTGCGCGGGCGCGGCAGATTCACCGGCAGCACCTCGCCGATGGTGGCCGAGGGGCCGTTGGTCATCATCACGATCCGGTCCGCCAGCAGCACGGCCTCGTCGACGTCGTGCGTGACCATCACCACCGTGCTGCGCGTCTTCTGCACGATCGCGAGCAGTTCGTCCTGGAGGCGGGCGCGGGTCAGCGCGTCGAGTGCGCCGAAGGGCTCGTCCATCAGCAGCACCTTGGGTTCCATCGCCAGCGCGCGAGCGATGCCCACGCGCTGCTTCATGCCGCCCGAGATCTCGCCGGGCCGCTTGTGGGTGGCGGGCGTGAGGCCCACCAGCGCCAGCGCGGCCTCGGTGCGCGCCTTGAGCTGGGCCTTCGATTCGGTGGCGGCGAACACCCGCTCCACGCCGAGGAAGATGTTCTCGTAGCAGCTGAGCCAGGGCAACAGCGAGTGGTTCTGGAACACCACCGCGCGTTCGGGGCCGGGCCCGGCGATCTCCTTGTTGGCGCACAGCAGCGTGCCCTGCGTGGGCTGGGTCAGGCCGGCGATCAGGTTGAGCAGCGTGGACTTGCCGCAGCCCGAGTGGCCGATCAGCGCCACGAACTCGCCCTTGGCGACCGTGAGGTGGATGTCGCGCAGCGCCTGGAAGCTGCCCTTGGGCGTCTTGAAGGTCTGTTCGACGTCGCTGATCTCGATGAAGCGGCTGTTCTGCAGTTCGTTCATGACTTCACCTCTTCGAACGTGAACGCGGTGGCGACCTTGATCAGCGCGAACTCGAGCACCAGCCCGACCACGCCGATCACGAAGATCGCGATGATGATGTTGGCGACGTTGAGGTTGTTCCACTCGTCCCAGACCCAGAAGCCGATGCCTACGCCGCCGGTCAGCATCTCGGCCGCGACGATCACCAGCCAGGCGGTGCCCACGGCCAGCCGCACGCCTGTCAGCATGTAGGGCAGCACGGCGGGGAACAGGATCCGGGTGAGGATCTTCCATTCGCTGAGGTTGAGCACCCGGGCCACGTTCATGTAGTCGGTGGGCACGCGCTGCACGCCGACCGCGGTGTTGATCACCATCGGCCAGATCGAGCAGATGAAGATGGTCCAGATCGCCGCCGGGTTGGCGCCCTTGAACACCAGCAGGCCGATCGGCAGCCAGGCCAGCGGCGAGACCGGCCGCAGCAGGCTGATCAGCGGGTTGAACATGCGCGCGAGGAACTCGAAACGGCCGATCGCGAAGCCCGCCGGAATGCCCACCAGCGCTGCCAGGCCGAAGCCCAGGGCCACGCGCTGCAGCGAGGCCAGCACGTTCCAGCCCACGCCCTGGTCGTTGGGGCCCTTGCTGTAGAACGGATCGGCGAACACGGCCAGCGCCTGCTTGCCCGTCACCAGCGGCGAGGGAAAACCGGTGCTGCTGTTCATGGCGATCAGCTCCCACACCAGCAGCAGCAGGCCGAAGCCGACCAGCGGCGGCAGCACGCGCATCCAGAAGGCGCGCAGGTCGAGGGGCCTGCGCGCCTTCTTCACGCGGGGCAGCGGATGGGGCGCGGGTTCAGCGCGCACGGCGCCTTCGCCCGCACGCGGCAGAGGAGGCGACGCATCGAGCGGCGAATGAAAGACGGCACTGACCATGGTGTTCTCCTCAGGCATGCAACTTGAAGGATTCGGCGTACTTCTTCGGCTCCCTGCCGTCCCACACCACGCCGTCCATCAGCTTGCTGCTGCGCATGGCCGAGGCGGGCACGGGGGTCTTGCTGGCCGTGGCGGCCTGCTTGTAGATGTCGATGCGGTTGATGTCGGTCGCGACCTTGAGGTAGTCCGGATGCTCCTTGAGCAGGCCCCAGCGCTTGTGCTGCGTGAGGAACCACATGCCGTCGGACAGGTAGGGGAAGTTCACCGCGCCGTCGTTGTAGAACTTCATGTGGTTCGGGTCGTCCCAGTTCCGGCCCATGCCGTTGGTGTAGCGGCCCAGGATGCGCTGGTTGATGGCGTCCACGCTGGTGTTGACGTAGCTCTTGTCGGCGATGGTCTCGGCCATCTTGTTCTTGTTCTGCAGGCCGGTGTCGATCCACTTGCCGGCCTCGAGGATCGCGGCGGTCACGGCGCGCGCGGTGTTCGGGTACTTCTTCACGAAGTCGGCGGTGCAGCCCAGCACCTTCTCGGGATGGTCCTTCCAGATGTCCTGGGTGGTGATGGCCGTGACCCCAATGCCGTCCATGATCGCGCGCTGGTTCCAGGGCTCGCCCACGCAGTAGCCGTCCATGTTGCCGATGCGCATGTTGGCCACCATCTGCGGCGGCGGCACCACGATGTTCTTCACGTCCTTGAACGGGTCGATGCCGGCCGAGGCGAGCCAGTAGTAGAGCCACATCGCGTGGGTGCCGGTGGGGAAGGTCTGGGCGAAGGTGTAGTCGCCCTTTTCCTTGGCGATCAGCTTGGCCAGCGAGGGCGCATCGACCGCTCCCTTGTCGGCCAGCTTCTTCGACAGCGTGATCGCCTGGCCGTTGTTGTTCAGGGTCATGAGCACCGCCATGTCCTTCTTCGGCCCGCTCACGCCCAGGTGCACGCCGTAGACCAGGCCGTAGAGCACGTGGGCCATGTCGAGGTCGCCGTTGACCAGCTTGTCGCGCACGCCGGCCCAGCTGGCCTCCTTGCTCGGCACGATCTTCACGCCGTACTTCCGGTCGATGCCCAGCACCGAGGCCATCACCACGCTCGCGCAGTCGGTCAGCGGGATGAAGCCGATCTTCACTTCCTCCTTCTCCGGCTTGTCGGAGCCCTGGGCATAGGCCAGCGCGCGCAGGGCGGGGTCGATGCCGGCGGCACCGAGGGCGGCGGCCTGCAGCACGTGGCGGCGGCTCAACTTCGTTTTCAGCAGATCGGACATGGGGCGGACTCCGGAAGAGATGGCAGGAACGGAAAACAAAAAAAAGGCGTCCGCATCGCGCAGGGCAGGCTCGAGAAAACGAGCCTCTGCGGGATACGGACGCCTTTGTCCGGTGCGGTGGGAGGCATCCGCCGTTGGATGCCGCCCGCCTGGAGACCTCGGGGGTCTGTGCCCAGTGCCACGCAAGCGCCGTGCCAGGGTGTACCTGCGGGACTACAGAGGAGGCGCCGTGACCTGTGCCCTGGTGACGGGCACGCTTCCAGTGCGCTGCACCATTTCGGGGGCGGCTCAGCCTTCGAGGTACTCGGCCATCGCGAGCACCGATTCGGCCACGTCGATCAGCCGGCGGTTCTGGTTCATCGCGGTCTGGCGCAGCATCTTGTGCGCCTCTTCCTCGCTCAGGCGGCGGTGCGCCATCAGCAGGCCCTTGGCGCGCTCGATCACCTTGCGCTCGTTGAGCGAGGCGCGCACGGTGTCGAGTTCGTCGCGCATGGCCTGCAGCCGCTGCGACTGGTCCTGCACCATGTCGAGGATCGAGCGCTCGAGCTGGCGGCCGTAGGGCGGCGTCCCCTCGGCCGCGCCGGCCGCCGCCTCGTCGAAGAAGGCGGTCGGGGGCAGGGGGGCTTGCGTCGCGAGCTGGGCCTGCAGCGCCTCGTGGGCCTGCAGCTCGGCGCGCGCATGGGCCGTCTTGGCCTCGCACAGCTGGTGCAGGTCGGCCGTGAGCCGCTCCTCGACGGTTTGCATGGCGTCGATGCGCCGCGTGCAGCAGTCGAACCAGACGGCGCTGAGTTCCGGGTCCAGCGCCGCGCCGGCCGGGGCCGCGCAGGCGATGCGGCGCAGCCGCTCGAGTTCGGCCGTCTGCGCGGGCGGCAGGCCGGCCAGCCATTGGGCTTCCAGGGCCGGGCCGGCGAAGCTGGAGAACACCTGGAAGCAGCGCTCCTGCGAGTCGATCAGGTGCAGCCAGCGCTGCTGGCGCTCGCCCTCGTTGCGACCGGAGGCGAAGGCCGCGCCGCCGCAGGCGCGCTCCTGGCCCGCGAACTCCTTGCCCTGCATGAAGTTGAACAGCGCGGCGAGCAGGCGCGAGATCTCGGGGTCGGTGGCGCCGTCGGCGGCTTCGAACACCACGCCCAGCAGGCCGGCCACCAGCTTGACGAAGGCGGCGGTGGCCTGTTCCGGCGGCAACTGCAGGCCGCCGATGCGCTGGCGCAGGCCGGGGAGGGCGTCCAGCCCGGGCAGCACGGCGGCGATGCGGCTGAACAGGCGCGCCCCGTTGTGCAGGCGGCGCGGGTCGGCTTCGAGCCGGTCGAAGCCGTCGCGCACCTGCTGCTCGAGGGCCTTGCAGGCCGCCACCTGGGCCGCCCGCTCCTCGGCGAAGCGGCGCCCGCCCGAACCCAGCAGGACGTTGGAGATGCCGCGTTCGCGCTGCAGGGCGTGGACCAGCCGCGCGATCGTCGCCACCAGCGCGCTGGTGCGGCCGAGCTGGTCGAGCGCGTCGATTTCGCAGCGCAGGGCGGCGATCAGGAATGTCAGTCCGGAGGTCATCGTGGGTCAGGGTGGGCGCGGTCGCGGGGCGGTCTCGCAGGGGCATGCAGCAACAACCGTGCCTCGAAAGCGGGCGCCCCCTACACTCGACCCATGCTCGTACTCGGAATCGAATCGTCCTGCGACGAAACCGGCGTGGCGCTGGTGGAAACGCAGGCAAACGCACTGCCGCGCCTGTGCGCCCACGCACTGCACAGCCAGATCACCATGCACCAGGCCTATGGCGGCGTGGTGCCCGAACTCGCCAGCCGCGACCACATCCGTCGCGTGCTGCCGCTGGCGCAGAGCGTGTTCGACGAGGCCGGCCGGCGGCTGGCCGACGTCGACGTCGTGGCCTACACCCGCGGCCCCGGCCTGGCGGGCGCGCTGCTGGTCGGCGCGGGCGTGGCCTGCGCGCTGGGCGCGGCGCTGGGCAAGCCGGTGCTGGGCGTGCACCACCTCGAGGGCCACCTGCTGTCGCCTTTCCTGAGCGCCGATGCGCCCGAGTTCCCCTTCGTGGCGCTGCTGGTGTCGGGCGGCCACACCCAGCTGATGCGGGTCGACGGCGTCGGCCGCTACCAGATGCTGGGCGAGACCATCGACGACGCCGCCGGCGAGGCCTTCGACAAGTCGGCCAAGCTCATGGGCTTGCCCTACCCAGGCGGCCCCTGGCTGGCCAAGCTGGCGGAGCAGGGCGACCCGGCCGCCTTCAAGCTGCCGCGGCCGTTGCTGCACAGCGGCGACCTCGACTTTTCCTTCGCCGGCCTCAAGACCGCGGTCATGACGCAGGCGCGCAAGCTCGGTGACGAACTCGAGGCCCGCAAGGCCGACCTGGCGGCGGCGACGCAGGCCGCGATCGTCGAAGTGTTGCTCAAGAAGAGCCTGGCGGCGCTGGCGCAGACCGGCCTGAAGCGGCTGGTGGTGGCCGGCGGGGTGGGCGCCAACCGCGACCTGCGCGCGCAACTCGACGCGGCCTGCGCCAGGCGCGGCGTGCGGGTGCACTACCCCGAACTGCACCTGTGCACCGACAACGGCGCCATGATCGCGATGGCCGCGGCGATGCGGCTGCAGGCCGGCATGCAGCGGCCGACCGAGGTCTACGCCTTCGACGTCAAGCCGCGCTGGCCGCTGGACAGCCTGGTGCGCACGCCCGAAGGCGCGGTGGCCTGAGCGCTTCGTTCAGGGCCGGTCTTCGCCGCCGCCCGTCTTGTCGAATCGCATGCCGGGCCGGTAGCGTTCCGACTCCTGCTGCAGCCGCTCGAACTCCTGCGCATAGGTGGCCGCCAGCTGCGGCCAGCCCCGGAACAGGTTGAAGTTCTCGGCGTTCTGCTGCGAGCCGGCGCGGGTGAAGTTCATCGAACCGAAGCCCACGGTGTCGGCGTCGACGAGCACGAACTTGTGGTGCATCACCGGGTAGCGCGCATCGATCCACAGCGGCACGCCCTGGTGGTGGAAGTAGGTCGCGCTCGAGTACTGGTGCGTGGCCTGCGAGCTGTCGAGCACCACCCGCACGTCGAGGCCGCGCGCATGGGCCTGCGCCACGGCCTTGGCGATCGTCGAGGAGGTGAAGAAGTAGCCGGCGATCCAGACCCGCCGGTGCGCCGCGTCCATGGCATGCGCGATGGCGCGGTCGGAGTCGGCGCCGGGCGAGAAGAAGACTTCGGCGCTGGCGCCGGAGGAGGGCAGCGGAACCGGATGGCCCGCGGCATGGACGGGCGCCGTCAGCGCCGCGGTGAGAAGAAGGGCGAGGCCTGGAAGGCACTTCATGTGATCGTTCTCCCTGAAGGTGCGGTCGCACCTCCGCGCCGCCCGGCGCCCATTGTGGGGCCGTGCGCGCCGGGAACGCTCAGGCGCAGGCGAGCAGTGCTTCGGTCTCTTCGTGCTTGGGCAGCGGCAGCACGTCGAGCATGCTGCGCCACAGACGCGACCACTGCGGCCAGTCGTGCCCGCCCTCGGTGGTGAACACATGGCCCTGCGGCAGCACCTCGGCCAGCAGCTGGTGGTTGGGCGCGAAGCGGTCGGCCAGGCCGTAGCCCAGGTAGAGCGGCGGCAGCGTGGCGGCGAGTTCGGGGCTCGCGTACTGCTGCAGCCAGGGCCAGAGCTTGCGGTCGACTTCGTCGTCGGACGGCTTCTCGGGCGCTTTCCAGGCCCGCAGGCCGCCGGCCTTCTGGATCTCGGCGCCGATCGGGCGGCGGCCCAGGTAGGGGGCCAGCACGACGATGCCGTCGATCAGGCCGGGTCGGGCCAGTTCGTGGGTGAGTGCGCCGAAGCCGCCGATCGAGATGCCCACCAGCCAGATCTTGCGGTAGCCGCCCTGGCGCGCCGGTGCCAGCACGTCATCGTGCAGGCGCTGCACGAAGCTCTGGTCGTAGTAGTAGGAGACGTTGGCATCGACCAGCATCACATCGGCCGCCACATCGTGGGCCCGCACGGCGCTCAGGAAACCCTCACGCTCGAACGCTTCGGGTTCGAGGAAGGCACCGGGGAGGAACACCAGAAGCGTGTCCGAGCGGGTGCCAGGGCGAGCGGCGTGTAAATGTGTGTCCAACGGTGACCCCTTGTATCGGGGCCCGCTGGAAGAGGAAGCTCAGCGGATCCGCGACTTCAAAATAGTAAAAAGGTTCTATAAAACATGCACTTACCGTGATGTTTTACATTCATTTCACATTGAAGCATAAAAAAACGACCACGAAATGTGGCCGTTTTGCGGATCGCCTGCTTTTGATTCGGATCAACGGCTTGACAGCGCTGCCTGAAAGCGGTGGATGGCGCTCAGTTGATGGTCAATGAGTGCACATTGCGCACCGGTGCCAGTTTGCCGAGCTTGAGCGACAGCACGCCGTTCTCGAGCTTGGCTTCGCTGGTGGCAGCATCGATTTCCTGCGGCAGCTCGTAGGCGGCCTTGAACTGGCGCTTGGCGTCGGCCTTGCTTTCGATGCGGACCACCGAGGCCTCGATGCCGATGCTGAGGTCGTCGCGCGACAGGCCGGGCACGTCGAGCGTGAGGGTCCAGCTGGTGTCGTCCTGCTCGACGTTGAGCGAGCGTTGCGCGCCGCTCACGAGGGCGTCGTTGACGAAGCGTTCGAAGCTGCGGTCGAGGCTGCGCGGAACGAAGCGGGCGGTGCGGACGGCGGGTGCGAAGAACATGGTGAAACTCCTGATGTACACGGCGGGACAAGAAGGTGTGTCCCTTACACTGCGCGGCCTTTGACATGAGTGCCGCTTGCTCCCCATCTAGGCATGGGGCCAGGCCTTTCAAGAGAATGAACCAGAGCTTTATTTGGCGCCGCCAGGCCTTGAAATTCGCCGCGTCGGCGCTATGCGCGGCGGCCCTGCCGGCGGTGGCCCAGGGCGCGGCGGCAGGCCCGATCCGGCTGGCCCTGATCGAAAGCATGAGCGGGCCTTTCGCCAACACCGGCGAGGCCGTGTTCCGCAACCTGCTCTGGGCGGTCGAGCGCGTGAACGCGCGCGGCGGTGTCAAGCTGCCGGGCGGCGCGCGCAGGCTGGAACTGGTGCGCTACGACAGCAAGGGCCAGAACGAGGAGGCCCTGTCGGCGCTGCGCGCCGCGATCGACGACGGCGCGCGCATCGTGCTGCAGGGCAACTCCTCGGCCACGGCCGCGGCGCTGCTGGACGCCATCGACAAGAACAACGAGCGCGACCCGCAGCGGCGCGTGCTGTTCCTCAACTACTCGGCCGTCGACCCGGTGCTGACCAACGAACGCTGCAGCTTCTGGCACTTCCGCTTCGACGCCCATGCCGACATGCGGGTGACGGCGCTGATGGACGTGGTCAAGGACGAGGCCGCGCTGCAGCGCGTCTACCTGATCGGCCAGGACTACAGCTTCGGCCAGGCGGTGCTGCGCGAGTCGCGGCGCCAGCTCGGCGTGCTGCGCCCGGACGTTCAGATCGTGGGCGACGAGCTGCATCCCATGGGCCGGGTCAAGGACTTCGCGCCCTATGCCAGCAAGATCCTCGCGAGCGGCGCGCAGGCGGTGGTCACGGGCAACTGGGGCAACGACCTCACGCTGCTGGTCAAGGCCGCGCGCGAGGCCGGCTTCAACGGCAGCTTCTACACCTTCTACGGCAACGCGCTGGGCGCGCCCGCGGCCATCGGCGATGCGGGCATCGGCCGGGTGATCGCGGTGGCCGACTGGCTGCCGAACGTGCAGACCGCGGCCTCGGAGGACTTCTACCGGGCCTTCCGCACCCGCTTCCCCAAGCCGTCGGAGGACTATGTGCACATGCGCATGCAGCTGGTGATCGAGGCGCTGGCGCAGGCCATGGAGCGCGCGGGCAGCGTCGACACGGTCGCCGTGGCGCGCGCCATGGAGCGGGCCGACGTCACGCTGGCCGGCCAGCGCGGCCGCATGCGCGCGGCCGACCACCAGTTCCAGCAGCAGCTGGTGGTGGGCGTGATGGACCGCCAGGGCGCGCCGGGTGTGAAGTTCGACGTCGAGGGCTCGGGCTACGGCTTCCGCGTGGTGAAGACCGTCGCGGCGGAGCGCGCGGAAATGCCTACCATCTGCAGGATGCAACGGCCCTGAGGGCCAGGAGAAACAAGACATGCGCCAAGCCATTCACGACCTCGAAGCCTCCAAGATCCGCGAGGTCGCCAACGCCGGCCTGGGCCGCGACGACGTGCTCGCCTTCTGGTTCGGCGAGAGCGACGAGGTCACGCCCGAGGTGGTTCGGCAGGCCGCGATCGACTCGCTGCAGAAGGGCGAGACCTTTTACGCCCACAACCTGGGCCTGCCCGAGCTGCGCGAAGCCATCGCGCGCTACACCAGCAGCCTGCATCCGGCGGTCGACGCCGGGCGCATCGCGGTCACCTCGGGCGGCGTCAGCGCGCTGATGCTGGCGGTGCAGGCGCTGGTCGATGCCGGCGACGAGGTGGTGGCGGTCACGCCCGTGTGGCCCAACCTGGTCGCGCAGCCCGCGATCATGGGCGCGACCGTTCGCACCGTGGCGCTCGAGCCGGTGGGCGGCGAGTGGACGCTGAACCTCGACGCGCTGCGCGTCGCCATCACGCCACGCACGAAGCTGCTGATCGTCAATGCGCCCAACAACCCGACCGGCTGGACGCTGACCCGCGACGAGCAGGCCGCCATCCTCGCCCATTGCCGCGACACCGGCACCTGGATCCTGGCCGACGAGGTCTACGAGCGCCTCTACTTCGAACCCACCGCCAAGGCCTGCGCGCCCAGCTTCCTGGACGTGGCGACGCCCGAGGACCGGCTGGTCGTGGCCCACAGCTTCTCCAAGAGCTTCCTCATGACCGGCTGGCGCCTGGGCTGGCTGGTGCTGCCTGCGTCGCTGATGGAGGGCATGGGCAAGCTGATCGAGTTCAACACCTCCTGCACCAGCGTCTTCACCCAGCGCGCCGGCATCGCGGCCATCGAACACGGCCCCGACATCACGCCCCGCGTCGTGGCGCACCTCAAGGCCTGCCGCGACGTGCTGGTGCCCCTGCTGGCCGAGATCCCCGGCGTGCAGGTCGCGCCCGCCAAGGGCGGCATGTACGCCTTCTTCAAGCTCGACGGCTTCGACGACTCCCTGGCCGTCGCCAAGCGCCTGGTCACCGAAGCCGGCCTCGGCCTGGCCCCCGGCAACGCCTTCGCCCCCGAAGCCCAGGGCTGGCTGCGCTGGTGCTTCGCCTCCAGGGACCCCCAGCGCCTGGTCGAAGGCGTCGCCCGCCTCAAGACCTGGCTGCAAACCAACCGCCCCTGACCCCGTCCCCATAGCGAGGCCGAAGGCGAGCGTCCGTTCGTGGGATGCCGCGGAACCGGCTCCGCCGGGCCGCAGGCATCGCCCCCGTGAGGGGGAGGGCGAAGCGACACGAAGTGCGTCGCCCGCCTCGAGACCTGGCTGCAAAACAACCGCCCCTGACCCCGTCCCCACAGCGAGGCCGAAGGCGAGCGTCCGTTCGTGGGATGCCGCGGAACCGGCTCCGCCGGGCCGCAGGCATCGCCCCCGTGAGGGGGAGGGCAAGCGACACGAAGTGCGCGCCGCCTCGGGGGCGGGCTATAATCCCAGGGCTTTGCATGCCGCAAGGCGCACGGTGCATGCAGTTCCAGCGCACACCGCAAGTCAAACATCCCGGAACACAAGGAAAATCCAATGATCGCAGCCTCCATCAAGGCCGAAGTCGTCAAAGACAATGCCCGCGCCGCCAACGACACGGGCAGCCCGGAAGTGCAAGTCGCACTGCTGACCGCTCGCATCAACGAGCTGACCCCCCACTTCAAGACGCACGCCAAGGACCACCACGGTCGCCGCGGCCTGCTGCGCATGGTGAGCCGTCGCCGCAAGCTGCTGGACTACCTCAAGTCCCGCGATGCCGACCGCTACACCGCGCTGATCGCCAAGCTGGGTCTGCGCAAGTAATCCGGATCGCATGAAAAAAACGCCTGGGTTAGTCCGCTAGCTCAGGCGTTTTTTACTTCGCGATCAAGTTTCGGAGTGCCACAACAGAGCGAAGCTGTGTCATTCCAATGAAGTTCGAGGCCGAGCTTCACTGGAATGGCATCGTGTTCTGAGCGGCGCTCCAACCCCGCGGGTCCTGTCAATCCGACCGGTCGCCGCCCTACAACAGGAGCAAAACATGAGCCTCTTCAACAAAGTCACCAAGTCCTTCCAATGGGGCGACAAGACCGTCGTCCTGGAAACCGGTGAGATCGCCCGCCAGGCCAGCGGCGCCGTCAAGGTCGACATCGACGGCACCGTCGTGCTCGCCACCGTCGTGGCTTCGAAGTCGGCCAAGCCCGGCCAGGACTTCTTCCCGCTGACCGTCGACTACATCGAGAAGACCTACGCCGCAGGCAAGATCCCCGGCAGCTTCTTCAAGCGCGAAGCCAAGCCCAGCGAACACGAGACCCTGACCAGCCGCCTGATCGACCGTCCGATCCGCCCGCTGTTCCCCGAAGGTTTCCTGAACGAAGTGCACGTGGTCATCCACACGCTGTCGCTCAACCCCGAAGTCGACGCCGACATCGCCGCCATGATCGGCGTGTCCGCCGCGCTGTCGATTTCCGGCATCCCCTTCAGCGGCCCGATCGGCGCCGCCCGCGTGGGCTACATCAACGGCCAGTACGTGCTGAACCCGGGCCAGACCGCGCGCAAGGACTCGCAGATGGACCTGGTCGTCGCCGGCACCGAAGCGGCCGTGCTGATGGTCGAGTCCGAAGCGCTGCAACTGTCCGAAGAAGTCATGCTGGGTGGCGTGGTGTTCGGCCACGAGCAAGCCAACGTGGCGATCAACGCCATCCACGAACTCGTGCGTGACGCCGGCAAGCCGGTGTGGGACTGGGTCGCTCCGGCCGAAGACGAAGCCTTCGTCGCCAAGGTCAACGGCCTGGCCGAAGAGAAGCTGCGCGCGGTCTACCAGATCCGCAGCAAGCAGGCCCGCACGCAAGCCCTGCGCGAAGCCAATGCCGGCGTGCTGGCGGCCCTGAAGGAAAGCGGCGAGCCCTTCGACGCGGGCAAGGTCAGCGACCTGCTGTTCGCGATCGAATCGAAGATCGTGCGCAGCCAGATCCTCGAAGGCGAGCCCCGCATCGACGGCCGCGACACGCGCACCGTGCGCCCGATCGAGATCCGCAACTCGGTGCTGCCGCGCACCCACGGTTCGGCCCTGTTCACGCGTGGCGAAACCCAGGCGCTGGTCATCACCACGCTGGGCACCGAACGCGACGCACAGCGCATCGACGCGCTGGCCGGCGAGTACGAAGACCGCTTCCTGTTCCACTACAACATGCCTCCCTTCGCCACCGGTGAAGTGGGCCGCATGGGCTCGACCAAGCGCCGCGAAATCGGCCACGGCCGCCTGGCCAAGCGCGCGCTCGTCGCGGTGCTGCCGAACAAGGAAGAGTTCCCCTACACGATCCGTGTGGTGTCGGAAATCACCGAGTCCAACGGCTCCTCGTCGATGGCTTCGGTCTGCGGCGGCTGCCTGTCGATGATGGACGCCGGCGTGCCGATGAAGGCCCACGTGGCCGGCATCGCCATGGGCCTGATCAAGGAAGGCAACCGCTTCGCGGTGCTGACCGACATCCTGGGCGACGAAGATCACCTGGGTGACATGGACTTCAAGGTTGCGGGCACCACCAACGGCATCACCGCGCTGCAGATGGACATCAAGATCCAGGGCATCACCAAGGAAATCATGCAGGTCGCACTGGCGCAGGCCAAGGAAGCGCGCATGCACATCCTGGGCAAGATGCAGGAAGCCATGGGCGAGGCCAAGACCGAGGTCTCGAACTTCGCACCGCGCCTGTTCACCATGAAGATCAATCCGGAGAAGATCCGCGACGTGATCGGCAAGGGCGGCTCGGTGATCCGTGCGCTGACCGAGGAAACCGGCTGCCAGATCAACATCGACGAAGACGGCACCATCACCATCGCGTCGACCGATCCGGAAAAGGCCGAGGCGGCCAAGCAACGCATCGCGCAGATCACGGCGGAAGTCGAAATCGGCAAGGTGTACGAAGGCCCGGTCACCAAGATCCTGGACTTCGGCGCGCTGATCAACCTGCTGCCCGGCAAGGACGGCCTGCTGCACATCAGCCAGATCGCGCACGAACGCGTCGAGAAGGTGACCGACTACCTGAGCGAAGGCCAGATCGTCAAGGTCAAGGTGCTCGAGACCGACGAGAAGGGCCGCGTCAAGCTGTCCATGAAGGCCCTGACCGAGCGTCCGGCCGGCATGGAGTTCCAGGAACGCGCACCGCGCGAAGACCGTGGCGACCGTGGTGGCGAGCGCCGCGAACGTGGCGAGCGTCCCCCGCGCGGCGACCGCGCGCCGCGCTTCGAAGGCAACGGCGACCGCAACGGCGAGCCGCAGCAACAGCAGCCCGAGCAGTCGTCGCAAGACGCCCCGCGCGGCGACCATCAAGGTTGATGCGGATGCGGACGCAGCGGCCCGTGCCGCTTGCGTCCTTTTTTCCACCGTGGCGCCCGACTCCAATGGAGGCGGGCGTTGCCGTCAGGAAGACCCATGAAAGCCATTGAAATCACATCCTTCGGCGCGCCGGACGTCCTGCGCGCCGTCGAGCGTCCCGATCCCGTCGCGGGCGAGGGCGAGCTGCTGATTCGGGTGGCCGCGAGCGGCGTGAACCGCCCCGACGTGCTGCAGCGCACCGGCAACTACCCGGTGCCGCCGGGCGCCTCCGATCTGCCGGGCCTCGAGGTCGCGGGCACGATCGTCGCGGGCGATGCCAAGGCGCTGGCCGAGGCCGGCCTGGCCGTGGGCGACCGCGTCTGCGCGCTGGTCGCGGGTGGCGGCTATGCCGAGCTGTGCGTGGCCCCGGTCGCGCAATGCCTGCCGGTGCCCGAGGGCTGGAGCGACACCGAGGCGGCGTCGCTGCCCGAGACCTTCTTCACCGTCTGGAGCAATGTGTTCGAGCGCGGCCGCCTGCAGAAGGGCGAGACGCTGCTGGTCCAGGGCGGCACCAGCGGCATCGGCGTGACCGCGATCCAGCTCGCCAAGGCGCTGGGCGCGACCGTGATCGCCACCGCCGGCAGCGACGAGAAGTGTGCGGCCTGCCTGCAGCTGGGCGCGGACCACGCCATCAACTACCGCACCGCCGACTTCGCGGCCGAGGCCAAGGCGCTCACCGGCGGCAAGGGCGTCGACGTGATCCTCGACATGGTCGCCGGTGCCTACGTGGCGCGCGAGATCGAATGCCTGGCCGAGGACGGCCGCCTGGTCATCATCGGTGTCCAGGGTGGCCTCAAGGCCGAGATCAACGCCGGCCTGGTGCTGCGGCGCCGGCTCACGGTCACGGGCTCGACCCTGCGGCCGCGGCCGATCGCCTTCAAGGCGGCGATCGCGCAGGCCCTGCGTGCCAAGGTCTGGCCCCTGCTGGCCAGCGGCGCGGTCAAGCCGGTCGTCCACAGCGTCTTCGCGGCGGTGGGCGAACCCAGCGGCGCGGCGCAGGCGCATGTCCTGATGGAATCGAACCAGCACATCGGCAAGATCGTGCTGACCTGGTAAACGGAACGAACAAGACGATGACGAACAGGAAGCTGATCGCCGGCAACTGGAAGATGAACGGCAGCCTGGCTGCCAATGAAGCGCTGCTCGACGCACTGCTGCAGGGCGTGGGTGCGCCGAACTGCGACGTGGCGGTCTGCGTGCCGGCGCCGTACCTGGCGCAGGTGCAGGCCAAGGTCGCGGGCACGCCGATCGCGCTGGGCGCGCAGGATGTCTCCGCGCAGCCGCAGGGCGCCTTCACGGGCGAGCAGTCGGCCGCGATGCTCAACGAGTTCGGCGTGCGCTATGCGATCGTGGGTCACTCGGAGCGCCGCCAGTACCACGGCGAGAGCGACGAAGCAGTGGCCGCCAAGACCGCCGCCGCACTGGCGCGCGGCATCACGCCGATCGTCTGCGTCGGCGAGACGCTGGCCGAGCGCGAAGCAGGGCGCACGGAAGAGGTGGTCAAGCGCCAGTTGGCGGCGGTGATCCACGTCAACGGCCACTGCATCAGCGAGATCGTCGTGGCCTACGAACCCGTGTGGGCCATCGGCACCGGCAAGACGGCCTCGCCCGAGCAGGCGCAGGGCGTGCATGCGGTGCTGCGTGCGCAACTGCACCATGCGGCCAGCGAGCATGCCGCGGGCATCCGCATCCTCTACGGCGGCAGCATGAACGCGGCCAATGCCGCGGAACTGCTGTCGCAGCCCGACATCGACGGCGGCCTGATCGGCGGCGCATCGCTCAAGGCCCCCGACTTTCTGCAAATCATTGCCGCCGCGCGCTGAGCGCACGGCGTCCCCTTAGGAGTAAACAAGATATGAACCTGGTCCTCAACATCCTCGTCGGCGTGCAGATGCTGACCGCTCTCGCGATGATCGGCCTGATCCTCGTGCAACACGGCAAGGGCGCCGACATGGGCGCGGCCTTTGGCAGCGGCAGTGCCGGCAGCCTGTTCGGTGCCAGCGGCAGTGCCAACTTCCTGTCGCGCACCACGGCCGTGCTGGCGGCGGTCTTCTTCGTGACGACGCTGCTGCTGGCCTACTTCAGCCATGCCCGTCCCTCGGCCGGCGGCAACAGCCTGCTGGAGCGCGCGGCGGTGGGTGCGCCGGCGCCTGGCGCCTCGGGTTCGGCCTCGCAGATTCCGTCGGCATTGCCCGCGCCCGCGGCCCCTGCGTCGGCACCCGCGGCCCCTGCATCGGGCGCGGCTCAGATTCCCGGCAAATAATCTTTGTGACAATGCAGCCTCAAGTGAAAAAGGCTGCATTTCAGGGTAAACTCTAAATCTGCACCGGAAAGCCAAAACCCTCTGGGTTCCTCATGCCATCCGGGCAGCAGAAAACCGCGGTCGTGGTGAAATTGGTAGACACGCTATCTTGAGGGGGTAGTGGCGAAAGCTGTGCGAGTTCGAGTCTCGCCGACCGCACCAAATCTCATCGGCAGGAGTCAGCGCAAAGCAGGCTCTTGTCGATGTCAAGCGGTGATAGAACCCTGATGAACCTCGATTCCTACCTCCCCGTCCTGTTGTTTATTCTGGTCGGTATCGGGGTAGGCATCGCCCCCCAGGTCCTCGGCTACATCCTGGGTCCGAACCGGCCCGACGCGGCCAAAAACTCCCCCTACGAGTGCGGTTTCGAAGCTTTCGAAAACGCCCGCATGCAATTCGATGTCCGCTATTACCTGGTGGCCATCCTCTTCATCCTGTTCGACCTGGAAATCGCTTTCCTCTTCCCCTGGGCCGTGGCGCTCAAGGAAGTGGGTGCAGCGGGCTTCTGGGCGGTCGTGATCTTCCTGGCGATCCTCGTCGTGGGCTTCGCCTACGAATGGAAAAAGGGTGCGCTTGACTGGGAATAGCCGTACAACGGCAACAAGGTACAGCCATGGCCATTGAAGGCGTTTTCAAAGAAGGCTTCGTCACCACCTCCTACGATTCGGTGGTGAACTGGGCCAAAACAGGCTCGTTGTGGCCCATGACCTTCGGTCTGGCCTGCTGCGCAGTCGAAATGATGCACGCGGCCGCCGCGCGCTACGACATCGGCCGCTTCGGCGCCGAGGTGTTCCGCGCCAGTCCGCGCCAGTCCGATCTGATGATTGTGGCCGGCACGCTGTGCAACAAGATGGCGCCCGCTTTGCGCAAGGTCTACGACCAGATGGCCGAGCCGCGCTGGGTGCTGTCGATGGGCTCGTGCGCCAACGGCGGCGGCTACTACCACTACAGTTATTCCGTGGTGCGCGGCTGCGACCGCATCGTGCCGGTCGACGTCTACGTGCCCGGCTGCCCGCCGACGGCCGAAGCGCTGATCTACGGAATCATCCAGCTGCAGCAGAAGGTGCGTCGCACCAACACCATTGCCCGTGCCTGACGGGAACCCCATGACAGCTTTCGCGATCGATCCTGATGTCCTGAAGGACACCATTTCCCTGGCCCTGGGCGACAAGGTGAAACGTATCACCGTGGCGCTCGGCGAAGTCACGCTGGTGGTGAAGGCGGCCGACTACCTGGCCGCCATGCAGCTGCTGCGCGATGCGCCCGGCTGCAAATTCGAGCAGCTGATCGACATCTGCGGACTCGACTACTCGGCCTACCGCGACACCGACTGGGACGGCCTGCGCTACTGCGCGGTCTCGCACCTGCTGTCGGTGAGCCTGAACCAGCGCGTGCGCGTGAAGGCCTTCTGCGAGGACGACGACTTCCCCGTGCTGCCCTCGGTGATGCACCTCTGGAACTCGGCCAACTGGTTCGAGCGCGAAGCCTTCGACCTGTACGGCATCGTGTTCGAAGGTCACGAAGACCTGCGCCGCATCCTGACCGACTACGGCTTCATCGGCCATCCCTTCCGCAAGGACTTCCCCCTGTCGGGTCACGTCGAGATGCGCTACGACGAAGAACTCAAGCGCGTGGTGTACCAGCCGGTGAGCATCGAGCCGCGCGAGGTCACGCCGCGCGTGATCCGCGAAGAGAACTACGGCGGCGGACTGCACTGACGCACTGACATGGCTGAAATCAAGAACTACACGCTCAACTTCGGGCCCCAGCATCCTGCCGCCCACGGCGTTCTGCGTCTCGTGCTCGAGCTCGACGGAGAAGTCGTCCAGCGCGCCGACCCGCACATCGGCCTGCTGCACCGCGCGACCGAGAAGCTGGCCGAAGGCAAGACCTACATCCAGTCGCTGCCCTACATGGACCGCCTCGACTACGTGTCGATGATGTCCAACGAGCATGCCTACTGCCTCGCGATCGAGAAGCTGATGGGCATCGAGGTGCCGATCCGCGCGCAGTACATCCGCGTGATGTTCGCCGAGATCACGCGCCTGCTGAACCACCTGATGTGGCTCGGCTCGCACGGCAACGACTGCGGCAGCTCGACCATCCTGATCTACGCCTTCCGCGAGCGCGAAGACCTGTTCGACATCTACGAAGCGGTGTCGGGCGCGCGCATGCACGCCGCCTACTTCCGTCCGGGCGGCGTCTACCGCGACCTGCCGGACACGATGCCGCAGTACAAGGTCAGCAAGATCAAGAACGCCAAGGCCCTCGAGCGCATGAACGAGAACCGCCAGGGTTCGATGCTCGACTTCATCGATGACTTCACGAAGCGTTTCGTGAAGCACATGGAGGAGTACCACACGCTCCTGACCGACAACCGCATCTGGAAGCAGCGCACCGTGGGCATCGGCGTCATGACGCCCGAGCGCGCACTGAGCCTGGGCCTCACGGGCCCGATGCTGCGTGGCTCCGGCATCGCCTGGGACCTGCGCAAGAAGCAGCCCTACGACGTCTACGACCGCATGGATTTCGACATCCCCGTGGGCAAGACCGGCGACTGCTACGACCGCTACCTGGTGCGCATGGAAGAGATGGTGCAGTCCAACCGCATCATCAAGCAGTGCGTCGACTGGCTGCGCGTGAACCCCGGCCCCGTCATCACCGACAACCACAAGGTGGCAGCACCTGCGCGGGAGTCGATGAAGGGCAACATGGAAGAGCTGATCCATCACTTCAAGCTCTTCACCGAAGGCTTCCACGTGCCCGAAGGCGAGGCCTATGCGGCCGTCGAGCACCCCAAGGGCGAGTTCGGCATCTACCTGGTGAGCGACGGCGCCAACAAGCCGTACCGCCTCAAAATCCGCGCACCCGGCTTTGCGCACCTGGCAGCGCTCGACGAAATGACGCGCGGCCACATGATCGCGGACACCGTGGCCGTGATCGGCACCCTGGACATCGTGTTCGGAGAAATCGATCGATGAGCAATCCCAACACCAGCACCCCGGCGGCCGCGAAGCCGCTGTCCGCCCACGCCCTGGAGCGCTTCGCGCGCGAAGTCGCCAAGTACCCGGCCGAGCAGGCGCAGTCCGCCGTGATGGCCTGCCTGGCCATCGTGCAGCAGGAGCAGGGCTTCGTGAGCCTCGAGAGCGAGAAGGTCGTGGCCGACTTCCTCGGCATGCCGCAGATCGCCGTGCACGAAGTCACGACCTTCTACAACATGTACAACCAGCAGCCCACGGGCCGCTTCAAGCTCAACGTCTGCACCAACCTGCCGTGCCAGCTGCGTGACGGCGCGACCGCGCTCGCGCACCTCGAGAAGAAGCTGGGCATTTCGATGGGTGGCACCACCGCCGACGGCCTGTTCACGCTGCAGCAGAGCGAATGCCTGGGCGCCTGCGCCGATTCGCCGGTGATGCTGGTCAACGACCGCACGATGTGCAGCTTCATGAGCAACGACAAGCTCGACCAACTCATCGACGGCCTGCGTGCCTCGTCGAAGGGAGACGCCGCATGACGCCCGAACAAGTCCTGTCGCAGTTCCAGGCGACCGGTGTCCAGACCTGCTTCCACGATCGCCACATCGGTGCGCAGATCTACGCAGGCCTCGACGGCACCAATTGGCGCTTGGCCGACTATGAAGCGCGTGGCGGCTACCAGGCCCTGCGCAAGATCCTGACCGAGGGCCTGACGCCCGATCAGGTGATCGCCGAAGTCAAGGCCTCGGGCCTGCGCGGCCGCGGCGGCGCGGGTTTTCCGACCGGCCTCAAGTGGAGCTTCATGCCCCGCCAGTTCCCGGGCCAGAAGTACCTGGTCTGCAACTCGGACGAAGGCGAACCGGGCACCTGCAAGGACCGCGACATCCTGCAGTTCAACCCGCACATCGTGATCGAAGGCATGGCCATCGCGGCGTACGCGATGGGCATCAGCGTGGGCTACAACTACATCCACGGCGAGATCTTCCAGAGCTACGATCGTTTCGAGGAAGCGCTGGAAGAGGCGCGCGCCGCCGGCTACCTCGGCGACAAGATCATGGGCAGCACGTACAACTTCCAGTTGCACGCGGCCCACGGCTTCGGTGCCTACATCTGCGGCGAAGAGACCGCGCTGCTCGAATCGCTGGAAGGCAAGAAGGGCCAGCCGCGCTTCAAGCCGCCGTTCCCGGCCAGCTTCGGCCTGTACGGCAAGCCGACCACCATCAACAACACCGAGACCTTCGCGGCGGTGCCCTGGATCATCCGCAACGGCGGTCCGGCCTACCTCGAGTGCGGCAAGCCGAACAACGGCGGCACCAAGATCTACTCGGTCAGCGGCGACGTCGAACTGCCGGGCAACTACGAAGTGCCCATGGGCACGCCGTTCTCCAAGCTGCTCGAACTCGCCGGCGGCGTGCGCAAGGGCCGCACGCTCAAGGCCGTGATCCCCGGCGGCTCGTCGTCGCCGGTGCTGCCGGCCGACATCATGATGGCCTGCACCATGGACTACGACTCCATCGCCAAGGCCGGCTCGATGCTGGGCTCGGGCGCGGTGATCGTCATGGACGACAGCCGCTCGATGGTCGAGTCGCTCAAGCGCCTCTCGTACTTCTACATGCACGAATCCTGCGGCCAGTGCACGCCTTGCCGCGAAGGCACGGGCTGGCTCTGGCGCGTGGTCGACCGCATCCACAACGGTCAGGGCAAGGCCAACGACATGGACCTGCTCAACTCGGTCGCGGACAACATCCAGGGCCGCACCATCTGCGCACTCGGCGACGCCGCGGCCATGCCGGTGCGCGCCATGATCAAGCACTTCCGCCACGAGTTCGAGGCGCTGATCCCTGGCTACGTCCCCAAGACGCCGGCCCAAGCCTGAGCACGAAAACGCGACACATATGGTTGAAATCGAACTCGACGGCAAGAAGGTCGACATCATCGAAGGCAGCATGATCATGCATGCGGCCGAAAAGGCGGGGACCTACATCCCGCACTTCTGCTATCACAAGAAGCTCAGCATCGCGGCCAACTGCCGCATGTGCCTGGTCGACGTGGAGAAGGCGCCCAAGCCGATGCCAGCCTGCGCCACGCCCGTGACCCAGGGCATGATCGTCCGCACCAAGAGCGAGAAGGCCATCAAGGCCCAGCAATCGGTGATGGAGTTCCTGCTCATCAACCACCCGCTCGACTGCCCGATCTGCGACCAGGGCGGCGAATGCCAGCTGCAGGACCTGGCCGTGGGCTACGGCGGCTCGACCTCGCGCTACGAGGAAGAGAAGCGCGTGGTCTTCCACAAGGACGTGGGCCCGCTCATCAGCATGGAAGAGATGAGCCGCTGCATCCATTGCACCCGCTGCGTGCGCTTCGGCCAGGAAGTGGCCGGCGTGATGGAGCTGGGCATGATCCACCGCGGCGAGCATTCCGAGATCACGACCGTGGTCGGCGAGACCGTCGACTCCGAGCTGTCGGGCAACATGATCGACATCTGCCCGGTCGGCGCGCTCACCAGCAAGCCCTTCCGCTACAGCGCCCGCACCTGGGAGCTGTCGCGCCGCAAGTCGGTGAGCCCGCACGACTCCACCGGTGCCAACCTGATCGTCCAGGTCAAGAACAACCAGGTGATGCGCGTCGTCCCGCTCGAGAACGAAGACGTCAACGAGTGCTGGATCGCCGACCGCGACCGCTTCTCCTACGAATCGCTCAACAGCGACGAGCGCCTCACGCAGCCCATGCTCAAGCAGGGCGGCCAATGGCAGACCGTCGACTGGCAGACCGCGCTCGAGTACGTGGCCAACGGCCTGCGCCAGATCAAGACCGACCACGGCGCCGCCGCGATCGGCGCGCTGGTGAGCCCGCACAGCACGGTGGAAGAACTGGCCCTGGCCGGCGCGCTGGTGCGCGGCCTGGGCAGCGAGAACATCGACCACCGCCTGCGCCACGCCGACTTCACGGCCAGCGCCGGCGTCCGCTGGCTCGGCACCTCGATCGCCTCGCTGTCGAACCTGCAGCGCGTGCTGGTCGTGGGCTCGAACCTGCGCAAGGACCATCCGCTGTTCGCGCAGCGCATCCGCCAGGCCGTGCGCAAGGGAGCCGCCGTGAGCGTGATCGCCTCGGCGAACGAGCTCGCATCGCGTGACGCCTGGGCCCTGTCGCTGGCCGGCGTGACGAACGTGGCCGCCGACGGTTGGCTGCAGGCCCTGGCCGACGTGGCCAGCGCCATCGGTGCCGAGAAGGGCGTGGCCGCACCCGCCGCAGGCCACGCCACCGACGAAGCCAAGGCCTTCGCCCAGTCGCTGATCGGCGGCGAACGCAAGGCCATCCTGCTGGGCAATGCCGCCGCGCACCATGCGGACGCCTCGCGCCTGCTGGCGCTCGCGCAGTGGATCGGCACGCAGACCGGCGCCAGCGTCGGCTACCTCACCGAAGCCGCCAACACCGTCGGCGCGCAGTGGGTCAACGCGCTGCCAGGGCAGGGCGGTCTTAACGCCGGCCAGATGCTGGCGGGCGGCCTCAAGGCCGTGCTGCTGCTCAACAACGAACCCGAATTCGATTCGGCCGCCGGTGCTCGCACGGCCGCCGGTCTGGAGCATGCGCAGATGGTCGTGACGCTGAGCCCTTTCAAGGCCAACCTCGCGATCAGCGACGTGCTGCTGCCGATCGCGCCCTTCACCGAAACGCCGGGCACCTTCGTCAATGCCGAAGGCCGGATCCAGAGCTTCCACGCGGTGGTCAAGCCGCGTGGCGAGGCGCGTCCGGGCTGGAAGGTCCTGCGCGTGCTGGCCAACCTGCTGGGCGTGCCGGGCTTCGATTTCGAGACCGCACAGGAAGTGCTGGCCAGCGTGCGCGGCGCCGATGCCGTGACGCACGTGGCGGCCGAACGCCTGAACAACGAAGCGCCCGCGAACCTCGACCTGGCCGCACCGGCCACGGCCGCGGCCGCGCCGGTGACCGCCTCGATCTACCAACTGGACGGCCTCGTGCGCCGTGCCACGTCGCTGCAGTTGACGGCCGACGCACGCGGGCGCCATGCGGCGACCGGTGTCCGTCCCGGCCCGCATCCCGCGGTGGAAGAGGTGGCGGCATGATCGATTCGATCTTCAACTTCGGCCAGGGCCTGATCTCGGCCCATTGGTGGACCGTGGGCGGCTGGCCAGTGATCTGGGCCCTGATCAAGATCATCTGCGTGCTCGCGCCGCTGATGGGCGCGGTCGCCTACCTGACGCTCTGGGAGCGCAAGCTGCTGGGCTTCATCCAGGTGCGCCACGGCCCCAACCGGGTCGGCCCGCTGGGCCTGCTGCAGCCGATCGCCGACGCGGTCAAGCTGCTGACCAAGGAAATCATCAGCCCGACGGCCGCCAGCCAGGGCCTGTTCCGCCTCGGCCCGATCATGGCGATCATGCCGGCGCTGGCCGCCTGGGTCGCGATCCCCTTCGGTCCCGAAGCGATCCTCGCGAACGTCAACGCGGGCCTTCTGCTGATCATGGCCATCACCTCGATCGAGGTCTACGGCGTGATCATCGCGGGCTGGGCCTCGAACTCGAAGTACGCCTTCCTGGGCGCGCTGCGCGCCTCGGCCCAGATGGTGAGCTACGAAATCGCGATGGGCTTCTGCCTGGTCGTGGTGATCATGGTCACGGGCAGCCTGCACCTGGGCGACGTGGTCGCGGCGCAGGGCAAGGGCATGGGCGCCGACATGGGCCTGGGCTTCCTGTCGTGGAACTGGCTGCCGCTGCTGCCGATCTTCGTGGTCTACGTGATCTCCGGCGTGGCCGAGACCAACCGCCACCCCTTCGACGTGGTCGAAGGCGAAGCCGAAATCGTGGCCGGCCACATGGTCGAGTACTCGGGCATGGGCTTCGCGATCTTCTTCCTGGCCGAGTACGCCAGCATGTGGCTGGTGTCGATCCTGGCCGCGCTGATGTTCCTCGGCGGCTGGCTGTCGCCGATCGGCTTCCTCGACTTCATTCCGGGCTGGATCTGGCTGGGGATCAAGACCTTCTTCGTGGTCTCGCTCTTCATCTGGATTCGCGGCACCTTCCCGCGCTTCCGCTACGACCAGATCATGCGTCTGGGCTGGAAGATCTTCATTCCGGTCACCCTGGTGTGGCTGCTGGTGGTCGGGGGCTGGATGCAGACGCCCTGGAACATCTGGAAATAAGCGGAGAAACACACGATGTCTTCAGCTGTTGCTGCTTCCTCCTTTTCGGTCAAGGACTTCCTCAAGAGCTTCATGCTCACGGAACTGTTCAAGGGCATGGTCCTGACGGGTCGCTACGCGTTCCGTCGCAAGATCACGGTCCAGTTCCCCGAAGAAAAGACCCCGCTGTCGCCGCGCTTCCGCGGCCTGCATGCACTGCGCCGTTACGAAAACGGCGAAGAGCGCTGCATCGCCTGCAAGCTCTGCGAGGCCGTGTGCCCCGCGGTCGCGATCACCATCGAGTCCGAAGTGCGTGACGACGGCTCGCGCCGCACCTCGCGCTACGACATCGACCTGACCAAGTGCATCTTCTGCGGCTTCTGCGAAGAGAGCTGCCCGGTCGACTCGATCGTCGAAACGCACATCCTCGAGTACCACGGCGAAAAGCGCGGTGACCTGTACTTCACCAAGGAAATGCTGCTCGCCGTGGGTGACCGCTACGAACCCGAGATCGCGGCCAACAAGGCCGCCGACGCGAAATACCGTTAACGGCAGACGCCCCAAAGAAAAAATCCATGGACGTCAAGACTGGCTTCTTCTATCTGTTCTCGCTGGTGCTGCTGTTCGCGGCCTTCCGAGTCATCACCGCGCGCAACCCCGTGCATGCGGTGCTCTACCTGATGCTCGCGTTCTCGCAGGCATCGGCCGTGTGGCTGCTGCTGCAGGCCGAGTTCCTGGCCATCGTGCTGGTCCTGGTCTACCTGGGCGCCGTGATGGTGCTGTTCCTGTTCGTCGTGATGATGCTCGACCTCAACATGGACAGCCTGCGGCAGGGCTTCTGGCGGCACTTCCCGCTGGCGGCGCTGATCGGCGTGGTGATCGCGCTCGAGATGGCCTACGTGCTCATGGGCGGCTTCCGCGGTCAGCCGGCCGCGACGCAGGCGGCCATGACGGCCGGCGGCTCCAACACCAAGGCGCTCGGTATCCTGATGTACACCGAGTACCTCTACCCGGTGCAGATCGCGGCCGTGATCCTGGTCGTGGCCATGATCGCCGCCATCGCGCTCACGCTGCGCCAGCGCAAGGACACCAAGTTCATCGACGTGGGCGACCAGATCCGCGTGAAGTCGCGCGACCGCCTGCAGCTGGTCAAGCTCGACGCGACGCAACCCGCGCCGCCGCCTGCGCCCGCGCCCGAACCGGCCCCGACGGCCGCTGCCGCTCCGGAGAAGAAGGCATGACTCTGACCCTCCCTCATTTCCTGTCGCTCGGTGCGATGCTGTTCGCGATGTCGGTCGTCGGCATCTTCCTGAACCGCAAGAACCTGATCGTGCTGCTGATGTGCATCGAACTGATGCTGCTGGCGGTCAACATGAACTTCGTGGCCTTCTCGCACTACCTGGGCGACATGCACGGCCAGATCTTCGTGTTCTTCATCCTGACGGTGGCCGCGGCCGAGTCGGCCATCGGGCTGGCGCTGCTGGTGCTGCTGTTCCGCAACAAGTCGAGCATCAATGTCGACGAACTCAACACGCTCAAGGGATAAGAAGACTCGACCATGAGCGCAACCCTCTCCGCATCCACATTGCTGGCCGTTCCGATGGCGCCGCTGGTCGGCGCCGTGCTGGCGGGCCTGTTCGGCACGAAATTCGGTGGCAACCACATCGGCCGCAAGATCACCCATTCGCTGACCATCCTCGGCGTGCTGGTGGCCTTCATCATTTCCGCGATGACGCTCAAGAGCGTGGTCGTCGACGGCGCGCGCTTCAACGCCACGCTGTACGAATGGATGGTCGTCGGCGGCCTGAAGATGGAAGTCGGCTTCCTGGTCGATGGCCTGACCGCCATGATGATGTGCGTCGTGACCTTCGTGTCGCTGATGGTCCACATCTACACCATCGGCTACATGGAAGAAGACGAAGGCTACAACCGCTTCTTCTCGTACATCTCGCTCTTCACCTTCTCCATGCTGATGCTCGTGATGAGCAACAACATGCTGCAGCTGTTCTTCGGCTGGGAAGCCGTGGGCCTGGTGTCGTACCTGCTGATCGGCTTCTGGTACAACAAGCCGACCGCGATCTTCGCCAACATGAAGGCCTTCCTGGTCAACCGCGTGGGCGACTTCGGCTTCATCCTGGGCATCGGCCTGATCGCGGCCTATGCCAACACGCTGAACTACGGCGAGGCCTTCGCCAAGGCCGACGAACTCGCCAAGCTGAGCTTCCCGGGCACCGAGTGGATGCTCGTGACCGTGATCTGCATCTGCCTGTTCATCGGCGCGATGGGCAAGAGCGCGCAGTTCCCGCTGCACGTCTGGCTGCCGGACTCGATGGAAGGCCCGACCCCCATCTCCGCGCTGATCCACGCCGCGACCATGGTCACGGCCGGCATCTTCATGGTGGCGCGCATGTCGCCGCTGTTCGAGCTGAGCGACACGGCCCTGAGCTTCATCCTCGTGATCGGCTCGATCACCGCGCTGTTCATGGGCTTCCTGGGCATCATCCAGAACGACATCAAGCGCGTGGTCGCGTACTCGACGCTCTCGCAGCTGGGCTACATGACGGTCGCGCTGGGCGCCTCGGCCTACTCGGTGGCGGTGTTCCACCTGATGACCCACGCCTTCTTCAAGGCGCTGCTGTTCCTCGGCGCGGGCTCGGTGATCATCGGCATGCACCACAACCAGGACATCCGCTGGATGGGCGGCGTGCGCAAGTACATGCCCATCACCTGGATCACCTCGCTGCTGGGCTCGCTGGCGCTGATCGGCACGCCGCTGTTCTCGGGCTTCTACTCGAAGGACAGCATCATTGAGGCGGTGCACGAAAGCCACCTGTGGGGCGCCGGCTTCGCGAACTTCGCCGTGCTGGCGGGTGTGTTCGTGACCGCCTTCTATTCGTTCCGCATGTACTTCCTGGTCTTCCACGGCAAGGAACGCTACGACCAGAACCCGGACGCGCACCACGACGATCACCATGGCCACGACGACCATGGCCACGGCCATGACGCCAAGCCGCACGAGTCGCCCTGGGTGGTCTGGCTGCCGCTGGTGCTGCTGGCGATCCCCTCGGTGGTGATCGGCTACTTCACGATCCAGCCGATGCTCTACGGCGACTTCTTCAAGGACGCGATCTTCTTCAATCTCGACAAGCACCATGCGATGCGCGAGATGGCCGAAGCCTTCCACGGCCCCTGGGCGATGGCGGTGCACGGCCTGACGACGATGCCTTTCTGGCTGGCGCTGGCCGGCGTGGTGCTCTCCTACTACATGTACATGGTCAACCCGGCGCTGCCGGCCGCGATCAAGCGCGCCTTCGGCCCGGTCTACCGCCTGCTGGAAAACAAGTACTACCTCGACTGGATCAACGAGAACATCGTGGCGCGCGGCGCCCGGGCCCTCGGCACCGCCTTCTGGAAGGGCGGCGACCAGGCCGTCATCGACGGCGCGATCGTCAACGGTTCCTGGAAAGCCATCGGCCGCCTCGCGGGCGTGGTGCGCTGGTTCCAGTCCGGCTACATCTATCACTACGCGTTCGCCATGCTGCTGGGCATCTTCGTGCTCATGACGTACTTCGTATGGTTCAACAAGTAAGCGCTCTCGCTGGAGAAAAAGAAAAATGGGTTTGTTGAGCCTTGCCATCTGGGTGCCGATCGCGTTCGGCGTCCTGCTGTTGGCCTTCGGTCGGGACGATCGCGCGAACCTCGTGCGTTGGACCGCTTTGATCGGTGCCCTCGTGAGCTTCGCGGTCACGGTGCCGCTCTACACGCGCTTCGAACTCGGCACCGCGTCGATGCAGTTCGTCGAGAAGTTCAGCTGGATCCAGCGCTTCAACGTCAACTACCACCTCGGGGTCGACGGCCTGTCGCTCTGGATGGTGCTGCTGACCTCCTTCATCACGGTGATCGTGGTGATCTCGGCCTGGCAGGTGATCACCGAGCGCGTGAACCAGTACATGGGCGCCTTCCTGATCCTCTCGGGTTTCATGATCGGCGTGTTCGCCGCGCTCGACGGCATCCTGTTCTACGTGTTCTTCGAAGCCACGCTGATCCCGATGTACCTGATCATCGGCATCTGGGGCGGCCCGAACAAGATCTACGCGGCCTTCAAGTTCTTCCTGTACACGCTGCTCGGCTCGCTCCTGATGCTGGTCGCGCTGATCTACCTGTACAACAAGTCGGGCGGCAGCTTCGACATCCTGAGCTGGCACCGGCTGCCGCTGGCGGGTGGGGCGCAGAGCTTCCTGTTCTTCGCCTTCTTCGCCGCTTTCGCGGTGAAGGTGCCGATGTGGCCGGTCCACACCTGGTTGCCCGACGTGCACGTCGAGGCGCCCACCGGCGGCTCGGCCGTGCTGGCCGCGATCATGCTGAAGCTGGGCGCCTACGGCTTCCTGCGCTTCTCGATGCCGATCGCGCCCGATGCCTCGCGTGAATGGGCCTGGCTCATGATCGCGCTGTCGCTGATCGCCGTGATCTACGTCGGCCTGGTGGCGCTGGTCCAGCGCGACATGAAGAAGCTGGTGGCCTATTCGTCGGTCGCCCACATGGGCTTCGTGACCCTGGGCTTCTTCATCTTCAACGACCTCGGCGTCTCGGGCGGCATCGTCCAGATGGTTGCGCACGGCTTCGTGTCGGCCGCGATGTTCCTGGGCATCGGCGTGCTCTACGACCGCGTGCATTCGCGTGAAATCGCCGACTACGGCGGCGTGGTCAACACCATGCCCAAGTTCGCCGCCTTCGCGCTGCTGTTCGCCATGGCCAACTGCGGCCTGCCGGGCACCGCCGGTTTCGTGGGCGAGTGGATGGTGATCCTGGGTGCCGTCAAGGCCAACTTCTGGATCGGCCTCGGTGCCGCCACCGCGCTGATCTTCGGCGCCGCCTACACCCTGTGGATGTACAAGCGCGTCTACCTCGGCCCGGTCGGCAACGACCACGTCAAGGAGCTCAAGGACCTCAATGCCCGTGAATTCCTGATGATGTCGCTGCTGGCGATCGCCGTGCTGTGGATGGGCCTCTATCCCAAGCCTTTCACCGACGTGATGGACGCCTCCGTGGGCAACCTGCTGCAGCACGTCGCCAAGTCGAAGCTGCCCTGAGTCCACGCTGAACAAGAGAACGAGATGATTGACAAACTCAGCTGGATGGCGATTTACCCCGAAGTGGTGCTGCTGGTCATGGCCTGCATCATTGCGCTGGTGGATCTGTCGACCACCGGCGCCCGCCGCACCCGTACCTACATCCTCACGCTGCTGACGCTGGCCGTGGTGGCCTTCCTTACCGGCATGGCCGCCGTCCATGGCCAAACTGTCTACGGCTTCGGCGGCATGGTGGTCAGCGACCCGATGGGCAACTGGCTCAAGTGCTTCGCCAGCGTCGCGCTGATGGTGACGTTGGTCTACGGCCGTCCCTACGCGGCCGACCGCGGCATGCTGCGCGGCGGCGAGATGTTCACCCTGAGCATGTTCTCGCTGCTGGGCATGTTCGTGATGATCTCGGGCAGCAACTTCCTGCTGATCTACCTGGGCCTGGAACTGCTCACGCTGTCGAGCTACGCGCTGGTCGCGCTGCGGCGCGAGAACGCGGTCGCAAGCGAAGCCGCCATGAAGTACTTCGTGCTCGGCGCGATGGCCAGCGGCTTCCTGCTCTACGGCATGTCGATGATGTACGGCGCCACCGGTTCGCTGGACATCAACGAGGTGTTCAAGGCCGTCGCGAGCCGCAAGGTGGACCACCAGGTGCTGGTGTTCGGCCTGGTGTTCATCGTGGCCGGCCTGGCCTTCAAGGTCGGCGCCGCGCCCTTCCACATGTGGGTGCCCGACGTCTACCAGGGCGCGCCGACCGCGATCACGCTGGTGATCGGCGCCGCGCCCGAACTGGCCGCCTTCGCGATCATCATCCGCCTGCTGGTCGAAGGCCTGCTGCCGCTGGCGATCGACTGGCAGCAGATGCTGGCGGTGCTGGCCGTGGCCTCGCTGGTGGTGGGCAACCTGGCCGCCATCGCGCAGACCAACCTCAAGCGCATGCTGGCTTACTCGACCATCGCGCAGATGGGCTTCATGCTGCTGGGCCTGGTGGCGGGCGTGGTCAACGGCAACACCTACAACGCCCAGTTCGCCTACAGCGCGTCGATGTTCTACGTCATCACCTACGTGCTGACCACGCTGGCGAGCTTCGGCATCATCCTGCTGCTGGCGCGCGAAGGCTTCGAGAGCGAAGAGATCACCGACCTGGCCGGCCTCAACCAGCGCAGCCCGCTGTATGCCGGCGTGATGGCGGTGGCGATGTTCTCGCTGGCCGGCCTGCCGCCGCTGGTGGGCTTCTACGCCAAGCTGGCCGTGCTCCAGGCGCTGATCGCGTCGGGCCAGGCCATCTACATCGGGCTGGCGGTGTTCGCGGTGATCATGTCGCTGATCGGCGCCTTCTACTACCTGCGCATCGTCAAGGTCATGTACTTCGACGCGCCGGTGACGGCCACCACCGTGTCGGCACCGCGCGACGTGCGCTTCGTGCTGACGCTCAACGGCGCGCTGATCCTGATCCTGGGCATCGTGCCCGGCGGCCTGATGACGCTGTGCGCCCAGGCCATCGTGGCCACGCTGGCCAACTGACCCGGCGTGTCGCAAAGCGCCTCGGTCTGGCTGGTGCTGCTGCTCGCGCTGGCGGCGGCCAACCTGCCTTTCGTCAACGAGCGGCTGCTGGCACTGGTGCCGGTGGGCGCGGCCGCGAAGAAGTCGCTGGCGGTGCGCCTGGCCGAACTGGTGCTGCTCTACTTCGTCGTGGGCGGCATCGGCCTGCTGTTCGAGCGCCGCGTGGGGCAGATCGCCCCGCAGGGCTGGGAGTTCTATGCGGTGACAGCCTCGCTGTTCATCGTGCTGGCGTTTCCGGGCTTCACCTGGCGCTACCTTCTCAAGCACAGGAACTGAGCCATGGATGAATCGCATCTGAAGGAAGAGGGCATCGCCAGCGAGTCGCTGTTCGAGGGCAACTTCCTGCATGCCAAGCGCGACACCGTGCGCCTGCCCGACGGCCACACCGCCACGCGCGAGTACGTGATCCATCCCGGCGCGGTGGTGGTGGTGCCGCTGCTCGACGACGGCCGCATCGTGCTGGAGCGCCAGTACCGCTACCCGGTGCGCCAGGTCCTGACCGAATTCCCGGCCGGCAAGCTCGATGCGGGCGAGGACCCCCTGGTCTGCGGCCAGCGCGAGTTGCTCGAGGAGACCGGCTACACCGCCCGCGAATGGGCCCGGGCCGGCCTGATGCACCTGGCGGTCGGCTATTCGACCGAGATCATCCACATCTACTTCGCGCGCGGCCTGGTGCTGGGCGAGCGCCAGCTCGACCATGGCGAGTTCGTCGACGTGTTCACGTCCACGCCGCAGGAACTGTTCGACGGCTGCCGCGACGGCAGCGTGACCGATGCCAAGACGCTGACCTGCGCCATCTGGCTGCAGAACGTCCTGTCCGGCGCATGGACGCTCGACTGGTCCGCAGCGGCAAGTTGAGACCCCGGCCGATAATGCGCGCATGAAGGTTCTAGACCTGCAATGCGCACATGGCCACGGCTTCGAAGGATGGTTCGCGTCCAGCGAAGCCTTCGAGTCGCAGCTCGCGGCCGGCCTGGTCGCGTGCCCGATCTGTGCCGACACCGCGATCACCAAGCTGCTGTCGGCGCCGCGCCTGAACCTGAGCGGCGCCACCGCGCCCGCACCGGCCGCCCCGCAGACCCCCGCCGTCGATTCCCCCGAGGCGCGCTGGATGCGTGCCGTGCGCGAGGTCATGGCCAAGACCGAGGACGTCGGCGAGCGCTTCGCCGACGAGGCGCGCAAGATGCACTATGGCGAGACCGAGGAGCGCGGCATCCGCGGCCAGGCCTCGCCCGAGCAGGCCGAGGCGCTGCGGGAGGAGGGCGTGCCCTTCGTCTCGCTGGTGCTGCCGGCGGCGCTCAAGGAAAGCTCGCACTGACCGTTTGAGGCGCGGGCCGCCATGGCCGGCGTCTTCTCCCAGATTTCTCCGCAGTCGCTCCCGATCATGCGGGCATGTGCCTTTTCCATTCGCGCCTGACGCGCACCGTCGCCGTCATGGCCTGCACCTGGGCCTGCTCCGCCGCCCAGGCCGTCGAACCTTTTGCGGTGCGCGACATCCGCATCGAAGGCCTGCAACGCGTCGAGCCCGGCACGGTGTTCGCCACCATGCCGCTGCATGTGGGCGACACCTACAGCGACGAACGCGGCTCGGCCACGATCCGCGCGCTGTTCGAGCTGGGCCTGTTCAAGGACGTGCGGCTCGACGTCAGCGGCAACGTGCTGGTGGTGATCGTGGAGGAGCGCCCGACCGTGGCCGACGTCGACTTCGTCGGCACCAAGGAATTCGACAAGGCGGCGCTGCAGAAGGCGCTGCGCGAAGTTGGCCTGGCCGACGGCCGCCCCTACGACAAGGCCCTGACCGACCGCGCCGAGCAGGAGCTCAAGCGCCAGTACGTGAGCCGCAGCCTCTACAACGCCGAGGTCGTGACGACCGTCACGCCCATCGAGCGCAACCGCGTGAACCTGACCTTCACCGTGACCGAAGGCGAGCCGGCGCGCATCCGCGAAGTGCGCGTGGTCGGCAACAAGGCCTTCAGCGAATCGACGCTGCTGAGCCTGTTCGACCAGGACAGCGGCGGCTACCTGAGCTGGTACACCAAGTCCAACCAGTACTCGCGCGCCAAGCTCAACGCCGACCTGGAGACCTTGCGCTCCTACTACCTCACGCGCGGCTACCTGGAGTTCCGCATCGATTCGACGCAGGTCGCGATCTCGCCCGACCGCTCGGACCTGACGGTGACCGTGAACGTGACCGAAGGCGAGAAGTTCGTGGTCGCGGGCGTGAAGCTCGACGGCAACTACCTGGGGCGCGAGGAGGAGTTCAAGTCGCTGGTGACGATCAAGCCGGGCCAGCCCTACAACGGCGAGCAGCTGACGGACACGACCAAGGCCTTCACCGACTACTTCGGCACCTTCGGCTACGCCTTCGCGCGCGTGGAGGCGCAGCCCGAGATCGACCGCACGAACAACCGCGTGACGCTCACGCTCAAGGCCGAGCCGTCGCGGCGCGTGTATGTGCGCCGGGTGAGCATCGGCGGCAACAACCGCACGCGCGACGAAGTGATCCGGCGCGAGTTCCGGCAGTACGAAGCGTCCTGGTACGACGGTGACAAGATCAAGCTGTCGCGCGACCGGGTCGACCGCCTGGGCTTCTTCACCGACGTGAACGTCGAGACGCAGGAAGTGGCGGGCTCGCCCGACGAGGTCGACCTGGTCGTGACGCTGGTCGAAAAGCCCACCGGCAGCCTGCAGCTGGGCGCCGGATTCTCCAGCAGCGAGAAGGTGTCGCTGACCTTCGGCATCACGCAGGAGAACGTGTTCGGCTCCGGCAACTACCTGGGTCTGCAGGTCAACACCAGCAAGTACAACCGCACGGTGTCGCTGACCGCCACCGACCCGTACTTCACGATGGATGGCATCTCGCGCACGCTCAACGTGTTCCAGACCTCGACGCGGCCCTATTACGAAGCCGACGGCAACTACAAGCTCGTGAGCGAGGGGGGCTCGGTCAAGTTCGGCGTGCCCTTCGGCGAGGTCGACACCGTCTTCTTCGGCATCGGCCTCGAGCGCTACCGCTTCACGCCCGGCACCAACGGCACCTACACGGTGGTGGATGGCGTGTCGGTCTACACCGCGACGCCGCAGGCCTACCTCGACTACTTCCAGTGCACGGGCACCGTGCCCAGCGTGAGCTGCGCCCGGGACAGCATCCTCGGCGTGCCGCTCACCGTCGGCTGGGCGCGCGACGACCGCGACAGCGCGCTGGTGCCGACCCGCGGCCGGCTGCAGAGCGCGAACCTGGAACTGGGCGTGGGCTCGGACTTGCGCTACCTCAAGAGCACCTACCAGTACCAGCAGTACTTCCCGTTGAACAAGCAGTACACCTTCGCCATCAACGGGCAGCTGGGCTATGCGCGCGCGCTGGGCGGCACCGCGTTTCCGATCTTCAAGAACTTCTATGCGGGCGGCCTGGGCTCGATCCGCGGCTTCGAGCAGAACGCGCTGGGTCCGCTCGACAGCGTGACCCAGGGCGCGCTGGGCGGCACCAAGAAGGCGATCTTCAACGCCGAACTGAGCACGCCGTTCCCTGGCGCGGGCAACGACCGCACGCTGCGCCTCTATTCCTTCTTCGACGTCGGCAACGTGTTCGCCGACCGCACGCCGGGCCTCACCGACGCGCAGTGGAAGGCCCAGCAGAGCCTGCGCGCCTCGGTGGGCCTGGGCGTGAGCTGGATCTCGCCGCTGGGGCCCTTGCGCCTGGCCTATGCGGTGCCGATCCGCTACCAGCGGCTGGACGAAGCCAACGGCATCGTGGCCGACCGCACGCAGAAGATCCAGTTCCAGATCGGCACCTCGTTCTAAGCGGGCCGCGCGGCGCTCAGGGCAGCAGGTCGAGCAGCCGGCCGATCAGGTGCGCGAGGGCCACCAGGGCCTGCCACACCGCCTCGAGCGCGCGCAGGAAGTCCATGCGGCTCAGAGCAGGTTGGCGAGCGCGCTGCGCGTGGGCGCCGGCGGCTGCACGTCGAGCGCGCCCTGCAGCTGGCAGAGCAGCGCGATCCAGCCGAGCGCGAGCGAGCCGCTGGCGCTGCTGAGCTGCTGCGAGTACAGCAGGAACTGCTGGTAGCGCTCCAGCACCTCGAGTTCGGAGGCCTGGCCGTCACGCTGCCGCGCCACCGCCGCGTCGAAGACCACCCGCACCTCGGCGGCCCGGGTGTAGAGCGCCGCGGTGCTGGCGCGCTGCGCCTCCAGCGCCTCGATGGCGTCGGCGATCTCCTCCTGGGCGCGCGCGACGACCAGCGAGAAGTTCGCCTCCGAGGCCTGCCGTTGCGTGGGCGGGCTCACGTCGCGCAGCGCGCCGGCCAGCGCCACGTCCTGGCGCTGCATCAGCCAGTCGTCGGCATCGCGCTGCGGCAGCGGTGCGTTGAACTGCGGCATCCGGTGTTGCGCGAGGGCCGGCGCGACCACCTCGGTGAGCGTGGCGGCCGGCATGCCGCACAGCGCCGACAGCAGCGCGATCGATGCATCGCGGCGCGCACGGATCGTGGCGGCGGCACGGTCGGCGTCGGCCAGCCGGACGCCAATCAGCGCGCGGTCGGCGTCGCCCGCGGGCCCGGCCTCGACCAGCGGCAGCTCGCGCCGCGCCGCGGCCGAGGCTTCGCCGATCAGGTCCAGGCCGATGCTGTCGGCCTGCAGGCTCACGTAGGCCGCCGCGACCTTCATCTCGGGCGGCAGCGCGGGCGCATCGCCGGTGAGCAGCAGGCGGCTGCCGGTCGTCGAGGCCGTCGCATGCCGGGCCGCGAGGATCAGCGTGCCCAGCGTGTCGTCCTGGAAGCCGCGCCACCAGCCGTCGCCGGCCAAGGGCGATGGCGCCGGTGCCGCGGCAGGGGCGTTGCGCACCATCGCGCCGGGTTCTCGCAGCGACGGTGCGCGGCTCAGGTTGGCCTGGGCGCCGATGGCCATCGACAGGCCCATCAACGCCGCGAAGGGCAGCGAGGTCTTCATGGCCGTGCGCGGCCGATCGCCCGCATGCAATCTCCGGGGTTCATCCTTCGGCTCCTGTGTGGTGAAGCCTTCACTGTGGCCACCGAATTCGGAGGAATGTGGGAAGCGGCGCGCGGGCCCGGGCTTCAGCGCGCGGGCGCTTCGAGCGAGAAGCCGATGCCGTAGACCGAGCGGATCCAGTCGTGGTCCGGCGAGGCGGCGCCGAGCTTGCGGCGCAGGTTCTTGATGTGGCTGTCGATGGCGCGCTCGGTCACGTCGTCGACCAGCTCGTAGGCCAGCTCGAGCAGCTGGCCGCGCGAGAAGATCCGGCCCGGATGGCGCGCGAGCGCCTGCAGCAGCCGGAACTCGCGCCGCGTGAGCTGCATCGGCAGGCCGTGCAGGCTCGCGTTCCACTCGGTCTCGTCGAGCACCAGCGGCCCCTGCGTGCTGGCGTGCGGCGCGTTCGCGGCGGTGCGGCGCAGCACCGCGCGCACACGGGCCACCACCTCGCGCGGCGAGAAGGGCTTGCAGATGTAGTCGTCGGCACCCAGCTCCAGGCCGATCAGCCGGTCGATCTCCTCGGCGCGCGCGGTCAGCATGATCACGGGCGCCTGCGTGCAGGCCCGTGCACCGCGCAGCACGCCCAGGCCGTCGAGCCCGGGCAGCATCACGTCGAGCAGCGTGAGGTCGGGCGGATCGGCCTGGATGCGTTCGAGCGCCTGCTGGCCGTCGGCCAGGTGCTCGGTGTCGTAGCCGTCGTGGCGCAGGTAGTCCCGCAGCACCGAGGCGATGTCTTGCTCGTCTTCGACGATGAGGATGCGGGTCATGGGTGGGCGCTCAGGGGCAGGGTGATGCGGATGCGCAGCCCGCCCAGGGGCGAGTGCGAGGCGTCGATGGTGCCGCCGTGGGCTTCGACGAGGGTGCGGCATATCGACAGCCCCAGCCCCGAGCCGCCGGTCTCGCGGCTGCGCGAGGCCTCGCCGCGGAACAGGCGCTCGAACAGGCGTGGCATCTCGTGGGCCTGCGGGCCAGGCGCGCTGTCGTCGAAGCGGATCTGCAATCGGGCGCCGGCGCCGCTGCCCTCGATCGCCGCGTTTACGCGCAGGTTGCCACCGGCGTCGGTGTAGCCCAGGCTGTTCTCGAGCAGGTTCATGAAGACCTGGTGCAGCCGTGGCGCATCGCCGTCGACCGCGGGCTGCATGGTGAGCGCCGCGAGCTGGCTGCTGTCGAGCACGAGGCCGCTTTGCGCGAAGCGCCCGCGCATCATCTCGACGGCCTCGGCCAGCAGGGCCAGTGGATAGATGGGCGCGAAAGCCGCGCCGGATGCATGCGGTCCGTGCGGCTCCGGCTCGCGCATGCTGCTGCGCAGGTCGTCCACCAACTGCCCGAGCCGCATCACCTGGCGGTGCAGCCGCAGCGCGGTGCGATCGTCGAACTGGCGCACGCCGTCCTGCAGCGCCTCGATCTCCGCGCGCATCGCCGCCAGCGGCGTGCGCAGTTCGTGGGCCACGTCGGCCAGCCAGGTGCGGCGCGAGGTTTCGACGGTGTCGAGGCGCTCGGCCATCGAGTTGAAGGTCTGGCCCAGCATCGCGAGTTCGTCGTTGCCGCGCACGGCCACGCGCGTGTCGAGCCGGCCGCGTGCGATGTCCTGCGCGCCCTGCGAGAGCGCGTCGATCGGCTGCAGCCAGCGGCGCGTGACGAACCACGACAGGGCGAGTGCGAGCGCCAGGCCGACCAGGCCGGTGAGCGCGATGAAGCCCGCCTGGCGCGCGAGGAAGGCGCGGTCGGCCTGGCTCTCGAGCACCTGGGTCGGTGCCAGCACCAGGTAGCCGACGGTGTGGCCCAGGTGCCGCAGCGGCAGTCGCGCGGCCGAGGCCAGGTCGACCCTGGCGCCGGCGACATGGGTGCCCGCGGCATCGGTCACGCCCAGCCGCTGGTAGATCGCGTCGTTCCCGCCGCGCGGCCCCTCGTCGGGCGAACGGCCGCGCAAGAACAGGGGTTCGAACGGCGGCGGGCCTTCGGCCGCGGCGCCCCCATCGGCCGGCAACCGGCGGTCGTACCAGCGCGGCAGCCGGCGTTCGCCCGCGAACGGGCCGGACAGCGCATGCTCGCCCCATTGCAGCCGTATCCAGGCCGACCGATCGGCACGCAGCGGCTCCCAGCTGCCGTCGCTCGCGTACTTCTTCTGCAGCGCCTCGGCCAGCCAGTCCATGCGCCGGACCTCGATCTCGGCCACGTAGGGGCCCAGCCCGCGCTGCAGGCCGACGATCGAGAAGGTGGTGAAGATCAGCAGCAGCAGCGCGAGCAGCGTCGCCATCGCCATGAACACCTTCTTCGACAGGGTCAGGCGTGGCAGGACGGAAGCAGGGCGCAAGGCGGAGGGAGCGGAAGGGTTGGGAGCCGGTCGGGGCCGAAGCGACCGCGCCGTGGTGGGCAGATCGATCATGCGGGCACTTCTCGGAGAAATCTGGGAGAAGCAGGCGGTGCGCTCAGGGGATGCGGCAGCCCGGCCGCAGGGCGACGTGGAGGGCTGGAGGGAGGGGCGATCCGGTGCACGGCGACTGCATTGGAATCGCCGCGTGCGCCCACGCGGTGTCCGGTGGGTAAAGAGAAGGTGAAGCCGGAAACATCCCTCGCGCGCGGCGTTGCGTTCGCACAGGTCGGGACTGCGGCTGATTCCGAAACAGGGGAGGGGGTCATCCCTGCGCTCGTCGAGCGCAGGGTGCCACGGCGGCTGCCGAACGGCGGAGCCGCCGCCGTCGCTTCAGCCCGGCACGGCCGCTGTGGATGCCGGCGCCGGTGCGGCTTCGGTGGTGGTGAACTGCAAGGCCGCCAGCCGTGCATAGACGCCGCCGCGCGCCACCAGCGCCGCGTGCGTGCCCTGCTCGACGATCTCGCCCTGGTCCAGCACGATGATGCGGTCGGCCTTCTGCACGGTGGCCAGCCGGTGCGCGATCACCAGCGTGGTCCGGCCCGTCATGGCCGATTCGAGTGCGGCCTGCACCATGCGTTCGCTCTCGGCGTCGAGCGCACTGGTGGCCTCGTCGAGCAGCAGCAGCGGCGGGTTCTTGAGCATGGCCCGCGCGATCGCGATGCGCTGGCGCTGGCCGCCCGACAGGCGCACGCCGCGCTCGCCGAGGAAGGTGTCGTAGCCCTCGGGCAGGGCGCGTAGGAAATCGTCGGCGAAGGCCGCGCGCGCGGCCGCATGCACCTCGTCGGCGCTGGCTTCGGGCCGGCCGTAGCGGATGTTCTCGAAGGCGGTCGCCGAGAAGATCACCGCGTCCTGCGGCACCAGGCCGATGCGGTGGCGCAGGTCGTCGAGCGCCAGCGCATCCAGCGGCGCGCCGTCGAGCAGCAGGCTGCCGGACTGCGGGTCGTAGTAGCGCAGCAGCAGCTGGAACACCGTGCTCTTGCCCGCGCCGCTGGCGCCGACCAGGGCCACGGTCTCGCCGGGCGCCACGCGCAGGCTGAAATCGCGCAGCGCCGGGGTGGCGGGCCGCGAGGGGTAGTGGAAGCTCACGCCTTCGAGCGCGATGGTGCTGCCGCCGGGGGCCAGCGGCACCGTCACGGGTTGGGCAGGGGAGGCGATGGCGGACCTGGCGTGCAGCAGTTCCATCAGGCGCTCGGTGGCGCCAGCGGCGCGCAGCAGGTCGCCGTAGACCTCGCCCAGCACCGCGGCGGCGCTGGCCAGGATGATCACGTAGACGACCGTCTCGCCCAGGTGGCCGGCCGTGATGGTGCCCTGCAGCACCGCCTGCGTCCCCTGGTACAGGCCCCACAGCAGCGCGGCCGAGGTGGCGATGATGATGAAGGCCACCAGCACCGAGCGCGCCTTGGCGCGCCGCACCGCGGTCAGGAAGGCGTTGTCGGTCGAGGTGTCGAAGCGGGCGGCCTCGCGCGCCTCGGCGGTGTAGCTCTGCACCACGGGGATGGCGTTGAGCACCTCGGCCGCGATGGCGCTGGAATCGGCCACGCGGTCCTGGCTGGCGCGCGAGAGCTTGCGCACGCGGCGCCCGAACCACATGCTCGGCAGCACCACCAGCACCAGCACGCCCAGCACCTGGCCCATCACGTAGGGGTTGGTCCAGACCAGCATGCCCAGGGCGCCGATGCCCATCACCGCGTTGCGCAGCCCCATGCTGAGCGAGGAGCCGACCACCGTCTGCACCAGCGTCGTGTCGGCCGTCAGGCGCGACAGCACCTCGCCCGTTTGCGTGGTCTCGAAGAACACCGGGCTCTGGCGCAGCACATGCGCATAGACCGCGTTGCGCAGGTTGGCTGTGATGCGCTCGCCCAGCCAGCTCACCGTGTAGAAGCGCGCCGCCGAGAACAGGCCCAGCGCCACCGCCACGCCGAACAGCGCGAAGAAATGGTCGCGCAGCGCCATGGTCTGGGCGCCCTTGTCGCTGCTCACCAGCCCGCCGTCGATCAGGCTGCGCAGGGCCAGCGGGAACACCAGCGTGGCCCCGGCCGCGGCCACCAGGAACACCCCCGCGAGGGCGATCTGCCAGCGGTAGGGGCGCAGGAAGGGGAAGAGCCCGGAGAGGGATTTGGGTGAACCTTTTTCGGAGGTTCGGGAGACGGAAACAGCCATGGCGCGATTCTACCGACCGGTTGCCCCTGCAAAGGCAGCCTTGACAGTAATTGCCTAAGCAACTAATATCCGGACCCGATGAACGACGACACCCAACGACCGACCGACCCGGAGCCGCCTCCGCCGGCCATCCCTGCCTTCTATTCGGCGGACCTGTACCGCCCGGAAGAGAGCGTGGGTTACATGATGCGGCGCATCATGACGGCCGTGAGCCAGGCCGTCGAAGGCCAGATGTCCGAGCCCGGCGGCCCGACCTATCCGCAGTGGATCCCCTTGCACAAGCTGCACATGGGCACCGCCACCACGGTGGCCGAACTGGCGCGCGAATGCCTGCTCGACGCGGGTGCGATGACACGCCTGCTCGACCGGCTCGAGACCAAGGGCCTGTGCCGGCGCGTGCGCTCGGTGGCCGATCGGCGGGTGGTGAACATCGAACTGACCGACGAGGGCCGGGCCGCCGCGCAGCAGGTGCCCGAGATCCTCTGCCGGGTCCAGAACCAGCATCTCGCCGGCTTCTCCGAAGCCGAGTGGGAGCAACTCAAGAGCTATCTGCGCCGCATCCTCGACAACGCACAGGTCCTGTCGACCCGTGGAGAAAAGAAATGAACCGCCTCGCTTTCCCATCCCTGGCCGGCCGCGCGCTGCCGGTCGCGGCCGCCGTGCTTGCACTGTGCCTCGCCGGCTGTGCCGACATGTCCGGCATCGGCTCGACCGCCAAGCTGCGCGATGCCGATTCGCTCGGCCTGCAGCGCGCCGTCGCGCAGCATGAAGGCACGCTGGCCGCCAACCCGGTCGACAGCCGCTGGTGGACCGGCTTCGGCAATGCGCAACTCAATGCGCTGATCGACGAGGCGCTGGCCGGCAACCCGAACCTCGCGGTCGCGCAGGCGCGCCTCACGCGTGCCCGCGCCGCCATCGCCACCGCCGAGGCCGCCGATCGGCCGCAGGTCAACGGCGCCTTCGACGCCTCGCACCAGCGCTTCAGCAGCAACTACATCTACCCGGCGCCGCTGGGCGGGTCGATCCAGGAGATCGGCACGCTGCAGCTCAATGGCAGCTGGGAACTCGACTTCTTCGGCAAGAACCGCGCGGCCCTCGACAGCGCGATGGGCACCGCCAATGCGGCCGCGGCCGAGGCCGATGCGGCGCGCGTGATGCTGGCCAGCAACGTGGCGCGTGCCTACGTGCAGTGGGCCCGCCTGAACGAACAGCTGATCGTCGCCAAGCGCACGCTGGCCCAACGCGACGAGACGCTGAAGCTGGTGCGCGACCGGGTGTCCGCCGGCCTGGACACGCGGCTCGAGCTGCGCCAGAGCGAAGGCGGCCTGCCCGAGGCGCGCCAGCAGATCGAGGCGCTCGATGAGCAGATCGCGCTGGCCCGGCATGCGCTCGACGCGCTGGTGGCGCGGCCCGGTGCTTCGCAGGCGCTCGAGGCGCCCAGCCTGGCCTCGCTGCACGCGATCGCGCTGCAGGCCGACATCCCGACCGACCTGCTCGGCCGCCGTGCCGACATCGCGGCGGCGCGCTGGCGCGTCGAAGCGGCCAGCGGCGACGTGGCCGGTGCCAAGACTCTGTTCTATCCCAACGTGAGCCTCACGGCCTTCGTGGGCACGCAGAGCCTGGGCCTGGACAACCTGCTCAAGAGCGACAGCCGCCAGTGGGGCTTCGGCCCCGCGATACGGCTGCCGATCTTCGAGGGCGGCCGGCTGCGCGCCAACCTGCGCGGCAAGGCGGCCGACCTCGATGCCGCGATCGAGAGCTACAACGCCAGCGTGCTCGACGCGGTGCGCGATGCGGCCGACCAGGTCAGCAGCGCGCAGTCGGTGGGCCGCCAGCAGGTGCAGCAGCGCGATGCGCAGGCCGCGGCCGAGGGCGCCTACGAGATCGCCGTGCAGCGCTACCGCGCCGGCCTGGGCAACTACCTCAACGTGCTGACCGCCGAGACCGCGGTGCTGGCGCAACGTCGCCTCGCGGTCGACCTGGCCGCGCGTGCGCTCGAAACGCAGGTCGGCCTGGCGCGCGCGCTGGGCGGCGGCTGGCAGCCGAGCGTGGCCGTGGCCGGTACCGCACCCACCCATCCCTGAACGATTTCCGCGCGCGACTCACGCCGCGCGCACCTCACATATCCCGCATCGGAAGGACACTGAAAATGGACAACAACAATGCAGTCGCCGCCGCCCCCGCCCCGCAAGGAGCGGAGGCAGGCGCGCCCGCCGGCAACAACAAGCGCCGGCGCGCACTCACCGCGCTGGCCGCGGTGGTGATCGTCGCCGGTGGCGGCTGGGGCCTCTATGAATGGCTGGTCGCCAGCCATTACGAAGACACCGACAACGCCTATGTGCAGGGCAACGTGATCCAGATCACGCCGCAGATCGCAGGCACCGTGATGTCGATCATGGCCGACGACACCGACTTCGTGAAAGCCGGCCAACCGCTGGTGCAACTCGACCCGGCCGATGCCCGTCTGGCCTTCGAGCAGTCGGAAGCGGCGCTGGGCCAGGCCGTGCGCCAGGTGCGCACGCTCTACGCCAACAACGGCTCGCTGGCCGCGCAGGTCACGTTGCGCCAGGCCGACATCGTCAAGGCGCAGAGCGACATCGCACGCGCGCAGGACGACCTCCAGCGCCGGCAGGCGCTGACCGGCAACGGCGCGGTGTCGAAGGAAGAACTCAACCATTCCGAGACCGCGGTCGCCAACGCCAAGAGCGCGCTGGCCGCGGCCCAGGCCGGCGTGCTGTCGGCACGCGAGCAGCTCACCAGCAACCAATCGCTCACCGAAGGCACCAGCGTCGAGCAGCACCCCAGCGTGCAGGCCGCAGCGGCCAAGGTGCGCGAGGCATGGCTCGCCACGCAGCGTGTCGCGATGCCCGCACCGGTCGACGGCTACGTGGCACGGCGCACGGTCCAGCTGGGCCAGCGCGTGGCCGCCGGCACGCCGATGATGTCGGTGGTGCCCCTGACCCAGCTGTGGGTCGATGCCAACTTCAAGGAAGTCCAGCTGCGCAATATCCGCATCGACCAGCCGGTCAAGCTCACCGCCGACCTCTACGGCAAGAAGGTCACCTACGACGGCAAGGTCGCGGGCCTGGGCATCGGCACCGGCGCGGCCTTCGCGCTGCTGCCGGCGCAGAACGCCACCGGCAACTGGATCAAGGTGGTGCAGCGGGTGCCGGTGCGCATCGCGCTCGACCCCGAGCAGCTCAAGGCCAACCCGCTGCGCGTGGGCCTGTCGATGGTCGCCGAGATCGACGTGACGAAGAAGGACGGCAAGTCGCTGGCCGATGCGCCGCGCACCACCGCCTTCGCGCAGACGCAGGTCTATGCGAGCTCCGATCGCGGCGCCGATGCCGAGGTCGACCGCATCATCGCGGCCAACCTGGGCCGTCCGGTGCAGGCGCGCACTGAAGCGAAGAAGCCGGTGGCCGACGAGACCGACAAGGGCGCGCTGCATCCGGCCGCGCAGAGCGGTCGCGGCGCCACGCTGGCGATGCGCCAGGCCACGCACGGCTGAGCGCCACGGACACACGCGCAATGGCCACCGCTCCCGCCTCTGCCGCTCCCCTGGCCCATCCGCCGCTCGAGGGCTCGGCCCGCATCTGGGGCACGATCGCGCTCTCGGCCGCGACCTTCATGAACGTGCTCGACTCGTCGATCGCGAACGTGTCGCTGCCCGCCATCTCGGGCGACCTGGGCGTCAGTTCGACCCAGGGCACCTGGGTCATCACCAGCTTCGCGGTGGCCAACGCCATCGCGGTGCCGCTCACCGGCTGGCTCACGCAGCGCTTCGGCCAGGTGCGCCTGTTCATGGCCAGCATCATCCTGTTCGTGCTCAGCTCCTGGCTCTGCGGGCTCGCGCCCAACATGACCACGCTGATCGCGTTCCGTGCGCTGCAGGGCTTCGTCGCCGGACCGATGATCCCGCTGTCGCAGACGCTGCTGCTGGCGAGCTATCCGCGCGCGCTGGCCGGGCTGGCGATGGCGATGTGGGCCATGACCACGCTGGTCGCGCCGGTGATGGGGCCGCTGCTGGGCGGCTGGATCACCGACAACATCTCCTGGCCCTGGATCTTCTACATCAACATCCCGGTCGGCATGGCCGCCGTGACCATCGCCTGGGCGATCTACCGCAAGCGCGACAGCCCCACCAAGAACCTGCCGATCGACACCATCGGCCTGAGCCTGCTGATCCTCTGGGTCGGCGCGCTGCAGCTGATGCTCGACAAGGGCAAGGAGCTCGACTGGTTCCACTCGGCCGAGGTCGTGACGATGGCCGTGGTGGCAGTGGTCGGCTTCGCCTTCTTCCTGGTGTGGGAGCTGACCGAGAAGCATCCGGTGGTCGACCTGTCGCTGTTCAAGCGGCGCAACTTCTGGTCGGGCGCGGTCGCGACCGCGGTGGCCTACGGCCTGTTCTTCGGCAACGTGGTGCTGCTGCCGCTGTGGCTGCAGCAGTACATGGGCTACACCGCCACCCAGGCCGGCATGGTGCTGGCGCCGGTGGGCGCGCTGGCCATCGTGCTGTCGCCGCTGGTGGGCATGACCGTGGCCAAGGTCGATCCGCGGCGCTATGCGACCTTCTCCTTCCTGGTGTTCGCGCTGGTGCTGTGGATGCGTTCGAACTTCAACACGCAGGCCGACATCGGCACCATCATGATCCCCACGATCATCCAGGGCGTGGCGATGGCCTTCTTCTTCATCCCGCTGGTGACGCTGACCTTGTCCGGGCTCACGCCCGACCGGATCCCGGCCGCCTCGGGGCTGTCGAACTTCCTGCGCATCACCGCGGGCGCGATGGGCACCTCGATCGTGACCACGGTGTGGGACGACCGCGCGACCGTGCACCATGCGCAGCTCGCGGAGTCGATCAACCTGGGCAATCCGACCGCGACCGCCGCGATCGCCAACCTGGGCAACAGCGGCTTCAGCAGCGACCAGGTGCTGGGCCAGCTCAACCGCATGATCGACCAGCAGTCCTTCATGCTGGCCGCCAACGACGTGTTCTACGCCTCGGCGGTGCTGTTCATCTTCCTGATCCCGCTGATCTGGCTGGCGCGTCCGCAGATGGGCGGTGGTGCCTCCGATGCCGCGGCCGGTGCGCACTGAGATGAACTGACATGGCGCTGACAACCCGGGTGCCACAACGCATCCGGGTTGCAGTGCAGCATAGGCATTTGCCCCAGTAGGCAGGGGAAGAGGCTCCGCGAACAATTCGGTCGCGCTCACAGTGGGCGCACGGACCGATCGCATGACCGACTTTCAACGCCTCCCCCTGGACGCCCGCGCGAGATGAGCGACATCATTCTCGAGACTCGCCAGCTCACCAAGGAATTCAAGGGCTTCACGGCCGTCAGCAAGGTCGACCTGAAGGTCGTGCGGGGTTCGATCCACGCGCTGATCGGCCCCAACGGCGCGGGCAAGTCCACCTGCTTCAACCTGCTCACGAAGTTCCTGGAGCCCACCTCGGGCACCATCCTCTTCAACGGCCAGGACATCACGCGCGAGCGCCCCGCGCAGATCGCGCGGCGCGGCATCATCCGCTCGTTCCAGATCTCGGCCGTGTTCCCGCACCTCACGCTGCTGGAGAACGTGCGGCTCGGCCTGCAGCGCGCGCTGGGCACCTCCTACCACTTCTGGAAGAGCGAACAGTCGCTCAAGCCGCTCGATGCACGCGCCCGCGCGCTGCTGGCCGAGGTGGGCCTCGAGGACCTGGCCGACGAACAGACCGTGAACCTGCCCTACGGCCGCAAGCGCGCGCTCGAGATCGCCACCACGCTGGCGATGGAGCCCGAGCTGATGCTGCTGGACGAACCCACGCAGGGCATGGGCCACGAGGACGTGCACCGCGTGGCTGAACTGATCAAGCGCGTGTCGGCGGGCCGCACCATCCTGATGGTCGAGCACAACATGAGCGTGGTCTCGACCATCGCCGACACCATCACGGTGCTGCAGCGCGGCGCGGTGCTGGCCGAAGGGCCCTACGCCCAGGTCTCGAAGAACCCGCAGGTCATGGAGGCCTACATGGGCACGACGGACGGCCAACTGCAAGGGGCCCACTGACATGACGGCTGCGTTGGAAATCAAGGGCCTGCAGGCCTGGTACGGCGAATCGCATGTGCTGCACGGCGTCGACATGGTGGTGCAGCCGGGCGAGGTCGTCACGCTGCTGGGCCGCAACGGCGCGGGCCGCACGACCACCATGCGCGCGGTGATGGGCCTGACGGGTGCGCGCAAGGGCAGCATCCAGGTCAATGGCGTGGAAACCATCGGCATGGCCACGCACCGCATCGCCCACCTGGGCATCGGCTACTGCCCGGAAGAGCGCGGCATCTTCGCGAGCCTGTCGGCCGAGGAGAACCTGCTGCTGCCGCCCGCGCTCAAGGGCGCGGCGCCGGGCATGTCGGTCGAGGAGATCTACGCGATGTTCCCCAATCTGGCCGAGCGTCGCCACAGCCAGGGCACGCGGCTGTCGGGTGGCGAGCAGCAGATGCTGGCGGTGGCGCGCATCCTGCGCACGGGCGCGCGGCTGCTGCTGCTCGACGAGATATCCGAAGGGCTGGCGCCGGTGATCGTGCAGGCACTGGCGCGGATGATCACCATGCTGCGCGCCAAGGGCTACACCATCGTGATGGTCGAGCAGAACTTCCGTTTTGCGGCACCGCTGGCCGACCGCTTCTATGTGATGGAGCACGGCCGCATCGTCGAGACCTTCGGCGCTGCGCAGCTCGAGGCCAAGATGCCCGTGCTCAACGAATTGCTGGGCGTCTGAAGCCGCCGCATCCTCCGATCCTTTCCCCAAAAATATTCCTCCAGGAGACAAGCACATGAACAAGAAACTCGGCCTCATCGCCGCCGCCGTCGGCATCCTCGTCCTGGGCGCGGGCGCCGCGCAGGCCCAGGAAAAAGTGAAGATCGGTTTCGTCACCGACCTGTCCAGCCTCTACGCCGACCTCGAAGGCAAGGGCGGCGCCACCGCCATCCAGATGGCCATCGACGACTTCGGCGGCAAGGCCCTGGGCCAGCCCATCGAGCTCTTGGTGGCCGACCACCAGAACAAGGCCGACATCGCCGCCTCCAAGGCCCGCGAATGGATCGACACGGCCGGCGTGACCATGGTCTTCGGCGGCACCAATTCCGGCGTGGCGCTGGCCACCGCCAAGGTGGCGGAAGAGAAGAAGCGCGTGTACTTCAACAACGGCGCGGGCAGCTCGGTGCTCACCAACGAGCAGTGCAGCCCCTACACCATCCACTACGCCTACGACACCGTGGCGCTGGCCAAGGGCACGGGCGCGGCGGTGGTCGACCGCGGCGGCAAGAGCTGGTTCTTCCTGACCGCCGACTATGCCTTCGGCCACGCGCTCGAGGCCGACACCACCAAGGTGGTGAAGGAGAAGGGCGGCACGGTGGTGGGCTCGGTGCGCCATCCGCTCAACGCCTCGGACTTCTCGTCCTTCCTGCTGCAGGCGCAGAACTCCAAGGCGCAGATCCTGGGCCTGGCCAACGCGGGCGGCGACACCGTCAACTCGATCAAGGCGGCGCGCGAATTCGGCATCAACAAGAGCATGAAGACCGCCGGCCTGCTGGTCTTCCTGAGCGACATTCACAGCCTGGGCCTGAAGAACACCGAAGGCCTGCTGCACACCACCAGCTGGTACTGGGACCTGAACGACGACACGCGCAAGTTCGCCAACCGCTTCTTCGAGAAGACCAAGCGCATGCCGACCGACGTGCAGGCCGCCGACTACTCGGCCACCATGACCTACCTCAAGGCCGTGGCCGCCGCCAAGACCACCGACTCCGACAAGGTGATGGCGCAGCTCAAGAGCATGAAGATCGACGACTTCTACGGCAAGGGCCAGATCCGCGCCGACGGCAGCTTCATCCACGACATGTACCTGGTCGAGGTGAAGTCGCCGGCCGAATCCAAGAAGCCCTGGGACTACCTCAAGGTGCTCAAGACGCTGCCGGGCGACCAGGTCTTCACCACCAAGGCCGAGACCAAGTGCGCACTCTGGAAGTGAGCCGCTGACGCGGCCCCCGACCTTTCTCCTCCATCCAGTCAACCCGAGAGAACCACCCCATGAAACGCACGCTCATCGCCTCCGCCTGCTTCGTCGCCACTTGCCTCGCGGCCGCCGGCGCCGCGCAGGCCCAGGAGAAGGTCAAGATCGGTTTCATCACCGACATGTCGAGTCTCTACGCCGACGTGGAGGGCAAGAACGGCGCGCTCGCGATCCAGATGGCCATCGACGACTTCGGCGGCAAGGTCAACGGCATGCCCATCGAGCTGCTGCAGGCCGACCACCAGAACAAGGCCGACATCGCGGCCTCCAAGGCGCGCGAGTGGATCGACACGCAGGGCCTGACCATGCTGTTCGGCGGCACCAGCTCGGGCACCGGCCTGGCCATGGCCAAGGTGGCGCAGGAGAAGAAGCGGGTGTTCATCGTGAACGGCGCGGGCAGCTCGGCGCTCACCAACGAGCAGTGCAGCCCCTACACCGTGCACTACGCCTACGACACCGTGGCGCTGGCCAAGGGCACGGGCAGCGCGGTGATCGCGCGCGGCGACAAGAGCTGGTTCTTCCTGACCGCCGACTACGCCTTCGGCCAGGCACTGGAAGCCGATGCCACCAAGGTCGTGAAGGAGAAGGGCGGCACGGTGGTGGGCAGCGTCAAGCACCCGCTCAACACCTCCGACTTCTCTTCGTTCCTGCTGCAGGCGCAGAACTCCAAGGCCCAGGTGCTGGCGCTGGCCAATGCCGGCGGCGACACCATCAACGCGATCAAGGCGGCCAAGGAATTCGGCATCACCAAGAGCATGAAGATGGTCGGCCTGCTGGTGTTCGTGACCGACGTGCACAGCCTGGGCCTGAAGAACACCGAAGGCCTGCTGCTCACCACCAGCTGGGACTGGAACCTCGACGACAAGACGCGTGCCTTCGGCCGGCGCTTCTTCGAGAAGACCAAGCGCATGCCCACCGACATCCAGGCCGCCGACTACTCGGCCACCATGACCTACCTGAAGGCCGTGCAGGCCGCCAAGAGCACCGATGCCGACACGGTCATGGCGCAGATCAAGAAGACGCCGATCGACGACTTCTATGCCAAGGGCACGGTGCGCGCCGACGGCCGCTTCGTGCACGACATGTACCTGATGCAGGTGAAGTCGCCGGCCGAGTCGAAGGAGCCCTGGGACTACTACAAGGTGGTGCAGAAGCTCAAGGGCGAGGACGTCTACACGACCAAGGCCGAGAGCAAGTGCGCGCTGTGGAAGTGATTTTCCGCGGGCGCTCCGGCGCCCGGGTTCGTTGAGACCTCTATGACCATCTCCCTTCCCGGCCTGTTGAGCCAGCTCCTCCTGGGGCTGGTCAACGGCTCCTTCTATGCCATCCTGAGCCTCGGGCTGGCGGTGATCTTCGGCCTGCTCAACGTCATCAACTTCGCGCACGGCGCGCTGTTCATGCTCGGCGCCGTCCTGACATGGATGGCGATGGAGTACCTGGGCGTCAACTATTGGGTGATGCTGATCGCCGCACCCATCGTCGTCGGCGCCTTCGGCGTGCTGATCGAGCGCCTGCTGCTGCGCTGGATCTACAAGCTCGACCACCTCTACGGCCTCTTGCTCACGCTGGGCCTCACCTTGCTGATCGAGGGCGTGTTCCGCTCGGTCTACGGCGTCTCGGGCCTGCAATACGACGCGCCCGAGGCCCTGTCCAGCGCCACCGACCTGGGCTTCATGGTGCTGCCCAACTACCGCGCCTGGGTGGTCGTGGCCTCGCTGGTCGTGTGCTTCGCCACCTGGTACGTGATCGAGAAGACCCGCCTGGGCGCCTACCTGCGCGCCGGCACCGAAAACCCGCGCCTGGTGGAGGCCTTCGGCGTCAACGTGCCGCTGATGATCACGCTGACCTACGCCTTCGGCGCCGGCCTGGCGGCCTTCGCCGGCGTGCTGGCCGCGCCCGTGATCCAGGTCTCGCCCCTGATGGGCCAGAACCTGATCATCGTGGTGTTCGCGGTGGTCGTGATCGGCGGCATGGGCTCGATCATGGGCGCCATCCTCACCGGCCTGGGCCTGGGGGTGATCGAGGGCTTCACCAAGGTCTTCTACCCCGAGGCTTCGTCCACCGTCGTGTTCGTGATCATGGTCATCGTGCTGCTCATCCGCCCCGCCGGCCTGTTCGGCAAAGAAAAATAAGAAGCGGCCATGAAGAAGCTCTCTCTTGCCATCTACCTGCTGCTGCTCGTCGCGCTGGTCGCGGCGCCGTTCTTCGGTGCCTACCCGGTGTTCGTGATGAAGCTCATGTGCTTCGCACTGTTCGCCGCGGCCTTCAACCTGCTGCTGGGCTACACCGGCCTGCTGTCCTTCGGCCATGCGGCCTTCCTGGGCGGCTCGGCCTATGTGGCCGGCCATGCGATCAAGGTCTGGGGCCTGACGCCCGAGCTGGGCCTGGTCGCAGGCACGCTCACCGGCGCCTTCCTGGGCTGGGTCTTCGGCATCCTGGCCATCCGGCGCCAGGGCATCTACTTCGCGATGATCACGCTGGCGCTCGCGCAGATGATGTTCTTCGTCGCGCTGCAGGCCAAGTTCACCGGCGGCGAGGACGGCCTGCAGGGCGTGCCGCGCGGCAAGCTCTTCGGCCTGATCGACCTGTCGAACGACCTGACCATGTACTACGTGGCGCTGGTGATCGTGGTGGCGGCCTTCCTGCTGATCGTGCGCACCATCCACTCGCCCTTCGGCCAGGTGTTGAAGGGCATCAAGGAGAACGAGCCGCGCGCGCTCTCGCTGGGCTACGACGTGAGCCGCTTCAAGCTGCTGGCCTTCGTGATCTCGGCCGCGCTCTCGGGCCTGGCGGGCTCGCTCAAGACCCTGGTGCTGGGTTTCGCCACCTTGTCGGACGTGCACTGGACCGCCTCGGGCCAGGTGATCCTGATGACGCTGGTGGGCGGGCTGGGCACGCTGTCGGGTCCGCTGGTGGGCTCGGCGGTGGTGGTGCTGCTGGAGAACAAGATCGGCGAGCTGGGCAACTTCCTGGCGCGCCTGACCACGGTCGACTGGTTCAACACGCTGGGCGAGTCGGTGACCATGGTCACGGGCCTGATCTTCGTGATCTGCGTGCTGGCCTTCCGCAAGGGGATCATGGGCGAGATCATCGCGTTCATCGAGCGGCGGCGGGCCCACCGCCAGACGCCGCACTGAGTCAGCGACGCCCTCGCGGCGTCCCCCGCCGGATTCGGTATGCTCCCGGCCTCAAAATCAGGGAGCAACCATGAACAGCGATTCAATTCCGCGCGGCAGCGCTTTGTCCAAAAGAACCCGGTATGCCTGGCTCCTGTGCGCGAGCCTGGCCCTGGCCGCATGCGGCGGCGGTAGCAGTGGTGGGGGCGGCGGTCCCGGCACCACAGGGGCCTCGCTCGATGGCCTCGAGTACATGGACATCACCGAGCTCTCGCAGCGCATGTCCCAGGGCACGAGCTCGCATGCGATCACGTCGTACCTGCTCGACCGCATCGCCCGGCTCGACCGGCAAGGCCCCACGCTCAAGGCGGTCATCGAACTCAACCCCGACGCCCTTCGCCTGGCGGACCAGATGGACGCCGAGCGTGCGAGTGGCAGGCTGCGCGGCCCGCTGCACGGCATCCCGGTGCTGCTGAAGGACAACATCGACACCGGTGACCGCATGCAGACCAGCGCCGGCTCGCTCGCGATGGTGGGCGCGCCGGCAACACGCGACGCTTTCGTCGCCAGGAAGCTGCGCGATGCGGGGGCGGTCATCCTGGGCAAGACCAACCTCAGCGAATGGGCCTACTTCCGCGACGCCAGTCTGCCCAGCGGATGGAGCGGAAGGGGCGGCCAGACCCGCAACCCCTATGTGCTGGACCGGGACCCCTGCGGATCGAGCAGCGGCTCCGGCGTCGGCATCGCGGCCGGGTTCGCGCCGATCGCGCTGGGCACCGAGACGGAGGGCTCGATCCTGTGTCCGGCCGCCGCCAACGGCGTCGTCGGCATCCGGCCCACCCTGGGCCTCGCGAGCCGCACGGGCATCGTTCCCATCTCCGAGGCGCAGGACACGCCAGGGCCCATGGCGCGCTCGGTGCGCGATGCGGCCCTGCTGCTGTCGGTGATGGCTGGCCGCGATGCCGCGGACGGCGCCACGCGTGACGCGGGCCTGCACAGCGGCGACTTCACGCGCTTCCTGAAAACCGATGGCCTGGCTGGACGGCGCATCGGTTATCCGCAAGACAGGACACCTGGCGAAGCATCGAACTTCGGCCAGGCGTTGGCCGCCATGCGGGCCGCCGGCGCGGTGCTGGTGCCGGTGCAGATGCCGAATCCCCCGGCCGAGTACGAGGTGCCCCTGCTGGCGGCCAACTTCGGCCGCGGCCTCAGCACCTATCTGGCGACGCGGCCAGGGCTCCCGATCCGGAGCCTCCAGGACCTGATCGCCTTCAACCGCACGGCGCCGCTGGATGGCAGCGGCCAGCCCTACCCGCAGGGCCTGATCCAGCTCGCGGCCGACCTGCTGGCCGACCCGGACAGCGATGCCGAACTGTCGACGCTGGGCCCGCAGCAGAAAGGCGATGCACGCGCCGCCATCGATGGCGTGCTGCAGCGCCATGCGCTCGATATGCTGGCCAGCGACCAGTACGGCGGCCATGGCGGCGCCATGGCGGGCTATCCCGCTATCGTGGTGCCGAGCGGCGTCGACAGTGACGGCATGCCGCTGGCGGTGCAATTCCTGGGCACGCAGTGGAGCGAGCCTGCACTGCTCGGCGTGGCCTATGCATTCGAGCAGGCCACGCGGGCGCGGCGCAATCCGAAGTTCCTGCCTTAGCGCCTGCGGCCACCATCGATGCGCCGCCGTCGCGATACCGCTCCCCACAGCTTTCGATGCCTGCACGGGGCCGTCCGCGCAGAGCCTCTTGTCGTCAACACCTTATCCGTTGCTTCCATGAACAAAGATTTCCTCCGCATCCTCCCGCGGCCCCGGGCCTTCCTGCGGGTCGGGTGCGCTGCGCTGTCCACCGCGCGACGAACTGGCCTACTGGGCCAGCGACGCCGCACGCGGCCAGCCGCTCAAGCTGTCGCTGGCTCCCGCCAAGGCGGGTGACAAGCCGTTGACCGCCACCTTCTCCTTGCCGCGCGACAACGACGGCCTGAAGAAGGTCGTTCAACCTTGTGTGGGCGCCGCGGCGGCCAGGCCGGCGCAGCCCTGAGCCGCGCCGCGCCTCAGGCGAAGGGCGCGGCCCGGAAGGCCTCGAGGCCTTCCGCCGCCCGCGCATGGCGGGCCGTCGCCGGATGCGACCGCGCGTCGACGTCGCCGGGCACCATCTCCTGCGTGAAGCGCCAGGCGACGGCGCTGGTCACGCCGGCCTGGTCGATCGTCGTGGCTTCCAGCGCCGGCGCTCGGGCCGCCAGCTCGGCCTCCAGTTGCGCGCAGGCGGCGTCCAGCTGCTGCTTCACGCGTTCCATCCAGGGCGCATGCAGCTTCTCCGGCGGACGGAGCTGGCGCTCGTAGACGATCTGCACCGCCTTCTCGCACACCGCCAGCCCCAGTCCGACGATGCGCAGTGCGCGCTGGCGTGCCCTGGGGTCGGCCGGCATCAGGCTGCGTCCGGCGACGGTTTCGACGTGGTCGATGATCAGCGTCGAGTCCATCAGGACCTGGCCGTTGGCGCAGACCAGCGTGGGCGCCTTCACCACCGGATTGATCGCGCGAAACGAATCGAAGTTGCTGAAGACCGAGATCGGCCGGTGCACGAAGGGCTGCTTCAGCAGATGCAGCGTGACGGCCACGCGCCGCACGTAGGGCGAGTCGAGCATGCCGATGAGTTCCATGGTCCTTCTTTCGCAAGGGTCCTCGCGCCACATGGCGAGCTTGGCCCGACGATAGAGAATGGGGGGCGCGCTTCCCAGCGCAAGCCATCGGAAATCGACCTGTAGAACCGATGGATCATCGGCATCCCATCACCTCATTCCCATGAAGCTCGACAAGAAGGACCGCCTGATCCTCGAGGCCCTGCAACGCGACGCGCGCCAGAGCCTGGCCGCGATCGGCAAGCGCATCGGCCTCTCGCAGCCCGCGATGAGCGAGCGCGTGCGCAAGCTCGAGGACGCGGGCGTGATCGAAGGCTACGGCGCGCGCGTCAACCTGCGCGCGATCGGCATCGGCCTGCAGGCGATCATCCGGATCCAGACCACGCACGAGGGCATCCGGAAGTACATCGCCCTGTTCGAACAGATGCCGGAGGTCCTCGAGGCCGACCGCGTGACCGGCGAGGACTGCTTCATCGTGCGCTGTGCGATCGCCGAACCACAGGACCTCGAGCGCGTGGTGGACGCGCTCGCGCGGCACGGCGGCGTCACGACCTCGCTGGTGCTCTCGAGCCCGGTGCGCAAGACGGCGACGGTGCTGGCGGCGGGGCGTCTGGTTTAGAGACGAAGCGGCGCCGCATACCCTGTCATCTCCAGGTACCCGCGCCCGACCCGCCGCCCCTGCGCATCGAGCAGGTCGCTCAGGCCCTCCCAGTACACGCCGCCGGTCGAGCCGCGGCTGTCCAGCTCCTGGTCGTCGAGCAGCGCGCGCACCTCGAAATTGCCGGACGGCGTCTGCACCCGCCACTGGGTCGGGTACTTCGCCTGCGTGCGCGGGCTGGTCCAGGTCTTGACGATGTCGAAGTGCACTTCGCCGTCGCCGAAGATGCGCGCCGTGCCGTCGCGCGGTCGGAACGAGCCGCCGCCCCACAGCGCGCTGCCATCGGCGCGCCGCAGGTGGAAGGCCGTGAGCGCGCTGCCGTCGTCGAGGTTCATGCCGATCCAGTCCCAGCCCACGGCCTCGGGGTGCATCAGCGCCTCGCTCCATTCGTGGTCCAGCCAGGCCTTGCCCGCGATCTCGAACGGCTGGCCCTTGAGCGTCAGCTTGCCCTGCGCCGCGAGCTGTGGCTCGCTGTAGTAATAGCTGGCCTGCGCCTCTTCGGGCCCCTTGCGCGAAAGGCCGGCCCGGCCTTGCAGCAGCACCGGCTGGGTGGGCGTGAAGCGCAGGTCGAGCGCGAACTCGCCGGCCGGGATGCGCGCGGCATAGACGCCGTTCTCGCGCACCAGCGACCAGTCGCGGATGCGCACGTCGGTGTCGGCCTCGCTGGCCTGCGCCACGCCGAAGCCCGCGCGGGCGATGCGCTGGTCGTGCAGCAGCACGCGGCCCTCGAGGTCGGTCACGGCCGCATGTGCGAACACCAGCTGCTTGGCCGCGAAGGCCGAGCGCATGGCCTGCGTGGCATCGATGCGCGAGCGGAAGAAGGTGACCTGGAAGCCGAATTCACGGCCCGCGGCGTTCTTCGCATGGCCGGTGACGTACCACCACTCGGTGTGCAGCTCGGGATGGCTGCCGAAGTCGCGTGGGAATTGCAGCGTGCGCTCGGGCAAGGCCCAGGCCGCCAGCGGGCCGGCCGCGAGCGCCGCGAACAACAGGCTTCGCCGCGACAGCAAGGGTGGCGAAAACATCAGGCGGCCATCAGCGTGTTGACGCGCCGCCGGGCCAGCGGCGGCGAGGGGAGGAGGAAGAGGGGGACTGCATATCGGCGCCAGTCTACAAGTCATGGTTTGTGCGGAACGCGCCAGGCCGCCGAATCGGGATACTGTGCCCTGCCGCCTACGCGGCAGGAGACAAAGTCAAACATGAAAAAAATCGAGCTGAGCGCCGTGGCGCTCGCGGCCCTGGCCTTGGTCGGCTGCGCCAGCAGCCCTTCCGGTGTCAACACACCGAACCGGCCTTCCTCGTCCTTCGCCATTCCCGGTCTGGAAAAGCCCGCCGAGGTGCTGGTCGACCGCTGGGGCGTGCCGCATCTCTATGCGGGCACGCTCTACGACGCCTTCGTGGCGCAGGGTTTCATCGCCGCGCGCGACCGGCTCTGGCAGATGGACCTGTGGCGCAAGCGCGGCCTGGGCGAGATGGCCAAGGACTTCGGGCCCGACTGGGTCGAGAGCGACCGCGCCGCGCGCGCCGTGCTCTACCGCGGCGACATGTACCGCGAGTGGCTCGCCTACGGCTCCGACGCCAAGCGCGTGGCCGAGGCCTTCACCGCGGGCGTCAACGCCTACGTGGCGCAGGTACAGGCGCAGCCCGCGCTGCTGCCGGCCGAGTTCGCACTGCTCGGCTACCAGCCGGCCACCTGGTCGGCCGAAGACGTGGTGCGCATCCGCCACCACGGGCTCACGCTCAACTTCACCTCCGAGATCGAACGCGCGCGTGCGTTCTGCGCCGGCCCGGCCGGTGCCAAGGCCGACTGGCTGCGCCGCGAGCTCGACCCGCCCGTCACGCCGCAGGTGCCGCCGGGGCTCGATCCCTGCGACATCCCGGCCACCGAATTGCGCGCGGCCTACCTGCGCGCCACCGAAGGGCCGGTCTTCACCAAGGCCAACACGCGGCTGGGCATGAACGCGGGCGCGGCGGTCGTGCCGGTGGCGCTGCTGCCGGGCAGCGCCGAAGCCGAAAGGCAGCGCGAGGACGCGCAGCAGGCCTCGCAGGGCGACCCGACCGGCGCCTACGGCAGCAACAACTGGGTGATCGCGCCCCAGCTCACGGCCACCGGCCGGCCCATCCTGGCCAACGACCCGCACCGCGCCCATGGCGCGCCCAGCCTGCGCTACATGACGCACCTGAGCGCACCCGGCATGGACGCCATCGGCGCGGGCGAGCCCTTCCTGCCGGGCCTGTCGATCGGCCACAACGGCACCATCGCCTTCGGCCTCACGCGCTTCTACATGGACCAGGAAGACCTGTACGTGTACCAGCTCAACCCGGCCAATCCCAACGAATACCGCTACCAGGACCGCTGGGAGCCGATGACGCGCGTGACCGAACGCATCGCGGTCAAGGGCGAGCGCACGCCGCGCGAGGTGGTCAACAGCTTCACGCGCCATGGCCCGGTGCTGCTGGCCGAGCCCGGCAAGCAGCGCGCATTCGCGTTGCGCGCCGCCTGGCTGGAGCCCGGCATGGCGCCGTACTTCGGATCGATGGATTACATGCGCGCGCGCAACTGGGACCAGTTCCGTGCCGCCATGAACCGCTGGGGCGCACCGGGCGAGAACCAGGTCTATGCCGACACCAGCGGCAACGTCGGCTGGATTCCCGGCGGGTTGACGCCGATCCGCCCCAACTGGGACGGGCTGATGCCGGTGCCGGGCGACGGGCGCTACGAGTGGTCGGGCTTTCGCAACGGCGACGAACTGCCGTCGGAGTTCAACCCCGCGCGCGGCTACGTGGTGACCGCCAACGAGAACAACATCCCGCCCGACCACCCGGCCGCGAAGAAGGGCGTGGGCTACGAATGGAGCGATGCGGCCCGCGCGCGCCGCCTGAAGGAACTGTTCGCGGCCAAGGCGGCGGCAGGCACGCGCTTCACCCTCGAGGATTCGGAGCGCATGCAGAACGACATCGTCGCCACGCCCGCGCAGCGGCTGCTCAAGCTGCTGGCCGGCCTGCGCAGCGACGATCCGCAGACCGCGTCGGCCTTGCGCCTGCTGCAGGGCTGGAACGGCGCGATGGACCGCGACAGCGCCGCCGCCGCGCTGTACGAGGTCTGGAGCAGCAAGCCCCTGCGCGCGGCCGTGCTCAAGGCCGGCGCGGGCGATGCCGCCGCCGCGCTGGCCACGCCCGGCGACAACACGCGCATGGTGATGCTGCTCGAGAACCCCGCCGGCTGGGTCACGAACGCGCAGCGCGATGCCCTGCTGCTGACGACCTTGCCGCTCGCGATGCAGGAACTCACGGCCAAGCTGGGCCCCGACACGGCGGCCTGGAAGTGGGGCGCCCTGCACCGCGCCGAGTTCCGCCATCCGCTCGGCGGCGTGGTCGACGCGGCCGCGCGCAAGAAGCTGGATGTGGGCGACTGGCCGATGTCCGGCTCGGCCTTCACCCCGATGGCCGCCACCTACCGCGCCAGCGACTACAAGCTGACCGCGGGCGCGTCCTTCCGCATGGTGCTCGACGTGGGGAATTGGGACGCTTCGCGCGTGATCAACGCGCCGGGGCAGTCGGGGAATCCGGACAGTCCGAACTACCGGGACCTGGCGCCGCTGTGGCTCGAAGGCAAGTACGTGCCGCTGGTCTATTCGCGTTCCGCGGTGGAGCGGGAGACGGTCGAGCGGATCCAGTTGACGCCGGGGCGTTGACGGGTCGAGGGCCGGTGCCTGCCGCGAGGGGAAGACTGCGCTACCAGTCTTCCTTCACGGCCAACACCGCGTCCTTGCCCGCCGCAGCCCGCCCCGCCAGCCACGCCGTCAGCGTGCCGGCCGCCACCACCGCGGCACACAGCGCCAGCAGGCGCAGCCAGGGCACGAGCAGGTCCATGCTCCAGTGGAAGCTCTGCGGGTTGACCACCTTCACCAGCACCACCGACACCGCGAGCCCCAGGCCCAGGCCGGCGACCGCGCCGATCGCGGTCCAGGCCGCGCCTTCGCCCGCCACCACCGCCAGCACCTGGCGCCGGGTGAAGCCCAGGTGCGCCATCAGGCCGAACTCCTTGCGGCGCGCCAGCACCTGCGCGCTGAAGCTGGCGGCGATGCCGAACAGGCCGATGGCGATGGCCACGGCCTGCAGCCAGTAGGTGACGGCGAAGCTGCGGTCGAAGATGCGCAGCGAGGTGGCGCGGATCTGGCCGACCGAGGCCAGCTCCAGCGCATCCGACAGCCCGGGCTCGGCCGACGCCAGCGCGCGAACCGCGGACTGCACCTCGGTGTCGACCGCATCGGGCGCCAGCCACAGCGCGACGTCGCTGGCACCGGCGTCGCCGGTCAGGCGTTCGAAGTCGCGCGCGTCCATCGTGATCGCGCCGAACTGGCGCACATAGTCGCGCCACACGCCGGCCACGAAGAAGCGCTGGCCGGCCGCGGGCGTGCCGAGCGCCTGCGCCAGCGGCGCGAACACCGTGCCCGGTTTTGCGCCGTAGAGGTCGACCATGGCCTCGCTCACATAGATGCCGATCTGCCCCGCGGGCACGGGCAGCACCTCGCCCACCAGCGGCAGCGTGCGCGCGGCGCCGTCGTCGAGGCTGCGCGCGATCAGGGTCACGGCCGGCCGCGCGGGGTCGAGCAGCAGCGGGCGCAGCCGCTGCGTGCCGGTGCGCGCCACGCCGGGCAAGCGCGCCAGCTTCTGCACGAAGACCGGCGTGAAGGCCGCGTCGTCGGCCGCGCTGGCGCCGGCCACGCGCAGGTAGAGGTCGGCCGGCAGCACCACGTCGAGCCAGCGGGTGACCGAATCGCGGAAGCTCGCGACCATCACGGTCAGCGCTACCGCCAGGCTCAGGCTCGCGACCACGCCGCTGACCGCCACCGCGGCGGTACCGCGCATGCGGCGTGCGCGCTCGATGGCCAGCATCGGCAGCACGCGCTGCGCGAACAGCGGCGCGATGCGGTCGTAGAGCAGCGCGATCAGCCAGGGCAGGGCGGTGATGCCGCCCACCAGCAGCAGGCCGACCGAGAAGTACGCGGCCACCGGGATGTCGAACAGCGGTGGCATCTGCGCCAGCGCCACACCGGCCAGCAGCAGCACGAAGGGCAGCACGCGCGCGCCTTGCCGCGCGGGCGCCGCGCCCAGGCCCTTGAGCGTTTGCGCCTCGGGCAGCGCTTGCGCCGCGCGCGCGGGCCACCAGCCGCCGACCAGCGCCGCGGCCACGCCCAGCCCGCCGTAGAGCAGCGCGGCGCCCGAGCGCCAGTGCAGCGTGGGCGCCACGCCCGCGAAGTAGCCGCCGCCCAGGTCGCCGCCCAGCACGCGCAGCGCGAACACCGCCAGGCCCGCGCCCAGCGCGATGCCCGCCAGGCTGCCGACCACGCCGAGGATCAGCGACTCGGCCAGCACCAGCGCCAGCCGGCCGCGCGGCGTCAGGCCCAGCACGCCCAGCAGCGCGAACTGCTGCGCGCGCTTGGCCACGCTGAGCGCCAGCACCGAGAACACCAGGAAGGCGCCGGTGAACAGCGCGACCAGCGCCAGCACCGTGAGGTTCACGCGGTAGGCGCGCGAGAGGTTGCTCACGCGCTCGGCCGCATCGCCCGGTTCGGCGATGCGCACGTTCGAGGGCCAGCCGGGCGCGCCCTCCAGCGAGCGGATGAAGGCCGCGCGGTCGATGCCGCCCTGCAGCCGCAGGTCGATGCGCGTGAGCTGGCCGAGCCGGCCGAAGCGTTCCTGCGCGGCCGCGATGTCCATCACCGCGAGCGCACTGCCGCCCGCGGCCACGGTGCCCGCGATCTGCAGGGGGTGGCGCTGGGTGCCGACCTGCGCCTCGAGTTGTGTCGCGGCCGGGCCCAGCGCGTTGCGCGCCGCGGCGTTGAGGAAGACCTGGTCGGGTGCGAAGAGCGCGAAGCGCACCGCGCCTTGGGCCGGCACGGGCATCAGCGCGGGCGCGAGCGTGGGCAGCGCGAGCGCATCGACGCCCACGATGCGCAGCGGCAGCCGGGCGCCGTCGGCGGCCAGCGTGCTCGCGGGGATCTCGACCACCGGGCTGGCCAGCGCCACCTGCGGATGGCGCGCGACCTGCGCGAACAGCGCTTCGTCGAAGCTGCCCTGCGCGGCGCGCAGTTCGAGGTCGGGCTGGCCGTTGACCGAGCGCACCGCGCTGGAGAACTCGTCGAGCGCCGAGGCGTTGATCAGGTGCACCGAGAAGGCCAGCGCCACCCCGAGCATCACCGCGACGACGGCGGCCGCGTTGCGCCACGGGTGGTGGCGCAGCTCCTGCCAGGAAAAAGTGAGAAGCAGCGCGCGCATGGCGCCATTGTCGCGCCAGCCCGCCGCCTGTCGTGGCCTCAGTCGCCCTGCTTCAGGGCCGCGAGCGTGGCCCCGAACTGGCCGATCGCACCGCCCGCGCGCAGTTGCGCCGCGACCCACAGCGCCTCGGCGACCTCGCCCTCGGTGGCGCCGAGCCTGCGTGCGTTCTTCACATGCAGCGTGAGGCAGGACTCGCACTGCGTCACGTGCGTGACCGCGACCGCGATCAGCTCCTTGATCTTGGGTTCGAGGTGGCCGGGCGCGAACACCGCCTTGTCGAAGGCGGCGAAGGCCGCGAAGGGTTCGGGCGCGAGCTCTTTCAGCGCCTGCATGCGCGCGCTCCGGGTCCAGTCGATGCGTTCTTCGTTGTCTCGGCTCATGCGGCGATTGCAGGGGCATCGCGCGCGCGTGACAAAGAAGGAATCCGCATAAGCAAGGGCTGAAAGCTTCGTTGTCCGCATGGCGACGAGGCCTTAAGTTCGCGGGTCCATTTCGCGGCCCGCCCGCGGCCGCCTGCCAGAAAAGTCGTCCATGAAGAAACCCATGCCCTCGTCCGTCTTCGCCTTCACCCGCCGCTTCGGCGGCGCCTTCCTCGCCGCCGCGGCGCTGTCCTCGCTGGGCGCGCCCGTCTTCGCGCAGGACAAGCCGCTCAAGGTCGCGACCGCCACCAGCCCGGCCACGCGCGGCCTGGAGATCGCGGCGCAGCAGGCCAAGGCCCAGGGCCTGAACGTCGAGATCATCGAGTTCAGCGACTGGCGCACGCCCAACTCGGCCGTGGCCAGTGGCGAGGTCGACGTGAACCACTTCCAGCACAAGCCCTTCCTCGAGCAGTCGAACAAGGCCGGCGGCTACAACCTGGTGCCCATCGCGGGCGGCTACACCACCACGGTCGGCCTCTACTCGAAGAAGCTCACCTCGCTGGACCAGATCAAGACCGGCGCCAAGATCGCGATCGCGCAGGACCCGATCAACACCGCGCGCTCGCTGCTGGTGCTGCAGGAGGCCGGCCTGATCAAGCTCAAGAACGGCGGCAGCACCACCTCGACCTTGGAAGACGTGAGCGAGAACCCGCGCAAGCTGCAGATCCTGCAGATCGACGGCCCGGCCATCGCGCGCGCCTTCGACGACCTCGATGCCGCCGTGACCTACGCGACCTTCGTCAAGATCGCCGGGCTCGACGTGCACAAGCCGATCTACCGCGAGAAGGACAACAGCAAGTACAGCTTCGTCTGGGCCGCCAAGCCCGAGCGCGCCAACGACCCGCGCATCCGCAGGTTCATCGCCATCTACCAGAACAGCGCCGAAGTGAAGGCCGCGGTGCGCACGGCCTTCGACGGCCTGGTCGAGTTCCCGTGGGAGACGGCGCAGGCCAACGCACAGAAGACCGCGCTGAACGCGACCCCCGCCAAGTGAGCGGAGTGGCAGGGGCGCGCGGCGCCGCGGCGCGGCCCATTCTGTTGAACGCCGTGCACATGAACTGCATCGGCGACATCGCCCACGGCCTGTGGACCCATCCGCGCGACGACTCGCGGGCCTACCGCACTTCGCGCTACTGGGCCGAGCTGGCCCGCACGCTGGAGCGCGGCGGCTTCGACACGCTGTTCCTGGCCGACATCATCGGCGCCAACGACGTCTGGGAAGGCCGCCCCGACGCGGCGCTGCGCGAAGGCGTGCAGCACCCGATCAACGACCCGCTGCTGCTGGTGCCGCTGATGGCGCACGTGACCGAGCACCTGGGCTTCGGCGTGACCGTGAACCAGTCCTACGAGGTGCCGCACCTGTTCGCGCGCCGCATGAGCACGCTCGACCACCTGAGCGAGGGGCGCGTCGCCTGGAACATCGTGACCGGCTTCCTCGACAGCGCGGCCCGCGCCGCCGGCCAGACGCAGCAGCTGGGCCACGACGCGCGCTACGACCGTGCCGACGACTTCATGGAACTGGCCTACAAGCTCTGGGAAGGCAGCTGGGAGGACGACGCCGTGGTGCACGACCGCGCCGCGCGCATCCACACCCGGCCCGACAAGGTGCACCGCATCCGCCACGAAGGCCCTTACTACCAGGCCGACACCATCTTCCTGAGCGAGCCTTCGCCGCAGCGCACGCCGGTGCTGTTCCAGGCCGGCGCCTCCAAGCGTGGCATGGACTTCGCGGCGCGCCATGCCGAATGCATCTTCGTCTCGGGCACCAAGGCCCAGGCGCGCGAGACCATCGCCGACATCACGGCGCGCGCGGTGGCGCTGGGCCGGCGCCGCGCGGACCTGCGCTTCTTCGTCGGCACCATCGTGGTGGTGGGCGCGACCGAGGCCGAGGCGCGAGAGCGTTTTGCCGAGTACCGGCACCACGCGAGCCCCGAGGCCGGCCTGGCGCATTTCTCGGCCCAGACCGGCATCGACTTCTCGCGCTTCGACCTCGATGCGCCCATCGTCAACCCCGACACGCAGGCGCTCAAGTCCTTTCTCGAATCGGTCACCACCCGCAGCGGCGGCCAGGTCTGGACCCCGCGCCGGCTGCTCGACCAGATGGTGCTGGGCAGCCGCCACACGCCTATCGTCGGCTCGGCCGAGCAGGTGGCCGACGAACTGGAGTCGTGGGTGCGCGAAGCCGACGTCGACGGCTTCAACCTGATCCGCACCGTGGTGCCCGAGTGCTTCACCGACATCGTCGACCTGCTGGTGCCGGAGCTGCGCGCGCGTGGCGTCTACAAGACGGCCTACACGCCCGGCACTTTGCGCCACAAGCTCTTCGGCACCGATCGCCTGCCCGATCGGCACGCGGCCGCGTCCTTCCGTTTTTCTCCTGCTTCCGCATGACCGACCTGTCCGAGATCCGCCACGTGGCAGCGCATGACACCGGCGCGGCGCGCAGCGCCAGCATCGTGTTCGAGCGCGTGGGCAAGCACTACGAAGGCACGGCGGGGCGCACGCAGGCGCTGGCCGGGATCGACTTCCGCATCGAGACCGGTGAGGTCTTCGGCATCATCGGCCGCAGCGGCGCGGGCAAGTCGACGCTGCTGCGCACCGTCAACCGGCTCGAGTCGCCGACCGAGGGCCGCGTGGTGGTGCACGGCACCGACGTCGGCACGCTCGACGAGGACGCGCTGGTCAAGCTGCGCCGCCGCACCGGCATGATCTTCCAGCACTTCAACCTGCTGTCGGCCAAGACGGTGTGGGAGAACGTCGCGCTGCCGCTGCGCGTGGCCGGCGTGCCGCGCGAGGCGATCGCGCGCAAGGTCGGCGCGCTGCTCGAGCTGGTGGGCCTGGCGGCCAAGAAGGACGCCTACCCGGCACAGCTCTCGGGCGGCCAGAAGCAGCGCGTGGGCATCGCGCGTGCGCTGGTGCATGACCCGGAAGTGCTGCTGTGCGACGAGGCCACCTCGGCGCTCGATCCCGAGACCACGCAATCGATCCTGGCGCTGCTGCGCGACATCAACCGCCGGCTTGGCCTGACCGTGGTGTTGATCACCCACGAGATGGCGGTGATCCGCGAGATCTGCGACCGCGTCGCGGTGCTAGAGAAGGGCCGGCTGGTCGAGCTGGGCGAGGTCTGGCGCGTGTTCGGCGATCCGCAGGGCGATGCCACGCGCGCGCTGCTGCAGCCCTTGCTGCACGAGCTGCCGCCCGAACTGCGCCAGGGGCTGCGGCCGGTGCAGGCCGGCGAGGCGCTGGCGCCCGGTGCGACCGTGCTGCTGGACCTGCGGCTCAACGGCCAGCACGGGCGCGAGTTCGAACTCGGCGCGCTGGCGCTGGCCCTCGGCGGCCCGCTGCAGCTGCTGCACGGCGGCATCGACCGCATCGCAGGCCGGCCGCTGGGCCGCGTGGTGTTGTCGGCGCGCAGCTCGCTGCGCACGGCCGATGCGCTGCGCCATGCGCTGGCCGGCCTGGTCGACCAGGTCACGGTGCTGGGTGTGCGCGAAGAAGAGGAAAAAGAAGGAGCCGCGCATGCTGCTTGACATGTTCATCAACGCGACCTTGCAGACCCTGCTGATGGTGGGCGTCTCGGCCGCCTTCGCCTTCGTGGCCGGCGTGCCGATCGCGGTGGTGCTGACCACCACCGCACCGGGCGGCATCTATGCGCGGCCCGGCGTCAACCGGGTGCTGGGCAGCGTGGTCAACGTGCTGCGCTCGGCCCCCTTCATCATCCTGCTGGTGGCGCTGATCCCGTTCACGCGCTGGGTCGTCGGCACCTCGATCGGCCTGTGGGCCGCGGTGGTGCCGCTGTCGATCGCCTCGACGCCTTTCTTCGCGCGCATGGTCGAGGTGAGCCTGCGCGAGGTCGATCGCGGCCTGGTGGAAGCGGCGCAGGCCATGGGCTGCAAGCGCTGGCACATCGTGCGCCACGTGCTGCTGCCCGAGGCGCTGCCGGGGATCATCGCGGGCTTCACGCTGACGGTGGTCACGATGATCGGTTCCTCGGCCATGGCCGGGGCGGTGGGCGGCGGCGGGCTGGGCGACCTGGCGATCCGCTACGGCTACCAGCGCTTCGACACCGTGGTGATGCTGGAAGTGATCGCGCTGCTGATCGTGCTGGTCGGCGCGGTGCAATGGAGCGGCGACGCGCTGGCGCGCCGGGTCAATCGAAGGGAGAGGGCATGAGCCACGGCAGCCACGACAACCAGCACCGGCCGCGCCGTGCGCGCGCCTTCACGCGGCCCGATGCCCACGTCATCCGCAACGACGCCGAGGCGCTCGAGGCCGCGGCCGCCTTCGCCGCCGCGATCGCGCCCGGCGCCGCCGCGCGGGATCGCGACCGTCTGCTGCCCCATGCCGAGGTCGACGCCTTCTCGCAGAGCGGCCTCTGGGCACTGACCGTGCCGCGCAGCCATGGCGGCGCGGACGTCAGCCATGTCACGCTGGTCGAGGTGTTCCGGCGCATCGCGCAGGCCGACCCCTCGATCGCCCAGATTCCGCAGAACCACTACAGCGTGGTGTGCGCGCTGCGGCTCGACGGCAGCCCCGCGCAGCAGGATTTCTTCTTCGCCGAGTTGCTGCGCGGCGCGCGGCTGGGCAATGCGGTGTCGGAGGTCGGCACCCGCCACGTGCGCGAGACCCGCACCCGCCTGGTGGCCGACGCCGCGGCGGGCGAGGGCGCGTTCCGCCTCGATGGCCGCAAGGCCTTCTCGACCGGCGCGCTGTTCGCCGACTGGATTCCGGTGTCGGCGCGCGATGCGCAGGACAAGCCCTGGCTGGCGATGGTCGAGCGCGGCGCGCCGGGCCTGGCGGTGATCGACGACTGGTCGGGCTTCGGCCAGCGCACCACGGCAAGCGGCAGCGTGACGCTGGCCCAGGTGGCGGTGCAGGCCTGGCAGCTCGTGCCCTCGACGCGCTTCGCGCGGCCCACGCTGGCCGGCCCCTTCTCGCAGATCCTGCAGGCCGCCATCGACGGTGGCATCGCCCATGCGGCGCTGGAGGACATGCGCCATTTCGTGACCACGCGTGCGCGGCCTTGGATCGACAGCGGTGTGGACCTCGCCAGCGCCGACCCGCTCACCTTGAGCGAGGTGGGGCGCCTGCGCGTGCAGCTGCGCGCCGCCGATGCGCTGCTCGAACGCGCCGCGCGCGCGCTCGACGACACGCCCGCGGTCTCGACGCCGGAGCAGGCCGGCGAAGCCTCGCTGGCCGTGGCCGAGGCCAAGATCCTGACCACCGAAGTCGCACTGCAGGCCGCGAGCAAGCTGTTCGAACTGGCCGGCGCGCAGAGCACGGTGGCCGAGCACGGCCTCGACCGCCACTGGCGCAACGCGCGCACCCACACGCTGCACGACCCGGTGCGCTGGAAATACCACGCGCTGGGCGACCACTTCCTCAACGGCAAGCTGCCGCCGCACCATCTCTGGTTCTAGCCTCTCATTCATGAACGCCCGCCTGCCCCATCCGCCCGTCGACGACCTGCAGCCGCTGCTCGATGCCCTGCGCGCCACCGCCGTGGCCCGCGACCGCGAGGGCGGCCATGCCGCCGCCGAGAAGGCCCTGATCCGCGCGCACGGCCTGCTGAACGACGCCGTGCCGCAGGCCTTCGGCGGCCGCGGCCTCGACTGGCGCAGCGTCTTCACGACCGTGCGGCGCATCGCGGCGGTCGACAGCGCCCTGGCCCATGTGCTGGCCTTCCACCACCTGCAGGTCGCGACCGTGGCCATCTACGGCACGCCGGACCAGCAGCAGCGCTGGCTCTCGGCCACGGTGCGCGAGCAGGGCTGGTGGGGCAATGCGATGAACCCCATCGATCGCCGGCTCGAGGCGCACGAGGGCCCCGGTGGCGACCTGGTGCTCGAGGGCACCAAGAGCTTTTGCTCGGGCACCACGGGTTCCAGCTACATGACGCTCTCGGCCGTGCCGGCCGCGGGCGGCCCCATGCTGCTGGGCATCGTGCCGACGCAGCAGCCGGGCATCGCGGTGCTCGACGACTGGGACCCGATCGGCCAGCGCCAGACCGACAGCAACGCGGTGGTCTTCACGCAGGTGGCGCTGCCCGCGCGCGACGTGATCCGCGCGAGCGACGCCGTGCCCACGGCCTTCCACACGCTGCGCACCACCATCGGCCAGCTGGTGCTGGTCAACCTCTACCTGGGCATCGCCATCGGTGCACGACAGGAAGCGCGCCAATGGGCGCACACGAACGCGCGACCCTGGGTCAGCTCGGGCGTCGCCCATGCCACCGACGACCCCTACACGCTCAACCGCTTCGGCGAACTGCAGGTGCAGGTCGCCGCGGGCGAGGCGCTGGCCGACCGCGCCGCGCAGGCGCTCGATGCGGCCTACGTGAAGGGCGAGGCCCTCACCGCGGACGAGCGCGCCGCGGTCGCGATCGCGGTGGCCGAGGCCAAGGTGGTGGCGCATCGCGCGGGCCTGTACGCGAGCCAGGAGCTGTTCGAGGTGGTGGGTGCGCGCGGCACGCACGCTTCGCTGGGCTTCGACCGCTTCTGGCGCAACGCGCGCACCCACACGCTGCACGATCCGCTGGATTACAAGCTCAACATGCTGGGGCGCTGGGCGCTCAAGGACGAGGCCCCCGTGCCTTCGCTCTACACCTGAGCTTGGTAAGCTGTGCGGCATGACTGCACTGCCCACCTACGACGACGTGGTCGCCGCCGCCGCGCGGCTCGAAGGCCATGCCCACCGCACCCCCGTGCTGCGCTCCGCCACCGCCGATGCGCGCTGGGGCGCGCAGTTCTTCTTCAAATGCGAGAACTTCCAGCGCATGGGCGCGTTCAAGTTCCGCGGCGCCTTCAATGCGCTGTCGCGCTTCGACGCGGCGCAGCGCCAGGCCGGCGCCATCGCCTTCTCCTCGGGCAACCACGCGCAGGCCGTGGCGCTGTCGGCCCGGCTGCTGGGCATGCCCGCGCTGATCCTGATGCCGCAGGACGCGCCGGCCGCCAAGCTGGCCGCCACCCGCGGCTACGGCGCCGAGGTGGTGCTCTACGACCGCTTCACGCAGGACCGCGAGGCGCTCACGCAGCAGTTGGCGACCGAGCGCGGCATGACGCTGATCCCGCCCTACGACCATCCCGACGTGCTCACCGGCCAGGGCACGGCGGTGAAGGAACTGATCGAGGAAACCGGCCCGCTCGATGCGCTCTACGTGTGCCTGGGCGGGGGCGGGCTGCTCAGCGGCTCGGCCCTGTCGGCGCGTGCGCTGTCGCCCGGCTGCAAGGTCTACGGCATCGAGCCCGAGGCCGGCAACGACGGCCAGCAGTCGCTGCGCGCCGGCCGCATCGTGCACATCGAGACGCCGCGCACCATCGCCGACGGCGCGCAGACCCAGCACCTGGGCCAGCACACCTTCGCCATCATCCGGCGCGACGTGGACGACATCCGCACCGTGAGCGACGCGCAACTGGTCGACGCGATGCGCTTCTTCGCCGAGCGCATGAAGATGGTGGTCGAACCCACGGGCGGCCTGGCCTTCGCCGGCGCCTGCCAGGACGCGGCCACGCTGCCGGGCGCACGGGTCGGCGTGATCGTGAGCGGGGGCAACGTGGACCTGGGGCGCTACGCGGCGCTGCTGGCGGGCGAGTGAATCAGGGCGAAGCCACGGTTTCCATCACGAAAACGCAAGCATTGAACAAGGCATGCGCAAGGATGGACCAGCGCAAGCCCATGCGAATGCAGATGTAGGCGAGTCCGTACCCGGTCACCAGTTGAGGCAGCACCAGCACCACGGCACGAATGGGCGCGCCGGAGATCACTTGCCAATTGCTGAGATGGACCAATGCGAACGAGACCGTGGACAGGTGCACCCACAGGGCACGATGGCGAAGCAGTACACGGTGGACCCAGGGCAGCAAGGCCCTGCGTCTTTGTGCGTTCAGAAGCGACAGAAGCGCGCCCACGGTGAACAACGCGAGCAGACCGAGCATCGCAGGGCGCTGGGGACTGACGAGCGCGATGAGCAGCAGCAATGACCACAGCAGCAGGACGGCCATGGTCGCGCTTCTCAATCCGCTTCTGAAGACGAGTTCTTCGGTCACCGGTGCCAGCACGACGCCGAGCAGCCATACGCGCCACGTGAGCGGATCTGAGCCCGCGCCAAGGAAGATCATCTCGCGTGCGAGGCCCAGTCTTTCCGCGAGGGTGCCGAGGACCATGGCGCTGCCCAGCATCAACGTCAGTACGACGGCCAGGCGAGTCCAGAGGAAGCGTGAAGAACGAAGCGTTTCGGTCGGCAGGCCACGGTGAAGGAGCATCCTCACTTCACCGAGGACCTCGTTCACCGTGTCACGCACGCACGATCCCTTGCGATGTCAGGTGCAGCACGCGATCCGCCCGCGCCGCCGCCGCCTCGGAGTGCGTGACCAGCACCAGCGAGGCGCCGTGCTCGCGGGTCTGGGCCAGCAGCACGTCCATCACCTTGGCCGCGGTGGTCGGGTCGAGGTTGCCGGTGGGCTCGTCGGCCAGCAGCAGGGCGGGGCGGTGCACCAGGGCGCGCGCGATGGCCACGCGCTGCAGCTGGCCGCCGCTCAGTTGCTGCGGCAGCCGCGCCCCGAGCCCGGCCAGGCCGACCACTTCCAGCATGCGCGCCACGCGCGCCTCGTCGCGCCGGCCCAGCAGCATCAGCGGCAGGCCCACGTTCTGCGCTACGTCCAGATGCGGCAGCACATGGAAGGCCTGGAACACGAAGCCTACCTGGCTGCGGCGCCAGATCGCGCAGGCTTCGGCGTCGAGCGCGCCGATGTCGGTGGCGTCGTGCACGATGCGCCCGGCGTCCCAGGTGTCGAGGCCGGCCATGCAGTTGAGCAGGGTCGACTTGCCCACGCCCGATTCGCCCACGATGGCGACGAACTCGCCCGCCGCCACCGTGAGCGAGACCTCGGCGAACACGGTCGCGTCGCCATAGCGCTTGGCCAGGTTTTCGATGTGCAGTGTCATGCGATGCCCATGATGCGGTCGACCACCTGCGCGATGGCGTCGGGCGCTTCGGCCGCGACCACCTGGCGCTGCGGCATGCTGCGCAGCCAGGTCATCTGGCGCTTGGCCAGCTGGCGCGTGGCGGCGATGCCGCGTTCGCGCAGTTCGGTCATCGGGCAGTCGCCGTCGAGCGCCTCCCAGGCCTGGCGGTAGCCCACGCAGCGCATCGAGGGCAGGTCGGCCACCAGGTCGCCGCGCGCGCGCAGCGCCTCGACCTCGGCCAGGAAGCCGCCGGCCAGCATGGCGTCGAAGCGTTCGGCGATGCGGCCGTGCAGCCAGCTGCGTTCGGTGGCTTCGAGCGACACGAAGGCCGCGGCCTGCGGCCCGCGGACCTTGTCGGCGGCCGCATGGAAATGCGACAGCGGCAGGCCGCTGCTGTGCCAGACCTCGAGCGCGCGCTGCAGGCGCTGGCTGTCGTTGGGCGCGAGCCGCGCGGCCGTGACCGGGTCGACCGCGGCCAGGCGCGCATGCATCGCGGGCCAACCGTGGGTCGCGGCCTCGGCCTCGAGCATCGCGCGCACCGCGGGGTCGGCCGCGGGCATGGCGTCGATGCCGTCGGCCAGTGCCTTGAAGTACAGCATGGTGCCGCCCACCAGCAGCGGCAGGCGACCGCGGGCGTTGATCTCGCCGATCAACCGGGTGGCGTCGGCCACGAAGGCGGCGGCGCTGTAGGCCTCGCGCGGGTCGCGGATGTCGATCAGGTGGTGCGGCGCTTCGGCCAACTCGGCCGCGCTGGGCTTGGCGGTGCCGATGTCCATGCCGCGGTAGACCAGCGCGGAGTCGACGCTGACGATCTCCACCGGCCGGCGCCGCGCCACCGCGAGCGCAGCCGCGGTCTTGCCGGCGGCGGTGGGGCCGGCCAGGGCGGCGAAGCGCGTGGCCGATGGCGCCTGGGTGTCATTCGCCACGGGCTTCTCCATACTTCTGAACCAGGGTCCAGCCGATCAGCGCGATGCAGACGCTCCAGAACCACATGCCATAGGCCAGCGGCCGCACCGTGCCGTCGAGGTGCGTGCCCAGCCAGCCGCCGATGCCGAAGGCCGCGAGCATCATCACGAAGCCGTTGAGCGCCGATGCGGCACCGGCGGCCTGCGGGAAGGGCCCGACCGCGCCGCTCTGGCCGCAGGGCTGGTGCACGCCGTGGCCCAGCATCACCAGCGTGAGCGGGCCCACGATCGCGGCCACCGACTGCACACCGGCCAGCGCCAGGCCGCCCATCAGCGTGCCGCCGCTGAGCGTGAGCACCGCCCCGCGCGCGATGCTGCCGCGCACGCCATGGCGCGGCAGCCAGTATCGGCAGACGAAGGTGCCGGCGATGTAGGCCAGCGAGTTCCAGAGCATCACCAGGCCGTACTGCGTCTTCGTCAGGCCCAGCACCTGGATGAAGACGAAGGAAGAGGCCGCGAGGAAGGTGAACAGCACCGCATAGGAGGCGGTGGTGAGCGCGCAGAAGGCCAGGAAGGTGGGGTGGCGCAGCACCATGGCCCAGGTGCGCAGCAGCGTGCGCGGCGCCAGCGCCTCGGGGTTGCGCCGCGCCAGCGACTCCTCGAAACGCAGCGCGACCAGCGCCAGCGTGCCGGCGCCGAACAGCGCCGGCGCCAGCAAGGCCACGCGCCAGTTGGCCAGGTCCGACAGCAGCCCGCCCAGCGGCGCGCACAGGCAGGCGATCACGCCCAGGCCGGTGAGCGCACGCGACATCACGCGCGCGCCCTCGGCCGGCAGGTACAGGTCGCGCACGATGGCGCGGGCCGCCATCACGGCCGCGCCCATGGCGGCGCCCTGCAGGGTGCGCCAGCCGATCAGCCATTCCATCGACGGCGCCAGCGCGCCGCCCACCGCCGCCACGACATAGGCAGCCAGGCCGCAGAGCAGCACCGGCCGGCGGCCATAGCGGTCGGACAGCGGGCCCAGCAGCAGCTGCGAGAGCCCGAAGGCCAGCAGCAGTGCCGTGAGCGTGAGCTGGGCATGGGCCACGGGCGCGCCGAAGCCGGCGGTCAGGGCCGGCAGGGCGGGCAGGTAGAGGTCGGTGGTGACGGGCTGGATGCCCAGCAGCAGGGCCAGCGTCAGGACGATCAGCGCGGGCGACGCGACCGGCGCGGCCGCCGGTGCAAGGGAGGAAGGCGGCATGCGCCCGAGGGTAACAAAAGCCGGCGTCGGAATTCCGGGCCGGCGGGCCGCTCAGAGGCCGTGCGTGCGAAGCTCGGCCACCTCGGTGCCCGGCGGCTTCATGCGGAACAGCTGCGACAGGGCCGCCCGGTACTGGGCCGCGCCCACCGAATTGGTGTTGTGGTGCGAACCGCCTTCGACCAGCACGAACATCTTGGGCACCCGGGCGGCTTCGTAGAGCTTGCGGCCCAGCGTGGGGTTGATCAGGCTGTCGGCGGTGCCGTGCACCACCAGCAGCGGCGCGCCGATGTCCTTGACCTTGGTGATGGCCTCGAAGCGCTGGGTGATGAAAGGGCCGAAGGGCAGCCAGCCCCACTTGAAGCTGCTGGCCACGTCGGCGATCGAGGTGAAGGTGCTCTCGACGATGGTGCCGCTCTCGTCGTTGACGTGCGCGGCCAGGTCGATGCCGATGGCGCCGCCCAGCGAATGGCCGAAGATGTAACGACGCTGTTGCGGGTGGCGCGCGGCCAGCCATGTCCAGGCGGCGCGGGCGTCCTCGCGGGCGGTTTCCTCGGACGGCAGGCCGGCCGAACTCTTGCCGAAGCCGCGGTAGTCGATGGCCAGCACCGAGAAGCCCAGTTCGTGCATCCGGCGCATGCGCGGGGCCGAACCGGCCACGTTGTAGCGTGCACCGTGCAAGTACAGCAGCACGGGGGTGTCGACCGATTCCGGGGCGCCGCCCAGCCAGAGGCCGTGCAGCCGGGCGGGCTCGCCGGTCACGGAGGAGCTGAAATCGATCCAGACATCCTCCATGCCCTGGGTCATGGCTTCCGAATTGCCCCAGCTGCGGTCGCTGGGCTGGAAGATCCATTCACGCTGGCGCTCGTCGAGCGTCGAGCAGCCACCGGCCAGCAGGGCGATCAGGGCGGTGGCCGTGGCGAACAGGGACCAATGTTTCATGCGTGGGGTGACAGACAGGTCAGGTAGGCGGAAAGTTCCGACCAGAAGACCATGCAACGTGCGTGCCCGCCGCTTCGCTGACCCTCGGAAACCCTTGTATTGGTTCTGTTACCTGCCGCGCAGGAACAGTCCGTCGAGCTCACGCACGCTCAACTGGCGCCAGGTGGGCCGGCCGTGGTTGCACTGGTCGGAGCGCTCGGTGGCCTCCATCTGGCGCAACAGGCCGTTCATCTCGTCCAGCGTGAGCTGGCGGTTGGCCCGCACTGCCCCGTGGCAGGCCATGGTCGACAGCAGCTCGTTCTGGGCCCGCTGCACCACCGTGCTGGCATCGTGCTGGGCCAGCTCGGCCAGCACGCTGCGGGCCAGCTCGACCGGGTCGCCCTCGGCCAGTGTGCCCGGCACCGCGCGCACCGCCAAGGTGCGCGGCGAGAAGGGTTCGACCTCCAGGCCCAGCGTGGCCAGCACCTCGGCGCAGGCCTCGGCGGTCGCCACTTCCTGCGGCGTGGCGGCGAAAGTGGCGGGAATCAGCAGCGGCTGGCTGCTGATGGCGGCGCCCTCGAGCTGGACCTTGAGCCGTTCGTAGACGATGCGTTCGTGCGCCGCGTGCATGTCGACGATCACCAGCCCCTGGCTGTTCTCGGCCAGGATATAGATGCCCTGCAGCTGCGCCAGCGCGCGGCCCAGGGGCCAGACGGGTTCGCTGTCGGCGGCAGGCGGCGCGGTGGCACCGGCCTGCGCCGTCACCGCGGGCTGCGGCCGTGGCGCGGACCAGGGCGCGGGCGCGTCGATGGCCGTGTCGGCCGTGGTTTGCGGTGTGGTCGCGGGTGCCGAGGGCCACATCGCCGCCAGGTCGCCCGTGCCGCGCTCGGCCGCGAAATGCATGCGCGGCTGGGTCCAGGCGGGCAGGCTGGGGGCCGGGGCGGCCGAGCTCGGCGAGAACAGCGGCACGGCGGCCGGTGCCTCGGCGTCGCCCGCGCGCGGTGCGGCCAGCGCATTCTCGACCGCGTGGCGCACCGCCTGGTGCACCTCGCGGCCGTCGCGGAAGCGCACCTCGATCTTGGTCGGGTGCACGTTGACGTCGACCCGGGCCGGGTCGATGGTCAGGTAGAGCGCATAGACCGGCTGCCGCTGGCCGTGTAGCACGTCTTCGTAGGCGCTGCGCACCGCGTGGTTGAGCACCTTGTCGCGCACGAAGCGGCCGTTGACGTAGAAGAACTGCTGGTCGCCGCGCGAGCGCGCCGCATCGGGGATGCCGGCCCGGCCTTCGACGCGCACCGCGCCGCGCTCGTGGTCGACCGCGACGCTCCTCGCCACGAAATCCTCGCTCAGCGCGTCCGACAGCCGCGGATCGCGCGTGCCGGTGGCGCGCCATTGCTCGACCAGCTTGCCCTCGTGCCAGACCGAGAAGCCGACGTCGGGCCGTGCCAGCGCGTGGCGGCGCACCGCCTCCACGCAATGCGCGAGTTCGGTGGCGTCGGTCTTGAGGAACTTGCGGCGCGCGGGCGTGGCATAGAACAGCTCCCGCACCTCGACCGTGGTGCCCTCGGCACGCGCGACCTGGCGCAGTTCGCCGGTGCGGCCGTCGAGCGCATAGGCCGCGTCGGCGCCGCGGGCGCGCGAGTGCAGCGTGAGTTCGGCGATCGAATTGACGGCCGCCAGCGCCTCGCCCCGGAAGCCCATGGTGCCCACGGTCTCGAGGTCGTCGAGGCTGGCGATCTTGCTGGTGGCATGGCGGCGCAGCGCCACGCTGAGCTCCTCGCGCGGAATGCCGCCGCCGTCGTCTTCCACCGAAATCAGCCGCACGCCGCCAGCCGACAACCGCAGCGTGACCTGCGTGGCGCCGGCGTCGAGTGCGTTGTCGACCAGTTCACGCACCACCGAGGCCGGCCGTTCGACCACCTCGCCGGCCGCGATCTGGCTGATCAGTTCGTCGGGCAGCTCGCGGATCGGGCGGCGTTCGGGCAGGGGGCTGGAAGAGGGAAGGGCGCTCACCGGGGCATTCTAGAAGCGCGGGCAAGCCAGCGGACCCGACGGGGCATCGGGTGTATTTGGAACGCTTATACGGCCTCGCAACCGATCTCATTGGCGCTCGAAGAATCGCCCACCTAAGCTCCGGCCGCACAACGACAACGCACAGGAGACAGACCGCAATGACCCCCCGCCCCCTCCGCTCCGCCTCGTGGTTCAACAACCCCGAACACAGCGAACTCTCGGTGCTCCACCTGGCCTGGTACCTGAACTACGGCCTCACCCGGGAAGAGCTGCAGTCCGGCAAGCCCATCATCGGCATCGCGCAGAGCGGCTCCGACCTCACGCCCTGCAACCGCCACCACCGTGAGCTGGCGCTGCGCGTGCGCGAGGGCATCCGCGAGATGGGCGGCATCGCGATGGAGTTCCCGATGCACCCGATCCAGGAGAACGGCCGCCGCCCCACGGCCGCGCTCGACCGCAACCTGGCCTACCTGGGCCTGGTCGAGACGCTGACCGGCTACCCGATCGACGGCGTGGTGCTGACCACCGGCTGCGACAAGACCACGCCGGCCGCGCTGATGGCAGCGGCCACCGCGAACATCCCGGCCATCGTTCTCTCGGGCGGCCCGATGCTCAACGGCTGGCACGATGGGGAGCGCACCGGCACCGGCACCACGCTGTTCAAGGCGCGCGAGCTGTTCGCCAAGGGCAGCATCGACTTCCCGGGCTACATCGACCTGGTCGGTTCCACCGTGCCCTCGATCGGCCATTGCAACGTGATGGGCACGGCCTCGACCATGAACGCGCTGGCCGAAGCGCTGGGCATGAGCCTGCCGGGCTGCGCGGCCATTCCGGCACCGTACCGCGAGCGCGGCCAGATGGCCTACGAGACCGGCCGCCGCATCGTGGAGATGGTGCGCGAGGACCTCAAGCCCTCGGACATCCTGACGCGCGCGGCCTTCGAGAACGCGATCGTCGTCAACTCGGCCATCGGCGGCTCGACCAATGCGCCCATCCACCTGATCGCCGTGGCCAAGCACGCGGGCGTCGACCTGGTGATTCAAGACTGGGAGACCGTGGGGCTCGACGTGCCCTTGCTGCTCGACATGCAGCCGGCCGGCAAGTACCTGGGCGAGGAGTTCTTCCGCGCCGGCGGCGTGCCGGCCGTGGTGGCGGAACTGCATCGCCACGGGCTGATCCGCGACGACGCGCTCACGGTCAACGGCAAGACGCTGGCCGCCAACTGCGCCGAGGCACGGATCAAAGACGCCGACGTGATCCGGCCCTTCGAGGCGCCGCTGCGGGAGAACGCCGGCTTCCTCGTGATGTCGGGCAACCTGTTCGACAGCGCGATCATGAAGACCAGCGTGATCTCGGACGAGTTCAGGGCGCGCTACCTCAGCGCGCCCGGCGACCTCGACGCCTTCGTCGGTCGCGCGATCGTCTTCGACGGCCCGGAAGACTACGAACGCCGCATCGAGGACCCGGCGCTGGACATCGATGCCTCGTGCATCCTGTTCATGCGCGGGGTCGGCCCCATCGGGCATCCGGGTTCGTCGGAAGTGGTGAACATGCGCGCGCCCGCGCACCTGCTCAAGAGCGGCGTCTCGGCGCTGCCCTGCATCGGCGACGGCCGGCAGTCGGGCACCTCGGGTTCGCCCTCGATCCTGAACGCCTCGCCCGAAGCCGCGGCGGGCGCGGGCCTGGCCCTGCTGCAGACCGGCGACCGGGTGCGCGTGGACCTGAAGCAGCGCACGGTCAACATGCTCGTGAGCGACGAGGAACTGCAGGAACGGTCCCGTCAGCTGGAAGCGAAAGGCGGCTACCCGATCCCGGCGAGCCAGACGCCGTGGCAGGAAATCCAGCGCGCGATGGTGGACACGCTGTCCGAAGGCATGGTGCTCAAGCCCGCGACCAAGTACCAGCGCGTGGCGCAGACGGCGGGCATTCCGCGCCGCAATCACTAGGCAAACCCTCTGCGTGCGCAGGGCACGCAGACGCCGACGGCCGTACGGCCCCGGCGTGCCCTCGCGCGCACCCCGTATTTTTTCAATCCAACCGGAGTCAACATGAAATGGATGAGCGTTCCCACGCAGGACGGCCTGCGCGTGGGCCATGTGAAAGAGGGCGATGCGCTGCAGTTCGTCGATGCACGGTGCATGCAGGACATCGTGGCGGGCGCGGCTTGGCGCGACGTGGGTGAGGCCGTGCCGCTGGCCAGTGTCAAACCGGGGTTGCCCTTCGTGCCGAGGAACATCCTCTGCGTCGGCGCGAACTACCGCGACCACTGCATCGAGACCGGCCTCGCGATCCCCGACAAGCCGGTGATCTTCGCCAAGTTCACCAACACGCTCGCCGCCGACGGCGATGCGCTGACCTGGCCCGAAGGCTTCACCGCGCAGGTCGACTGAGAGGCCGAGCTCGGTGTCGTGATCGGCCGCCGTGCCCGCGGCGTCAGCGAGGCCGATGCGCTGTTGCATGTCTTTGGCTATGTCGCGGCCAACGACGTGAGTGCGCGCGACGTGCAACTGGGCGAGGCGCAATGGGTGCGCGGCAAGTCGCTCGACGGCTTCTGCCCGCTGGCGCCCGCGCTGGTCACGCGCGACGAGATCGCCGACGTGCAGGCGCTCGGCATCCGCTGCCTGGTCAACGGCGAAGCGGTGCAGTCCTCGAACACGCGCGAGATGATTTTCTCCGTGCCTTATCTGGTCGCCTACCTGTCGCGCGCCATCACGCTCGAGCCCGGCGACCTGATCCTCACCGGCACGCCGGCCGGCGTCGGGCTGGGCCTCAAGCCGCCGCGCTTCCTCAAGCGGGGCGACGTGGTGACGGTCGAGATCGACGGCCTGGGCTCGGTGACGAATCCGGTCGAAGGCGCGTTCGCACGCGGCTGAGCCCGGGCCCGATCAATAGAACAACAGGAGACAAGAGAATGAGCCCCTACAGCACCCTGGTCACCGCGGCCGTCGGCAAGGCGCGATGGCGCCTGCTGCCGATGCTGATCGTGATGTACATCATGTCGATCCTCGACCGGGTCAATGTCGGTTTCGCCAAGAGCGCGCTGCAGATCGACACCGGCATCAGCGACAGCGCCTTCGCGCTGGGCGCCGGCATCTTCTTCGTGAGCTATGCGCTCTTCGAGGTGCCGAGCAACGTGATCCTCTCGCGCGTCGGCCCGCGCATCTGGCTCAGCCGGATCATGGTGAGCTGGGGGCTCGTGGCCTCGGCCATGATGTTCGCGACCACCGAGACGTCCTTCTATGCGCTGCGCTTTCTGCTGGGCATCGCGGAGGCGGGCTTCTATCCGGGCGTGCTGCTGACGCAGACCTACTGGTTCCCGGCCCAGGTGCGGGCGCAGGCCAACGGCATCCTGCTGTTCGGCTTCGCGGGGGCGCTGGTCATCGGCGGGCCGGTCTCGGGCGCGCTGCTCGACATGCACGGCATCGGCGGCCTCAAGGGCTGGGAATGGATGTTCCTGATCGAGGGCGTGATGGCGGTGGTGGTCGGCCTCGTCGCCTTCTTCGTGATCGTCGACCGGCCGCAGCATGCGAAGTGGCTCACGCCGGCCGAGCAGAACGCGCTGCAGGCGGTGCTCGACGAGGAAGCGGCGAAGAAGTCGGTCCACAGCCCGCAGACGGTGTGGCAGACGTTGCGCAACCCGAAGGTGATGTTCTTCGCGCTCAACTTCTTCATCGTGCAGATCGCGGCCTATGGCCTGATCTTCTATCTCCCGACCCAGGTGGCGCAGATCATGGGCCAGAAGATCGGGCTGACGGTGGGCCTGGTCACCAGCATCCCCTGGCTGCTGGCGCTGTTCGTGGTCTTCTTCGTCACGCGCTGGTCGGACCGGCACCACGAGCGGCGCCGCGTCACCGTGGCCTCGCTCTACACGGTCTTCGGTGTCTGCGTGTGCCTGTCGGCGCACGGCTCACCGATCTTCGCGATCGCGGCGCTGTCGGTCGGCGCCTCGACCTACCTGTCGGGCACGCCGATCTTCTATGCCTTCCTGTCGGAGCGCCTGTCGGGGCTGGGCATCGCCACCGGCATCGCGCTGGTGAATTCGATCGGCAACTTGGGCGGCTTCGTGGCGCCCAGCCTGCGCACCCACGTCGAGCAGCACCATGGCGGTTCCGCCGCCGGGCTCTACGCGCTGGGCAGCGCGGCGCTGCTGGCGGCCCTGATGCTGGCGCTGATGCCCAGGGGCTGGCGCACGGTGGTGGCCGCCACGCGTGCCGTGCCGCGCGAGCGCATGGCGGTGCGCGAGGGCGCCGGCGGCATTCTGCCCAAGGCCTAGCGCGCGAGCCGCCAGGCGCGCGAGAGGGCCTGCATCGCGCAGTCCACTTCCGGGCGCTCGAGCGATGCGGCCAGGCAGACGAAGCGCAGGTCGCTGTCGATGCCGACCCGGTCGGCGATCACCACGCCGTCGTGCTGGCTGGCGCGCAGCGCCACCGCATCGCGCGCCAGCGAGATGCCCACGCCCGCGCGCACCAGCGCGAGCATCGACGACTCCTGGTCGGCCTGCGCAGCCTTCTTCAGCACCAAGCCGTGCGCCTGCAGCACCGGCGCCAGCAGGCGCGAGTGCGAGGAACTCGCCGGGGCCAGCACCCAGGGCAGGCGGCCCAGGTCGGGCCAGTCGCGGCCCATGACCTGCGGCGCCCAGCCGGGCGGGGCGATCACCTGGTAGGAGAAGGGGCTCAGCACCTGCGAGTGGAAGCTCCGGCCCGCGCTGCGCCGCGCCGCCGGGCTGGCCTGCGGCAGGTCGCTCGCGTTCGGGTCGCCCAGGTAGAAGCCGATGTCCAGCTCCTTGTCGAGCAGCCTGGCCAGCACCTCGCCGCTGGTGCCGTGGTGCAGTTCGGTCTCGAGTTCGGGCGCCAGCGCCACCAGTTCCGCCAGCAGCGCGCTGAGCCGCGTGAACTCGGGATCGAGGATGGTGCCGATGCGCAGCGATCCGCGCACCCCGCCCTTCATGCGTTCCGCCGCCAGCACGAAGTCGTTGAGCCCTTCGAGCGCATGCTCGGCGTGCTGGAGCAGGGCCGCGCCGTCGCGCGTGAGCAGCAGGCCGGTGGGCGTGCGCTGGAACAGTTCCAGCCCGACCAGCGCGCCCAGTTCCTTCAACTGCAGGCTCACCGCGGGCTGCGTGAGGAACAGGCGCTGCGCCCCGCGCGACACCGAGCCCTCGCGCGCGACCGCCACGAAGGCCTGCAGCAGCCGCGGGTCGACCTTCTTCATCCGCCGGTGTTCACGCGAGCAGCGTGTTCGAAGGCAGCTTCTCGTCCAGCAGCTTGCGCGCGGTCTCGATGCCCGCGACTGGCAGCAGCTTCGGGTCGAGCAGGCCGACCTGCACCAGCACGCTGGCCTGGTCCCAGTAGATGTGCTCGTGGTAGAGCTTGTTGCCGCGGAACTTGATCACCGCGAGCAGCGGCACCTCGACGCGCCTGCCGGTCGGCGCGACGCCCGGCAGCATCCACGGGATCTCGGTGGTGTGGGTGAAGCAGAACAGCAGTTCGTCGACCACCTGCGTGGCGCCGACGGTGCGCGAGATCGAGGTCAGCGTGGTGTCGGGCGGGTTGCTGTTGACGAAGTGGTTGGTATAGAAGGCGTGCAGCGCCCGGTAGCCCACGCCGCCGGTCATGGTCGGGATGTGGTTGACATAAGGCTCGGGCACCATGGTCGACATGGTGTCGTCGACGTTGCGGGTGCCGAACTCGTACTCGCAGTGCTTGTCCCACAGCGCCGACAGGTCGTAGTGCGGGCCGATCGCGCCCTTGAGCGTGGCGATGCTGCGATCGTGCGCCATCAGCGCCGAGGGCTTGTGGAAATGCTCGCCGCCGGCACGCGCGAAGGCGTGGTCCATGCCGGGGTAGACGTACAGCGACACACCCGGCCGGCCCTTGAGCGTGGCGACGATGCGCTCGCGCGCCTCGGGCGGGCAGAAGCCGTCTCGCTCGGCGATGTGCAGCGTGAGCGGGCAGCGGATCTTGTCGGCCTCGTCGAGCGCGGCGTCGATGCCGACACCGTAGTAGCCGACCACCGCATCGGCATCGGTGCGGCAGGCCGCCAGATACGCCAGCTTGCCGCCCAGGCAGAAGCCCAGCACGCCGACCTTCCTGTCGGTCACTTCGCTGCGGGCGCGCAGTGCGTCGATGGCGGTCTGCATGTCCTACATGCCCCTGGCTTCGTCGAAACCGCCGTAGAGCGCGAAGGCGCGCTGCCAGTCGGCCTCGCTGTAGCCGAGTTCGACGTTCGGCTCCTGGCGCCAGAACAGGTCGGGCACCAGCACCACATAGCCTTCCTCGGCGTAGTAGTCGGCCACCTCGCGCATCGTGTGGTTGATGCCGAAGATTTCCTGGGCGATCACCAGGCCCGGGCCGGTGCCGCCTTCGGGCAGTGCGAGGTAGCCGCGAAAGGTGCTGCTGCCGTCGGCGGCGTTCATCTGGATGTAGGTGCCTGTCATCGTGCGTGTCTCCGGGTGGGGTGGTTTCTCATTCGGGTCGCTTCAGCTGCTTGAATATGACGTAGGCATCGACGAAGCCCAGCGTCGGATGCCTGAACGCGCCGGGCAAGGTGCCGACGATGGCGAAGCCCATCTTGCGCCAGAGCCGCACCGCGCCCTCGTTGGTCGACACCACGAAATTGAACTGCAGCGCGCAGAAGCCCATGCGCAGCGCCTCCTGCTGCGAGTGTTCGCACAGGGCCGAGGCCACGCCCAGGCCGCGCGCGGTGTCGGACACCACGTAGCCGCAGTTGCCCACGTGCGCGCCCTGGCCCGGCTGGTTGGGCCGGATCGCGTAGGTGCCGAGCACCGTGCCCTGGTCGTCGCAGGCCACGAAGATCGCGGTGGGCACGGTTATCCAGGACTTGCGCGCCTGTTCTTCCGTGATGTCGGGCGGGTAGGAGTAGGTGTCGCCGCGGCGGAAGGTCGGTTCGAGGACGGCCCAGAGAGCGGGCCAGTCCGCCTCGGTGGCGGCGCGGATGTGCAGCATTGGGGGGATTCACGGAGCGTTCGGGTTCAACAAGGATAATCCGCGCCCATGGAAATCATCAGCTTTCTCGTCGACTTCATCCTTCACATCGACAAACACCTGGAGGCTTTCGTGATCGCCTACGGGCCGTGGGTCTATGCGCTGCTCTTCGCCATCGTGTTCGTGGAGACCGGCGTCGTGGTGATGCCTTTCCTGCCCGGCGACTCGCTGCTGTTCATCGTGGGGGCGCTGTGCGGCATCGGCCTGATGAGCTTCCCGATCGCGTGTGTGATCCTGATCGCCGCTGCGATCCTGGGCGACCAGTGCAACTTCACCATCGGCCGCTACTTCGGGCCCAAGGTCTTCCAGTGGGAGGACTCGCGCTTCTTCAACAAGAAGGCCTTCGACCAGGCCCATGGCTTCTACGAACGCTACGGCGGCGTGACCATCATCCTCGCGCGCTTCATGCCCTTCATCCGCACCTTCGCCCCCTTCGTGGCCGGCGTCGCTGCCATGGAGCGCGGCAAGTTCACGCTCTTCAATGTGGTGGGCGCGTTGATCTGGGTGCTGGGCATCGCCACCGCCGGCTACTTCTTCGGCAACCTACCGCTGGTGCGCGAGCACCTCGAAAAGATCATCTGGGGCCTGATCCTGATCCCCGGCCTGATCGCCATCTTCGGCGCCTGGCGCGCCGGCCGGGCCGAGAAGGCCCGGGCAACCATCAACCCCTGAGCAGCGACCACCCGAAACGGAAGAAGCGCGCCGAGGCGCGCTTCTGACTGTTCCAGGGATACCGCGGAACCGGCTATGCCGGGCCGCCGGTATCGTCCCCGGAAGGGGGAGGGCTAGCGACACGAAGTGCGCGACGCCTCGGGGGAGAGTTAGTACCGGGGCCCGTTGTTGGGGTAGTAGCGCTGCTGATTGCGCTGGTCCGCATTGCGGCCCACTTCGTTGCCGACCAGGCCGCCGATGGCGGCACCGCCGACGGTGGCCGCCGTGCTGCCGCCGATCGCGTTGCCTAGCAGGGCACCGCCGACCGCGCCGCCTGCGACGCCGAGGTTCTGGTTGGGTCCGTTGCCGGCGCAGCCGGCCAGAGTCATGACGGTGGCGGCGACGGCCGCCGTGGTCCAGAGACGTGTCTTCATGGTGTGCACCTTTCAAGGAGTGATGCGTCCATTCTCTGGCTGCCTCTGCATTCCGTTGTAGGCGCAGGCCGCGCCCCCCTGCGCGAGAGGGCGCGGCATCCTTGCGAGACACGGCGGGGCCCGGGGCCCACCGGTCCTACAGCTGCCGGCTGCGCGCCAGCGGCGGGTTCTGCGCGAAGTAGCGCTGGATGCCGCGCATCAGCGCATCGGCCAGGTCTTCCTGGTACTTGGTGCTGCGCAGGTTGGCTTCCTCTTCCGGGTTGCTGATGAAGGCCGTCTCGACCAGCACGCTGGGAATGTCCGGCGCCTTGAGCACCGCGAAGCCGGCCTGTTCGACCTGCGGCTTGTGCAGCCGCGCGCCGATGTTGCGGATCTCGCCCAGCATCGCGCTCCCGAGCTTGAGGCTGTCGTTGATCTGCGCGGTGGTGCTCATGTCGAGCAGCGCGCGCTGCACCTGCACCTCGTGCGCACCCACGTTGAGCCCGCCCACCTTGTCGGCCTGGTTCTCCTTGTTCGCGAGCCAGCGCGCCGCGCTGCTCGAGGCGCCCGACTGGCTCAGCGCGAACACGCTGGCGCCGCGCGCGGCCGGCGTGGTGAAGGCGTCGGCATGGATGCTCACGAACAGGTCGGCCTGCACGCGCCGCGCCTTCTGCACGCGCGTGCCCAGCGGCACGAAGAAGTCGGCGTCGCGCGTGAGGAAGGCCCGCATCGGGCTGCCGTTGACGTTGCCCGCGTTGATGCGGTCGCGCAGCCGGTGCGCGACCTGCAGCACGATGTCCTTCTCGCGCGTGCCGTTGGGGCCGATGGCACCGGGGTCCTCGCCGCCGTGGCCGGGGTCGAGCGCCACGATGATGATGCGGTCGGTGCGGCTCGCCGTGGCGGCCACGCGCGGCGGCGGTGGCGGCGGGGCCACGGGTGGCGGCACGGGCGCGACCGGCGGCCTGGCGGGCGCCGCGGCCACCTGCGGCGGCGCAGAGGGCTGCGGAGCGGAGGGCCGCGTCGCCTGCTGCGCCATCAGGTCGCCCAGCGGGTCGGCCGCGGGCGGCGCGGCCGCGACGGCGCTGCCCGCGCGCGGTGCGTCGCGCAGCCGCTCGGCGATCAGCGCCTCCATCGGGTCGACGGGTTGCTCGGGATAGAGGTCGAGCACCAGCCGGTGCCGGTAGGCCGCGATGGGCGCGAGCGAGAACACCTGCGGCTGCACCGCCTGCTTGAGGTCGAACACGATGCGCACCACGTTCGGTGCGTACTGGCCCACGCGCAGGCCGTTGATGTACGGGTCGCCGGGCTTGATCTGGCCCACCAGGTCGCGCAGCGCCGGGTTGAGCTCGATGCCCTCGATGTCCACCGCCAGCCGCGGCGGGCTGCCGACCACGAGCTGCTGGGTCTGCAGCCGGCCGTCGGACTCGATGGTGACGCGGGTGTAGTCGGTGGCGGGCCACACGCGCACCGCCATGATGGTGGCGCCGCGCGCGATCTCCTGCACGCCCAGCAGCAGCACCAGGCTGCCGGCCTTGAGGAAGGTGCGGCGCGGTGCGCCGTCGGGGTTCTGTGCCTTCTTCATGCAGCGGCGGCGTCCAGCAGGGCCTTGCCGCGGGGCGTGCCGGCGCGGAGGTTCACGGTGCGGGTGTCGTCGGTCATGGTGTCGATCCTAAGGGTGAGGTCTGCAGGCGGCAGTCGACCGGCCGCGTTGTCGGGCCATTCGGCCAGCTTGAGGCCGGGGCCCGCGAAGATGTCGCGAAAGCCCGCGTCTTCCCATTCGCGCGGGTCGCTGAAGCGATAGAAGTCGAAGTGGAAGATGAGCAATCCGTCGGGCGCCTCGTGCGGCTCGACCACGGCATAGGTCGGGCTCTTGATGCGTCCCGCGATGCCGAGCGCACGCAGCAGATGGCGAACGAAAGTGGTCTTGCCGGCCCCGAGGTCGCCGTGCAGCGCGAGGAAGGCATCGCGCAATCCGGGCGCCGCCGCGAGGGCGCGCGCGAAGGCCTCGGTGTCGGCCTCGCTGCGCCAGGTCAGCGTGGCGAGCTTCGCCTCGGGCGTTTCTACAATCGGCAGGTGATCGGCAGCCATCCACTCGTTCTTCGTATTCAGGCCTTGGCCCGGGAATTGGGATTCTCCCAAATCGGCATCGCGGGCGTCGATCTGTCGAGCGCCGAGCCGGGTCTGATGCAATGGCTGGCCCAAGGGTTCCATGGCGAGATGCATTACATGGCGACCCACGGCACGCGCCGCGCGCGGCCGGCCGAGCTGGTGCCGGGCACGGTGTCGGTGATCACCGCGCGCATGAACTACCTGCCGCGCGCCACGCCAGCCGACTGGCAGGCCGTCGAATTCGCGCGGCTCGAGCGGCCGGGCGAGGCCATCGTGTCGGTCTATGCGCGGGGCCGCGACTACCACAAGGTGCTGCGCAACCGGCTCGCGACGCTGGCCACGCGCATCGCCGAGGAGGTCGGCCCCTTCGGCCACCGCGCCTTCACCGATTCGGCGCCGGTGCTCGAAGCCGAGCTGGCCTCGCGCAGCGGCCAGGGCTGGCGCGGCAAGCACACGCTGGTGCTGGACCGCGACGCGGGCTCGATGTTCTTCCTGGGCGAGATCTACGTCGACATGGCGCTGCCCGAGAGCGCGCCGGTCACGCCGCACTGCGGCAGCTGCAGCGCCTGCATCGACGTCTGCCCCACCCAGGCCATCGTCGCGCCGCAGCGGCTCGACGCGCGGCGCTGCATCTCCTACCTGACCATCGAGCATCCGGGCGCGATCCCGGCCGAGCTGCGGCCGCTGATCGGCAACCGCATCTACGGCTGCGACGACTGCCAGCTGATCTGCCCCTGGAACAAGTTCGCGAAGAAGAGCGCGCTGCCCGACTTCGATGCGCGCGAGGGCCTGACCGGCCGCACGCTGGGCGCGCTGTTCGCGTGGAGCGAGGAAGAATTCCTGCGCCACACCGAAGGCAGCCCGATCCGCCGCATCGGCCACGAGCGCTGGCTGCGCAACATCGCGGTCGCACTGGGCAACGCGCTGCGCGCCGGGGAGGCCGACGCGGCCGAGGCGCTGGCCTCACGCGCCGAGCACCCGAGCGCGCTGGTGCGCGAGCACGTGGGATGGGCGCTGGCGCAGGCCGACTGAGTTCTTACTCGTCGTGCGAGTCGTGCGTGCCGGCGCTGCCGTCGCGCCAGTAGCCCGAGGCGCGGATCCACTTCGGGTTGGCGCGGCACTCGTCGATCAGGTGGGCGCGCAGCGCCTTTGCGTGCGCCGATTCGCAGCCGATCCAGGCATGGAAGGCGCCGGTGGGCAGGCGTGCCGCATGCAGCGCCGCCAGCAGCGGTGGCGTGCCGCGGGCGGCGCCCGAGCGGTGCACCCAGGTGATGGCGACGTCGGCTTCGCTGGGCAGATCGACGTGATCGGCTTCGCTCTCGACCTCGGCCAGCACGACGGCCCGTGCGCCCTTCGGCAGCTCGGCCAGGCGGCGCGCGATCGCGGGCAGCGCGGTGTCGTCGCCGATCAGCAGGTGCCAGTCGAAGGCCATCGGCACGATGAAGGAGCCGCGCGGTCCGCCCACGCCGAGACGGTGGCCGGGCGCGGCGCGCTCGGCCCAGCGCGTGGCCGGGCCGGCTTCGTGCAGCGCGAAGTCGATCTCCAGCGTGCACGCGGCGGCGTCGAAGCGGCGCGGCGTGTAGTCGCGCATCGTGGGCCTGCCGCCCTCGGGCCAGATCGGGCCCTCGGGGCCGGCGGTCGGCAGCGCGAGCACGCCGGTCTGCTCGTCGGGGAAGAAGAGCTTCACGTGGTCGTCGAAGCCCGGGCTCGTGAAGCCCTCGAGCGCGTCGCCGCCGACGGTGACGCGCACCAGGTGCGGCGTGATGCGCTGGACCTGCCGCACTTCGAGTTCACGGAAGCGCAGCGGGTGCCGCACGCGTTGCGGTGTGCGGTCGGGGAAAGAGGCATTGGTGGTGTCGTTCAAATCAAAACTCCATGAAAGGCGAAACAGGTCTTGGCCAGACACACCGCGGAACCGGCTTTGCCGGGCCGCCGGTGTGGCCCCCTTGAGGGGGGAGGCGGCCACACGCAGTGGGCAAGCAACGGGGGTGGGTCAAATCTGTTCAAGTTGTTGTGCGGCGTGGTCGAGCACCGCGGCGAAGGCATTGGCTTGCGCCGGCGTCAGCGCTTCACGCGCGAGTCGCATTCGCATGGCTAGCTTGAGGTTCTCGATGGCCCGCATGACCTGCGGCGGCCGGCCGGCCCGCGGGCCGGCGCCATCGACGCCACCGTTCATCCGCGTCAGCATGGCGTCGGCGGTGGCGCGGTTTTCGGCCAGGAAAGCCTGGCCGGTGTCGGTGATGCGGTAGCGCTTGCGGCCGCCGGCATCGGCTTCCTCGACCGTGAGGTAGCCCAGTTCTTCCATCAGGGTGAGCGTGGGGTAGACCGTGCCCGGGCTGGGGCTGTAGGCGCCGCCGAGCCGGTCCTCGATCGACTTGATCAGTTCGTAGCCGTGGCTGGGCTTGTCGGCGATCAACTGCAGCAGCACGAAGCGCAGGCCGCCGTGGCCGAAGATCCGGCCGCCGCCGCCGCGGGGACCGCGACCGCCGCCGAGGCCGTCCTCGTGTTCGCTGCGGGCCATGCGCGCGTGATGGTGGCCGTGGGAATGGTGGGAGTGGGAATGTCGCATGGGATTCTTTCGTTCTATCTGATTTGATAACGATATATCTAAATAGAGTCTAAGTCAACCGGATCGCGCGCCGGCGCCTCAGATTCGCTTCATCGCGCTGCGCTAGCCTTGCGCCATGCGCATCCTCCTGGTCGAAGACGATCCCTCCCTTGGCGCCACGGTCCAGTCGTGGCTGCAGCTCGACGGTTACGCGGTCGACTGGCTGCGCCGCGGCGACCAGGCCGACACGGCGCTGCGCACGCACGACTACCAGTGCCTGCTGCTCGACCGCGGCCTGCCTGGCATGGCGGGCGAGGCGGTGCTCGCGGCGCTGCGGGCGCGGCGGGCGGCGATCCCGGTGATCGTGATCACCGCGCGCGACACGCTCGAAGACCGCGTCGAAGGCCTGGACCTGGGCGCCGACGACTACCTGGTCAAGCCCTTCGACCTGGAGGAACTCTCGGCCCGCATCCGTGCCGCCTTGCGCCGCGAGGCGCGTGAGCCGGCACCCACGCTGCGCCATGGCGGCGTCGAGCTCGACCCGGCCGCCAAGCGCGTGACGCGCGACGGCGAACCTGTGCCGCTCACCGCGCGCGAGTTCGCGGTGCTGCTGGCGCTGATGCGACGCAGTGCCCAGGTGCAGAGCCGCGCCCAGCTCGAGGAGGCGCTCTACGGCTGGGGCGAGGAGGTCGAGAGCAACGCGATCGAGGTGCATGTCTACAACCTGCGCAAGAAGCTGGGCAGCAAGTTCATCGTGACCGTGCGCAACCAGGGCTACGGCCTGGGCGCGGTGGCTTGATGCGTGCCCGTTTCCAGCGCTGGCGCGCCGCGCGCCGTGCCGCGCGCGGCGCCTATTCGCTGCGCCGACGGCTGATCGCCTCGGTCCTCGGCGCCAGCGTGGCGGTCTGGCTGGTGAGCCTGGCGGTGGTGGTGCACGTGGCCTGGCGCGAGACCAGCGAGGTGTTCGACGATGCGCTGAAGGAGGGCGCGCGGCTGGTGTTGGTGCTCGGCACGGCGCAGGCGCCGAGCAGCGTGCCCGGCGATCTGGACGAGCGCCGCCAGGCCGCTAAGCTCGAACTGCACTACCAACTGGTGTCGCGCGACGGTCGCGTGCTGCACCGGGCCGACGAGGCGCCCGCGCAGCCCTTCTCGCGCGCCTTCGATCGTCGCAAGGGCTACGAGAACGTGTGGGTCGACGGCCGGGCCTGGCGCGTCTACCTGCTGCGGACCGCCGACGGCGGCGCGCAGGTGCAGATCGGCCAGCCCTGGGACGAGCGCCTCGAGCTGCTCGAGGAGATGGCCGAGGACCTGGTCTGGCCGATGCTGTGCCTGCTGGTGCTGCTCGGTGGCTTCTGCTGGTTCGCGATCCGCCGGCTGCTGCAGCCGGTGGAGCGCACCGCCGAACGCATCGCGGCCAAGTCGCCCGACGACCTGAGCCCAGTGGCCGCCGACGCGGAACCGCGCGAACTGCTGCCGATCGTGCGGGCGCTCAACCTGGTGCTGGGCCGGCTGGGTCATGCGCTGCAGGCCGAGCGGCGCTTCACCGCCGATGCGGCGCACGAGCTGCGCACGCCGCTGGCCGCGCTGCGCATGCGCATCCAGCTGATGCAGCGGCAGCAGGCCGCGCCGGGCGGCGCGCCGGTCGACCTGCAGGGCCTGCGCGAAGAGGTCGACCGCTGCACCGCGCTGACCGAGAGCCTGCTCGCGCTGGCCCGGCTCGACCCCGAGCGGCCGGAGGCCCTGGTGACGGAAGCGGTGGATCTCGATGCGCTCATGGGCCGCTTGGCCGCCGCGTGGCCGGGCACGGCCCTGCAGTGCGGTGGCGGCGGCCTGCTGCTGCAGGCGCATCCCGCGCTGCTCGAGAGCGCGCTGCGCAACCTGGTCGACAACGCGCTGCGCTACGGCGGGCCGGGCGGCCGCGTGCAGGTCGAGGCCACGTCCGTCGACGGCAGCGTGCGCATCAGCGTGCGCGACGAGGGCCCGGGCGTGTCCGAGGCCGATTGCGCGCGGCTCACCGAGCGCTTCTACCGCGTGCTGGGCAGCGGCCAGGCCGGCAGCGGCCTGGGCCTGTCGATCGTGGCGCGCATCGCGGCGCTGCACGGCGCCACGTTGCGCTTCGAGGCCGGCATCGAGGGCCGGGGACTGGGCGTGGTGATGGATTTTCCGGCCGCTTGAGCGGCATCAGATCGCCTTCAGCTTCGGCGGTTTCAATGCGCTCATGCCTTCGGTGCCTCCGGCGCCGGGCATTCAACTCAAGGAGTGACACCATGAAAAAGACCGCTACAGCCCTCGTTCTCGCGCTCGGCATCCTGGGCGCCACCGCGCCCGTGCTGGCCCAGTACACCGGCCCGTCGCCCGCCGCCAAGGGCCAGGCCGCATCGACCTACACCGGCCCCAGCACGGTGCCGCTGATGACGGTGAAGCAGCTGCTCGAGACCGGCCGCGACGACCAGTACGCGCGGCTGCAGGGCCGCATCGTGTCGCACGACGGCGGCAAGAACTACAGCTTCGCCGACGACAGCGGCCGCATGACGGTCGAGATTTCGGCCAAGCATTTCCCGCCGGGCCAGCCGGTCAGCGCCGAGCAGCGCGTCGAGCTGACGGGCGAGATCGACAAGGGCCTGCGCAAGACGGAGTTCGAGGTCGAGTCGCTGCGCCTGCTGCCCTAGACGGGCTGCTGTTGCGGCGGCAGCGCGGCGGCGCCGCGCGGCGCGGCCGCATCGCCGTCCTCCACGCGCAGGCGCGGCAGGAACTGCGGGTACTCGCGCTGCATGAAGGCGATCAGGCCCTCGCGCACCGTGCAGCGCAGGTCGAAGGCCAGGCCCGAGTTGGCCGCGGTGCACAGCACGCGGATCTGCATCGCGCGCTCGGTGGTGTCGACCACCCGCAGGTTGAAGAAGCGGCCGTCCCATTCGGGCGCGGCCTTCACCAGGCGCTCGACCTCGGCGCGCAGCGGTTCCAGCGGCATGCCGTAGTCGGCATAGACGAACACCGTGCCCAGCAGCTGCGCGTTGTGCCGGGTCCAGTTCTGGAACGGCTTCTCGATGAAGTAGCTCAGCGGCAGGATCAGCCGGCGGTCGTCCCAGATCTTGAGCACGACGAAGGTGCCGGTGATCTCTTCCACGCGGCCCCATTCGCCTTCGACCACCAGCACGTCGTCGATGCGGATCGGCTGGGCCAGCGCGATCTGCAGGCCCGCGATCAGGTTGCTGAACACCGGCTTGGCGGCCAGGCCGGCCACGATACCGATCACGCCGGCCGAGGCCAGCAGGCTGGCACCGACCTGGCGCGCGCCGGGGAAGGTCATGAGCATCATCGCGCCGCCGGCCACCAGCAGCATGCTGTTGGCGGTGCGCGCCAGCACGCGGGTCTGCGTGAGCACGCGCCGCGCCTGCAGGTTGTCGGCCGCGTCGTAGGGGTGCTTGGCGATCAGGCCGTCGGCGAAGCCGTTGACCGCGCGGATCGCGAGCCAGGCGGCCGCGGCGATCAGCAGCAGCCCGTTGAGGTGCCGCACGCCCGCGATGAAGCGCAGTTCGTCGGGCGCGGCCTGCCAGACCATCTGCAGGGCCAGCAGCGGCAGCACCAGCCGGGCCGCGGGTTTGATGTTGACCAGAAGCGCATGCAGCACCGGCGTGTGGCGCGTCACCCTCTGAAGCACCGCCGAGGCGACGCGGTGCACGAGCAGCGCGAGAAAGACGGCGATCAGGGCGGACAGGAGGGGAGCGAACCAGGGGTGGCCGAGCAGCATGTCTTGGGTCATCGTTCAGGGGTTCCTTGTGCGGAGGGGGGTGGAGAATCGTCGGAAAGGGATTGCAGGATGCGTGCCGCGTCGTCGCGCAGCTGCACCGAGATGCCGGTGGCCAGGTCGAGCCGGCGCAGCAGCCAGGGGCTGATGTCGTTGTCGAAGGGGTCGGGCAGCGGGATCGGGCCGGCCAGCGCGGTGGCCGGCGCGCCCGAGGGCAGGTCGCTGCCGGCGACGGGCGTGCTGCCGATCGCGGCCTCGATGCGCGCGGCGGTGCGCTGCAGCGGCCCTTCGATGTCGGCCGGCGTGAGCCGGTCGCGGCGCAGCACCAGCATCGATTTCACCGCGCTCAGCTGGGCCAGCAGCTGGTAGCTGTGGGCCTGCAGCTGTTCCAGCGGCACGATCGGCGGGCGCACCGCGCGCGGCTCCGACAGCGAGCGCTGTGTGGCTTGCACCAGCGCCGAGAGGCTGTCGAAAGCTTCCTTGCGCGCCAGCCGCCATTCGAGCTCGGGGCTGCTGTCGACCGCCTGCAGCTGGCCCAGGCCCAGCGCGAGCCGTGCGTGCAGGGCCTGCGCGCGCAGCGTGCGCGCCACCAGCGCCGGGATCTGGCTGCGCTCCCACGAGGGCAGCACGTAGCAAAAGGCCCAGGCCAGCGCGGCGCCGATCAGGGTGTCGGCGATGCGCTCGAACAGCGCGAAGGTCGGCGCCGCGCCGGTGTTGAGCAGGTGCGCCTGCACCAGCCCCAGCACCGTGGCTGCGACCGCGGTGATCAGGTAGCGCCGCACCGCGAAGCCGTGCGCCACCGCCTGCGCCACCACGGTCGCCGCCAGCAGCGCGAGGGCCGAGGGATGGGCCGACAGCAGGCCGACCGCCAGCACGCAGCCCAGCAGCGTGCCGGCGACCCGCGCGTTGCGCCGTTCCAGCGTCTGCGACAGGCTGCCGCGCAGCACCACCACGATGGTCAGCAGGATCCAGTAATCGTGCGAACCCCAGGGCAGCAGCAGCGCCACGCCGTAGCCCGCGGCGATGGCGAGCGAGGCCCGGATCGCATGGCGCAGCGGCGGCGCGTCCCAGCGCCACAGCGTGAGGAAGGGGCGCCACGACCAGGCCGTGGGGCTGACGAACATGTGCCAGTTGGCGCGCACCACCGCCAGGTCGGGTGCCACCTCGCCGCGTGCCATGGCGTGGAGCCGCAGCACCTCGTCGTTGATGTGGCCGATGCGGCTGGCCAGGCCGCGCGCCAGCATGGCGGCCGAGGGGCCGGCCGCGGCGCTGGCGGGGCTGTTGTCTTCGGGCGGGCGCACCGCGATCAGCTGCGCCCGGCGGTTGGCCACCGCCTCGGGGCGCCGGCCCAGCAGCAGCGCATCGGCCAGGGCCGCGGTGTCGTCGGCCAGCGCCTCGAGCACGCGGCGCATTTCGTTCAGGGCCGGCGCGTGCGAGGGGTTGGCCTGCAAGGCCTCGAGGTCGAGTTCGCTGGCCAGCAGGTGGTCGCGCATCTCGAGCACGATCACCAGCATGCCGGCGAGCCGCTGGCGCTGCGGCGTGCGCGGCGACTCGAGCACGATGTCGCGCGTGGCCTGCAGCTGGTCGGCCAGCGCGGCCTGCTCGCGCAGCAGGCGGCCCAGCAGGGGCGCGGGCACCTCGCGCACGTCGCCCGATTCCTCGCGAGAACTGAACTGGCTGGCCTCGGTGCGCATCAGCGCCGACAGCGACAGCAGCACGTCGGCCATGGCCTGCACGCGGTAGCGGCCGTTGAGCGCGAGGTTGGCCAGCGTCGCGTAGATCACGTAGAGCCCGGCGCCGAGGCCGAAGATCAGGGTGCGGTAGATCGCCTCGTCGAGGTTCTCGGGCTTGTGCGTGGCCATCGAGAAGATCATCGAGAACATCACCGCGATCGCGATCGGGATGCCGCGCTTGCCCCAGGCCATGGCGGTGAAGGCGAAGAAGGTGGCCGGCACCATCAGCAGGCCGAGCCGGATCGGCGCGCCGTGCAGCAGCTGAACCGCGAAGAACAGCGGCAGGCCGATCAGCGGGGCCGGCAGCATCTGCAGGAACTTGCCGCGGCGCGGGCCGGGCAGGTCGGGCGGCGCGGTGACGATCACGCCGACCGACGCGGCCGCCGAGGCCAGCGCGCCCAGCCAGAAATGCACGCCGGCCGAGATCAGGAACAGCCCGAAGGCGACCGAGAGGCCATTCGCGATGTAGTGGCTGAGGCCGACCCGCAGCGCGGCGCGGGTGCGCAGGACGGCGGCGCGCGGCGCCTGCATCAGCGGGCGGTGGGGTCGCCCTCTGCGGGCGGCGTGGCGGCGTCGCGCCGGATGCGGGTCAGCTTGCGCGGCGACGGCGCGACCGGGGCCGCGGGCGTTTCGTCGACGCCTTCGGCGTTTTCCGCGTCCAGGTTGGCGCTGGTGGTGCGGGCGTACAGGTCAGCCGAGGTGTCGGCTTCGGGATCGGCGCTGGCCGCGACCTGGCGCATGCGATGGCTGGCGCGCATCTTTTCGTCGACGCCGGCGAACTTCGAGTACTTGGCGAGCAGCGGCACCAGCTGGCCGTAGATGCGCGGGGCACCGGCCAGGCATTCGCGCTGCTCGAGGAACTCGGGCTCGCCGGTGAAGTTGCCGACCAGGCCGCCAGCCTCGGTCACGAGCAGCGAGCCCGCGGCCACGTCCCAGGGGTTGAGGCCGGTCTCGAAGAAGCCGTCGGTGAAGCCGGCGGCCACGTAGGCCAGGTCCAGCGCCGCCGCGCCCGGGCGGCGCAGGCCGGCCATGCGGGGCATCAGGTCGGCCATGATGGCCAGGTACTGCTTGAAGTTGTCGCCGGTGCGGAAGGGGAAGCCGGTGGAGATCAGGCAATCGGTGAGCTTGGTGCGCTTGCTCACGCGGATGCGCCGGTCGTTCATGTAGGCGCCGCGGCCCTTGGTGGCGGTGAACAGGTCGTTGCGGCTCGGGTCGTAGACCACGGCCTGCTCGACCTTGCCCTTGACCGCCAGCGCGATCGACACGCAGTAGACCGGGAAGCCGTGGATGAAGTTGGTGGTGCCGTCGAGCGGGTCGATGATCCAGACGAAGTCAGAATCCTTGGCGCCGTATTCGCTGCCCGACTCTTCCGCGAGGATGCCGTGGCCCGGGTACGCGGCGAGCAGGGTCTCGATGATGACCTTCTCGGCGGCGTGATCCACCTCGGTCACGAAATCGTTGACCTGCTTCTGCGAGATGCGAACGGCTTCGACGTCGAGCGCGGCACGGTTGATGATGGCACCGGCGGCGCGTGCGGCCTTGACGGCCACGTTGAGCATGGGATGGAGGTTGGGCGACGACATGGATTGTGGAAGAGCGGCGGGGGCAGGGGCCCTGAAGAGGCGTCCGGGCGATGCGGGACGCAGGAAGGCCGCGATTTTACAGGTCCGGCGCGATCCGGTGCATTTTTCGGGCCTTGGGAGGCGCCGCGCGGGCGGGAATGGCGACGCTTCCGTTCTAATCGGGGCCCTCCCGCACGCCTTCTCCTCGTTTTCCATGCGCACCCGTTTCATCCTGATCCAGACCAGCCACGCCGGCAACGTGGGCGCCGCCGCGCGCGCCATGAAGACCATGGGCTTCGACGACCTCGTGCTGGTGGCGCCGCGCTGGGCCAATGTGCTGCGCCGCGAAGAGACCATCCAGCGGGCCAGCGGCGCGCTCGACGTGCTGGCCAACGCGCGCATCGTCGACACGCTCGACGAGGCGCTCGACGGCGTCACGCACCTGTGCGCCACCGCCATGATCCCGCGCGACTTCGGCCCGCCCACGCGCACGCCGCGCGAGCACCTCGAGCCGCTGGCCAAGGCTGAACCGCCGCAGCACGTGGGCTTCCTGTTCGGTTCCGAGCGCTTCGGCATGCGCAACGAGGACGTCTACCGCTGCAACGTCGCGCTGAGCATCCCGGCCGATCCCAAGTTCGGCTCGCTCAACCTCGGCGCCGCGATCCAGCTGATCGCCTACGAATGGCGGCTGGCGCTGGGCGGTTTCCCGGTCACCGAGTCGGTCGCCCCCACGCAGGCGGCCGATGCCAAGGCCGTGGCCGGCATGCTCGACCATTGGGAACGCTCGCTGGTGCAGATCGGCTTCCTCGACCCCGAGGCGCCCAAGAAGCTGATGCCGCGGCTGCAGCAGCTGTTCAACCGCGCCCAGCCCACGCCCGAGGAGATCCACATCCTGCGCGGCATCGCCAAGGCCATGGCCGACGCCAAGACCCCGCCCGCCGCGCGCAAGGACGGCGCGACTTAGACTCCCGGGCCCTTTCGATATCACGACAAGATCCATGCTTTCGCGTCTGCGTTCCGACATCCAGTGCATCCTCGACCGCGACCCCGCGGCGCGCACGCGCTGGGAGGTGCTCACCCTGTACCCCGGCCTGCATGCCGTGGTGCTGCACCGCGTCGCGCACGGCTGTTGGACCCATGGCTTCAAATGGCTCGGGCGCTGGGTGTCGCAGTTCTCGCGCTGGGTCACGGGCATCGAGATCCATCCGGGCGCCAAGCTGGGCGAGCGGGTGTTCTTCGACCATGCGATGGGCGTGGTGGTGGGCGAGACCGCCGAGATCGGCGACGGCTGCACCATCTACCAGGGCGTGACCCTGGGCGGCACCTCGCTCTACAAGGGCGCCAAGCGGCATCCCACGCTGGGCCGCGACGTGGTGGTGGGCGCGGGCGCCAAGGTGCTGGGCGGCTTCACCGTGGGCGACGGCGCCAAGATCGGCTCGAATGCGGTCGTGACCAAGCCGGTGCCCGCGGGCGCCACGGCCGTGGGCATCCCGGCGCGCATCATCGTGTCGACCAGTGGCGCCAGCGCCGACGTGAGCGACACCGCCGCGCGCGGTTTCTCGGCCTATGGCCTCACGGCACAGGACGATCCGCTGTCGCAGGCCATGCGCGGCCTGATCGACAGCGCGGCCGGTCAGGAACACCAGATCGCGCTGATCTGGCAGGCGATCGAAAAGTTGTCGGCGCGCCAGCCCGAAGCGGCCGACTGCGTGCCCGGCGACGCCGCGCTTAGCGAGCGCTTCGAGGCCGAGAAGCTGGTGCAGCTGGTCGGGAAGTGAAGGCCCCGACCCGCATGCTCACATGCCCACGTAGTTCGGGCCGCCGCCGCCTTCGGGCGTGACCCAGACGATGTTCTGCGTCGGGTCCTTGATGTCGCAGGTCTTGCAGTGCACGCAGTTCTGCGCGTTGATCTGCAGCCGCTCCTTGCCCGCGTTGGCCTCGTCGGGCACGAACTCGTAGACACCGGCCGGGCAGTAGCGCGCCTCTGGGCCCGCGTACTGCGCGAGGTTGACCTTCACCGGCACCGACGCGTCCTTGAGCGTCAGGTGCGCCGGCTGGTTCTCTTCGTGATTGGTGTTGCTGATGAACACGCTCGAGAGCCGGTCGAAGGTCAGCTTGCCGTCGGGCCGCGCGTAGCTGATCTTCTTGCAGGCGGCCGCGGGCTTGAGCCGCGCATGGTCGGCCTCGGTGCGGTGGATGGTCCAGGGGATGTGGCCGCGCAGCACGAACTGCTCGATGCCGGTCATCACCGTGCCCACGGTCAGGCCCTTCTTGAACCACTGCTTGAAGTTGCGCGCCTTGTTGAGCTCGGTGTGCAGCCAGCTGTTCTCGAAGGCGGCCGGGTAGGCGGCCAGCTCGTCGTGCTGGCGGCCCGCGGTCACGGCGTCGAAGGCGGCTTCGGCCGCGAGCATGCCGGTCTTGATCGCGGCATGGCTGCCCTTGATGCGGCTGGCGTTGAGGTAGCCGGCTTCGCAGCCGACCAGCGCGCCGCCCGGGAACACGGTCTTGGGCAGCGAGAGCAGGCCGCCGGCCGTGATCGCGCGCGCGCCGTAGCTCAGGCGCTTGGGCGCCTTCAGGCCCTTGTCCTGGCCTTCGAAGTACCAGCGGATGTGCGGGTGCGTCTTGAAGCGCTGGAACTCCTCGAAGGGGCTCAGGTGCGGGTTCTGGTAGTCGAGGCCGACCACGTAGCCGATGATCAGCTGGTTGTTCTCCGCGTGGTAGACGAAGGAGCCGCCGTAGACGTCCGAGGGCAGCGGCCAGCCGGCCGTGTGGATCGCCAGGCCGGGCTGGTGGCGCGCGGGGTCGATCTCCCACAGCTCCTTGATGCCGATGCCGTAGCTCTGCGGGTCCTTGCCGTCGTCGAGCTTGTATTTCGCGATCAGCTGGCGGCCCAGGTGGCCGCGCGCGCCCTCGGCGAACACCGTGTACTTGCCCAGCAGTTCCATGCCGAGCTGGAAGTTCTCGGTCGGCTCGCCGTCCTTGCCGATGCCGAGGTTGCCGGTCGCCACGCCGCGCACCTTGCCGTCTTCGGTGTAGAGCACTTCGGCGGCCGGGAAGCCGGGGAAGATCTCCACGCCCAGTTCCTCGGCCTGCTGTGCCAGCCACTTCACCACGTTGCCGAGGCTGACGATGTAGTTGCCTTCGTTGTGGAAGTTGTGCGGCAGCATGAAGTTGGGCGTGCGGGTGGCGCCGTTCTCGCTGAGCATCAGGAAGGTGTCGGCCGTCACCGGCTGGTTCAGCGGCGCGCCGCGTTCCTTCCAGTCGGGGATCAGTTCCGACAGCGCGCGTGGGTCCATGATCGCGCCCGACAGGATGTGGGCGCCGGGTTCGGAGCCCTTCTCGAGCACCACGACCGAGATCTCCTTGTCGTTCTGCGCGGCCAGTTGCTTGAGGCGGATGGCGGTCGAGAGTCCGGCGGGGCCGCCGCCGACGACGACGACGTCGTACTCCATGGCTTCGCGGGGTCCGAACTGGGCAAGGATTTCGTCGTGGGTCATTTGTGGGAAGTCTCGTCGATAGGGTGGGAGTGGGCCCGGCACCGCAGAGCCGTACGTTCTTGCAACATTTTATGCGGCTGCTTGCACGCTCCCCGAGCGCGCGCTGCACAGGGTAAGCGTCACCTGCGCGACCGGCAGTCCCCGCGGGGACGCGTGGACAATGTGCAACGCGCTTCCGAAGGGGGCGCAGCCTGGCCCCGAGCCTCCCGTTTTCTCAAGGCGCTACCCGATGAAGATTGAAATCCCCGAGCACAAGAAGCTCGTCTACGAGACCGCCATTCCCATCCGCTGGGGCGACATGGACGCCATGGGCCACCTCAACAACGGCACCTACTTCCGCTACATGGAGACCGCGCGCATCGACTGGATGCGCTCGATCGGCTTCGAGCCCGACCCCAAGGGTGAGGGCATGGTGATCGTCAATGCCTTCTGCAACTTCTACCGCCAGATCGAGTACCCGGGCGACGTGCTGCTGAAGATGTACGTGAGCGACCCGGGCCGCACCACCTTCGAGAGCTGGGCCACGATGGCGCGTGCCGAGGCGCCCGAGACGGTCTGCGCGGCCGGCGGCGCGACCACGATCTGGGTCGACTTCCCGAAGCAGAAGGCCATGACCCTGCCCGACTGGCTGCGCGAGATCGTCACGGTCTGAGCCGCGACGCGCCGCGGGCTCAGGCCGGCTGCAGCACGATGCGGGCCTCGAAGCCCGTGGCGGCGCCCGCGGGTGGCGAGCGCAGCTCGAGGCGCGCGTCGTGCTTCTGCACGATGGTCGCGACGATCGACAGGCCCAGGCCGTAGCCAGCGTGTTCGGCGCTGTGGCGCACATGGCGCTTGCGCAGCGTGCCCAGTGCGGCCTCGCTCACGCCCGGACCGGCGTCGCGCACCACCAGCGAGCAGTCGGCCTCGACCGCGAGCTGCACCGGGCCGTCGCCGCCGTAGCGCAGCGCGTTCTCCACCAGGTTGCGCAGCGCGATCGCCAGCACGTCGAAGTCGCCCAGCACCACGGGGGGCTCGCCGCTGTCGGGCACCGACAGGTCGAGCCGGTCGAGCACGCGCGCGTCCTGCCAGAACTCCTGCGCCACGGTCGCGGCCAGCTGCGCCAGGTCGACGCGCTCGCGCGAGAAGGAGGCACCCGATTCGGCGCGCGACAGCTGCAGCAGCTTCTCGGTGCGTTGGCTCAGCACGCGCAGCGCATCGAGCGCGGCCTCGATGTCCTCGCGCCGCAGCTCGTGCTCCAGCGCCGTCTGCAGCCGCAGCCGCGCCGAGGCCAGCGGCGTGCGCAGTTCGTGGGCCGCGTTGGCCGCCAGCGCGCGCTCGACGTCCAGCGATTGCGACAGGCGATCGAGCAGCCGGTTCACATGGTCGCCCACCGACTGCAGCTCCTGCGGCAGGCCGGGCAGGGTGATCGGCCGCAGGTCGGCGCCGCTGCGCTCGCCGATCTCCGCCGCCAGGCGCTGCAGCACCTGCAGTTCCTCGCGCGCGATCTTGCGCAGCACCAAGGCCAGCACCGGCAGCACCGCGCCCAGCGGGATGATCAGCCCGAACAGGGTGCGGTTGAGCGTGACGCGCCGCTCGTCGAGCGGATCGGCCACCTGCAGGTAGAGGTCGCGGTTGGGATGGCGCACCGTGTAGATGCGCCAGGCCTCGTCGTTGGAGAAGCCCGCGGCCAGCGGCACGTCGAACACATTGCCCGGCGTTTCGGCCGACCGCAGCAGCACCCGCTCGTTCTTGTCGACCACCTGGAACATCACCGCGGCATCGGCGAAGGTGGGCGTCGGCGCGATGAGGAACTTCCCGTCGGGCACTTCGCCGGCGCGACGGTCGAACTCGTCGAGTGCGATGTCGAACATGCGGTGCGAGACCTCGACCAGCTCGTTGTCGAAGTTGTAGTTGATCTCGCGGTCCACATACCAGACCACGCCGATCACGCACAGCAGCCAGACCCCGCCGACCCACAGGATGAGCGTCTGGATCAGGCGGCCGGCCAGGGTCTGGCGCGGGGCCGACGCGGCAGGGAGCGCGGTGTTCACTCGTCGTCACCGACTGCGTTGACCAGCCGGTAGCCCAGGCCGCGCAGGGTCTGGATGTGGTTGCGGCCCAGCTTGCGGCGCAGCCGGCTGACGAAGACCTCGAGCGTGTTGCTGTCGGCCTCGTCGTCGAAGCCGTAGAGCGCGTCCTGCAGGTTCTCGCGCGTGTGGATGCGGTCGGGCCGGGTGGCCATCACGCGCAGCAGCGACCACTCCTTCTGCGTCAGCGCGACCGGCATGCCGTTGCGCCGCACCAGCTCGTGCGACAGGTCGATCTGCAGGTCGCCCAGCTCGATGATCGGCGCGCTGGCCGCGCTGCGGCGTCGCTCGACGGCGCGCAGCCGGGCCAGCAGCTCGCCGGGGTCGTAGGGCTTGATGAGGTAGTCGTCGGCGCCGGCATCGAGGCCCCGGATCCGGTCGGAGACCTGGTCGCGCGCCGTGAGCACGATCACGATCGGGCGCTCCTTGATGGCGCGGATCTGCGGCAGCAGCGACAGGCCGTCGCCATCGCCCAGGTGCAGGTCGAGCAGCACCGCCGCGTACTGCGCCGAGTGCAGCGCGGCCGAGGCCTCGGCCAGGCTGGCACAGGCATCGACCACGAAGGCCTTGGCCCGCAGGTAACCGCAGACCGCCTCGGACAGCGTGACATCGTCTTCGACCAGCAGAACGCGCACGGAAGGCACCTCCAAAAGAGCGCAAGTCTAGCGAAGCGCGCGCTTCAGGCGCCGTTCATCCTGCGTCGCTAGGCTCGCCTCCATCGTCGACCGGCTTCTCCCGAATGGGCCTTGCGCCCGTTGTGCATGTTCTTCAGTTCCCACATTCCCGTCACATCCTCCTTCGACTTCGGTGCCACTTCGATCGGCAGGTCCAGGGTCCTCATCGTCACGCTCGCCGGCCTGCTCGCGCTGCTGCTCTGGGACGCGAGCGGGCTCGACCTCACGCTGGCCCGCTGGGCCGGCGGTGCGCACGGCTTCGCACTGCGCGACGATCCGGTCTTCATCAACGTCTTTCATGAGGCGCCGCGGCTGCTGAGCTGGCTGTGCGTGGCCGGCCTGCTGGCCGCCATCCGATGGCCCTTAGGCCTGCTGCGCCGCCTGGCGCGGTCCGAGCGCGTGCAGCTCGCGCTGACCGTGCTGGCCTCGGTGATCGCCGTGTCGCTGGTCAAGCGCGGCAGCCATTCCAGCTGCCCCTGGGACCTGCGCGAGTTCGGCGGCACGGCGGCCTATGTCTCTCACTGGGCTTGGGGCGTGCACGACGGCGGTCCGGGCGGTTGCTTTCCCGCGGGCCATGCCTCCGCGGCCTTCGCCTATGTGGGCGGCTGGTTCGTGCTGCGGCGGCGCATGCCGCGCGCCGCCGCCTCCTGGCTCGCGGCCGCGCTGGTCCTGGGGCTGGCGCTGGGCTTGGCGCAGCAGTGGCGCGGTGCGCATTACATGAGCCACACGCTGTGGAGCGCATGGTTCTGCTGGTCGGTCGGCTGGCTCGGGGACCTGCTCGCGCACAGCCTTCGGCGCACCCGCGCCGTGGCGCCCAAGCTGAATGAATGCTGAACGAGGCGTTCAGGCAGGTTTCAGTCCTGCCTCTCACCATCGGTTGATGACTGCTTCCCTTCCAACGGCATCGTTGCCACTCGAGCCCCTCGCACCGCCGCGCGCGCTGACCGCCTTGTCGCTCCCTCGTCCCGCCTGGCTGCTGGCCCTCGATGCCTGGATGGCGCGACCGCGCTCCGCGCAGGCGGTGGTGATCGGTCTTTCGCTCTACCTGCTGCTGGCGGCCAACTGGGCGCTGTGGCTGGAACTCGCGCGCATCGGCGGCGCGCCCAGCGTCTACATGCGTTCGGTCGGCGCGATGGCCGTGATGATCGGCTTCGGCACCGTGGCGCTGCTGTCGCTCACCGCCTGGTCGCGCTGGATGAAGCCGCTGTGGTTCTTCGTCGTGCTGATCGCGGCCGTGGCCCAGCACTACATGCTGACCTACCGCGTGGTGATCGACCCCACCATGGCCGCCAACGCGCTGCAGACCGACATGCACGAGACGCGCGACCTGCTGAGCTGGCGCCTGCTGTTCAACGTGCTGCTGGTGACGGCGCTGCCCGCCTGGTGGCTGCTGCGCGTGCGCGTGCTGCCGATGCGGACCTGGAGCCAGATCTGGCGCAATGGCGCGCTGTTGGTCGCGACGCTGGCGGTGGGCATCGCCGCCACGGCCGCGATGTCGCGCGAAGTCGCGCCGCTCATGCGCAACCACGTCACGCTGCGCTACATGATGAACCCGCTGGCCACGGTCTACTCGGCCGGCACGGCCGCCATCCGGCCGCTGTTCAAGCGCAGCCGCAAGCTGATCCCCATCACGGCCGGCGCGGCGCTGGGCCCGAGCTACGCGGCGCAGGCCAGGCCGCCGCTGTTCGTGATGGTGGTGGGCGAGACGGCGCGCTCCGATCACTTCGCGCTCAACGGCTACGCACGCGACACCACGCCCGCACTCGCGGCGCGCGAGGTGCTGAGCTGGCGCAACGTGCACTCCTGCGGCACCAACACGCTGGCCTCGGTGCCCTGCATGTTCTCCTCGCTGGGCAAGAAGGGCTACGAGGGCCGCAAGGACGACTACGAGAACCTGCTCGATGTGGCGCAGGCCGCGGGCCTGGCTGTGCTGTGGATCGACAACCAGGCCGGTTGCAAGGGCGTGTGCGACCGCGTGCCCCACACCTCGGCCGCCGTTGGCCTGTCCGCCGAAGCGAAGGGCAAGCTCTGCGACGGCGACGAGTGCCTCGACGACGTGATGCTCAAGAACATCGACCAGCGCATCGCGGCGCTGCCGGCCGAGCGGCGCCAGCGCGGCGTGCTGCTGGTGCTGCACCAGATGGGCAGCCACGGCCCGTCCTATGCGAAGCGCTCGTCGGCCGAGACCAAGCGCTTCGTGCCCGAGTGCAAGACCAACGTGCTGGCCGACTGCAGCCATGGCGAGCTCATGAACGCCTACGACAACTCGATCGCCCACACCGACCGCTTCCTGGCCCGCACCATCGACTGGCTCAAGAGCCAGTCGCCAAACTTCGACACCGGCCTGCTCTACATGAGCGACCATGGCGAGTCGCTGGGCGAATACGGCTTGTTCCTGCACGGCCTGCCCTACAACATCGCACCCGAAGTGCAGAAGCACGTGCCCATGGTCGCGTGGATCGGGGAGGGCCTGAAGGCGCGTGAACACCTGTCGACCGCCTGCCTGCGCAACGACCGCGATGCGGAGCTCACGCACGACAACCTGTACCACACGCTGCTGGGCGTGCTCGACCTCAGGACGCCGACCTACCAGCCCACGCTCGACGCCTTTGCACGCTGCAAGGGCGCCGGGGCCTGAGTCGCGCTGGCTATTTCTTTTCTCTTGGCAGGCGGCCCATCAGGAAGAATTCTGGATTCGGCTGCATCCCGGTGAAGCTCGCCATCCGGTTCGACAGCCCGAAGAAGGCCGTGATCGCGCCGATGTCCCAGATGTCCTCGTCGTCGAAGCCGTGCGCATGCAGCGCGGCGAAGTCCGCGTCGTCGACCTCGTGCGAGCGGTCGCAGACCTTCATCGCGAAGTCGAGCATCGCGCGCTGGCGCGGCGTGATGTCGGCCTTGCGGTAGTTCACCGCCACCTGGTCCGCCACCAGCGGCTTCTTCTCGTAGATGCGCAGCAGCGCGCCGTGCGCCACCACGCAGTAGAGGCACTGGTTGGCCGCGCTGGTGGTGGTGACGATCATCTCGCGGTCGCCCTTGGTCAGCGAGCCTTCCTCCTTGAGCATCAGCGCGTCGTGGTAGGCGAAGAAGGCGCGCCATTCGGCCGGTCGGCGCGCGAGCGCGAGGAACACGTTGGGCACGAAGCCGGCCTTCTCCTGGACCGCGAGCACGGCGGTGCGGATGTCCTCGGGCAGGTCCTTCAGTTCGGCCAGCGGGTAGCGTGATGTCATGGGTGTCTCCGTCGTTTGATCGCCCATCATAGGCAGCGTGGAGGCCCCTTTTAGGTCTACCCTCGAGGACCGTCCACTCGCCTCCACCCGACACCATGCGCAACGCCCTCGACTTCAGCTCCTGGCAAGGCCTGCTCTCCACGCTGCTCGGCCTGGTGCTGGTGTCGCTGATCGCGGTCGGCATCCGCCTGGTCGTGATGCACAGCGTGCAGCAGCGGCGCGAGCGGCAGAACCGCCAGATCAACGAGCGGCTCAAGACGCTGATCGCGGCCTACAAGACGCTGGGCGGCTCGTTCACCGGCGACCTGGCGGTCGACCCGAGTCATCTGCGCGAACTGCGTGCGCGCGCCGGTGCCGCGCAGGCGGCGCTCGATGCCGCGGAGGGCGTGACGGCCGTGGCGCCGACGGTGCGCGAGGACACCGGCTCGGACCGCCGTCGCCGGGTGCGCGACGCGGTCGAGGCGGCGCTCTCCGACGTGATCCTGCTGGGCACGCACGAACAGGTGCGCATGGCCGCCGAGGCAGCCAACGACATGGTGGCGGGCCGGCCGATCGAGACCGCCGCGCTGGTCGCGTCCCTGCGCGGCTTCATCCGCGACGTGCTCGACCTCGAGGTCATCCCGGCCTCGCTGGCCATTCCCAAGCAGGGGCCGCTGCGCGTCAGTGGCGGCAGCGGGCGGGCCGGGGCTGGCGGCGCGGCGAAGGGCGCAGCCAAAGGGGGCGGTGGGCAGGGCGGTGGCGGCATGGGCGGCGGCTTCGGCACGCACGCGGACCCCGCGCGCGACGAGTCCGCCGCCAACGGCCACTGAGGCGGCCTCAGGGCGCGAGCTGTTCCGACGGCAGGCGCGACGGGGTGGCACGCGGCGTGGCGATCAGCTCGCGCACATCCCGTGCGTAGCCCATCAGCCGGCGTGCGGCGCGTTCGCGCTGGTCCGGGCGCGTGAGCTGGTGCAGCGCCGCGATGTTGGCGCAGCTTTCCTGCAGCAGGGCCTGCTGGTAGGCCTGCCACGGCCCGGCCGGCGGATGCGCGACGCGTTGCGCGTAGGCGTCGATGGCGGCGCGCACCTCGGGCACCGGCGCCGCCTGCCGGCTGAAGCGCCGCAGCAGCGCCAGCGACTCCTGCTGCCGCTGGCGCCGCTCGGCGTCGACGCGGCGCGGGTCGAAGATCGAGCGGTCCACCGCTTCGCGCAGCCACTGGCGCTGGGCGCTGTCGAGCGAACCGTAGAAATCCTCGCTGCGGTCGAGGAAGTCCTGGTAGCGCTTCTGGTGCTGCTGCGCCACGCTGCGTTCCAGCCAGTCGCGTGCATAGGTCGCATTGTTCTTCGCGTACTTGCGCTCGACCTGGCGCAGCTGCGTCTCGTCGAGACTGGCCACCAGTTCGGCGCCAGCTTGCGAGGCCTCGAGTGCCGTGGCGAGCAGGCGATCCCGGACCTCGTCGCCGACCGCGCAGACTTCCGAGGCCGTCACGTCGGTCGGTGCCTGGGCCGCGGCCTTCTCGAGCAGCGACTGGAACTTCGGCAGCTCGTTGCGCCGATGGCTTTCCAGCAGCGCCGCGAGTTGTTCGCGCACCCTGGGCGTCTGGCCGCTGTTGAAGTCCACATAGCCGTCGAGCCACCAGTAGCCAAGTTCAGGCAGGTTGTTGTAGGCCAGCTTGACGGCGCTGCATCCCGCCAGTGCCGCGCCCAGGAGCAGCGCGCAACCGACCCTCGACCACCGGGCCAGGGGCCAGAGCCGCGGTCGCTTCAAGGACGTGCCTGCTGGGGAAGGGGAAGGATCAGCCCGCGTCCTTCAAGGCCTTCTTGGCCTTGTCGGCGGAGTTCTGCGAACGGTTCTTGTGGTAGCCCGACTTGACGTTGTTGACCGCCTTGCCCACCGGTCCGCTCTTCTTGGCCTCGTTGTCGGCGCGCTTCTCGTCGATCTTGTGCTTGGCGGCGTCGGTGGCTTCCGAGGCGGCCTTGCCGACCTGTGCGCCGGCGGTCAAAACGGTGAGGGAGGCAGCGAGCACGAACAGCATTTTCTTCATCGGGTTCTCCAGAAATTGATCCAAGCCTCGACTAGACACGCTGCCGGGCGCCGGCCCTGTCAGCCGCCGCCGCGCCTGCCTGTGGTGGCGCAACGCCAGCCCGCAATAATGGGGCTTTCATCCCTCCAAGGACAACCCCGTGCGATTTCTGCTGTGTGCTTCCCTCCTGTGCCTTTCCTCGGCCGCCTTCGCCCAGAGCGCGCCGGTCACCACGCCCAGCGGCCTGATCTACCAGTCGCTCAAGGACGGCACCGGCGCCTCGCCCACGGCCAGCGACACCGTCAAGGTGCACTACCGCGGCACCTTCCCCGACAGCGGCAAGGAGTTCGACAGCTCCTACAAGCGCGGCGAGCCGATCGAGTTTCCGCTGTCGGGCGTGATCGCCTGCTGGACCGAAGGCGTGCAGAAGATGAAGCCCGGCGGCAAGGCCAAGCTGGTGTGCCCGCCGGCCATCGCCTACGGTGCGCGCGGCGCGGGCGGCGTGATCCCGCCCAACGCCACGCTCAACTTCGAGGTCGAGCTGATCTCGGTCAAGGGGCGCTGAGCGCGGCGGCGCGCGGCGCGCGCCCCAGCACGGCCGCCACCGCGGCGGCTGCGAGCACCAGCACGCTGCCCAGCAGCATCGCGCTCGCGATGCCCCGGCCGTCGACCGCCAGGCCGCCCAGCAGCGCGCCCGAGGCGATCGCGACCTGGAAGGCCGTGACCAGCATGGCCTGGCCTGCTTCCGGCGCCTCGGGCAGCGCCTTGAGCATCCAGCCCGTAGCCGAGACCGGCACCATGCCGAAGGCCACGCCCCAGGCCAGCACCACCACCGCACCCGCGGCCACGCCCGCGCCGATCAATGTCGAGACGGCCAGCGAAGCTGCCAGCAGCAGGGCGGTGGCCATCACCGCCGTCAGCGGGCTGCGCGCCACGATGCGCCCGCCGATGAAGTTGCCCACGAAGCCCGCCGCGCCGTAGACCAGCAGCAGGGCCGTGACCAGTGCCGGCGAGAGGCCGAAGATCTGTTGCAGCAGCGGCTTGAGGTAGGTGTAGGCCGCGAAGTGCCCGGCCACCATCAGCACCACCGCGGCCAGGCCGACGGCCGCCAGGCGGCGCGTCAGCGGCGTGAGCAGGTCGCGCGGCCGGATGGCGCGCAGCGCCGGCAGCGCGGGCAGCAGCCACAGCTGCACCGCCAGCACCACCGCGGTCAGCAGCGCCGAGGCCGCGAAGGCCGAGCGCCAGCCCGCGATGCTGCCCAGCAGCGCGCCGGCCGGCACGCCGAGCACTGTGCCCACCGAGATGCCGGCCAGGATCATCGACATCGCGCGCGGCTGGTCGGCCGGCGGCACCAGCTGCGTGCCCACGGCCGGCGCGAAGGACCAGAAGCCGCCCACGCACAGGCCCAGCAGCAGGCGCGCCACCAGCATGGTCGAGAAGCTGGGCGCGAAGGCGGCCAGCAGGTTCGACACCAGCAGCAGCGCCGTCAGCGCCAGCACCACGGTGCGCCGGTCGAGCCGGCCCGCGGCCACGGTCAGCGCCGGCGCGGCGAAGGCGGCCAGCACGCCCGGCATCGTGACCATCAGGCCCGCGGTGCCGTCGGACACGTTCAGGCCACGCGCGATGTCGGTGAGCAGGCCGACCGGCAGGAACTCGGTCGTGACCATCACGAAGGTGCCCACGGCGATCGAGCCGACCGCGAGCCAGGCCGAGCGGGGCGCCGCGGCGGCGGGCGCGAGCGCCGGGGTGGCGACGCTGTCGTCGCAGGTGGTGCAGGAAGGGGACACGGGGAGGGGCTCCGAGGGGCGTATGTGCAAACCCTGGAGTGTGGGCACCGCGGCGCTTCAGACCAAGCCACCGGACGGCCCCAGTGTGTTTCCCCGGCGCCAACAATCGCGGCGCCCGGGCGTCCCTACCAGTGGACCCGAAGCCCCAGCTGGCCCTGCACGCTGCGCAGTTCCGTGGCGCCCAGCGCGCGCGTGGCCGACAGGCCGGCGTACAGCGAGACCGCGCTGCCGACCTGGCCCGTGATGCCCGCGCCCAGCTCGAGCGCGCTGGCGTTGCGCTGCGTCCGTACCGTGTCGCCGGCGCCGAACACCGCGTCGGTGCTGCCGCGCAGCGTATGCCACAGGTTGAGCTTGAGGTAGGGCTTCCAGCTGCCGGTGGCGCCGACCGTGCCATGCAGCCGCGCGCCCAGCCGCGCCATCACCGCGTTGTCGTGGTCGAAGCGGACGGTGGCGATGCCGTCGTCGATGTCGTCGAGCGAACTGCGCTGCCAGATGAGCTGGGCCTGCGGTTCGAGCACCGCGCTGCCGCCCAGCGCCACCGGATAGCCGGCCTCGATCGAGGCGGTGAACAGGTCGCCGCGTGGCTTGCCGCCCCGGCCCAGCGTCGACAGCGCATCGGCCTTGTAGCGCGTGCCCATGAGCACCGCATCGCTGTACCAGCCCGTGGCGCCGATGTGGGTCCAGTAGGCGCCCAGGCTGTAGCCCTCGACCACCAGCTGGCCGACCTTGGTCTTGGTCGCGCCGTCGGCCATGCCGCTCGCGTCGCCGCTGCCGCGGGTGTAGCCGGCCATCAGCCCGGCGCGGTCGCTGCTGCCGCCGTCGCCGCGGCGCGAGAGCAGGTCGTGCCCGAGCTGCAGCCCGCTCAGCGTACCGTCGAACTGCGGGCGCGTGTCGCCATCGAGCTGTTGCTTCGTGCGCTGCCCGAAGACGCGGGCCCAGGAGGCGGGCGCGTTGGCGTCGCGCAGCAGCAGGCCGGTGTCGCCCTGGCGCTCGTTGAAGCTGCCGAGCTGCGCGATGCCGAGCTGGCGCACGACGATCGGGATCGTGCTGTAGAGCGCGACCTCGGGCCGGTACAGCGTGACGGGTGCCACCGACAGCGGCGGCGCGGCGGGATTGGCGGCGGCGGCCTCGGCGATCACGGTCGCGGCTTCCTCGGGCGAGCCGACCACGGTGCCGCCCACGGCCAGTGCGTTGGTGCGCAGATACCAGCTCTGCGCGGCGTCGCCGGTCGAAGCGCTGGCGCCGCCACGGAACAGGCGGTAGGCATAGGCGCCGGCCTCGACCGGCTGCGCGAGCGCGAAGGCATTCGCGGTGGTGCGCGCGCCGTTGACGGCCTGCACCAGCACGATGCCGTCGGCCACGGTCGCCGCGCCGGCGCCGCCGCGGTTGAGGACCTGGATGCGCGTGTCGCCCGAGGCCGTGCCGCCGTCGATCACCAGCCGGTCGGCCGGCGAGCCGTCACTGCCGAGCACGCTGTGGACCTGCAGCAGCGCGCCGCTGCCCACGTAGTTGCCACGCACCGTGAGTGCGCCGTAGCCGTTGCCCGCGCCGGGCCCGGGCTGCCAGCTGCCCTGGTTGCTCACGTTGTCCGCGAAGGTGCCGGTGCCCGCGACCACCGTGCCGGGCAGCACGGTGATGCCGGGGCTGCTCAGTGTGCCGGTCACTTCGAAGCGGCCGCTCTCGACGCGGATGCTGTTGGCGAAGCTGGCGTCGGTGCTCCAGCGCCAGTCGCTGCCACGCATCGTGAGGTTCTGGAAGTTGCGGAAGGTGTTGTCGACCGTGCCGCTGCCTTCGAGGAAGGTGTCGCTGCGCGCGCCGCCGCCGTCGGCCGCGCCGCGGATCGCCGAGCCGGTCTGCAGGATCAGCGTGCCCGTGCCCAGCGGGCCCATGAAGATCGCGCCGTCCTGCGCCGCGCCGCCGGCGCCTTCGATCAGGCCGGCGTTGACCAGCACGTCGTTGCCGTTCTGCCCGCGGTAGCCGTAGGAACTCGCGCTCGAGATCACGCCGCCCGCGCGGTTCTCCACCCGCGAGAAGAAGCTGGCGGCGCCCACGGTGTTGGCATGCACCGCGTCGGCGAAGCCCGCGGTGGCCGAGGTGTTGGCGCCCAGGGCTCGAATGGTGCCGGTGTTGACCAATACGTTGGCCACCCCGTTGCCGCCCTGCAGGTACACGCCCTTGGAGGCGGTACCGCTGACCGTGATGCTGCCGCTGTTGCTCACGGTGTTGCCCGGACCGAAGGTGAAGATGCCGTGCGAGCTGCCGCCGGTGGTCGCGATGCTGCCGGTGTTGGTCAGCGTGCTGCGCGTGCTGCTGCCCGAGGGCGTGGCCATGCCCGCGGTGCCGCCGCTGGTGGTGCGGATGCTGCCGTTGTTCGTGAGCACGTTGTCGTCACCGGTCGCGGCCATGGCGGCCCGCGCGGCGCCCGCGCCGCCCGAGACCGTGATGCTGCCGTTGTTGGTGATGCGGCTGCGGTCGCCCACCACCAGCGCCTGGGTGGCGTTGGTGCTCAGCGAGGCGCCGGTGTCGACGGTGATCGTGACCTCGGTGCTGCCCGGCGCGGCCTGCACGTTGGTCGCGCCGGTGGTGCTGCCCTGGCAGACCACGCTGTCGCCGGTGCCGGGGAAGAGCGTGGGACCGCAGGCGGCTTCGGCCGTGCCGCCGGCCAGTCCCGTGAGGGCGGCCAGTGCGGCGGCCACCGTGGCCCGCGGTCTTCCTCCAGGTCGGCGCGTCGTGGTGAGGGGGAGGGGAAGGCGCTGCGTGTCAACGGGCATGAGGGCTCCTCAAGGTGTCGCGGCCAGGATGGTCGCTGCATTGTGAGTGCTCGTTAACAATTGAGACACCATTGGAATTTCCGGGTTGCGCACGGGCCCCAGACCTGTTTCGATCCGGCTGACCGCTGCGAAGGAACCCCATGCCCCCTCCCATCGTCCCCTGGCCGGCCGCGTGGCCGTGGTCACCGGCGCCAGCCGCGGCGCCGGGCGCGGCATCGCGATCGAACTGGGCGCGGCCGGCGCCACGGTCTATGTCACCGGCCGCAGCACGCGCGAGCGGCCGGCCGCCGGCTACGAACAGCTGCTCGCGCCGTCGCAACTGGCGACGCTGCCGGGCAGCATCGACGCGACCGCCGAGGAGGTCGCGCAAGCGGGCGGGCGAGGCATCGCCGTGGCCTGCGACCACGGCCGGGACGACGAGGTGGCGGCGCTGTTCGAGCGGGTGCAGCGCGAGCAGAGCCGGCTCGACCTGCTGGTGAACAACGCCTGGGGCGGGCACCAGAGCTTCGACGGCGTGTTCGATGCGCCGTTCTGGACCCGGCCGCTGTCGTCGAGCTGGGAGTCGATGTTCGAGCACGGTGTGCGCCACCACCTGCTGGCCAGCCGCCATGCGGCGCCACGGATGGTGGCGCAGCGCGGCGGCCTGATCGTGACCACCACCTTCTGGGACCGCGGCCACTACATCGCCGGCAACCTGTACTACGACCTGGCCAAGGCCGCGATGACCCGACTGGCTTTCGGCATGGCGCAGGAGCTGCGCGCGCACCAGGTCACCTCGCTGGCCGTGTCGCCGGGCTGGATGCGCACCGAGTTCGTGTTGGCCGGTCACCAGACCGACGAGGCGCACTGGACCGAGCGGCCCGCGCTGGCGCGCACCGAGTCGCCCCGCTACCTGGGCCGCGCCGTGGCCGCACTGGCGGCCGACCCGGCGGTGATCGCCCGCACCGGCCAGGTGCTGCGCGTGGCCGACCTCGCGACCGCGTACGGCTTTACCGACGTCGATGGCCGGTGGGTGCCGGCCTTCGAGATGGAAGATGCCCAGGGTTGAAGCGTGGACCGCGGTGTCCGACGCAGACTCATCCGGCAAAGCTATGGCCCAGCAAAATCCATTGCAATAAACATCTTCTTACTTTCATGTGCGCTCACTAAGATTCGCGGCCGCCGCAGGCAGCCGTGCTGTCCTGGCGGTCATAACGACATGAAAAAAAGGTTGCTGAAGATGAGTTCGTCGAGATCGTGGGGACGCGCGCTGGGCTGCGCTGCGCTGATTGCGGCTTTGGCTGCGTGTGGTGGGGGTG
>NZ_LZZW01000023.1 GCF_014170375.1 Variovorax sp. UMC13 | reverse complement strand
GGCCTCGGTGGTGGCGTTGCCGAAGATCGCGCCATCGGCCACGAGGCGCAGCCAGCGCGCGCGCTGTTCGGGCGCGAACTCCACCAGCACGCGCTCGACGAAGCCGAAGTGCGCGCGCAACGCCTGCGGCAGGTTGGAGTCGGCCTCGGCCAGCTCGATGATCAGTTCGTAGAGCTGCTCGGGCACGCCGCCCGCCGTGAACACCAACGCGCGCTGGCCTACGACGCCGTCGGCTGGCTGCGCGAGGCCGGCTTCGGCGCGCTGCGCGTGCCCGCCGAGCACGGCGGCCTCGGCGCCACGCCCGAGCAGCTCTACGAACTGATCATCGAGCTGGCCGAGGCCGACTCCAACCTGCCGCAGGCGTTGCGCGCGCACTTCGGCTTCGTCGAGCGCGTGCTGGTGGAGTTCGCGCCCGAACAGCGCGCGCGCTGGCTGCGCCTCGTGGCCGATGGCGCGATCTTCGGCAACGCCACCACCGAGGCCGGCGACGGCGCGCTGGGCCAGCTGCAGACCCGCGTGTTCCAGGAGCACGGCGGCTGGCTGCTGAGCGGCGAGAAGTTCTACAGCACCGGCACGCTGTATGCCGACTGGGTCGCGGTCACGGTGCAGCGCGAGGACACCGACCCCGCCCTGTGGCGCACCCTGGCCCTGGTGCGCACCGACGCCCCCGGCGTGACGCGCCTGGACGACTGGAACGGCTTCGGCCAGCGCCTGACCGCCTCGGGCACCACCCGCTTCGAGCGCGTGCCCGTCGATGCCGCGCACATCGTCGACTTCTCGCGCAGCGGCGCCACGCTGATGACCGCGGTGTTCCAGCTGTTCCATATCGCGACGCTGGCCGGCATCGCGCGCGCCATCGAGCGCGATGCGGTGGCCTTCGTGCAGCCGCGCAAGCGCGTGTTCAGCCACGGCAGCGGCGCGGTGCCGCGCGAGGACCCGCTGGTGCAGCAGGTGATCGGCCAGCTCGCGAGCACGGCCTTCGTCGCCACGCTGGCGGCGCGCGAGGTGGCGCGCGGCCTGGACCAGCTGGACCAGGTGCGCCTGCGCGGCGAGCCGCTGCCCGAGGACCTGCTGGTCGACGTGGAGCTGCGCGCGGGCAAGGCCCAGGTCGCGGTGACCGAGGCCGTGCTCGGCGCCGCCACCCGGCTGTTCGACGTGGGCGGCGCGAGCGCGCTGCAGGAAGACCGCCGGCTCGACCGCCACTGGCGCAACGCGCGCACGCTGGCCTCGCACAACCCGGTGATCTACAAGTCGCGCGTGATCGGCGACCACGCGCTCAACGGCACCCGGCCCACCTTCTACTGGGGCGTGGGCACGCGCGCGAGCTGAGGGCGCTGGCGCCGCTCAGGGCTTGTTCAGTTCGAGCTTGGGCACCAGCGCGGCGTAGAAGGCGCGGTCCTTGTCGATCACGGTCTGGAAGGCCGCAGCGTCCGCATAGGCCCAGCCCAGGCTGGCCTTGCTCAATGCATCGCGGAACACCGCATCGTCGGCCGCCTTGCGCGCCACCTCGCTGAGCGTCTGCACGATGTCGGCCGGCGTGGCCTTGGGCACGGCCAGGCCGCGCCACACGCCCACCGTCAGGTCGACGCCGCGCTCCTTGAGCGTGGGCACCTTCTCGAAGATGCCGCCCACGCGCTGGTCGGACATCACGGCCAGCGTGCGCAGCTTGCCCGCCGCCACATGCTGCGCCACCTCGCCCGGGCTCACGGTGATCGCATCGACGTGGCCGCCCAGCAGCGCCACCACCGCCGGCGCCGCGCCCAGGACGGGCACGTGGTTCACCTTCACGCTGGTCTTCTCGGCGAAGGCCGCCGCCGCCATGTGCCAGATCGAGCCCATGCCCGCGTTGCCGATGGGCATCGGGTCCTTGCGCTTGCGCGCGTCGGCGAGGAACTCGTCGATGGTCTGCCAGGGCGCATCGGCGCGCACCGTCACGGCCGAGGGGTCGGCGTTGAGCCGCGCGATCGGGCGCAGGTCGGCCGCCGTGTACTTGGTGATCCCCAGGTTCGGGATGATCGTGACCTCGCAGATGATGATGCCGATCTTGTAGCCGTCGGGCTTGGCATTGATCAGCTCGGCGGTGCCGATCGCACCGCTGGCGCCGGGCTTGTTGATCACCACCATGGGCTGCTGCGGCAGGTACTTCTTCGAGGCCTCGGCGAAGGCGCGGCCCACCAGGTCGGTGCCGCCGCCGGCGGCCACCGGCACGATCAGCTCGATGGTCTTGGCGGGGTAGTCGCTGGCGGCCTGGGCGGCGGCGCCGAAGCCGGTGGCGGCCAGCGCGCAGGCGGAGGCGATCACGTCGCGTCGGGTGAATTTCATGCTTTGTCTCTGTAGTTCTTGAAGGAAAGGAGTCTCAGTAGGTCGCGCGACCGCCGGAGAGGTCGAACACCGCGCCGGTGGTGAAGGAGTTGTCCTCCGACACCAGCCACGCCACCATGGCCGCGACCTCCTCCACCTCGAGGAAGCGACCGCGCGGGATCTTCGACAGCATGTAGTCGATGTGCTGCTGCGACATCTGGTCGAAGATGCGCGTGCGCGCCGCAGCCGGGGTGATCGCGTTGACCGCGATGTTCTTGGCAGCCGTTTCCTTGCCCAGGCTCTTGGTCAGCGCGATCACGCCGGCCTTCGAGGCGCTGTAGGCGCCCGCGTTGGGGTTGCCTTCCTTGCCCGCGATCGAGGCGATGTTCACGATGCGGCCGTAGTTGCGCGCGATCATGCCGGCCACCACGGCGCGGTTGACGTGGAAGGCGCCGTGGAGGTTCACGTCCACCACGCGGTGCCATTCGGCCGGCGAGTAGTCGGCCACCGGGGCATTGGCGCCCGCGATGCCCGCGCTGTGCACCAGCATGGCGATCGGGCCACAGGCCGATTCGGTCTGCGCGACGGCCGCCTCGACCTGTGCCAGGTCGGTCACGTCCACCTGCACCGTGTGCACGGCCCGGCCCGCCAACGCCTCCTGCGCGGCGGCCAGCGCCGCGGGGTCCGCATCCCACAGCGAAACGCGCGCGCCACCACCGAGCAGGCGCTGCGCCACCGCGAAGCCGATGCCCTGCGCGCCACCGGTGATGACGGCGGTGCCGCCGTCGAAGTCGTACTGGATCATGTGCGTTGCTCCTTCAGGCCGCGACCGTGCGCTGCTGCTGCTCGCCCAGGCCGTCGATGCCCAGGCGCATGGTCTGGCCGGGGCGCAGGTAGACCGGCGCCGGCTTGCAGCCCATCCCGACGCCGGGCGGCGTGCCGGTGGAGATCACGTCGCCGGGCTGCAACGTCATGAAGCGGCTCAGGTAGGCGATCAGCTGCGGCACGCGGAAGATCATGGTGCGCGTGTTGCCGTTCTGGTAGCGGTGGCCGTCCACCTCCAGCCACAGGCCCAGCGCATGCGGATCGGGCACCTCGTCGGCCGTGACCAGCCAGGGGCCGGTGGGGCCGAAGGTGTCGCAGCCCTTGCCCTTGTCCCAGGTGCCGCCGCGCTCGAGCTGGTAGTTGCGCTCGGACACGTCGTTGATCACGCAGTAGCCGGCCACGTGGTCCAGCGCATCGGCTTCCTCCACATAGCTTGCGGCCTTGCCGATCACCACGCCGAGCTCGACCTCCCAGTCGGTCTTCTCCGATCCGCGCGGGATCTTCACATCGTCGTTGGGGCCGACCACGGCCGAGGTCCACTTGCCGAAGACCACCGGTTCGGCCGGCACGGCCATGCCGGATTCGGCCGCGTGGTCGGCATAGTTCAGGCCGATGCAGATGAACTTGCCGATGTTCGCCACGCAGGCGCCGAGGCGCGGCGAACCGTCGACGGCCGGCAAGGTGGCGGGGTCGAGGGCCCGCAGCCGGGCCAGCGTGGCGGCGTCGAGCACGCGGCCGTCGACGTCGGCGATGTGGGCGGACAGGTCCCGCAGGGTGCCGGCCGCATCGAGCAGGCCGGGTTTCTCTTGGCCGGGGGGGCCGTAGCGCAGCAACTTCATTTCAGGTCTCCTTGGTGCCGCGGATTCTCAAAGGGCCGGCCCTTGCTGCATAGTGAGAGCTGTTGATCCGGCAATAACTTTGAGTGATCCCCCCAATGGTTCCCAGCCTTTCCTCGATCTCCTCCCGCCTGCGCTTTCGCCAGCTGTCGCTGCTGATCGCCCTGGAGGAATGCGGCTCGCTGCACAAGGCGGCCGACCGGCTGGGCCTGACCCAGCCCGGCCTGACCAAGGCGCTGCGCGAGATCGAGCTGACCTTCGGCACCGAGCTGTTCGTGCGCACGCCCAAGGGCGTGCACCCCAACGAACTGGGGCTGTGCATCCTGCGCTATGCGCGCCTGATCGACGCCGACCTCGGCCACCTGCGCGAGGAGATCGACGGCGTGCTGCGCGGCGGCGGCGGGCGCGTCGCGGTGGGATCGATCACGGGGGCGCTGCATTCGGTGCTGATCGGCGCGCTGTCCGAGCTGCGCCGGCTGCAGCCCGCGCTGTCGATCGACGTGCGCGAGAACATCAGCATCGAGCTGCTCAACCAGCTCAACGAAGGCCGGCTCGACCTGGCGATCTGCCGCACCACGGTGTCGAGCCAGGCCGAGCAGTTCGATTACGAACCGTTATTGGACGAGGCGGTGGCGGTGGCGGTCGGGCCGCAGCACGCGCTCGCGAACGCGCGCCGCGTGAGCCTCTCGCAGCTGGCCAAGAGCCGGTGGATCCTCTATCCGGGCAACATGCCGCTACGCCAGTTGCTGGAGCGCGAGTTCCTCGAGGCCGGGCTGCCGCTGCCGCCCTACCCGATCGAGACCGCCTCCTCGCTGGCCACCATGCTGCTGCTCAAGGAAGACCCGCAGGCGGTGGCGCTGATGGCCGCCGCGACCATGGACTTCTGCGAGGAACACCACATCGCACGGCGGCTGCCGCTGCAGATCCGTTCGCGCCACGAGGCCTACGGCATCGTCACGCGGCGCGGTGCGCGGCTGTCGCCCGCGGCCGGCATGCTGGTCCAGTGCCTGCGCGCGGCGGCACAGGCACAGGGCGCGGGCGGCTAGCGGGCTTGCTTCAGGCTTTGGCTGCGATGCCCGGCATCGGGATGAAGCCCTCGAGGCCCTTCATGCGCTCGATCCATGCCAGCACGTTCGGGTACGGCGCGAGGTCGATGCCGCCCTCGCCGGCCAGCGCGGTGTAGGGGAAGCAGGCGATGTCGGCGATGGTCGGGTGGCCGAGCTCGAGGAATTCGCGGTCGGCCAGGTGGGCGTCCATGATGCCGAACACACGCTTGGCGCCGGCGTGCAGCTTCTCGAGGTCGAGCGGGTAGTTCAGCACCTTCACCAGCCGCGCGCCCGCGGCGTTCATGATCTCGCCGCCGCCGGTCGACAGCCACTGCGCGATCTGGCCTTGCGACTTCGCGTCCTCGGGGAACCAGTTGCCCGAGGTGTCGTACTTGCGCGCCAGGTAGATCAGGATGGCCTGTGCGTCGCGCAGGCGCAGCTCGCCGTCCTCGAAGATCGGGATCTCGCCGAAGGGGTTGAGCGCCAGGTAGGGCGCGGTCTTGTGCTCCTTGTGGACGAAGTCCACGGGCACCGCGTCGTAGGAGACGCCGAGGATGTTCAGAAACAGCCGGATCTTGTAGCAGCTGCCGGAGATGTCGCAGTCGTAGAGCTTGGGCACGGAGTCTTCTCTCTTTCGTTGAGGTCAGGGGTTGGAAAAAAACAGCGGAAAAATGAGCGCGGGCCGCGGCCGGGCGGCGCGGCACGAAGGCTGTGGGAAAAGGGAGGGCCCGGGGCTTCAGTAGAGGACCACGCCCCGGATCGACTCGCCGCGCTTCATCAGCTCGAAGCCCTTGTTGATGTCCTCGAGCGGCATGGTGTGGGTGATCAGGTCGTCGATGTTGATCTTGCCGTCCATGTACCAGTCGACGATCTTCGGCACGTCGGTGCGCCCGCGCGCGCCGCCGAAGGCCGAGCCTTCCCACTTGCGGCCGGTGACCAGCTGGAACGGCCGGGTACTGATCTCGGCGCCCGCCTCGGCCACGCCGATGACGATGCTGCGGCCCCAGCCCTTGTGCGTGCACTCCAGCGCCTGGCGCATCACCTTCGTGTTGCCGATGCACTCGAAGCTGTAGTCGGCGCCGCCGTCGGTCAGCTGCACGATGGCGTCGACGATGTTCTCGTGCTCCTTCGGGTTCAGGAAATGCGTCATGCCGAACCGGCGCGCCATGGCCTCGCGCGCGGGGTTCAGGTCGACGCCGATGATCTTGTCGGCGCCCACCATCTTCGCGCCCTGGATCACGTTCAGGCCGATGCCGCCCAGGCCGAACACCACCACGTTCGCACCCGCTTCGACCTTGGCGGTGAACAGCACCGCGCCAATGCCGGTGGTCACGCCGCAGCCGATGTAGCAGACCTTGTCGAAGGGCGCGTCCTCGCGGATCTTGGCCAGCGAGATCTCGGGCGCGACGGTGTAGTTGCTGAAGGTGCTGGTGCCCATGTAGTGGAAGATGGGCTTGCCGTCGAGGCTGAAGCGCGAGGTGGCGTCGGGCATCAGGCCCTTGCCCTGCGTGCCGCGGATCCGCTGGCACAGGTTGGTCTTGCGGCTCAGGCAGAACTTGCACTGGCGGCATTCGGGCGTGTAGAGCGGGATGACGTGGTCGCCCTTCTTCAGCGTGGTCACGCCGGGGCCCACGTCGACCACGATGCCCGCGCCCTCGTGGCCCAGGATCGCGGGAAAGATGCCTTCGGGGTCGGCGCCCGAGAGCGTGTAGTAGTCGGTGTGGCAGAGGCCGGTGGCCTTGAGCTCGACCAGCACTTCGCCGAACTTCGGGCCTTGGAGCTCGACCGTTTCGATGCTCAGCGGCTGGCCGGATTGCCAGGCGACGGCGGCTTTGGTTTTCATGGGTGTCGAAGAAAGAGTGGGAGAAAGGAAGGGAAAGGGGTGCGGCTCAGATGCCGTGCAGCAGCCAGCCGCCGTCGACCAGCAGGTCGGTGCCGGTCACGTAGCTGGCCATCGGCGAGGCCAGGAACAGCACCGTGTTCGCGATCTCGGCGGGCTCGGCCTGGCGGCGCAGCGGAATGTGCTCGAGCACGCCGCTGGCCTGCAGCTGGCGGAACAGCTCGGGCTTGAGGTTGCCGGGCGTGGCGGTCAGCCCCGGCGAGACCGAGTTCACGCGGATGCCGTGCGGCGCCGGTGCCAGCGCGAGGTTGCGCGTCATCGCCAGCACCGCGCCCTTGGACGCGTCGTAGGCGCAGTGGTTGGGCATGGGCTTGTGGCCGCAGATCGAGGACAGGTTGACGATCGCACCGCCCTCCCCCTGCGCCTTCATGCGCCGGCTCGCGGCCTGCGCGCCGAAGAACATGGCCTTGCAGTTCACCGCGAACATGCGGTCCCAGAAGGCGCCGTCGATCTCCTCGACCGCGCGCAGCGGGTAGATGCCCGCGTTGTTCACGAAGACGTCGACCCTCCCGTGCGCGGCCACGGCGGCGTCGAGCAGGCCGTCGAGCTCGCCCTGCGCGGTGACGTCGGTGGGCACGTGGCGCACCTCGTGGCCCGCGGCCGCGAGTTCGCCGGTGCGGCCGGGCTGCAGGTCGCCCACGACCACGCGGGCGCCCGCTTCGGCGAAACGCCGCGCGATCGCGAAGCCGATGCCCTCGGCCCCGCCGGTCACCACCGCGGTCCGGCCGCGCAGGTCGAGCAGGTCGGCGAATGGCACCTCGGGCCGCGCCTGGTAGGACGGTGCGGCGCTCATCAGTAGATCGAGCGGACGATGCCGCCGTCCACGCGCAGCGCCGCGCCGTTGATGGCAGCGGCGCGCCGGCTGCACACGAAGGCCACCAGGTCCGCCACCTCGGCCGGATCGATGAGCCGCGCGATGATCGAGGTGCCGCGGTTCTCCGCCACGAAGCGGCGCTCGGCCTCCTCGTAGGGCAGCTCCGGGAACAGGCCCTGCACGAACACGCGCACGCCCTCGGTGCGCGTCGAGCCCGGCACCACGGCGTTGACCGTGACCGCCGTGCCCTTGGTCAGTTCGGCGAGCGTGCGCGAGACCGCCAGCGTCATCGACTTCGAGGCGCTGTAGTGCGGCAGCTCCAGCGCGGGCGCGATCGCGGCTTCGCTGGCCAGGAAGACGATGCGGCCATGGCCGCGCGCCAGCATGCCCTGGATGTAGTGGCGGCCCAGCCGCACGCCGCTCATCACGTTGACCTCGAAGCTCTCGCGCCACTGCGCGTCGGTGGTCTGCGTGAAGGGCACGGCCTCGTAGATGCCGAGGTTGTTCACCAGGACATCGACCTCGGGCAGCCGGGCGATGGTCTCGGCGCAGCCCGGCGCGCCGCCGTTGTCGGCCACCAGGCCTTCGAGCCGCGCGCCCGGCGTGCGCGCGCGCAGGTCGGCGAGCGCCGCATCGACCGCCTTCGCGGTGCGGCCGTTGACGTAGACGGTGGCGCTTTCGCGCGCCAGGGTGTGGGCGATCTCGCGTCCGATGCCGCCGCTCGATGCGGTGACCAGCGCGCGGGCGCCTTCGAGTCCAAGGTCCATGGGGTCTCCTGTTGGGCTGCTTGTCGTGGGGAAGTGCCGACGCCTCAGGCGTCGAAGCGCGGCGCGCCGTTGTGGGCCGTCAGGCCGCCGTCCACCGGCAGGTTCACGCCGTTGACGAAGGAGGCGTCGTCCGAGGCCAGGAAGGCCACCGCGGCCGCGACCTCGGCCGGCAAGGCGATGCGCCCCATCGGGTAGGCGTTGGCGAAGGCCTGGCCCACCGTGGCAGGGTCGAGCTTGGCGATGGCGGCGTCGAACATCGGCGTGCGCACCGAGCCCGGGCACACCGCGTTCACGCGGATGCCGAACTTCGCAAGGTCCAGCGCCATGCTGCGCGTGAGGTGCGTGACCGCGCCCTTGCTGGTGGCGTAGGCGGCCTGGCCGAAGTCGCCGCCCAGGCCGGAGATCGAGGACAGGTTGACGATGGCGGTCGGCCGGCCCGCGGCCTTGAGCAGCGGCAGCGCCGCCAGCGACAGGCCCATCGTGCCTTCGACGTTGACCGCCATCAGCCGGCGCCAGTCCGCCATGTCGGTGTCCTCGAAACTCGCGCCGTGGTGGATGCCCGCGTTGTTGACCAGCGCGTCCAGGTGCCCGTGACGTGCCCGCAGGTGCGCCACCGCGCCCGCGATGTCCTGGCTGCTCGTCACGTCGAGGCCGATCGCGACCGCGTCCTGCCCCTCTGCCTCGAGCGCGGCGGCGACGGCCGCGGCGGCGGCCGGGTCGCGGTCGGCCACGGTCACCGAGGCGCCCTCCTGCGCCAGGCGCTGCGCGATCGCCGCACCGATGCCGGAGCCGGCACCGGTGACCAGCACCACGCGTCGATCGAAGCGTTGCATGGCCGCGCTCCTCAGACGAACTTGGTCACGCCGCCGTTCACCGCCAGCTCGACGCCGGTGATGAAATCGGCCTGGTCCGACGCCAGGAACAGCACGGCGGCCGCCACGTCCTCCGGCCGGCCCAGCCGGCCCGAGGGGATGTTGGCGGTCTGGAGGAAGATGTCGATCGCCTCCTCGCGGCCCGAGCCGTACTTGGCGGCCAGCGAATCGAGGAAGCCGCCCGGCCGGTCCCACAGCGCGGTGCGCACGTGCGCGGGCGACACCACGTTCGAACGCACGCCCTGCCCGGTGAACTCGGTCGCGAGGATCTTCGACAGCATCAGGATCGCGGCCTTCGACACGCTGTAGTCGGGCAGCAGCGGATGCGGGATGCGCCCGGTTTCCGACGCGCAGTGCACCAGCGCGCCGCGCTTGCGCTCGACCATGTGCGGCAGCACCGCGCGGCTCATGCGCACGTAGCCCATCAGGTTGAGGTTGAAGGTGACCTGCCAGTCCTCGTCGCGGATGCTCAGGAAGCCGTTGCGCGCGGTGGCCACGCCCGCGTTGTTGAACAGGATGTCGATCTGGCCGAAGCGTTGCAGCGCCTCGCGCGCCAGCCGGTCCGCGGCCTCGGGATCGCGCATGTCGGCCGTGACCGGGTGCAGCGCGTCGCTCGCCAGCGACGCGAGCGCCGAGGTGTCGAGGTCGGCGGCGATCACGCGCGCACCCGCCACGAGGAATTGCCGCGCGGTCTCCAGGCCGATGCCGGCGCCCGCGCCGGTGACGATCGCCACGCGGCCGTCGAAGGGTTGTGTCATGGTTGTGCTCCGTTCTTTGTTGTCAGGGAATGATTCGTTCGTGGCGCAATTGGTCGAACAGGTCGAGGAAGGACCGCTCGGTGTCCTGGAAGCCGACGAAGCCCAGGCGCCGGCTCTTGTTCATGTCGTTGACGCACTCCATCGGCCGGCCCAGGTCGAGGTCGGTGTGCCAGGCCGAGGCCAGCGCGTCCAGGCGGTGCGGCTGCAGCCGGTGGGCCTGCACCAGGCCGTCCCACAGGGGCGCCATGTCGGCCATCTGCTGCTGCAGCGGCACTGGCTGGCCCGGGTACGGCGCGGCCTCGAGCCCGAAGTCGTCGGCGATCACGCCCCACAGCCGCTGCCAGCGGAACACGTCGCCGTTGGCCACATTGAAGGCCTCGTTGCGCGCGGCCGGGGTGGTGGCGGCCCAGGCGATGTGGCGCGCGAGCAGGCGCGCGTCGGTCACGTCGCTCAGGCCCGTGTACTGCGTGGGTGAGCCGGGGAAGACGAAGGGCCGGCCGTGCGCTTTGCAGACCGAGGCGTAGACCGCCAGCGTGACGCCGATGTTCATCGCGTTGCCCACCGCGTAGCCGACGATGGTGTGCGGCCTGTGCACGCTCCACGACCAGCCGTGGCGCGCGGCGAACTCGAACACCACGTCTTCCTGCACGTAGTAGAAGTTCTCGATCGGCAGCCGCGGCTGGTCCTCGCGGAACGGCGTCTCAGGCTTGTTGCGCGCGTACATGTCGAAGGGCCCGAGGTAGTTCTTGGTGCCCGTGACCAGCGCCACGTGCCGCACCGACATCCGGCCCGGGCCGCTGACCGCGTCGAGCACATGGCGCACCATCGCGCCGTTGACGCGGCAGTTGTCGGCCTCGTTGCCCATGCGGGTCCAGGTGCAGAAGAAGACGTGGGTCGGCCGGACCTCGGCCAGCGCGGCGCGCGTGGCCTCGGCGTCCAGCACGTCGACCGCGACATGGCGGACGCGCGACAGGCCCAGCGGCGGCTTGCGCGAGAGGCCCACGACCTCCCAGCCGCCCTCGGCCAGCAGCTGGCGCGCGAGGTTGTTGCCCACGATGCCGGTCACGCCGACGATGAGTGCACGTTGGTCGAGCATGGTTGTGTCTCCTGAAGGGAAGGAAGCGGGCTCAGCCGGCCTGCCGGCGGCTGTAGAGGCCGACCATCACGACGATCACCAGCCCGTAGCAGATCTGCTTCACGGCCTCGGGCACGTGCATCAGCGACAGCATGCTGCTCATCAGCGTGATCAGCAGCACGCCCGCCACGGTGCCGCCGTAGCGGCCGCGTCCGCCCAGGATGCTGGTGCCGCCCACCACCACGGCCGCGATGCCGGGCAGCAGGAAGGGGTCGCCCATGCGCTGGTACGACTGGCCGGCGTAGCCCGCCAGCAGCAGGCCCGCGATGGCGCTGCACACGCCCGAGGCCACGAAGGCGCCCAGGATCACGCGGCGGGTGTCGATGCCCGACATGTGGGCCGCCACCTCGCGCGTGCCCACCGCATAGATGTAGCGGCCCATCAGCGTGCGGCGCAGCACCCACACCACCAGCACCGACACCGCCACCCACACCAGCACCGCATTGGGCAGCACGCCGAAGCTGCGGCCCGCGCCCAGCGCGGCCATGACGGGCGAGGGCTCGCTCGAGATCACGGTGTTGCCGGCATAGAAGGCCACCGCGCCCAGCAGGATGGTGTTGACCGCCAGCGTCCAGATCAGCGAGGGGATGCGCAGGTAGGCCACGCCCACCCCGTTGAGCAGGCCGATCAGCGCGCCCGCGGCGATGCCGGCCAGCGGGCCGAGCTCGGCCCAGGCGCCGCCCTTGGCGCGCGCCACGGCCGTGGCCACGGTGGCGGCGACGGTCAGCGTCCAGGGCACCGAGAGGTCGATGTGGCCGAGCAGGATCACCAGCGTCGCGCCCGCGGCGATCACGCCGAGGAAGGCGCCGCTCTGCAGCTGCAGCAGCAGGTAGGTCGGCGAGAAGAACTGGCTGTTGACCGCGCCGCCCAGCAGCAGCAGGGCCGCGAGCGCCAGCAGCACCGCGCCGGTCGGGGTCTTGATCGGGTTGCGAAGGGCGAGCGTGCTCATCGGAAGATCTCCAGGCGGTTGCGGATGCGCAGCAGGCGCGTGGCGCCCAGCGCGACGGCGCAGATCAGCACCAGTCCCTCGAACAGCGGCTGTGCGAGCGGCGGCACACCGGTGAAGAACATCAGGCTGCCGATGGTGCGCAGCAGGAAGGCGCCGGCGATGGTGCCGAGCACGCTGGCCGCGCCGCCGCTGAGCGCGGCACCGCCGAGCACCACCGCGGCCACGGAATTGAGCGTGTAGGGCAGGCCGATGGCGGCGTCGCCGCTGGCGGTCTGGAAGCCCAGGAACAGGCCGCCCATGGCCGCGAACAGGCCGGCCGTGGCATAGGCCACGATCTTGGCGCGGTCCACCGACAGGCCCGACATGTAGGCCGCCTGCTCGGCCGAGCCCAGCGCGAACAGCGTGCGCCCGGTGAGCGAGCGCCGCAGCGGCTCCCACACCAGCAGCACCACCAGCCCCAGCACCACCAGCGAGGTCGGCACCAGGTCGCCCAGCGTGCCGGTCATGGCGTCGCTCAGGCCCGCGTCGACCTCGCCGCCGGGCGTGGGCCGCACCAGCAGCGCGATGCCGGTGTAGATGGTGCCGGTGGCCAGCGTCGCGACGATGGGCTGGATGCGCGCGTAGACGATGATCAGCCCGTTGGTCACGCCGCACAGCGTGCCCACCAGCAGCACCGCGGCCACGCCCAGCGCGACCTGGGTGGGATCGCCCTGTACCAGCGTGGAGGCCACGCAGTTGCTGAGCGCCATGATCGCGCCGATCGAGATGTCGATGCCGCTGGTCAGCACCACCAGCGTCTGGCCGATGGCGACCAGCGCCAGCGCCACGCCCTGGTTGGACCAGGCGGTGAGCACCGCGGCCGAGGCGCCGCGCGGATGGATCGCCAGGAAGGCGAGCAGCAGCACGCCGAGCAGGCCCAGCGCGAGCAGCGTGCGCGCATGGTGGCGCAGATGGAGCGAGGCGGCGTTCATGCCGCGTACTCCAGGGCCCCGGCGCGCACGCGGCGGGTGTGGGCGGGCGCATCGCCGCGCCCGAGGTTCATCGCATTCATGAGGATCTGTTCTTCGGTGAGCGTGGCGCCCGCGAGCGAGGCGCGGACCTGGCCGTCGTACATCACGAGCACGCGGTCGCACAGGCCGATGAGTTCATCGCAGTCGGTGGAATAGAAAAGAATGGCCAGGCCCTTGGCGGCCAGGTCGCGGAACAGGCGGTAGATCTCCTGCTTGGTGCCGACGTCGACGCCGCGCGTCGGGTCCATCAGCAGCAGCAGCCGGGGCTGGGTGGCGAGCCACTTGGCCAGCACCACCTTCTGCTGGTTGCCGCCCGACAGCGTGGACACGGCCACGCGGGTGTCGGGCGCCTTGATCTGCAGCGTCTTCACCAGCTCGGCGACCAGCGCCTGCTCGGCCGCGTGGTCGACCACGCCAAGGCGGCTGATGCGGTCGAGCGCGGACACGCCCAGGTTGTCGTGCACCGACTGGGCGAGCATCAGTCCCTCGGTCTTGCGGTCCTCGGGAATCAGCGCCATGCGGTAGCCCTCGCGCTTGCCGCCGCGCGGGCCGTCGGGCGGCGTGGTCTGGGCGCCGATGCGGATCTCGCCGCGCGCGTCGCGCAGCAGGCCCGCGAGCGCCAGCATCAGCTCGCGCTGGCCCTGCCCGTCGAGCCCGCCCAGGCCGACGATCTCGCCGGGCCGCACCGAAAGCTCCACGCCCTTGAGCTGCGTGCCCGAGCGCAGGCCGCTCACCTGCAGGTAGGGCGGCACCGATGCGGGCAGCGGCGCGGGCTTGGGCGGGTAGACCTGCGCGATCGGCCGTCCGATCATGAGCCGCACGATCTCTTCATGCGGCTTGGTGCCGGCGGCGAAGGTGCTGACATGCTCGCCGTTGCGGAACACCGAGCAGGTGTCGGCCAGCGCGTCGACCTCGTGCATGCGGTGCGAGATGAAGAGCACGCAGGTGCCCTCCTCGCGCAGCGTGCGCAGGAGGCGCATGACCTTCTCCACGTCCTCGGCGGTGAGCGCCGAGGTGGCCTCGTCGAGGATCAGCACGCGCGGGCGACGCACCACGGCCTTGGCGATCTCCACGATCTGGCGCTGCGACAGCGGCAGGTCGATGCAGCGCTCGCGCAGGTCGATCTGGCGTTCGCAGCCGATGCGCGCCAGCGCCTCGCGCGCCATCTCGTTCTGGCGCCGCGCGTCGATCAGCCCCAGCCGGTTGCGCGGCGGGTTGGCCAGGCAGATGTTGGCGGCCACGCTCAGGTGCGGCACCAGCGACAGCTCCTGGAAGATGCAGACGATGCCTTCGTCCAGCGCCTGCGCGGGCCCCGTCATGCGCAGTTCGCGGCCGTCGAGCCGCACCGCGCCGGTGTCGGGCCGCACCACGCCGGCCAGCGTCTTCATGAGCGTGCTCTTGCCCGCCCCGTTCTCGCCGAGGATGGCGTGGATCGAGCCGCGCGCGGCGCTGAAGCACACGTCGCTCAGCGCGGTGATGCCCCCGTAGCGCTTGCTGACGCCGATCAGCTGCAGATAGTCGTTGTTCACTCCGGATCTCCAGGTTGGCCGGCTCAGTTGTTGTCCGGGTTGAACTTGTTGATCTCGTCGGGCGTGAAGCTGATGCCGCAGCTCGCGTAGCTGGACACCGTCTCGTAGCTGTCGGGCAGGCTGGGGAAGTAGTTGACCTCTGCCTTCATGTCCTTGGTCAGCACGTTCGGCGTGGGCAGGTTCACCAGCGAGGGCAGCGCCTGGCCCTGCAGCAGCGCCAGGGCCGCGCGCATCGCCACCGGCCCCTGGCCGGGCGAGGTCGAGACCGAGATGCCCGGGATCTTCTGCTCGATCAGCGCCTTGACGAAGCCGTTCTCGGCGTCGCCGCCCACCGGCACCGGCGGATGGCCGGCCGCCTTCATGGCGCTGGTCACGCCGCGGCAGCCGTGCTGGCACACCACCGCATCGAACTTGCCGTTGACCGCGATGGCGTCGGCCACCACCTTCTGCACCGTGCCGGTGTCCCAGTTGCCCGTGACCTCGACCACCGAGATGTCCTTGTACTTGTCGAGGACCTTGCGCACGCCCGCATGGCGGTCACGGTCGGTGGAGTTGCCCGGCAGGCCGCGCACCTCGAGCAGCTTGCCCTTCTTCACCGGCATCAGGTCGACCACGGCCTGGGTCTTGATGTCGCCCTCGAACTCGATCCATTCGGGCGTGATGCGCACGACGTCCGGGCTGTCGACCGGGTTGTCGAAGGACACCAGCACCGTGCCCGCCTTCTTCGCCCGCCGGATCACCGCATCGAAGGCCTTGGGGTTGACCGCGATGAAGGCGATGGCGTCGTAGCCGGCCTGGATGAAGTTGTCGATGGCGGCGATCTGGCTCGCCACGTCGGCGCCGGTGCTGACCACCTTCAGTTCCTTGATGTCCTTGGCCACCTCGGGGCGCGCGGCCCAGGCCCGGGTCTGCTGGATCATCTGCATGCGCCACGGGATGCCGGTGTGGCCGTTGACCAGCGCCACGCGGTACGGGCCCTTGCGCGCGGGGTAGCTGATGGTGCTGCTGACGCCGGCCGCGGGCTTGTAGCAGGCGGGCAGGAAGGTCTCGGTGGCCTGCGCAACCGGGGCGGTGGCGGCCGCGGCGAACAGGGCCATCAGCGGGAGGAAGCGAGGAAGGCCGAGGCGGAAGGTGGGGTTCATGGTTTTGTCTCCGTGGTGATGAAGGGGCTGAAGCGGACGCGCCGGGGTTCTAGGCGACCTCGTGCGCGGGGAAGTTCATTTCGATCGTGACCCCCGAGGGGTCCTCGAAGAAGACCTGGTGCAGGCGCAGGCCGGGCACGGTGCGCTCGCGGAAGGCCACGCCCTCGCGCACCAGGCCCTGGCGGAATTCGGCGACGCCGGTGGCGATGAAGGCCAGGTGGTCGAGCGCGCCGGTGCCGCTGGCCTCGGCTTTGTCGCCCAGGTAGTCGTGCAGGCCCGAGGGATTGCTCGCGTCCACGCCGATCAGGTGGACCACGCCGAAGTCGGCCTCGTCCGCGCCGTTGTAGAGCCAGGCGCCGGGGAAATTGAAGGCCGGCCTGAAGCCTTCGCGCAGGCCGAGCACCCGCGTATAGAACTGCACGGAGGCGGCGAGCTGCGCTGTCCGCACCGAGTAGTGGCCGAGCCGCGAGATGGGCATTTCTTGCATCCTTTTAATGATCGATTGATAAATAGTAGTTCGTGAGATGGACGATGCGTCTTCGCGTTTTCCCTAGGTGACGCGCCGGGGGACGGAAGTGATTCGATGTTTTCCCGGCGCGATTTGACCGGTTGAAAGCGCCCTTCCACCACTCTTTCCAGAGAGACGGTGGTTCAGGCGCGCTGGCGCCTGGCCATCCTCTAACATGCACAGTCACGGGAAACGCGGCGCCGCCGAAGCGCACCGGTCCGCACCCCAAAATTAATATTCGATCGATAATTAACGATGCCGATGAAAGCAGGACGCCGATGCGCATGACCAGCCCCGCACCCGCCGCCGACCCGACGGTGCCGGCCACGCGCCGGCGCCTGGCGCCGGAGGACCGCGAGCACCAGATCGTGCAGAAGGCGATCGCCTTCTATGCGAGCCACGGCTTCGAGGCCAGCACCCGCGACCTGGCCAAGGAGCTGGGCATCACCCAGCCCCTGCTCTACCGCTACTTCCCGACCAAGGAGGCGCTGGTCGACCGGGTCTACGAAGAGATCTTCGTGCGCCGCTGGAACCCCGAATGGGAGGAATGGCTGGCCGATCGCGGCGTGCCGCTGGCCGACCGGCTCAAGCGCTACCTGCAGGACTACGCGCGCTTCATCCTGCGCAGCGAGTGGGTGCGCATCTTCATGTTCGCCGGGCTCACGCGCGGCGGCATCAACCAGAAGTACCTGAGCCGGCTGCGCGAGCGGCACTTCAAGGTGATCGCGGCCGAGATGCGGCACAGCTTCGACATTCCCGACCCGAAGACGCCGCAGGAAGAGGAGGACGAGCTCGAGCTGGTCTGGGCCATGCACTCGAGCGTGTTCTACATCGGCGTGCGCAAGTGGGTCTACGAGCAGCCCGTGCCCAAGGACCTCGACCGCGCGATCGGCTTCCGCGTCGACGCCTTCCTCAGCGGCACGCCGCTGGTGCTCAAGAACGCGCGCCGCTGAGGCGTCTCAGGCGTCGAGCGTCACGCGCTCGTAGAGGAAGTCGAGCACCGCCCGCACCCGCGCGGGCAGCTCCTGGCCCGGGCCGATGAACACGGCGTGCACGGGGTTGGTGTCGCCGGGGTTGAAGGGCTCGAGCAGCGGCACCATGCGCCCTTCGGCGATGTCGCGGCCCACGTGGAAAAGCGCCAGCCGCGCCAGGCCCACGTCGGCGAGCACCAGCTCGCGCATGGTCTCGCCGTCGCTCACGTGCATGTTGCCGCGCGGCACCACCGACAGCCGTGCCCCGCCCGGCGCGACGAAAGGCCAGAACTGCGTGTGGCGGATGAAGCCGAAGCCCAGGCAGTTGTGCTGCGCCAGCTGGTCCGGATGGGTGGGCGTGCCGTGGCGCGCCAGGTAGGCCGGCGAGGCGACCACCGCCAGCCGGCTCTGGCCCAGCGCGCGGCTGACCAGGCCCGAGTCCTTGAGCGGCCCGGTGCGGATCGCGATGTCGGTCTTCTCCTCGCGCACGTTCACCACCTGGTCGGTCAGCACCAGGTCGATGAAGATCTCGGGATAGCGCGCGAGGAATTCGGACATCAGCGGTAGCAGGCAGTGGCGCCCGAAAGGCACGTTGGTGTTGATGCGCACGCGGCCGCGCGGCGTGGACGCCTGCGCCACCTCGCGCTCGGCCTGCGCCATCGACTCGAGGATGGCGCGGGCGCGTGCATGGAAGCCCGCGCCCTCGGGCGTCAGGTGCAGGCCGCGGGTCGAGCGCACCAGCAGCCGCGCGCCCAGCCGCGCCTCGAGCCGGGCCACCAGCTTGCTCACGGCCGAGGGCGTGAGCGACAGCCGCCGCGCCGCGGCGGAGAAGCTCTGCGAGTCCACCACCTGCACGAAGACTTCCATTTCGCCGGAGCGGTTGATCTCGGCACGAGCCATGCGAATCCAATTCACAACTGTTGTTCCACTTGTGAGTCTAGTTCACCGGCTGGCATCTCCCTACAGTGCGCAGCATCGTTCACCCCACGGAGACACACATGCTGTTCACCCCCCATCAATTCGGTCGTCTGAGCCTGGCGAACCGGGTCGTCATGGCCCCCATGACCCGCTCGCGCGCCGACCAGCCCGGCGACGTGCCCAACGAGCTCATGGCCACCTACTACGCGCAGCGCGCGGGCGCCGGGCTGATCGTCAGCGAAGGCACGCCGATCTCCGAGGTCGGCCGCGGCTACTCGCTGACGCCCGGCATCTATTCGCCGGCCCAGGTGGCGGGCTGGAAGAAGGTGACCGACGCGGTGCACCGCAACGGCGGCAGGATCTTCGTCCAGCTGTGGCACGTGGGCCGCCGCTCGCACGCCTCGATCTCGGGCCACACGCCGGTGTCGGCCTCGGCCGTGAAACACCCGGACAAGGTCTACGGCCCGCTGCCCGAAGGCGGCTTCGGCATGATCGAGACCGGCACGCCGCGCGCCATGACGCTGGCCGACATCGAGGACACGATCGGCGACTTCGTCACCGCCGCGCGGAACGCGATCGCGGCCGGCTTCGACGGTGTCGAGTTGCACGCGGCCCACGGTTACCTGATCGACCAGTTCATGCGCCTGCACAGCAACCAGCGCAGCGACGCCTACGGCGGCTCGCCGGAGAAGCGCGTCCGCCTGCTGCAGGAGGTGACGCAGGCCGTGGCCGACGCGGTCGGCGGCGACCGGGTCGGCATCCGCGTGTCGCCCTTCGTGACCGAAGGCTATGCCGACGAGGACCCGGAGATCCCGGCCGTCACGCTCAAGGCCATGCAGGCGCTGGCGCCGATGGACCTGGCCTATGTGCACTTCTCGGAGAACATCTCGCGCTACACGGCCATGCCCGAGGCCTACCGCCAGGAGGCGCGCGCGCTCTACCGCAACCCGATCATGGTGGCCGGCAAATACACCAGGGACAGCGCGCAGGAGATCCTGGACAAGGGCCTGGCCGACCTGGTCGCCTTCGGCCAGCCCTTCATCACCAACCCCGACTTCGTGACGCGCATCGCGCGCGGCCATGCGCTCACGCCGGTCAACTACGACGCGCACGCCACCTTCTACGGTGGCGGCGGCGAGGGCTACACCGACTACCCGGCCTTCGCCGAGGCCGCCTGAGCGCGCGGCGGCCGCGCCGCAGCGCCTAGGCGAAGGGCCCGGCGTTCACTTCGCCGCGCGGCCTTTGCCATGGCCCAGCGCGTCCATGGCCGCCTGGACGATGTGATCGCGCCATTCGCGCTTCAGGTCCACACGCACCGCCTGCAGCGCGGTGACGCCGAGCCCGGTGAAGGCGCTGGTCACGCGCACGATGCGCGCCATGTCGAGCTTCTTCAGGTCGATGCCGAGCGCCTCGTAGAGGATCAGCCCGATCTCGACCAGTTGCGGATCGCCGTCGGGCTCGTTCTCGGCGATGCGGCTGGCCAGCATGGACACGCCGGGCCAGTCGTAGGTGAACTGCACCGCACGCTCCACCAGCGCCCGGTCGCGCTCGATGCCGAGCGGAATGTGCGCCGTGCTGGCGCGCACCTCCAGCATGTGCGCCCGCACGGTGTCGATCGCCGCCGCATAGATCGCGAGCTTGCTCGGGAAGTGATGCAGCAGCCCGGCCTTCGAATAGTTGACGGCGTCGGCGATCTGCTGGAGCGCGGTGTGGTCGAAACCGTGCCTGGCGAACAGGGCCGAGGCGCGGTCGACGATGTCGGCGTCGATTTCTGATTTGGTGGGTTTGGGCATGGATTCGGTCACTCGGCGGCGGGGGCGCGCGACAGGCCCCTCGAGGCGCTGCAGTATTCCATACGCATCGGCGGCCCGGAAGATCGGGCCCGGGGCGTGCGCTCAGGACACCCCGTCCTGCACCAGCACCGGCCGGGCGGCGCGCTTCGCGGACCGGCCGGCCGTCATGGCGCTGCCCATCGACGCCCCCACGATGAGCCCGATCGCCAACCATTGCGACAGGCTCAGCTGTTCGCCCAGCAGGCCCAGCGCCAGGATGGCGGCCACCGCGGGCTCCATGCTGATCATGATGCCGAAGGCATGCCGGGGCAGCCGCCGCAACGCCATCATCTCCAGCGAGATCGGGATGGCGCTCGAGAGGATGGCCACGGCGGCGCCCGCCATCAGCAGCGACGGCGACAGCAGCGCCGTGCCCGCATGCACCACCCCGACGGGCAGGGCCACCAGCGCGGCCACCGCCAGGCCCAGCGACACCGTCTGGCCCGTGGGCAGGTGGCCGACGCGCTTGCCGAACACGATGTAGGTCGCCCAGCAGACAGCCGCCGCCAGCGCATACGCCACGCCGACCGGGTCGAGCGTGCTGACCTCATGGCCGAGCGGCAGCAGCAGCCCCAGGCCGCACGCCGCAAGCAGCACCCACACGAAATCCACGGGCCGGCGCGACGAGAAGATCGCGACCGCGAGCGGGCCCGAGAATTCGATGGCCACGGCGATGCCGAAGGGCAGCGTGCGCAAGGACATGTAGAAGGCCAGGTTCATCACGCCCAGCGCCGCGCCGTAGCAGGCGATCACGCGCAGGTCCGCGCGCGTGGGGGGCTTGCGCCAGGGCCGCCACAGCAGCAGCATGAACAAGGCGGAGAAGCCGATCCGCAGCGCGGTGGTGCCCTGGGCACCGAGGGCCGGGAACAGGCTGTGCTTGGCCCAGGAAGTGCCCAGGCCCAGGCAGACGACGGCGCCGAGGATGGCGAGAAATGGAAAGAGCGAGGCGGTGCGGGTCGAAGACATTGGAGACAATGTATGGCGCGGCCGGCCTGCTTTTCCCTCTTGTTTCGACGGCCCCACGCAACTTTCGCTCGCCCTGCCCCATGCCGCTCCCCGCCTCACCGCCCCTCGACCGCTTCGACCTCGCGATCCTGGACATCCTGCAACGCGACAACACCATGCCCCAGCGCGCGATCGCGCAGGCGGTGCACCTGTCGGCGCCCGCGGTTCAGCGGCGCATCCAGCGGCTGAGGGAAAGCGGCGTCATCCGCGCCGAGGTGGCCGTGCTCGATGCGGTCAAGCTGGGCCGGCCGCTGACCCTGACGGTGGAGGTGCACGTGCACGACGAGCACCCGCTGCGCACCGCGGCGCTGCGCGAGCGCATCGCGGCGGAACCCGCGGTCCAGCAGTGCTACGCCATCACCGGCGAGGCGGACTACCTGCTGATCATCAACGTCGCGTCCATGGCGGACTACGACGCGCTCGCCGAGCGGATGCTGCGAGGCGACGACAACGTGCGGCGTTTCCGCACGTCGGTGGCGCTCGGCTGCCTGAAGCTGGGACTCCAGGTGCCGCTGCCGCAAGGCGCGCCTGCATGAGTGGCCGCGGCCCGTGCGGGCCGCGTTGAACTCAGAGCTTGGCGATCGAGACTTCGGTCGACTTCACCAGCGCGACCACGTCGGAGCCGGGCTTGAGCTGCAGCTCGTCGACCGAGCGCGTGGTGATCACCGAGGTGACGATGCCCCAGGGGGTCTCGACATCCACTTCGGAGACGACGTCGCCGCGGATGATTTCCTTGACCTTGCCCTTGAACTGGTTGCGGACGTTGATGGCTTGGATGGACATGATGGTTTCTCTTTCGGTTTGAAGCAGGAATGAAGCAATGAATGCGGGTCAGGCGATCTCGGCCACTTCGTCGAAGGCCAGGCGCGGCCCGCGCTGGAAAGTGCCGCTGTGGTCGGCCACGCCCAGGTTGAGCAAAAAATTGGTGCGGTAGCGGCCGTCGGGGAAGAAGGCCTGGTCGACCAGCGCCGCGTTGAAGCCCGACTGCGGGCCTGCGTCGAGGCCCAGCGCGCGCGCCGCCAGGATCAGGTAGGCGCCCTGCAGGCTGCTGTTGCGGAAGGCCGTGGCCTGCGCGGCCTCGGCGCTGTTCTCGAAGATCGGCTTGGCGTCGTAGGCCGGGAACTGCGTGGGCAGGTGCTCGTAGAAGCGCGTGTCGTGCGCGACGATCACCGTCACGCCGGCCGCGAGCGTCTGCGCGCTGTTGCCCGCCGACAGCGCCGGCTTGAGCTTCGCCTTGGCCTCCTCGCTGCGCACGAACACATAGCGCGCGGGCTGGGCGTTGAAGGCCGTCGGGCCCCACTTCACCAGTTCGTAGAGCTTGTGGATCAGTTCGTCGGTCACGGGCACCGGCTGGAAGGCGTGCACCGTGCGGGCGGCGCGGAACAACTGGTCCAGCGCGGCTTCGGGGATGGTGTTGAGCGTGGTCATGGTTCTCCTCGCGAGGCGTTCAGGACGAGGCCGCCGCCAGCGCGACGTCGAGGTCGGCCAGCAGGTCGTCGACGTGTTCGATGCCGACCGACAGGCGCACCGTGTCCTCGGTCACGCCGGCCTTGGCCAGCTCTTCGGCGTTGAGCTGGCGGTGGGTGGTCGAGGCCGGGTGCGTGGCCAGCGAGCGCACGTCGCCGATGTTCACCAGGCGGGTGAAGAGCTTCAACGCATCGAGGAACTTCGCGCCGCCTTCGCGGCCGCTGCCGATGCCGAAGGTCAGCACGCCGCTCGACTTGCCGCCGAAGTACTTCTGCGCCAGCGCATGGTCCGGGTGGTCCTCGAGCGCCGCGTAGTTGACCCAGTTCACGGCCTTGTGCGCCTTCAGGTGCTGCGCCACCGCCAGCGCATTGCTGCTGATGCGGTCCATGCGCAGCGCCAGCGTCTCGATGCCCTGCAGGATCAGGAAGGCGTTGAAGGGCGAGATGGCCGCGCCGGTGTTGCGCAGCGGCACCACGCGCGCGCGGCCGATGTAGGCGGCCGGGCCCAGAGCCTCGGTGTAGACCACGCCGTGGTAGCTCACGTCGGGTTCGTTGAGGCGCTTGAAGCGCTCCTTGTGCTCGGCCCACGGAAACTTGCCCGAATCGACGATTGCGCCGCCGATGCTGGTGCCGTGGCCGCCCAGGTACTTGGTCAGCGAGTGCACCACGATGTCGGCGCCGTGTTCGATGGGCCGGCTCAGGTACGGCGAGGGCACGGTGTTGTCGACGATCAGCGGCACGCCGTGGCGGTGCGCGATCTCGGCGATGGCCGCGATGTCGGTCACGTTGCCGGCCGGGTTGCCCAGCGACTCGACGAACACCGCCTTGGTCTTCTCGTCGAACAGCTTCTCGAAGCTGGCCGGGTCGCGGTGGTCGGCGAAGCGCGTGGTGATGCCGAACTGCGGCAGCGTGTGGGCGAACAGGTTGTAGGTGCCGCCATACAGCGCGGTGCTGCTGATGATGTTGTCGCCGGCCTCGGCGATGGTCTGGATCGCGTAGGTCACGGCCGCCTGGCCCGAGGCCAGGGCCAGCGCCGCGATGCCGCCCTCGAGCGCGGCCACGCGCTGCTCGAGCACGTCCTGCGTCGGGTTGTTGATGCGGGTGTAGATGTTGCCCGGCACCTTGAGGTCGAACAGGTCGGCGCCGTGCTGTGCGCTGTCGAAGGCATAGGCCACGGTCTGGTAGATCGGCGGCGCCACCGCGCGCGTGGTCGGCTCGGGCGAGTAGCCGGCGTGGACCGAAAGGGTTTCGAATTTCCAGTTGCTGGACATGTGTGTGCCTTTTTTGGGGGATGAAGAGGTTCAGATGGCCCAGCGCAGGGCGTGCGCCGAGGGGTTCAGCCAGCGCGCGTCGCCCTCCCCGGGCTCGGCCGTGTCGGGCTTCTGCAGCACGCGGTCGAGGATGCGTTTCTCGATCGCGGCGAAGGCCGGGTCGCCCTGCGAGCGCGGGCGGGCCAGCGCGATGTTCTCGTCGAGCGCGATGCGGCCATCCTCGATCAGGATCACGCGGTCGGCCAGCGCCACCGCTTCCTGCACGTCGTGCGTGACCAGCAGCGCGGTGAAGCGGTGGCGCTGCCACAGGTTCTCGATCAGCCGGTGCATCTCGATGCGCGTGAGCGCATCCAGCGCGCCCAGCGGCTCGTCGAGCAGCAGCAGCCGCGGGTGGTGCACGAGCGCGCGCGCCAGCGCCACGCGCTGCCGCTGGCCGCCCGACAGGCGCGCCGGCCATTCGTTCTCGCGATCGGCCAGGCCGACCTGGGCCAGCACCTCGCGGCCGCGTTCGCGCAGGTCGGTCGGCAGGCCCAGCGTGACGTTGTCGAGCACGCGACGCCAGGGCAGCAGGCGCGCTTCCTGGAACATGATCCGCGTGTCGTCGTGCAGGCCGTCGATGGCGCGGCCGTCGGTGGCCAGCGTGCCGTCGGTGGCCTCTTCGAGGCCCGCCACCAGGCGCAGCAGCGTGCTCTTGCCGCAGCCGCTGCGGCCCACGATGGCGATGAACTGGCCGGGCTCGATGCTCAGCTGCGTGTTGCGCAGCACTTCGCGCGCGCCGTAGCGTTTGTGCACGCCGCGCACTTCGAGCTTCACGCCGCCGGCAATCAAAGGTTCGTTCGATACGGTCGTCATGCGCCGGCTCCTGGTTGAAACAGCGGCACGTCGAGCGCGTTGAGCTTGCGCGGCAGCAGCTTCTCGGCGAAGAAGGCGTCGGCGATCTTCTGCTGCTCGGCCAGGCCCTCGGGCACGGCCGGGCGCACCGCGTAGCTGCGCCGGGCGTTGGCCTGCTCCACCGTGGCGGCGTCGAGGCCCCACACCGGCGCGAGCAGCGCGGCCGCGTCCTTCGGGTACTGCTTGACCCAGCGGCCGGCCTTCGCCAGTTCGGCATAGAGCACGCGCAGCACGTCGGGCCGCGCGGTCGCGAACTTGGTGCTGGCCAGGTAGTAGCGCTGGTAGGAAGCGATGCCGGTGCCGTCGGCCAGCACCCGCAGCTTCGACTGGCGCTGGGCCGCCGACAGGAACGGGTCCCAGACGACCCAGGCGTCGATCGCACCCTTCTCGAACGCGGCGCGGCCGTCGGCCGGCGTCAGGTAGGCCGGCTCGATGTCCTTGAAGGACAGGCCGGCCTTGTCGAGCGCGGCGATCAACAGGTAATGCACGCCGGCCGCCTTGGCGAAGCCGATCTTGCGGCCCTTGAGATCGGCCACCGTGCGAATGGGCGAGTCCTCGCGCACCACGATGGCCTGGGCCGAGGGTGACGGCGCCTCCTGCGCCACAAAGGTCAGTTGCGCGCCGGCCGCCTGCGCGAACACCGGCACGGTGTCGGCCACGTCGGCGCTGAAGTCCAGGTTGTCGAGGTTCAGGGCCTCGAGCAGCGGCAGGCCGCTGGTGAACTCGTGCCAGCTCGGCTTGACGCCCAGCGGCGCGAGCTGCTGCTCGAGCGTGCCCTGGGTCTTGAGCACCACGATCAGCGTCGACGACTTCTGGTAGCCGATGCGCACCGTGCTGCCGCCCTGTTGCGCGAAGGCCGATGCCGCACCGAGCGCGGCCAGCGTGCCGAGCGCGCCGCGGCGGGTGAAGGAAAGCGATGAGGTCATGGGGGTCTTCCCGTCACTTGGATTGATAGCCGGGGTGCCAGCGCAGCCACCAGTGCTCGAGGCCGCGCGCGAACAGGTCGGCCAGCTTGCCGAGCAAGGCGTAGAGCAGGATGCCCACCAGCACGATGTCGGTCTGCAGGAACTCGCGGGCGTTCATCGTCAGGTAGCCGATGCCGGCCTGCGCCGAGATGGTCTCGGCCACGATCAGGATCACCCACATCAGGCCCAGCGAGAAGCGCAGGCCGACCAGGATCGACGACAGCGCGCCCGGCAGGATCACCTCGCGGTAGAGCTGCCAGCGCGTGAGGCCGTAGGTGCGGCCCATCTCGATGAGCTGCGGGTCGACGTTGCGGATGCCGTGGAAGGTGTTGAGGTAGATCGGGAAGAACACCGAGATGCTGATCAGGAACAGCTTGGCGGTCTCGTCGATGCCGAACCACAGGATGACCAGCGGGATCAGCGCCAGCGCGGGGATGTTGCGCACCATCTGGATGGTGGAATCGAGCAGGGTCTCGGCGAACTTCACCGAGCCGGTCAGCAGGCCCAGCGCCAGGCCCGCGCCGCCGCCGATCGCGAGGCCCGCGAGCGCACGGCCCGCGCTGACCTTCACGTGCGTCCAGAGCTCGCCCGAGACGGTCAGCGTCCACGCGGCCTTGACCACGTCGATCGGCGCCGGCAGCACGCGCGTCGACAGCCAGCCGAACGAGGATGCGATCTGCCAGAACACGATCAGGCCCACCGGCACGAGCCAGGGCACGAGCCGCTTCGCGACGTTGACGCCGAAGCCCTTGAGCGCGCCGGCCGCGCCATCGGTGGAGGCGACGGCCGGCAGTTTCTGCACTTGTTCGGTCATGGCCGTCCTCAGCTTTGCGAAGCCAGACGCGAAGGCGCGTCGAGATTGGCCACGACTTCGCCGAAGGGCCCGGTCGGCAGGCCGCCGGCCAGCCGTGCCTTCGTCTTGTAGGAGAGCAGCGGGAACACCAGCTCGGCGAAGCGGTAGGCCTCCTCGAGGTGCGGGTAGCCCGAGAGGATGAACTTGTCCAGGCCCAGCGCCGCGTACTCCTCGATGCGTGCGGCGACGGTCTTGGCGTCGCCGACCAACGCGGTGCCCGCACCGCCGCGCACCAGGCCCACGCCGGCCCAGAGGTTGGGCGAGATCTCGAGGTCGGCGCGCGTGCGCTTGGCGCCCTTGGCATGCAGCGCGGCCATGCGGCGCTGGCCTTCGGAGTCCATCTTCGCGAAGGCGGCCTGCGCGCGGATCACGGTGGCGTCGTCGACGCGGCTGATCAGGTCCTCGGCGGCCTGCCAGGCGGCGTCTTCGGTCTCGCGCACGATCACGTGCAGGCGGATGCCGAACGCGACCTTGCGGCCCTTGCGCTCCGCACGCGCCTTGACGTCGGCGATCTTCTTCGCGACCTCGGCCGGGGGTTCGCCCCAGGTCAGGTAGGCATCGACCTGCTCGGCGGCGAGTTCGTGCGCGGCTTCGGAGGAGCCGCCGAACCACACGGGCGGGTACGGCGTCTGCACCGGCGGGTACAGCAGCTTGGCGCCCTTCACCGTCAGGTGCTTGCCTTCGTAGTCGAAGGTCTGGCCGTCATGGCTGCGCGCCAGGATCTCGCGCCAGATGCGGATGAACTCGGCCGACTGCTCGTAGCGCGCGGCGTGGTCGAGGAACACGCCGTCGCCCTCCAGCTCGGTCTGGTCGCCGCCGGTCACCAGGTTCACCAGCAGCCGGCCTTCCGAGAGCCGGTCGAAGGTCGCGGCCATGCGCGCGGCCAGGCTGGGCTGGTGCAGGCCCGGGCGCACCGCGACCAGGAACTTGAGCTTCGTGGTCGCACCGATCAGGCTCGAGGCGATGACCCAGGGGTCTTCGCAGGAACGGCCCGTGGGGATCAGCACGCCCTCGTAGCCGAGACGGTCGGCGGCGCCGGCGATCTGCTGCAGGTACGAGAGCTCGACCGGCCGTGCGCCCTCGGCGCTGCCGAGGTAGCGGGTGTCGCCGTGCGTGGGAAGGAACCAGAAGAATTGCATGGCGGCGGACTCAGGCGATGCTGGCCGCGGCGGCCTCGAGCACGTTGATCTTCTTGGGGATCAGCTTCAGCGCGAAGAAGGTGTCGGCGATCTGCTGTTGCTCGGCCAGGATGGCCTTGGTGATCGGGCCGGTGCCGTAGCGGCCGCGGCCGACCGACAGGTCGAGCACCGGCTTGGGCAGGCCCAACAGCGCGGCGAGTTCGGACGAGAACGCGTCCTTGTTGGCTTCGGCCCACTTGTCGATGCTGTTGATCTCCTCGGTCACGATGCTCAGCACGTCCTGGTTCTTCGCGACGTAGTCGAGCGAGGAGAAGTAGAAGGCGCGGTTGCCCACCACGCCGGTGGCGTCGGCCAGCACGCGCGCGTCAAGCGTCTTCTCGGCCGCGGCCAGGAAGGGGTCCCAGATGACCCAGGCATCGACCGAGCCTTTTTCGAAGGCCGCACGCGCATCGGCCGGCGGCAGGTAGGCCAGGTTCAGGTCGGTGTAGGCCAGGCCGTGCTTTTCGGCCAGCTTGACGATGAAGTAGTGGACGTTGCTGCCCTTGTTGAGCGCGATCTTCTTGCCCTTGAGATCCGCCACGGTGCGCAGCGCCGAACCCTTGGGCACCAGCACCGCTTCCGAGGCGGGACGCGACACGGTGGCGGCCACGTAGGCCAGCGGCGCGCCTGCGGCCTGCGCGAAGATCGGCGGCGCTTCGCCCACGTCGCCGAAGTCGATCGAGCCGACGTTGAGCGCCTCGAGCTGCACCGGGCCGGCCGTGAACTCGGTCCACTTCACCGAGACGTTGAGCGGCGCCAGCCGCTTCTCGAGCGTGCCGCGGCCCTTGAGCAGGCTCAGGTTGCCCTTCTGGTTGCCGATGCGCAGGGTGCGCGCCGGCGGCTGCGCCAGCGCGGCGAAGGAAGGCAGCGCGATGGCGGCGGCAGCGCCCTGGATCAGGCGGCGGCGGGGGAGCGAAATGGAGGTCATGTGTGGGTTCTCTGTTCGGTTCGGCCTGGAAGGAGGGAGCGGCCTAGTTGGCGATCGCGTCGCGCACCTTGATGGCCTTGGGAATCAGCTTGAGCTGGAAGAAGGTGTCGGCGATCGTTTGCTGCTCGGCCACGACCTCGGGCGTGAGCGGCTTGACGTTGAACTCGTAGCGGCGCAGCGCCAGCTCGACCACGTCCACCGGCAGGCCCTGCAGCGGCGCGATGATCTCGGCGGCCTGGCGCAGGTTCTTCTTGAGCCAGATGCCCTGCGACACCGAGTCCTCGAACAACGCGTCGATCACCTTCGGGTTCTTGGTGACGAAGCCGCGCTCGCCCAGGTAGTACTGGTAGTTGCTCACCACGCCGGGCGTGCCGTCGGCCAGCACACGGGCGCCGGTGGCCTTCTCGGCCGCGGCCTGGAACGGATCCCAGATCACCCAGGCATCGACGTTCTTGCTCTCGAAGGCCGCGCGGCCGTCGGCCGGCGCCAGGTAGATCGGCTGGATGTCGGACAGGGCCAGGCCGTTCTTCTCCAGCTGCCTGACCAGCAGGTAGTGCACGTTGCTGCCCTTGTTGAGCGCGACCTTCTTGCCCTTGAGATCGGCCACCGAGCGGATCGGCGAGTCCTTTGTGACCAGGATGGCCTCGGCGCGCGGCGCGGCCGGGTCGTGGCCGAAGTAGACGAACTTCGCACCCGCGGCCTGCGCGAAGATCGGCGGCGCCTCGCCCACGAAACCCACGTCGACTGCGCCGACATTGAGCCCTTCGAGCAGCTGCGGCCCGGCCGGGAACTCGACCCACTTCACGCCGAAGCCCAGCGGCTGCAGCTTCTTCTCGAGCGAGCCCTGGGCCTTCTGCAGCACGAACAGGCTGGCCGACTTCTGGTAGCCGATGCGCAATTGCGGCCCACCGGCCTGCGCGTGCGCCGAGGTCGCGGTCAGGAAGGCCGTGATCAAGGCGATGGCCGCGACCACCAGCAGGCTCAGTGCGAGGTCGCGCAGCGACTGCCACAGCGGACGCGGTTCGGAATCGATGGCGAAGTCTTCGGGGTTGACGGGATGCATGGAGATGTCCTTTGGCGAAACACAGGCAAAGCCTTCCCCATGACCACCCCAGCGGTGGCACGGGACTCTGTTCGTGGAACACCGCGGAACCGGCTTCGCCGGGCCGCTGGTGTTGCCCCCTTGAGGGGGAAAGCCAAGCGACACAAAGTGCGCGCCGGCTATCGGGGGTGGGTCACCTCGCGGGTCAGAAACTACATCGCACCTGAGAGAACGGCACCGGATCGAAGCCGCGCCGCGGCGCCAGCTTCAGGCCCTCGGTGGCCAGGGCCTCGGCCGCGTCGTCGAGCCGGCGCGCCAGGTCCGGGTGCACCTGGTAGGCGCCCTCGGGCGTGAGCGTGACCTGGGCGTCGGTGGCATAGACACCCGGCAGGATCTGCCGCGCGGCCAGCGACTGCAGCACCGGGCGCAGCGCGTAGTCCAGCGCCAGCATGTGGTGCGGGCTGCCGCCGGTGGCCAGGGGCAGCACGGTCTTGCCCTTGAGCGCGTCCTGCGCCAGCAGGTCCAGCAGCACCTTGAGCACACCGCTGTACGCGGCCTTGTAGACCGGGGTTGAGACCACGACCACCTGCGCCTCGGCGACCTGCGCGATCACGCGCTGAACGGCCGGGTGGTTCCAATCGGCATGCAGCAGGGGCTGCGCCGGGAGCTCGCGCACCGCGATGCGATCGATGCGGGCGCCGCGGCCTTCAAGCCGCTGGCCTACCGCTTCGAGCAGCGCCGATGAACGCGAGGGGGCGGTCGGGCTGCCGGCAATCAACAAAACAGTCACACGTGCTTTCTTTGGTTTCTCGGATCGATCACTTGTTGGTGTAGATCTGGTCGAAGGAACCGCCATCGGCGAAGTGCGCCTTGTCCGCCTTCGTCCAGCCGCCGAAGGCGTCGTCGATGGTGAACAGCGTCAGCTTCGGGAACTGCTTGTCGTACTTGGCCTTGGCCTTTTCCGAGGTCGGGCGGTAGTAGTTGCGGCCGGCGATGTCCTGGCCTTCGTCCGAGTAGAGGTACTTCAGGTATTCCTCGGCCACGGCGCGCGTGCCCTTGCGGTCGACCACCTTGTCGACCACGGCCACGGTGGGCTCGGCCAGGATGCTGATCGAGGGCGCGACGATGTCGAACTTGTCCGGACCGAATTCCTTGAGCGCCAGGTAGGCCTCGTTCTCCCAGGCCAGCAGCACGTCGCCCACGCCGCGCTGGACGAAGGTGATGGTGGAGCCGCGCGCGCCCGTGTCGAGCACCGGCACGTTCTTGAACAGCTTGCCGACGAAGTCCTTGGCCTTGTCGTCGCCGCCGTACTTGCGCTTGGCGAATTCCCAGGCCGCGAGGTAGTTCCAGCGCGCGCCGCCCGAGGTCTTCGGGTTGGGCGTGATCACCTGCACGCCGGGCTTGATCAGGTCGTCCCAGTCCTTCAGGCCCTTGGGATTGCCCTTCTTCACCAGGAACACGATGGTTGAGGTGTAGGGCGCCGAGTTGTGCGGCAGGCGCTTCTGCCAGTCGGGCTTGACCAGACCGCCGTGCGTGACCAGCGCGTCGGTGTCGCCGGCCAGTGCCAGCGTGGCGACGTCGGCGTCGATGCCGTCGATGATCGAGCGGGCCTGCTTGCCCGAGCCACCGTGCGATTGCTTGATCACCACGTCCTGGCCGGTCTTGCCCTTCCAGTAGGCGGCGAAGGCCTTGTTGTAGTCGACGTAGAGCTCGCGGGTCGGGTCGTAGGAGACGTTGAGCAGGTTCACCGTCTGGGCGAACGACGGCAGGGCCGTGAGGGCCATGCCGCTCGCCAGGACAGTGCCGATGGAAAGCTTGATAAAGTCGCGGCGAATGCTCATGGTGTTCTGCTCTCTGTTCAATGCAAGGGGCATATCAATGAAGCTGCCGATTCTGAATTCGGCATAAGGAACTTGGAACGACCGAGTTCTCAGTTCTAAATAGCGAAATCAACTAAGGGACCCGGTCACGGCCGTCCCGCAACCCACACGCAAAGGCAAATCCAAATGGCTCGCATGGTCCAGTGCATCAAGCTCGGCAAAGAAGCAGAGGGTCTCGACTTCCCGCCCTACCCCGGTGACCTGGGCAAGCGGCTCTGGGAAAACGTCAGCAAGGAAGCCTGGGCCGCCTGGCTCAAGCAGCAGACGATGCTGGTCAACGAGAACCGGCTCAACCTGGCCGACCAGCGCGCCCGGGAGTACCTCAAGCGCCAGATGGAAAAGCATTTCTTCGGCGACGGCGCCGATGTCGCGCAGGGCTACGTTCCGCCTTCGCCCTGACCCGTCTTTCTCCTTCCCCCGCCGGGGGAAGGCCGGGATGGGAGCATGGCGTTGTCCATGGACACGCCGTCTGCATTCACCCCCGCCCTCTCCCAAAGGGAGAGGGAGCAATACCCCCATGACCGAACCCGTCACCTGGCGTGCCGATGGCGTTCCGCTGAGCGAACGCTTCGGCGACATCTATCACACCGAAACCGGTGCGCTGGCGCAGTCGCGCCATGTGTTCCTGGGCGGCTGCGGGCTGCCGGGCGCCTGGGCCGACCAGGCGCAATGGCGCATCCTCGAGACGGGCTTCGGCTTCGGCTTCAATTTCCTCGCGACCTGGCAGGCCTGGCGCGACGACCCGGCCCGCCCGCGACTGCTGCACTTCGTGTCGATCGAGGCCCATCCCGTGGGCGCCGCGGACCTGCGCCGCGCCGCGGCGGCCTATCCCGAGCTGCATGCGCTGGCCGAGGAACTGGCCGCGCAATGGCTGGAGCTGCTGCCCGGCTTCCACCGCCTGGCCTTCGACGGCGGCCGCGTGGTGCTCACCTTGTGCGTGGGCGACGTGCAGGCCATGCTCAAGGCCCAGCGCTTCGAGGCCGACAGCCTGTTCCTCGACGGCTTCAGCCCGGTGCAGAACCCCGACATGTGGTCGCCCGACACCCTCAAGGCCGTGTCGCGCTTCGCCCGGCGCGGCACCGGCCTCGCGACCTGGACCATCGCGCGCGCGGTGCGCGACACGCTCGCGCAGCTCGGCTTCCAGGTGCGCAAGGCGCCCGGTTTTCCACCCAAGCGCGACTGCCTGCGCGGCGTGTTCGATCCGGCCTGGACCCCGCGCCAGCGCAAGCCCGCGACCGCAGCGGCCGCGCCTGGGCGCTGCGCCGTGATCGGCGCCGGGCTCGCGGGCGCCGCCGTAGCCGCGAGCCTGGCGCGGCGCGGCTGGCAGGTCGAGGTACTCGAGCGCGCCGACCATGCGGCCGCGGGTGCCTCGGGCCTGCCCGTGGGCATGCTGGCGCCGCACGTCTCCTCCGACGACGCCCTGCTCTCGCGCCTCACGCGCGCCGGCATCCGCGCCACCTGGCAGCAGCTCGACGACCTGCTGGTCGAGGGCCGCGACTGGCGCGCCAGCGGCGTGCTCGAACGCCGGCCGGCGGTGCCGACGCCCCGCCTGCCGCCCGACTGGACGCCTGCGGGCCCCAACCTCTCGTGGCGGGCCGACGCACCACAACTGCTCGCGGCCGGCCTGCCCGCGGATCCCGCCGCGCTGTGGCACGGACGCGGGGGTTGGGTCAAGCCGGCCGCGCTGGTCGCAGCTTGGCTGGCGCAGCCCGGCATCCGGCTGCGCACGGCGGTCGACGTCGCGCGGCTCGTGCCCTCGGCGCAGGGCTGGCAGTTGTTCGATGCGGAAAACCGCCTGATCGCGGAGGTCGACCGCGTGGTCGTCGCGGCCGGCTTCGACAGCCTGCGCTTCGCGCCCACGCTGCCGCTGCAGCCGGTGCGCGGCCAGGTCGCGTGGGGCACGACGACAGCGCCGCTGGCCGCCACGCCCGTCAACGGCGACGGCCACCTGATTCCGCAGGTGCCAGGCCCCGACGGCGCATCGCACTGGCTCAGCGGCGCGACCTACGAGCGCGGCAGCACCAACACCACGCCGCGCGAAGCCGATCACGCGGCCAACCGCGCGCAGCTCGAACGGCTGCACCCGGCCACCGCCGCGGCGCTGGGGCACGCGTTCGACCAGGCCACGCCTTGGGCCGGCATCCGCTGTGCCTCGGCCGACCGCCGGCCGCTGGTCGGTCCGCTCGAAGAACAACAGGGGCTGTGGGTCTGCACCGCCCTGGGCTCGCGCGGCCTGAGCTTTGCCGCGCTGTGTGCCGAACTGCTGGCCGCGCAGTGGCACGGCGAGCCGCTGCCGCTGCCGAACGCGCTGGCGAAGGCACTGTCGACGCCGCGGCGCTGATGCGGGCCGCTCAGGCGGCCGGCGCGTGCTTCAGGCTGAACAGCCCCACATTGACCCGCCCCGAGCGGAAACCCGCCTCGCAGTAGCACAGGTAGTACGCCCAGAGACGCTTGAACGCGTCGTCGAAGCCCAGCTTTTCGATGGCCGGCCAGGCCGCGAGGAAGCGGCGGCGCCACTCGGCCAGCGTCTCGGCATAGCTGAGGCCGAAGAGCTCCTCGACCTGCAGCGTGAGGCCGGCGCGCTCGGCTTGCGCCTGCATCGCCTCGATCGAGGGCAGCATGCCGCCCGGGAAGATGAAGCGCTGGATGAAATCCGGCGTCCGGCGGTAATGGTCGAAGTGCGCCTCGGCGATCGTGATCACCTGCACCACGGCCGTGCCGTCGGCCGACAGGCGCTCGCGCAGGGTGTCGAAGTAGACCGGCCAGTAACGCTCGCCCACGGCCTCGAGCATCTCGATGGAGACGATGCGGTCGTAGCGGCCGTCGACGTCGCGGTAGTCCTGCAGCCGCAGGTCGACCTGCTGCTCGTTCTGCTCGGCCACCACGCGCTGCTGCGCATGCGCCAGCTGCTCGGTCGACAGCGTGAGGCCGGTGACCTGGGCGCCCTGCTTCGCGATGGCCAGCGCCAGCGCGCCCCAGCCGCAGCCGATCTCGAGCACCTTCGCGTCGGGCTTCAGGTCCAGCAGTTCGACGATGCGCTGGAGCTTGGCGGCCTGCGCCTGCTCCAGCGTCTCGTCGCCCGAGGCGTAGAGCGCGCTCGAATAGACCATGTCCGGGTCCAGCCACTGGGCATAGAAGTCGTTGCCCATGTCGTAGTGGAAGGAGATGTTCTGGCGGCTGCCGCGGCGCGTGTTGGCGCGCGCGCGGTGCAGCAGACGGCCGGCCCAGCGCGCGGGCAGCGACGCGTCGAACACGCGGCCCCAGCCGGCCTCGTTGCGGATGCCGAACTCGAGCAGCGCCGTCAGGTCGGGCGTCGACCAGTCGCCGTCGCGGTAGGACTCGGCCAGCCCGATGTCGCCGCGCAGCAGCATGCGCGCCAGCGGACGCCAGCGGTGCAGCGTGATCGCCGCGTGCGGGCCCGTTGCCGCGCCACGACCCTCGACGCGCTGGCCGTCGGGCAGTTCGACGACCAGCGTGCCGCAGGCCATGCCGCGCATCAGGCGCACCAGCAGGCGGCGCAGCGGGTGCCGCGTCCAGCCCGGGCGCAGTGCGGCCGCAGCCTGTTCGAGGGACTCGGCCTGCAGGCCGTTCGACGGAGTGGAGGAAGTGCTCATGAGTCTTTGGTTCCGGCGATGGTCACAGATTGGGCGGGGGCGGCGGGGCAGGCATGGAAGCGCGCGCCCTTGATCCACAGCCGCAGGGCTTCCCAGTGGATGGCGCCCACCACTTTGAGGGTCAGCAAGGGATGGGAAAAGAAGACGGCGGCCAGCGCGGCATCGCCGAGCGCCCGGCGCTTGGCATCGAAGCGCGCGACCAGCACCGGGCCGGTGTCGTCGGCCACGGTGATGCCGATCGCCAGGCCGGGGCGTGCGGCATCGGGCGCCTGCATCCGGAAGTCGTAGCGCAGGTCGAGCCCGAGGAAGGGCGAGACATGGAACTGCTTGTCGCAGCGCTGGGCGATGTCGCGGCCGTCGCGCCCTGCGGCGTCGACCGCGATCAGGTAGCTGTGACGCTGGCCGAAGGTGTTGTTGACCTCGTAAAGGATGGCCTGCAGCCCGCTGCCGTCGGGATGGTCGCAGTAGTAGACGCTCAGTGGATTGAAGGCATAGCCCAGGATGCGCGGCATGCTCAGCAGCCGGATCGCGCCGCCTGCGCGCAGGCCGGCGGCGACCAGCTGGCGCTCCACGTAGGGCCGAAGTCCCAGGCCGTCGCCGGCACCGTAATCGCGCTCGTGCAGGCTGAACAGGTTGAAGCGGTTGAGCGAGAACAGCCGCAGCCGGCGCGCCAGTGCGGGCAGCTCGTCGATGTCGAGCAGCAGCGAGAACACGCGGTAGCCGAGCCGGTGCCTGGCCGGGCGCAGCCGCTGGTGCATCACGCGGCCGGCGTAGAGCGCGGACGCCGTGCCGACGGTGGTCATTGCACGGCCTCGGCACCGGCCCGGATGCGAATGCGGCCCGACTCGTTGGCCACGTTCCAGGGCCGGCGCACGCCGCCCAGGGCCTCGGCCACGGCCAGCCCGGCCTGCAGGCCGTCTTCATGGAAGCCGGAGCCGAAGTAGGCGCCGCAAAACCAGGTGCGGCGGCGGCCCTGCAGGCTCCAGAGCTCGTCCTGCGAGCGGATGGCCTTCATGTCGAAGATCGGGTGCTCGTAGATCTCGCTGCGGATCAGGTGCTCGCTGCGCGGCTCCAGCGTCGGGTTGAGCGTGAGGAACATCGGCGTCTGCTCGGGGATGGCCTGCAGCCGGTTCATCCAGTAGGTCACGCAGGGCGCCTCGGCGCGGCTGCGGTGGGCCGCGTAGTTCCAGCTCGACCAGACGGCACGGCGTTGCGGCATCAGTGCCGGGTCGCTGTGCAGCACCGCGCGGTTGCGGCTGTAGTCGAAGGCGCCCAGCACCCGCTTCTCGAGCGCCGTGGCATCGGGCATCAGCCGCAGCGCCTGGTCGGCATGGGTGGCGATCACCACCTGGTCGAAGCGCTGCGCTGCGGCCGCGCCTTCGGTGCGCACCCAGGCGCCTTCCGCGTCGCGCTTGACCTCGGTGACGGCCTGGTCCAGGCGCAGGCCCTGGCCCAGCGCGGCGGTCAGGCGCTCGACATAGCGTGCGCTGCCGCCGGTGACGGTGCGCCACGCCGGCCGGCCGCTGAGCTTGAGCAGGTGGTGGTTCTCGCAGAAGCGCACGAAGGCTTCGGTCGGGTACTCGCCGACACGGGCGGCCGAGGTCGACCAGATGGCCGCGGCCATCGGATAGAGGTGGTCTTCGCGGAAGGCCTTGCCGAAGCCGCGCGCGTCCAGGTAGCTGTCGAGCGGGATCAGGCCGAAGCGCTCGGCGTCGGCCGGGGCCTGTCGGTAGAAGCGCACCAGGTCGCGCAGCATCGACCAGAAGCGCAGGCTCAGCAGGTTGCCGCGCTGCGCGAACAGGCCGCGCAGGTCGGTACCCGAATACTCGAGCTGGCCGCCGTCCAGGCTCACGGCGAAGGACATCTCGGTGGCCTGCGTCGCCACGCCCAGATGGTCGAACAGCGCGCTCAGGTTGGGATAGGCCGGCTCGTTGTAGACGATGAAGCCGGTGTCGACCGCGACCTTGCCGGCGGCAGTCGGCGCCTCCACCGTGTTGCTGTGGCCGCCCGGGCGGCTGTCGGCCTCGAACAGCGTCACGCGGTGGCGCTGCGACAGCAGCCAGGCCGCCGACAGCCCCGAGATGCCGCTGCCAATCACGGCGATGTCCATCGCAGGTCCGTCGTGCCCGCGGGTGGGGGCCGAGCCATCGGGCGCAAAGGCGATCGTCATGGGGTGCTCCGGAAACGTTGTTGCTGCTTGTACGCAGCCATCGGCGATTTGGATTTGCCCGGCTTTTCCCGGATCGCCGTGCGCAGGCCCTGTGATCTAATCCCGCGGGCGGTGCGTAGGAGCAGCATGAACACCGCCCGACACCCTGCGGCCTCCCCTGCGCCAGCCAGAAGGACGCTGCGTGCGCCCTGGCTGTCGATCGTGAGGCTGCATCACAGCCGGAGCGAGATGCCGACAAGCGAGGAACTGAACGAGTGGGCACAGGCCATCGCAAGCCACGGCGACCGGCAGGCCTTTGCCGCGCTGTTCAAGCATTTCGCGCCGCGCGTGAAGTCCTATCTGATGCGCCTGGGCACGTCCGACAGCCTGGCCGAGGAACTCGCGCAGGAAGCCATGGTCAATGTATGGCGCAAGGCCTCCGGCTTCGACGCCAGCCGTGCCAGCGTCTCGACCTGGATTTTCACCATCGCCCGCAACCTGCGCGTCGACCATTTCCGGCGCCAGGGCAACCGGCTCTCCGAGGGCCATACCAGCGACATCGACGACGAGGTCGATCTGGCCGACACGCTGCCGGCGCTCGACGAGCAATTGCTCGCGCGCCAGCGCGAAGCCGGCGTGCGCGAGGCGATGACCCGGCTGTCGCCCGATCAGCTGCAGGTGCTGCGACTGTCCTTCTACGAGGAGCAGCCCCATGCGCAGATCGCGCAGGAACTGGGCATTCCGCTGGGCACGGTCAAGTCGCGGGTGCGGCTGGCCATGCACCACCTGCGCCGGCTGCTCGACGGACTCGAACCATGACCACGACGACTCAACACCATCCCGACGACGACCTGCTGCTGGCCCACACGGCCGGCCGGCTGGCGCGCGGGCCGGCGGTGGTCGTCGCGACCCACCTCGAAGGCTGCGCGCATTGCCGCGCGCGCGTCCGGCTGATGGACGCCGTGGGCGGCGCGCTGCTCGAGGCCCTGCCGCCCGAGACGCTGGCGCCCGACGCCCTGGCGCGGACGCTGGCGGCCATCGACGCCCTCCCCCGCACGCCCGCCGCCCCCGCGCCCATGGGCCGCCATCCTGTCCTGCCGCCCGACATGCAATGGCCGCGCGCGCTGCGCGACTGCAGCGCCACGCCCTGGCGCTGGCTCGGCCCCGGCATGCGCTGGAGCCGCGTGACCCTGCCCGACGACCCGAAGGCCAACGTGTTCCTGTTGCGCATCGGCGCCGGCAAGCAGTTGCCAGTCCACACCCACAGCGACTGCGAACTCACGCAGGTGCTCTACGGCAGCTTCCACGACGGCCGCGCATTGTTCGGCCCGGGCGACTTCGACGAGGCCGATGGCAGCTTCCACCACCAGCCCACGGTGCAGGCCGGCGGCGACTGCATCTGCCTGGCCTCGGTCCAGGGCAAGGTGCTGTTCCAGGGCGCGCTGGCGCGCATGCTGGGGTCGCTGGTCGGGATGTGAACCGGCCCGCAGGCCGGTTGAGTTCAACGACCGCCGAAAGCGAAGGTGAGCCGCGCCGCGGCCGCCGCCGACACCGCCGTCACGAAGGTGCCCCAGCAGAGGTCGGCGATGGTCACCTGCCACGACCAGTCCTTGAGGGTGGCCTGGTTGGTCAGGTCATAGGTCGCATAGGCCAGCAGGCCCAGCAGCGCGCCGAAGCCCAGCGCAGTGACCCAGCGGCCGCTGGCCAGCGCCGGCATGACCGCGAACACCACCACGCCCGCGACGTAGACCAGGTAGAACAGCACCGCCGGCCCGAGCGCGAAAGGTTCGCGCATCAGGTGGCCGATGGCCGGGCGGTAGAGCCGGTCGGCCATGGTCGTGAGCCAGACGGCGTCGAGCGCCAGGAAGACCACGGCCGTGGCCAGGTAGGCGACGGCGGTTTGCCGGAAGGTCATGCGAAGCTCCTGCGCGTTGGAAAGAAGACGAGGCGCGGCCGCCTCGCGCTGCTTACGCATCGGCCCGCACCTCGGATCACTTGAGCCGGTACGTCAGCAGCCGTCCGCCCTCGAGCGTCGAATCGAGGCCCACCCATTCGCCCTGCGCCGAGTACCAGACGTCGATCGGCTGCGGCGGCCCCTCGATGCGCCAGCGCGTGGCCGTCAGCGACCGCCCGCGCACCTCGATCGGCGCACTGCCGATCCGGCTCACGCGCACCGCCTCGGCCTTTCCGGTCTGGGCGTTGAGCAGGCGGCTCTGGCTGCGCATGGCCGGGTTCCAGTAGGCGAAGCTCATCACGCAGCCGGGCAGCGAGCGCGCGACCGGGGCGGTGCCGACGCCCGTCTCGGTGAGCACCGACAGGCCCTCGCCGGCCGGCTCGGTGCGCACCCGGCTCAGCGTGCCGTCGTCGTCGGTGCTGGCGCTCAGGCTGTCGAGGCAGTCGCCGCGCCAGCGCTCGGTGGCCTGGTGCCGGTAGCGGTAGACCGTCAGGCCCAGCAGCTTGACGTTGAAGCGTGCATCGCTGAGCACCTCGCGCGCCTCGGCCGGGCCGCCGACCACGAAGCGGTGCTCGCCGATGGGCTTGCCGTCGAGGAAGGCGGCGAAGTTGGACTCGGCGGCCAGCGCGCTGCCACCGACCGCGCACAGGCCGAGCACCAGCAGCCGCCTCATGGCGCGGGCCCCTTCCCACCGCCACGCACCGGACCGGGCACGAAGGCGTTGGTGCGCGCAATGTAGTCGCGGTAGGCCGGCCGGCGCTCGGCGATGTCCTTCTCGAGCAGCTTCACGCCGGAGACCTTGAGCAGCAGCACCGTCATGAGCAGCGGCGACACGATGCTCCAGGCACCGGCCCAGCCCGCGCCGGCCAGCGCCGCGAGCCACAGGCCCCACCAGATGCAGGCCTCGCCGAAATAGTTGGGATGGCGGGTGTAGCGCCACAGGCCGCGGTCCATCACCTGGCCCTTGTGGGCGGGGTCGGCCTTGAAACGCGCCATCTGCGCGTCGCCGATCGCCTCGAAGACGATGCCGAAGGCCGCCAGCGCGAGGCCCACGCCATCGAGCGCATTCAGTGGCCGTGCCGCCGCCACCCCGGCGAGGAACGGCGCCGACACCACCCAGGCCAGCACCGCCTGCAGCAGGAACACCAGGTAGAGGCTCTTGAAGCGGTAGCCCGGCTGGTTGCGCTCGCGGATCTCCTGGTAGCGGCGTTCCTCGCCGTGGCCCCAGTTGCGCCAGGTGATGAACAGGCTCAGTCGCAGCGCCCAGGCGCTGGCCAGCGCCAGCATCCAGAAACCGCGCGCGCCGACCTCCGGCGTCAGCAGCGCATAGACCCAGCCCGCGCCGACGATCAGCAGCGACCAGACCCGGTCGACCAGGCTCACGTCGTCGCGCCGCAGGCTCGCGAGCCAGGTCAGCGCGGCCAGCGCCACGGTCAGCGCCAGGCCGGCAAAGGCGGTCGATGCACTCATGGCCTCGACCCTTCGGCCCGGACGCCGTCGAAGCGCACCGACAGCCGCACCAGCAAGGGCAGCATCCCGCCCCACACCAGCGCCAGCGTGACCAACGCCGGCACCGTGTGGACGAAGGCCGCGCCGCCCAGCCGCACGCCCGAGGAAAACGCGAGCGGCCCGACGATGGCGCCCAGCAGGGCCGCCAGCCACAGCCGGGGCCGCAGCCAGCGCAGGCTCACGTTGAGCGCGATCGCAAACAGCCCCCACAGCGCCACCATCCAGTAGGGCGCGAAGTGCAGATCGGGCTGGCCCGAGGGGTAGGCCACGTTGCCCTGCAGCGCCACCATCGTCTCGACCGTGAAGCCGATCGCGCAGGCCAGCGCCACCAGCAGCGCCTCACGGCCCGGCCGCGCCGACACCGACAGGTGCCAGCAGATCACGGCCACCGCGCACAGCGTGCCGGCCAGCGCCATGTGATGGGCGGCACCGAGCACCGCCGCGAACCAGGCCAGCTGCGACAGCGCGACGTTGGCCAGCAGCACCGTGCGGGTGGGCCGGCCGTCAGCCGCCCCGGGCGAGGTCGGAGGCGCCGCCATGGGGGCCAGGGCGACCGTCATGCGCGCCGCTCGAACAGGTAGTGGCTGACCCACCAGCGCTGGCCGTCGTCGTAGCCGAACAGCTCGGCCACCGACATGAAGAACAGCCGCCAGCGCACCCACCAGACGTCGGCCTCCTCGCCGTAGGTCTCGCGGAACAGCGGCATCAGCGTGGCGCGGCGCTGGTCCATGTTGCGCAGCCAGGCCTCCGAGGTGCGCTGGTAGTGGGTGCCGTCCCAGCGCCACTGCTGCAAGAGCCGCAGGTCGTCCTGGCAACGCAGCGCCAGGTCGTCGCTTGGCATCATGCCGCCCGAGAAGAAGTAGCGGCTCATCCAGTCGCTCGCGTCGCGCTCGACGAAGGGGTAAGGCGCGCCGCGGTGCGCGAACACGTGCATGAAGAAGCGGCCGTCGGGCCGCAACCAGCGCGCCACGTTGGCGAAGGCCCGCGGCCAGTTGCGCAGGTGCTCGAACATCTCGACCGACACCACCCGGTCGAAGCGGTCGGCCGTATCGAACTGGTTGATGTCGCGCGTCAGCACGCGCACGTTGGACAGCCCGCGCCGCTTGGCCTCCGCCTCGATGTACTCGCGCTGCGAGTTCGAGTTCGACAGCGCCGTGATGCGGCTGCGCGGGTAGTGCTCGGCCATCCACAGCGTGAGCGAGCCCCAGCCGCACCCCAGTTCCAGCACCACCTGCCCGTCGACCAGCCCGGCGCGTTCGCAGGTGGCGGCCAGCGCCGCGGCCTCGGCGTCGGCCAGCGTCTCGACGCCCTCGGGCCAGTGGCAGCTGCTGTACTTGCGGTGCATGCCCAGCACCTCGCCGAAGAAGGCGGCCGGCACCTCGTAGTGCTGTTCGTTGGCCTTCTCGGGCAGCGGCGCCAGCGAGGCGGCCTGCATCTCCTCGACGAAGGCCTGCTTGAGCGCGGCCGAGGCCTCGGCGTCTTCGTCCTGCAGTTCAAGCACCCGCTGCATCAGCAGGCGGCGAATGCCCATGCGCACCAGGCGATCGGGCACCAGGCCCCGTTCGACCGAACGGATGGCGACTTCAGTGGTTTGCGACATGCGTGTGTCCTCGTTGGATGGCACCGCGATGGGGCGCCGCTACTGCCTATACGCAGCAAAGTCCCGACTGGATCAACGTCGCAGTACACGCGCAGAATGCAGCCCATGCCCACCCGCTACGACATCACCCACACCACGGTCTACCGCTACAGCACGCCGGTCACCTTCGGCGAGCACCGCGTCATGTTCCGCCCGCGCGACAGCCACGACCTGCGGGTGCTGGCGACCGACCTGCAGGTCAGCCCCGAGGCGATCGTGCGCATGATCCAGGACCCGCACTCCAACTCCGTGGCGCTGGTGCAGCCGATCCAGCCGGCGCTGGAACTGCGGCTGGTGGCCTCCTTCACCATCGAGCGCGCCGACGTCACCCAGGATCTCTCCCTGCTCTCGCCTTCGGCCGAGTTCCTGCCCTTCGCCTACTCGCTGCAGGACCGGCTGGACCTGGAGCACTACCTGCGCCCACACCACGACGACCCCGACGGCACGCTGATCGCGTGGGCGCACCAGTTCTTCCGCCACGACGGCCCGACCGGCACGCGCGACCTGCTCGGCCGCATGAACCAGCACATCAACCAGAACTTCCGCTACGAGACCCGCGACGAGGAAGGCACGCAGACCCCGCTGCAGACCCTGGCGCTGGGGGGCGGCAGCTGCCGCGACTACGCGCTGCTGATGATGGAGGCCATGCGCCGGCTGGGCGTGGCGACGCGCTTCGTCTCGGGCTACCTCTACGACAGCGCGCTCGACGTCGCCGCACCCGCGGGCGAAGGTGCGATGACCGGTGCCGGCGCCACCCACGCCTGGCTGCAGGCCTACCTGCCCGGCGCGGGCTGGGTGGCCTACGACCCGACCAACAACCTGCTGGGCGGCAGCCAGCTGATCCGCGTCGGCGTGGCGCGCGACCCGGCCTTCGCCGCCCCCGTGTCGGGCAGCTGGTATGGCGAGGCCGATGCCTACGTGGGGCTCGAGGCCTCGGTGCAGGTCAAGCGGCACGCGAGCTGAGCGGTCGCGGGCAAACGCAACAGGGCGCCTGTCCTACGCCGTTGCCGGGCATTCGGCGCTGCAATCGCTTCCCGGAATTTCCGGAAGGAGACCGCCATGCTCGCCAACAAGGAAGCCATTGCCAACCTCGCCGTCAAGGACATCGAGGCGGCGCGCCAGTTCTACGAGGACACGCTGGGCCTGACGCAGGTCGCATCGGAATGCGAAGACGTGCTGACGTTCCAGAGCGGCGCCTCGCAGTTCTTCGTCTACCGCTCCGATTTCGCCGGCAGCAACCAGGCCACTGCCATGAGCTGGGCGGTCGGCGAGGAGATCGAGCAGATCGCGAAAACGCTCGCCGCCAAGGGCGTGCGCTTCGAGCACTACCCGGACATGCCGGACACGCAGCTCGAGGGCGACATCCACCATTCCCAAGGCATGCGCATCGCGTGGTTCAAGGACCCGGACGGCAACATCCTGAGCCTGGTGACCGGCTGAGCCGGCGCAGCCCCGGGTTGCGGAGCCGTACGATCCCGCCCTGCGAACCGGCCCGGACGCCCCGGCCGGGCCGCAGATTTCCTTATCCAGAAACGGTCTTGAAACGCCCGGAAACCCGCATGGGCGCTGGCGCATAAACTTATCCATATAAGCCGCGAACCAAAAAATAGTTGGTTTCCGTGCAGTGCCCTCCTACAGTCGCCGGTTCTTGGTGGCGCTGGACGCACCGCACTTCAAGACTTTCACACGATGTACCAATACACAGATTTCGATCGCCAGTTCGTGCACCTGCGCGCGGCGCAGTTTCGCGACCAGCTGGAACGCTGGCAGGCCGGCAAGCTCCCGGAGGACGATTTCCGTCCGCTGCGGCTGCAGAACGGCTGGTACGTCCAGCGCTATGCACCGATGCTGCGCGTGGCCGTGCCCTACGGCGAGCTCTCGAGCCGCCAGCTGCGCGTGCTGGCCCGCATCGCGCGCGAGTACGACGAGCCCGAGGCGGCCGTCTACCAGAAGGCGATCGAGACCCAGGGCAAGCTGGGTTCGCTCAAGCTGCCCACGCACTATGCGCACTTCACCACGCGCCAGAACGTGCAGTACAACTGGATCCCGCTGGCAAAGAGCGCCGACGTGATGGACCTGCTGGCTTCGGTCGACATGCACGGCATCCAGACCAGCGGCAACTGCATCCGCAACATCACCAGCGACGAGCGCGCCGGCGTGGCGGTTGACGAGGTGGCCGATCCGCGCCCCTTCGCCGAGATCATGCGGCAGTGGAGCACGCTGCACCCCGAATTCGCCTTCCTGCCGCGCAAGTTCAAGATCGCGATCACCGGCGCCACCGAAGACCGTGCCGCCACCGGCTGGCACGACGTGGGCCTGAAGCTGATCAAGAACGAGGCCGGCGAGCTGGGCTTCCGCGTCCAGGTGGGCGGCGGCATGGGCCGCACGCCCATCGTGGGCAGCGTGCTGCGCGAGTTCCTGCCCTGGAACCAGATCATGAACTACCTCGAGGCCGTGGTGCGGGTCTACAACCGCTACGGCCGGCGCGACAACATCTACAAGGCGCGCATCAAGATCCTGGTCAAGGCCGAAGGCCAGCGCTACATCGACGACGTCGATGCCGAATACCGGCAGATCCTCGAACACGACGGCGCGCCGCACACCATCACGCAGGCCGAGTACGACCGCGTGGCCGCCTCCTTCGTGCCGCCCACGCTGGCCACCCGCGTGCTGCAGAGCGCCGAGCAGACCGAGGCCGCGCTGCGCCAGCAGGCCGCCGAGGACGTGCAGTTCGCGCGCTGGCTGGCGCGCAACGTGGCGCCGCACCAGAACCCGGCGCTGCGCGCGGTCACGCTGTCGTTCAAGCGCCTGAAGCAGGCGCCCGGCGATGCCTCGGCCGACCAGCTCGACACCGCCGCCCGCCTGGCCGACCGCTTCAGTGCTGGCGAGGTGCGCGTGACGCACGACCAGAACCTGCTGCTGCCCTGGGTGCATGCCGAAGACCTGCACGCGCTGTGGCTGGCCGCGCGCGAGGCCGGCTTCGCGAGCGCCAACGTGCACCTGCTGACGGACATGATCGCCTGCCCCGGCGGCGACTTCTGCGCGCTGGCCAACGCGCGCTCGATCCCGATCGCCGAAGCCATCACCGAGCGCTACCAGGACCTCGACGAGCTCGACGACCTGGGCGAGATCGACCTGCACATCAGCGGCTGCATCAACTCCTGCGGCCACCACCACAGCGGCCACATCGGCATCCTGGGCGTCGACAAGGACGGCAAGGAGTGGTACCAGGTCACGCTGGCCGGCTCCGACGGCTCCGACCTCAGCGGCCCGGCCCAGGCCGGCAAGGCGGTCGGCCCCTCCTTCTCGGCGGCCGAAGTGCCCGAGGTGATCGAGGCCGTGCTCGGCGCCTACCGCGACACCCGCAACGCGGGAGAGACCTTCATCGACACGCTGCGCCGCGTGGGCCACGACCCGTTCAAGGCCGCTGCCAACGGTGCGCGCTTCAAGGCCGAAGAGGTGGCAGCATGAGCCAGACCCTCAAACTTCTCGCCGCCGAAGACCACGTCGACGACGGCGATCCGCGCGTGCTGCAGCTGGCCAACGACGCCGACCCGCAGGCGATCGAGGTCTGCCTGCAGGACATCGACCGCATCGACCTGCACTTCCCGAAGTTCACCGACGGTAGGGCCTACAGCCAGGCCTTCCTGCTGCGCCGTCGCATGGGCTTCAAGGGCGAGATCCGCGCCACCGGCGACGTGCTGATCGACCAGCTGGTGCAGATGGAACGCACCGGCTTCACCAGCGCCGTGCTCAAGGAAGGCGTTGACGCCTCGGCGGCGCAACGCCAGTTCGAGCGCTTCTCGGCTTTCTACCAGGGCGATGCGGTGAACGTCGCGCCGCACTTCGTGGCTGCCCCGGGCGCCTGAAGCCCTCCCGTTCAGCCGCGCTGCGCTTCCTCGAAGGCGGCGCGGTCGAACAGTTCGAAATACAGCACCTCGGACCACTGAAGCCCCAACGGGTTCTCGGTGGCGCCGCTGCGCGTGCTGTCGCAGCCGTCGTCAAGCCGCAGGCCGAAGAAGGCATCGAGCGGCGCTTCCTGTTCTGCGCGCAGCGCCGCCTGCAGCCGCTGCGCGGCCTGGGCGATGTCGTCCGGCAGCGCGTCGAGCGCCGCACCCGCTGCAATGCAGCGCGCGATCTCCGCTTCCACACAGCCGCGCAGGCCCTCTTCCGTCTCCTCCGACATGCAGTCGAGTTCGACCGTCTCCAGCAGCAGGTGCTCGTCGCGATGGGCTTCGAGGAAGGCGATCGTCTCGTCGAGTCCGGCCAGCAGCTGCGCGCTCGCCACGGGCTTCGCCACCACCGCGACCGGCACTGCTTCCGCCTGCGGCGAGACGAAGCGCTTCAGGCGCTCCGCCAGCGTGGGCGCCTTCGGCACCGGGGGCGGCGCCGGCAAGGGCGGCAGCGTGACGAGATGGCGAACGATCGCAATGAAACGCTGCACGCGCGCAAAGCCCGTGGCGAAGTCGCTGCCGATCGCATGCAGGCGGATCTTGTCGTCGGGCTCGTCGCCTTCCAGGCCGTCGGAGATCAGCGAGGCGCAGAGCCGCGGATCGCCGGACATCAGCAGCCGGTACATGAAGGGCACGTCGTAGGGCCACTCGGACAGGCCCGAGATCGTCTCCGGGCGGTCTGCGTAGGAGGCGGGACGATTGCTCAGGCTGTAGAGATAGGAGCGATTGGCCATCGGTGTGAGCGGTTGGATGCGGTGCTTTCATTCTAGGGAGCACCGCTCGCGCCTTATCCGGATTCACCACCGAACCGCGCCGCAACCCGCATGGTTGCTGGTGCATTTGCTTATCCGCATGAAGCGCGAACAAAAAGATCGTTTGCTTTCATAAGGCCTCTGCCTAAAGTTCGGGCCTCCACCGGAATCCTCCCCATGAGCAGCATCGACCTCGCACACGTCAACACCGAACTCGGACGCAATGCGCCCGGCCTCGTGGACTGGGCCCTCGGCCTGGGCCAGCCCGCGATCATCACGACCAACTTCCGGCCCTTCGAAGCCGTGATCCTGCACCTGGTCACGCGCGTCAGGCGCGACGTGCCGGTGGTCTGGATGGACAACGGCTACAACACCGAAGCCACCTACCGTTTCGCCGACGAGGTGACGAAGCAGCTGGGCCTGGACCTGCACATCTACCTGCCGCGCCGCTCGCGCGCGCACCGCGAGGCCGTGGATGGCCCCACGCCCGCGCTCGACGATCCGCGCCATGCGGCCTTCACCGAAGAAGTGAAGCTCGAGCCCTTCGCCCGTGCGCTGCGCGAGACCGCGCCCAGGGTCTGGTTCACCGCGCTGCGCGCCACCGACACCGCCGTGCGCGCGCAGATGGACCCGGTCAGCATCAACCCCGACGGCCTGATCAAGGTCGCGCCGCTGCTGCACTGGTCGTCGAAGGATCTGTACGAATACTGCGAGGCGCACGGCCTGCCGAACAACTTCGACTACGTGGACCCGACCAAGGGCGAAGACAACCGCGAGTGCGGCCTGCACCTCTCGCACTGACGACATCGCTCCCTCCGCTCCCACCATGAACGCCCGCACCGACATCGACATGCTGCAACCCACGCACACGGCCCCGCGCCTGTCCAACACGCACCTCGACGCGCTCGAGGAAGAAGCGATCTTCATCCTGCGCGAGGTGGCCGCGGCCTTCGAGCGTCCGACCCTGCTGTTCTCGGGCGGCAAGGATTCGCTGGTGCTGCTCAAGTGCGCCGAGAAGGCCTTCGGCACCGGCCGCATCCCCTACCCGTTGCTGATGATCGACACCGGCCACAACTTCCCCGAAGTGACCGATTTCCGCGACTTCCGCGCCAAGGAACTGGGCGCCGAGCTGATCGTGCGCAGCGTCGAGGACTCGATGGCGCGTGGCACCGTGCGCCTGGCCCACCCGGGCGAGTCGCGCAATGCGCACCAGTCGGTGACGCTGCTCGAAGCCATCGAGGAGTTCCGCTTCGACGCGCTGATCGGCGGCGCCCGCCGCGACGAGGAGAAGGCGCGCGCCAAGGAGCGCATCTTCTCGCACCGCGACGCCTTCGGCCAATGGCAACCCAAGGACCAGCGGCCCGAACTCTGGACGCTGTTCAACACGCGGCTGGCACCCGGCGAGCACTTCCGCGTGTTCCCGATCTCCAACTGGACCGAGCTCGACGTCTGGCAGTACATCGAACGCGAGCAGGTCGCCCTGCCCTCGATCTACTACACGCACAAGCGCGAGGTGGTCGAGCGCCGCGGCCTGTTGGTGCCGGTGAGCCCGCTCACGCCGGCACGCGAGGGCGAGACCATCCAGACCCGCGACGTGCGCTTCCGCACCGTGGGCGACATCACCACCACCTGCCCGGTCGAGAGCCTGGCGGCCGACGCGGGCGACGTGGTGCTGGAGACGCTCACGGTCGACGTGAGCGAGCGCGGCGCGACGCGCATGGACGACATGACGTCCGAAGCCTCCATGGAAAAACGAAAGAAAGACGGGTATTTCTGACCCACCCCCGATGCGGCTCACTTCGTGTAGCCACCTCCCCCTCAAGGGGGCGACGCCAGCGGCCCGGCAAAGCCGGTTCCGCGGTGTCCTGGGCACACCCCCGTCCCTCGCTCACTGCGTGTAGCTCGACTCCCCCCTCAAGGGGGCGACACCAGCGGCCCGGCAAAGCCGGTTCCGCGGTGTCCCTGGAAAAAGGAAAAAAGACATGACCGTTAGCACCCTTCCCACCGCCGTGGCAGCCGACACCGGCGCCGCGCTGCGCTTCATCACCTGCGGCTCGGTCGACGACGGCAAGAGCACGCTGATCGGCCGCTTGCTGGTCGACAGCAAGACCGTGCTGCAGGACCAGCTGGCCGGCGTGCAGCGCGGCGGCGAGACCGACCTGGCGCTGCTGACCGACGGCCTGTCGGCCGAGCGCGAGCAGGGCATCACCATCGACGTGGCCTACCGCTACTTCGCGACGGCGAAGCGCAAGTTCATCATCGGCGACGCGCCGGGCCACGAGCAGTACACGCGCAACATGGTCACGGCCGCCTCGAGCGCCGATGCGGCCGTGGTGCTGGTCGATGCGACCAAGCTGGCCTGGGCGGCCGAAGTGGGCGACGGCGAAGTGGTCAAGGGCGAACTGCTCGCGCAGACCCGCCGCCACGCGCTGCTGTGCCACCTGCTGCGTGTGCAGTCGATCGTCTTCGCGGTCAACAAGCTCGACGCCATCGCCGATGCCGAACTGGCTTTCGAGCGCATCTCGAACGCACTCCACGCCTTTGCCGAGAACGCCGGCGTACAGGTCGCGGCCATCGTGCCGATCTCCGCGCTCAAGGGCTGGAACGTGGTGTCGGCGCACCCCGACTGGTGCGGCTACCAGGGCCCGGCCCTGCTCGAATTGCTCGAAGGCCTGCCGGTCACCGCGCAGGACGAGGACGTGCCCTTCGCCTTCCCGGTGCAATGGGTGGAGAAGTTCTCCTCGTCGGCCGACACCTCGCAGGGCCGCCGCGTGTTCTGGGGCCGGGTCGCGAGCGGCCACGTGGAGCCGGGCCAGCGCGTCACCGTGATGCCCAGCGGCCAGAGCGCGACCGTGGCGCAGGTGCTGGGCCACACGCGCCAGCCCAAGGCCGTGCATGCGGGCCACAGCGCGGGCATCGTGCTCGACCGCGAGCTCGACGTGTCGCGCGGCGACTGGCTGCTGGCGCCCGACGCCTTCACGCCGGTGCGCGAGATCACCGCCACGGTCGCCTGGCTCGACGACGAGCCGCTGGTGCCGGGCCGCATCTACTGGGCGCTGCAGGGCCACCGCTGGGTCAAGGCCAAGGTGGCGCGCATCGTCGACCGCGTCGACATCGCCACGCTCGAATCCAGGCCCGCGACCCAGCTCGAGGCCAACGCCATCGGCGACGTGGTGCTCGCGCTCCAGCAGCCGCTGGCCGTGCTGCCCTTCACGCGTTCGCGTGCCCTGGGTTCGCTGGTGCTGGTCGACACGGCCAGCCACAAGACCTCGGCCGCGGTGCTGATTCGTCCCGCCCTCGGCTGAAGCCCGCACAACGCCCTTAAAATGCGGGGTTTCCCCCGATTTCACTTGACGACCGAGCTCCCTCGGCAATAGATCCTCATGACCCACGTCGTCTCAGAAAACTGCATCCGCTGCAAATACACCGACTGCGTCGACGTGTGTCCCGTGGACTGTTTCCGCGAAGGCCCCAACATGCTGGTGATCGATCCGGACGAATGCATCGATTGCGCCGTCTGCATCCCCGAATGCCCAGCCAACGCGATCTTCGCGGAAGAAGACCTGCCGGCCGACCAGCTCGCCTTCATCAAGCTCAACGCCGAACTGGCCCTGGCCGACGGCTGGAAGAGCATCACCAAGCGCAAGGCGCCGCTGCCCGATGCCGACGAGTGGAAAGACAAGCCCAACAAGGTCGCCGAGCTGGTGAAGTAAGGCGTCGATGACGTCGCCCTCACCGATCGGCCCGATCGAAACCGACGCGCTGATCATCGGCGCCGGCCCGGTCGGGCTGTTCCAGGCCTTCCAGCTGGGCCTGCTCGAGATCCGCAGCCACATCGTCGACACCCTGCCCCACGTGGGCGGCCAGTGCGTCGAGCTCTACGGCGACAAGCCCATCTACGACATCCCCGGCACGCCCGCGACCACCGGCCGCGGCCTGGCCGACGCGCTGCTGGCACAGGTCGCCCCGCTCCAGCCGGTGATGCACCTGGGCCAGCAGGTCGCCACGCTGGCGCGCGAGCCCGACGGCCGCCTGCGGCTGGGCACCAGCACCGGCACCGAATTCCTCGCCAGGACCGTGTTCATCGCGGGCGGCGTGGGCGCCTTCGTCCCGCGGCGCGTGACCATCGAGGGCATCGAAGCCTTCGAGGGCACGAAGCTGTTCTATCACCCGTCGGACCTCTCCCGCTTCGCCGGCCAGTCGGTGGTGGTCCAGGGCGGCGACGATGCCGCGCTCGACACCGCGCTGGCCCTGGTCGATGTGGCTGCCGAGGTCACGCTGCTGCATCGCCGCGACGGCTTCCAGGCCGAGCCGGCCAAGGTCGCGGCACTGCGCGCGCAGCTCGCGGCGGGCGCGCTGCGCTTCGTGGTCGGCCAGCCTTCGGGCTTCGACGGCACCGAGCTGGAAGTGACCCTGCCCGACACGCAGGTGGTCGCGCGCCCCATCGACGCGCTGATCGCCTGCCTGGGCATCTCGCCGCGGCTGGGCCCGATCGCCGACTGGGGCCTGGAACTCGAACGCAAGCAGGTGCCGGTCGAGACCGAGGGCTACCAGACCCGCGAGCCCGGCGTGTTCGCGGTGGGCGACATCAACACCTACCCGGGCAAGCGCAAGCTGATCGTCTGCGGCTTCCACGAGGCCACGCTGGCCGCCTGGGCCGCGACCGCCATCGTGTTCCCGGGCAAGGCCGTGCCGCTGCAGTACACGACCACCAGCACCCGCCTGCACCAGCTGCTCGGCGTCGGCTGAACGGCGCGCTCAGGCCCGCTTGATGAAGCGGACCTGTCCGTCGTCCTGAAGGCCGTCGTCGGTCCAGCCCAGGTGGCGGTAGAAGCCGTTGGCCCGCACGGCCCGGTCGCTGTCGGTGACCAGCCAGATCTGCGCGCAGCCGCGCGCGAACAGCCATTGCTCGGCCTCGGCCATCAGCAGGCGTCCCAGTCCCCGGCCCTCGCTGCCGTCGCGCACGAACAGCGCGAACACCGTCGCATCGGCCGCGTCAGCCATCGCGAAGGCCAGCACCCGGCCGTCTTCCTCGGCCACCCAGCCACGCCCGTCGCCTTCGAGCATGCCGGGCAATGTGTCGGGCGTGACGCCAATGACCGCCAGTTCGGCCATCGACATGTGGTTCTCTCGCACGCCCGTGCGGACTTCGAAGACGGCAGGGATGTCGGCGGGAAGGGCAAGGCGGATCTTCATGCAGCAAAGAATCGGGTCGAGGGTGAAAGGCCCCGATCGTACGGGCACCCCCGCATCGGGCTCAGCGGCCGTGCGCCGACGCGATGCCGTCGAGGATCACGTCGATGCCGGCCAGGAAGTCGGCCCGGTCGTCGTGCGTCGGCAGGCGGTCCGCGAAGCTGCGCGTGAAGGCGAAATCCTCGGGGTCCAGCGCCAGCCACCTGGCCGACATCGCCGCGAGGAACGCCTCCCGGTCGATGCCGTGCGTGCGGGCGAACTGCCCGTTGGCCGCGTTCTGCCCGCCCACGCCCAGGATGTAGTGCAGCAGCACCGACGCCGTGGCCCACTGCGCCGCGTCCGGCACGCCCAGCGCGCGGACCTGCCGGCCGATGCGCTCGACGATGCGCATCATCGGCAACTGCCCGGACGCGGCGGCCAGGGACGAGCCGACCCAGGGATGCAGGTCGATCGCGTCGAACAGGTCGCCTGCCAGCGTGCGGATCGTGTGATCCGGCGTTGCGCCAACGGCGCTGTCTTCGAGGGTGCGCGCGACGATGGCGTCGCAGGCCGCGCTCAGCAGGTCGTCCTTGTTCGCGACGTGCCAGTAGAGGGCGCCCGGGCCGGTGGCGAGCCGTTCGGACAGGCTGCGGAAGGTCAAGCCGCCTTCTCCGTTGCTGTCCAGCAACTCGATTGCTGCCTCGATGATGCGATCGCGCGAGAGCGATTCTTCTCGCCGGGGGGTGCTGATTTTTTTGGAAGCCATGGCCGCATCTTGACATGAATGGAATGTTGTTCCAACATAATGGAATGACGTTCCATGAACTCGCGGACTTCCCTGAAACCCATTTCCCCAAAGGAATCTCCATGCATCCCCGCATCGCGATCGTCGGCGCCGGCCTCGGCGGCCTGGCCCTGGCGCGCGTCCTCCACGTCCACGGCATCGCCGCCACGGTCTACGAAGCGGAGGCCTCGGCCGACGCGCGCGCCCAGGGCGGCCTGCTCGACATCCATGAACACAACGGGCAGCTCGCGCTCAAGGCCGCAGGCCTCTACGAGCAATTCCTCGACCTGGTGCTCCCCGGCGCGGACGCCAAGCGGGTGGTCGACCTGCACGGCCGCATCCTGATGGCGTGGCCGGGCAGCGGCACCCGGCCCGAGGTCGATCGCGGCGCGCTGCGCCGGCTCCTGATGGATGCCCTGCCGCCCGGCACGATCCAGTGGGGCCGCAAGCTCGGCGCGGCCATCCCGCTGGGCGACGGAAAACACCGGCTCGACTTCACCGACGGCACGCGCGTGGTCGCCGATCTGCTGGTCGGCGCCGATGGCGCCTGGTCCAGGGTTCGCCCCCTGCTGTCCGACGTGCTGCCCGCGTACGTCGGCACCTCGTTCATCGAGACGCATCTGTTCGACAGCGACACCCGGCACCCCGCCAGCGCGCAAGCCGTCGGCGACGGCACCTTGATGGCGATCGCGCCGGGCCAGGGCATCCTGGCCCACCGCCATGCCAACGGCGAGCTGCAGGCCTATGTGTCCCTGAACCGGCCCGAGGACTGGATCGCCGCGCTCGACTTCTCCGATCGGACGAAGGCCCTGGCCCGCATCGCCGACGAGTTCGAGCGTTGGGCGCCCGCGCTGAAGGCGCTGATCACCGACGGCGACACCGAACCCGTGCTGCGCCCCATCCATGCGCTGCCGATCGGCCATCGCTGGAACCGCGTGCCCGGCGTGACCCTGCTCGGCGACGCGGCCCACCTGATGTCGCCCTTCGCCGGCGAGGGCGCCAACCTCGCGCTCTGCGACGGCGCCGAACTGGGCCAGGCCATCGCCGCCCATCCTGGCGACATCGAAGCCGCGCTCGCGGCGTATGAACGTGATCTCTTCCCGCGCAGCAGCTCCGTTGCTGCCGAGACCGACCGGAACCTCCGGTGCTTCTTCGACGCCGACGCGCCCCAGAGCGTGGTGGCGCTGTTCACCGGCTACGCGTCTGGCCGCTGAGGCGCCGAGCCCGCCACCCGATCGGCCTGCGGCGGCCCGGACGCCATCGCCCGCCCCACCATGTGTTCGGCCAGCGTGTCGTACAGGGGCCGGCTGATCATCCGCGAAACCAGGCTGGCCAGCATGGCGGCCGCCATCAGGCTCAGCACCATGGCATGCCCGTCGACCATCTCCATCACGATGATGAAGGCGGTGAGCGGCGCCTGCGTCACCGCCGCCAGGAAGCCGGCCATGCCCATCGCGATGAGCGCCGGCCCCAGCTCGCCGCTGGTCAGGCCGGCCACGGCATCGCCGATGCCCGCGCCGATCGACAGCGAAGGCGCGAAGATGCCGCCCGGCACGCCGCACCAGGCGGTGAGCCAGGTGGCCACGAACTTGAGCACCGTGTACAGCGGCGTCAGTTCGTCGTGGCCCTGCAGCATCGCCTTGACCGCCTCGGACCCCGCACCGAAGGTGACGCCGCCCGTCACCAGGCCGATCACGGCCACCGCCAGCCCGCCCACGGCCGCGAAGCGCACCGGGAAGCGCGCGCGCCACCGGCCGAGGCGGCCCGGCGCGCCGGTGAGCGAGGCGATCAGCAGCCGGGCGAACAGGCCGCCGGCCGCACCGCTCAGCAGCGTGACCAAGAGGCCCGGCCCGAGCGCATCCCAACCCAGGCGCGGCACATGAATCACGCCGAAATAGCTGACATTGCCGAAGGCCGACACCGCCACCAGGCCGGCCAGCACGATGGCCGTGATGATCAGGCCGCTGGAGCGCGCCTCCAGCCGGCCCGACAGTTCCTCGATCGCGAACACCACGCCCGCCAGCGGCGCGTTGAAGGCCGCGGCGATGCCGGCCGCGCCGCCGGCCACCAGCAGCGCCCGCCCGTCGATGGTGGTGGCTGGCGAGAGCCAGCGGCGCGCGTGCTGCATGACGCCCGCCGCCACCTGCACCGACGGACCCTCGCGCCCGATCGACAGGCCGGCGGCAAAGCCCGCCACGCCCAGGCCGATCTTGGCCACCGTGAGCCGCAGCGACGCGAACATCGAACGCCGTTCCTCGGGCAAGGCCGGATGGAGCGCCGCCTTGACCTGCGGAATGCCCGAGCCGCTCGCGCCGGGAAAGAAGCGCAGCGTGGCCCAGACGATGCCGGCCGTGATCAGCGGCGTGGTCAGCAGCACGGCCCAGGGCCAGGCGCGGTAGAAGCGGTGGAATGCACCGAAGACCCAGTCGCTGGCGAAGGTGAAGCCCACCACGAAGAGGCCGGCCGCAATGGCATAGCCCAGCACGATGGCGCGGTCGAGCCACACGCGGCCGCCACGCAACTCGGCGCGCAGGTGTTCCAGAAAGTCCGGCTCTCGGTTCATCGGGGGCAGTGTACGCAAGCCCCCTTCATCGCGGCCGGGCCGCTCATTCGATCTTGAAGACGAACTCCTGCGTGGCCAGGATCTCCGCGTCGCCGGTGGTCTGGCATTCGTACTTCATCATGGCCGAGCGCACCGCGCCGTGATAGACGCGCGGCCCCGACAGGAAGCGCACCTCCGTCACATGCGTGCCCTTGATGCGCACCTCGGCCTTGACGACGCCGCCGATGCCTTCGTCCAGCGCCTTGCGCGGCATCTCGGGCTTGACTTGCCGGGGACAGGCCATCGCGATATCGGTCGATGCCGCCTTCGGTGCCGGCGGCGCCGGTGGTGCGGGCGGCGCAGGCGGCGCGGCGGGCGGCGGCGCCGCGGGCTCGACGCTCTGCACCGCCGTGATCGCCGGCGCAGAGCTCACGGGCGGCGTCACGGCCGGCGGCGGCACATAGGCCGGCCGCGGCGGCGGCGGCACCTTGGCCACTTCCTGGCGCACGATCTTCTTCGGAGGAGGCGGCGGTGGCAGAGGGGGCGGCGGTGGCAGCTTGACCTCGGTGATGATGGTCGCCTCCATCGGCTTCTTGATCAGCTCGAGCGCATGCCCGCCCAGGCCCGAGACCAGGCCGTAGCCGATCAGGCCATGGGCCAGCACCATCACGGCGATGCTCACCGGGCCGAAGCGGGACTTAGGGTTGAAGTCTTGGGCGCGCGTCATGGGATGAACTGCTCCGATCCGACGATGCCCAGCTTGGTCAGGCCGGTGCGCTGGGCCGCGGCCATCAGGCCGGCCACGATCTCGTACCTGGCGCGCTTGTCCGGGCGCAGGTGCACCTCGGGCTGCACTTCCTGCGCGGCCACCACCTCGAAGCGGCGTTCGACTTCGGCGCGGTCGGCCACGATCTCGCCGTTCCACAGCACGTTGCTGCGTTCATCGACATCGATGCGCAGCACCTCCGGCTTGAAGTCGCTCGGCGGCGGGTTGCCCGTGGGCATGTTCAGGTTCACGGCGTGCAGCTGGATCGGGATCGTGATGATCAGCATGATCAGGAGCACCAGCATCACGTCGATCAGCGGCGTGGTGTTGATGTCCATCATGGGCTCGTCGGAGGGCGCGCTGCGGCGGCGCCCCGGCTTGTCTTTTCGCATGGCTGTGTGTCTTCCTATGCGTTGTCAGTTGCGCGCGGGCGGCTCGGTGATGAAGCCGACCTTGGCGATGCCCGCGGCCTGGCAGGCATAGATGATCTTGCCCACCGGTTCGTAGTCGGACTGCCAGTCGCCGCGGATGTGCACCTCGGGCTGCGGGTTGAGCGCGGCCACCTTGGTCAGCTTGTCGGTGAGGCTCTGGGTGTCGCGCACCGGCGTGTCGTACCAGTAGATGCGGCCGGCCGCATCGACCGACAGCACGACGGTCTCCGGCTTGCTCTCGCGCACCTCGTTGCGTTCCTTGGGCACCTGCACCGGGACCGAGTAATTGACCACCGGGATGGTGATGAGGAAGATGATCAGCAGCACCAGCATCACGTCGACCAGCGGCGTGGTGTTGATGGCCGCGATGACCTGTTCCTCGTCGCCGCCGGCGGAGGGGATGTTCATTGCCATGGCGCGCCTCGCATGTCGTGTTGCGACAAGGGGGTCAGGCCGGGGTGCTGCTGGCCAGGATCACCGAGTGCAGTTCGCCGCTGAACTCGCGCACGTCGTCCATCACGGCGACGTTGCGGCGCAGCAGCCAGTTGTAGCCCAGCACCGCGGGCACGGCCACAGCCAGGCCGATGGCGGTCATGATCAGCGCCTCGCCCACCGGGCCTGCGACCTTGTCGATCGAGGCCTGGCCGGCCACGCCGATGGCGGTGAGCGCGTGGTAGATGCCCCAGACAGTGCCGAACAGGCCCACGAAGGGCGAGGTCGAGCCGACGGTCGCGAGCAGCGACATGCCGTTGCTCAGGCGACGCTGCACACGCTCGGTGGCGCGGTGGATGCACAGGTCCACGAAGTCCGCGAAGTCGACCTTGCCGCGCAGGCCGTCGTGCTTCTTGGTGGCGTGCACGCCGGCATCGGCGATGAAGCGGAAGGGGCTGGTGGGGGCGAGCTGCTCGGCGCCGCTCTTCACGCTGTTGGCGTTCCAGAAGGCATCGTCGACCTGCTTGGCCTGGCGGCCCATGCGCGACTGCTCGAAGAGCTTCATCGCGATCACGTACCAGCTGCTCATCGACATGATCACGAGGATCGCGAGCACGGCCTTGGTCACGGCATCGCTCTGGGCCCACAGGGCGCCGATGCCGTAGGGGTTGTCGGTCTTCACCGCGGCGGCGTGGGTGGTGGTCGGGGCCGGGGCGGCAGCGGCTGCCGTCGTCGGTGCCACGGCGGTCTGTGCGTGGGCCGGCAATGCGCCTGCCAGGCAGAAGGCCAGTGCCATCGCGGCGGCCGACACGAAGCGGGCGAGAAGCGTTTTCATCGGGAATGTCTCCAGGAAAAGAAAGTAGGGTTGCGCTCACGCATCCTTCGTGTGGACGTTCCAGCCACGGGTCTTGCCCCAGATGGCATGCACGTCGGAACCCGCGCCGCGCACGACGTGGTAACGGTCGTAGGGGGCGGCGGTCATGCACGCGTGGTGCGGCAGGATGCGCACGCGGCTGCCGACCGGCAGGGCCGCGAACATGGCCTCGACCGCGCCGTCGGTGTCGCTGTCGCAGGCGATGAGTCCGTGCTCCTGGTGCAGCTCGGCCACGCGCAAACCGGCCATCGGCGCCGCGCCGTCCACCTGGCAGACCAGCCCGAAGCCGAGGCCGTCGCGGAACTCGGCGGCGGATTCGTCCTTCGACAGCGCGAGCGCGCCGGCGTCGATGAGCACGCGGCGCGAACGCGGGTTGTGGCCGATCACGGTGGCCAGCACCGACAGCGCCACGTCCTCGATGTCGCAGATGCCGCGCGCAGCCTGGTCGAGGTCGAAGAAGGTGTACACGCCGGGGCGCATCTCCGTCACGCCGTCGAGCCGTTCGGCGCACACCGCGGTGGGCGTGGCACCCACGCTCACCACGTCGATCCGCAGGCCGGCCGCGCGCAGGCGCCCGGCCGCATGCACCGCACCGGCACGCTCGGTCTCGGCGATCGCGCGGATCGCATCCCGCCCTTCGACGTGGTAACTGTGGCCCGCATGGGTCAGCACGCCGGCGAGCGCGAACGCCTCGCTCTGCTGCACGGCGCGTGCGACGCTCAGCAGTTCGGCGTCGCCCGGCGCCAGGCCGCCGCGGCCGCCGCCGGTGTCGATCTCGATCAGCATCCGGAAGCTGGCGTCCAGGGCACGCGCCTCCTCGGCCGCCGACAGCACCGCCTCGACACGGTCGGCCAGCAGCGTGATGCGTGCACCGTAGGTGCGCTGGATGCGGTCGAGCGCCTCGATCTTGCTGGCGCTGATGCCCACGGCGTAGGTCAGGTCCAGGAAGCCGTGGGCCGCGAAGTAGTCGGCCTCGGCCACGGTCGAGACCGCGATGCCGCCGGCCTGGCCGCGGGTGGCCAGGCGCGCCACCTCGGCCGACTTGGAGGTCTTCAGGTGCGGGCGCAGCGCCACGCCGTGGTGCGCGGCGCGCTGCGCCATCGCTTCGCAGTTGCGCTCGAGCACCGCGCTGTCGAGCAGCAGCGCGGGCGTGGCCAACCCGGCCAGCGCCATGTGCACGGGCGCCTTCATGCGGCGCATCCCAGCGCGGCCATGACCCAGTCGACCTCTTCGACCACGCGGCTCACGAAGGGGGGCAGCACCACCAGCGTCATGTGCTCGGCACCTTCGACGCGATGCAGGCGGCTCCGCGTCGACAGCGCCGCATGCGACTGCTGGTAGTCGGGCCAGCGCCGCTGCACCTCGGCGGCCTCCTCGGCGCCGGGCGGCAGCTTGGGCATGACGGTCGCCGACAGCACCGACAGCGGACGCGCGCCCAGGTCGGGCGACGCGCCGGCCTGCCGGGCGACCTGCGCAAGGCCCTCGTGCTCCTTCACCATCGTGTCGATGGTTTCCGGCGTGTAGTTCGCGACCATCTGCCGCAGCACATGGGGCATGTCGGCAAAGATGGCCTGCACCGGCGCGAACTCCGGCGGCGGCGGGCCGCCGGCCTGGAACTCGGCACGCTTGGTGCGCTCGCCCGCCAGCACCTCCGTCGGCAAGCCCTTGAACACTTCGAACTGCGCCGGGTGGCTGGCGTCGAGCATCACCACACCGGCCACCTGTTGCGGGTACAGGCCGGTGTAGATGCGGTTCAGCAGGCCGCCCAGCGAATGGCCGACCAGCACGATCGGGCCGGTCACGCCGGCCGCGGCCAGCAGGGCATTCAGCCGTTGCGCATTGCGCTGACCGTCGAAGGGCGCATCGTCGGCCTCGCTCCAGCCCATGCCGGCGCGGTCGTAGCTGATCACCGGGTACCGGGTCGCGAGCGCCTGCTGCAGCCGCGCGTAGATCGGCGAGGCGCAGCCGCCGCCGGCCTCGAGCACCAGCGTGGGCTGCTGCGCGCTGGCCGGCATGGGGCCGCTGCGCTGCAGGTGCATCCTGCGGCCTTCGACGCTGTACAACTCGCCGGGTGCGGGCATCCAGTGCGGGCGGCGCACCTGCGGCGCGACGCGCTTGGGCTCTTCCACGCGCGGCCAGTAGTCGAGGTCGCGCACGCGGTACGGGAGCCTGGCGAAGTCGGTGCTCAGCGCGGCTGGCGTCGACACGTAGAGCACCGCGCTGGCGAGCGGGCCGAATTCCGCATGGAAGTGCTGCGCCGACTTCACCACGACCAGCTTCTTGGTCGCCAGGTCGATGCCCAATCCCGTGAAGAGGTCGCTGCCGATGACCTGGTTGCGCTTGCTGATGAGCACGATGTCCACGCCGTTGGCCGCCTGCACCCATACGCACGGGCCCATGGGCGTGTGGTTGCCTTCGACCAGGCCACGCTGCGAATGCGCATCCTTCACGGCCTTGACGGTCACCTGCAGGTCGATCGGGTCGCCCGAGGCCGGGCCGCACTTGCCGCCCAGCCGCAGCGCGAAGCTGGCGCCGACGCCCGCATCGCGGCACAGCTGCACCGCCCCCAGATCCCAGACGCCGCCGAAGGCCACGTCGGCGATGCCGCGCTCGATGATCGCGCGCAGCACGAAGGTGCTGTCGCTGGTGGCGCCGCCGCCGGCGTTGTCGGCCGTGTCGGCGATGACCACCGGGCCGCCCGTCAGGGCCATGGCCTGGTCGAGCGCCTGCGCGACCGGGATCGAAGGCACGCCGGTCTGGTGGCGCAGGTCCCAGAACTCGCGGCCCAGTTCCTCGGCGAGCCTGGCGGCCAGGGCCGGGTCGTTGTCCGTCACGACCCACAGCTTGGCGCCGGACTCCGGCACGTCGGCCCAGGGGAAGCCATGGCCCAGCGAGACCGAGAGCACGCCCGGCAGCTTCTCCGCGGCTTCCATGCGGCGCACGAAGCCGGCCATCGGTTCGCGCGTGGTGTGCCACTTGCCCACCATGCGGCAGTCGTGCACGGCCGTCACCGGCTTCACGCGGCCCTGCGCGGTGTCGACCACGATGCGGATCAGCTCCTGCAGGCGCTCCAGCGCGTCGGTGTGCGGATATTCCTTGTAGCAGATGATCACGTCCGCGCCGTGCAGCATCTGCTGCGTGAAGTGGCAGTGCAGGTCGAGCGACACGCCGATGCTCACCTCCGGCCCGACGATGGCGCGCACGCGCGCGATCAGGTCGCCTTCGCCGTCGTCGTAGCCGTCGGCCACCATGGCACCGTGCAGCACCAGGATCACCCCGTCGACCGGGCCGGCCTGGCGCAGGTCGTCCAGGATCTCGTCGCGCAGGCGCTGGTACACCGGGCGCACGATGCGTCCCAGCGGCTGGGCGAAGGCCAACAGGCTCTCGACCATCTCGTGGCCTTCGGCGGCCAGCTGCTTGCGCGCCTCCACCGCGAACATGCCGTAGCCGGTGGCGTCGCGCGTGCTGGCGTCGCCGTGGAAGATGCCGTATTCCTCGAAGCTGCCCAGCCCGGTCGGGGCGGGAGCGAAGGTGTTGGTCTCGGTGGCGAACAGGGCGGCGAAGAACTTCATGCGAGTGACTCCTGGCGGGCAAAGTGGATGTTCCGGGAGCGCGAGGTGTCCAGCCGAAGTCCCACGACCCGGCCGGCCTCGCGCTCCACGTTGAGGATCGATCGGCCCATCTGGCCCAGCACCGGATCGGTCGAGACCAGCGTCATCACGTCGGCCGACAACGGTGTCACCGCACAGGCGTGCATGCCGTGGCGGCCCTGCACCATGAACATCAGCGTGCCGTCGACCAGCGCCATCCGCGCGGTGGCGTCGAGGTCGGGGCTGGTGTAGTCGCCGCAGAGCTGCCCGGCCAGCGCGGCGACATCGGGCGCGGTCTCGGCCATGCGCTCGAAGCGGCGCGGCTGCCCGCCCTCGTGCAGCACCAGCGTGTCGGGCGTGCGCTGCGGATCGATGTCGCTGGCATCGAGCACGAGGTCGTTGGTGGGCAGGTCCTGCAGGTCCAGCCACAGCTTGCCTTCGCCCTGGTGCATCGGCTTCGCGGCAGAGGCCTGCCACGACATGCCCAGCTTGCCCGCGACGTCGGCGAAAGCGATCAGGCGACCGGTGGACGGCGCGTGGTAGCGCTGGCCGACCAGCGCGGGAAAGGCGCTGGCCAGGGGCCGCGCCTCGGGCGGCTGGAGCGCGTCGCCGAGCAGCAGTTCGACCGCCTTGAGGGCCAGCGTCGACGGTGCCACCGCGGCCCCGTTCGACATGACGATGATGTCCAGCCCGTGCGCCGGCACGCTCAGCATCTGCGACTGGGCGCCGAGCACCGCGCCCGCGTGATGGACGATCTCGACGCCGCGGTAGGGGTGGCGCGCCAGCCCGAACCCATAGCTCACCTTCGAGCCCGAGGACAGCGTGGTGGGTTCGGACAGCAGCGCCCAGCTCCTGGCGCTGCCCACGATCTTCTGGTCGCCGCGCATGTGCGCGAGCCAGCGCAGCATGTCGTCCACCGTCGACACCAGCGAACCGCCGCCGTCGAGCTCGCACGGATACAGGCCGCGCTGCCATCCGCCGGCGGGCGCAGGCATGTAGAGCCCGGCCAGGCCAGGCACCACGTCGAGGTCGGTCGCCACCGAGGCGGTGTCGGGCATGCCCAGCGGGCCGAACAGGCGCGTCTTGAGGAAGGCGTCGAAGCCCAGTCCACTCACGCGCTCGACGATCTTCGCCAGCAGGAAGTAGCCGCCGTTGCTGTAGACCATGTGGGTGCCGGGCTCGAAGTTGAGCTCGCTCTGCCGCGCCATGGCGGGCAGCCCCGGGCCCGGCCGGGTGAAGGTGAGGCCATGGGCGATGGCCCACAGCTCGTCGTGGCCGCGCCAGCCGCTGGTGTGCGTCAGCAGGTGGCGCAGCGTCGGGCCGTTGGCGCTCAGTTGCGGCAGTTCGGGCAGGTGCTTCTGCACCGCGTCGTCCACGCCGAGCAGGCCGTCTTCGGCCAGCAGCAGCACCGCCATCGCCGTGAAGTGCTTGCTGGTGGAGGCGATGCGCATGCGCGTGGTCGGCGTGAGGGCCACGCCCATCTCCAGGCTGGCCATGCCGACGGCGCGCCGGTACAGCAGGCGGCCGTGGCGCGCGATGCCGACGGTCAGGCCGGGCGCGTCGCCGCGGTTGAAGGGCGCCACCAGTGCGTCGATGGCGGCCAGTGCGGCCGCTTCGGCGGCAACCGCCGACGCGGGGATTTCAGGTACGGAAGGCAGGGGTTGGGGTGACATGGAAGGACAACCAAGGGGAATGGGGAACGGGAGGAAGGATCAGGTAGGCCGCGCCGCGCGCATCAGGCGCACGAACGGGCCTTCGGTGGCGCGCAGCACCATGGCGCCGAGGACGCCGCCGATCAGCGTGGCGGCGACGATGGACATCGCCAGGCCGTTGGGCACCGACTTGAGGGCGTCCGACAACATGCCGACCACCAGCGGCCCCACGACGCCGAACGGCAGGCCGGCGACGGAGAGCATCGCGATGGTGCGGGCGCGCAGGTGCGGCGGCGCCGCGTCCTGCAGCACGTTGGGCAGCAGCACCGCGCCGCTGATGAGCGGCACGACCAGCAGCGCCAGCAAGGCGAAGGCATCGGTCGCCGAACGCGTGAAGAGCAGCAGCGACGACAGCAGCGCGGCCGTGAGGTTGCCCAGCATGATGATGCGCAGCGCGGCGGCCGGGCCCATGCGGGGCTGCACGTAGCGCATCGCCACCACGCCCAGCAGGCCACCGATGACCGTGCCGCAGAGGAAGGCGATGCCCATGCCCTGCCCCATCTGCGCCGGCGTGATGCCGTACTCGCGTGCCGCCATGATCGGCAGCCAGGTGCCGATCGAGCTCATGCCGATGCTCGCCAGGCCCGCGCCGACCACCAGGCCCGCGAAGGTGCGCCAGTGCAGCCGCAGGTGGTCGCGGAAGCTCACGGTGCTGACCGCATCGTCCGCATCGTCCGCATCGTCCGGATGCGCTGCGCCGGCGGCGGATGCGGCGCCCTGCGCCACCGAGGCCGCAGGGGTCGCCGGCTGTGCGCCCCCGCGCCGGGTCCTGCGGATCGACAGCACCAGCAACGCCACCGGCAGGCCCGCAAAGGCCATCACGAAGAAGGTCAGCCGCCACGCCTCCAGTTGCTGCATCGACGCCGGCAGCCAGTGCCGCAGGTCGTCCGTCAGGTGCACGATGGTGCCGCCCAGCAGCGCGCCCAGCGCGCCGCCGAAGATGGCCGACAGCGCGAACACCGCGTTGGCCAACACCCGCTGCGCACGCGGGAACAGGTCGGGGATCATGCTGTTGGTGATGGGCCCGAGGCCGGCCTCGCCCACGCCCAGGCCGATGGAGGCGATGAACAGCATGCTGTAGTCCGTCGCGGTGCCGCGCATGGCGGTGGCGGCGCTCCACAGCAGCACGCAGGCGGCCAGCACCACGCGCCGGTCGTAGCGGTCGCTGAGCCAGCCCAGGGGCAGCGTGGCGATGCCGGTGAACAGCACGATGCCGGCGCCGTGCAGCAGGCCGATCTGGGTGTCGGACAGCGACAGCGCGTGGCGCACCGGCTCCGTCAGCAGCGTCAGGATGACCTTGTCGATCGAACCCAGCACCGTCGCGATGACCAGCACCGCGAGCGCGTACCAGGCACTGGAGGGTGCCTTGCGTGCCGTCTCGTGGGCGGCGGGGCGCGTCGCATCCGGCGGCACGGTGGCCGCCAATGGTGTGATGCTCGACATCTCAGAACGGAACGTTGACGTTCAGGCCGACGGTGCGCGTCGGCACGAGCGCCGCAGTCGCCAGGTTCGGGTTCGCGTTGAGGCCGGTCTCGATCGACACGATGCCGCGCCGGTTCGTCAGGTTGCGCACGTAGGCCGAGACGCTGAAGGTCTTGAAGTCGATGCCCGCCTGCAAGTCGACCAGCGTGTAGGCCGGCATCACTATGCTCGGCAGGGTGGCACTGCCGCGGTAGCCCGCATCGCGCTTGCCGGTGTAGCGCGTGCTGATGCCGACGTAGGCAGGGTGGTCGGCCAGGCTGAAGTTGCGCGTCACGCCCAGCGTTGCCGCAAAGCGCGGCGTGTGCGGCAGCCGCGTGCCAGCCCTGGCGTCCAGGCCCTTGGCGTCCTCGGTCAGGCGCGCATCGACGGCCGCGGCATTGGCGGTGAAGCGCCATTCCTTGTTGGGCTTCCAGTTGAGCGTGAGCTCGCTGCCCTTGATGCGGGCCGCCCCCGCGTTGGTGACGAACACGAAGCCGCCACTGCGCGTGGGCTGCTGCACGCCGCTCCACTCGATGTCGTACAGCGCTGCTTCCAGCGACAGCGTGCGGTCCAGCAGATCGGCCTTGTAGCCCAGCTCGTAGCTCCACAGCGAGTCGGAGTTGTACATCGGCTGCACGACCCGCCGGTCGGTGTCGGGCTTCAGCACATTGGGGCCGCCGGGGCGATAGCCGCTGGCCGCGCGGAAATACATGGTGCTCGTCTCCGACAGCGTGTACTTGGCCGCGGCCAGATAGGTGGTCGGGCTTTCCGACGAGGTGCCGGCGGCATCGGCGGCGACCGAGCCGACGAGCTGGCCGGTCTGGCGGCTGGCGTACTCCTGGTTGTTGCGCGCCAGGCGCACGCCGCCGGTGAGCGAGAACGCAGGCGTCACGTTCCACGTGACATCGCCATAGGCGGCCGCCTCGCGGTAGCGCGAGGACTGGCTCGACGACAGCAGGCTCCTGCTGCCCAGACCGCCGCTCAGGTTGACGTCCATCGCTCCGTTGTTGGCGCCGCGTTCACGGTTCAGATAGAGGCCGGCCAGCCACTCGAAGGTGGTGCCCGAGCGCGAGGTCAGGCGGAACTCCTGGCTAATGCGGTGCTGATCAACGACGCTGTTCACCGGCACCGAGGCCACCGGCAGGCGCAGTGCGCTCAGCGCCGGTCCGTAGAGGCCGGTGACGTCGACGGTGTTGTGGATCCTCACGTCCTGCGCGGAAGTGATCGAGTTCAGGCGGGCCCAGCCGAAGTCGTATTCCACGTCGAGGCCAAACAACTGTGTGCGGTTGCCGTAGGTCTCGGGGACCGACAGCTGCCGCGTGCGATCCAGGCCCCACGGGCGGCCGGTTCGCTTGTCGATGTCCTCGAAGCCCAGGCCCTTGCGGTTCACGTCCTGCACCATGCCGGTGAGACGCACGGTGAGCTCCCTCGTGGGCGTCACCAGCAGCGAAACCCGGCCGCCGTCGGTATGGCCACGGTCGATGTTCTGCCCCGCCGCGCGCCCCACGGCGTCGTAGCTGCCGCCCACCCGGTCGGTGAAGGCCGCGAAGCGGACCGCCGCCACGTCTTCCTTGATCGGCACGTTGAGCACCGCGCCGGTCGTGAACCCCATGCCGCCGCTCTGGGTCCAGGAGGTGCCGAACCTGACCGAGCCGCCGAACTCCAGGGTGTCGGGCTGGTTGGTCGCGTACTTGAGCACGCCGCTCATGGCGCCGGCGCCGTACAGCGTGCCCTGCGGGCCGCGCAACACCTCGATGTGGCTCAGGTCGAGCATGCCCATGTCCAGCGGCGTGTTGCCGCCGTTGGCGCCGGCCGAGCTCAGGCCGGTGGCCACGTCGTCCACGTACACGCCCACGGTCGCGATGCCCTGCACCGGGCCCATGGTCAGCCCGCGCATGGTGAGCGTGCCGCCCACGCTGCCGCTGCTCGTCAGGTTCACCCCGGGCTGCTCGGCGACATAGTCGGCCAGGTTCTTGGCGCCGGCGCGCTCCAGCGTCTCGGCCTTCATCACGTTGACCTGCATCGGCACTTCACGCACCGGCTCGCGGCGGCGCGTGGCCGTGACGGTGACGCTCTCGAGTGACTGCGGCGCTTCGGTCGACGGCCTTGGGGCCGTCGGCACCGGCGCGGCGACATGGATCACGATCGCGCCGTCGGCACCGCGGCGCGTGAGCAGCGGCGTGCCTTCGAGCAGGCGTGCCAGTGCCTCCTCCGGTGACAGCGCGCCCTTCACGCCGCGTGTGCTCACGCCCTTCACGTCGTCGACCTTGTAGAGCAGTTGCACACCGCCCTGTGCGATGTAGGCATCAAGCGCAGTCTTCAGCTCGCCGCCACCGATGTCGAAGACCCGCTGCGCCTGTACCTGAGTTTGGGCGTGTACCAGAACAGGCAGGCCGCTCATCAGCGCCCACGTGCCGCCGATGACCCAATGGCGGAGCGCCACCGAAGGACGTTTCTTCTTCTGCTTCTTCCTGGCGGGCTGGCCAAGGCCTTGCTCGACTCGATTCATGGGGGTCTCCAGAGTGGTATTTGTTTTGGTATCCACTGAGACGAATGCCTGGTCACATTCCGGTAATAAGCTAGTTTGAAATTCTGATTTCGTTGCCGCTGTCCTGTGCGGCCAGGCCAAAGCCCTGCTTGAGCAAGGCCACGAAGCCGCTCATGTTGTTGGCATCGAAGCTGCCGCCGATGCGCACCTGCGCGATGGCCGGATCGGCGATCACCAGCTGGCGTGTGTTGTAGCGGTTGAACTGCGCGGCCGCATCGCCCAGCGTGGTCTGGTCGAACACCAGCTTGCCTTCGCGCCAGCGCAGTTCGTCGTCGACCTGCTTGGGCGCCCTCGATATCACCAGCACGTTGTCGGCATGGGTGACGGCCGCCTGGTTGCGCGTGAGCACCGTGGGCTCGGCACTCTTCGTGTCGGGCCTGGCCGACGCGATCTGTACGCGCCCTTCCTCCACCGTCACGTTCACCTGATCGCCTTGGCGCCGCACCAGGAAGCGCGTGCCCAGCACGGTGATGCGGCGGTCGCCGGCGATCACGACGAAGGGATGGGCCTGGTCGTGCGCGATGTCGAAGTAGGCCTCGCCCGCGTCGAGCCACACCTTGCGCCCGCTGCCGTTGACGGCGGCGCGCACCTGCGTGGCGGTGTTCAGCGTGAGCTTCGATCCATCGGGCAGCGCCACCGACTGGCGCGCCCCCACCGCGGTGGCGTAGTGCTGTCCTTGCGCTTCCTGCGCGTGCTGCCAGCCGAGCCAGGCGGTGCCGGCGGCCGCGACCAGCACGCCGGCGGCGATGCGCTGCAGCGAGAAGCGCGACAGGCGGGGCGCCGGCCGGGCGGGCTGCGGCTGCGGCGCGGGGGCAGGGATCGGCGCCGGGATCGGCGGCGGCGTGCGCAGCGCGCCCAGCCGGTCGCTGCGCTGCCAGACGCTGGCGAGGCGCAGCCAGGCCACGCGGTGCGCGATCGACGCGCCGATCCAGGCCTCGAGCTGCTGCTCGTCGGCCTCGGTCCAGTTGCCGCCGTCGCGGCGCGCCAGCCAGTCGGCGGCGGCGGATTCGATGCGTTGGGCTTCTGTCATGTGGAGAGCCTCTTTTCGTTCTGCGCCCGGCCGAAGGCCTTGGTGTCGAGCAGCACCCCGTCGGACAGCAGCGCATCGGCCAACGCCCGCACGCCGCGCGACACCTGGCGCTCGACCGTGTCTTCGGTGATGCCCAGCTGTGTCGCGACCTCGCGTTGCGACAGGCCTTCGATCTTGCGCATCTCCACCACCCGGCGGCACTTGGAAGGCAAGGCATCGAGCGCCGCCTGCAGCAACCGCAGCTCGCCGCGGCCCGACGCGTGACGCTCGGGCGTGAGTTCGTCGGCCGAGAAATCCAGCGCATCGAGGTCGGCAATGATCTCGATCGACACGATCTGCGACCGCCGTGCGCGGTCGATCAGCAGGTTGCGCGCCGTGGCGAAGACGAAGGGCTTCACCAGTTCGGGCATGGCCTTGGCCGCTGATTCATAGATGCGCATGTAGACGTCCTGACGCAAGTCAGGTATTTCGGCGTCGTCGCGCCAGTTGCGGCGAAGGAAACGCGTGAGCGCGGCCTCCATGGGCAGCACTTCCCTGACGAACCAGTTGTCCAAGTCACTGAGAACCAAAAAGCGCTCCTGGGAATGGCCGGATGGGTGGGCGGCTCGTCGCCGGGATTGACGACAGACACTGAGACGAACGGCCCGAGGATTTCCGGTAACGCACGGTGAGGAGCACCAGGAAATTCTAGGCGGCACTGAAATGGGGCAGCCCGTTACCGGAAAGCGCCGCCGCGCTCGTCTCATGGGGGTAACAAGAACCATCTCGCCGGAAATACACCGACATGAATCGACTCCGGAGGCAGACCGCCCTCCTCCACACCGGCGCCGGCCGGTGCATCGCCGCCGCGCTCGGATGCCTGCTGGCGACGGGCCTGTCGGCCGCCCATCCCCGGGATTTCGACGTTCGCAGCGGCGAACTGCGGCCGGCGCTCGACGCATACATCGCACAGTCCGGCGTGCAGCTCATCTACAAGGTGGAAGACGTCAAGGACCTCTCGACGCGAGGCATCAAGGGAAGGATCGCGCCCGATGCGGCGCTCGACCGGTTGCTGGATGGCACGCGGCTGCGCATCCGGCGCGGGCCGGACGGGGCGATGGTGCTCATCGCATCGCCCGCGGCCAAGGCAGTCGCTGCGCCGGCTGCGGCAGGCACCAAGCCTTGAGCGCCTAGAATAGCGACTCGCTAGGGGTGTTGCGTCGGCTTGCCGACACGACTGAGAAAGTCCCTTTGAACCTGATTGAGGTAAACCTCACGCGAGCTAAGTAAACTGCTCGGCATGAGTGCCAAGGTCTACAGCTACATGCGGTTCAGTGACGCGCGCCAGGCAGGCGGCGCGAGCAGCGATCGCCAACGCGCCTACGCGGCGCAGTGGGCCGAACAACACCAGCTGCTCCTCGACGAAACCCTCTCCATGCGCGATGAGGGCCTGTCGGCCTTCCACCAGAAGCACGTCAAGAAGGGCGCACTTGGCGCGTTCCTGAACGCGGTCGAAGACGGCCAGGTGCCGGGCGGCTCATACCTCGTCGTCGAGGGCCTCGATCGCCTCTCCCGCGCTGAACCTATCCAGGCGCAGGCGCAGCTCACCGCCATCATCAGCGCCGGCATCTCCGTGGTGACGGCCAGCGACGGCAAGGTCTACAGCCGCGAGCGGCTGAAGGCTAACCCCATGGATCTCGTCTACAGCCTGCTGGTGATGATCCGCGCGCACGAGGAAAGCGACACCAAGAGCAAGCGCGTGCGCGACGCGATCCGGCGCCAGTGCCTGGGCTGGATCGCCGGCACGTACCGCGGCCTGGTCAGGTACGGCAAGACGCCGGGCTGGCTCGAGGTGGTGGAGGGGAAGTGGACGCTCATCCCGGCCCGCGCCGAGGCAGTGCGGGCCGCCGTCGACATGTTCCGCCGTGGGCTGGGCGCCGGCCACATCGCCAAGGCGCTGCACGATGCTGGCCTCGCGACCAGCGCCGGCATGCCGACGTCGGGGCACTTGGTGCGGCTGCTGTCCAACCCCGCGCTGAAAGGCGAGAAGCACCTAACGCTCGAGGCTGACACGCATGTGCTCGTCGACTATTACCCTGCTCTGCTGGACGCGGACGCGTGGAACGAGCTGCAGCAGCTGGCCGCGCTGCGCAGCCGCCGGCACGTGAAGGGCCAGATTCCGCCGCTGCTGACCGGCTTCGGCGTCGCGTTCTGCGGCTACTGCGGCGGGCCGCTGAAGAGCCAGACCATGGCGAACAAGATGAGGGCCGACGGCACGCTGGCCGATGGCCACCGCCGGCTGCAGTGCATCCGAGTGAACAGCGGTGACGGCTGCCTCGTGAAGGGGTCGTGCTCGGCCGCGCCGATCGAGCGCGCGCTCATGCTCTACTGCTCTGATTTGGTGAACCTGCAGGCGCTGTATGCAGCTGATCGCAGCATCGTGCCGCGAGGTGAACTGGCCAGCACGTCGGCGCGCCTTCAGGCGATCGAGGCGAAGCTCGACAGGATCACGGAGGCGCTGCTGACCAGCGACGATGCGCCGGCGACCTTCCTGCGCCGGGCCCGCGAACTCGAGATGGAGCGCGACGGCGCGCGCGACGAGGTGAAAGCAGCCGAGCGTGCAGTAGCCGAAGCGACCCGAGCGGATCTCACAGGCGCCGATGACCGGTGGCGTGCGTTGGTCGACGGCGTGGAGAAGCTCGACTACGAGGCGCGCATGCGCGCCCGCCAACTGGTGGGCGACACGTTCGAGCGCATCGTGGTCTATCAGCGCGGAATGCGGCCAGACGCCAAGGCTCGCTCCATCGATGTCGTTCTGCACGCCAAAGGTGGCACCGCCAGGCTGCTGCGCATCGGCGCCGACGGGGAACTGCTCAGCGCTGATGAGGCGATCGCCGAGACCGCCTGATCGCGGTCTCACTGGGACGGCTGCGAGGACCAGAGTTCAGGCTCACGCCGCCGCAGTTCTGCCACGCCGGCTTGGCAGCCTCCTCCCAGCTGTCGAAGGGCTCGGGAGCTGCAGACAGATCGTTGAAGAGCGCCGCAGCGCCGGGGTTCCCAACGATCGCCCAGCTTCTCGATGATCACAGCAAAAACGATTCGGCACCGCTCGGTGATCCCGCCGCAAAAGTAGCGGAGGCATTCAACTCTCCCCTGCTCCCTCGCTCGAAGCACTCGTAAGGCTCAAGAGACAGAAATTTATTGCTGCTGGGCAGTTCGATGGTGTTCGCTGCTCTGGACATTCGCCCGGCCAGTTAGCAGGGGCGACCAGCGGCGTTGCTTCGCGCAGACGCAATTCTCAGAGCTGCCATCCCGGCGGGACTCGTAGGAGGAGCTTCATATTTGCAGGGAATCGTTGACACTTTGTAGGGTTACCATCACTATCACGTTGCGGTTTGTAACGGAAAATAAAAAGATGAGCGCCATACCAAAAGAAGCAGCAAACGAAACGACCTTGTTCGGTGAGAGCCCTGACTTTTCAGAAACACATGCGACCCTGAAAACGACCCACACCAGTGAGTTAGTAATTGCTCTTTGCGGTCCGATCGGCTCACCTTTGCACGAAGTTGCTGCAGCGATTGAGGCAGCAGTAACGCAGAAATACGGATATCAATGCAAGATTATTCGACTTAGTGATTTTATTTCAAAGCACTTTGATAAAGTCGGCGGCGACAAGTCGATACCTAAAGCACCAAAAGTCGCACGAGTCGAGGCTCTAATAAAGAGCGGCGATGAAATGCGGAATTCCTTCGGCGCATCAGTTCTCGCGGATCTAGCAGTTGCAGAAATTCGAGTAGACCGACAGAAAAATGGAAAAGACGATGGCGGCGAACGATTTGTAAGTCGTAGAATTTGCCACATCATTGACTCTATCAAAAATCAAGCGGAACTTGATTTATTGAGAGAAGTTTACCGTGAAGTGCTGTACGTTTTTGGTGTCTTTTCCCCAACGTCTGCGCGGGAGGCCAATATGAAGGCGGCGGACTTCCCACGCGCAAAGATTCACGCGCTAATGGAGCAGGATGCCAAGGGAAGCGCTTTGTATGGGCAGACAGTCGGAGACACTTTCCCGCAGAGCGATTTCTTCTTAAGGATGGACACCAATTCACAAACAGGACTGACCATCAAAGTCGAACGATACTTAGATTTGATTTTGGGCGCAAGAATAGCGACACCGACCAAAGAGGAATCGGCGATGTATGCCGCTGCATCAGCAGCAAGCTCATCTGCATGTCTTTCTCGTCAGGTTGGAGCAGCAGTCACAGACTTTTCGGGAGAGGTGCTTGCGGTTGGGTGGAACGATGTGCCAAAAGCCTTCGGCGGGCTCTACCAAACTGACCGCGAGAACGACCCGCATGGAACCAAGGATCTTCGTTGCTACAACAAGGACGGCGGCAAGTGCTTCAACGATGAAGAGAAGCATTTATTAGCGGAGGCGCTAATAGAGAGCATGGGCCACGACATAGTGCCCGCAGCCAAAATGGAAGAAGCTGTTCAGAAAATTTTGACCGACAAAAAATTGCAAGGTCTGATCGAATTTTCAAGAGCCATACATGCCGAAATGCATGCCATCTTAAACGCATTAAAGCTTGGCGGAAATAAGGTGCAAGGCGGCAGTATTTTCGTGACCACCTATCCTTGCCATGGCTGCGCACGACACATCGTAGCAAGCGGCATTCACAATGTTTATTACATTGAACCCTACCGTAAAAGCCTTGCCACCAAGCTACATGGAGACGCAATTACGGAAAGTGAAAGTGAAATCGGTCTTGTTCGATTGCTACCCTTTGAAGGAGTCGCCCCTTCTCGATATCTTTCAATCTTCCAAATGCGCCCTAACTCAAGGAAGTTGAATGGTAGGCGAATCGCAATAGTCCCAGGCAATGCCGTTCCGAAAATGGAAAAAAGCCTACAGTCGCTGCCGGAGCTTGAAGGTATGGTTGTTGATAAACTGGTGAAGCGTGGGCTACTCCCAGTACAATCTACTCTCGAAAGAGGAAACAGCGATGGACCACAAGCAGCTTGAACTAGACCTCGAAGGTAGCTTCGCTGCTCCTACGAAGACTTCGTGTCAAGTAGTGGAGTTCAGCATTTTTGCCAAGCACCGTCATGCACGGTTAGCTCACAGGATCGAGCAAGAAGAAGCACAGCTGGTAGCAGAGATCGTAAGGTCGGTGGAGCACATAACAGGGCGTTCCGCAGAGGCGGAGGCGATGTAGCCTTGCTGTAAAGTGCTTCGGAGCCCGCTTTGGCGGGCTTTTTCACGCCTACACGAGCGCCCTCTGCTCATCTTCCATTGGCCCAGCGTCGAGTACTTCGGTCGGAGCCAGGCGCATCAGCACCCTCGCCTGCGCGACCGTCACCTCGAGCCACTGGTCGAAGTGCATCGGGTCCAGCGGGATCACGCTGCGCTTGTCCCGCTTGTCGGGCGCCAGCTTCGGATCGGGCTTGTGCATGCGGCTCATCAGCGGGTCCGCGTTCACCGTGAGCATCGTGTAGCTCTCGTGCACCTCACCCGTGGCCTTGTCGGTCCAGGTGCTCCACAGGCCGGCCAGGCCCCAGGGCGCCATCGGCACGGCGGAAGCGCCACCACACGTTTTTGCCCGTCTCCCAATTCGGTTCGTCGAACGTGGCCGCCGGGATGATGCAGCGCTGCCCGCGCTTCCACGGGTCCTTGTAGCTGGCCTTCGCCTCAAGCTCCTCGCTGCGCGCGTTGTTCGTCGGGTACTTGAGCTTTGGCTCCTTGGCAAACCAAGGGATCAGGCCCCACTGCCCGACCACCAGCACACGCTCGTAGCCCACGGCGTCGCGCCGGCGGCGGATGAACGGGCCCAGCGCCCTCGGGAACACCTCGCGCGGCCACAGGTCGGGTTGGTGCCGCGAGGAAGTGCCCAGTAGCTCGATCTCGCCGACGTCGGGAGGTATGTAGCGATTGCACATGGTGTCAGCATCGCCCCGGCCCGGGCGAACGGTGCCGGCAGCGCTACCGGAAGTCCCTGCTGGAAACCCTCAGGCCCTCCAGGAGGTTTGTGTGGTCGCGCAGCTTCAGCGCCACCAGCGAGTGCACGCCCTTCTCCGATTGCCACGTGCCTTGCACGGTGAGCAGCTTCGAGCCGCGCAGCGCGGCCCGCTGCTCCTCCGCCACGCTGGGCCAGACGATGATGTTCACGGTCCCGGTCTCGTCTTCAAGCGTGGCGAAGATCACGCCGCTGGCAGTGCTCGGCTGCTGGCGGTGCGTCACGATGCCGCTCGCCCGCACCGTCTGCCCGTTCTTCGCCCGTTGGCGCAGTGCTTCAGCCGTCCAGATCCGGTGCACGTTCAACTTCTCGCGGATGAGCGCCAACGGGTGTCGGCGCAGGGTCAAGCCCGTGGACGCATAGTCGTCCGCGACCTGGGCACCCTCCTCCGGCTCCGCAAACGCCACAGGGTCCTCGAAGGTCCGAGCCTCTCGCAGCATCTCGGTCGGCCTGGTGTCGATGCCCGCTGCCTCCCAGACCGCTTCAGGCCGGTGGCCTGCCAGCGTGGCCAATGCGTCCGCGCCGGCCAGGCAGCGCAGGTCGTGCGCGTCGAGCCCGGCCCGCATGGCCATGTCCTCCACGCTATGGAAAGGCTCGACCGCGCGCGCCGCGATGAGGCGCTGCGCGGCCGCCTCTCGCATGCCCGAGACAAGCGCCATTCCGAGCCGGACGGCGCGCAGCGGCTCTTCGAACGTCGTGTCCCACCGCGCCGAGGCGGCATCTGATTGCGCGGGCTCCTCAAGGGTGGTCAGCCAGTCGCTCACCATCACGTCAACCGGTCGCACCACCACGCCGTGCTCTCGCGCGTCGCGCACCAGCTGCGCGGGCGCGTAGAAGCCCATGGGCTGGCTGTTGAGCAGGCCGGCGAGCAGTGCGTCCGGGTGATGGCGCTTGAGCCAGCATGAAACGTAGACCAGCAGGCCGAAGCTGGCGGCGTGGCTCTCGGGGAAGCCATAGCTGCCGAAGCCCTCGACCTGCTTGGCGATGCGATCGGCAAAATCCGGTTCGTAGCCCTTGGCCAGCATCCGGCGGATCAGCTTCGCTTGGTGTTCCGCCAGGCCTCCGCGTTTGCGCCAAGCCCCCATGGCGCGCCGCAGCTGGTCCGCTTCGCCTGCAGTGAAGTCGGCCGCGAGCATGGCGATCTGCATCACCTGCTCCTGAAACAGCGGCACCCCCAGCGTGCGCTCGGTGGCCGTCTTGATGTCCTCGCTCGGGTATTCGACGGCTTCCTCCCCAGCGCGCCGGCGCAGGTACGGGTGCACCATGCCGCCCTGGATCGGCCCGGGCCGCACGATCGCCACCTGCACCACCAGGTCGTAGAAGCGCTCAGGCTTCAGGCGCGGCAGCATCGTCATCTGCGCGCGGCTCTCGATCTGGAACACGCCCACCGTGTCGGCCTTCTGGATCATGGCGTAGGTGACGGCGCATTCGGCCGGCACGTCCTGCATGCGCATCGGCACGCCCCGCTTCTGCGCGATGAAGTCGAGCCCGCGGTGAATGGCGGTCAGCATGCCGAGGGCCAGCACGTCGACCTTGATCAAGCCCAGCGCGTCCAGGTCGTCCTTGTCCCACTGGATCACCGTGCGATCGTCCATCGCGGCGTTCTCGACCGGCACGAGGCGGCTGAGCTTGTCGCGCGCGATCACGAAGCCACCGGTGTGCTGGCTCAGGTGGCGCGGGAAGCCCCGGATCGCGTTGGCGATCGCAAGCCACCGGCGGACCTTCTGGTCGGCGGGATCGAGGCCGCTCTCCAGAAGGCAGGCATCGCAGATCCACTGGCCCTCGATCCCGTAGGCGGTGCTCGACAGCCGGTCCACGAGCTCGATCGGGAAACCCAAGGCCTTGCCCACATCGCGCAGGGCAGACTTGGTGCGGTAGGAGGTCACCACGCCCGTGAGGGCCGCGCGGTGCCGCCCGTACTTGTTGTAGATGTACTGCATCACCTCCTCGCGCCGTTGGTGCTCGAAGTCGATGTCGATGTCGGGCGGCTCGCGGCGCTCCACGCTGATGAAGCGCTCGAACAGGACATTCATGCGCGCCGGGTCGACCTCGGTCACAAAGAGGCAGTAGCAGACGGCCGAGTTGGCCGCCGAGCCGCGGCCCTGGCACAGGATGCCCACCGATCGCGCGAAGCGAACGATGTCCTCGACGGTGAGGAAGTACGCCTCATAGCTCAGCAGCGCGATCGTCGTGAGCTCGTGCTCGATCTGGTCGCGCACCTTGTCCGGGATGCCTGCCGGAAAGCGCGACGCGGCACCTTCGTATGTCAGCGTGCGCAGGTGCGAGGCCGGCGTCTCCCCCGCAGGCACGATCTCCTGCGGGTACTCGTAGCGCAACTCCTCGAGCGAGAACGTGCAGCGCGCCGCCACCGCGACGGTCTCGCGCAGCCACTCCGCGGGGAACTCTTCAGCCAGCATCGCGCGCCCGCGAAGGTAGTTCTGGGCATTGGGCAAAAGGCCGAACCCGGCCGTGGCCACCGTGCATCCGAGGCGCACTGCCGCCAGGGTGTCCTGGATCGGCTTCGAGCCGCGCGTGTGCATGAGCGGGCTGCAGCTCGCGACGATTCGCAATCCCGCTCGCTTGGCAGCCTCCTCGATCACGTCGAGGTAGTGCTCCTCGTTCATGGCCAGCGTGCGAGGCGCCAGGAGCCAGGACCGGTCGGGAAACCAGGTGCGCGCCCACATGGCCTGCGCAAATAGCGCCTCGAGGCTGACCTCGCGGTCGGGCAGCAGCAGCACCAAGCAGCCCAGCAGGCCAGCCAGGTGCGCGGCCTTCGTGGTCTTGCCCTCGACATCGGCCACGTGCGCGACGTAGCTGCCCTTCGCCGCGCGCCGCCGTGCCAGCGTGATCAGCTCACACAGATTCCCATAGCCCTCGCGGTCCTGGGCCAGAAGCACCACCCGCGCGAACGGCGTGCCCGCGGTCGTTCTCAACAGGATCTCGCTGCCGACGATGAAGTGCAGACCGCACTCGCGGGCCTCCAAATGGGCACGAACGACGCCCGACACCGAGCACTCATCGGTCAGGGCGAGGGCCGAATACATCTTCGCCGCAGCCCGCTCTACAAGATCTTCCGGCTGAGAGGCGCCGACGAGGAACGTGAAGTTTGATCGGCAGTAGAGCTCCGCGAAAGGCGGCGGCTCCGGCAAGATACTGTTCATACATACAGTATTCGTCACCCCAACTGCCGGCCGCAAGCAGCGTTACACCTTCGTTTGATCGAGGGGTTCGGTCGAGTCGGCGCGCCTCTAAACTGGTGGGTTGCTCGAGACTCAGGAGACCTGATCATGCTCATCGCCTACCTCGAAACCGCTGCCGGCCGGATCTCGATCGGCCTGGTCGACATCTCGAAGGAAGAGCTAGAAGGGCCGCTGCAGCCGTTTGATTCGCTCGTGAGCGCGCTGGCCGCCGTCCGAGGCCCGCTGATGCTCACCAGCACGCACTCCTTCTTCGGTGAAGCGCCGGCCGACACCCCGGCGACGCTGACCTTCAAGTACCTGGGCACCCGGTCGGTTGAACTCCCAAACGAAGCCGCGTTCTACCAGTCGGCGAATGAGTTCCTGGCGCGCGGGGTCTACGAATGCCCCGACACCTTTACGCCCGCCGATGACGGGAAATTTAGGGCCCAGTGCGAGTATTTTCAGCTGATCGGTGAAGAGGAGCCGGGTGTCGCGGCGCCCACGTTGCACTGAGCAGAACGCCATCCAGCTTTGGCGATTTGTAGCTACATGTAATGTGAGCGCTACGATATTCAGATGCCACAGAACAATCCTCGCCTCACGTCCGAACAGAAGAGCGCCGCCCTTGCTTGGTGTGCCGCTTGCGAGAAGCTTGACCACTTCCTTAGGGCAACGCCAGGCTATCTGGGCTTCCCCCGGTTTCCCGGACACATCGAATGACATGATGTGTTTTTGGAGGCATACATGCCAAGGAAGAGAAGAACGTTACGGACGAGTTCAAGCGGGAAGCGGTGAAATTGGTCAAGCAGTCCGGAGCTTAGGTCACGCACATTGCGCGGGACCTCGGCATCCAGCAGAGCGTGCTGCGTCGGTGGGTCAGCTAGGGCCATGGAGGTTTGCTCTCCCTGCGGCGCAACAAGCCATTACGCAGCGAGTAGGCATCTGGCCTCGCTGAACGACCGCTTTTCGGCGCGTCGAACTTCCGCTTTGGGCCCGAAGCCGCCAGTCGGGAATTGCCGACTGACCGGTATGCAGCGTAACCGATCTTCAGCTGTTCGGCGGCGAACGACTGCAACCGCCTCGCATCTGCCGGCGCACCGCCTCGCTCTCGCTGCAGCCGCAGGGATTTCTGCAGGGAAGATAGATCACTCGCTGACCGCACAAGATCGGGATCTGTTCGATCAGGACACCTCTGACGAAAGCAGCGGATACGTCATTTCCACTCTGCTTTCCCTCCGTGACGCCTACTGCCGTCTGCGGACGCGATCTGCGGCGGTCTGAACATACCTCCGGTCCCGAAGTTCGCGAGCGCGCGACCCTAGACAGGCGACGAGATGGGCGCGGCGTGATCTGCGGTGTGTCCTCCACCACGATCCGGACGTCAGGAGGGTCCCGGTAAGGGTCGGCGTCCAAACACTTCCTGCGCGACCAAGCCGCTCCGGCCAACCACGAGGTTCCACAGATGGGATAAGCCCAGAGCAGCTAGATGGCTTCCACCACCACGCCTCCAGCACTCGGGTTAGTCAAATCGTTCCTGTACAAGCGATTGCGAGCGGCAAGGTCGTAAAGAAATGTTGCATGATCGCCGGGTTAGCGCGCAGAGCGCCAGCCGGATCAAGCCGCATTTCCCAACACATAACTCGAATGACTCCCGCCCAATTCATCGCCCGCTGGCAGAACAACAAGCTCAACGAACGTGCCGGAGCGCAGGGCCATTTCGACGATTTGTGCGATTTGCTCGGCGTCGACAAGCCCCGTGACCACGAAAACTATTGCTTCGAGCGAGGCGCCAAAAAGGCAGGCGGCGGCGACGGTTGGGCCGATGTGTGGAAGCGGAACCACTTCGCATGGGAGAACAAAAAGCCGGGCCGCGACCTCGGCAAGGCGCTCAAACAGCTGACCGACTACTCCCTCCAGCTAGAAAGCCCGCCGCTGTTGGTTGTCTGCGACCGCGAGCGCATCATCATCCACACCGCGTTTACCGGGTACCCAGACGAACCGCGCGAAATCCGAATCGAAGATTTGGCGGATGACGGCAAGCGGCAAATTCTGAAATGGGTCTTTACGGAGCCGCTGAAGCTGCGGCCCGAGAAGTCCACCGCTGCCGTAACCGAGGAAGCCGCCCAGCGCTATGCCGCACTGGCCGACACCATGCGCCAACGCGGACTGGACAGCAATCAGGTAGCGCACTTCCTGGTGCAGTGCCTATTTTGTATGTTCGCCGAGGATGAAGGGTTGCTGCCGGAGAAGATTTTCACCGGCCTCCTCGCCGCCGCCAAGAACGACGTAGTCAAGGCCGCAGACCGCATCACGAAGCTGTTCAAGGCGATGCAGGCGCCGAAGGGCGCTTACGGCAACGACGACATCGCTTGGTTCAACGGCGGCCTGTTCAAGCACATCGCGGTTCCAGCGCTCACAGCCGACGACCTCGAAACGCTACGGTCCGCCTCGGCCGACATGGACTGGCGCGCGATTGATCCCACAATTTTCGGCACGCTGTTCGAGCGTGGCCTCGGTAGCCGCCGCGCGGCTCTAGGCGCGCACTACACCGACACAGACACCATAGCGAAGCTCGTAGAACCTCTCGTGCGCGATCCGCTCTTGCTTGAGTGGAAGGCCGTGCGTGAAAAAATCGCCAAGGCCGCACCCAAGTTCGGCATGGTGAAGGCCGGCAAGAAGTTCCGGCCAAATGCCGCCCTGCAAGAAGGCCAAGGGCTCTATCAAGGCTTCCTACTTCGTCTGGCCGAATTTCGGGTTCTGGACCCGGCCTGCGGCAGCGGCAACTTTCTCTATTTGGCGCTAAAGGCCCTACGCGATGTTGAAAAGCGGTCCCAGGTCGAAGCGCAGGAACTTGATCTTCAGGCCGAGGTCAGTTTGCAGACCGGCCCGCACAACATTTTGGGCCTGGAAATCAACGAGTTCGCAGCCGAACTTGCGCGGGTGACGGTGTGGATTGGCGACATCCAATGGTGCCGGCAGAACGGGTGGCAGCACGCGAGCGACCCAATTCTCCAGTCCCTGGACGGAATCGAGCACCGCGACGCCCTGCTGAACGCCGATGGCAGCGAAGCCGTGTGGCCTAAATCAGATGTGATCGTCGGAAACCCTCCGTTCATCGGCAACAAGAGGATGCGCGGCGAGTTGACTGGGGCGTACGTGGACGCATTGCGCCTAGCCTATCGGGACCACAACCTGGATGGCGTGGACTTGGTTTGCTTCTGGTTTGAAAAGGCACGGAAGCAGATTGAAGCAGGCGCCGTGCAATCGGCAGGCTTGGTTTCCACAAACTCCATTCGAGGTGGTGCGAACCGCGAAGTTCTCAAACGCATCTTGGAGAAGTCGCGCATCTTTCTAGCGTGGAGCGATGAAGAGTGGTGGGATAACGGCGCAGCTGTGCGCGTCTCGATGACCGGATTTGGGCAAAGCGCGATGAAGCCGCGGCTTGATGGCCTTGAAGTGCGGGCCATCCATGCAGACCTCACTTCAGACATTGATGTGACGAAGGCACCTAAGTTGCCCGAAAACTTGAACCGGTCATTTCAGGGCGTGACGCCATCAGCCTCGGTGAGGCCAGCACTGCGGGAAAAACTCGGCCTTGCCAAAGCCAGCTTTAACCTGCCAGGAAACGAAGCAAGAAAAATGCTGCGAGAGCCCGCAACGATGAACGGGGAGCCTATGGCCGCTGTTGTTCGTCCCTATTTGGGTGCGGACGACATCACGTCGCGGCCGCTGGACAGGTTTACAGTCAATTTCGTGGGCCGCGATGAGAAGGCTGCGGCCATGTTCGACAAGCCGTTTGCTGCCATCTCGAATGTCCGCTTGCATCGGCGGCATACTGATCGCTTCAACGACTTCAAGAAGTATCCGTGGTGGCAGTTCGGTTGGCCGCGACCAGAAATGTTCGCAGCGCTCAAAGGACTTTCACGCTACATCTCCATCCCGCGTCACGCCAAACACTACCTCTGCGCATGGACACACCCTGCTGTTACGCCTGGAGATGCGCTTGTCGTTGTCGCTCGCGATGACGACACGAGCATCGGAATCCTTCAATCCCGCATTCACGAAGTCTGGGCGTTAAGGAGGGGTAGCAGCTTGGGAGTAGGCAATGACCCGCGCTACACACACACAACTTGTTTTGAAACCTTTCCGTTTCCTGAAGGCTTGACTCCAAACACCCCTTCTGCCGCATATGCAGGCGATCAAAATGCACATGCAATCGCAATATCGGCGCAGGACCTAATTAGGCAACGCGACCACTACCTAAGCCCGCCTGAGTGGACTGATTGGGACCTCACCCCTGAGGAACAAGCAGCAGGTTTCCCAAAGCGACCTGTCGCCAAGCCGGGGCATGAAGACGACCTGAAGCAGCGCACTCTCACAAACCTCTACAACTCCAGCCCTGCGTGGTTGACGTTGGCACACGAAACCTTGGCCAATGCTGTGGCCGCTGCTTACGGCTGGAGCGACTACACGCCGCAAATGTCCGATGAAGAAATCCTGCGCCGCCTACTTGCGCTGAACGCACAGCGCGGCGGGAAATAATGCCTCAGCCCCAGGGAGAGCGCCACCTTGTTTGAAAGCATCGTACTCAGGAACAGTCGGGACGCCGGCAACATCACGCTAGGCGCCATCGCTGAGGCGCTTCTGTTCTACCAGAACAGTCGCGTCATCTTTAATCACGGGACTCTAGTTACTTTGGCGAAGACAGGCGACCTCGGCCATATCGTGGCGCTAGTAAAAGAAGGACGACTACAGGCAGTGCATTGCGAAGAAACGCTAGGCACGATCACCAACTCTCACGGCATATCTCAAGCGCACGACTTCGGCGCATTCACATTGGTCGGCCACGAGGCAGACAAAGGAAAGAACCGCGCGGAACGTATCGAGATAGGGTTGCGCACCAGCGGCGGCCTCGACCGCGCCAAGGCGAAGGCCTTAGCAAAGTCGTTCGCTGATGCTGTTCCGCTGAAAAGCCTGACGAAAGATGACTATGTGAAAGGCGGCATCCTGAATGCAGCCCGGATAGATGCAAAGGATCACGCAACGCTGAAGGGGCTCTTGCGAGCAGGACTCGCCGCAGTACCAGGCGGATACGACGCGGGAGACAGTCTTGAGGCCGACTATGTTCAAAGCGACCTGGGATACTTTCTTTTTACCAACATTGACTTCGCGGCGGTCAACGAGCGTAGGGCCAGCATGAATCCTACGCTGGAACCGCTGACGCCAGCTTCTTTGTTCAATCTAATCTTGGAATCGCGAGCCGACATGCACTTGGCCGCGTTCTACGGGGGAGATTTCGTTACGACAAGTGCAAATTCGGCGCTAGTTCGGTGGCGGCAAGCATACTTGTTCGAGCGCGCAGACCGCAATAGTGAAGCGCACGAGCAGTTCTCGGAACTTGTTCTGGCCGACTACCCAAGCATCAGGGACGTCATCGACAGCGGCGAACAATCCTTCTTTGAGTTCCTGAAGCTCTTGGAAAAGGCGGAAAAGTTCAAAACTTGGTTGGCGAAGGCCACTCCAGATCAAAAGCTAGTAAGTCAATACATAGAAGCTCTGAAGGCAGACACTTGGGCCGACAAGGCACCGGCTAAATTGCTTCGCTATCTCGTCTCCCTCGGCGCAGGACTCTTCGATCCGACTTCCGGCGTTGTATCTGGAGCCGCCGATGCCTTTCTCGTGGATCGAATTCTCAAAGGCTGGCGCCCGAACCATTTTGTGGATGATCGACTGAAGCCATTCCTGAGTTAGCGCGTGGATTTCCGCGTGAGATTCGTCGCCGCACGCGGCAAGTACCGCGCCGCCTACATCTAGAGGTTCAAGGGATTAACGTCTATTGCGTTTAGGGAAACCACCGCGCCGCCCGCATGTGGAGGTATTGATGGATAACATTTAAGAGCCGGCTCGCTTGCCCGAATAGGTCGGCTCAAGATGACCGCTGCAGCGTTGCTGCAGACATCTAGCCCGCAGATGCCCAATGTCCGCTTCTGGCCGAATCCTGCCACAGGATCGCCGGCGCGTTTGGCCCGAAGCGTTCTGTCGTGAACATTGACCGACTGACCGGTATGCAGGGCGGATTCAACCGGTCGACGCAACACATTCGCTGAACATCTCAGCGGGTGTGTGGAAGCCGAGTGTCTTGCGCGGCCTCTCGTTCAATTGTCGCGCGATCGCGTTGAGTTGGAGCTGTGAGTAGCCGGAGATGTCGATGCCCTTCGGCATGTACTGCCGCAGCAGCCCGTTGGTGTTCTCGTTGCTGCCGCGTTGCCAGGGGCTCTGTGGATCACAGAAGTAGACCTGGATGTCGGTGGCCATTGTGAATCGCTTGTGACCGTGCATCTCCGTGCCTCGATCCCAAGTCAATGACTTGTAGAGCTCCTGCGGCAACTTGCGTGCGTTCTTGATCAGCGCGTTGACGACCGACTGCGAGTCCTTGCCTTCGAGTTTGACCAGCATCACGTATCGCGTTTGCCGCTCGACCAACGTGGCGATTTGGCTGTTGCCACTCCCGAAGACCAAGTCTCCCTCCCAATGGCCAGGCACCGCCCGATCTTCGACAGATGCAGGGCGCTCCCTGATCGACACGGCATCAGCAATCTGCCCATGGATCGCCGTCTTCTGTGTGTAGGAACGAGAGCGTCGCATGCCGCGTGTGCGTCTGAGATGCTCCAGCAGTTCCTTCTTCAACGCGCCACGCGCTTGAATGAACAGGCTGCGGTAGATGGTCTCGTGTGACACATGAAGGCCCGGGTCGTTCGGATAAGTATGCTTGAGCCAACCGCCGATCTGCTCCGGCGACCACCGCATTCGAAGCAGGTCCGCCACGACGCCAGCCAGCGCCCGATTCTTGACCAGTTTGCAGCGCTTCGGCCGCAGGGCTCGGTTCCAGGCTGCTTCGTCGGCGACGCTCGCCCGATAGCATTCTTGCCCTGCGTTGCGACCGATCTCGCGGCTGATGGTCGACGGTGCCCTGCCAAGTCGGGCGGCCACCGAGCGCATCGATTCACCGATCACTAGAGCACGAGAGATCTCTTCTCGCTCCGCCAGGGTCAGCGCCTTCGCGCTGCGCCGCCGGTCCGGTGGTCGAATGCCACCGGTCTTCGACAGGATGGTGTGGATCGAGGTGTGAGGTCGGTCGAACAGATGGCCGATCTGATGCAGAGTCCAGCCTTCCTTCCAGCGCTTCCACATCAATGCCTTCTGGGCGTCCGTGTAGTGGGTTCGCGTCCGATACTTCAACTGCAACACTCCTTCTGCCTCAGCAGTGGTTATTGTGTTGCGTCGACCGGTTGAATCCGCCAGCGGTTTCGGTCTGTCAGTCGTCGCGCCCCTGCTCACGCTGACCAGCACCAAGCGGACTTTCGGGCCGACGAGTGGTACGGAGTAAACGGCTGCGGTAGCAGGCCCGCCGGTTGTAAGACCTCGCGGGACAGGTTACGGTCTCTGATCGCTGCCTCACGGCGCGAACAAGCCAATAGCAGAGAAGCCGGCCATACGTGTAGTCAGCCAGCACCACGTGGCCACTGCGGCGGGGTGCATCACACAGTTGATGTACCCCGACCTGATCGATAGCTAGCCAGGCCATCCCAGTGCCTGAACAATTCGCTCGCCGCCCAACCATGGTGCCGTTCGACCGAGCGGGCGTTAAAGGCGCGACGCGGTTGTGATTCGCACCTGCGCCCGCGGCCCTTTCGCTGCACGAGATGAAGATCATCGCGCATAAACATGACCCGGTGACTTTGCTCATGCTCCCGCGCGGGGGCCAGCGTCCGGCAGCCGTTGCACGAACGCGGCCGTCCCAGCCGCTGACACGCGCTACCGCATCGGAAGCACGCTAGAACTTCGATTCTTCCATTTCATTCGACCGGCCCAACGTATAACTCACCTCGAGCGAGGCACTCATCCGGATGACAGCAGTGGTATGCCAATAGCGGCTGCGCTCTCTGCCGTGGCCTGTGTCGTGGCGGCGCAGGCGCACCAGCCACATCAGGTCGGCGTCGCGAGCCTCCAGGTACGCACGCACGACGTCAGTGCGGCACCACAGACGTGATCCTTCGCTCGCAACTTCCTCATGCCGGGCGGATTCGATCCACGCGTCGGCCCGCACCACCGTCTCGCCAACCGTGTTTTCCCAGGTCCGGTTGAACGGATCGACAGATCGCAGCTTGGCGAACGCGGTGACGTCCTGGCTCAAGCGCGGGCGCTGCATCGCGCCATCGGCGCCCAGGACGTCGGTTTCATCCAGGCGCGCATAGGCTTCCTTCCGCACGATCCACGGCAGGTAGGGCGCATCACGGTTCAATGCCACCCCGTCGTCTTCGTGCATCTGTAACTGCGGTACATAGGCTTGGAAAGGCCCCTGAGCGGCGAGCTCCTCTGCCAGTGCGGCGCTCCGGTCCCGCGGCGCCAGCGCCGACATCACCCGGATCTCGACGTTCTCGTTGGAGTGCCAAGTGCCATCGACGGTGAGCCAGCATCCCACCGAATCGCCGATCCCGAGCAACGACTTCAAGGCGGCCGGATCCGCGGTGAGGTCCATCGCGGTGTCGCCCATGGTCATCAGGGAGACCCAGGCGTCCAGCGGTTGGCGGTCCATTCCGTCCGCGAGCCACAGGCCCGCCGGATGCGTCACGACCTCGCGTGAAAGCCAGTCTGCCCACGGATCTTCCTCCTCGTAGCCGCGCCAGACCACCGAGTGCGTGGCGAGCAGATCGCCGGCCACCGAGAACATGGCGTGCCAGGCCAGCTGCTCGCCGTAAGCCTGGTACTCGGCATCGATGCCGCGCGTGTAGTGGTCACGTCCTGGTCGCGACCGCCCTTTGCGATCGCTCATAAAGGCGATATCGGCGTCGTGTCCACGCACCTTTGCGACGAGGGCATCCACCGTTTTCCGATGCGTCCGTCCGAACAGGCTCGCCAAGTGCGCAACGTCGTCCTTGCTGAAGTCATAGTCCAGATGCAAGTCGGGCTCTGGCTCGGCCATGCCCTTGGGGCGCACGAGAGAGAAGTCGCTCCCGTAGTAGTCCTTCTCCTTCCGGGCAGCGAAGCTCGATCGATTGACGCGCTGCAGCTTCTGGACCCATGCCTTCGACAGGCGCACCTCACCTGCATTCACACAGGCAAGCAGGGCCTGCGCCGCGAAATGCCGTAGAAGCACGTGGCGGTTTACAGCGTGCAACGCGATGGCTTCGAGAAAATCGGCATGCCGAGCGACCACCACGGGTGCCTCCAGTGCGATGCGCGCCATTGTGATCAGCAACCATAGCTGGGCGTGCTGGTAGAAGAATGGCAACTCCGGCGCCTGGAACGGGACCGCGTCGCGGCGCCGATACTTCGCAACGACCCCATCCAGTACCCCGGCACGTCCGAGACGAACCGCCGTACGCAGGCTGTGGGCGGCGAACCATCGCTGCCGGGTGATGGGCGAACCGAGCTGGAACCAGGTGATTGCCGCGACAGCCTCGACCGCATCCCCGGTAAAGGCCATCGCGGTCTGCCATGGCCCGTCCTCCGTGTTGGACGCGAGCTTCGCCGGCCCGCTTTGCAGCAGGCGCGTTAGCGCCGCCTCGCCCACGCCGTGCGACGTCTTTTCGTTGAACTCCGCCGCGAAGTTGAGCCACACCGAGGCCGGCACCGGCATCTTGGGACGGGTGAACTCGCGGATGAGGAGCATCAGCACGTCGCGGCGCGCCAGACCACAGATCTCCTCGAGAGCGCGGACGTGTGAACCAGACAGGTAGTCGAAGGAAATATACTCGAGTGAATTCACCCGCGCGATGACCGGTGCGCAGGCCTTCAGCGCGTCGGCTACCGCGAGCGAGGAGCCGATCCATTGCTCCTTGCAGATGCGCAGCTCCCGCTCTTTCTCGTACAGGTCCAACATCTCGAGCCGCGCGATCAGCGCGAGATAGTCAGGCCATTGTTTGAACGCCACCTTCGCTCGCAGCGCATCGAGGACATCGCCCGAGAATCGCGTGTTCCGGTGCTGCGTGCGAGCAGCATCGAGGATGCGCCCCACCGCAACCTCTTCGAGCGGATCGGTGGCCGCGGCGAGCTGCAGAACGTCCGCCTTCGCCTCGGCCTGCTCGTATTCCCAGGTTCGAGGCGCGACGTCGGCTCCGGGCGCGCGCCAGTTGACGCGCGTGTTCCGGTCGTCGCGCTTGACGTCGATCCGATCCGCGGCCGCGTCCAGATACTGGCGCTGCCAGGCATCCTGGCCCAGCACCGCGCCCGCGAAGCGGGCGAGTGCGCGGGGCGTTTCCGAGCCCAGTGAACCGGGGTTGTTCTGCAGGTATTGCGCGACGAGCTCGGTGACCACGGCGGGCACGCGTGCGGACGGCTTGGATTCGAGCGTGGCGACCAGCTGCGTGGTCCCGCACACGTAGAGCTCGGCGGGATTCGACAGTCGCAAGAGCGTCAGGGCGAGCTCGGCGTCGAGCTTGTCGTCCTCCAGCAAAGCCCGCACGTACGGCAACAGCGTGTAGTCCAACGAGATTCGCTCGCGGTCCTGCCACCGCGCCAGCCTCGCGAGCCCGACCACACCGGCTACCCGGCTCATCGCGGCGCCGTAGGAACCCCAGCCGAACTTCCGCTCCTCGCCCAAGTTGAGCTCGCAGATGTTGGACAAGGTGTGGCTCTCGCGCTGGTCGAGACCTTCGCCGGTCAGTGCGCCGGCGAAGTGCATCAGCCCCTCGACGAAGCGGTAGTCGCCCGAGCCGATCGCGTCCATCTGCTCGAGCCCCATACGGAAGTACGCGACCGCCTCGGCGGGACTGGCCAACGTGACCGCCTGCCCGAGTCGCGCGAAGTGCCCGGCGCGATCGGTGACATCTTGCTCCTTCTCGATGGCCGCGCTCGCCTTCATAGCGAGGGCGCCGGCCATGGCATGGAACGCCGGCCAGGACGCCAGCAAGGCGACAAGCCCGATCAGGTTCGGCACGGGCGTGGTGTCCGGTTCGCTGGCAGCTTCGAGGTGTGCCGTGACTTCGCCCGCAGGAAATGCGTCATTCGCCGTGAGAGCCATAGCTAGCAAGCGCTCACCGACCGTGTTGTGCTGCTGTTGCGCCGAGCGGCCACCCGAGTGGTAATCGTCGGTGTTGCGCAGCGTGATCCACCGGGCTGTCAGTGGCGTCAAGCTAGGTGCCGCGGAGCCGGAACCGACAACAGCCTGTGCGAAGTCACGCGCGATATCGAGCCAGCGCGGCATGCGCTTTTGGAGGAACTGCACGGCAGATGCGTGGTCGCTGTGCTCGTGGCGCGCATCTTCCTTCGCGTCTTGGGCGGCCTTGGCCTTCGCCTTGTAGTCCGCATCCAGTGCCTCCTTGAGCGCGGTGAGGAACTCCGCATCCTTAAGATTCGGCGTCAGAGTAGCAGCGTGCTCAGCCAATTCGCGCGGCAGCAGGTCGCGGGGGCCAATTGGTGCGCCGGACGCGCAGCAGGCGATGACCTGCCGCGCAATGTACGAGGCGATCTCACCAGTCCCGTACGACGAGTCCATGAACACGTGCAGGCTCGGGGGCACCAAGGGCAGCACCGCGAGGATCGCGGTGGCCTGGGCGGGCATCCCCAACCGCAACGCCTTCGCCGCGGCCTCCACTATGCCTTGTATCACCGGGCGTTCGTCGGGTCGGTAGTGATCAAGAAGCTTCACCGGGCCGTTCGCCGTGCATGCCGCCGCGAGCGACACGAGCTGCGCGCGTTGCTGCTCCGGGCTGCCGGCGGTGTGACGAATTGCCGCGGCGATCGGCCCGATCGAGGCCAACGCATCGACACAGGCCCGGATCACCTCGGGCGGGAGCAAAGGCGCGACCTCGGGACGGCGCGCCAGCTGAAACATCGCCTTGGCGATCTCGTACCCGTCCTCGGCGCTGACCCAACCCGATACGTCTTGAGCCGCCGCCTTGCCGTCGCCCTTGAGAAGGTTGCAGAACGGGAGCGCCGCCAAGTCCAGCACCGTTGGGTGCGCGCGGTCATGCGCGCCGCTATCCTGGTCGAAATAGTGCTGCAGCCACTCAGCGACCCACCGGGCGTGCCAGATTGCCTCGGCGGTCTCGCCCATCAATCCATGCGCAATCGCCAGGCGGGCGTGGCGGGAGCCGGGCCACTGGGTTCGTGCCTCAAAGATGCGCCGAAGCGAATCCTGATCGGCCGAGGCGACCACGAGATCGGGGTAGTCCAGCAGATACGTCGTTCCCCGCTGGTCCATCGCGGCGAGGGTCGACAATTCGACCAGCAGCGGCACGAGGTGATCGAGGTCGTTGACGCGAACGGCGTGCGCCACGGCGGCGCGAAGTCGCGCATGGCGAATTGTCTGCTGACCCACGGTGCCGGTGATGCTTGCAGGCAGCCGCTCGTCAAAGGCCAGCTGGAAAAGCTTCTCGCCATCCTCCAGCTGCAGCAGCAGGTCGGGCAGCGTCGTGGCGGCATAGACCGACTCGCTCTGCATGGCGAACAGGTTCGTTGCCAGCTCACGCAGCGGCGCCGCGTCGCTGGCGTAGTTGCGCCGAATGAGGGTTTCGGTGGGCTCGTCACGGAACATCAGGCCATGCTTGGTCTGCTCCAGCAGTGGCGACAGGTCTGCCGCGAAGCTGACGACCGCGCCTTCGGCCATGCCGTTGACTTGCGCGAACTCCTTGAGCGGCACGGGCGGCGGCAAGGTGGCCAGACCCGCTAGGAAGGCGCGAATGCTGCGGGCGGCATTGCCCAGCTTTCGTGCTTCCACCAAGGCTTGATCAATGCGGTGCTGGATCAGATCGTCCAGCGCGATCGGCTTGTCGATCTGGCTCGGCGCCAGCAGGGTAGGTTCCGCGGCCAAGTGTTCCAGCACACGAGCATTGCCCTTGGACCGCGCCTGGCCCACTTGGACCATCGTCTCGGTCAGCTTGCTCACGCGGGCGCGCAGAAACGCACGTGTCTCTCGCTCGACGAACGGCGCCAATTCGAGCTCCTCGGCTGAGATCTCGCCGGTTGCGCTGAGCAACCGGTGCGTTCGGGCACTGACGACCACCTGCAGACCCGCGATCGCTGTGCCGTGCTCCAAGCTCTGCAGCAACAGCCGAGGGAACGAATCCTGATTGCGATCGCGTGCAATCTCGCTGGCGTTATCGATAGCGTCGAGCAGCAGGACCAGTTGCCGGTCCGCGGAACCGCGGCGCAAGGTCGCGACGGCTTGCTCCAAGCGCACTCGGAAGGCGCGAAGGATGTCTTCGCTGTTGCTGGTCGAGGGCAGCATGGGGTCGCACAGACCTCGACAGGAGAGTTCATTGGCGACATGCACTAGACCGCGGCTTGGCAGGTGCCTGCTGTCGTCGGGGGCGCGGTATTGGCCCATGCCGAAGCAGTCGAACAGGATCGTCTCGTGCTCGTGACCCAGGCGGGCTGCCAGCGAGTTCATGAAGACCGTCTTTCCGAACCCGCCTTCGGCATGCACGACCAACGGCCGGGTGAGACGCGGGATGCGGTGTACGGTGTCGTCCAACTGCACGCGATCAATCACTGTTCCGATCGGCGGGAAGCTTGTCGGCGCCGGGAGCAGGTCCCGGTCGTCGGACAGGCCCAATGCAGCCAGCACGTCCGTGCGCACGATGACGTTGCCGTGCTGCTTAATCAGACCGGCCTTGTCGCGTGCCATCTCCCGGATATCCGAGAGACGGCGGCGGGCCATGTGGTCCCGCGCGTCTGACCAGTCCACCAGGGTAAGTGCCAGCTGCTGCTTGTTCTCGCGCAGGTCGCCGGTCAGGCCGATCATTTGCAGCCGTGCGGCGAATTCGGCAAGGTCCTTCCCCGTCAGCTTGCAGGCCTCCGCCACCTGCTTCGCCTGCCTTTTCGCGTCGCCCTTGAGCGGGCTTTGCGCCGCCAGACCTTCGATGGCCTCAAGCAGCGCGGGTTCGATGGGCCGGTTGGTGACCAGCTCGAACCGCAACTTTGCCCGCGCCTTGTCGGTCCCCAGCGACGCCTTGCAGGCGCGATACGTGCGCGCGAACTTATCGATCGTCTTCTTCGCATCCGCCGCCCGGAACGGCTTGTGCTCGGCCGCCTTGGAGTACTTCACCTGGACCACGACAACGCGCTTGGCGTGCTGCAGGTTCGCCCGGCCTCCGAAGTACAGGACCGCATCGGCGATTTCGTTGCCTTCGTTCGAGACGCCGCGCTGGTCTTCGTTGGCGAAACCTTCCACCGCAATGCCGACCAACTCGGCCCCGGGCAGGAGCAAGCCCAGGCTCTTTCGAGCGACCCAGGCTTCGTGGAACTCGTGGCCGTCGCGGGAGGCGCGGACGGTGTCTACCGCCGGGCGCGTTCGGGGGTTGACCATCCTCTTGGACTTGGGCAACGCCTTGGGCGTCGGTATGGCCTTCCGCGGGGTGAGCGTTCTGCGCGTCGTCGTGTACTTCTTCGTCGCCATTGCCATTGCCCGTTCCGCCGAGACATGATCCAAAGATGCCGTGATGGTCTCACATCAAGTTGAAGGGCCTCCGGATCGCAGCGGGCTGCGATGATTGGGGCTCAGGTTCCGGGAACGCGCTTGAACTCACGGTCTCGGCCAACAGCAGCCTTCAGCCACGCTGCAACGAACGACTGCAACCAGTCTGAAGCGGTCGTCTGCCACCTGGCGCCGAATGACCGCTTGTGGCCGAATCCTCCCACGGGGTCGCTGGCGCGTTTGGCCCCAGAGTGGGCGTTCGCCGATCCTAGGGAAGGTTCATTCCGGAGCAAGACCTTCTCTCATTGATGAGCAACCGCTGTCCTCAGCACGCCGCTTAACTCTCTCCTTCTGCCTTGGAGAGGTAGTGGTCGAGTGAAATCGAAGAGGTCGGCATGAGCGTGGAAAAACCTGCCATCACTGGTGCCGTTGACCCCCGGGGGGGTAGTTTTCGTTCCCCATAAAAATACAGATAGGGGCTCGGTTTCCGCTCGAATCTTCCAGACTTTTACCCCACCCCTCCCCACTAATGGCGTTGGTCTAGAGTCCTGCAGAAATGCCGATCTTCGCTGTGCCGCCGATGCCGGAGCAGTGGGCTCAAGGGGCGGAAACCGCCTAGCTGCGCATCTTTTTGCACTGCGGCCTTTTCGACGACGCCGTTTGACGCGCAGCCATCTCGAGTCGGTATCAACGGTACCCTCAGCTACGATGGCTGCTAACGGCCCGCGTCACGAGATGGCCCAGCATAGCCTTCGACTTCGCGCGCGCCATCAGGTGATCGGGTGAACGTATAGTTCGCTCCTCCACTTGAGGCCCACCTGCAGGCAGGGCAGCAGGGGACGCGGGTCTTCCCCCACAGCAGGCGACGCACAACCCAGATCTTCCGGCGATTCGCCATTGCAGAGACTTCCCGTCGAGCGCATATCCGGTCCACGCGAGGCAATCGCCCGCTTCCTCCATGCGCCAGCAGGTTCGCCAATCCGAGTCCGGCAGCTCGGATTGGGCAGGTCCTGCGTGCGCGCTTCACTTTAGGCGCGTCGCTGCTTTGGGGGGCTTGGGACCCTTGCGCTCCTCGGCGCTAGCATTCATATGAAACATGATCTGCACCGGGTGTCTGCAGGGGGAACCAGTACGGGTGAGTGGAATACCACCGGCTAAATTTGACCCCCGCCGCCATGATCGCCGGAAACCCAGGAGGACTCTGCATGCCAGCCTACGCACTAGACCGTTTTGACACCCCTATCGATGCGAGCAGCATCCCTCCCGCTGATTGGGATATGTTCAAGCAGCGGCCCACGGGAGACTTCCGAATGCTGTGCTGCCGAGCGCCCGCAGTTCTGAAGAACAGCCAGCTGAACACCCAGTTCTTTTCGCACCTTAACGACGAATGCGCAACAGCACCCGAAACAGCCTGGCACATTCAGGGCAAGACGATGGTGCTTGAAGGCCTGAGCCAGCTCGGGCTGACTCCGCGAAGTGAAGAACCAGGGCGCTCGGGGACCCAAAAGTGGTGCGCGGACACGTGGGTGCAGTTCGAGGGGCGAAACATAGCGATCGAGCTTCAACGCTCCTATCAATCTCTCACTGAGTTCCGCAGAAGACAGGCCCGGTATCTTGCTGGCGGTGTGGAGTGCTACTGGCTGACCCGGCCTGAAGTTTTCGCGACGCTTGCAAAGTCGTGCGCTCAGTACCGAATCCGCACCGAGTTCGGAGGCAAATTTCCACCTGCTGGCTACCTCTGGCCTCTTCTAGCTGAGCTTCCAGTTTGGGCTTTGGAGAGTGGCGATGAACCGCGAATCTACGGCGCGAAGAAGACGACAGCATCCGTCCCCGAACTCTTGAAAGCTGTGCTGGCGCGCCGCTGCCGATGGGAAGACGGCGTCTGGCTGATCACGTCCTGAAGGCCGTGAAACTACTGCTCTCGAACGAACTCCACCATGCGCTTAAGCGCTTCCTTGTCTATGTCCGGAACGCTAAGTGGCTCGCGCCCCGCTTCAGCCTGGTGGAAGTTCAGCGCGCGCCACGCGGCAAGCACAGATCGATAGAGCCTGTCGCCGGTCAAGCCAGCGTCTTTCCACACGTCTGCCGGCGCCTCCACACTTTCAGCTCCAATGTGGAAATGTGTTCTATCTCGGATCACCTTGAGACCGGCGGCTACGGCGCGGATCTCGTCGACCGGCATGCCCTCGGCGTTCAGCGATGCGGTGACGTGCGGTGAGGCGGCCAGCACGCTCCAGAACGTTGCGACCTTGCGCGTGTCTTCGAAGACCTTCATGCAGTTGGCAAGGTAGTCGTTCTTAAGCGAGGCATGGATCACGTGGATCGCAAAGGGGGCACCCTTGGCCAGCTCGAGCCCACGCATCACCTCGTAGTTGAGGATGGCGCGTTGCAGGTGCGCCAAATTGCGCCGAGTGGTTGCGGCAAGCCGCTCGGGGGTAGGTTCAGGTTTCTTCGCCATGCCCAATTCTGCCGCGCGTCGCTCTCCAGAGATTGCAAGGGGGGCGCATCAACTCTGTCCAGCGCAGGATCTACAGCGGGGCTTCACCGGACAGGTTGCACCACACAATGCGTGCATGGGTCCACTCGCCCAAGAACGTCCGCACGGTGATCCTCGGCGGGTCGACAAGAAAGGTCGATCGCCTCGTCGAGCGCGTCGGCTAGCGGCGGCGCCGCTGATGCGGTCGAGCATGCGCTCGACCCGTCGGTCCCACTTGCGGCTGGCGCCGCATACGGCAGCGACCGGTTGGTCAGCAACGCGCAGACTTCGTAATTCGCGGCGCCCTCGCTCGACATGACGTGTACACCAAATTGTTGGTCGGCTGCACATTGGTGGCCGCCATGGGCGTGCCGCTCGCGGTCGGTTAAGCACGACAAGGTTAGCGCATGGGCTTTCTCCAGCTCGGCCAAGCTACAAGCCAATTTTCGCGAGAACTTGGCGTCCAGATACCCAGCACCACCTAGCTTACGGGCGCGAGCGCAGTCTTGTGAAACGCCGCAACCGTCTTGAAGTCATTGGTGCTGAAGGCCTTGATCAAGGCGCTGACCAGGCGGCCAGTACTGTCGTTGTCCGCGCTCACGTCCGTCATCGCGGTGTTCGGCGGCACCGAGATCAGGGACTCGAGCGCGGGAGGCAGGATCTTCGCGCCGCTCTTCCTGGATGCGGTAGTGCAGCCCGCCTTTCTCGTTCGGCTCGCCCATTGCCAAATCTGAGCTCTCCACTGAAGTCACGAACCGCGCAGAAAAAAGCATGATCAGCGCTGCGATCGCGCCGACGAACAGCTGAAAGCGAAGGCGATCCTTGGTATGACAAACTCGGGCATCACCGCGTTTTCCGTCCGGGAGCAAAAGTTCCCCGCTAAGCGAGCGCCGGGGCTGGCCGAGCTCTTCCCGAAGCAAAACGTCTGTCAGGATCGCTAGTGGCATCGGCGCCAGACCTCCCACTCTCGGAAATTAGCCACTGTACGTTGGACGCTGCCAAGTGCGCTCGATTAGCCCGCCGTCAGCCTCAAGCCAAACCGCGTTGTCAGGCCCGCAAGCGCCGTTGCAACGAGCTTCGCGCGTTCGACACGCAGTCGTCCATGTAGTTGGCGATGCGCCGTCCATCCTGCCCGAGAGGCACCGGCGCGGCCCCGCTGCCACCGCATGCACGGCACGTCTTGGTCGACAACGCCGGCGTGCCCGCCACCCGCAGGAACTTCAGACCGTGGCATTGGTGGCACGTCTGGTCGAGCCAGTAGGCAATGATCGCAGGCACCTTCTCCGCAGCGTCCTCGATGCGCGACTTCGCGACGAATTGGGAGAGTTGCTCGCGAACGCTGGCCAAGCTCAACAGCTTGCCCACCGCCGCCCCCATCTCACCCATGTACCAGGCCTGTGCCTGAGCTCGGGCCATCTCGTGCCGCCTGGACTTCGATAGCTGCTGCACTGTGCCATCCCCCCGCTTGAGGTTCTCGGGCATGGTCGCAGCCAGCGCGTGAATGGCTTCGGTCGTGGGCTTGCGGGGCTTGTTCGCCCGGTCCCATTCGGAGTGCAGACGCAGCAGGGCCATCCCCGTGCGCGACTTGTTCCAGCCTGCGGCGATGATCACATCCGCATCGTTGCGGTACTCAGCTTGAACCCGCAGGTTGGAGGTGTTGCCGGCGGCGAGGTAGTTCTCCTCGACGCAGCGTTGGTCGTCATGCAGCATCTACTGTTTCCCTTTGATTCGTTTCATTCGTGCGCGGTGCACGAGGCGTGTGCGACGCGTTTTGCGAGCACACTCGGTACCACCGCGTGCGTCGGTTGTTGACCCAGGTGATCCGGCCGGCCTCGATCTCGGCGTCGAGCACGCTCTGCACTTCGGCACGCGGCCAGCCGCAGGTTTCCAACAGGTCGGGGGAGCGCAGCTCTCCCAGCGCGAGCAGCTTGCGCATCGCCTCGGCGCGGGTCATGCGGGTACCCCATGGGCCATGCGTGGCGCCTGCTGGGCATGGCCGGTCTGTGCGCCCTGCTCCGCCCTTCCGCCCTGCTCTGCGCGTCCGCCCTCCTCCACCCTGCGGCGCACCCGCTCGGTGTACGCGAGGAAGTTCTCCCTCCCGGGGCTCAGGTCGTGCTCGTTCCACGGCGCCATGCCCAGCTCTCTGGCCTTGGCTTCGATGCTGTCGCGCCCGGCATCCCAGGCCTTCGCCTGGAAGCCCACGGCCGAGGCGATCACTGCGGCCTCGCCGAGCTGGCGCTTCACGATGCCGAGCAGGTACGGCATGCCCTTGGGCGGCCGGGCTTTGGTGCAGGTGTCGGCCGCGGACTCGAAGGTCTCGCGCGTCACGCCCTTGGCGATCAGCGCCGCGAGCTCCGGATTCGATGGATTCGCGTCCGCTACGCCGCGTGCTCGGATCGCGCCGCAGATCTCGTCTGCCGTGCTTGGCGGCGTCGATGCGATCGGCGGTGACGCTCCGTCCGCCTGTGACGTCACACCCTGCGGGGGGTTGGGGGGTGTATTTCTATCTTCTCTATTCTTCTCTTCTCTGTGGTCACGCTGTGACGTCACAGTGACGGCGCGTGACGCGTCACGCTCCAGCCTTTTGCGCTCCCTGTATTCCTTGGTCCGCTCGGCCCCGGTTTTCGCCGAGCTGCCGCGCACCCGGCCCACCGTGTTGTGCTCCTCGAAGTTGGTGAAGCAGACGCCCTCCCCATTGGGAAGAATCTCGATCCAGCCGACCTTGGCAAGCGCCCTTCCGATGCCCGGCACCCCGCAGATCGTGTCGAGCACCAAGGTGTCAGCCCCGGACAGCACGCCATCGGGTGACGCGCACTCGTTGACCATCGACCATAGGGGCAGCAGAGCCCCGACCGTCACGCGTGTGACGACCGGCAAGAGCGCGAGCGTCACGCCCGTGACGGGCTGTGACGCCGCGCCGTGACGCTCCGCGTCACCTGTGACGTCACGCGTGACGTCACGATCTGTGTTCTGCGTGACACGTACACCAGGTGCACCCCAGCCCGACCATGCCAGGAACTCCGCATCCTGCAGCAGCGCTCGTGCCACCCCGATGACCTTAGGGTTCGTCAGCAGCGTGCCGCGCATCTTGATCCAGCTCATGTCGCATCCTCCGTGAACAGACCGCCGAGCGAGTGCCGGTGACGGCGTGTCGTCACCGTCACCGGCGTCACGTGCCCCCGGCGAAGCGAGGCATTCACGTCGGGCCCACCGGGGGCTTGCCGGCCAGGTTGCGCTCGGCCATCACGCGGCGCATACCCTGCAGCGCGGCGACCAGATCGCTGCTGGCGCGGTCGACCGTGCGCAGCTCGTTGTCGCTGACCTTCCCGTCGGCGAGCGACGAGACGGCCGCCGCGATCAGCTCGGCCGACTCCTGGGAGGTCTGCGCGACTGCGCGCAAGCACTCGTCCTCGCTCAATTCCAGGCCCACAGGCAGCGGCACGAGCATGCAGCCCATGTGCGCAGCGACCGCGTTCGCGTACGCGCTGGCGTGCTCAGTGCCCAGCTCCATGCACATGGCCGAGATCTCAGCCGCATCGTCCGCGCCCAGCTTGAAGCCGGACGCGCCGCGCAACTCCTTTTCCAAGGTCGAAGGCGACTTCGCGAGCCGCAAGGCCACGGCTTCGATGCCGCCGGGATAGCTGCGCGCCATGCGGCGCACCGTGTCGAGGATGTTCATATCCGCCTCAAAAACTACGCGCCATGGCGCTGTGACGGCCCCATGCCGACACTCTGCCCATGGCGCAACACAAAGAACCTCGCCGCCCCGGCGCACCAAGGACCACGCACCTGCCCGCGCGTGGTCTTCGAGGAGACAGCAAATGGCAAAGCAGCGCGCCGGTTGGAACGGCGGCGAGGTTGGAAACTCCAGGGCAACCGCACTCGCCAGGGGTGGAGCCCGATGACCGCCTCGAAGGCCTTGCGGAGGGCAAGCATCCTGGCGCCACAACGCAGTACTCGAGCGAAGTCACCCTGCTCCTACGCATGCGTTTTTCTACCCGTCGAACGCGATGCCGCATTGCCGACATCGACGGCGGCAGAGAACTCCGTGACGAGTTCGCCCGCAGTCAATCTGTCGTCAGCGCTCACGAGCTTCGCAAGCAACTCAACGGTGGGCTTCTTTCCTCGCCAACGTGTCGCAAGCTGCCAGAGATATGCGGGCGAGATGTCGCACTTTTTCGCCAAAGCAGTTCTTTCCTGGCGTGGGAGTGATGAATGCAGTTCAGATAGACGCATGCCCAATGATAGCGCCGCGCTAAGATTTATCAATAGCGCCGCGCTACGCCACGCAAGTAGCGGCGCGCTATCCAATGGCTGCATGAAAACTGTCGAGGAAGTCCGTCGCCTGAGGTTGCTGGAGCTCCGCGCGCGGTACGGTTCATTCGCTGCAATCAACAAGGCACTGAATCGCACCGCTACTGACTCAACGCTGAGCCAGATTACGAATCAGTCGGACGGAAGCAAGACGAAGAAGCCTAAGACGATGGGCTCGCTGCAAGCCCGCGCGATCGAACTCGCGCTTGAGCTGGAAGTCGGGTGGATGGACACCGACCCAGAGCTATTGGGAGCTGCGCCTTCCTGGCCTTTCCCCGGGATCGAATTCAGCCGTTTTTCCCGCCTAGAGGATGCCCAGAAGATGGAAATACAGGGAGCTCTGCGCAATCTCATCCTTGAGTACGAGAGAACAAAGCCAGGCAATGGAGGGTCACAGGGAAACGACTCGGCACTGGCAGCGTAAGTGGAGCGACCGTCTATCAATGGCCAAGCAGGTCTCGCAGGACACCGGCTGCTACGAGGCCAAGCTCTTCCGAGGGAGCGGCTGCGGTCATCTACCGCCTCGACTCCATACGCTGTGGCCGGTAGCCTCCAGTCGAGAACTTCTCTGGTGCAAGGCAGCCCCAATCAAGTAGATTAGCGCTGCGCTATTGACATAGCTTAGCGCCGCGCTATTATGCCTTCGTCTCAACGACGGAGGTCGAATGTCAGCACCCTCTCCCGCCGCGCAGCCGGCACCGTCCAGCGGCGGACCCGCTTGCGAGATCTGGATCCGTAGCGTTGGCCATCGCCGCCAAGCGTTCTATCGCGAGCCCCACGTTCGCCAGTGGCGCCCCATGCAGGTCGCACACGCCGACAAGGCGCTGCGCACCGGCGTCCTCGATCTGCGCGGCCTCGGCACCTTCGCCGTTGTTCCACGCGAAACCACTTCCTCCGAGACCCCTGCGGTCCGCGCCTTCGAAGAGATAGCGCAATGGCTTGACCGCCCACAGGCACCGGCACCAAAGATCGATGCGCGCCACATCAAGCGCAGCGAATCGCGGGCGATGTCGAGCCCAGGCGTCACGCGGCGCGCCGTGCGCTCACATCACGGCGCCAAGGTGGTTCTCACGTCCGCCCCTGGGGCAGCTCTCGGAGGTGCGGCATGAGCGCATCGACCCGCCAGCTCGTCACGGCGCAGAACCACTTCTGTCTCGGCGTGGATACCGGCGTCGATACCGGCGACATCGTGGCCACCATCCGCGCATGCGATCTGCCGCTGGTCCTCGTCTCCCTCAGGCTGCGCAAGTCCACAGGCGGGCGGACGTGCCAGCTTTGCGCGCTCAGCGAAGGGCCTCTCATCAGCGTCGACTGCCACGAGAGCCAACGAGTGCGCGAGCGGGCCAAGGCCGAGGCTCTGCGCTACGGACGCAGCAGAGCGCGCGTCATGCCCATGCAGCGCGCACGCTTGATCGAGCGCGTGCAGCGCACGCATGACGTCGCAAGACCCTTCTCACCTGCGGCGCGGGCAGGCGCGCCCTCCTGCAGGAGCCGCGCTACGTGCTCAACGGCGGGAGCGATGCATGAGCACACTCAATACCTTCGCCCTGCTCGCCCTGCCAGTCCTGCTGCCCGTACTGCTCGCCGCAGCGATCGCCTTCGGCTGGAGCGCGCCATGAACGCGGCACTGTCGCGATTTGCCGATGAGCTTCGTCGGCTGTTCGCGCTCAGCACCGTCCAGCGCCGGGCCTGCGCAAAACAACAGCCCGAGCTGGTGGGCGATCGATCTTCCACCAGCGATCTTCGCCAGAGCCCCATCCGAGTCCTGCGGGACATCGGCGCCGCAGGCCTGGAGAGCTCGGTCGCGGGCGCCTGGGACGGCAGTGCGCCGCCGATCACGCTTGTCGGAATGGTCGTGAATGGACTCGCGAGGTCGGTCCCGCATGGTCAGGACTCGACGCGTCTCCACGAAAGGACCGGGGCATGAAGGCGCGGTTTTTTCAGCGGCGCGCGCCCTCGCGTGTCGCATCGCCCGCAAGCGCTACGGCTGTACCCACAGTCCGCGCTCCCATGCTCGAGCCCATGTCCCGAGAGGACTTCGAGCGCAGCGTCTTCGTGCTCGAACTGACGCCCGAAGAAGCCGACCGCGAGTGCGCCCGACTCAAGGTTCAGCCGTTCCATCGGCGCGCTGCCGCCTTGTCGCCTTCGGCGTCTGCGACCTCCGCGTCGCCAGCCCCGTCCGCATCGCGCAAGTCACCCACCGCACCTGAGCACTGGAGTCTCGTATGAGCCCGATGGCCACACGCAACCACCAGCTCACCCGCTTCGCCCACGTCGTCCATGCCGCCGGGCGCACCTTGCGCAACGTGGCGATGCTCGCCGCGCCGGCCGTCCTGGCGATCGCGATCGCCGCCCTTTTCATCTACGGCTGGAGCCTGCCATGAGCCTCGTCGTCATCAAGCCCGCGCGCCTGCGCCGTCCTGTTCCCTCGCAGCCCATCGGCCCGGTCGGCGGGCTGCTCGATCCACGGTTCGTCTATTTGCCTGGCGTGGCGACCAACGTCGCGCGGACCTTCCCGCGCGTGCGCGCCGAGCGCGCCAAGGGGCTTCGGCTGTGAGCGCGCAGGACTGCTCAACGGCTCGGCGAGGTGCGCCCTGCGATACGGCCGACGAGATCGAGGAACGCCTCATGGCGCACCTGCGCAGCACCGAGCGCCTGCAGCACGAGCAGTTCGCCTCTTGCCTTCTCTCGCGACTTCTCGCGCTGCTGTTCTGGCCGCTGTCGACCGCCGCCTGCATCGCCCTGTCCGTCTACATCGTCATCGCGAGGACCTGACCATGCCCACGCTCACCTCCGGCCTCTTCTTCGTCGGGCGCGCGTCCCCTGCGCGTCCTGCGGCCATCGCGCACCGCGAAGACGACGGCACCTTCGCGCTCACCCTGCGCGTCGTCGACAACCAAGGCCCTCGCGCGGTGGAGCCCTATCTGGTGCGCTGGCGCGGCCACGAGGCAGAGGCCTGGTGGAGCACACACGGACCACTTAAGGCGGGCGATGCGCTCCAGCTGGAGCTGGTGAACCCGCGCGCACACGCCGGCCTGCGCATGCCGGAGATCCATGCGCAGGTGCGCACCTGTCGCTTGCTGCCGCCGCGCTCGTTCACGCCCAGCGCTGCGGGCGCATCCCCGGCCGCGCCGGCGCCCCTGCGCGTCCCCGCTGCGATGTCTGCGCGCGCCTGAGCGTGCAGCTGCATCGCTGCCGCCCCTCTTTCCCAACCCATTGGAGCCATATCCCATGAAATTCTTTGCCGTCCGATTGACGGACCTCGCCGACCTGCTGCCAACAGCCAAGGTCGCCGGCTGACCCGGACATCAGAACGATGGATTGCACCGAAGTGATCTCTGTGGCGCGCATCGAGCGCGAGGCCAAGGCTGCAGCCTTTGCCTACGTCTCGCTTGCCGCCGCGTGCCCTTATCCGTTTGCCAGCGACGCCGGCCGGCGCTTCAAGGCGGCCTATCGCCTGGCACTGGTCGAGACCCGGCCCGTGCCGGCCGCCGCTGGCTCCGTTGCCTCGCCCTCCACGCTCCCGAAAGGCGCCCCATGTCATTCATGATCACGGCCACCGGCGCCGAGTACCACCTGTGCGGCCTCGCCATGCTCGACCCGGCCGCCTGCGAGATCCGCATCGAGGACATCGCCCACCACCTGGCGCAGATCAACCGCTTCACCGGCGCCTGCACCCGTCCGTACAGCGTGGCCGAGCACAGCCTGCTGGTCAGCGAGATCGCTCAGCGCGCTGGCGCGAGCGTCTACGTGCAGTTCGCCGCCCTGCTGCATGACGCCCACGAGGCCTTCGTCACCGATGTTTCCAGTCCGGCGAAGGAGGCGGTGAACTACCTCGCCGGCCTGAGCGGCGGGACACGGGCCTGGGCGCAGTTCGAAGGAATCCATGCGCGTCTGGTGCGCCAGCGCTTCAAGCTCACCAGCGTCTTCGCGGGCAACCAGCATGCGCTGCGTCTGTTCGATCTGCAGGCGCTGGCCACCGAACGGCGCGACCTGACCGCCTGGCGCGAGGGCACGCATGCGCCATGGGGTGTACTCGGTGATGGCCAGGACCCCGCAATGCGCATCGCGCCGATCGACTGGATACGCCTGGATGCGCCCGAGCGCGAGCGCATGAGTTGGTCGGACTGGCGCGCGGCCTTCGCCGATCGGTTCGACGAGCTCACCTTCGCGATCGAGCTCGCGCAGGGCGGCGCCGTGCAGGGGGCCGGCCATCCATGAGCGCGAACACCAAGATCGAGTGGGCCGATCACACGTTCAATCCGTGGGAAGGCTGCCAGAAGGTTGGACCCGGTTGTGACCACTGCTACGCCGAGACGCGCAACGCGCGCTTCCACGGTGGCACCGCGATCAACTGGGGACCGGGCGCGGCTCGCCGGCGCACGAGCGCCGCGAACTGGTACCTGCCGACGCGCTGGAACGCCCAGGCCGCAACCTTCCTCGCGCAGCACGGCCGGCGGCAGCGCGTCTTCTGCGCCAGTCTGGCCGACGTGTTCGACAACGCCGTCGAGGACGAATGGCGCGCCGACCTAGCCACGCTCATCAGCGTCACGCCGGATCTCGATTGGTTGCTGCTGACGAAGCGCATCGGTAACGCCGCCTCCATGCTGGCTGAGATGTTCCTCGACGGTCCGCCGCCCAACATTCGCATCGGCGCGACCATCGTGAACCAGGAAGAGGCCGTGTGCGACATCCCGAAGCTGCTGCGCCTGGGCCTGCCGAACTTTCTGAGCCTGGAGCCTCTGCTGGGTCCGGTCTGGATCGAGCAGTTTCTGTCGCGTCGGTGCACCCTCCACGGGAAGATGGCGGCGGATGACCTGTGCGACGTTCGCCATGCGCGAGGAATGTGGGACGACTACGGCCCGCGCGAGATAGGACCGGCGCCGGCAGTGCCTGGCATTAACTGGGTCATCGTCGGCGGTGAGAGCGGCCCCCACGCGCGGCCCATGCATCCCGACTGGGCGCGCGCTCTGCGCAATCAGTGCGAGGCGGCCGGTGTGCCGTTTCTGTTCAAGCAGCATGGCGAGTGGGCTCCGGGCAGCGGTGACCCGGGGCGCGGAGCGTTCAAGACGGCTGCCATCGACTGGAACGGCCGCGTGGTGCGCGGTGGCTACGAGGCACCAGAGTATCCGAAGGGCATCACGTCGGCGGATGGCTGGGCCATGGTGCACCTTGTCGGGAAGAAGGCTGCCGGCCGGCTGCTGGACGGGCACACGCACGATGGGGTGCCGTCTTGAAGCGGTACGGCTCCATCCCCAGCGCAGAGAAGGCATGCGCCAAGATCTACACGGCGCACAACGCGCGCGGCGCTGTGGTCTTCGATGTGGAAGCGACAACGCAGCTTGAGCGCGTGCTGAGGATCGACACCGCCTCCGGGGAGGTCGTATGCGCGCACCAGCCCGCGCGCATCGACCAACGCGGCGAGCTGCAGACCGTCACCCTGCGCTTCCGCGCCATCCATCCGATCTTCGCGGGACAGCTGCAGCCGTGCCTGTTCCATTGCTACGGCCGCATCGAGACACCTTCCGCCCCGGCCGACTCTGCGCACTCGGATGAAAACCCCAGCGAGGCCCAGGCAGAGGATCCATTGCAGGAGAGCTCGATCTGCTACCGCATCGAGTGGCCCGAAGGATGGCCGCAAGCGGCTGAGCGCCCCCGGTTCACAACCAGCTTCGAGGTGGCGAAGACGCGGTGCCGGCAGGGCGCCGTCGTAACGCCGGTGCATGAGCCGTTGGAAGCAGCAGGAGCCTGTAAAGAGAGCGCAAAGCCGGATTCGCGCTTGCGCGAGGAGTGCGTCCAATGATGCGCCACGCCTTCAGCGCCGCATTCCTCTCCGAGCGCGGCTTCGAGCCCGCGCATCGACGGCGCGCGCCGCTTCTACCGCGACAGCGACCTGACGCTCATCGGCCAGGCCATCGCCAACCACCCCCTCCTCGTCAACCAACTGCAGGCCGTCGCCGCCTCACCGCCCCACTTCGAAAGCACGCCATGAGCAAGACCTACACCGCCGCCGCCGCCTTCGCCGACGAGCAGCCGCTCGTGATCAACATGACGCCCGTCGCATCGAACCAGGTGGCGGCCATCGGCTACGACACCGGGACCAAGACGCTGGCCGTGACTTTCGCGCGGGGCGACTCGCTGTACCAGTACCCCCACGTCGAGCCCGAAGTGCACGCCGCCTTCATCGCTGCCGAGTCCATCGGAAAGTACTTCGGCGTGCATATCAAGGCCCTGCACTTCAAGAAGTTCAAGCTCCCCGAGGTGGCAGCATGAGCTCGCTGAACAAGCTGAATGCGGCGAAGGTGATTCGCCGGCCCGACACCGGGCCCGTGATCCGCTTGTCCGCGCTGCGCGTGCAGGACGGCTTCAACGAACGCACGCCCGGCCCAGAACTGGAAGCGCACATCGAGGCGTTGAAGCGCCACAAGCTGGCCGGTGGCACCTGGCCGCCCATCCTGATCTCACTCGAGGAAAAGGGCGGGCTGATCCGCGATGGCCACTGCCGCACCGAAGCGACGCGCCGCGCCCTCGCCGAAGACACCAGCATCGCTGACGCCGATGGCGAGGTCTGGGTGCGGTTTGACGTTTTCGCTGGGAATGATGCGGAGGCAGTCGCCGCGATCGCGCAGACCAACGCCGGCCTCAAGCTGACCCCGTTGGAGCTGGGCCGCGTCTACAAGCGGCTGGCTGCCTTTGACTGGCCGACCTCCCGCATCGCCACCAGCATGCAGAAGAGCGAGGAGCATGTCCGCCAGATGCTCCTCCTGGCCAACGCGAACACCGACGTGCAGCGCATGGTCCAGGCCGGCACGGTGAGCGCGGCCGAAGCCGTGAAGGTGGTCCGCAAGCGTGGTGTCGATGCCGGCCACGAGTTGGCTGCGCGGCTGGAGGAGAGCAAAGCGAAGGGCGGAGCCAAGGTCACGGCGATCAACGACGGTCAGCTGTTCCGCGCGCTGGAGCGCCACATGAAGATCTTGCTGGGTGACGCGACAGGCGGCGTCATGGTGCTGAAGGTCGAGCTGCCAAACGGCGCGCCGGCCGAGAACCTTCGAGCGATCGCGGCTGCACTGGTGGGGGCCGCAGGGTGAACATCGTGGCAAAGCACCGAATCATCAACGAGTACGTGCGGTCGCGAGAACTGGCGCCGAGCCACGAGGCCGCATGCGAGGCCGTGGCCCAGCTCACCGGGCTTGAATTCGACACTGTGCTCGCTGTCGTCGACGAGCACCTGGCGCTGAGCCACGAGGAGCTAGCGTGAAGCGCAGCCACCTCTCAGGCGACGTGAAGGCGTCATCCCCGCTAAGCGGGTCCAAATGTCCCGCTTTTCACATCTGCGACAGCCGGTGCAATCCAGTCGCTGCCGCTAGAGCCGTCGTACTGAAAACCAATCGGCTTGCCTTTCACGGTGCGCGTGATTACGACAGTTCGTTTGATTGGCCCCGGTTCGTTGGGAATCGTCTCCGTCGCGGAGACCATGAAATCTCCCTGGTTGAATCCCGCCGCCGCACACTCGCGCCAGAAGTCCTGAAGTTCGTCACTCGGCATCGTCGTATTGCCAGTGGAAGCCATCGTCATCTCCTCGTTGTGGAGTCGGCAGTATGACCACATACGGCTTCATCGCCCTGTTTAGCGTCGTAGCGCGCACGAAGACCCAGGCCTACCTCGCGCAGCGCACAGCTACTGCTGGCATGGCGCGCATCTCAGCTCACCAGGCGAAAGCTCTTTCGGAAGACGTTTTCGCGATGGTAGGAGAGGTACGCGCGCTGCCGATCGCTGAACGAGCGCATGCCCGCGGGTGGCACGACGACGCCCCACGCGGCCAGCACGGCGCGCGCGTCGTCATTGGCTACCATCAGGTCGCCTGCATCCGAGAAGCTCACCCACCCTCGATCGAACAGGCGGTCGACGTGTGGGGCGAGCAGCAGTCCGTTGTGCCCGTCGAGGCGCTCCTCGTTCGTGCACACGGCCCAGGGCTTGATGTGGCTGGCCACGAGAAACTGCTCGAGCTCGACGTGCGTGAGTCGGCAGCGCTTCTCGACCTTCAGAAGGTTGAGCCGGAAGCGGCCCTGCCCACGGCGCGCGCGCACCAGCTGCTCGATCTCAGTCGGGCCCAAGTGCGGCGCAGACTCGATTTCAGCCTGGACAACATCGGCCGCAGCATCGGCGGATCGCTCCTCGGCGACGTCCAATACCTCGCGATCGGGAATCTCCGTCAGGCACTGCAGCAATCGCCCCAGCTCGGGACTGATCGCCGCGAGGTAGCAGCCCTGGTTCCCGTCACCCGTCTCTTTCCGGATCGGCGAGTGTGCCTCTGGCAGCAGTGGGCCGATGCTGCCCAGGTGCTGCTTCGGAACGATCGGCGACTTGAGCATCTGCCATTCGATCGGCACCAGCCAGCCGAGGCTGTCCCAGTTGGAGCCACTCGCACCGAACTCCTCCGGCTTCTGCGCGATGCGATGGCGAGACGTCGCAATGCCAAGCGCCATGAGCTTGCCGCTGGCGTACGAGAAGACAACGTCGCCAGCCTCGACCTTGGTGAGGTTGAGGTAGGTTGCATTGGCCTGGCCGTTGGCCTTCTTCTGTGGGCTCCAGATGTAGCCGCCGTCAATCTCGGCCGCGTGCGTTTGCTTGTGGTTCACCCACCAATAGCTGATCGCCATGTCGCTCCTCCTTCTGTTCTGACGAGGAGTATGCCGTGCGGTGCCCACGCCCTCAGCTTGCAACTACGGGAAGGAGTCAACACCATCAGGACCCGCATTGCCTCAATCTCTGGCAGGCCTTCATTCAGCCTTATCGACCTGGATGAGCGAACCAACCTTGTAGAAATCGAAAACCACGTACGAATGCGTCGAATTGGTCGCTTCCGAACGCATCGGGAGTGGGGAGCTTTTGAGGTTCCTCAGATGGCTTTTGAACGTACACGTGGTACGGCCAGGTGTCGTTGGTTGCGTCATAACCGGTGGCGACCATTACTTTGTCGCCTTGAAACGAGCCTTCTTGAACGTATCTCGGACCATTTTCGGTCTGAACAACATGGAACTGTTGGATGTAGTTTGACAAGAGCGCTCCTTAAATTGGAGGCCTCAGTATGAACGGCACAAGGAGCCTGTCGCAGTTTTCCTATGGCCGAGCAACGGCGACAGGGAGTATTTCCATTTCACTCGACCAAGGTAGTACAGCAGCGCCGTGGAGGGAATCCACATGATCGGCCAGCAGCCCACCGGTGCCATCGAAGGCGTCGTGATCTCGAAGGTCTCGCACGAAAGCCTGCGCGTGAGCGTCAACGGCAAGCCCGCTAGGCTCGCGATCGTCCTCGACGACGGGACGATCGTTAGCGCTGGCGACGACGTGGCGCGGGAAGCGGAGGCCGTCACGCTCAACTGCTATCGCAACGTGCTGCAGGGCAAAGGCTTTTTACGGGTAATGAGCTTGCCCCTCAGCTTCGAGGAGAAAAGTTAACCGCGAACCTCTAAATCCTTCGAAGCGTCACGAACACGCCCTTGGCATGGCGCTCGTGCGTGAGGCCTATACCAAATCCATACTGATAGTCGTCTGCCAACGCCTTCAGCTCGGCCTCATCTGATTCCCAAAGTGTGAAGGCTAATTTTTGTTGTCGCACCTCTGCTTGCTCATCGGATCTACAAAGAATCTGCACGTCATAGTCACCGGCCTTCCAGCAAAAGTTCGCCTCGAACATGGACTGCGCCTCTTGCAGCAGCCGTGCATCGAGCGTCACCATTGAACCCAGCGGCGCAAACGAATCGCGGTTTGCCTGTGCAAGCTCGACTTTCTTGCCTATATCAACCCGCACCCTGGACGCGAGCTCACTTAGTTTTCGGTCCTTATCTCTAGGGAGCTGTTGATAGGCGTTCATGCTTCGCGTCACTTCGACGCCAGCCGCGACGGAAAACGGCATCAGCAGTAGCGCCTGCGCGTTGCGCGGATCGGGATGGAACTCCAGGATCGGGGCATCAAGAAGATCCTCTCCATTTCTCCGAAACTTGATGCTCAGAGAGGTGATGCGCGCCGCTTTGCTTCCGGCGTTTCGGATGCTCAGCACTACTCCCGCAGCTGCGTAGCCTGCTACATGTGTGATACGCATTTGGTTTGGCAACTCAAGGACAAGCCTCGGCTTGCCGAACCAGCGCACGATCGGAGGCGCTTGTGATAGCGCTATGGCTAGCAACGACGATGCAAACGCCCAGAAAGTCCAGTCGAGGTAGAACGGGTTACTCATGCTGTTTTGCATCTTTTTTTTGTTAGCTGCGGCATTTTGACCCATGCGGAGATTCGCAACCGCGCGCTGCAGAGGCTTAGAATGCCCGCTCGCTAGGGGTGCTGTGTCGGTTTACCGACACGGCTGAGAAAGTCCCTTTGAACCTGATTGCGCCACTTTTTGTAGGTTTTACATAGGTGGCCCGAGGTAATCCTCGCGCAGGGAAGCCGGTCCGAAAACCGTCACGTCGCCACGCCCGCTCCTTGGAGCCCCGGCGCGTGCCATGCGCATTCGGGCCACGCCCACCTGCCAAAGAATTTGCACTGGAGCAAATGAATGGCAACGACTCCGACGACGACTTCTTCCGCCCCGCGGCCCGCCGCGCCGGGCGGCAACGAGGCGCCCCTGCCCCTGTCCAGCCGCGTGTTCGGCTGGCACGACCATGCGGCGCTGTGGTTCAGCCTGGGCGTGGGCCTGCTGGTGATGCAGATCGGCGCCTACCTGGTGCCGGCCGTGGGCACGCGCGACGCGACGGTCGCGATCCTCGTGGGCTCGTGCCTCGGCGCGGCGCTGCTCGCCTGGACCGCGCGGCTGGGCTGCGAGAGCGGCCTCGCGAGCGCGGGGCTGATGCATGCGACCTACGGCAGCGCCTTCGCGCGGCTGCCGGTGCTGCTCAACATCGTGCAGCTGATCGGCTGGACCACCTTCGAACTGGTGGTGATGCGCGAAGGCACGCAGGCGCTCGCGCAGCGCGCCTTCGGCCTCGATGCCGGCGGCCTACTCGGCACCGCGCTGACCACGCTGCTCTGGGGCGGCGTGCTGCTGGCCCTGCTGGCGGGCTCGATGGTGACGCTGGTGCGCCGCTTCGTGAGCCGCTTCGGCCTGCCGCTGGTGGTGCTCTCGCTGCTGTGGCTGAGCTGGCAGTTCGCCTCGCAGCTCCACGCGAAGGGCTTCGACGCCTTCTGGTCGCGCCCCGGCAACGGCAGCATGGGCATGTTCGGCGCGCTCGACCTGGTGATCGCGATGCCGGTGTCGTGGCTGCCGCTGGTGGCCGACTACGCACGGCACGGCCGGCGCGCGGGCCGCGGCCTGGGCGGCGCCTTCGGCGGCACCTGGCTGGGCTACGGCATCGCCAACGTCTGGTGCTATGCGCTGGGCGTGATGGTGGTCAGCGTGGCGGAGCCGGGCACCAACCTGGTGACCGCGCTGCTGCTCGCCCAGGGCGGCCTGCTGGCGCTCGGCCTGATCCTGATCGACGAACTGGACAACGCCTATGGCGACGTCTACTCGGGCTCGGTGTCGGCCCACAGCCTGCGCCCGCGCTGGAGCGTGCGGCGCTGGGGCCTGGTGCTGGCGGCCGTGTGCATCGCCTTTGCGCTGGTGCTGCCGATGCACACGCTCGAGCCCTTCCTGCTGATGCTGAGTTCGGTCTTCGTGCCGCTCTACGGCGTGATCCTGGGCCGGCTGGGCACGGGCGCATCAACGGTGACCACGCGCCGCATCGACCCGGTCGCGGCCGGGCTGTGGCTGGCCGGCATCGCGCTGTACCACGGCTGTGCGGCCTGGGCGCCGCAGTGGGGCTCTGCGCTGCCCACGCTGGCGCTGAGCTTCGTGCTGGCCTGGCTCACGCGGCCGCGGTCGCCCGCGCAAAGCGATGGGTCGGCACTGGCGCGAAGCCATGGTTGAGCGGACCATGGCCCGCGCCCACCACCACGTCGACGCCGGCCGCCATCGCGCCGAGCACGTAGGCGCGCGCCAGCGCCACGGCCTCGGGCAATGCGTGACCGAGCGCCAGGTGCGCGGCGATGGCCGACGACAGCGTGCAGCCGGTGCCGTGCAGGTTGCGGCTGGCGATGCGTGCCGATGCATGGCGGTGGCGCGCACCGCCGCGCAGCGCCAGCACGTCGACCACCTCCTGGCCCGGCAGATGGCCGCCCTTGAGCAGCATGGCGCGTGCGCCGAGCGCGAGCAGTTCGTCGCACGCGCCGTCGAGTGCATCGATGCCGCCGATCGCATGGCCGATCAGCAGCGCGGCCTCGTCGAGGTTGGGCGTCACGACCGTGGCGCGCGGGAACAGCTCGCGCACCAGCACCTCGACGGTCGCGGGCGCGATCAGGCGGTCGCCGCTGGTGGCGATCATCACCGGGTCGAGCACCACGTTGGGCAGCTGGTAGTGGTCGATCGCCCAGGCCACCACCTCGACCACCTCGGGCGCATGCAGCATGCCGAGCTTGACCGCATCGACGCCGATGTCCTCGACCACGGCCTGGATCTGCGCCTTGAGGAAGGCCGCCGGCACGCCGTGGATGCCACGCACGCCGAGCGTGTTCTGCGCGGTGAGCGCGGTGATGGCGGTCATGCCGTAGCAGCCCAGTGCCGCGAAGGTCTTGAGGTCGGCCTGGATGCCAGCGCCGCCGCCGCTGTCGGAGCCCGCGATGGACAGCACGCGGGCATAGCGTTGGGCAGAAGGAGGCACGGAGGTCGATGGGTTGGTCATGCCGAAAATTATGGGCGATGGCGGCCCGTCGCCTGGAGGTCGATGCGATGAAAACACTGCCTTTCGATGCCGCCAACGTGCTCGGCGCCGGCCTGATGGGCCGGCTGATGGCACTCGCGCTGGCGCGTGCCGGTTGCCGGGTTGCGTTGTTCGATGCGGGCGGACCGGAGGCCGATGGCGCCGCCGCGCGCGTGGCCGCGGCCATGCTCGCGCCGCTGGCCGAGTCGGCCGTCGCGCCGCTGTCGGTGGTGCGCATGGGGCGCTACGCGCTGGACCGCTGGCCCGCGCTGCTGGCCTCGCTGGCCACGCCGGTCTTCTTCCAGCGCGAAGGCACGCTGGTGCTGTGGCATCGGCAGGACGCGGCCGAAGCGGCGCGCCTGGCACGGGTGCTCAAACGCACCGAGGCCCAGGTGCCCGAGCTGCCGGCGATGCAGCGCGTGGACGCGGCCGGCATCGCGGCGCTCGAGCCCGCGCTCGGCACGCGCTTCGCGCAGGGCCTGTTCCTGCCGGAGGAAGGCCAGCTCGACAACCGCGCGCTGCTGCTCGCGCTGCGGACCGAACTCGAAGCCTTGCCCAACGTGCAGCTGCACTGGCACGCACCCCGCGCGCCCGCCGACTTCACGCCGGGCCCGCACGAGCGCGTGATCGATTGCCGCGGCCTCGGCGCGCTGCCGCAATGGCCCGCGCTGCGCGGCGTGCGCGGCGAGGTGATCCGCGTGCATGCCCCCGAAGTGGGCCTGACGCGCCCGACCCGGCTGGTGCATCCGCGCTACCCGCTGTACATCGCGCCCAAGCCCGGCGGCGTGTTCGTGATCGGCGCGACCGAGATCGAATCGAACGACATGTCGCCGGCCAGCGTGCGCTCCACGCTCGAACTGCTGAGCGCGGCCTATGCGGTGCACAGCGGCTTCGGCGAGGCGCGCATCCTCGAGATCGCCACCCAGTGCCGCCCGACGCTGCCCGACAACCTGCCCGCGCTGCGCCAGCCGGCGTCGCGCGTGCTACAGATCAACGGCCTCTACCGCCACGGTTTCATGCTCGCCCCGGCGATACTCGACATGGCGATGGAATGGCTGGCCGACGGCCGCTCCGCGCTGGCGGAACGCCTCGGCCTCACGACCACGGAGACCCTCGCATGAACGTGCTGATCAACGACATTCCGCACACGCTGCCCGCACCCGCCACGGTGGCCGATGCGCTGGCGGCCCTGAAGGCCGTGCCGCCCTTCGCGGTGGCGGTCAACCGCGCCTTCGTGCCGCGCTCGACCTATGCCGAACATCCCCTCCAGGACGAGGACCGCATCGAGGTCATCCGCCCTGTCACCGGAGGCTGAAGCCATGAACCCCGCCCCATCCGACGATCCGCTGGTCCTGTACGGCCAGACCTTCCACAGCCGCCTGCTGCTGGGCACGGCGCGCTACCCCTCGCCCGACGTGCTCGCGGCCGCGGTCGAACGCGCGCGGCCCGCGATGCTCACCGCCTCGCTGCGCCGGCAGACCGCGGCCCAGGCACCCGGCGCCACCGACGACCACGGCTTCTGGGCGCTGCTGCGCCGGCTCGGCGTGCCGGTGCTGCCCAACACCGCGGGCTGCCACGGCGTGCAGGAGGTCATCGCCACCGCGCAGATGGCGCGCGAGCTGTTCGACACGCCATGGATCAAGCTCGAACTGATCGGCGACGACTACACGCTGCAGCCCGACACGCTGAACCTGGTCGAAGCGGCCTCCTACCTGATCCGCGACGGCTTCCAGGTGCTGCCCTACTGCACCGAGGACCTGGTGCTGTGCCAGCGCCTGGTCGACGTCGGCTGCCAGGCCGTGATGCCCTGGGCCGCGCCCATCGGCACCGGCCGCGGGCCCGTCAACCCCTACGCATTGCAGCTGCTGCGCGAGCGGCTCGACGTGCCCATGCTGGTCGATGCCGGCCTGGGCCTGCCCTCGCATGCCTGCCAGGTGATGGAGTGGGGCTACGACGGCGTGCTGCTCAACACCGCGGTGGCACTGGCACAGGACCCGGTCGCGATGGCCGGCGCCTTCTCCGATGCGGTGCAGGCCGGCCGCGCCGCCCACCGCGCCGGCGCCATGGCCGCGCAGGATGCGGCCCAACCCAGCACGCCGGTTCTCGGCACCCCCTTCTGGCATCACGAGACCCAATGAACACATGAAGCACGACGACACCCCTGCCCCCGCCACCCTCGCGACCTGCAGCGAACGCCTCGGCACCCTGGCGGCAACGGCTCCGGTCGACATCCCGACCGAAGCGGATGTCTACGGCACCGCAAAGCAGAACTGCCTCAAGCTCGGCTTCATCGACGTCGATGCCGACTGCCTGGCCCGCGCCTGGCAGGCCCAGACCGCGCGCACCGGCCACTTCGATGCGCAGGCCTGGCCCGATGCGCCTGAAGACTTCGGCATGTCGCCCCTGCCGCCCGCCCGGCGCCCCAATGCCTTCGCGGCCTGCCCCGAGCGGCTGGGCCTCTACGCGGTGCTGCCCGACGCCGCCTGGGTCGGCCGCATGGCGCGCGCGGGCGTGCCCACGGTGCAACTGCGTTTCAAGTCCGAGGACGCGGGCGCCATCGCGGCCGAGACGCGGGCCGCGGTGGACGCGGTGCGCGGCACCGATGCGCTGCTGTTCATCAACGACCACTGGCAGGCCGCGATCGATGCCGGCGCCTATGGCGTGCACCTGGGCCAGGAAGACCTGGATGCGCTCGCACCCGCAGACCTGCAGCGCATCCGCAGCGCGGGCCTGCGCCTGGGCGTGAGCACGCACGGCTATGCCGAGATGGTGCGCGCCGATGCGGTGAGCCCCAGCTACATCGCGATGGGTGCGGTGTTCCCGACCACGCTCAAGAAGATGGCCACCGCCCCGCAGGGCCTGGCGCGCCTGGGCGCCTATGCGCGCCTGCTGCGCGGCCAGTCGCTGGTGGCCATCGGCGGCATCGATGCCGAACGGCTGCCCGCGGTGCTGGACACCGGGGTGGGCTCGGTCGCGATGGTGCGCGCGCTGATCGCCGCCGACGATCCCGAGGCCACGGCCGCGGAGCTCACCGCCGCGGTGGCCGCCGGCGTTCACTGACCCCTCCTTCTTCTTTTTCCAGACTGCTCCCGCTTCCATGTCCGTCGCTCGCTCTCCTGCCTTCTCTCCCCTTGCCCTGGCCGTCGCCGCGGCCCTGTTCTCGATGGCCAGCACCGCCCAGGCGCAGCCACAGGAGGCCACGCTGGCCCCCGTGACCGTCGACGCGCGCAGCGCCGCGCCGCAGGCCGACATCGCCGGCTTCGGCGACCTGCCGTTGAAGGAGGTGCCGCTGTCGGCCACCATCGTCGACAGCCGGCAACTGCAGGCCAGCGGCGCACGCCGGCTGGCCGACCTCACGCAGTTCGACGCCTCGGTCACCGACGCCTACAACTCGGCCGGCTACTGGGACTACCTCACGGTGCGCGGCTTCGTGCTGGACAACCGCTTCAACTACCGGCGCGAGGGCCTGCCGATCAGCGCCGAGACCGCGATCGCGCTCGACAACAAGGAGCGCGTCGAGATCCTGCGCGGCACCAGCGGCATCCAGGCCGGCACCAGCGCGCCGGGCGGGCTGGTCAACTACGTGGTGAAGCGGCCCACCGAGAACGACCTGCGCGAAGTGCGCGCCGAAGTCTCGGGCCGCGGCAGCGTGCTGGGCGCGGTCGACCTGGGCGGGCGCTTCGGTGCCGAGCGCCAGTTCGGCTACCGGCTCAACGTGGCGGCCGAAGACCTGAAGCCGCGCACCTTCGCACTCGACGGCCAGCGCCACATGGCCTCGCTGGCGGCCGACTGGCGCATCACGCGCGATTCGGTGATCGAGGCCGAGATCGAATACAGCAAGAAGACGCAGCCCAGCCAGAACGGCTTCAGCCTGCTGGGCAGCACACTGCCCGCGCCGATGGACCCGCGCATCAACATCAACAACCAGCCCTGGTCGCAGCCCTCGGTGTTCGAAGGGCTCACCGGCACGCTGCGCTTCACGCAGGCCATCAACGCCGACTGGCGCTGGAGCGCGCAGATCGGCCAGCAGCGCCTGAAGAGCGACGACCGCCTCGCCTATGCCTTCGGCTGCAGCGCCGAAGGCAACTACGACCGGTACTGCTCCGACGGCAGCTTCGACCTCTACGATTTCCGCAGCGAGAACGAGCGCCGCACGCAGACCGCGGGCAGCCTCAACCTCAAGGGCCAGGCCATGACGGGCAGTGTGCGGCACGACCTGTCGATCGGCCTGTTGGCGAGCCGCGTGCGCAACCGCTTCCAGGACCAGACCAACACCTTCCTGGGCACGCCCGGCAACATCTGGGGCACGGCCGTGGTGCCGCTCGAGCCCGCGGTCTACGACCCGAACACCAACCGCGACGAGCGCTCGACCGAACTCTCGCTGCAGGACGCGATCCGCTGGAACACGCAGCTCACGACCTGGGTCGGCCTGCGCCACACCCGGCTCGACCGCGACAGCGTGCGCACCGACGGCTCGCGCCCGACCGGCTACAAGGACGGCATCACCACACCCTGGCTCGCCATCAGCTATGCGCTGCAACCGGGCCTGATGGCCTATGCGAGCTGGGGCGAAGGCGTGGAGTCGCAGATCGTGCCCAACAAGGCCTCGCAGTACGCCAATGCGGGCGAAGCGCTGCCGGCGCTGGTCTCCAGGCAATGGGAGGTCGGCTTCAAGGGCGGCCAGGAGAACTTCAACTGGCAGGCCGCGTGGTTCGACATCTCGCGCCCCATGAGCAACATCGACGCCTGCAGCAACGCCGGCGCCGACTGCATCGGCCGCAACGACGGCAAGGCCGTGCACCGCGGCCTCGAGCTCAGCGCCGAAGGCCGCACCGGCCCCTGGCGCCTGGGCGGCAGCCTCACGCTGATCGACGCCAAGCGCGAAGGCAGCGAGTTCTCGCCCGCCATCAACGGCCAGCGTCCCACCAACGTGCCCCGGCAGGTGCTGCGCGCGCAGGCCGCCTACCGCATCGCGGCCGTGCCGGGGCTCGAAGTGCAGGGCCTGCTCTCGCACGAAGGCCGGCGCAACGTGCTGCCCGACGGATCGATCACGCTGCCCGCCTGGACACGCGTCGATGCCGCACTGCGCTACGACACGCGCATGGGCGGCGTGGCCACGCGCTGGACGCTGGGCATCGAGAACGTCGCCGACAAGCGCTACTGGAAGGAATCGCCCTACCAGTACGGCCACGTCTACCTGTTCCCAGGCGCGCCGCGCACCCTGCGGCTGGGCGTGAACGTCACGCTGTGAGACGCGGCGCGAATGCGTTTCAAGACAGCACCCAAAAACACGCTATAATCTAAGGCTTGTTCCTCGATAGCTCAGTCGGTAGAGCGCCGGACTGTTAATCCGTAGGTCCCTGGTTCGAGCCCAGGTCGAGGAGCCATGAAAAAGCCGCAAGGCCACTGGATGCCCCGCTACTCTCAAGGTAGTGGGGCATTTTCATTGGTACCGATGCATCGGTGATGAAAATCAGATGCGCGCACGAGGAAATCGGCGATTTCATTGCATATAATTTGAGGCTTGTTCCTCGATAGCTCAGTCGGTAGAGCGCCGGACTGTTAATCCGTAGGTCCCTGGTTCGAGCCCAGGTCGAGGAGCCACTACAAGCCTCAAGGCCTCTGGAGAGCCCGCTGTCAGAAATGGCAGCGGGCTTTTTTTCGTCGGGCCTTTGGGTCTCGTCCGGCTGCCAGCAATCAGGGCCTCCGGCTGCGCCGCAACTGCCGGGGCGCGGCGCCAAACCAGCGCCGGCAGGCGCGCGTGAGAACCGATTGGTCCGCGAAGCCCAGCAGGTTCGAGATCTCGCCGAGGCTCAGGCCGGGCTGGTCGAGCAACTGGCGCACCCAGGCCCGTTTTTCGGCATCGCGCAGATCTTCGAAGACCACGCCCTCGGCGCACAGGCGGCGCTGCAGGGTGCGCGGGTGCTGATCGAGCACCCGCGCCACGGCGCCCAGGTCGGCGATGCCCACGCGCATCAGGTTGCCCAGCACGCCACGCACCTGGTCGGCCATCGACGCCTCCCGCCCCGACGGCAGCCCGAGCAGGAAGCGTTCGACGAACTGCTGCAGCAGCCGGTTGTGCAGCGGCAACGGCCGGCGCCAGGCCAAGGGGTCCATGGCAATGCCGTCGAACGCAGCCCGAAAGTGCGGCACTTGCCCCATGTGGCGCCGGTACTGCGCGCTGCTGCCCAGGGGCGCATGCCGCAGGTGGATCGCGACCGGGTGCAACGCGCCTTCGGACAGCAGGTCGATCAGCCGGCAAAGGTAGGACACGCAGATCTCCGTGACCTGCGGCATCTCGGCCAGCGGCTGCAGCCGGTGGATCACGCCCAGGCATTCCAGCCCTTCGCCGGGGCTCATGAAATTGCGGAAGGTGAGCGCGGGGTTGTGGAAGTGGATGTACTTGTCCACCTGCATCATCCCTTCGCGCACGGTGGGTGCGGACTGGATCGCCAGGCTGAGCAGGCCCAGGGTTTCCACGCTCTGCAGCGCACACAGGCGCAGGCCGAAGTCGGGCGCGGCCAGCGCGCGCGGGGCCTCCTCGATGGCCTGCGCCACGCAACGGTACGGCAGGTAGCGGTCGAGGTCCTTCAGATCGTCCAGCCCGAGCCCACAGGCCCGCAGCAGGACCGCGGGATCCCCGCCCAGCGAGCGCACCAGTTCATCGAAATGGGCGAGCGCAGCGGCGCGCACGAGGCTCGCAGAGGAATCGACTGGCATGGCTGGAGGGCTTCCGGTGTGTCGCGTCAGATCAAGATTCTGTCGCGCAAACACAAGCGGCGCCTGAGGGCAAAACCTAGCATGACCCTGCCACCCACAACAGGAGACAACCTCATGGCACAGCATGTCGACTTTCTCATCATCGGCGCCGGCGTGTCCGGCATCGGCGCGGCCTGCCACCTGCGCCGGCATTTTCCGGACGGCAGCTTCGCCATCCTCGAAGCCATGGACGGCATCGGCGGCACCTGGTGGACGCATCGCTACCCCGGCGCGCGCTCGGACAGCGACCTGTTCACCTACGGCTACAGCTTCAAGCCCTGGCGCGGGAAGTCGATCGCGACCGCGGATGAAATCCGCCACTACCTGGACGAGGTGATCGAGGACAACGCGCTCGCGCCGCACATCCGCTTCCAGCACCAGGTCGCGTCCGCCGACTGGTCGTCGCAGGACAAGCGCTGGACGGTGAAGGTCACCCGCGGCGACACGGGCGAGACGCTCACCTACACCGCCGGCTTCCTCTGGATGTGCGCGGGCTACTACGACCATGGCAAGGGCTACACGCCCGAGTGGGAGGGCATGCAGGACTTCCAGGGCCGGATCGTGCATCCGCAGCACTGGCCGAAGGACCTGGACTACGCCGACAAGCAGGTGGTCGTCATCGGCTCGGGCGCCACGGCGGCCACGCTGATCCCGAACATGGCGAACGAGACCGCGCACGTGACCATGCTGCAGCGCTCGCCCACCTTCTTCGCGTGCGAGCCCTGGGCGCATCCGCTGGAAGAGCAGCTGCGACCGCTCGACCTGCCCGACGACTGGTTCCACGAGATCATGCGCCGCGCCTTCATCGCCAAGACCGATGAAGTGGTTCGGCTGGCGCGCGAGCAAAGCGACGACCTGCGCGAGGTCCTCCTGCAGGAAACCCGCACCCGCCTGCCCGAGGGCTACGACGTCGACACCCATTTCAACCCCCGCTACAGGCCGTGGCAGCAACGCATCGCAGTGATCCCCGATGGCGACCTGTTCGCCGCCATCCGCAGCGGCAAGGCATCGGTGGTGACCGACACCATCGAGCGCTTCGACGCCACCGGCATTCGCCTGCGCAGCGGGCGGCACCTGGCGGCCGACATCGTCGTCACCGCCACCGGCTTCAACATGCAGTTCCTGGGCGGCGTGCCGTTCCGCCTGGACGGCAAGCCCGTGGACTTCACGCAGCACATGACCTGGCGCGGCATGATGGTGCAGGGCATTCCCAACATGGCCCACACCATCGGCTACTTCCGCTACAGCTGGACCTTGCGTGCCGACCTGGTCAGCGACCTGGTGTGCCGGGTGCTCGCGCACATGCGCGCGACGGGCCACGAGGTGGTCGTTCCCACGCTGGGCGCCGCGGACGCCGACATGCCGCGCGAGCCCTGGACCGACCCCACCACCGTGAGTGCCGGCTACATGCTGCGCGCGCAGGACAAGCTGCCGCGCCAGGGCAACCGCTCGCCCTGGCAGGCGCCCTGGAAGCAGATGCACGAGTACGGCGACGAGCGCACCGCCCTGCCCGCCCTGCAGCCCGCCACCGAGGCCACCCTGAGCTACCACTGAACCCACCACAAAAGGAGACTTCGACCATGCCACTCGATCCCCACATCGCCGGCGTCCTGCAGATGATGGCCGCATCCGGCGCCAAGCCCATCCACGAAAGCACGCCCGAAGAAAGCCGCGCCGGCTATCTGGCGCTGACCGCGGGCTCGCTTACGCCCGAACAGCGCGTGCCCGTGGCCAGCACGCAAGACACCACCGTGCCCGGTGCAGCGGGCGCCCTCCCCGCACGCATCTACCGCCCGCAGGCCGCGGGCCCGCTGCCCACCGTGGCGTACTTCCACGGAGGCGGCTACGTGATCGGCGACCTGTCCACGCACGACAACATGTGCCGGGAGATCTGCCGGGGGGCGCAGGCCGTGGTGGTGTCGGTGGACTACCGGCTCGCGCCCGAACACCCCTTTCCCGCCGGCATCGAGGACGCCGTGGCGGCCACGAAGTGGATCGTGGCGCATGCGCGCGAGCTGGGCGGCAACGACACCGTGGCGGTGGCCGGCGACAGCGCGGGCGGCAACTTCGCCGCCGTGGTGACGCAGCAGCTGCGCGACGCCGGCCTGCCGCTGGCGGCGCAGCTCCTGATCTACCCGGCCGTGGACCATGCGGCGGCGACGTATCCCAGCATCGAGCAGAACGCCAAGGGCTACTTCCTGGAACTGGACACGATGGCCTGGTTCATCGACCACTACCTGGGTGGCTACACCGAAACGATGGACCCGCGCCTGGCGCCGCTGCAGGCCCGAAGCCTCGCGAACCTCCCGCCCGCCGTGGTCCTGACGGCCGAGTTCGACCCGCTGCGCGACCAGGGTGCGGCCTATGCCGAGGCGCTGCGCGCCGCGGGCGGGCAGGCCGAGCTCATCGAAGGGCCCGGCATGATCCACGGCTTCTTCGACATGGGCCGCTGGTCGCCGGCCGCGCAGGCGCTCATCACGCAGAGCATCGAGCGCTTCGGCGTGCTACTGAAACGATAGCTTCGCGTTGCGATCGGCGTCGACCCGATCAAGCCATAGCGCCATGCGTTCGGCGAGTTCGGCCGGCGCTTCAAGGGGGACGAAATGGCCCGCGTGCTTCACCTGATGCCACTCGGCACACGGCAATGCACGCGCCATCTCTTCCTGCCTGTCGGGCGGGTTGATGCCGTCTTCGTCGCCGCCCACCACCAGGGTGGGCCCGCCGATGTCGCGCAGCCTCGGTCGGCTGTCGGAGCGATTCGATGCGATGTCCGATTGCGCCAGGTACGCATCGATCCCTGTGTCCACGGCCATTCGGCACACGAGATCGCGCAACGCGCGGTCCTGCGCATGCGCGGAGCCGAAGTAGCGGCACAGCAGTTCATCCCGCACATGCGCCTCGATGCCGGCCGAGCGGGCCCGGTCCACGGCGGCCCGGCGAGAGGCGGCATTTTCAGGCGGATCCGGGCGTGCATTGCTCGCGACCAGCGCCAGGCCGAGCACCCGGTCGGGGGCCTGCGCAGCCATCTCCAGGGCCACGATGCCTCCCAACGAGAAGCCCGCGATCGCGCAACGGTCCGGCATGGACTCGAGCAATGCCGAGGCCATCGCGGCCGCGCTCCGGTGGCCTTCCAGCGCGACCGTCCGAATGTCGCGCCGGCCTTCACCCGTTGCCGATGCCCATCCATCCAGCACGGGCGCCCAGACCCGTTCGTCGCACAGCGTTCCGGGCAGCAACAGCAACGGCGTCATGCCCTGGCCGCCCATGGGTCAGGCCGCGACACCGACGTCCAGCGCCGACAGCGGAAGCAGCCTGCGCTGGACGATGCATCCGTTCGGATCGACCGTGAAACCGCGGGCGTCCGCCGCGTCGACCACCTCCTGCGCCCACACGAGCCGTTTGCGGTGATCGCCCGCGGTCGTCACCGTCAGTTCGCAGGCCTGCTCGCCCAACGATCGCAGTTCGCGCCAGACGTGTGCAGGCACCGAGTAGACCTCGCGCTCCTCCAGCCGGACGACGACCTGGTCCGGCCCGCGGTTGATCAGCAGTTCGAGGCTGCCGCGCATCACGCAAAGCACCTGTTTGTCGCGCGAGAGGAAGGCACCGGTCGAACCGGCAGCGCCGAGGCGCAGCCAATCGATGGAGAACCCATGCGCCCCGGTGATCGGGGCCACATGGCCTCGACGTTCGGACATGCCGTAGCCCAGGGCCGGCGCCAGTGCGCATTCACCGCTGGACAGCACGGCACCGACCAGTGCACGGTCGGACCACTCGCGCGCATCGGCGCGGACCATGAATGCCTGCATCTGCTCGGCCGTGTAGACCGGCAGCGCCGACAGGTCCTCCGCGTCGAGCGGCTGCGTCAGCTCATCGGGCGCAGGACGCGGCGCACCGCCTGAGACGTCGACCAGCATGTTGTCGCGCGTGAGGTGGAGCCCATGCTCGGCGGCCGCCGCCAGCACCTCGGGATGCCAGATGATGCCGCCGGTGTTGTCACCGCCCAGCGCCGTCACGATCCAGCCATCGTCGCCGCCCACATTGGAGAAGCCGCGAAAGATCCAGGTCGGCATGCTGAGGACATCGCCGGGGCCGCCGAGCACCTCGCCCTGGCTTTCGCCGTGGCCCCAGCGGAATTTCCAGGTGCCCTGCTGGACCATGAAAACCTCCGCCGTGAAATGCATGTGCAGGTTGTTGGTCACGCCGGGCGGCATCGCCGCGACGCCGAGGCTGAAGCCGTGCGGCTCGACGAGGTTCACCACCTGGTCTTCGGACTGCGTCACGCCGGCACCGATGAGCGAGTAGTTCTCCTTCTTGTCGGAGCCCGGCAGCTTGCAATCGATGAAGGCCAGCTTGCAGGCGACCATGTCGGAGCGATGGATGGCGCGCGCGTATGCCGCCTCGGGTTTCAAGGTCTCGGTGTGCATGGGAAGTTCCTTTCGGATGGGGTTTCAAAAGACATCGCGCTGGTTCTGACGCGAGTTATGCATTCGAATGCATTCTGCATAGCTTGCAAGGTATTCACAATGACCCTTTGGCCTTCCACCCCGCACCGCCGGGCTTTTTTTGTGGGTAAAGTTCACTGCCTTGACCGATCCTTCCTCCCTCCCCCGCCACAACCGCGCCACGTCCTACGACGTGGCGGCCGCCGCTGGCGTCGCCCAGTCCACCGTGTCGCGCTGCTTCCAGCTCGGGAGCAACATCTCGGAGAAGACCAGGGCGCACGTGCAGGCGGTCGCGGCCCGTCTGGGCTACACGCCCAACCTGCTGGCGCAGTCGCTAATCACCGGCCAATCGCATGCGGTGGGCCTGGTCATCACGCGCTACACGCTGCACGGATCGCCGGGCCTGCTGTATGCCCTGGGCGACGCACTGAGCAAGGCCCGCAAGCGGCTCGTGCTGCTGGCGGTGGACGACGACGAGGCGGTGGCCAGCGCGATCGCAGACATCCAGGGGTACCCGTTGGACGGGCTCATCAGCTGCGCGACGCTGGAAGACAGCTTCGTGACGCGGTTCCACACGCATGGTGTGCCGGTGCTGTTCTTCAATCGCCTGCCGGGCCGGGTGAAGGCCGACAGCATTTCCACCAACCACGCCAAGGGCGCGGGCGAGCTGGCCGAGGCGCTGCTGGCGGCGGGCCACCGGCGCTTCCTGTGCGTGGGGGGCCCGGCACAGGCGCCGGTGAACGTCGCGCGCATGGAGGGATTCCTCGCCGCGCTGCGCAAGGCGAATGTCGAACCGATCGGTGTCCTGCACACGGATTTCTCCTATCAAGGTGGCCACGACGCGTTCCTCGAGGCCGCCGCCTCGGGCGTGCGGCCGGACTGCGTCTTCTGCGCCAACGACGCCATGGCCATGGGCGTGATGGACGCCTGCCGCTTCTCGCTCGAGTGGCGCATTCCGGACGACCTCGTGGTCGCCGGTTTCGACGATGTGCCCGAAGCCGCGCGACCCAGCTATCGGCTGACGACGGTGCGGCAACCCATCCAGCGCATGGCCGAGCAGGCCGTGAGGCTCCTCGAGGCACGCATCAAGCAGCCCGCGGCCGCCGTTCAGACCATCCTCGTGGACGGTGCCGTCGTCGCGCGGGCGTCGGCGCCCCTTGCGCCCATCAGCCCAGCTGAAGGCGCTTCTGCGTCTGGCCGTCGAAGAAGTGGCAGTGCTGCGGGTCCAGCCTGAGGCCGATCGCATCGCCGATGCCGTGACGCAGATGCCGGTCTCCGCGCACGCAGATGCGTGAGCTCCCGACGTCGACCGTCACCAGCACGGCGTCGCCCGTGAGTTCGAACATGTAGACCTGACCGCGCAGATCGGCTTCATCGGGCGGCACGATGACCAGGTCCTCCGGCCGGATGCCCAACACCAGATCGGCGCCGTGCGCGACAGGGACGGGGACAGCACCGACGGGCTGCCCGGCAACGCGAAGGAGCCCCTCCTGCGCAACGGCTGGCATCAGGTTCATGGGCGGTGAACCCACGAAGCCGGCGACGAACAGATTGGCCGGCTGGCCATAGACCTCCGCGGGTGTGCCGACCTGCTGGATCACGCCCCCTTTCATGACCACGATCCGGTCGGCCAGCGTCATCGCCTCGATCTGGTCGTGCGTCACGTAGATGGTGGTGATGCGCAACTCCGCCTGCAGGCGCCGGATCTCGGCGCGCATCGATACGCGCAGCTTGGCGTCCAGATTGGACAGCGGCTCGTCCATCAGGAAGACCTGCGGCCGGCGCACGATCGCCCGGGCCAGGGCCACGCGCTGGCGCTGGCCGCCGGAGAGATCGCGGGGCCGCCTCTCCAGCAGGTGCTCGAGCTCGACCTTGCGCGCGACCTCCAGCACTTTGGCCTTGCGCTCGCTGCGGCCCTGGCCGCGAATCCGCAGCGGATAGCCGATATTGTCGCCCACCGTGAGGTGCGGGTAGAGACCATAGTTCTGGAACACCATGGCCACGTCGCGGTCCTTGGGCAAGGCATCGGTCACGTCGCGGTCGCCGATCCAGATCTCGCCGCCGGAGGGCTCCTCGAGCCCGGCCACCATCCGCATGGTGGTCGTCTTGCCGCAGCCCGAGGGGCCGAGGAAGACCATGAATTCGCCGTCGGCGATCTCCAGGGATTGCCGGGCCACGCCCACGACGTCGCCCCAGCGCTTCTCTACATTGTTCAGTCTTACTGCTGCCATAGGGCCTCCCCGGATCAACGAACCGCGCCGGACACCAGTCCGGCGACAAAATAGCGCTGCACATAGCGCGAGATGACCAGCATGGGGGCGATGATGAACAGCCCCATGGTGGCCATGATTTCCCAGGCATCGCCCTGCTCGGACCGGGCGCTCATCAGCGCCACCGGCAAGGTGACCGCGTGATCCCTGGTCAGCACCAGCGCATAGAAGAACTCGTTCCACGACACGACGAACGAGAAGATCGCCGCCGTGGCGATGCCCGGCACCGCGACCGGCACGACCACGGACCACAACGCCATCAGGCGCGAAGCACCGTCGATCTGCGCCGCCTCTTCCATGTCGACCGGCAGCCCGTCGAAGAAGCCCTTGATCATCCAGGTCGCATAGGGAACCACGAACGACAGGTTCGCGATGACCAACGCCAGGCGGGTGTCGAGCATCCCCAGATTCCGGAACACCACGAAGAGCGGGATCACGATGATCACCGGCGGCAGGAACTGGGTCGCGAGCAGCACCAGCGGCGCGGCCGATCCGCCCGGAAAGCGGAAACGCGAGAAGGCATAGGCTGCGGCCGTCGAGACGGGAATCGCGATGGCCAGGGTGCCGGCAGTCACCAGGATGCTGTTCAGCAGCCGCGAACCCAGCAGGTAGGGCACGCCGAAGGACGCGAACAGATTGGAGAGCGTCGGCTTGAACCACAGCGCGAGCCCGGCCGCCTCGGAAGGCGGCTTGAAGGCCGTCGCCATGATCCAGAGCACCGGCAGCACCCACAGCACGGTGATGAAGACGATGGCGGCATTGCGCAGGCTGCGGCCGTTGCGGCGGTGTCGGCGGCCGTCGATCTTCAGAGACGAAATGCCAGGGTTCACATACGCGGTCATTTGGAACTTCCCATCACGAAGCGCGAATAGAGCATGGCCAGCCCCATCATCACGACGGCCAGCAACCAGGCCATGGCCGATGCGTAGCCGATGTCGTAGAAGCGGAAGGCGGTGGTGTAGACCATGTGCGGCAAGGTGTCCGTCGCCACGCCGGGGCCGCCCGCGGTCATGGTGACCACCTGGTCCAGCATCTTGAGCGAGAAGATGGTCTTCAACAGGATCGCGATCGTCAGCACCGGCCACAGTTGCGGCAGCATGATCTCGAAGAAGATCCGGACTTTTCCCGCACCGTCGACCTGCGCGGCATCCACCGTATCGCGCGGCAAGGCAGCGAGTGCACCGATGAAGGTCAGCATGAAGTACGGCGCCCAGTGCCAGACATCGACGGCAATCAGCGCCGCCATGGCCAGGACCGGATCGGACAGGATCGGCACGGGGCTCAGGCCCGGCAGGAACCATCGGACCACGGCATCGACGACGCCGAATTCCGGGTTCAGCATGAAGCGCCATGAGATGCCGATCAATGCCGGCGACATCGCGAACGGAATCACGAGCAAGGTGCGCGCGTTGACCTGCAGCCGCCCGCTGTCGGCGAGCAGCAGCGCCATCGCCATCGCCACGACGATCGTCAGGGTCACGGAGGGCAGCGTGAACAACAGGGTCACCTTGGCGCTGCCGAGGAAGTCGGGGTCGCGCAGCAAGGCCATGTAGTTCGCCAGGCCGGCAAAGCCCTCAGGCGCCGGAGAGCGCCCGAGGTTCCAGTCCTGGGTCGAGTAGACCAGCGACTGCAGCAGTGGATAGAACAGCGTCGCCGCACACACCAGCAGGGCCGGCGCCAGCAACGCGTATTTCAGGTAGCGATCTTTCACGGGCTGCGCCTCATCCTCGGCGGCCGCCGGAGCGCTGGGTGATCCGCTCGACCTGGCGGGCGGCATCGTCCAGCGTCGCCTTCACTGGCTTGCCGTTCGAGACCATCTCGGAGATGGCCGTCTCCAGCACCGACGCGACCTGGGGCCACACCACGAGCTTGGGCAGACCCCGGGCGCCGTCGAGGCTCTTCAACGCGACCGCGGGCAGGCCGAAGTTGGCCTGGTTCACCTTCTCGTCGGCGAGCGTGGCGATGTGGGTCGCCACGATGTCCGCGGTGGCCGGGTCGCTCTTGTCCGTCACGATCGCGTGCTCGAGTTCGGGGTTGGTCACCCATTTCATGAACTCCCAGGCGGCCTCCTTCTGGCGCGACTGCCTGCTGATGCCGAAGGGCATGATGACCGCCACCGTGGGCGACTTGCCATCCTCGAAGCGCACCATGGGCGCGAAGCCCACCTGCTCCGCCTTCAGCTTGGAGCGCGCGCCGGTCAGCACCGAATAGGTCCACCACCAGACCATCATCGAGGCCGAGGCACCCTGCGCCATCGAGTTGACCATGTCGTACTCGTTGAACTGGGTCGAGCCCGGATTGGCGACCTTGTGCTTGACCAGCACGTCGACATACGCCTGGGTGGCGAGCACGCCGGCGGCATCGTTGAACCGCGGCTTGCCGGCCGCGTCCAGCAGATCCGATCCATGGCCCCAGAGGCAGTTGAACCAGAGCCAGAGGTTCTGGAATCCGCTGCCCTTGACATAGTCCATCGCGACACCGGGCACCCCGGTCTTTTCCTGGACGAGCTTCGCGCTTGCGATCATTTCCTGCCAGGTGCGTGGCACGGTCGCACCGGCCTGGGCATAGAGGTCCTTGCGATAGAAGAACAGCTGCGGGTGCGCGCGCACGGGCAAGCCGTAGTTCTTGCCTTCGTAGATCGACGCCGCGCTGAAGACCTTCGGATAGCGCGCCAGGTCCAGCGCATCGGCCTTGACGACGGCGTCGATCGGCTCGAAGTAGCCGGACAACGCAGCCAGCCAGCTGTCCTGGTAGGCGATGACGTCGTAGGCGCCATTGCCCGCCACCGCCTCGGTCGTGATCTTGTCCAGCAACTGTCCGTAGGGGACATAGCTGTAGACCACCTTGATGCCGGTGAGCTTCTCGAACTCGGCGAGACGCTTTTCCTGTGCGCGGAACTGCGAAGCCGGAGGCAGCAGCACGTTGAGGGTCTTGCCCGCATGAGGCTTGTTCGCTTTCAACGCGTACGGGAGGGTGGCCTGCGCGAACGCCGGCATGGCCGATGCGCCGGCAACGGCGGCAGCGCCTGCTGCCTCGATGAAGTGCCTTCTTTTCAAGTTTGTCCCCTTGTCGGATGTGTGAAGTTGAGCGGCTGGAACGGTTTCGCAGCGACGGAATCGGCAGCGGACCCGTCTGGTGCATTCGGATGCACTGTGTGGTGCTTGCATACGTATGCAAACCCCGGACAAACCCTATCTGGCGGCGTACTTCGGCCGCGCACGCCCGGGCTCGCATCACTTCCCGTCGCACCTTGAATTCGCCGCGCTTCTCGAGGGTTTTTCCGCGTTTGCATTCGAATGCAAGACCAACACAGTGCATTCGAATGCGTTGACCCGGTCAGCGCAGACCTGCCGGGCACGGAGAACGCTGTGCACCGGCCCCTCCGTTTCACCTTTCAAGAAACCTGCAATGAAAAAATCCCTAGTTGCGCTCGCCACCCTGGCTGCCGCCGGTGTGGCCTCGGCCCAGTCGTCCGTCACGCTGTTCGGCATCCTCGACGCCTCGGTCAGCCACTACGCGACGAAGAGCGTGTTCCAACCGACGAGCCCCTCGCAAGCGCCATCGCTCGTGCCCCCCGCGGGCCGCAAGCAGAGCCAGACCGTGCTGGCCAACTCGGGCTACAACACCAGCCGCCTGGGCTTCCGTGGCACGGAGGATCTCGGTGGCGGCATGGCGGCAGGCTTCTGGCTCGAAGCGGGCCTGAACAACGACGACGGCCGCGGCAGCAGTTCCGCCGGCGACCTGCAGTTCAACCGCCGCTCTACGGTTAGCCTGTCGGGCGATTTCGGCGAACTGCGCCTGGGCCGCGACCTGACGCCCACCTACTGGAACGACTGGACCTTCGATCCGCACGGCAACAACGGCGTCGGCACGACCCTGCTGTTCCGGGTGAACGCGAAGATTGCGTCGACCTACGGTCCGGGCTCGGCCATCGCCGCCTCCGACACCTACGTTCGCGCCGGCAACTCGATCGGCTATTTCCTGCCGCGCAACCTGGGCGGCTTCTACGGCCAGGCGATGTACGCCCTGCCGGAAACGATCAAGTCCAGCGACACGAACGGCAGTCCGTCGAAGAAGGGCCGCTACATCGGCGCCCGCTTCGGCTACGCCAACGGACCGCTCGACATCGCCGCGGCCTACTCGCAAAGCATCGCCGCCGACAGCGCGACGCCGGCGACCGGCACCGTCACCGCGACGCAGGACCGCAAGATCAACATCTTCAACCTCGGCGCCTCGTACGACTTCGGTCCCTTCAAGCTGATCGGTGAATTCGGCCAGACGCAGGACAGGAACGAACTGGGCGCGACGACCACGGTCGCCGGCCTGCCGACCTTCCGCACGACGCAGCAGACCGACAAGTACAACGGCTACCTGCTGGGCGTGACCGCGCCCATCGGCGTGGGGCTGGTCCGCGCTTCCTATTCGTCGGTGAAGTACAAGAACGGCGCGGCGCCGGCCACCAGCGCGAACAACGGCGATGCCCGGGCCGATCAATGGGCGCTCAGCTACGTGCACAACCTTTCCAAGCGCACGGCGCTGTACGCCGGGCTGTCACACATCAACCTGAAGAACGCCGCCAACAACCCGCTGATCATGGGTGTCGCGACCGGCGGGTCGCCGGCCTACCTGAACAGCGGCGGCTATGCGCCGAAGAGCGCTTCGGGCTACGACTTCGGCATCCGCCACGCTTTCTAGTTCGATGCCGGCGAAAGCCGCTTCGCGTCAAGAACCAAAGGCCATTCGACGGAGGTTGAATGGCCTTTCTGCTGGAAGCGCTCAATGCGGCAAGGCCACCTTCCAGGACCGCGCGTAGGCCAGCGCCGCATCGGCAAACAGCCGCGTCATCGGGTTGGAAAAGTCCTTGCGGCAAGCCATCCACATCTCGATGCGCGGCGCCGCGGGACCCGAGAGACGCCGGAACACCACGCCGTTCACCGGCTGGCTGGCGGTCGATGCGGGCACCAGCGCGATGCCGATGCCGGCACTCACCAGCGCCATCATCGCGTGGTGCTGCACCACGTCGTGCAGCCGCGCGGGCACCACGTCGTTCTGCGTCAGCCAGGTCATCATGAGGTCGTGCGCGTAGCGGCCGGTGCGGCGCTCGTAAGTGGCGAGCATCTCGCCGTGCAGGTGCTTCACGTGCACCCTGGCGCGCGTCGCCAGCGGGTGCGCCGCCGGCACGGCCAGCACCTGCGGCTCGGTCAGCAGGCAGCGCGCATCGAGGCGCGAGTCGACCACCGGCGGGCGCAGGAAGCCGATGTCGATCTCGTTGCGCAGCAGCGCGGCCATCTGTGCATCGGAACTGGTTTCCTTCAACGAATAGAGGATGCCCGGCACCTGGGTGCTGAAGCGCCGCAGCAGTGCGGGCACCAGCTCGAGCGTGGCCACGGGCGTGAAGCCGATCGCGATGTGGCCGACGTCCTCGCCGCGCCCGGCGCGCGTGACCATCTGCCGCGCGCGGTGCTCGGACTCGAACAGCTTCTCGACCTCGGTGCGCAGCACCTGCCCGGCCGCGGTGAGGCGCACGCTGCGCTTGGTGCGTTCGAACAGCTGCGTCTGCAGTTGCGCCTCGAGCTGCTTGATCTGCAGGCTCAACGGCGGCTGCGTCATGTGGAGCCGGCGCGCCGCCTGCGTGAAGCTGAGCTCCTCCGCGAGCACGAGGAAGGACTGGAGCACGCGCAGGTCGAGGTGGGCAGTCATACAGGATCTGTCTCAATCACATTCAATTTGAGTATTGGCAATATAACTGCCGACTCCAGAGAATCGGCCCTGACCACCGGCAGCCGCACCTTCGCGGCATCCAAGCCGGGACGAGACACGCATGGCCTTCTCCCATTTCCTTTCCCTGGACGACTTCGAAACCGCGGCGCGGCGCCGCTTGCCGCGCGCGGTCTTCGGCTTCGTCGCCGGTGGCGCCGAGGCCGAGCATTCGCTGCGCGACAACCGCGCCGCCTTCGCCCGCGTGGGCTTCGTGCCGCGCGGGCTGCGCGACGTGAGCCGGCGCAGCGCAGACGTCGCGCTGTGGGGCCGCAGCCATCCGCTGCCAGTCGGCATCGCGCCCATGGGCATCGCCGGCATGTGCCGGCACGAGGCCGACCTGGCGCTGGCGCAGGCCGCGCACGCGGCCGGGCTGCCCTTCATCCTCAGCGGCTCGTCCAACGTGCCGCTGGAGCGCATCCAGCAGCTCGCGCCCGGCACCTGGTACCAGGGCTACTTTCCGGGCGACACCGCGCGCATGGAGCGCATCCTGCAGCGGCTGCAGGCCGCGCGCACCGAGGTGCTGGTCGTGACCATCGACACCTGCGTCGCGGGCAACCGCGAGAACAACGCGCGCCGCGGCTTCACCGTGCCCTTCGCGCTGAATCCCTCGCTGATGCTCGACGGCCTGCTGCACCCGCGCTGGCTGCTCGGCGTGTTCGCGCGCACGCTGTACCGCGGCGGCGTGCCGCGCTGGTGCAACCTCTACGAGGAGATCGGCTGCCGCATCACCGAGGAGCCGGCGCACGGCTTTCGCACCGGACGCGACCTGCTGAGCTGGGAGCACATCGCCTGGCTGCGCGCGCGCTGGCCGGGCCGGCTGCTGCTCAAGGGCGTGATGCATCCGGCCGATGCGGCCGAGGCCGTGCGGCTGCAGCTCGACGGCGTGATCGTCTCCAACCATGGCGGCCGCCAGCTCGACGGCAGCCTGTCGACGCTGCAGGCGCTGCCGGAGATCGTGGCCGCGGTGCCCGAGGGTTTCCCGGTGATGGTGGACGGCGGCTTCCGCCGCGGCGCCGACGTGCTCAAGGCCGTGGCCTTCGGCGCCCGCATGGTCTTCGTCGGCCGGCCGCTGATGTACGCGGCGGCCGTGGGCGGCCAGGCCGGCGTGCGCCATGCGATCGGGCTGCTGCACGGCGAGATCGACCGCAACCTCGCGTTGCTGGGCTGCGCCCGGCTCGACGAACTGACACGCGACCGCCTGCGCGCCATCCCCGGCATCTGAGCGCGGCGCACTTCTTCCTTCCTTGCTCCCAGGAGACTCCATGACCATCGAATACTTCGACGACGCGGCCGCCGCCGTGGTCGCACCCGATGCACCCATCGAACGCATCGCCGGCGGCTTCGTCTTCACCGAAGGCGCGCTGTGGCACAGCCGCGACCAGTACCTGCTGTTCAGCGACATCGACGAGAGCCGCATGCACCGCTGGGACGCGCAGTCCGGCACGCGCGTGTTCCGCGAGCCCAGCCGCATGACCAACGGCAACACCTGGGACGCCCAGGGCCGGCTGCTGAGCTGCGAGCATGCCAGCAGCCGCGTGGTGCGCACCGAGGCCGACGGCACGCTGACCGTGCTGGCCAGCCACTTCGAGGGGCGCGAGCTCAACAGCCCGAACGACATCGTGGCGCGACGCGACGGCAGCATCTACTTCTCGGACCCGATCTTCGGCCGGCGCCTGCCGCACGGCACGGCGCGCGAGCCTGAGCTCGACCACAGCAGCGTCTACCGCATCGATGCGCGGGGCGCACTGCAGCGCCTCGCCGTCGACCTGGAGCAGCCCAACGGCCTGTGCTTCAGCCTCGACGAGAGCCTGCTCTACGTCAACGACAGTCCGCGCAAGCGCATCCATGTGCACCGCGTGCTGGCCGACGGCACGGTCGAGGCCGGTCGGCTGTTCGCCGAGGTGCCGGGCGACGAGCCCGGCGTGCCCGACGGCATGAAGGTCGACCTGGAAGGCCGCATCTACTGCTGCGGCCCCGGCGGCATCCACGTGTTCATGCCCGACGGCCGGCGCATCGCGCGCATCCGCTTTCCCGAGAAGGCCTGCAACTTCGCCTTCGGCGACGCGGACCACCACACGCTGTACGTCACGGCCTGCACCTCGCTCTACCGCATCCGCCTGCGCACGCCGGGCCGGCCGCAGTGGCTGGGCTGATGAGCGGTCGAGATTCCCCCGCCCCCCACCCCAAGAACCGGAGAACTCCATGAAGATCCTGAAGACAACGCTGCTGGCCCTGGGGCTGGCGCTCGGCAGCGGCCTGGCCATGGCACAGGCCTACCCCTCCAAGCCGATCCGCATCATCGTGCCCTTCTCGGCCGGCGGCATGGCCGACGCGCTGCCGCGCGCGGTCGCGGCCGAGCTGTCGAAGAAGTACGGCCAGCCGGTGGTGATCGAGAACAAGCCCGGGGCCGCGAGCATGCTGGGTGCCGAGTACGTCGCGAAGTCCGCGCCCGACGGCTACACGCTGCTGCTCGCCACCTCCAGCACCTTGGCCGTGGTGCCGCACCTCTACAAGAGCATGCGCTACGACAGCCGGCGCGACCTCGCGTCGGTGACCATGCTCGCGACCTCGCCCAGCATCCTGATGGTGACCAACGACCTGCCGGTGAAGGACCTGCCGGGCTTCGTCGCCTACCTCAAGGAGCGGCCCGCGCAGCTGTCCTTCGCATCGGCCGGCGTGGGCGGCGTGATCCACCTGCACAGCGAACTGTTCCTGAGCCAGACCGGCACGAAGATGATCCACGTGCCCTACCAGGGCTCGAACCTCGCGCTGGGCGACCTGCAGACCGGCCGCGTGCAGATGATGATCGACATCATCGGCTCCAACTACGGCACGGTGAAGGGCGGCAAGCTCAAGGTGCTGGCCGCGATGTCGGACAAGCGGCTGCCGCTGCTGCCCGAGGTGCCCTCGGTCGCCGAGCTGGGCCTGCCGGGCCTGGCGGGCGACATCTGGTTCGCCATCTCGGCGCCGGCCAAGACGCCGCCCGAGATCGTGGCCCAGCTGCAGCGCGACATCGCGGCCATCGCGCGTTCGCCGGCCATGCTGGAGAAGTTCGCGCCGCTGGGCGTCGAGATGGTCGGCGGCACGCCGGCCGAGATGGACGCGATCATCCAGCGCGACGGCGCCCGCTGGAGCCGCGTGATCCGCGAGGCCGACGTGCGGGTCGAATGACGATGCCCATGCATGCTCCCCCCCTGCCCGCGGGCATCGGCCGCGTGATCGACGCGCCCGAACAGATGGCGCCCTTCGTGCGCGACTGGTCCGGCCACCGGATCGGCACGGCGCGTTGCGTCGTGCAGCCGGGCCACACGGATGAGGTCGCCACGCTGCTGCGCTGGTGCAGCGCCCATCGCGTGCCCGTGGTCGCGCAGGGCGGCAACACCGGCCTGGCCGGGGGCGCCACGCCCGATGCCTCGGGCCATGCGATCGTGCTCTCGCTGGCCCGCATGAACCGGCTGCGCGCGGTCGACCTGGCCAACAACACGATGACGGTCGATGCCGGCATGGTGCTGCAGCAGGTGCAGGAAGCCGCCCGGGAAGCGGATCGATTCTTCCCCTTGTCCCTGGGCGCCCAGGGCAGTTGCACCATCGGCGGCAACCTCTCGACCAATGCCGGCGGCACCGGCGTGCTGCGCTATGGCAATGCGCGCGAACTCTGCCTGGGGCTGGAGGTGGTCACGCCCGCGGGCGAGGTGCTGCATGGCCTGCGCGGCCTGCGAAAGGACAACACGGGCTACGACCTGCGCAACCTCTACATCGGGGCGGAAGGCACGCTGGGCGTCATCACCGGCGCGACGCTCAAGCTCTTTCCCGAGCCGGCGGCACGGGTGACCGCGATGGCCGCGGTGTCGTCCGCCGCGCAGGCCATCCACCTGCTGTCCCTCGGCCAGCAGCTGCTGGGCGCCGAACTCACGGCCTTCGAGTTGATGTCGGCCTACTGCGTCGAGCTGGTCGGCCGGCGCTTCCCGGACACCCCCAGGATCTTCGCCGACGCCCACCCCTGGTACGTGCTGCTGGAATCGTCCGACCTCCAGAGCGAAGCCCACGCCGTCGAACGCTTCGAAGCGCTGATGACGACGGCCCTCGACCAGGGCGTGATCGTCGACGCGGCCATCGCGCAGTCGCAGGCCCAGTCGCTGCAGTTCTGGCAGCTGCGCGAGCGCATCGCGCATGCGCAGCCGCGCAACATCAAGCACGACATCTCATTGCCCATCTCGCGCATCGCCGAGTTCCTCGGCACCATGGAGGCGGTGCTGGTGCAGGCCTACCCGGGGATCCGCATCGTCGCGCTCGGCCACATGGGCGACGGCAACCTGCACTACAACGTGGAGCCGGCCCAGCCGCTCGCACAGGCGGATTTCGAGGCCCTCGAGCAACGTGTGCACCGGTCCGTGTTCGACGTGGTCGAGGCCATGGCCGGCTCGATGTCGGCGGAGCACGGCATCGGCTCGGCCAAGACCGGGGACCTGCGTCGCTACAAGCAACCACTGGCGCTCGCCCTCATGCGGTCCATCAAGCACGCGCTCGATCCCCTGGGGATCATGAACCCGGGCAAGGTCCTGCCGGAGGGCTGAAGTGCCCATTGCGGGGCCGGCATGCCCCCGCGTCAGAACAACGACAGGAGACAACGATGAGATTTTCCAGAACCTTTCACACCGCGCTGGCCGCCTGGCTGATCCTGGGCGCCAGCCTTGCGGCCGCACAGCCCGCCACGGCCTATCCGGCCCGCCCCATCAAGGTCGTCGTGCCCTATGCGCCCGGCGGAATGACCGACGTGTCGAGCCGAGCCGTCATGGAACGGCTGGGCAAGGAACTGGGCCAGGCCGTGGTGATCGAGAACAAGGCCGGCGCCGCCTCGACCCTGGCCAGCAACTGGATGGTGACGCAGCCGGCGGACGGCTACACGCTCTATGCCGCGCCGGTGTCGCTGGTCATCAATCCGATCCTGCAGGGCACGGTGCAATACGACGCCCGCAAGGACTTCGAGCCGATCTCCCTCATGATCGATTCGCCCTTCGTCCTGCAGGTCCATCCGGGGCTGGGCGTCCGGAGCATGAAGGAGCTGCTCGCACGGGTGCGCGAACACCCCGACCGGTACGCCATCGGCACCTCGGGCGCCGGCTCCGTCAACCATCTGGCGGCCGAGTACTTCCTGCGCGCCTTCAACCTCAAGGTCGCGGTCGTGCACTACCGCGGCGGCGCACCCGCCGCCCAGGACCTGATGGGCGGCACGATCCAGATGATGTTCTCCGCGGCCAATGAAGCCGCGCCCTTGATGCGCAGCGGCCGCACCGTCGGCATCGCGGTCACCACCACCCAGCGCCTGGCGCTGCTGCCGGACCTGCCGACCATGGAGGAGGCTTCGGGCCTGCGCGACTTCGAGGCGGTGTTCTGGATGGCCCTGGTGGCGCCCGCCAGGACACCCGCGCCGGTGCTCGCACGCCTGCGCGAGGCCATGCAGAAGATCGGCGCCGACCCCGAGCTGCGCGAACGCCTGGCCAGGCTCGGCGTGGAACTGGTCACCTCCACACCGCGCGACGTGCAGCGGCGCATGGACCGCGACGAAGCCAAGTGGGGCCAGTTGATTCGAGAACTGAACATCCAGGAGGGCACATGAAGGACCGCCGCATCAGCACGCTGGTCCGCTGGACGGCGGCCCTGTGCATCGCAGCCGGAAGCGCGCTCGCAGGTGCGGCCGAGCCTGTCGTGCAACCCGCGGGCTATCCCGGCGCGAACCGGGTGTCGCTGATCGTTCCCTTCGCGCCCGGCGGCACCACCGACCTGGTCGCGCGCATCGTGGCGCAGTCGCTGAGCGCGCGGTGGCACACCGCGGTCATCGTCGAGAACAAGGCCGGCGCGGGCGGCAACATCGCGGCCGAGTATGTTTCGCGGGCCCGGCCCGACGGCCTCACCCTGCTCATCGGTGCGACCTCCTTCGCCAGTGCACCGGCCCTCACCCGGCAGCTGAAGTACGACATCGCCAAGGACTTCGCGCCCGTCTCCATGATCGCGACGACACCCCTGGTGCTGATGGTCAGCAGGCAATCCGGCATCAAAACCCTGCCCGAGCTGGTGGCGGCCCTGAAGAAGAAGCCCGACGGGTTGAACTACGGCAGCAGCGGCATCGGCACGTCCATCCACCTGTCCACGCTCATGTTCCTCAATCGGATGGATGCCAAGGCGGTCCATGTGGCCTACAAGGGCAGCGGCCCGGCCCTGAGCGCCCTGGCGTCCGGCGAGATCGACATCCTGTTCGACAACTACGCGACGGCCCTGCCCTTCGTCACCAGTGGGCAGGTCACGGGGCTGGCGCTGACGGGACTGGACCGCGGCAAGCTGAAAGCCCCGCTGCCGACCCTGTCCGAGGCGGGCTTCGCACAATTCGAGTCCCTGACCTGGATCGGCATGCTGGCGCCCGCCGGAACGCCCAAGCCGCTTGTCGACTGGCTGAATGCGGAGGTCCAGGCTGTGCTGCAGGACGCCGAGACCGCATCCCGTTTCGAAGCCATGGGCTTCAGCACCCGGCCGACGTCGCCGGCGTCCATGCAGGCCTTCATCGCGAGCGAGTTGGCAAAAGCGCGGCTGCTGGTCAAGACCAACGCCATTCCCATCGAGTGAGCCCGCGCACCGCGCGACGTGTGCATTCCTAGGGTTTTCCCTGTTTGCATACGTATGCAAGCTTTCCACATTGCATACGTATGCAGCTGCCATCCCTCCCCTCTTCTCTTCTCATCAGGAAAAACAAATGATCCGATATCTCAAGCGCGGCAAGGACGTGCAGGTCCGTGCCGACGACGACGCCAAGGTGCGTGCCACGGTCGAAGGCATCATCAAGGACGTCGAGGCCCGCGGCGACCTCGCGGTGCGCGACTACAGCAAGCAGTTCGACCGCTGGGACCCGGCCGACTTCCGGCTGTCGGCCGCGGACATCGAGAAGGCCCGCAAGAGCCTGTCGGCGCGCGAGATCGAGGACATCACCTTCGCGCAGACGCAAGTGCGCAACTTCGCGCAGATCCAGCGCGACTCGATGAAGGACGTCGAGGTCGAGACCTTCCCCGGCGTGATCCTCGGGCACAAGAACATCCCGATGAACGCGGTGGGCTGCTACATCCCCGGCGGCAAGTACCCGCTGCTGGCCTCGGCCCACATGAGCGTGCTGACGGCCAAGGTGGCCGGCGTGAAGCGCGTGGTCGCGACTGCGCCCCCCTACCAGGGCGCGCCGCACCCAGCCATCGTCACCGCGATGTCGATGGCCGGCGCCGACGAGATCCTGGTGCTGGGCGGCGTGCAGGCGGTGGTGGCGATGGCGGTCGGCACCGAGTCGATCGCGCCGGTCGACATGCTGGTCGGCCCGGGCAACATGTACGTGGCCGAAGCCAAGCGCCAGCTGTACGGCCGCGTCGGCATCGACCTGTTCGCGGGCCCGACCGAGACGCTGGTGATCGCCGATGAAACGGCCGACGGCGAGATGTGCGCGGTCGACCTGCTGGGTCAGGCCGAGCACGGACCGACCTCGCCGGCCATCCTGCTCACCACCAGCGAGCAGCTGGCGCGCGACACGTTGGCCGAGATCGAGCGCCAGCTCCAGATTCTGCCGACCGCGGCGATCGCGGCCGTGAGCTGGGCCGAGTACGGCGAGGTGATCGTCTGCGACACGCAGGAAGAGATGCTGCAGAAGGCCGACGAGCTGGCCTTCGAGCACGTTCAGGTGATGACGCGCGACCCCGACTACTTCCTGCAGCACATGAGCAACTACGGCGGCCTGTTCCTCGGCCCGCGCACCAACGTGAGCTTCGGCGACAAGGTGATCGGCACCAACCACACGCTGCCCACCAACCGCGCCGCGCGCTACACCGGCGGCCTGTGGGTCGGCAAGTTCCTCAAGACCTGCACCTACCAGAAGGTGCTGACCGACGAAGCCAGCGCGCTGATGGGCGAGTACTGCTCGCGCCTGTGCCACATGGAGAACTTCGCCGGCCACGGCGAGCAGGCCAACCTGCGCGTGCGCCGCTACGGCAAGCGGGCCGAGGTGCCCTGGTACCAGCCGGTGCCGGCGCTGGAGCAGTGAGCATGCTGCCGCGCGCTCCCGACTTCCGCATCGACGGTCGCCGCGCCCTGGTGACGGGCGCGGGCCGCGGCATCGGCCTGGCTGCGGCCGCGGCGCTGGCGCAGGCCGGCGCCGAGGTCACGCTGGCGGCCCGCTCCGAGCCCGAGCTGCGCGAGGCCTGTGCGCAGATCCGCGCCGAGGGCGGCCGCTGCAGCCGCCTGGTGCTCGACGTGACTGATGCGAAGGCGGTGGAGGCCGCGCTGTCGACCGCGGGCCCGTTCCAGGTCCTGGTCAACAACGCGGGCCTGAACCGGCCCAAGCTGCTGGTCGACGTGGAGGACGCCGACATCGACGCGGTGTTCGACCTCAACGTCAAGGCCGCGTTCTACGTGACGCGCAGCGTCGCGCGCGGCCTGCTGGCCGCGGGCCTGCCGGGCTCGATCGTCAACGTCTCCTCGCAAATGGGCGTGGTCGGCAGCCCGCGCCGCTCGCTCTACTGCGCGAGCAAGCATGCGATGGAAGGCATGACCAAGGCCCTGGCCTGGGAGCTGGGCCACGCGAACATCCGCGTCAACACCGTCTGCCCCACCTTCATCGAGACCGCGATGACGGCCGGCATGTTCGCCGACCCGGCCTTCCGCGCCTGGGTGGTCGAGCGCATCGCGCTGGGCCGACTCGGCCGGGTCGAGGAGATCATGGGCGCCATCGTGTTCCTCGCGTCGGACGCGTCCAGCCTCATGACCGGCAGCGCGCTGATGCTCGACGGCGGATGGAGCGCCGCATGAAGCCGGGCCCCACCGCACAGGAGGTCGCGCGCCTCGCCAAGGTCTCGCAGTCGGCCGTGAGCCGCACCTTCACGCCGGGCGCGAGCGTGTCGGAGGACACGCGCAACCGGGTGATGATCGCCGCCAAGACGCTGGGCTACCGGCCCAATGCGATGGCCCGCAGCCTGATCACCGGGCGCAGCCGGATCGTCGCGCTGGTGATGAGCTACCTCGAGAACCAGTTCTATCCGCTGGTGATCGAGAAGCTCTCGCAGAAGCTGCAGAAGCAGGGCTACCACGTGCTGATGTTCATCAGCGACGGCGACGAGACCGACGGCGTGCTCGACGAGATCCTGCAGTACCAGATCGACGGCGTGGTGATGGCCTCGGCCATGCTCTCGCCGCACCTCGCACGCCAGTGCGCCGACGTCGGCGTGCCGGTGGTGCTGTTCAACCGCGTGCCCGATATCAGCGCCTTCGCGCGCCACAGCACGAGTTCGGTCACCTGCAACAACCACCGGGGCGGCGAGATGGTGGCCGAGCTGCTGCTCGAGCGCGGCCACCGGCGCATCGCCTTCCTGGCCGGGCTGGAGAAGTCGTCGACCAACCTCGAGCGCGAGCGCGGCTTCAACGATGCGCTCGCCCAGGCCGGCGCGGCGGTGTACCGGCGCGCGGTCGGCCACTACAGCTTCGAGCGTGCGCAGGAAGCGGCGCGCGCGCTGTTCGCGGGCCCGGGCGAGCGGCCCGATGCGGTGTTCGTCGCCAACGACCACATGGCCATCGCCGTGATGGACGTGCTGCGCCAGGAGCTCGGCCTGCGCGTGCCGCAGGACGTGAGCGTGGTCGGCTTCGACGACGTGCCGCAGGCGGCCTGGGGCGCCTACCGCCTCACGACGGTGGTGCAGAGCGTCGAGGCGATGGTCGAGGCCACCGTCGAGCTGCTGCACGAGCAGATGCGCGAGGATGCGCGTCCGCGCAACGTGGTGATTCCCTGCCGCGTGGTCGAGCGCGATTCGGTGCGCGCGGCGGGTGCGCCCGCGCCTGCACCCAAGCCACCGCCCAAGCCACGTGCCGCGCGGCGCGGCGCTGCATCCCGACCGGGCGCCTGAGCGCGCCCGCTTCCCCTTTCAGGAGACTCCCATGCGAATCCGATCCCGCGCGCTGCTGCCCGCAGCCCTCGCCCTGCTGGCCCTGGCCGGCCCCGCACTGAACCGCAGTGCACAGGCGCAGCAGGCGCCCGCCTGGCCCACCAAGCCGATCAAGTACGTGGTGCCCTTCTCGCCCGGCGGCGTGTCCGACGGCGTGGCCCGGCTGGTGGCGCAGCACCTCGGCGAGCGGCTGGGCCAGCCGGTCATCGTCGACAACAGGCCGGGGGTCTCGGGCATCCTGGGCACGCAGGTCGTGGCGCGCTCGCCGGCCGACGGCTACACGCTGATGGGCGGCACCATCACCACCCATGCGGTGAATCCCTTCTTCACCCGCAACCTCGGCTACGACCCGGTGAAGGACTTCGCACCGGTGAACCTGGTGGGCATGGTGAGCAACGTGCTGGTGGTGCCGTCGGAAAGCCGCTTCAACTCGGTGGCGCAGGTCATCGCCGAGCTCAAGGCCAAGCCCGACAGCCTGACCTACGGCACGGCCGGCGCGGGCACCTCGCAGCATCTGTCGGGCCAGCTGTTCCAGAACATCACGCAGACGCGCATGCGCCAGATCATCTACAAGGGCGGCTCGCAGGCCATGGTCGACCTGGTCGGCGGCCAGATCGACATGGTGTTCGAGACCGTGGCCGCGGCGCGGCCGATGATCGACGGCAAGCGCGTGAAGGTGCTGGGCGTGACCGCCGCGCGCCGCCTGCCCGACGTGCCGGGCGCACCGACGCTGGCCGAGGCCGGCGCGCCGAACTTCGAGATGCAGTCGTGGCAGGGCGTGTTCGCGCCCGCGGGCACGCCCAAACCCATCGTCGACCGCCTGAGCCGCGAGATCGCCGCCATCGTGGCGCAGCCCGAGGTGCAGCAGAAGCTGCGCAACCTCGGCGTCGAACCCGACGGCCGCACGGCCGCGGCCTTTGCCAGCTTCCAGCAGGCCGAGATCCTGAAGTGGGGCAAGGTCATCCAGGACGCGGGCATCCAGGCCGAATGAACTTCACGACGACGAACACCACGCAAAGAGACATCCCCATGACGAAGCCATCGCACCTCCTCCCCTCCTTCGCCCGCCGCCGCTTCGGCCAAGTGGCGGCCGCGCTCGCCACGCTGTCGCTGGCCGGCCTCGCCGCCGCGCAGGCACCGGCACCAGCCGGCCCGGGCGGCTACCCGCACACCGGCCGCGTGGTGATCGTGGTGCCTTTCGCACCGGGCGGCGCCACCGACATCGTGGCGCGGCTGGTGGCCGACGAACTCGGCAAACGCTGGAGCACCGCCGTGGTGGTCGACAACAAGGCCGGCGCCGGCGGCGGTATCGGCACCGAGTACGTGGCGCGCGCCAAGCCCGACGGCTACACGCTGCTGCTGGGCACGCAGACCGCACTGTCGGTCAACCCGACGCTGCTCAAGAAGATCAGCTACGACGTCGACAAGGACTTCGCGCCGGTCACGCAGCTCGCCAGCACGCCGCTGGTGCTGCTGGCGAGCAACAAGTCGGGCGCGCGCAACGTGCCGGAGCTGGTGGCCGCGATCAAGGCCAAGCCCGACGCGATCTCCTACGGCAGCAGCGGCAACGGCACCTCGCAGCACCTCACGACGCTGATGCTGCTCAACCGCGTGGGCGGCAAGGCGGTGCACGTGCCCTACAAGGGCAGCAGCCAGTCGCTGGTCGACCTCGCGGGCAACCAGATCGACATGCAGTTCGACAACATGACGACCGCGCTGGCCTTCGCCAAGAACGGCCAGGCCAAGGCGCTGGCCGTGACCAGCGCGGCGCGCTCGCCGCTGCAGCCCGACCTGCCGACTCTGGCCGAATCCGGCGTGCCCGGCTTCGAGGCCGTGACCTGGCTCGGCCTGCTGGCGCCCGCGGCCACGCCCGCGCCGGTGGTGGCATGGCTCAACAAGGAAGTGGTCACGGTGCTGGCCTCGCCCGCAGTGACGGCGCGGCTGGCCGCGCAGGGCTTCACGCCCAAGCCGATGACGCCGGAGGCCTTCCGCAAGTTCATCCAGGACGAGACGCTCAAGTTCGCCGAGCTCATCAAGACCAACCACGTCTCCATCGATTGAGAGCGCGGCCATGCTGACGCCCGAACTGATCCGCACGCTGCGCGCTGTCGACACGCCGACGGTCTGCAACGCACTCGAGCTCGCCATGGGCGGGCGCAGCGCGCAGGGCTTCACCTACGGCACGCTGGTGGCCGCACCCGCGCCGCTGCCGCCGATGCTGGGCTATGCGCGCACCGCGCGCATCCGGGCCATGGCGCCTTCGTCGCTGTCGCCTGCCGAGGCGCGCCAACTGCGGTTGGACTACTACCGCCACGCCGCGGGCAGCGCTGCGCTGCCGACCATCGTGGTCATGCAGGACCTGGACGAACGACCCGGCACCGGCTCCTTCTGGGGCGAGGTGAACTCGGCCGTGCACCAGGGGCTGGGCGTGGCGGGCGTGCTCACCAACGGCTCGGTGCGCGACCTCGGCGACCTGTCGCCGAGCTTCCCGATCCTGGCCGGCAGCATCGGCCCGTCGCATGCCTTCGTCCACCTGGTCGACATCGGCACGCCGGTCGAGGTGTTCGGGCTGCGCGTGGCGCACGACGACCTGCTGCACGCCGACCACCACGGCGCGGTGCGGATCGCACCGCAGTACCTGCACGACCTGCCGCGCTGCATCGAGCTGACGCGGCGCAAGGAAGCGCCGCTGCTGGCCGCGGCGCGCAGCGGCGACTTCACGCTGGACGCACTCGCGCAGGCGATGCGCAACGCCGACGACATCCACTGACACCGAACCATCGCGCGACCCGCGCCCACGAAAGAGACACCCCATGGACACCCGCCATCCCCTCGACAACCGCCTGCCCGGCATGCTGCGCAGCGGCCAGCCCCTGCGCGGCGTCTTCAACTCGCTGCCCAGCCCGGCCATCGTGGAGATGTGCGGCTACGCCGGCTTCGACTTCATCATCATCGACAACGAGCACGGCAGCGCCGGCTTCGAGACCACCGAGAACATGCTGCGCGCGGCCCGCGCCAGCGGCATCGTGCCGGTGGTGCGCTGCCTGCGCCACGACATTTCGCGCGTGCTCGACATGGGCGCCAGCGCGGTGCAGATCCCGATGGTGGCCAGCGCGGCCGAGGCGCGCGACCTGGTGCAGCAGGTGCGCTATCCGCGCGCCGGCCGCCGCGGCAGCGCCTTCAGCCCGCGCGCCGCGGGCTACGGCGCCTTCCCCGGCGTGGCGCATACCGAGCGCAGCAACGCGGGCATCGCGTTGATCGTGATGATCGAGACGCCCGAGGCGGTGGCCCAGGCGGCCGAGATCGCGGCCGTGGACGGCGTCGACGCGGTGTTCGTCGGGCCCAACGACCTGTCGCATGCGATGGGCTTCGACAACGACTGGCAATGCCCGCAGGTCGAGGCCGAGATCGAACGCGCGCTGCGCGCCATCAGCGGTGCGGGCAACTGCGCCGGCGTGATCGCGCTCACGCCCGAGGACGAGGCCAAGTACGGCCAGTGGGGCGCGCGCTATTTCGCGGGCGTGACCACCGGCCTCATCACGCGCGCGCTGCAGCAGGCCTCGGCGGCCGGCGGGCGCCTGGCCGCGGCGGCCAAGCTGTCGTACTGAGTTCGCCGGTGCCACGATGAACACGCCCCGCATCGCCGCCAGCGGCCTGCTCTTTCCCGAGGGCCCGGTGGCCCTGCCCGACGGCGACATCGCCGTCTGCGAGATCGCGCGCGGCACCGTGTCGCGTGTGGCGCCCGATGGCCGCGTCACGGTGATCGCCGAGACCGGCGGCGGGCCCAACGGCATGGCCCTGGGCCCCGACGGCGCGCTCTACGTCTGCAACAACGGCGGCATGCGCTGGCCGCCGGTGCAGCCCGGCAGCTGGTTGCGGCCGCTGCACGGCACGCCCGCGGACTACAAGGGCGGCAGCATCCAGCGCGTCGACCCGCAAACCGGCGCGGTGCGCACGCTCTACACCCACTGCGGCGACGTGCGCCTGTGCGGCCCGAACGACCTGGTGTTCGACCGCAGCGGCGGCTTCTATTTCACCGACTTCGGCAAGTCGCGCGAGCGCGACCGCGACATCGGCTGCGTCTACTACGCGCAGCCCGACGGCTCGCGCATCACCGAGGTGGTCGAGCGCATCCTCAACCCGAACGGCATCGGCCTCTCGCCCGACCAGCAGACGCTCTACGTGGCAGAGACCGAGACCGCGCGGCTCTGGTCCTTCGGCATCGAGGCGCCGGGTGTGCTCGCGCGCCGCGCCTCGCCGGCCCCGCACGGCGGCCAGCTGGTCTGCGGGCTGGGCGGCTACCAGCGCTTCGACAGCCTGGCGGTGGAGGCCTCGGGCAACATTTGCGTGGCCACGCTGGTGACCGGCCAGGTCACGGTGATCTCGCCGCAGGGCGAGCTGCTGCGGCAGGTCGCGATGCCCGACCCGCAGACCACCAACCTCTGCTTCGGCGGCGAAGACCTGTCGACCGCCTGGATCACGCAATCCTTCAGCGGCACGCTGCTGGCGATGCGCTGGCCCGCGCCGGGCCTGGCGCTGAACTTCTGAGGCCGGCCATGACCTTCGTTGCAGACACCGACGAGACCTACGAGGTCTTCGCCATCCGCTATGCCGGCGTGCAGCGCCGGCGCATCGACAACTTCATCGGCATGGACGTGCACGACGGCCCGATGGCGATGGACTTCTACGTCTGGCTGCTGCGTTCGCCGCGGCGCACGATCCTCGTGGACACCGGCTTCACCGCCGCCACCGCGCAGGCCCGCAAGCGTGTGCTCGACCGCTACCGCTGCCCGATCGACACGCTGGCCACGCTGGGCGTCGACCCGACCACGGTCACCGACGTGGTGCTCACGCACCTGCACTTCGACCATGCGGGCAACCTCGCCAAGCTGCCGGCGGCGCGCTTCCACCTGCAGGACGCCGAGATGCACTACGCCACCGGCCGCTGCATGTGCTTCGCGCCCATGCGGCATGCGTATTCGGTGGAGGACGTGGCCGAGCTGCTGCGCAAGGTGTATGCCGAGCGCGTGGTGTTCCACGACGGCGACGACACGCTGGCCCCGGGCGTCGAGCTGATGCTGATCGGCGGCCACACGCGCGGCCTGCAGTCGGTGCGCGTGCGCACCGCGCGCGGCTGGGTCGTGCTGGCCTCGGACGCCAGCCACTACTACCAGAACCACGAGGAGGGACGGCCGTTCCCGATCGTGCAGGACATGCAGCAGATGCTGGCAGGCCAGCGCCGGCTGCTGGCCGCGGCCGACTCGCCGCGCCATGTGGTGCCCGGTCACGACCCCGAGGTGCTGCGGCGCTATCCACCGCTGGACGGCGACACCGACACCGTGTGCCTGCATCTCGCGCCGGTCGACTGACACGCACCTTCCCGTTCCCGTCGAGGCCTTCCCGCGACGACGGCGCGCAGAACCGCTGCGGGCGCGACCTTTCTTTTTCCAATTCACAGGAGACACACCATGAACTTTCACCAACTCGCCCGCCTCGCGCTGCTGTCGCTCGCTGCGCTGTCCACGGCCCTGTCCGCCAGCGCCCAGAGCTATCCCGACAAGCCGATCCGCATCGTCGTGCCCTACCCGCCCGGCGGCTCGGCCGATGCGATCGCACGCCAGCTCGGCGTGCACCTCACGCAATCGCTCAAGCAGCAGGTGGTGGTCGACAACAAGCCGGGCGGCAACAGCGTGATCGCGGCGCAGACCGTGTCGAGCGCCCCCGGCGACGGCTACACGCTGCTCATCAGCGACCCTACCGCGCTGGCCATCAACCCCAGCCTGTTCCACAAGCTGCCCTACGACCCGGTGAAGGACTTCCTGCCGGTGAGCCTGGTCGCGCGCTACTCCTTCGTGCTGCTGGTCAACGCGGCATCGCCCATCCGCAACGTCAAGGATTTCGTGACGGCCGCGCGCGCCAACCCGGGCAAGATGAACTACGGCTCGGCCGGCACCGGCACGCCGGTGCAGCTGGCGACCGAGATCTTCAAGGACCTGGCCAAGGTCGACCTCACGCACGTGCCCTACAAGGGCGCGGCGCCCGCGGTGAGCGACCTGATGGCTGGCCAGATCGACGCCATGTTCACCGACCTCGCGAGCGGCTTCCCCTTCATCCAGTCGGGCAAGGTGCGCGCACTGGTCATCACCAACGCGCAACGCGTGCCCGCCCTGCCCGAGGTGCCGACCCTGGCGGAGTCGGGCTACCCGGGCTTCCAGCTGGCCGGCTGGTACGGCATCTCGGCGCCGAAGAACACGCCCGCGCAGGTGGTGGGCATCCTCAACACGGCGATCCGCAATGCGGTGGCGAGCCCGGCCTTCAACCAATGGATCGTGACGCAGAACTTCGAGCCCAAGACCACCATGCCGGCGGAGTACGCCGAGCTGATCCGCACCGACACGGCGCAATGGGGCGCCACGGTGAAGCGGCTGGGCATCAAGATCGACTGAGCGCGCTGGCAAGTCGTCGCTCGCGACTTTGCAACGGAGATCGGAGAACCCGGAAAGGCACGTGAGAGCCGACGTGCTTGCGAATGCACGATCATCGATAGCTTGAGCCCGATACGATCGCCGCGCTCGGCGTCTCCGGCGGGACGCCCGAACAGGACGCCGCGCTCGCGCGCGCAGCCACGGCCTGAGATGTCGACGCCTCCCTCCCTCCTCTGCGCCACGGCGCTCGTCGCCGCCCTCGCCGGCTGCGCCACTGTGCGGCAGCCCGACCTGGATGCCTGGGTCGGCGCACCCGTGGAAGCCATGGACACCCATCCGCTCTTCCTCACGATCCCGATGTACCGCACGCTGACCGACAGCGGTGTCGAGATCCGCAACGACGTCAACAGCCAGGAAGCACAGCAGTGCTTCACGCGCGTCGATGCCCACCACAGCGATCAACACGCTCGCGGTGACCGGCGCGTCACGCGGCAAAAGAGGCTTCGCCCCCTGGCAGCGGCGCGTGGAATCCTCGTGTTTTTCAGTTGCTCTTCCGTATTGAAGACAATAGCGGCAGCGCGCCCCGGCGTTTGACCGGCCCACCGCCCTGTTGCGCCCCGCCGGGGCCCCTTTTTCCCATGACCGAACCACAATCCCTCCCCTTCTTCTCCCGCCTGTCGATCGCCATCGGCAGCTTCTTCGCGCTGCTGGGCGACGGCCGCCTGGCCGCGCGCGTGCAAACGCTGCGCAACGGCGCTCCGCTGGCCAGCGAGGTGCCGCCGCCCGCACCTGTGCAAACGCCGCCGACGCCACCGACGCCGGCGCCCGTGCGAGCGACCGCCAACGTCGACGCCGCCCTGCAGCTGCTGGCCCTGCTGCAGCGCGAGTCGCGCTTTGTCGACTTCCTGCGGGAAGACATCGCGGCCTATTCCGATGCCGATGTGGGCGGCGCCGCGCGCCTGCTGCATGGCGGCGCGCGCAAGGTGATCGAGGACACCTTCGACCTGGAGGCCGTGCGTCCTGAAGCCGAAGGCAGCCGACTGACGCTGCCAGCGGGCTTCGACGCCGCCGCCGTGCGCGTGACCGGCAACGTGGTCGGCCAGCCGCCGTTCACGGGCACGCTGCAGCACAAGGGCTGGCGCGCCACGGCCGTGCGGCTGCCCGCGCTGACCGAAGGACATGACGCGCGCGTGATCGCACCCGCGGAGGTCGAGCTGTGAGCGCCGCCCGACCGACAGCAGGTGCTCGCAACGCAGCGCGTCGCGCGAGGGTTTTCGCATGAGCCGCTACGCCATCGGCATCGACCTGGGCACCACGCACAGCGCGCTGTCCTGGGTCGACCTGCAGACCGAGGACACAGCGCCCGAGATTCTTCCCGTCGCCCAGCAGAGCGGGCCCGGCGCCGTGCAGGACTTCGCCCTGCTGCCGTCCTTCCTCTACCTGCCGCATGCCAGCGAGTTCGCTGCCGACGACCTGGCCCTGCCCTGGAACGCCGCGCCCGACCGCATCACCGGTGAATGGGCGCGCAGCCACGGCGCGCTGACGCCGATCCGCCTGGTCTCCAGCGCCAAGAGCTGGCTCGGCCATGCCGGCGTGGACCGGCGTGCCGGCATCCTGCCAGCCGACGCACCGGCCGAGGTCGAGCGCATCTCGCCGCTGGCCGCCAGCACGCACTACCTTCAACACCTGCGCGATGCCTGGAATCACCGCCATCCCGAAGCGCCGTTCGAGCAGCAGGCCATCACGGTCACCATTCCCGCGTCGTTCGACCCGGCTGCGCGCGAGCTCACCGCCGAGGCCGCCCAGGCCGCCGGCTACCGGGACATCACGCTGCTGGAGGAACCCCAGGCCGCGCTCTACAGCTGGATTGCAGGCAGCGCCGGCGACTGGCGCAAGCAGGTGCAGGTCGGCGATGTGATCCTGGTCATCGACGTGGGCGGCGGCACCAGCGACTTCTCGCTGATGGCCGTGACCGAGGACGCCGGCAACCTGCAGCTCAACCGTGTGGCGGTGGGCGAGCACATCCTGCTGGGCGGCGACAACATGGACCTGGCGCTGGCCCACGGCGTGGCACGCGGACTGGCCGCCGAAGGCAAGCAGCTGGATCCCTGGCAGATGCGCGCGCTGACCTATGCCTGCCGCCTCGCCAAGGAGCAGCTGCTCGGCGACGCCGATCTCCAGAGCGTGCCGCTGGTCGTTCCCAGCCGGGGCTCCAAGCTCATTGGCGGCTCGATCCGGACGGAGTTGAAGCGCGAACTGCTGACCGCCCTTCTGCTCGACGGCTTCTTCCCGGCCGTGGAGAGCAGCGCCCGGCCCGTCAGCCGCCCGCGCGCCGGCCTGACCCAGATCGGCCTGCCCTATGCGCAGGACGCCGCCGTCACGCGCCACCTGGCCGCGCTGCTGGGCCGACAGCTCGGCGCCACGGCGCAACTCGCGGGCTTCACGCAGCGCGATGGCGCGAGCTTCCTGCATCCCACGGCGGTGCTGTTCAACGGCGGCGTGTTCAAGTCGGAACTGCTGGCCGAGCGCGTGCTGTCCACGTTGAACGCCTGGCTGGCCGCCGACGGCGCGCCCGCCGCACGGCTGCTGCAGGGCGCCGACATGGACCATGCCGTGGCGCGCGGCGCGGCCTACTACGGCCAGGTGCGCCAAGGCCAGGGCATCCGCATCCGCGGTGGCACGGCCCAGGCCTACTACGTGGGCATCGAGTCGAGCATGCCGGCCGTGCCGGGACTGGAGCCCCCCGTGCAGGCGCTATGCGTCGCGCCCTTCGGCATGGAGGAAGGCTCCGAGGCGCCGCTGCCGCCGCAGCAGCTGGGCCTGGTGGTCGGCGAATCGGTGCGCTTCCGCTTCTTCGGTTCGTCGGTGCGGCGCGAAGACCGGCCCGGCACGCTGCTGGACTTCTGGTCGCCCGAGGAACTGCAAGAACTCGCCCAGATCGAGGCCACGCTGCCGGCTGAAGGCCGCGCGGCAGGCGAGGTCGTGCCCGTGCAGCTGCGCGCGCGCGTCACCGACATCGGCACGCTGGAGTTGCTGGCCGAAGCGGCAGGCGGCGTGCATTGGAAGGTGGAATTCGACGTCCGCGACGCGTGATGGCCGCCGCCTTCCGCATCGGCATCGACCTGGGCACGACCCATAGCGTGCTGGCGTTCGCGCGGGTCGGCGAGGAGGACATCCAGGTCTTTGCGGTCCCGCAGAGCATCGCGGCCGGCGAGGTCGCGCCGCGGCCCCTGCTGCCTTCCTTGCGTTTCCATGCGGCCGAGGGCGCGCTGGCCGCGGCCGACCTTCCCTTGCCCTGGCCCTCGGACGAGCCGGCCATTCTGGGCGCCTTCGCGCGCGAACTGGGCCAGCAGACGCCAGGCCGGCTGGTGGCCAGTGCCAAGAGCTGGCTGTCCCATCCCTCGGTCGACCGCACCGCCGCCATCCTGCCCTGGGGCGCGCCGGACGAGGTGGCCAAGGTCTCGCCGCTGGAGGCCAGCGCCAGCTACCTGCGACACCTGCGCCAGGCCTGGGACCAGGCACACCCCGAAGCGCCGCTCGCGCAGCAACCCACGGTGCTCACGGTCCCGGCCTCGTTCGACGACGGTGCGCGCGCGCTGACCTTGCAGGCCGCCGCGCTGGCCGGCCTGGGCACCATCCATCTGATCGAGGAGCCGCAGGCCGCGTTCTACGACTGGGTGTTCGCCCACCGCGCCGACCTGGCACGGCAGCTGGCCGGCACGCGGCGCCTGCTGGTGGTCGACGTGGGCGGCGGCACCACCGACCTCACGCTGATCGAGGTCACGCTGGACGCGGCGGGCCGGCCGCAGCTCGCGCGCACGGGCGTGGGCGACCATCTGGTGCTGGGCGGTGACAACATGGACCTCGCGCTCGCGCGCTGGATCGAGCCACGGCTGTCGGGCGGCACGCCAGGACAACGCCTCAACGCCATCCAGCTGGCCCAACTCACCCAGCGCTGCCGCAGCGCCAAGGAGCGCCTGCTGGCCCCGAACGGACCGGCGCAGACCACGGTCACGCTGCAGGGCAGCGGCAGCCGGCTCATCGGCGGTGCGCGCTCGGCCACGCTCACGCGGGCCGATGTGGACCAGCTGCTGGTCGAGGGCTTCTTCCCGCAGGTCGCTGCCGACGCCCAGCCGCTGCGCGCCCGCGGCGCTTTGGTCGAGTTCGGCCTGCCCTATGCCAGCGATGCCGCCATCACGCGCCACATCGCAGCCTTCCTGCAGCGCCAAGGTGGCGACCTGCCCGACACGCTGCTGCTCAACGGCGGCGTGTTCCATGCGCAGGTGCTGCGCGAGCGCCTGCTGGCCACGCTGCGCAGCTGGCAGCCGCCAAGCGCGCCGCCGATCCGCCTGCTGGAAGCGCCGCGACTCGACGCTGCCGTCGCGCGCGGTGCGGTCGCCTACGCCATGGCCCGCGCCGGCAGCGCGCCGCGCATCCGTGGCGGCGCCGCGCGGGCCTACTATCTCGCGCTCGAGGACGGCCAGGGCGTCTGCGTGCTGCCGCATGGCACGCCGGAAGGCGAGGCGGTGCGGCTCGAAGCCCGGCGCTTCAACCTGCGCCTGGGCCGGCCGGTGCGATTCAACCTCGCCACGAGTGCCGTCGACCTGCAACACCGCGCCGGCGACCTGGTGGTGTTGCAGGACGCGCTGCAGCGCCTGCCGCCCATCGCCACCGTGCTGCAGCCCCAGGCTGGCGCGGCCGGCGAGGTGCAGGTGCTGCTCGATGCCCAGATCACCGAGGTCGGCACGCTGGAGATGCACTGCGTCGCGGCCCAGCCGGAGGCCGGCCGGCCGCGCCAGCGCTGGAAGCTCGAATTCCAGCTGCGCGGCGACGCGGCCGCGCCGGAGGCAGCGGCACCCGTCGCCGCGCATCCGCGCCTGCCCGAGGCGCTCGCCGCCATCGCCCGCGTCTATGGCGGCAAGAAGCAGGACGTGGACGCCAAGGAGGTGCGCCAGCTGCGCGCCACGCTGGAACGCCTGCTCGGCGAGCGCACCACCTGGCCGGCCGCGCTGCTGCGCACGCTGTTCGGCGCGCTGCTGCAGGGCAGCCGGCGCCGCCGTCGCTCCTTGCAGCACGAGCGCACCTGGTTCAACCTGGTCGGCTTCACGCTGCGGCCGGGCTTCGGCGATCCGCTCGACGGCTGGCGCATGGAACAGATGTGGGACCTGTTCGGCCCTGGCATCGCCCACAGCGACGACAACCAGCAGTGGTCCGAATGGTGGACGCTGTGGCGCCGCATCGCGGGTGGCCTGGATGCCGAGCAGCAGCAGAGGGTGTACGAGGTCATCGCCTACTACCTGCAGCCACCCGGCGGCACCGACATCGCCGCACCCGAAGGCCCCTCCATGCAGGCGCTCGACGAACTGCTGCGCATGGCGGCATCGTTCGAACGCATCCAGCCGGCCGACAAGATGCAGTTCGGCCGCTGGCTGCTGCATCGGCTGCGACAAGGCGCCGCGGCCGAACTCTGGTGGGCGCTGGGCCGGCTGGGTGCGCGCCAGCCGCTGTACGCCAGCCTGCACCATGTGCTGCCGCCCGCCATCGCGCAGGACTGGCTCGCGCAGATCGCCGACATCGCGCCGGACTGGGCCGGCCACGAAAGCGCGGCCTTCGCCGTGGCCCAGATCGCGCGGGCCACGGGCGACCGCGCGCGCGACCTGCCGGAGGCACTGCGTCTGCAGATCGCGGAGCAGCTGCAAGCCGCCCATGCCGCACCGAGCTGGGCCGCGATGGTGCGCGACGTGACGACGCTGAACGAAGCCGACCAACGCCGCGTGTTCGGCGAGGCACTGCCGCCCGGCCTGGTGTTGTTGCGCGGGTAGTCAACAGCGTGTCGTGCCTCCTGCGTCATACTGCCGGCGCCGCGCTTCTCCACCCCTACTGCTCAGCGACATAGCCCTTCCCATGCTCCGCGTTCCCCAGACCGTCACCCTGGTCGGCTTCGGTGCCGTCGGCCGGGCCGTGTTCCAGCGAATGCAGGAGGGCAGCGGCCCCCGCATCACCCACGTCGTGGTGCGCGAAGACCGTGTCGAAGCCACGCAGGCGTCGGTCGGCACCGCCGCGCAGGTCTGCCATCAGGTGCCGCAGGACACGCGGCTGCTGGTCGAATGCGCGGGCCACGGCGCGCTGGCCGCGCATGTGCTGCCGGCACTGGCCACCGGCATCGAATGCGCGGTGGTCTCGTCCGGTGCGCTGGCGGACTCGGGCCTGGCCGCCCGACTGGCCGATGCGGCCCTGCGCGGCGGCACGCAACTGCATCTGCTGGCCGGTGCCGTCGGCGGCCTGGACGCCATTGCCGCCGCCCGCGGTGCCGGGCTGGACAAGGTGCTCTACACCGGCCGCAAACCGCCCGCCGCCTGGCGCGGCTCGCATGCGGAGCAGTTGCTGGACCTCGGCGGGCTGCGCGCCGCGACGGTATTCCTCGACAGCAGCGCCCGCGAGGCCGCGCGCCTCTACCCCAAGAACGCCAACGTGGCGGCCATCGTGGCCCTTGCCGGGCTGGGCCTCGATGCCACGCGCGTGCGCCTGGTGGCCGACCCCGAGGCTGTCGACAACACGCACGAGATCGAGGTCAGCGGTGCCTTCGGCGAGATGCGCATCGTCGTCAACGGCAAGCCATTGGCCGACAACCCCAAAACCTCGGCGTTGACCGTGCTGTCGGTGGTCCGCTTCCTCCAGAACCGCGTGGCGGCGATCACCGTCTGAGGGCGTGCCGCGACGCCGAGGCCTTCAGTAGGGCCGGCTCGCGGTCGGCTTCAGCAGGTGCCGGCGCAGGTTGGCATCGCTCGCGAAGCGCCCGGTGATGTCCAGGATGCGCGCCACTTCGGCCGGCGTGTTGTAGCCGCCGAAGGACAGCCGCACCGCCCCCGTGTCCAGCAGGTTGGACACCACCCCTTCCATGTAGAAGTACTTGCGCAGCGCGAAGGACTCGGGGTGGCGCAGGCAGACGATGGAGCTGTTCGCGCCCTCGACGTCCGAGGAGAACAGCTCATAGCCCTGGGCGCGCAGGCCGCTGTCGAGCTGTGCCCCCAGGCCCAGCACCCAGGGCGCGAGCCGATCGATGCGCGCCTGCTCGATCATCAGCAGCGCTGGCGCCAGGCCGTAGACCGCCGGGTAGTTGATGTTGCCGCCCTCGAGGAGGCGCGCATCGCCGCCCGCGCCCGAGTCCAGCTGCCAGTCGGCGACGTTGCGCCGGACCTTGTTGACGACCGAGGCGCCGAGAAACGCGGGCTCGAGCTCCGCCAGCAGTTCGGGCGACAGGTGCAGAAAACCCAGGCCCAGCGGCCCCAGCAGCGGCTTATAGGCGCCGCAGGCCAGCGCATCGATGCCCCAGCCCTCCACATCGATCGGCAGCAGGCCCACCGCCTGGATGCCATCGACCACCAGCCGGATGCCGCGTTCGCGGCAGCGCGCACCCAGGGCCTGGATGTCGGCCCGCACGCCGGTGCTGTACTGCACATAGGACACCGCGATCAGCCGCGTCCTGTCGTCCACCCGCGCCCACAGCGCGTCCAGGCTCACATGCCGGTCCTGCGTGGCGGCCACGCGGACCTCGACGCCGCGCCGGCGCAGGTGGAGCCAGGGCACCACGTTCACGGGATGCTCCTGGTCGTCGATGACCATGTTGTCGCCCTCGCGCCAGGGGAAGCCCTGGGCCACGATGTTCAGGCCCTCGGTGGTGTTCTTGGTGAAGGCCACGCGCCGTGCGCTGCCACCGATGAGCCGTGCGACCTGTACGCGCACGCCTTCGGCCGTGGCCAGCCATTCGGGCTTGTCCGCGCGGGCATGCGTCACGCCGCTGAAGAAATCCTGCATCGCCTGGCTGACCCGCGGCGACAGTGGGCTGCTGTAGGCCTGGCAGGCGTAGATTTTTTCTTGTGTGATGGGGAAGTTGTCCCTGAACGCCTGCTGCCAATCCATGTCGGTACTGCCTTGTTGTAGCCGACGGATTCTAGAAATTCGCTGGCACGCTCAGCGCATAAGCATGGTTGAAATCCTTCTGAGCGAATGGCGCGACGCTTCCTAGAATTTCGCCTCACATCGCCCGGCGCCCGCCTCCGGCACCTGCCCCGTTCGTGCGGTCCGGCGCATCGCCTGGCCAGCGGCGTGGACACACGCTCCAAGCCGCATGCGCGCACCGTTCGCGCCTCACTCTTCCACCTGGACCTCTCTTTCATGCGCTTGAACTTCTCCACGCCCCTGCTTCGCGGCGCTGCCGTCTTCGCGCTCGCGGCGTGCACCGCGATGCTCGTCCATGCCGGCCCCACGGTCGACGCCATCAAGAAGCGCGGCCAGCTGGTCTGCGGCGTGAGCCAGGGCTCAGCCGGCCTCTCGCTGGCCGACAGCCAGGGCAAGTGGAGCGGCCTCGACGTCGACCTCTGCAGGGCGCTGGCGGCCGCGGTGCTGGGCTCGCCCGACAAGGTGCGCTATGTGCCGCTCAGTTCGCAGCAGCGCTTCCCCGCGCTGGTCTCGGGCGAGATCGACGTGCTCAGCCGCAACACCACCGTCACCTCGGGCCGCGACGCCGGCCAGCCTTATGTCTCCACCGCCGTGGTCTTCTACGACGGCCAGGGCTTCCTGGTGCCGCGCAAGCTGGGCGTCAAGAGCGCGACCCAGCTCAACGGCGCGCAGGTCTGCGTGCAGCCCGGCACCAACAACGAACAGAACCTGGTGGACTGGTTCGCGGCCCACAAGCTGAAGTACCGGCCCGTGGTGATCGAGAACCTGGTCGAACTCGAGAAGGCCTTCTACGCCGGACGCTGCGACGTCTACCTGTCCGACGCATCGACGCTCGCGGCCAGCCGCGCCGCGCGCGCCGCCAAGGCCGACGACTACGTGATCCTGCCCGAGCGCGTCAACAAGTCGCCGCTCAGCCCCTGGGTCCGGCGCGAAGACGGCAACTGGGCCGACATCGTGACCTGGACCGTGCATGCCGTGGTCGCCGCCGAAGAGCTGGGCCTGAGCTCGACCAACGTCGACAGCTTCCTGGAGAGCAAGGACCCGCAGATCCGCCGCCTGCTCGGGACCGACCCCGGCATCGGCAAGAGCTTCCAGCTGGAGGAACGCTGGGCCTACCAGGTGATCAAGTCGGTGGGCAACTACGGCGAGATCTGGGACCGCAACGTCGGGCCCCAGACGCCCCTCAAGCTCGAGCGAGGACAGAACGCGCAATGGAACAAGGGCGGCCTGCTCTACGCACCGCCCTTCCAGTAAGCCGCCGGACGCGCCGCCCGCGCCTGCGTCCCGGTTCCCCGGCGCGCCGCCCGCGACGGGGAACGTTCATCGTCTTCAGGCCGGCGCGCCGACGCCCTCGTTCATGGGCGATGGCGCCGTCGCACTTCGACCTCTCCGTGCATCGCCGTGCCTGATTTCAGTTTCCTGTTCCAACACGCCGGCTTCCAGATCGCCGAAAGCCTGCTCGACGCCGGCCCCACCGACACCTACCTCCACCTGCTGCTGGCCGGCCTGGTCAACACGGTGACCGTGGTGGCCGTGGCCCTTCCGCTGGCCACGCTGCTCGGCCTGGTGGTGGGCCTGCTGCGGCTCACGCGGCATCCGCTGCTCTATCGCGCCATGGCCCTCCTCGTGGAGCCCGTGCGCAACACGCCGGTGCTGTTGCAGCTGTTCGTCTGGTACGCGTTGCTGCTGGGCTTGCCGGAGGTGCGCGAAGCCTGGCAGCCGCTGCCCGGCGTCTTCATTTCCAACCGGGGCCTGGCATTGCCGATGCTCCAGGGCGCGGGCGCCCATGCCGGGTCGCTGGCCGTACTCGCGGTGTCGGCGGCGCTGCTGTGGCTGCTGCCCCTGCCAGCCCATGGCGCATGGCATGCACTGGGCCGCGCGAGGCAGCGCATCCGCTGGCCGGTGCTGGCCGCGCTGATGCTGTGGGCGGGCTGGCGCCTCGCTGCCTTGCCGAGCCCGGTGCTCGACCTGCCCGGATTCGCCGGCCTCGGCCTGGCGGGCGGCTGGGGCCTGAGCCCCGAGTTCACTGCACTGGTGCTGGGCCTGACGGTGTTCCACGCGGTCTACATCTCCGACATCGTGCGCGGTGCCGTGCTGGCCGTCCCCACGGGGCAGATCGATGCCGCCTCCGCGCTCGGCATGCGCCTGCCCGGCGTGGCGCGCACGGTGGTCTATCCCTATGCGGCCAGGGCCGCGCTGCCGCCCTTTGCCAACCAGTGCCTGATGCTGCTGAAGAACAGCACCCTGGCGATCGCCATCGGTTACCAGGAACTGACGGCCATCGTCAACACCACCATCACGCAAACCGGACGCGCGCTCGAAGGCATGGCCCTGGCCGCGGCCTGCTATCTCGCCGCGAGTGCCTTGATGGCCTGGGGCCTGGCGCGCTACAACGCACGGATGAACAGGCAGGGCATCGAGGGGGCCGGCATGAGCCGCCTGGGCCAGCGGCTGGGCGTGCCTGCCCTGACGGCCCGGGCCTTGTGGCGCACACCGCCGCGCGCCGTGCTCAGCACGGTGCTGGCCGTGCTGGGGGCGTGGGCGCTGTGGGCAGGCCTGCGCTGGGCCTTGCTGTCGGCGGTGTGGACCGGCGGTGCGGCAGCGTGCGAGAACGCAGGCGGTGCATGCTGGGTGGCCGTTGTCGCGAACTGGCCACTGCTCATGTTCGGCACGATGGCGCCACCGCAGCGCCCGGCCGCGCTGCTGGCCATCGTGCTGGTGGTCGCCGGCGTCGGCGCCGCCTTCATGCCACGCCGGGGCCCGCGCGCGCGTCTCGCAGGTGCGGGCGCGGCCTGGTTGCTGGCGGGACTGGTACTGGCCGGCGTGTTCGATGGCGCACCGCCGCTGCTGCCGGTGCAGTGGGGTGGCGTGCTGGTGACCGTGGTGATGTCGGTCGCGTCGATCGCGCTGGCGCTGCCACTGGCGGTGCTGCTCATGCTGATGCGCCGCAGCCGGCGGTCATGGCTCAGGGTGCCGGCCGTGCTCCTGATCGAAGCCGTGCGCGCCGTGCCCCTGATCACGCAGCTGCTGCTCGTGTCCTTCCTGATCCCCGTCTGGTGGGGCGGCGACTGGTCGTCTTCGAAGTTCCAGCTGGCGCTGGCGGCCCTGGTGCTGCACACCGCCTGCCTGCTGGCGGAGGTGCTGCGCGGGGCGTTGCAGGCCGTGCCCGCCAGCCAGGTGATCAGCGCGATGGCCTTGGGCATGCGGCCGGCCGCCGTGCTGTGGTCGGTGCTGCTGCCGCAGGCCAGGCGCATCGCGGCCCCGGCTGCGCTGGGCGTGTTCGTCGGTGCCGTCAAGGACACGTCGCTGGTCGCGGTGATCGGCGTGTTCGATGTGCTGAGCGCGGCCAAGGCCGTGGTGGCCGATACGACCTGGCGGCCCTACCATGTGGAGCTCTACGCGACGGTGGCGCTGTTCTATTTCCTCATCTGCCTCGGCCTGTCGCGCCTGGCCGAGCGCATGCGCCGGCAAGGCAGCGGCACGAAGGCCGCCTGAGCCGGCGCTCGCCGCGCCCCGCCGTCCACCCGCTCGGCACGGAGGCCCTCGACTTCATAATTCAGGCCCTTCCCAGCCACCCACCGAATCGGAACGCCCTTGAGTGCCGCAGACTTCCTCCTGTCCCCCGCCGTGCAGAAACTCATGCAGGTCGTGTACGCGGCGCCGGACCAGTGGCTGTCGTCGAAGGAGTTGACGCAGCGCACGAAGCTGGCGCCGGACGTGCTCGCGTCCACGCTCGAGCACCTGGTGCAAAGCGGCATCCTGGCATCGCAGGTGCTGCAGGCGGATCAGCCCCCCGCCTTCAAGGCCGACCCTTCCTTCGTCTTCTACCGCGAGCTGCGCAGCATCGCCTTGAAGTCCTTCGCCGCGGCCGAGCCGATCCGCGCCATGCTGCGCGCCAAGTTCAAGGACTCGGTGGTGCGCGCCTTCATCCTCGGCGAGGACGACAACAGCGTCATCGAACTCGTGGTCGTGCATGGCGCGGTGACGCCCGACGAGGCGGCCATGACGGCCGCCTGCACGAAGCTGTCGAAGAGCCTCCATCGCCACCTGCAGGTGCACGTGGTGTCGGCGAACCGGCTCAGCGCGCCGGCGCGTCACGATGCACTCGTGCACCGGCTGGCCGCGGCTTCGACCTTCGAGATCATCGCGCCCGGCGACACCAAGGCCCGCTTGCCGGCCGAGCGGCTCGGGCTGCTGCAGAGCGCGAAGAAGAAGCTGGCGGCCCTGTCCAGGTGAGCTCAGGCAACTGCGTGGCCTGAACCGGTTACGGCGCGCCTTCCTGCGGCACTGCACGCTCGGCAGGTTGCGCCGCGTCGAAAGCTCGGCGTTGTGCGCGGATGCCGTCGGCGTTCTCGATCACCCAGGTCCACAACGGGATCATCTGGCAGAGCAGTTCGCGGCCCAGGATCGTCAGCTCGTACTCGACGCGGGGCGGCGTTTCACGGTGGTCGAAACGCAGCACCAGGCCATCCCGCTCCAGCTGCCGCAGCGTGCGCGTCAGCATCCGCTGGGTCACGCCCGCCAGTCGACGTCCCAGATCGGCATGCCGGAGACGGCCCGACACGCCCAGGGTATGGACCACACCGAGCGACCATCGGTTGCCGGCGTGCGCGAGCAACTCGCGCTTGAGTCCGTCGTCGTCGTCGCTCAGCGCGGCGCAGACGGCATGCGACTGCTGGATCAACTGCTCGACTTTTTCTGGCGGTATCACGCGTGTGCCTTCTTTTGCCCGGGGGTTCCGGGTCCAACTGCCGATTTTCACAGGAGAAGAATCCATGCAGCATGGCCGCGCCCCCATCATCCCCCGCATCCTGGTCGTCGGCACCCGAGAACTGGGACTGAGCGTGATCCGCGCGCTCGCCGCCCGCGCGGGTCCGGCAGGCACCTGCATCAGCGCGCTGCTGCGGCCCGACGCGGCGCCCTCGCCCACGCCCGCCCGGCGCACGGTGCTGGCAGCGCTGGCGCAGCTCGACGTGACCCCGGTCTACGCCGACATCGCCACGGCGAGCGCATCGGCACTCGCCGAGGTCTTCCGGCCGTTCCAGACCGTGGTCAATTGCACGGGCTTCGTCGGCGGCCCGGGCACGCAGCTCAAGCTCACGACCGCGGCCCTGGGGGCAGGCGTCGAGCGCTACGTGCCGTGGCAATTCGGCGTCGACTACGACACGATCGAAGCCGGCAGCGGCGGCGGCATCTTCGACGAACAGATCGCGGTGCGCGCCCTGCTGCGCGCACAGCAGGCGAGCTGCTGGACCATCGTCTCGACCGGGATGTTCACCAGCTTCCTGTTCGAGCCGGCCTTCGGTGTCGCGAACCTCCAGCAGATGAGCGTCCATGCGCTGGGCAGCTGGGACACCCGCGTGACCGTGACGACGGCCGAGGACATCGGCAAGCTGACGGCGGACATCCTCTTCACCCATGCGCCCGACACGAACCGGATCTTCTTCACCGCCGGCGAGACCCTCAGCTACGGCCGCCTGGCCGACCTGGTCGAGCAGGTCTTCCAGACAAAAGTCGCGCGCACGGAATGGACGGTCGAGAGGCTCCGGCAGGACCTGGCGCGACAGCCCGAGGACGTGATGCGCAAGTACCGGCTGGCCTTCGCCGAAGAACCCGGCGTCGCCTGGGACCCGGGCATCACCTACAACGCCAGGAAGGGCATCCCGACCGATGACGTCGCGGCCTTTCTTCGCCGCATCGCGCTTGCGCAAGGCGTCTGAAAGGCTGCAGCACCCGGGAAAAAGTGCGCCCCGCGGTGCCGTCCGCGCAGGCCGATCCCGGCCCTTCGGCGTCGTCTCGGAACCGACATGTTCGTTACTTGAAGCTACGCTAGCATCGCGCCCCTTCTCCTGACAACGGTCAGGCAGGTTCAATCGGGAAGATGGCGAAATGGCGTTGCACAAGAAGTTTCCAGGGTTGAGATGCGCATGCGAGCCGGTCGCGGCCGACCGCATGGAACGCAGCTTCTGGATGAGGCTGCTGCCCGGCATCAGGGCCTACCGCTGCCGCACCTGCGGCACCGATTTCCTGGCCTCCAAACGGGCGATGGATGCGCTGGTGATCGCGCAGCGTCAACAGGCTTTCGAGAGCCGACGCGAAACCCGCTGAGGCCGCGAAGCCGGGCCAGGCCGTTTCTTGACATTCAGCGTTTGATGCAACATCATAAGTTGCATGATATTCAAAAGCCTCCGGACGCGCACTGTCACGCGCCACCTGCGCATGCCGTCGGAGGGCCATCTCGCATGACGCCGTTCTCCGATCCGACCCTTGTCTCGGGCTACGCCGACAAGACCGCGCGGCTGGTTCCCGGCCTGCGCGACCTTCACAAGATGGCAAGCGTGCTGATGGCCGAGCGTGCACCCGCCGATGCGCGGGTGCTGGTGCTCGGCGCCGGCGGTGGGCTGGAACTGAAGGCTTTTGCCGAGCTGCAGCCGGCCTGGCAATTCGATGGCGTGGACCCGTCCGCGGAAATGCTTGCGCTGGCGCGCACCACGCTGGGCCCCCTCGCCTCGCGCGTGCGTTGGCACGAGGGCTACATCGACAGCGCGCCCGAAGGCCCCTTCGACGCCGCGACCTGCCTGCTCACGCTGCACTTCCTGCCGGCCACCGAGCGCCGCGAGACCCTGGCCCAGATCCATCGCCGGCTCCGGCCCGGCGCGCCCCTGGTCGTCGCGCACCACAGCTTTGCCGACGACGATCCCGGCAAGGACCGATGGCTCGCGCGCAACGCCGCCTTCGCGATCGCCTCCGGCGTGCCCGCGGCGCGGGCCCGGAGCAGCATCGCAGCGATCAAGGAGCGCCTGCCCGTGCTCTCGCCGGAACAGGACGTGGCGCTGCTGTACGCGGCGGGGTTCTCGAACGTCGAGCTGTTCTATGCGGGACTGAGCTTCAAGGGCTGGACGGCCTTCAAGCCCTGAGGGCGCGCCGCTGTCGGCGGCCCTCACCCGGCCCATCGCTTCCAAACCTCCGGCAACCCGCACCTGGCGCCCGGGGAGCGCTAGGATGGGCGGGTGCCCGGCGCCCGCATCGGCCCACGAAGCGATGCGGCAGCCAGGATCGCTCCCTCGAAGATCGGTGCGTGCAAGCCATCGATATGCAACATCTTTTACGCCATGAAAATAGCCACCTGGAACGTCAACTCGCTCACCGCTCGCCTGCAGCACGTGCTCGACTGGCTGATCGCCAACCCCGTCGACGTGCTGTGCCTGCAGGAGCTCAAGATGAGCGACGACAAATTCCCGCTCGACGTGCTGCAGTCGGCCGGCTACCAGGCCGCCTACTTCGGCCAGAAGACCTACAACGGCGTGGCGATCCTCAGCCGCGCGCCGGTGAGCAATGTGGCGAAGAACATCGGCGGCTTCACCGACGAGCATTCGCGCGTGATCAGCGCCACCGTCGACACGGCGCACGGCCCGTTGCGCGTCGTCAACGGCTACTTCGTCAACGGCCAGGCGCCGGGCAGCGACAAGTTCGCCTACAAGATGCGCTGGCTCGACGCGCTGCGCGGCTGGCTCGCGGCGGAGATGGCAGCGCATCCGAACCTCGTGCTGCTGGGCGACTTCAACATCGTGCTGGAGGACCGCGACAGCTTCGACCCGGTCGGCCTGAAGGAAACCATCCACCACACGACCGAGGAACGCGATCACTTCCGCGCGCTGCTCGCGCTGGGGCTCACCGATGCCTTCCGACTGTTCGAGCAACCCGAGAAGAGCTTCTCGTGGTGGGACTACCGCATGCTGGGCTACCAGAAGAACCGCGGCCTGCGCATCGACCACATCCTGGTGAGCGCACCGCTGGTGCCGCGCGCCGTGGGCTGCATCATCGACCGCGTGCCGCGCAAGTGGGAGAAGCCCAGCGACCATGCGCCCGTCGTGCTGACGCTGGACCAGGCGGACTGACGCCATGCGTGCCACGCACGGCCGGCACCTTGCAGCAGTCGTTGCGATCGTGGCCGCCCTGCTGGCCGGCTGTGCGCCGCTGAGGCCCGCGGTGGCGCCGCCCGATGCAGAGGTCACGCCCGGCGCGGCCGCCGAGGCCGAGACCGCCATCGCGCCGACCTCCACGGTCGAGCCCGTGCGGCTGATCACCAACCAGACCCCGGCCGTGCGCGCCTACCGCAAGCTGGGTTCGGGCCAGATCTACAAGGCCTACCCGACGCGCATCTACAAGGGGAAGATCCCGCCCTTGGTCTACGCGGTGGTGGTGGTCGAGACCGACATCGACGCCACCGGCAAGGTGCTCAACGTGGGCTTCAGCCGGCGACCGAGCCATGCGCCCGAGGTGCCGGAGATGATTGCCGAACTGATCCGCAAGGCGTCACCGCTGCCCCCGCCGGGCAAGCTGGGCGCGCACACCTACGTCGACACCTGGCTCTGGGACAAGAGCGGCAACTTCCAGCTCGACTCGCGCACGCTGGGGCAAAGAAGCCGCTGAATTAGCCCACCCCCGAAGGGCTTCGCGCACTGCGTGTCGCTTCGCCCTCCCCCTCAAGGGGGCAACACCGGCGGCCCGGCGAAGCCGGTTCCGCGGTGTTCCACGCACAGGCGCACAGGTACCGAGGAAAAGGCGGATTACTCCAGCCCCAGCTCCTGGATCTTGCGGGTGATGGTGTTGCGGCCGATGCCGAGCTTCTGCGCGGCCTCGATGCGGCGGCCGCGCGTGTTGGCCAGTGCGGTGAGGATCAGGCGCGATTCGAAGCGACGCGACAGCACCTCCCAGACATCGGTGTGGCCAGCCGACAGCAGGCGCTGCGCCTCGAGCTCCAGCCCGCCTTCCCACTCCGCGGCGGTGGCGGTCTCGGGTGCGATGACGGATGCGGCCGGCGCCGCGATGGCGGCAAAGGGCGCGTCGCCGTCGTGCTCCGCGGCCAGGCCCGCCAGTGGCGGCACCGGGGCATGCAGCGCCACGGCATCGGCCGCGGGCGCGGCCATCACTTCGGGTGGCAGGTCCTTGGTCTCGATCAGCTGCGCCGGCGCCATCACGGTCAGCCAGTGGCAGATGTTCTCGAGCTGGCGCACGTTGCCGGGAAAGCCGAAGGTCGCGAGTTGCGCGAGGGCCGCATCGGAGATGCGCTTGGGCTCGACGCCCAACTGCTTGGCACTCTGCTGAAGGAAGTGGCGCGTGAGCGCGGGCACGTCCTCGCCGCGCTCGCGCAGCGCGGGCAGCCGCAGGCGGATCACGTTGAGCCGATGGAACAAGTCTTCGCGGAAGCCGCCGAGCTTCACGCGCTGCTCGAGGTCCTGGTGGGTGGCGGCGATCACGCGCACGTTGGCCTTGACCGAGTTGTGGCCGCCCACGCGGTAGAAGTGGCCGTCGCTCAGCACGCGCAGCAGGCGCGTCTGAAGGTCGAAGGGCATGTCGCCGATTTCGTCGAGGAACAGCGTGCCGCCCTCGGCCTGCTCGAAGCGGCCGCGGCGCATGGTCTGCGCGCCGGTGAACGCGCCGCGCTCATGGCCGAAGAGTTCGCTCTCCAGCAGGTCCTTGGGAATGGCCGCGGTGTTGATGGCCACGAAGGGACCGTTGGCGCGCGGCGAGTGCTTGTGCAGCGCGCGCGCCACCAGTTCCTTGCCCGAGCCCGATTCGCCGGTGATCAGCACCGTCACGTTGCTCTGCGCCAGCCGGCCGATGGCGCGGAACACGTCCTGCATCGCCGGCGCTTGCCCGAGCATCTCGGGTGCGGCGGCCATGCGCTCCTCGGCCACTTCCTCGCGCTGGCTCTCGCCGACGGCGCGGCGGATCAGTTCGACCGCGCGCGGCAGGTCGAAGGGCTTGGGCAGGTACTCGAAGGCGCCGCCCTGGAAGGCCGAGACCGCGCTGTCGAGGTCGGAAAAGGCCGTCATGATGATGACCGGCAGGCCGGGGTGCTTGGCCTTGATCTTGTCGAGCAGGTCGAGGCCCGAGCCGCCCGGCATGCGGATGTCGCTCACCAGCACCTGCGGGCCCTGCTGTTCGTCGTCGTCCGCGAGCTCGAGCGCGGCCAGCACCTCGCGTGCATTGGTGAAGCTGCGCGTGGGCAGGTCTTCGCGCAGCAATGCCTTCTCCAGCACGAAGCGGATCGATTGGTCGTCATCTACTATCCAGATCGGCTTCATGCAACTCCTTGTCGTCTTGCTGCTAGGGCAGCGGTATCAATATCTTGAAATCGGTCCGGCCGGGCACGCTGTCGCATTCGATCACCCCATGGTGCTGTTGCACGAAGGTCTGCGCCAGCGTCAATCCGAGGCCCGTTCCGCCGTCCCTGCCCGACACCAGCGGGTAGAAGATGCGGTCCTTGATGGCATCGGGTACACCCGGTCCGTTGTCGATGACATGCAATTCCAATGCCAGTCGATACCACTGCTTGTTGAAGATGACCTGACGCGCGATCCGCGTCTTGAAAGTGATGCGCGCATCGCCGGCCGCGCGGCGCTCGACCAGGGCCTGCGCAGCGTTGTGGACGATGTTCAGCGTGGCCTGGATCAACTGCTCGCGGTCGCCTCGGAACTCGGGGATCGACACGTCGAAATCGCGCTCGATGTGCAGGTCGCGCGGGAACTCCGCGAGGATCACCGAACGCACGCGCTCGCAGACCTCGTGGATGTTCACGTCGCCCACCACGTGCGGGCGGCGGTGCGGGGCGAGCAGCCGGTCGACCAGCGTCTGCAGACGGTCGGCCTCGTGGATGATGACCTGCGTGTATTCGATGAGGTCGCGCGACTCGACCTCCATCTGCAGCAGCTGCGCCGCGCCGCGGATGCCGCCCAGCGGGTTCTTGATCTCGTGGGCCAGGTTGCGGATCAGTTCCTTGTTGGCCTGCGCCTGGTCGATCAGCCGCTCCTCGCGGTCCTGGCGCACCTGCTGCTCGAGCGGCGAGAGCTCGATGATCAGTTCGCCCGGCTTGTCGCCCTGCGCCAGCGTCACCTGCACCGGCATCAGTTCATGGTTGACGCGCCGCAGGAAGGCCTCGTAGCGCAAGGTGGCGAAGTCGTTGCTGCGCGCGCCGTCGATGGCGGTGCGCAGCACCTGTGGTTCTTGGAAGCAGGCGCCGAACTGCGAGCCCTCGAGCGTGCGACGCGAGGTGCCCAGCGCATCCTCGAGCGCGGCGTTGGCGAACAGCACCGAGCCGTCGTCCTTGACCACCGCGATGAGCGTGGCCAGCAGGTCGAAGGGCTGGAAGCGTTTGAGCGAAGAGGCGGTCTTGCCGAAGGCCATGTCAGTTGGCCGCCGCAGGCAGGCGCCCGATCTCGCGGCGGATGCCGGCGATGTCGCTCTCGTTGCGCGCGATCTCGGCCTTCATCTCGGCCACGCGGTCGAGGTACTTCTGATAGTTGCGCGCCTCGCCACCCTGCTTCTCGGGCTCGCCGTTGTTGTAGTCCTTGAGCAGTTCGGCCTGGCGTGCCTCGGCCTTGCGCAGCTCCGACTGCAGCACCGAGCGGGCCTCGCCATCGCGCGCGCGCTGGTCCGAACCCTCGACGCGCGGGCTGCCGGCCGGCGCGCGCGCCGCGGCACCGCCGCCCGACGAGGCGGCCGCGCCCGGGGGCCGCGCGCCCTGGACGATGGTGACGTTGCCGCCTTCCATGACCTTGCAGCCGCGCTTCTGGGCGTCGGCGGCGTTGTTGGTGTATTCGTTGCCGCAGCGCCAGACGCGCTCCTGGGCCTGGGCCGGCAACAGGGCGGGCGGAAGAATCAACAGCAATGGAAAAAGTAGTTTCTTCATGGTCCTCGGGAAGTCTGGGCGCGAAGCAAAGGGCATTCTGATGCAATTCGAGCAAGGCCCGGCCCCGGTGTTCCCCTCCAACGAAAAAGGACGGCCGGAGCCGTCCTTTCAAATCGCCAGCGCCACACCCACGTGGCGCAAGCTCCCTTCGTGAGACACCGGGGAACCGGCTTCGCCGGTCCTCGGGTGTCGCCCCCGGCAGGGGGTGGGAGAAGCGACACGCAGTGCGCGAAGCCTGGGGGCGAGCCTGTTACAGCGAGTAGTACATGTCGAATTCGACCGGGTGCGTGGCCATGCGCATGCGCGTGACTTCCTGCATCTTCAGTTCGATGTACGCATCGATGTACGAGTCGGTGAACACGCCACCCTTGGTCAGGAAGGCGCGGTCCTTGTCGAGTGCTTCCAGCGCCTGGTCGAGGCTGTGGCAGACGGTCGGGATCAGCGCGTCTTCTTCCGGCGGCAGGTGGTACAGATCCTTGGTGGCGGCTTCGCCCGGATCGATCTTGTTCTCGACGCCGTCGAGGCCGGCCATCAGCAGCGCGGCGAAACCGAGGTACGGGTTCATCAGCGGATCGGGGAAGCGTGCCTCGACGCGACGGCCCTTGGGATTGGCCACGAACGGGATGCGGATCGATGCCGAACGGTTCTTGGCCGAGTAGGCCAGCTTCACCGGGGCTTCGAAGCCGGGCACCAGGCGCTTGTAGCTGTTGGTGCCGGGGTTCGTGATGGCGTTCAGGGCACGGGCGTGCTTGATGATGCCGCCAATGTAGTGGAGCGCGAATTCCGACAGGCCTGCATAGCCGTCGCCGGCGAACAGGTTCTTGCCGTCCTTCCAGACCGACTGGTGCACGTGCATGCCGGAGCCGTTGTCGCCGACGATGGGCTTGGGCATGAAGGTGGCGGTCTTGCCATAGGCATGGGCCACGTTCTGGATCACGTACTTCTGCAGCTGGACCCAGTCGGCGCGCTGGATCAGCGTGCTGAATTTGGTGCCGAGTTCCATCTGGCCGGCGTTGGCCACTTCGTGGTGATGCACTTCGACCGGGATGCCCAGGGCTTCGAGCACCAGGCACATTTCCGAACGCATGTCCTGGAAGCTGTCGACCGGGGGCACCGGGAAGTAGCCGCCCTTGACGGCCGGGCGATGGCCCGTGTTGCCGTGCTCGTATTCCTTGTCGGTGTTCCACGAGGCTTCTTCGGAGTCGATCTTGACGAAGCAGCCCGACATGTCGTTCTTCCAGCGCACGCTGTCGAACACGAAGAATTCGGGTTCCGGTCCGAAGTAGGCGGTGTCGCCCAGGCCCGAAGCCTTCATGTACGCCTCGGCGCGCTTGGCCAGCGAACGCGGATCGCGCTCGTAGGCCTTGCCGTCGGCGGGGTCGATCACGTCGCAGGTCAGGATCAGCGTCGTCTCTTCGAAGAAGGGATCGATGTTGGCGGTGTTCGGGTCGGGCATGAGCTGCATGTCCGAGGCTTCGATGCCCTTCCAACCCGCGATCGACGAGCCGTCGAACGCATGACCCGAAGTGAACTTGTCTTCATCGAAATGCGACACCGGCACGGTCACGTGCTGCTCCTTGCCACGGGTGTCGGTGAAGCGGAAGTCGACGAACTTGACCTCGTTTTCCTTGACGAGCTTCAGTACATCGGCGACGGTCTTTGCCATCAATTTCTCCTGGTTGAAAGGGTAGTGGTTGGAAATACGTGTGCAAGGGAATGCAGGTTCTGTGCCATTGCGGGGCATCCCCAAAGCGGCTCTTTCGGGGCTGGCGCCCCGTCAAAGCGATAAAAAAGCGCCAAGTTGGTGCAATCCATCCTAACGCACCATCTCGGGGCCAAGGCGCGCGTCAAAAGCGTGCAGGCCGTCGATCAGCTGGCGATAGGCGGCTTCGAGCCGGTCGGACGCCCCCTTGACACCCAGTTCGATGTGGCGACCGTACTCGGGATGGTCGACGCTGGGCAGGCTGAACACCTTGACGCCCTCGTGCGCCGCCTCGATGGCCAGCATCAGCGGCGTGAGGGTCGCCTCCATGGCACCGAAGACGATCACCGACTTCTCGGCCGCCTGGCCCTGGGCGAACAGCGGCGCGTAGCGCTCGTCGAGCACCGACTCGATCATCGGCCAGGCCATGACCGGGAAGCCGGGCACGAAGTGCACGTCGCCCACGCTGAAGCCCGGGATCTTGTTGTAGGGGTTTCGGATGATCTCGGCCGTGGCCGGGAACACGCCCATGTTCAGGCGGTGGATGTTGTCCGGGCGCTCGGGCTCGTAGACCGTGCCCTGCTCGCGCGCCGTGTCCTGCATGCGCTCGCGGATCAGCAGTTCGGCCTCGGGGTGCAGCACCAGCGGCACGCCGAGCGCGGCGGCCGCGCACTGGCGCGTGTGGTCGTCGGGCGTGGCGCCGATGCCGCCGGTCGAGAACACGATGTCGCCCGAGGCGAAGGCGCGCGCCAGCGCGGCCGTGATGCGCTCGGGCACGTCACCCACGTACTCGGCCCAGGCCAGCGAGAGGCCGCGCGCGGCCAGCAGCTCGATGACCTTGGGCATGTGCTTGTCCAGGCGCTTGCCGGACAGGATTTCGTCGCCGACGACGATCAGGCCGAATTGTCGATTCATGGGATGTCCGATCGCAGGGAAGGACCGGGCACCGCCACGGTCTCTTCGGAAGAGGAAGAAGAAGGAAGCAGGGGCGGCGGCACCGCGGCCGCGCGCTGCAGCCGCAGCTGGGCCAGCGCGTCGAGGCAGTAATGGGCGAACCAGAGGGCCGAGAAGGCGAACACCAGCGTGTAGATCCAGATCGCCAGCGGCACCAGCACGAAGAAGGCGGCGGCGAACAGCAGTCCCGACGCCCAGACGATGCTCGGCGCCGCGCCCAGGTAGCCGCACAGCACGCCGATGGTCAGCAGCGGCAGCCGGTGCTGGCGCAGCAGCGCCTGGCGTTCCTCGGGGTTGGCATGCTCGGCCAGCGCGTCGAAGCTCATCACGCGGTAGGTGAGCCAACCCCAGATCAGCGGCGGCAGGATCAGCACCAGCGGCGGAATCAGCCACAGCGGCATCGAGACCACCAGTGCGACCAGCGCCAGCACGGTGAAGGCCAGCGAGCGCAGCACGCTGCCGAGGAAAGACGCGCCCTTCTTGCGTTCCAGCGCGGGGAAGCGGCGCTCGGCCACCAGGCTGGTGAGCGGGCCGGCCATCATGCCGGCGACGATCAGCAGCGACACCAGCACGATCAGCGGCGTGGCGGCGAAGATCACCACCAGCGGCGCCAGCATGGCCGGCACATCGCTGGAGAACAGCCCGCCGATCCAGCCCCAGAAGCTCGACAGCATCGGCCAGGCGTCGAGCGCCTCGCGCGTCCAGGCCACGCTGGCGCTCCAGAAGAAGTAGCCGAAGCCCGCCGCCAGCAACACCATCAGGGCCAATGGCAGCAGCGACAACAGGATCACCCGGGGCCGCATGCAGTAGGCGACGGCACGCCAGAAGGAGTCGAGAAGGAGTGGCATGGCGTGCCGAGGATAACGCCGCCGCGCGACAGCGTCTCGAAGGGCGGCCGCGGCGGCCTCAGCCGCGGCCCGCCAGCCGGCGCAGGCCGCGCCACTGCTGCGACCAGAAGCCGCGGCCGTAGTCGCGCACCCGGCCCTGCGCATCGGGCTCGACCTGGTCGCGGATGCCGGTGGCGTCGTAGCGCGACTCGAAGTTCACGGTGCGGAACAGCATGTCCCACCAGGGCAGCAGCACGCCGAAATTGTGGCCACCGAGCGTTTGCGGCCCCTTCGATTCGTGGCCGATGCCGATCGCGTGGTGCAGCCGGTGGAAGCGCGGGCTGATCCACAGCCGCTCGCCGAGCGCGCCGAAGCTCCAGCGCAGGTTGGCGTGCTGCAGGCTTTCGCTGAGCTGGGTGAAGGCCACGATGGCGATGAACTGCCCCGGCGCCACGCCGATCAGTTGCGCCACGATCACGATGATCACGTCGTGGATCACGTCGTCGAGCAGGTGGTTGCGGTTGTCGCTCCACATGGTCATCTGGCGCTGCGAATGGTGCAGCGAATGCAGGCTCCACCACCAGTTGAAGCGATGCTGGCCGCGGTGGATCAGGTATTCGACGAAGTCCAGCACCACCAGGTACACCGCGAACGCGACCCAGGGCACGTCGGTGACGCCGGGCCAGAGTTCGTCCAGGTGCAGCGAGCCCCAGCCGGCGCCGCGCAGCAGGCCCAGGCCGTCGTCGAAAAAGGGCTGCAGCACGAAGAAGATGCCCAGGCGGAACAGCCCGAGCCGGTGGATCAACGTGTAGAGCACGTCGGTGCGGATCGCGCGCCGGTCGACCACCGGCTCGACCGGTTTCCAGCGCTGCAGCGGCCCGATCACCGCGATCAGGATCGCGATCTGGATCAGGCCGACCAGCAGCCAGCCGGTCGCGTCGAAGGCGTCCTCGACCCAGCCGCCCAGCCCGACGGCGTAGACCAGCGGCTGCACCACGGCCTCGAACAGCCATTGCTGGCAGCCTGCAAAAAGATCAGTCAACCATTCCATACCGGGTCCACGGGACGTTCAGGGGCGTCAGGGGTGTGAGGCGATCCAGGCAGCGTACTGCGGATGCTGGCGCAGCGTCTGGAAGCAGAAGCCCTTGGCCTTCAAGCCGACGATCAGCGGCTCCAGCACGGCCGGCGCCCAGGGGTCCTGGCGCGACCAGATGCCCAGGTGCGCCAGCAGGATGTCGCCGCTGCGGATCTTGTCGAGCGCCTGCTGCAGCAGCTTCTCGTTGCTGAATTTGTCGCTCGGCAGCTCGTCGCCCAGGAAGCCCGCGGGCGCCCAGCCCACGTGTTCGTAGCCGCAGGCCTTGGCAGCCGCCAGCAGCTTGGGCGAGGTCTTGCCGCCGGGCGCGCGGAACAGCGGCAGCGGCTTCTTGCCCGTGATGTGCTGCAGCCGGTCGCTGGCCTTGGCGATGTTCTCGCAGTACTTGGCCGCGCTCCAGGTGAACTCGCGCCCGGCCAGCGCGCCGGCCGAGGGCCGGATGCGGAACTGCGGCTCGGTGCCGCGCACGTCGCCGCGCCAGTAGACATGATCGTAGGTGTGCGAGGCGAACTCGTTGCCCTCGGCCGCCCTCGCCTTCCACCAGGCAGCCCAGTGGTTGTCGAGGCTGTCACCGTCGGCCTGCGTGCGCTCGGCCGCCGCAAAGAAGGTCACGCGCACGTCCTGCCGCTTGAGCACCTCGGCGATCAGCGGCGCCACGCCCATGTGGCCGGTGTCGAAGGTCAGGTAGAGCGGCTTCTCGCATCTGGCCTGGGCCAGGGCGCTGCCGCCGATGCACAGCGCCAGCAACCCGGCGACGACGCGGCGGCGCTCAGCGCTTGGCATGGTCCAGGGTCCACACGCCATGCGGCGAGCGCCCGACATTGACCTGCCGCACGAGCTTGCGGCTCACCAGGTCGATCACGCTGAGCTTCTTGGCCCAGCGCGAGGTGACGTAGAGCGTCTTGCCGTCGGCCGAGAGGTCCATGCAGTCGGGGCCGCCGGGCACGGCGTAGCTCTCGATCACCTGCAGGGTCTTGAGGTCGATCCGGCTCACCGTGTTGGCCACGCGGTTGCTCACGAACACGCTCAGGCCGTCGCCGGCCGAGCGGAAGGCATGCGCGCCCTTGCCGGTCGGGATCTTGCCGACGATCTTGGGCTGCGGGCCGGCCACGTCGAACACCTGGACGCCGTCGCTGCCGGTCAGGCCGACCAGCAAGGTGCGGTCGTTGTGGACGCCGAAGATGTCCGCCGGCATCGGGCCGGTGGCGGTGCGCCACTTGATGGTCTGCGTGGGCAGGTCGACCGCGATCAGCTCGTCGCTGTCCTGCATGGTCACGTAGGCGATGGTGCTGGTGGCGTCGATCCAGATGTGGCTGGGCGTCTTGCCGGTGGTGATGCGCTTGGCGAGCTTGAGGTCCTTGCCGTCCCAGCGGTAGATGTCGACATGGTTGAGCCGGTTGGCCGCCGTGACGAACCACTTCATGTCGCGCGAGAACTGCAGCTGGTACGGGTCGATGATGCCGTAGACCACGCGCTGCACTTCAGCCGTGCGGGGGTTGAGGAAGGTCAGCGAGTCGCCGGCCGAGTTGGCCACGATGACCGACTTCTCGTCGGGCGTCATGTAGATGTGGTGCGGCTCCTTGCCGGTCGGGATGCGCTGCTTCTCGGTCCAGGTGAGCGGGTCCACCACGCTGACCGTGGCGTCCAGCGAATTCAGGACGAACAGCGGGGGCGGCGGCGGCGGCGTGGCGGCCGCGGCGGGCAGCAACTGGAAGGCGCAGGCCAGGAAAAAGGCCGCGAAGCGGCCGGTCGGGGGTGCATTGAATCGCAAGGGAGAGCTTCCGTGACAGCAGTTCGAACGATAACGTACCAGCCTTGCCAGCGGCTGACCTCGCGCAAGCAAAAAGCGGCCGCGCCCCCTATTCCGTCACCCTTTGGGCCGGGCGGTGCGCAGGGCGTCCACTTCCTCGGCCGTGAGCCAGCGCCACTGGCCCGGCGCCATCGCCTCCGGCAGCGCCAGGCCGCCGATGCGCGAGCGGTGCAGCGCCTCGACCCGGTTGCCCACGGCCGCGACCATGCGCTTGACCTGGTGGTACTTGCCCTCGGTCAGCGTCAGGCGCAGGTGCAGCGGCCCGACCGCCTCGCAGGCCGCGGCGCGCACCGGCTTCGGATCGTCGTCGAGCACCACGCCGTCGAGCAGTTTCTGCACCTGGGCCTCGTCCAGCGGGTGCTTGACCGTGACCTCGTAGACCTTGGGCACATGGTGCTTGGGCGAACCCATGCGGTGGATGAACTGGCCGTCGTCGGTCAGCAGCAGCAGGCCGGTGGTGTCCTGGTCGAGCCGGCCGATGGCCTGCACGCCCTGCACCGCGCCCTTGTTGGGCCGCAGCCGCAGCGGCGAGGGCAGCAGGGTGTAGATGCTGGGCCAGGTCGAGGGTTTCTGCGAGCACTCGGTGCCGGCCGGCTTGTGCAGCAGCACATAAGCCTTCTCGTGGTATTCCCAGGCCGTGCCCTGCACGGTGAAGGGCATGCCCTCGGTCACGGCGATGTCCTGGCCGGCGTCGGTGACGGGCTGGCCGTTGACGGTCACGAAGCCTTGCTGGACCAGGCCGGCGCAGACGCGCCGCGTGCCGAAGCCCTGGGTGTAGAGGATGTCCTGCAGATGCATCGAAATAAAAGCGGCCGCGCGGGGCGGCCGTCGAACAGTTGAATGGAGAGGATCAGTAGCCGAGCGCCAGGCCCGAATTGCGCCGCGGATCGTTGGCGCCATAGAAGCGATTGTTGCCGACCGGCTTGCCGCCCAGCGAGGGCGCGCCCACGATGATCGCCGCCAGGTGGTTGGCCGGCTGCGGCACGCCCAGGTTGTGGCCCATGTCCGTCAGGATCTTGCGCGTGTCGGGCGACAGCGCGAAGGTCTCGACGTTGGTCACGTCCGGCAGCCATTGCTGGTGGAAGCGCGGCGCGTCGACCGCCTCCTGCACGTTCATGCCGTAGTCGACCACGTTCAGGATGGTGTGCAGCACGGCCGTGATGATACGGCTGCCGCCGGGCGTGCCGACCACGAACACCGGCTTGCCGTCCTTGCTCACGATGGTCGGGCTCATCGAGCTCAGCGGGCGCTTGCCCGGGGCGATGGCGTTGGCCTCGCCCTGCACCAGGCCGTACATGTTGGGCACGCCGATCTTCGAGGTGAAGTCGTCCATCTCGTTGTTGAGCAGCACGCCGGTCTTGGCGGCCGTGACCTTGGCGCCGAACCAGTCGTTGAGCGTGTAGGTCACCGAGGCCGCGTTGCCCCACTGGTCGGTGATCGAATAGTGGGTGGTGTTGCTGCCCTCATGCGGCGCGACGCCCGGCTTGATGTCCTTCGACACGCCGGCCTTGTTCGGATCGATCACCGCGCGGATCTTCTCGGCATAGCCCTTGTCGAGCAGCCGGTCGAGCGGGTTCTTCACGAAGTCGGGGTCGCCCAGGTAGCTGTTGCGGTCGACATAGGCATGGCGCATGGCCTCGATCTGGTAGTGCACCGACTGCGCCGAGCGGAAGCCCAGGTCTTTGAGCGGGTAGCCCTCGAGGATGTTGAGCATCTCGCAGATCACCACGCCGCCCGAGCTCGGCGGCGGCGCCGAGACCACGCGGTAGCCGCGGTAGTCGCATTCCACCGGCGCCAGCTCGCGCGTCTTGTACTGGTCGAGGTCGGCCTGCGTGAGGATGCCCTTGCCGGCCTGGCTCGAGGCCACGATCGCGCTGCCGACCCAGCCCTTGTAGAAGCCGTCGGTGCCCTTGGCGCTGATCGCCTTCAGCGTCTTGGCCAGGTCCTTCTGCACCAGCTTCTGGCCGACCGCGAAGGGCTGGCCCTTGTGGAGGAAGATCGCCCCCGACACCGGATCCTTCTGGAAATCGGCGGTGGCAGTCTGGAACATGTCGATGTCGCCCTGGTCGAGCGCGAAGCCCTTCTCGGCCAATGCGATCGAGGGCGCGATCAGCGCGGCGCGCGACAGGGTGCCGTATTTCTCGCGTGCGTATTCCATGCCCGACACCGTGCCGGGCACGCCCACGGCCAGGTGGCCGTGGGTGCTCAGGCCCTTGATGACGTTGCCGTCCTTGTCGAGGTACATGTTGGCCGTGGCCGCCAGCGGCGCCTTCTCGCGGAAGTCGAGGAAGGTCTTGCGGCCGTCGGCCAGCTGCAGCGTCATGAAGCCGCCGCCGCCCAGGTTGCCCGCGGCCGGGTAGACCACGGCCAGCGCGTAGCCCACGGCGACCGCCGCGTCGACCGCGTTGCCGCCCTTTCGGAGCACGTCGACACCGACCTGCGAGGCCAGGTGCTGCGCCGTCACGACCATGCCGTTGGGCGCGGCGACCGGCGCGACCGAGGCCGCGTGCAGCGGCGCCGCGGCGGCCAGCACGACCGCGGCCGCGACCGTGAGGCGCAGCGGGGAATTCCAGATGCGTGTCGTCATGTTGTCTCTTCCTTCTGGGTGGGTCACAAAAAACCGGGGACCTCTCAGGCGGTGAGCAGGCCCTTGCGCCGGAGGTCTTCGAGCGCGCGCACCACCTGCTGGTCGGCGAAGGGGCGCAGGGCGACGGGGTCGCGCAGCGGCACGCCGTCCACATGGAAGCTCAGGCGGTCCGCCCTCGCCTCGCCGGCCAGGTGCTCGGCCAGCGCGTCATGGTCGTGCGCGCCGTCGAGCAGGGGCAGCAGGCAGCGTTCGATCGGCGACAGCGCCACCTGCTCGTGCCAGAGATTGCAGGCCGAGGCCGAGGGGCCCGCGGAGAGCGGCAGGCCCGGGTCCAGGCGGACCGCGGGCAGCGCGCGCGGCTTCGCCGACACCTGCGCCGCCAGTTCGACCGGGCTGAGCCGCACGCGCACCGCGCCCAGGATCAGCAGTTCCTCGAGCAGCGCCATCACCGGCGCCTCGACCTGGGCCGCCGGCGCACCGGTGTGGCGGCACACCTCGGCGACCAGCACCTCGGGCGGCACCGCGGCGGGATAGTGCCGGTCGAGCACCTGCGCCACCACCTTGTGCAGCGGCACCCGCAAGCTGACCTTGATGTTGCGGATCGCGGTGCAGCGCTGCTCCGGCCCGTCGAGCGCGATCGCCGAACCATCGTCGGGCCGGAACACGCCCGCATAGGACAGCGCGCGCAGGCGCGCGAGCTCGGTGCCGTAGCGGATGCCGCCAGCGCGCTCCTGCTTGACCAGCAGCGTCTGGCGGAAGGTCCGGTTGACCAGGAAGTCGAGGTACTGCTCGATCATGATCTGGCTGCCGCCGCACTCGCGCAGCAGCGGCTCGCGCACTTTTTCGCCGTAGTTCTGCACGAACATGGTCGAGGGCTCGGCATCGGCCAGGTAGGCCAGGCCGTGGCTGCCGGCACGCTCGACGAACTGTTTGAAATAGCAGGGCGCGTTGCAGGGCTCGAGGAACTCGTGGATCAGGTAGGAGCTGTTGCCGGTGCGCACCAGCGGCAGGGTCTCCTCCAGCGTCTTCTTGAGCACGCTGTCGGGGCGCGCCGATTCCTCGAGGAAGTCGAGCATGCCGCGCGCATAGGCCAGCTTCTCCGAAGGCAGCTCGCGCGGCCCGCCGCGCAGGATCATCGCGTCGCGCACGATCTCGCGCGCCTTCCAGCCCGGGTAGACGTTGTAGCTCACGTAGGCCACGCCCTGGGGCGCGAGGTTCTCGGAGCACACGCGCAGGATCGCGTCCTGCACCGAAGGCGGCACCCAGCTGTAGACGCCGTGGCAGATGATGTAGTCGAACAGGCCGAAGGAGGCGTCGATCTGCGAGATGTCGAAGGCCCGCAGCTCGACGTTGTCCAGCCGCGCCTGGCCGATCGCCTGCACCCCCTGGGCCACCTGCACGCTGGACAGGTCCACGCCCAGGCCGCTGCCTTGCGGATGGCGCGCGGCGAAGGGCAGCAGGTTGCCGCCCGACGCACACCCCAGCTCGAGCACACGCGCCTGCGCTGGCGGCTTGCTCTCGAGCCCGAAGAGGAAGGCCAGCGCTTCCAGGTGTTCCGCGGCCGTTTGCGGAAACGGATGCGAGTCGTAGGGCACCGCGTCGTAGTAGTCGGTGAGCACGGCGGTCAGGTCGTCTGGCATGGGTCTCCTCCGTTGAATGAATCAATCTGGAATCCGCGCACTATAGCGGCAGCCCCCCGCCGTCGCGAGGCCCGCTGCGTCACCAACCGATGCTTTCGTTTACAGCCCATTTACCGCGCGGACAACTTCGAACACCCGCTCGGTGGCCCACTCTCTGCATGCACCCAAGCCCCTGCGCACCCGGTACGCCTGCACAGTGGCGCATCGCCTTCCGACACGGCATGGCGAGACGCCCATGCTGAGCAGCGCGAACGCCTCCGTCTTCACGGAGTTCCGTTTCTGGGCGCTGGTCTCGCTCTCGGTGCTGCTGCCCAGCGCCATCTTCTTCACGCTGTTCGTGCGCCGCGCGTTCTCGAAGACGACGGTGCTCGTCTTCGGCCTGCTGCTGGTGGCGATGGCCAGCGTGGACCTGGTGCTGCTGCGCGCGCTGTCGAGCGCCGCCCTGGCGACGCCCTCGCTGGCCGACGACCGGGTCTTCACCTCGGAACTCTCGATCGCGCTGTACATCCTGCCGGCGGCTTTCGGCACCCTGGGCATCAACATGGCCTCGCATGTGCTCATGCACTACCTGCGCAGGAAGGAACAGCGCTTCGAAGCGACACATGCGGCACCAGCCTCGCCGATCGGGATCCGGCCGACGCGCCCTCGCATCCGCCCGGGACGCGCGCTGCTGGCGTACAGGGCCCGGCCCCTGGCCCTGCCAGTCGATGCGCGCGAAGCGCCAAGGCGCCAGACGGGCGTGCCCCCCGCTCATCCCGCGGAACGCCAGCTGTCGAGGCGTACGGGAAGACGTGCGCGGCGCTGGTAGGTCCGCGGCGGCCCGCTGCCTACAGCGGCTCGATGCGCGCGGCCGTTGCCAGGGCCTGCAGCCTCGCAGCGTCCGCCGCATAGAAATGCGCAGCCTCGGCGAGCGACATCGGGGGCGGGACGCTGCCGCCCGCGGCATCGATGGCCTTGCGCACCTCCGGATCGCCGAGCGCCGCCACGGCGATCCTGTGCAGCCGCAGGCTGAGCGCCTCGTTCGTCGCGGACGGGATCAGCAAGCCCACCCAGATGCTCGGCCGCCCCAGGTCGGGGGCCGCGCGGCTTTCGTCGAAGGTCGGGACCGCGGGAAAGCGCCCGAGCCGATGCGCGGACGAGACGCCCAGCACCTTCATCCGGCCGCCCGCGACCATGCCGCCCAACAGCGCGTCCACGGGCAGCATCGTGAAGTCGATCACGCCGCCCTGGAGGTCGGTCAGCAGGGGCAGCCCGCCGCGGTAAGGCACGTGGGTGGCCTGCACACCCGTGGCCGACAGCAGCAAGGCCGTTACCAGGTGGAACAGGGATCCCTGCCCCGTGCTGCCGTAGCTCAAGGGCCGGCCGGCGCGCTGGCGCGACAGGGCGACGAGTTCGTCCAGATTGTTCGCGGGCAGGTCGCTGCGCGCGTACAGCGCCAGCGGCGAATCGTTGAGCAGTCCCAGCAGCCGGAAATCGGTGGGCTTGTAGCGGACCGCGCGCAGGGTGAGCGGCGCCAGCACGGCTTCGGAGGGAGAGCCCACGAAGAGCGTGGTCCCATCGGGCGCGGCCGCCAGCAGCCGATGGGCCGCGATGGAGCCGCTCGCCCCGGTGACGTTCTCCACCACCGTGACGCGCCCGAGCCCCCGCCCGAGGGCCGGCGCGACGGCCCGCGCGAAGACGTCCGTGATGCCGCCCGCGGGTTGCGCCACGAGAATGCGGAGTTGGCCGGCGCCCGCGCGGGCATGGGCAGGCAGGTACGGGGCGGCCACCAGCGACGCCGCGCGCACGCCCGACAGGCCGAATGCCCGACGTGAGATGTTCATGGGGAAATTCTCGACTCCTTTGCGGGCATCATCCGATCCGATGCCATGAAGTCCACGTCAGGCGCAGAATAATACGTATTGTGGATTGAGATCGCGCATGAAGAATCCAAAAACCAGTCCACCCGCCTCCGCCGCGGCCCGTCCGCGGGCCGCCGACGACGTCCAGCCCGCGCGCGCGCCGGCGCGGCGCCCGACCCAGCGCGACATCGCCATCGCGACCGGCCTCTCGCAGACCGCCGTGTCCCTGGTGCTCAATCGCGTGGAGCCCTGCACGGTCTCCGAAGAGGCGAAGCAACGCATCTTGCAGACCGCGCAACGGCTCGGCTATGTGCCCAACCGCATGGCCCGCAACCTCCAGTCGGCGCGCACGCGCACGCTGGCCTGCATCGTGCCGGACATCACCAACCCCATCTACCCGGCCCTGATCCGGGGCTTCCAGTCGGCCGCCGATGCGGGCGGCTACGACACCATGATCTTCGACACCGACGGCACCGCCGAGCGCGAGCACAGGGCCCTCCAGTGGCTCGCGCAGGGGCATGTCGACGGCGTGATGGCGATCTTCTTCCACGTCGACGACGCGGCCGTGCGGGAGGCCGCGCGCGGCGGCATCGCGATCGTCCAGGTCGCGAGCCAGGTGTGCAAGCCGTCCGAGGGCATCGACAAGGTCTACATCGACAACGCGGCGGCGGCGAAGGCCATGACCCAGCTGCTGATCGACAAGGGACACGAGCGCATCGCCATGCTCTCCTGCCCGATGGGCCCCGGCAAGGAACGCCAGCGCGGCTTTCAGGCGGCGATGAAGAAGGCCGGGCTCAGCCCCTGCATCATCGCGGCCGACGACTTCACGCAAGCCGCGGGCACGCGCGCCATGGCGGCCGAACTCGCGGGCGACTTTCACCACAGCGCCGTGTTCGCGGCCAACGACCTGCTGGCCGTGGGCGCCATGGCCGCGCTGCGCACGGCGGGTCGGCGCATTCCGGAGGACGTCGCCCTGGCCGGCTTCGACGACATCCCGGCCGCGCAATTCCTGCATCCGACCCTGACCACCGTGCGGCGCTCCGAACAGACCATGGGCCGCTTCGCCGCCGAACTGCTGCTCGCGCGGCTGGACGGCCCCGACGCGAACCGGCCCGGACGCGGCTTCGAACTGCCCTTCCAGATCGTCCTGCGCGATTCGACCTGAGGACCGCTGCGCGCGGCTTCAACGCCGCAATGCACCGAGCGTTTCGAAAGCGGCCCGCACGCAATCCGCCATCCGCCTGGCGAGGAAGCCCGCCGGGAAATGGTCGGAACTCACGCAATAGCTGTGGAACTCGGTCCTGGCCGAGAACGGGATCTCGCGCACGCCCGGCATGCGCAGCGAGCGCGACACCAGCGGGTTCACGATCGACACGCCGAGCCCCTTGCCCACCATGGCGCAGATGGTCGCGGCGTAGGGCGTCTCGATCGACAGCACCCGCGCATCGTCGACGAAGTGGCGATCGATGGTGGCCCGGTTGAAGCTGCCCGCGGGCAGGGAGATGAAGTTCTCGCCGGCGAAGTCGGCCGGCTTGAGCGTCTTGCGCGCAGCCAGCCGGTGCCCGCTGCCGACGATCGCCACGCCGCGCGCGGTGTGGATGCGCTCGTAGCGCAGGCCCGGCAGGTCGGTGGGGATCGAGCAGAAGCCGATGTCGCAGAAGCCGCTGGCCGACCACTTGGCGACGACGTCGGAGCCTCCCATCCGGACCACGATCCGGACGTCGGCGAAGGCCTCGCGGAACAGGCGGATGGCCTCGGGCAGCACGAACTCCGTGATCGATCCCACGGCGCCCACGCGCAACAGGCCGGTGCCGCGCTGCAGGATCGACTCGGCGCTCACGCCCAGCGACTCGAGGCCGATGAAGGCGCGCTCCACCTCGGAGTAGAAGGCCTCGGCCTCGGGCGTGGGCAGCAACCGGGTCCCGTTGCGCTGGAACAGCGCGAAGCCCACCTGCCGCTCGAGCAGCGCGATCCAGCGGCTCACGTTGGGCTGCGAGGTGTGGAGCAGCCCCGCGGCCGTGGTCATGGACCGCGTCTTCATCACGGCACGGAAGGCCTCGACCTGCTTGAAGTTCATCTCTTTCGCGCTCCTGAAGCCCTTTCCCCAAGGCCGTCGCACGGCTTTCCACGGGCGGCGCCAGCATATCAAAAATGCATGCATCGCACCGAGACGCTGATTTGACGCATGACAGGCGCGGCGAGAGACTGAGCGCTCCTACACGAGACAGAGCCATGGAATCCAAGATCAGCCGACGCCTGAAGCAGCCTCTTGCCAAAGAGGTCCTCCAATACATCTTCCTGCCGCGATTGAACCGGGAGTTCTTCGCCAACTTCGATCTGCTCACCCAGATCAATCTGGCGCACCTGCTCATGCTGCACGAGCAGGAAATCCTCGACGCGAACGCCTCGGTGCCGCTGGCGCAGGCCCTGCTCCGGATGCAGGCCGACGGGCCCCATGCGGTCGCACTCGACCCGGCGCGCGAAGAGGCCTACTTCAACTACGAAGCGCATCTGATCCAGCAGGTCGGCCCGGACCTGGGCGGCCGCCTGCACACCGCGCGCAGCCGCAACGACATCGGCGCCACGATCGATCGCATGCGTGCGCGGGACTTCGCGACGCGCATCGGCAAGGCCCTGATCGGACTCGCCGACGCCGCCCTGATCCGTGCCGGTGACTTCGCCTACTGCGTGATGCCCGGCTACACCCACATGCAGGCCGCACAGCCCATCACCTACGGCTATTACCTGTCGGCGCTCACCGATGCATGGACGCGCGATGTCGACCGGCTGCTGCATGTGCTGGAGACGACCGACGGCTCGCCGCTCGGCGCCTGCGCGCTCGCGGGCACGTCCTTTCCCATCGATCGCACCAGCACCAGCGCGATGCTGGGTTTCACCCGGCCGCTGGCCAACGCACTGGACGGCGTCGCCTCGCGCGACTTCGCGCTGGAGCTCAGCGCCACGCTCTCGATCATGATGATCACCTGCAGCCGCATGGTGCAGGACTTCTACATCTGGTCGACGCCCGAGTTCGGCTACCTGTCCTTTCCGGACAGCGTCGCGAGCACCTCGAGCATCATGCCGCAGAAGAAAAATCCGGTGGTGCTGGAGTACCTGCGCGGCAAGACTGGCCACCTGATCGGGCTGACCTCGGCCGCCTTCTCGACCGTGAAGTCGACCCACTTCACCCACTCGGGCGACAGCAGCCGTGAAAGCACCCGGACCTGCTGGGAGAGCTGCGAGGAAGCGCTGAAGGCACTCGAACTCATGCGTTTGCTGGTGGAACAGGTCGAGCCCGACCGCGCGCGCATGTTGTCCCATGCCGCCGAGGATTTCTCCGCCGTCACCGACCTCGCGGACCTGCTGGTGCGCAAGGGCGGCATCTCGTTTCGCGATGCGCACCATGTGATCGGCGCGGTGGTGCGCAACGCACTCGACCTCGGCATCCCGGCCCACGCGATCGACGCCGAGATGATCAATGCGGCGGCGTCCGAGCAGCTCGGACGGCCGGTGGTCCTGCAGCAGGCCGACGTGAGCCAGTGCCTGGATCCGGTGTCCAACGTCGCCGCGCGCCAGTCCCCCGGCGGCCCCGCGCCGCAGCAGGTCGTGCGACGCATCGAGGCGCAGAAGCTGGCACTCGGCGACAAGGCCGGGCGCTTCGATGCCACCGCGGCCCGCGTCGGCGCCGCCCGCGATGCCCTGCAACGACGTGCCCATGCGCTCGCCGCATCCGGCACCGAAACGCTCTCCACCACCTTCGGCGCCCTCGCCGATTGAAGCCATCAGGAGTCAAACCATGCTGAAACATGTCGCGGCGCTGGCCATCGCCCTCGGATCCTGCCTGGGCGCCGGCGCCCAGACCTACCCCACCAAGCCCATCACGCTGGTCGTGCCCTTCGCGCCCGGCGGCACCGTCAACCTGATGGGCCGCATCCTCGCGACGCGCATGTCGGAGCTGCTGGGCCAGACCGTCATCGTCGACAACAAGGCCGGCGCCGGCGGAAGCATCGGCGCCGCCTTCGTCGCCAAGGCGCCGGCGGACGGGTACACGCTGGTCTTCGCGACCCAGGGCCAGCAATCGATCCAACCCCTGCTGTCGAAGAAACTGCCCTACGACGCGCTCAAGGACTTCGCGCCCATCGCCCTGTTCTCGACCGTGCCGAACGTGCTGGCCGTGTCGCCCGACACGCCCGCGAAGACCGTGGCAGAGCTGGTGCAGTACGCCAAGGCCAACCCCGGCAAGCTCAACATGGCCTCGGCCGGCATCGGCTCCGTGAACCACCTGACGGGCGAGCTGTTCATGCTGCGCACGGGCGTGAACTTCACGCACACGCCCTACCGGGGCGCGGGTCCCGCGACGGCCGACCTGCTCGCGGGCCAGGCGCAGCTCATGTTCGCCAACCTGCCGAACGTGCTGCCCTACGTCCAGTCGGGTCGGGTCCGGGTGCTGGCGATCGCCAGCGACAAGCGCAACGCGGCGATGCCGGACGTGCCGACGCTGGCCGAAGCGGGCGTCAAGGACGCGACCGTCGAGTCGTGGTACGGCGTCATGGCGCCGGCGCGCACCGATCCGAAGATCATCAAGAAGCTGCAGGAAACGGTGCTCGCCATCGCCAACGAGAAGCCCATGGCGGCGCACCTCGCCGACCTCGGCGCGCGCCCCTTCCCCGGCACCAGCGAGGACATGGCCCGGCTCTCCAACGAGGAAACCAGGCGTTGGTCCGAGGTCATCAAGCACGCCAACGTCCAGATGAACTGATCGATGCGGACGCATCCGCGCCCGGCGCCACGCGGACCGACGGAACGGTCCGCGCATGGCGCAGCCATGCACGAAAAAAAATATTGGAGACACTCGGTGAAAAGAAATGCAATCCTCTCGGCCCTTGCACTGCTGGCCTGCGGCGTGGCAGGCGCCCAATCCTCTTCCGCAACGCTCTTCGGCGTGATCGATGCAGGCGTGGCACGCTTGAGCGCCACGGGCGGCGCGCACGCCACCGGCCCGGGGTCGGGCGGCAACGGCACCTCCCGCCTCGGCTTTCGCGGCACCGAAGACCTCGGCGGCGGATTCAGCGCGGGCTTCTGGCTCGAGGGCCAGCTGAACAACGACGTGGGGGCCGGCGCCACGCAAGGCACGGGACTCGACTTCGCACGCCGCGCCACGGTGAGCCTCGGCGGCCGCTTCGGCGAGCTGCGGCTGGGCCGCGACTACGCGCCGACCTACCTCAACATGAACCAGTTCGATGTCTGGGGTCAGCGCGGCCTGGGCACGGTGGAGACCACCGGCGCCGCGCGCGCGGGTGTGGGCGGTTATGCGCGCACCGCCAACGGAATCGCCTATTTCCTGCCCGCCGACCTGGGCGGCCTGTACGGCTCGGTGCAATACGCCTTCGGCGAACAGCTGTCGAACAAGGCCGTGGTCGCCAACGCGGCGGGCCTCTCGAGCGGCGCCGCCAACGCGGCCACCGAACGCACCGGCAACTACTACGGCGGGCGCATCGGCTACGCGCGCGGTTCCTTCGACGTGTCGGCCTCGTATGGCGTGTTCGAGGACGCGGTGCGCAGCGTGGGGACGGCCTTCTATGCCGGCGACTACCGGATCGCCAACGTCGGCGCGTCCTTCGATGCGGGCGTCGTGAAGCCCATGCTCCTCTATCAACGCGAACGCATCGACGGCCGCAACGCCGTGGCCGACTTCAGCTTCGAGACCCTGGCCATCGGCGCCACCGCACCGGTAGGCGCGGGCCTATGGCGGGCCCAGGTGGCACGCTACAGCCAGTCCCACACCCGCAACGACTTCGACAAGTACAGCGTGGGCTATGTGCACTACCTGTCGAAGCGCACCCAGCTCTACGGCGACCTGGCCCGGCTCCGCAACAAGGGCACGGGCACCGTGGCACTGACCAACCTCAGCGGATCGGTCAACGCGCCGGTACCGACCGCGGGTGGCGCGTCGATGGGCTACATGCTGGGCGTCAAGCACGTCTTCTGACCTGCAACGCAGGGCACGTCGATTCGACCGTGAAAAGTCGAATCGACAGCAGAAAATCCATGTCGATTCGACCTGAACACCCTCCAAGCCCTTGATTTCAATGAGCTCGGCCCACGGCACGCCCGTTGCAATGGACAAGGCATCCATTCCAACGGCTTCAACGCCCATCGCGCTTCCATGATCACTCCCGCCCAACGCGCCATCGTCTCGTCCACCGTGCCCCTTCTCGAACAAGGCGGCGAGGCCCTGACCACGCACTTCTACAAGCTGCTGCTGGCCGAGCATCCCGAGCTTCGCCTGTTCTTCAACGAGGCCCACCAAGCCAGTGGCGAGCAGCCGCGTGCGCTGGCCAACGGTGTGCTGATGTACGCGAAGAACATCGACCGGCTGGAGGCCATGGGCCCGCTGGCGGCGCAGATCGTCCACAAGCACGTGGCGCTGCAGGTGATGCCCGCGCACTATCCGATCGTCGGCGGCTGCCTGCTGCGCGCGATCCGCGAGGTGCTAGGCGCCGAGCTGGCGACCGACGAGGTGATCGACGCCTGGGCCGCCGCCTATGGGCAGCTCGCCGACATCCTCATCGGTGCCGAGAAGCAGCTGTACGACGCGCAGGCCGCAGCGCCCGGCGGCTGGCGCGGCACGCGGGACTTCAGCGTGGTGCGCAAGGTGCCCGAAAGCGCCGAGATCACCTCGTTCCATTTCGCACCCACCGACGGCAGCGCGCCGATGGACTTCACGCCCGGCCAGTACATCGGCCTGCAGCTGGAGGTGGACGGCAAGCGCATCCGCCGCCACTACTCGCTGTCGGCCGCGCCCAACGGCAAGACCTACCGCATCAGCGTGAAGCGCGAGCCCGGCGGCGTGGCGTCCAACCACCTGCACGACCAGGTGCGGGTGGGTGACACGCTGCACCTGCTGCCGCCGTCGGGCGACTTCGTTCTGGCCGCGAGCGAACGCCCGCTGGTGCTCATCAGCGGCGGCGTCGGCATCACGCCCACGCTGGCGATGCTCGAGCAGGCGCTGGCCACGGGCCGGCAGGTGGTGTTCATCCACTGCGCGCGCAACGGCGAAGTGCACGCCTTCCGCGAGCAGGTGGAGGCCGCCGCCGCGCGGCATCCGCAGCTGCGGCGCTTCTACTGCTACGACGAGGCAGCCGCCGATGCCGCGCCCGCACCCCACGCGGTCGGCCGGCTCGACAGCGAGCGGCTGCAGGCCTGGCTGCCCGCGCACACGCGCGACGTCGACGCCTACTTTCTCGGGCCCAAGCCCTTCATGCGGGAGGTGCGCCGCGGGCTCCGTGCCTGGGGCCTGCCGGACGCGCAGTCGCGCTTCGAGTTCTTCGGGCCGGCCTCGGCGCTGGAGTAAGGCCGCAAGGCGCGGCCTCAGCCGCGTGCAATGCCCAGCCGCTTCGCCATGCGGGCGAGGTTGGCCGGATCGATGCGCAGGGCGCGTGCAGCCGCGGCCCACTGCTGGCCGTGCTGTTCGAGCGCCTGCAGCACCATGCGGCGCTCCAGGTCCGCGACGGCATCGCGCAGGCCGACGCTGGCACCCGGCGCGCTGGCGGCCGCGTCGTGCGGGGCTGCGGCAGCGGCCGTCACTGACGCAGGACCGAGCCCGAGATCGTCGGCACCCAAGGTCAGGATGCGCGGACGCTGCGCATGCCGCCCCAGCGCCTTCACCACGCTGCGGCCCAACAGATGCTCGAGTTCGCGCACGTTGCCCGGCCAGTCGTAGGCCAGCAGCGCGGCCTGGGCACCGGCATCGAGCCGCACGCCACCCAGGCCCATGCGCGAGCGCGCCTCCTCGAGAAAGAAACCGCCGATCGGCAGCACGTCGCGCCCGCGCTCGCGCAGCGTCGGCACCTGCAGCGGGTACACGCTGAGCCGGTGGTAGAAGTCCGCGCGCAGCCGGCCCGCGCGCACCTCCTCGGCCAGGTTGCGGTTGCTGGCCGCGATCACGCGCACGTCGACGCGGTGCTCGCGGTCGGAGCCCAGGCGCTGCAAGTGCCCGCCTTGCAGCACCCGCAGCAGCTTGGCCTGCACCGGCAGCGGCAGCTCGGCCACCTCGTCCAGGAACAGCGTGCCGCCGTCGGCCAGCTCGAACTTGCCGCGCCGGTCGCCCACCGCGCCGGTGAAGGCGCCCCGCACATGGCCAAACAGTTCGCTCTCGACCAGGCTGTCGGGCAGGGCCGCGCAGTTGATGCTGACCAGCGGCCGCTTGGCGCGCGTCGACGCCGCATGCAGCGCCTGCGCCACCAGTTCCTTGCCGGTGCCGGTCTCGCCCTGGATCAGCACGCACAGCTCGGTCGGCCCCGCCAGCGCGATGTCCTTCATCAGACGCTTGTGCGCGGCGCTGTGGCCGATCAGCTGGCGTGGCCCGTGTCCGCCGGTCTCGGCATAGCTGTCGGCACGCAGGCGTTCGTCTTCCGCGCGCGCGGCCAGGCCCTGCATGCGCCCGGCCAGCGCGACGGTCGCCGCCGCGAGGCTCGCGAAGGCCTGCAGCACCTGCAGGTCCACGCGCGAAAAGCGCCCGACGTCGAGCGCATCGAGCGTGAGCACGCCCCAGGGCCGGCCGTCGACCTGCAGCGCGCAGCCCATGCAGTCGTGCACCGGCAGGTGGCCCTGCACGGCTTCCACCAGGCCGTCGAAGGGATCGGGCAGGCCGCAGTCGGCCGCGAATCGCACCGGTGCGCTCGCCGCGAGCAATTGCACGAAGCGCGGGTGCTCGGCCACGCGGAAGCGCCGGCCCAGCGTGTCGCCGCTCAGTCCGTCGACGGCCAGCGGCACCAGCCAGTCGCCGTCGAGCCGCAGCATCGCCGCCGCGTCGCAGGGCAACAGGACGCGCAGGGTTTCGAGCAAGCGCCGATGACGCTCGGCCTCGGGCAGGTCCTGCGCGAGGTCGGCCATCAAGGGGAGCAGAGCGGTCAGGAGGCGCGGCGGATTCATGGGCCCGGTCATTCTGACCGGAGTCGAAATCACCCACACGCAGGGCGGAGCCCGCCGCGCTGCGGCCTCAGCGCGTGGAGGCGCGCGCGGCGTCGGCCCGCGCCTTGGCCTCGTCGGCCTTCTTCTGCAGGTCGGCGGCTTCCTTCTCGGCGGCCTTGGCTTCGGCCTCCTTCGCGTCCTTTTGGGGCGATGCGATGGCGTTGCCGGCCATGGAGCCGACCGCGCCGCCGACCACGGCGGCACCCGCGATGCCCATCAGGCCGGGACCGCGCGCGGCCGGCGCGGCGGCCGCCGGGGCCGCTGCCGCGGGTGCTGCCGCAGCAGGCGCTGCGGGCGCTGCAGGCGCTGCAGGCGCAGGCGTCGCCGGTCGTGCGGCCGGGGCGGCCGGTGCCGTGCGCCCGAAGCTCTTGCCACCGCCCATGCGCTTGGCGTGGGCCAGGTTCGGGATGGCCATCGAGGCGAGGGTCACGGCAATGACGGCGGCGGCGGTGGAACGCAGGGAAATGGAGCGGCGCATGAGGTTGTCCTGGAGATTTTTTCGCCGCGCACACCGCGCGACGTTGGACCGATCCTAGAACGCCACCTCCGGCCCGGCGCCGGAAATACGCACTTTCTGGACGGGATTGCGGCGGGCGCAGGCATGCAGCTCAGGCTCTGGGGGGCCGCGGCCCTCGCCCAGGCCGATCCGCCACGTCGGACAACGCCTGTCCGCTGATTCGTGGTCTTCGCTTACGTGGACCGCCCCTTGGCTGCAGCACACTGCGCGCATGCATCAACGCCAGCTGGCCATCGCCCTCATCCAGGCACTCTCTGCCGAGGAAGGCAAGCGGCAACCCTCGGCCGTCGACTGGCTCAGGGAACAGGACCGACGCCAGCAGCGACCGGACCGGGAGGCACTCGAAGGTCGGATGCGGCTCGCGCCATGGCATCGTCGCTTTCCGCTGGCGGCTCCCTGAAGACGTTTCCCTGCTCAGGGCGGCGGCGCCAGCGTGTGGCGTGGCAGCGCGATGGTGAAAACACAACCTGTTTCCGGCACATCCCGCACCGTCAACGTGCCGCGCTCCGCCTGGATACTCTGCCGCGCAATGGACAGGCCCAGGCCCGCCCTGCTGTCGTCGTTCTCCTTGAAGGGGACGAACATCCGCGCGACGCCCCCCGGAGGCAACCCGCCGCAATGGTCTTCCACGTCGATCAGGACCTGCTCTCCCAGGGCATAGGCATTCAGTCGCACCACCGAATTCGGCTGGGTGAACTTGAACGCGTTCTGCAGCAGGTTGGCCAGCGCCGCATGCAGGAGCTCCCGGTTCGCACGGACCGCCAGCAAAGGATCCACCGCGCCGATATCGAGCGTGCTGCCGCTCAGGTTGGCATCGAGCCGGGCCGCCAGGCCGGCATCCGAGATGAACGAGGCGACCGAGAAGGTCTGGCCATGGTCCGCGCCGGTGCTGCTGACTTCGGCGATCGCCCTGCCGATCAGCAGGCCCAGCGTGGAGAGGCTGCGCTTGAGGATCGCGCCGGTCGCACCGCCGATCGCCATGTTGCCCAGTTCGAGCGCGCGCACGGCCAGGGTGGCCGTGCCCAGCGAGTTGCGCAACTCGTGGATCAGGAAGCCCAGGCGCTGCTTTTCGTCCGCCGCCTGCCGCGAAAAGATCTGCGCATCGCGCTGGGAGCTGAACTCCGTCACCGCATCGGCGATGGCGTTGTCCAGACAGCGGTTGAGCGTGCGGAACTCTCCCACCGCAAACGGCGCATCGCGCTCGAACGCCAGGTCGGTGATCGCCTGGCACAGGTCACCGTAGTCATGCACGACCTGGTCCACGGTGTACCCCAGATGCAGCAGTTCCTTGCCGTGCGCGGTGGCGCTCACGCCGATCTCGGACAGGGCCAGTGAATCCCCGCCGGACGGCCCCGAGATCCGGATGCTCAACTCGGGCCGGTCGTCGTCTTCCGCCGCAAGGGTGCGAGTGAGCTGGTCCAGGAACATCGGCACGCCATGGGCCAGCTGCGCTTCGGTCGCCGCGCGCTGCGGACGCTGCGCGACCTTGAGCTTGCACCGGGCGATGAGCTCATCGCGGTTGTTGGCGAGAAAACGGTGCATGCAGACCTCCTGGGTCAAAGACGAGACATCTGGGCGTGCCGGCAGCTCGTGCTTCGAGGGCTTGGTGTGACTATAGGCGCTCGAACCTGGCGCCGGCCTGTATCCCACGCTGCGCCAGGTGCCGTGGCTCCAGGCCGGAGCGCCGCGGCTCAGAACGCCAGGCGGTAGATCGCCAACGCGTCCGCCTCGCCCAGCTCGCGCGGGTTGTTGACCAGCAGCCGGGTCTGCTTCATGGCATCGGCGGCCAGCAGCGGCAGGTCGGCCTCGCCCACGCCATGGTCGCGCAGGCGCAGGGGCAGGCCCGTGGCCGCCGCCAGGCCTTCGATGTGCGCGATGAAGGCCTCGGTCTTCTCGCCGTCGCTGCCGCGCAGGCCGGGCCGCAGGGCTTCGCCCAGCTGCGCGTAGTGCGCCGCGGCGTGCGCCGCGTTGAAGCGCAGCACATGCGGCAGCACCAGCGCATTCGACAGGCCATGCGGCAGATGGAAATGCCCGCCCAGCGGGTAGGCCAGCGCATGCACCGCTGCCACCGGCGCGTTCGCGAAGGCCTGGCCGGCGAGCATCGCGCCCAGCAGCATGGCCTCGCGCGCCGCCAGGTTCCGGCCGTCTTCGCACGCCGGCACGAGGTGGTCGGCCAGCAGGCGCAGCGCGAGCAGCGCCAGGTGATCCGACAGGGGGTTCTTCAGGTGGCGGCTGGTGTAGGCCTCGATCGCATGCACCATCGCGTCGATGCCGGTGGCGGCCGTGATGGCCGCGGGCAGCCCGGTGGTCAGCGTCGCATCGAGGATCGCCATGTCGGCATAGAGCTGCCGCGCGACGATGCCGCTCTTGGTGGTCGCGCCGGTGGTCACGATCGCGATCGGCGTCACTTCCGAGCCGGTGCCCGCGGTCGTCGGCACCTGCACCAGCGGCAGGCGTTCGCCCTCGACCTTGTCGATGCCGTACATCTGCGCCAGGGGCTGCGTCGATCCCAGCAGCACCGCAACCAGCTTGGCCACGTCCATCGACGAACCGCCGCCGAGGCCGAGCACGACCTGGGTGCCGAATGCGCGCGCCCGGGCGGTGACGGTCTCGACGACATGGTCCGGCGGGTCGGCCTGCACGTCGTCGACCACCTGCACCTGCCAGCCCTGCGCCCGCAGGCTCTCGAGGGCCGGGGCGAGCAGGCCGCTGCGATGCAGGAAGGCGTCGGTGATCACGCAGACGCGGCCGACCGCGAAGCGGCTCGCCAGCAGCGGCCCGAGGCCGGCGGCGGCACCGCTCTGCATGACGATGCGGGGAACGGTCTGGAAGGAGAAGGGAGACATGGATGAGAGGCCCTTGTTGGAAGGTGTCGGGAAAAATGAAAGAGAGCGAACGCGGGTGTTCGTTCAGGGATAGGTCGCGATCACCGTCTCGGCGACCTCTTCGACGGTGGTGCGCCCGGCCATCGCGAGGCGCTGGATCTTGCGGTGCGCTTCCTGCTCGGTGAGCCCTTCGCGCGCGATCAGCAGCGTCTTGGCCATGGTGAGCTTGGACACCGTGGCATAGCGGCCCTCGAGCTTGCGGATGTGGGCCAGCGCGGCCGCGCGCTGGCGCCACAGGGTGCGCGCCATCAGCAGTTGCGTCAGCAGGCCGAAGGGCCGCAGCGGCCGCTCGATGACCGAGACCGCGCCGCTCTCGAGCACCAGCTGCAGCATCGAGGGGTTCTCGTAGCCGACGATGGCGATCAGCGGCGGGCTGAGTTCGCTGCGCGAGGCGACGAAGGCGGTGGTCGGCTGGCGCTGGTCGAGCTCGATCGCCAGCATCACCACGTCGAAATCCGCGTCCAGCCGTGGCGGCACGGGCCAGCGCTGGGTCACGACGCTGCCGATGCGCTGCAGGTGCGAGATCAGCACCCTGCCCTCGGCATCGAGCGGATGCAGCACCGCCACGCGCAGCCCGTTGAGCTCGTGCAGCAGGGGCCCGACGGCGGGCAGCGCGGGTGCCGGCCGCGGCTCAGGCGCCTTGGCTGTCATCGCCCTGCACGCCGGATTGGAGCGTGTGATCGATCATGTAGGGGCTGGGGCGCACGGCCTCGCTCGCGCTGGCGATGATCTCGAAGCGCCCGCTGGCCGCGATGCGCGCGATGCGCGGCCACAGCCAGGTGTGGTGGGACTCGGCATCGATGCGCACATGGCCCTGCGGCGCCTCGAAGCCCAGCCCGCCCAGCGCCTCCAGCAGCGCATCGGGACGCTGCGCCCCCCCCGCGCGGCGCGCCGCTTCGGCGAACAGGTGGACCTGGAAATAGGCGGCCTCGGCGCCCGCGGTGATCGGCGCGTCGGGACCGAAGCGCTGGCCGTAGCTGGCGACGAAGCGCTGGCTGGCGGGGGTGTCGAGCGTGGCGAACCAGGGCGCGGCGCTGAGGTGGCCTTCGGCTGCGCCGGGGCGCATCGCGGCGGCATCGGCCTCGTTGGTGGCCAGGCTCGCGATCGGCATCCGCGCCGGGTCGAAGCCCGCGCTCTGGTAGGCCTCGTAGAAGCGCAGCGTGTCGCTGCCCACCACCGTGGAATAGATCGCGTCGGGCGCCAGCGCGCGCACCCGGTCCATCACCGCCATGAAGTCCTCGTGCGAGCTCTGCAGCGGCAGGTAGATCTCGTCGAGCACGCTGCCGCCGGCCTGCTCGAACAGCGTGCGCATGATTCGGTTCGACTCGTACGGGTAGACGTACTGGCCGCCGACGAAGAGCACGCGGCCGCCATGCCGCTCGAGCATGTGCCGCGCGAGCGGGACCGAGTTCTGGTTGGGCGCGGCGCCGGTGTAGATGCAGAACGGCGAGTACTCGAAGCCCTCGTAGAGCGTGGGATAGAACAGCAGCGTGCGGCGGCTCTCGACCACCGGCAGCACCGCCTTGCGGGTGCTCGACATGTGGGTGCCGAAGATCACCGGCACCTGGTGCAGGTCGCACAGCTGCAGCGCGGCCTCGCGGTAGGCCTCGGGCGTTGCGCCGGCCTCGATCGCCACCGGCAACAGCGGCACGCCGTCGATGCCGCCGGCGGCGTTCACCTCCTCGATGGCCAGGCGCGTGGCCTGGGCCTGGGTCGCTTCCACCGCCGCCGTGAGGCTGGTGGTGGAGAACAGCAGCCCGACCTTCCAGCCCTCGCGCGCCGGTGCGCGGGCCGGCGTCACGCCGGGCTCCCCAGGCCAGTCTGCTCGAAGGCGTAGGCGGCGCGGTAGATCGCGGCCTCGCCATGGAAGGCGCCGACCAGCATCAGGCCGATGGGCAAGCCCTGCGACTGGCCGCAGGGCAGCGACAGCGCCGGATGGCCGGTGACGTCGAAGGGCGCGGTGTTGGCGTTCATCTCGAGCGCGCGCGTGACGAACTCGGTGGCGGACGCGTCGCGTGCCGGCAGTGCGGGAGCCTTCATCGGGACCGTGGGCATGAGCAGCAGATCGTAGCGGGACAGGACCGCATCGTAGGCCGCGCGCAGGCGCCGCGCCTGGTTCTGCGCCTGCGCGTAGTAGCGCCCGCCGTAGCGCTGCGAAAGGTACTCGCCGGCCAGCAGGCAGGTGCGCAGGTCGTGCGGGAAGTCCATGCTGTGGGCCTGCCAGTCCTGCTGCGCGCGCATCATGCTGGTGACGTACAGGCCCTTCCAGTTCGAGCCGTGGTTGAAGCCCTTGAGCAGCTGGGTCGTGCCTTCCACCGCGATCGGCGTCCAGATGGCATGCCCCTGTCGGTGCAGCGGGATCGAGACCGTCTCGACCTGCGCGCCGAGCCGCTCGAACTGCTGCGCGGCGCGCTGCACCGCCTGGTCGACGTCGGCCTCGGCGTTGGGCCAGCCGAAGCCCTCGCACACCACGGCGATGCGCAGGCCCTGGCAGCCCGCGCGCAGCGTGTCGCCGTAGCGGGTGTCGGGCGCCGGCGCGCCCTGGCGCGGGTCGAGCCCGTCGGGACCGGCCAGCACCTCGAGCAGCAAGGCGTTGTCGGCCACCGTGGCGGTCATGGGGCCCGCGTGGTCGAGCGTCATCTCGATCGGCATGATGCCGGTGTAGGGCACGAGGCCCCAGGTGGGCTTCATGCCGACGAAGCCCGAATAGGCGGCGGGAATGCGCACCGAGCCGCCCTGGTCGGTGCCGATGCCCATGTCGACCTCGCCCGCGGCCACCAGCGCGCCGCAGCCCGAGGACGAGCCGCCGGCCGAGTGGCCCGGCTTGCGCGGGTTCTGCACCGGCCCGATCGCGTTGGTGTGGCTGCCGCCGGAGACGCAGAAGTACTCGCAGTGCGCCTTGCCCACGATGGTGCCGCCGGCGTCCAGCACGCGCGTGGCCACGGTGGCGTCGACGTCGGGCACGTAGCCCCGCAGCGTCGACGCGCCGTTCATCATTGGCACGCCGGCCAGGCAGATGTTGTCCTTGAGCACCACCGTCCTGCCGGCCAGCGGGCCGTCGGCGCGGCCCGCGACGGTGGTCCGCACATGCCAGGCGCCCAGCGGGTTGTCGGCGCCCGTCGGGTAGGTCCCCGGCGTGCGCGGGTAATGCACCGCGGGCAGTTCGGGCGGCATCGCATCGACCTGGTCGTAGTCGTCGAAGGTGGCTTGCAGGATCGCGTCGTATTCGCTCAGCGTGGCGCTGTCGAGCGCCAGGCCCAGCGACCGGGCGGTCGCGTCGAGCTGGGAAAGGGTGGGACGTTGAACGGGCATGTCGTCAGGCGTGGAAGTCGGTGAATTGGCGCGCGATCTCTTCGCTCGAGGTCTGGCGCGGATCGATGGCGCCGGTGAAGACACCCTTGTCGATGACGAGGATCCGGTCGCACAGCGCGCACAGGAACTCGATGTCCTGCTCGACCAGCACCACCGCCAGGCCGTCGCGCTCGCGCAGCTGCAGCAGGGTCTCGACGATCTCGTCGCAGATCGAGGGCTGGATGCCCTCGGTGGGCTCGTCCAGCAGGATCAGCTTGGGATCGCCGCACAGGCAGCGCGCCAGCGCCAGCAGCTGCTGCTCGCCGCCCGACAGGCTGCCGCCGGGCTGTTCCAGCAGCCGCTGCAGCCGCGGGAAGTGCTGCAGCACACGCGCGATGGTGGCCTCGGCCGTCGCGAAGTTCTTCGCGCAGCCCATGCGCAGGTTCTGCGCCACCGTGAGGAAGGGAAAGATCTGCCGGCCCTGCGGCACATAGCCGATGCCCGCGCGCGCGCGTTCGTGCGGACGCGCGCGCGTCAGGTCCTGCCCGGCCAGCGCGAGCGTGCCGCCGGTGGCGGGCAGCTCGCCCATCAGGGCCTTGAGCAAGGTGGTCTTGCCCATGCCGTTGCGCCCGAGGATGCCCGTGATCTCGCGGGCGCCGGCCTCCAGCGTGATGCCGTGCAGCACGGGCACGCGGCCGTAGCCGCCGCGCAGGTCGCGTGTTTCAAGCATGGTCGGTCTCCTGGTTGCTGGAATGGATGGGCTTGTTGCCCAGATAGGCGTCGCGCACCCGCGGGTCGGACACCACGTCGTCGAAGCTGCCTTCGGCCAGCACCTCGCCGCGGTTGAAGACCGTGACGCGGCCGGCGATCATCCGGATGAAGGCCATGTCGTGTTCCACCACCACCACGGTGCTGGCGCGGTTGATCTCGCGGATCAGCGCCGCGGTCTTGCGCACCTCGTGGTGCGTCATGCCGGCCGCCGGTTCGTCCAGCAGCACCAGCGCCGGGCGCGAGGCCAGGATCATTCCCAGCTCGACCCACTGCCGCTGGCCGTGCGCGAGTTCCCCCACGCGCGCATCGCCGCGCCCGGCCAGGCCGACGCGCTCGAGCACCGCATGCGCCTCGGCGCGCGCGGCGCGTTCCGAGGGCTGCGCGCGCAGGGCCGCGAGGTGCAGGTTCTGCAGCACGTCGAGGCCGTCGAACACGCTGGGCACCTGGGTCTTGATGCCGATGCCCAGGCGCGCGATCTGGTGCGCCGCCAGGCCGGAGATGCGCCGTCCGCGGAAGAACACCTCGCCGCGGTCGGGCAGCTGCTGGCCACTGAGCATCTTGAAGAAGGTGCTCTTGCCGGCGCCGTTGGGGCCGATCAGGCAGCGCAGCTCGCCTTCGGCGAGATCGAAGTCCACTTCGCGCACCGCATGCACGCCGCCGAAGCTCACGCCCAGCCGCCGGGTCTGCAACAGCGGGGCGCTCATCGCACGCGCTCCGGGACGGTGGCGACGGGCCGCGCGCGCGGCGCGAACCAACCCATCACCGTGGGCGCGATGCCGCGCGGGATCAGCATCACGAAGGCCGCGAGCACCACGCCCAGCACCAGCCCGGTGTCCACCGTCTGCTGGCCGCCGAGCGCGGTCACCATCCACTGGATGCCGACGCAGCCGATCATCGGACCGATCAGCGTGCCGCGGCCGCCGACGATCACCCAGATGATGATCTGGGCCGACTGCGCGAGACTGAACACGCCGGGGTTCACGAAGGCGCCCCAGTTGGCGTACAGGCAGCCGGCCAGGCCGGCGATCGCGCCGCCGAGCGCGAAGGCCAGCAGCTTGTGCAGCCGGGCGTCGTAGCCCAGCAGTTCGGCCCGGCGCTCGTTCTCGCGCACCGCCACCACCACCTGGCCGAAGCGCGTGCGCAGCAGCAGGCGCAGCCCGACGTAAGCGGCGATCAGCAGCAGCCCCACCAGCCGGAACAGGCCTTCGGGCTCGAGCGGGCTGTCGTGGCCCGGCAGCGTCAGCGTCGGGATCGACGGAATGCCGTTGAAGCCGCCCAGCAGCGCTTCGCCGATGCGGTACTCCGAGCCCGAGGTGGAGTTGGCCAGGTTGAACAGGATCAGCGTCACGGCCAGCGTGATCACGCCCAGGTACACATCGCTGATGCGGCCGTAGAACATGAAGTAGCCGAGCAGCGCGGCGAACACCGCCGGCACCGCCACCGACAACAGCAGCGCCGCCACGCCGGGGCCGAAGTTGATCGCGCCGATCGCATAGGCATAGGCGCCGAGCCCGAAGAAGGCGGCCTGGCCGAAGCACAGGATGCCGCCGAAGCCCCAGACGAAGGCCAGGCTCAGCGCGAGCATCGCCATCACCAGGTAGACGGTGAGCGCCAGCAGCGCGAAGGTGTCGGTGACCTGCGGGGCCAGCAGCACGCCGGCCACGCACAGCGCGCCGGCAGCCGCCAGTCCCCAGGATCGCAGAGAAGAAGCGTGGGTCATCAGATGGATTTCTTGAAGAAGCGGCCGGTGATGCCTTGCGGCAGCAGACGGATCAGCAGCACGGCCGCGAGCAGCAGCGCGACCTCGCCGAACACCGGCGTGGTGGCGAAGGTCACGGCCTGGCTCACGGCGCCGAACAGGCCAGAGGCCGCGAGGTTGCCGGTGATCACGGCGCTGCCTCCCCCGATCACCGTGATGAAGGCCTTGGCGATGTAGCTCGCGCCGATGGTCGGGATCACGCCCGACACCGGCGCCAGCACCGCGCCGCCCAGACCGGACAGTGCCGCCCCGAGCCCGAAGGTCAGCGTGTAGATGCGCCCGGGGTTGGCGCCCAGCGCGGCCGCCATGGCGGCGTTCTGCATCGAGGCGCGCGCGCACAGCCCGAGGTCGGTGAAGCGGAACAGCAGCCACAGGCCGGCCAGCACCGCCACCGCCACGGCGATCACGAACAGCGTGTAGCCGCTGCCCTGGAAGCGTCCGATGGCGAAGCCCGGCAAGGGCGAGGAGATGCCCACCGTGGTGTTGCCGAAGACCATGGTCGCGAGGCCGACGAGCGCCAGGCTCAGGCCCCAGGTCGCGAGCATGGTGTCGATCATGCGGCCGTAGAGATGCCGCACCAGCAGCCGTTCGACGAGCACGCCGAACAGGCCGGTGACGAGCGGCGCGAGCAGCAGCATCGACAGCCAGATCGGCACGCCGAAGCGGTTGGTGGCAAGGATGGCGACGTAACCGCCGAGCATCATGAATTCGCCGTGGGCCAGGTTGATGATCTTCATCATCCCGAACACCACCGCCAGGCCGATGCTCATGAGCACCAGCGTGGCGATGGCGCCCACGACCTCGATGGAAAAGATGGCTGCGAGGTCCATGGATCGGTCGCGCTCAGAACTTGATCGTGTACTGCTTGGCGTCGTTCGGGTTCTTGCGCAGGTCGCAGACCGCGGCCGTGTCGGCCGGCGGCTGCTGCGGGAAGCTCTCGACCAGGTTGAGCTTGCGGTCGCGTACCTCGGCGATGTGCACGTCGAGCGTGCAGTGGTGGGTGACGGGATCGATGCCGACCTTGCCGCTCGGCGCGTCGATGACCACGCCGGACTCGAGCGCCGCGATCACCTTCACGCGGTCGATGCTCTGCGCGCGCCGCACGCCCTCGGCCCACAGCATGAAGCCCTGGTAGGCGCCCATGGCCAGCTCGGTGATGTAGGGGTAGTCGGCGCCGTAGCGCTTGTGGAAGCGCGCCACGAAGTCCTGGTTGGCCGCGCCCGGCAGCTCCTGCAGGTAGTTCTGGCAGATCAGGATGCCGTTGCACTCCTCGGGCGACAGCACGATGTGCTCGTTGCCGCCGGCGAAGGTGGTGGATGCGATCGGCAGCTTGCCGGCCATGTTGGCGGCCTTCCACTGGCGGTAGAAGGACATGTGGGCGCCGCCCACCAGCGCCGACCACACGAAGTCCGGCTTGGCCGCCTGGATCTTGGAGATGGTGGCGCCGAAGTTGGTCACGTCCAGCGGGAAGAACTCCACCGCAAGGGTCTGCCCGCCCGCCTCGGCCGCGTACTTCTTCACCCACGAGGAGACGATCTGGCCGTAGTTGTAGTCGGCCGCGACGATGTAGACCTTCTTGCCCCACTTCCTGATCGCATGCGGCACGAGCTTCTGCACCGTCTGCGCCGGCGTCACGCCGGCGGCGAAGTAGTTGCCGTCGCAGACGCCGCCTTCGTACTGGTTGTTGTAGAAGTAGAGCGTCTTGAAGCGGTCGAGCACCGGCCGCACCACCTCGCGCGAGGCCGAGGTGATGCCCGCCATCACGACCGCGGGCTTGTTCTTGAGCGCCGCCTGCTGCGCGAACTGCGCATAGAGCTGCATGTTCGACTGCGCGTCGTAGTGGATGAAGTCGATCTGCCGACCCAGCAGGCCGCCCTTCTGGTTGATCTCCTCGGCGGCGAAGCGCAGCGCGTCGACCACGGGCTTGCCATAGATGTCGAGGCCGCCCGACAGGTCGTAGATGCCGACGACCTTGATCTTGTCTTCGGCGGCGAAGGCGTCGAGGCCGCGCAGCGAGAGCGCGGAGGCGAAGGCGGTGGATGCGGCGGTGCCTAGAAATTGGCGACGGGAAGAAGTCATGTTGTTTCCTTGGGGTGTCCGCCTCCCCTGCCGACGCCGGCACATGCGCACGCGCACAGGCATGCGCGTCGCCGAAGCGAACGCGGGCCTGCGCCAAGCATGGCGCGGAAGGAGGGAGAGACGGGGGGTTACCGGACGAGATGCCGGCAAGACAAGGACCGACGACGTTGGCGGTCAGAAGAGAGCGGGACTGACGATGTCTCTGGGCTGCGGCCGCATCCTTGGGGCTTCAGCTTGCACGAACCGGGCGGTGCCGCGATCGAATGCCGCACTTTATACACCGGGGTGAGGCAGCGCATCCGGGTTTATGCGGAGCTGCACACCGCGGCATGGCCGGCGCGACAAGCTGCTCATGCAAGCGACGTGCCTGAACGGCAACGCCAACAACGAGCGCGGCGGCCTCCTTTCGGTGCCATCGGGCCCTCGCCTGCCCCAGGGCTGGGCACCACGGGGTGCTAGGACGTGACCCGCACCGCCTGCGCGTCCACCCGGGCGCCCACCAGATCGTAGATGCCGGCGACGTGGATGGCGCGCCGCAAGGCCTCGATCTGGGCCACGGCCTGGAACTTGGCGGTAAAGCTGCCCGGGCTCCTCAATACGAGGAAATCCTGCGCGCTGCGGAGCTCCCAGATCCAGCAATTCTTCGATTCGGGAATGACGACAAATCTCACGGTCTGCTTTCGGCACTCCTGCCACCGCGCGCGAGCCCGATGCGTGGCGCTACAGGTTTTCAGAGCAGTAATTCGAATTATAAATTCGATGTCGTCGGCGTCGTGCACTTTCACGAGCAGCGCGTCATCGCCGCGCTAGGATGAAACGATGCCACCTCACCGACCTCCACGCCTCTGCGCCATCCTTGGCGCTTGTGTCCTGCTCGCGGCTTGCGCCACACCCACCGATCGCGCCGCCCCCTCTTCCCCCATCGCCGCCACAAAGCCGCAAGCGCCGGTGGCAGACCTCTTGCCCGCCCAGGCGCTGTCGCCTTCGGCCCAGGGCACGCGGGTGCGCTGGAGCGGCGGCATCCACACCATCGAGGCGCGCGAAGGCGCACGCCAATGCTTCACGCTGCTGCACGCCACCTTCGATGCGCGGCAGGTGCTGCAGTGGTCCCGCGACCCGCAGTACTTCGTCGCCTGCGGCCCGGGGGACTACGACCGAAACCTAGTGGCGCCGTTCACCCTGCTGAGCATCGGAGGCCGGGTGGTCGGCTCGCAGCACGTGGTGGGCAAGCCGGTCCCGGTGCTCGAGATCGAGGCGCTCTACCGGCACTCGGACTGCGTGCAAGGCAGCGAGCAGAGCCCCGAGTGCTATGCGGGCGAGCTCCAGCCCGAGCGCCCCTGAGCGACGGCCCCGCGTGCTGAGGCGGCTGGCCCCCTCACCACATCCATTGCGGCCTCGAAGCCGTGAGCACTCCCAGCGAGGCACCCACCGCCGCAAGGAGCATCAGGTCCCGGTCGAACGCCCTCGCCGCGGCGCTGAGCCGCGCGTAGAGGCCCAAACAGCTGGCGGAGAAGGTGGCGCCCAACGCGACCCAGGCCAATGGCACCCAATCCATGGCGCTAGCTCCGGCTCCATCCACACATCACGACCAAAAGCGCCACCATGGCTTGCGCTCGCCCTGCCCGGCCTCCAGCGGCGCATGGCCCGAAGGCGTGGGACCGAGCCGGGCCTTCAGGATCCCTTCGAGCCGTTCGGCTTCGCGCAAGGCCTCGCGATCGCCATGGGCGGCACGAATCCGCAGCACATACGCCGCAGAGGCCAGCTCTTCGTCATCCAGGATTTCCATGTAGTCATTTTGTTTTCAATGAAAACGAAATGGCTGTAGGCCGGCGTCACATGACGGGCCCTGCGCAGGCCGACAAGGCGGGCAGCAAGGGCCCTACGCGTGCGAACGCGCCCTGTGTCCGCAGGCGTCGTGGACGGGTTTGCGGGTGCGCGGATCGAATTGACCGCCGTCAAGCCCCCCACGCCGAAGACCACCTAGACTGGACTCGCATTGCTGCCGCCCCAGAGGATTGGAGGGAAGATGAACCGCGTTTGGCACGAAGCCCATCCCATGCCCAAGTCTCCAACCGTCGCGCAACGGATGGCTTGGCACATGGAACATGCAAGACACTGTGGCTGCCGGCCGGTTCCCGCCGGGGTGCTCGCCTTGATGGCCCAGCGGAAGGTTACGCCCCGAACCGCGCCTGCGCGCGACGATGACCCGGCGTGACATCGGCAGGCCACGCGGTCCGACACGACACGACGCCGCGCCGGCGGCCTGGAGGCGGACGGGGCCGCCCGCCCGCAGGCACGCACGCGTCCACTACAGTGCAGCCTAAAGACGAGGAAATTTCATGCGCTACCTGATCGCCGCCCTGTTCGTGCTCGCCACCCAGTCCTCATGGGCACGCCACCCATGCGTCGGCACCGGCGGGTCGACCAGCTTTCAGGAAGCGCCTTGCGAACGCTCGCAGGCCCAAACCGCCATCCAGCCCCTGGCCGAGGCGCGCAAACCCGGCGAGGGCGCGCCGGGCCCGGCCCTGCAACAGCCACTCAAGGAAGCCGAAGCCGAGCGGCTTCGGACCGACGCGACCGATGTGCTGCGCGACAGGATCGAGGATCTTTCCCGCCATCGGAACTCCTGCGATCGCCAGCAGCGCGAGATCCTGTCCAACCGCGCGCGAGCCCACCACAATCTCGCCGGCGCCGTGCTCGAGCCGTCGGTCGCCACGGAAGCCGCCGCGGCGGCGACGCGGTGCGAAACCCGCGCCCGCGAACTTCAGGCCGAAGTCGAAGAGGCGCGCCGGCAGTGCGCCGCGCGCGGCTGCAGCTGAGTTCCGCCTGAATCGCCGCGGTCGGTTGGAAGACCTCCCATGAACATGGGAGGGACGCGCTGCAACAAACTACCTACCATCGCAAATAGGTAAGTAAAAAGATTGCACATGAAGCCCCAGTCACCGAGAAGAAGACGGCTTGGAGAAGAGGCACCGCGGGCGGCCATGAAGGAACTGGCGGTGTTTGTCACAGTGATCGCGCTGACCATGCTGCTCAGCCTTGCGTTCATCGGTTGATCGGTTTCTGCCCGCGCAGTGCCGTAGGGCTGCGCACCCCGATCGAGGTCATCCCGAAGTGATGTCAGATCCCCCGAGCGCCGCGGCTCGAGGCGGTCACCCTTGCCGCAGGCGAAACCGGTGCGAATCGCCTTCCCGACAGCGACCATCCGATCCCGAAAAACACAACGCCTGCCAGTGGTTTCCCAGTGGCAGGCGTCGTCATGAATGGTGGAGCTGGGGGGATTTGAACCCCCATCCGCTCTAGCTATACCGTGGGCTGCGCGTTGCGCGTGCGAATCACGTGCGAATTTGAGCCGCGCCGCGCCACTGTGCTTTTAGCCAGCATCGGGCGCCCGACTTGCCGACGGCGTCCCCCACAACTCGGGCTCGCGCCGCCGCAGCTCAGCTACGCCGGCCTGGCGCGCCGCCTCCCAGGTGTCGAAGTGCGCAGCAGCTGTCGCCAGCTCATTGAATTTGGTCGCGACGCCCAAGTTTTCGACTATGGCCCAGTAGAAGCGGCCCCGCACCGGCTCGGTGACCCGGACAGAGACGGAGCGGAAGTAATCGGTCATGACAAAAGCTTAGCGCCAAAACCGTTACCTAGTAGTCCGTAGCAATCCGAGTGAAACCGATTTCTACGTCGGTGCGCCATGCCTCACCCAATGGATCCGCGTTCTCTTCGTCACCCTTGAACTGCCCGTTCTCACGCCCTTCAGCTAAGCAGCCATCTTGAGGTAGTGGCTGATCGAAGCTTTAAGCGCACAGCCACCCGCCGATACGTAACAGGCAGAGACATTTGGCGTATCCTCGCCACTACACAAAACTGAGAAACCCTATGCAAACATTCCCGAGGCTAGTCGAACTTTCGATAGTCGTACTTGCGTTAGTAGGTGTGGTCGCTCTCGTTCTATTAATCTACCGCTGGGTAAGACAGAAAAGGCAACAAAACGACATAAAGACCGACGCGATGAGTCTCGACGCAATTCGCATAAGTGCACGCGAGCATCTGCTAATAGTTTTTGCGCTATCCGTCATCCTTGTAGTTGGCAGCCACCACGAATGGTTCTCAGAATTCCCCTATTGGATACGCACCGTTCTCAAGGAGTTGGGCTTCGCAGGCCTAGTTGCGATCGTGCTGATTTTTGTACTAGAAAGGTATTCGAAAGCCCGTCATGAGGCGCAAACAAAACTTCAGATTGAAGAGATAAATAAAGATCTTTTCATGGCGATATTTAGACGACAGATATCACCAAGCGTCCGCGCTGAGCTTCAGACTTCACTGTTCGATTCAAAAGTTGGAAGGGACAACGCCGAGGTCACCTACAAGCTTGAGATGATCGACAACCCTTCCGTACAACATCCAAACTACCCCTCTGCTTCGTTGATAAGGGTATCTCAGTCGTCACGATATGAAGCATGCAATATAACAATGGGGTCAATAACACATAACTTCGGCGTATATATTGAACTACCCCCTCTTCCTGAATTAAACAAAGAATGCGCAATCACTAGGTTTGCCACTAAACGTCAGGGTCAAACCGAGTGGGAGGAGCATATTAACCCAGGCGAGGCAATTAGAGCGGGCGCAGATGATCGAACTTCATTAGTCTTTCAAAAAATGGTCACGCTCGGAATTCGTGAAAACATTGAGGTTGCGACCGAAGCATATTTTTTGAAGAACTTATTCGACACAGAGGTTTGGTGCTCTATGCTTCCCACAGAGAAGCTGAAACTCGCTGTAATTGTTCCCGGAGGGGGCTTGAAACTGGACGCAACCGCCAACAACTCATCCAAGCTGAAGTACAGGAAACGGGACGAATCCCTACATGAGTGGTCGCTAGACAACGGCATGCTTCCTCACCAGTCTGTTGCGTTCTGGTGGTCGCCAGCGAAGCTGCCACAGAACGTAACAGAAGTTGCTGGCAAGGGCATGGATGCTGTGATAGCCTCTACTCCCTCGCTTCCCTCAACCACGGAAAGGAATCCTCTATGAAGTTCAAGCTCCACAACGGCGGTGGCTCCGGCGGATAACTCAGGAACGCAGCTACCCATTTCCCCTGAAACGGTCCGCTTAGCGGGCCGTTTCTGTTTCTGAGGTGTTGCCCGGCAGGGCTCGTTGCTTGAGCCGAAGTGGATCGACTGGACTGGGCTGTAGAGCGCGCTACTTCAGCGCCTGCTGCAAGGGCTCCATCGGCCCGGCTCCATACACCTCGGTCGGCGCCAACCGCATCAGCACCTTCGTCTGCTCGACCGTCCCCTCGAGCCACTGGTCGAAGTCGCCCGGCTGCAGCGGGATCACGCTCCGCTTGTCCTGCTTGTCGGCCGCCAGCTTCGGCTCGGGCTTGTGCATGCGGCTCATCAGCGGGTCAGCGTCCGCGTTCACCGTGAGCATGGTGTAGCTCTCGTGAACCTCACCCGTGGCCTTGTCGGTCCAGGTGTTCCACAGACCAGCCAGTCCCCAAGGCGCGCCATCCGCGCGGCGGAAGCGCCACCACACGTTCTTCCCGCTCTCCCAGTTAGGCTCGTCGAAGGTGGCGGCCGGGATGATGCAGCGCTGACCGCGCTTCCAAGGGTCCTTGTAGCTGGCCTTCGCCTCCAACTCCTCGCTGCGCGCGTTGTTCGTGGGGAACTTGAGCTTCGGCTCTTTGGCGAACCAGGGGATCAGGCCCCACTGCCCGACGACGAGCTCGCGCTCGTAGCCCACAGCGTCCCGCCGGCGGCGAATGAACGGGCCCGGCGCCCGGGGGAAGATCTCGCGCGGCCACAGGTCAGGCTGATGCGCCCGGGGCAGGCTCCAGAAACGCTCGATCTCGGCCACCTCGGGAGGGATATAGCGATTGCACATGGCCGCAGCTTACTCAGGCCCTGCCCGGCAGCAAGTCGGCGGACTTCGCCTGCCAGCACCAATGCGCACGCTTGTGTGGAACCGGGCCGGCGAGCTCGAACGTGAAGCGCACGCGGCCCACTCTGGGCACGAACATCTCCAGCGACGCCTCGGGCGGCTGGACCTCTCCCGCCGGCGGCAGCGAGTACATGGCGCGCACCACGAACTGACCGGGCACAGTGTCCAGGATGCCGGTTCCGCGATCGGTGTCCATGGATCGATCGTAGCAAACTACTGGATGCCCGTACAGTATCCGGATACAGTGGAGGGCCACTTCAGGAGATGACCATGTGGCAATCCCCCACCCCGATCTCGTATCGCGGCCGCGAGCTATCCGACCTGGAAGCCTGGGTCTTTGTGTTCGCCAACACCTGGCAGGAGCTCGAGCACGACCCCGAGGACCTGCGCATGGCGGGCTTCAACGTCTTCGGCCCGGCTGTGGCCGCGAAGCATGGAGACGAGGACCCTGCAGCCGTCGCGCGCCGTCTGTACCCAGAAGCCGGCGAGTACAACGACGACCTCTATCCCGCTCATGCCGGCGATGACGCCGACCCGCTGGAAACCGCGCGCGCGGAGGAGCCTGCCCCGCCTCCCGAGTTCGGGCTACCGAGCTCCGATGTGCCTTTCTGACCAGCCATGCACTGCGTCGTCTACGTCCTGCGCGAGGCGGGCAAGAAGCTGCCGCGGGACGTAGTGCAGAGCCGCCCTTACCCGGGCTGGCTGTTCTTCGGCGACGACCGCCGCAAGTTCTACCCACGCGCCGTCGCCAGGCTGTTTGAGACCGAGCGCACCCGCGTCGACGTCATCGAGCCCCTAATCCACGCGAGCATCAAGAAGATCGAGAATGGCGGCATCCTGATCTACGGGGCCATCGAGGCAGTCGGCTACCAGCAGCCCGACCCGCCGCAGGTGTGGTGGTGCATGCCCGCGCCGCCGGTTGAAGTGACGCCTCCGCCGCATGAATACCGTACAACCTTTCCATCCACCGTAGGAGCACCATGATCGAGAACGAAGACGCCGATCCCGTGGGCGCAGCTCAGGACGACCTGCACGACCCGGTGACCAAGTTCACAGCCCTGGCCGTGCAGTGTGGCCTGATCCAGCCGGGCGACAAGCTCGACCAGAACGTGCTGGAACTCTGCGCCGGCGTCGTGAGCCTGTGCGCTGGCGTGGCTGACGGCTACGAGAACCCATCATGTCCAGACGACACCGTTGGGGACCATCTTCGCGCCGTGCTGTTCGAGCACTGAGTGGCTGCAGCAACCATTCACCCTCGCGCGATGGCACGTCTTCCGACCGGCCGTCTATTTTCCTAGCCCGCCAACCGCGGAGCTAGTATCCCGGAATGCCACAGAACAACCCCCACCTCACTCTAGACCAGAAGGTCGCTGCTCTCGCTTGGGTGTCTGCGTGCGAAAAGCTGGATCACTTTCTCCGCGCGACGCCTGGGTATCCTCAGCTGACCCCCGAAGAGGTGGCCGACATGATGGACACGACTGAGAGCGCGCTCCTTGAGCTGCGACGTACCTTCGAGCATTCAGTCAACGCTGAACAAAGCTGAAAGACCAGCCGGCCCACAACGCAAAAAGCGCCCCCAGCGCCGAAGCGCCAGGGGCTGGTGGGAAGCGGCGCGCATTCAGCGTCCCAGGCCTCGAGCAGCGCCGTCGACAATGCCAGCATGAGCAACATCTACGACGCGATCACGAAGGCCCTGTCTGCGCACTGGAAAGCGCACGACAACAAGTACCCGCAGAAGCTCGTCCTGTCGACCTCGCAGCACGCGGACCTGATGCGCCGGCGGAAGATGACGAAGACCGAGACCGAGGCGACCCAGGTCGACCCAGCACGTTTCATGGGTGTGGCGATTGAGATCAACGATGCAGCGCCGGGCGCGCTGATCGCTGTCGACGGCACGCCGGTGGCAATCGACGCGTAGCGTTTCACTCACTCCCTGCGCCGGGCCTGTGTGGTTTTTTCCCGGGCCCAGGCTACCGAAGGCTCGACCCAGCGTGTTCATTGCCCGGCCCGCTGAGCGTCCACACCGCCGAACCCACGCCTATCAGCGCCTCGATATCGGCCTCATAGGTGGCGCTGCTCGTGTCGAGACGGTCGATTACGGCAGCGAGGACAACCAGTGCCTCGTCGGCAGACGGACTGCCACCTGCGTTCGACAGCTCGACCATTCGTCGGATACTCATCACTTGCTTCATCCGATCACTGTGCGCGTGCGCAAGGATGCATGCAATAGGCCTGCACGCCGTCCTGCACCGAAGCGCCAGGGGCTGATGGGAATGGGACGAAGGATCAGCGGGGCCACGCCTCGATCAGCCCAGCGCGCTTCGAGCGCTCGCACCCGTAGGCCCCGATCCATTCGACGGCCCAGGCCGCCAGGTCCTGCGCGTTGGCCAGTGGCCGCAGATCAGCCGGCCGAGCGCACTCCGCCGTGAGCCCCACAGGAGGCGGGTCGATCTTCGCTGGCGCACTTGGCGGCGTCGTTGAGCATGCGCACAGCAGCAGGAGGCACAGGGCAGGCAGCAAGGTCCTGGGTGACATATTCGATCTCCTTCACGGTGCGGGTGATGTAGCGGTCGCGGTAGACGGTCTGCGCCGCTTCCTTGACCTCGGCCTGGTGTGCGCGGCCGCGGTTGCTCTCACGCTGCAGCTCGGCCGCGGCGGCGTACTCGGCCTGCGATCGCGCGTAGCCGGCGGAGTCGGCCGATCGCTCAAGATGCTGGACGTAGAAGAAGGCCGCGGCGAGCAGCACGACGATCAGCAGCAGCTTCCAGTTCACCAGCAGAGCGCGCACGGCCGCCGTCATGCGAGCGCCCGGTAGGCGTCCCGCAGTCGCTCGTCGTAGTTTTTCTTCACGTAGCTGGGGCCGTTGTAGTTCTTCGCGAAGGTGGCCCAGTCCTTCGCCTTGAGCGCGCGCTGCATCACGCCGCCGCGGTCGTTCTTCAGAAACGAGATGAATGCGTCGAGCTGCTTCCCCTCGCTGGCGTACATCGCGTTGATGAAACCTTGCAGTGTCATGAAACCGGCTGTCTGGTGGTTGAAGCCCATGATCTGGAACTTGCCCCAGGAAGTTGCTTCGAGCGCTGCGGTGCGGTCAAGGGCCGCAGCCTCTGCGAGGCGTGCATGCTGCTCCCAGGTGCGCCCGTAGCCGCCTGGGGTGGGGTTCGAGATGTCCGGGTGCGTGGCGTCAAAGCGACCCTGCGTGCGCTCGCTGAAGACATGGCGCTCAAACAAGATCGTCGGCTCGCCAGTGGAGAGGAAGCCGCCGTTCGGCGCCTCGATCTGCGCCACCGCCTTGATACTCGGCACATCGACGCCCAGCGCATCGGCCGCGCGCTGGAAGTCCTCAGGGACTAGAGTCTTCATGGCTTGATCTCCGGCAGTTCAGACAGCGGGGCGTGATCGCTCTTCACATCGGCCGGCGCGCCGTGGCGCCAGCGGTACGCATCGCACAGGAAGCCGAAGAACACGACGCCCGCGAAGATCGTGGTCACGATGTCGGGCCAGAAGCGCAGCCACATGGGAAGCACCGGGCCGAGGGCGGCGGTGATCGAGATGGCGAGCGACGCCTGGTAGAAGGCACGGATGCGCCGCAGCACCCGCTTGTCGCCCGCGCCCAGCCGGCAGATGCACGAGCTCGCGATGCCGATGCAGATGATGAAGTTCAGCCCGGCCAGGGTGTAGACGGTGCTCATTGCCCTGCCCCCTTCTTCACGACCAGCTCAAGACCAGCCTTGACCAGCCCGCCCAGGAACTTGAGCACCCGTGGCCACTGGTCGCCGATGTAGCCCAGAGCGAAGGAGACGAAGCCGTAGAGACCGGCTTCGCTGACGCCGGTCAGCTTCGATGCGCTGTAGGCCGCCAGGGGCACCGTGAAGCACATCGCAATCAGGGTCGAATAGAAGACCAGCCAGAACGACCCGCCGCGCGGCGTGGCGCCGATCTGGCCAAGGCGCATGGCCGAGCCGGCGACAGCTGCCACCATGATCAGGACGTAGGGAGCGACGACCGCGGCGATCTGCGGTGCAAAGGCGTAGCCGAAGATCAGGGTGGAAGCCGAGGCGCAGCACTTCCATCTGCTCTTCGAACAGGTTGGTCAGCTGGATCTTCTCGGCCTGGCTGGCGTTGGTCGGGCCCTTGTCGTCGGTGATGACGATGCCGTTCTGGATCAGGCGGTCTTCGTCGAGGGCCAGGCCGTCATGAGCCGAGCGCCACGGGTAGTTGGCCTGCTGGTTGGTTATGGGTGCTGCGCAATGCCTATGTCACGCTGGGCAAGCGCATCGCCAAGCGGCCGGCGCTGAAGCCCGTGGTGTCGGGCCTCACGGGCTCGCACGGCCTGGAAGCGATCAGCGGCCGGCTGAAGCTGTTCGTTGACCGCGGCTCGGCCTTCGTACCGCCCTCCATCTGCGACGTGATCGAGCTCGACAAGCCCGCGGCGGCGGCCGGCGCGGACCTGGACCGCGTGCTCTACGCTGACCTGTTCAACGGCTACCCCTACGTCGTGTCGCGCTATGCCAACCGCGTGACCTGGCACCACTACGTCGACGCGAACCCGACCACGCCCATCACGGACGCAAACTGCCCTCAGTCGAACTCCGTCACCAAGGCGGCGAGCCGGGTCTTCGCCATCGGCTGCGAGAACGTGCGCTACTGCAAGGCCGGAGACCCGCGCGACTGGACGACGGCGAGCGATGCGGGCTTCTTGCCGGCTGGCCTTCAGTCGGACACCAAGAGCGCATGCACGGCGGTCGGCACCTTCCAGGAATCGCTTGTCGTCTTCTTCTCGGAGCAGGCGCAGATCTGGAACGTGGCGGTCGACCCCGCGGCGAACGTGCTGAGCAAGCGGATCTCCGGCGTCGGCACGCAGGCGCCTCTGTCGCTCGCGCCGTTCTCCAACGATCTGATGTTCCTGTCTCCTTACGGCCTGCGGACGATGACCGTGCAGGCACAGACCAACCGCATCGACGACAACGACGTCGGCGTCCCGATCGACAAGCTGGTGGTGCCCGACGTGGCGGCAGTGAATGCCGCGGCCGACCCCTACGACTCGTTCGGCGTCTGGATCCACCAGCTGGGCCAGTACTGGCTCGTGATGGACATGGGCGACCACTCCAAGGTCTGGGCCTACACCTACTCGAAGTCTTCGAAGATCGCCTGCTGGAGCGAGTACACCTTCCCGGTTCGCATCTCCGCGCTGGCAACGCTGGACGGCCGGGTCTACGTCCGATCGACCGACACCCTCTACGAGGTCAGCGCTCTGCAGTACACCGACGGGAACCAGCTGGTCCCGGTCGAGATCCAGATGGCCTTCCAGGACGCGAAGACGCCGGGGATCAACAAACAGGTCTGGGGCGCCGACCTGGTGGCGGTGGGCAGCATGGATTTCTCGATGAAGTACGACCCGCGCGACCTGGCCAAGGAATCCGTGCCGCAGACGATCACGGGCGACACGCGGCCGGGTGACATGCAGCCGATCGAGGTCATGGCGCCTGCGTTCGCCCCGGTGTTCAGGCACTCGCGCGATGAAGCTTTCGAGCTCGATGCGCTGTCGATCTACTATTTCGCTCTGGGCCCCCAGTAGTGTTCCAGCAGCTCACGCTCGCCGACGCCGTGCTGGTTTGCGCCGGCATGAGAGACGAGGATCGTGAGTGCCTCGCGTCTCTCGCGGGGCTCTGTGACCCCGAAATCTTCGCGGTGAACCGCTGGCAGACGGATGGCGCAGCCTGGTCGCTCTATCAGGGCGGCCGACCTGTGGCGATCCTAGGACTGTCGAAGAGCAACGCATGGACCCTGACCGCGTGGCTCGTCGCGGCGCCCGCCATGTCGCACCAATCGTGGAAAAAACTTCTCCGCTTCTGCCGCACAGTCCGGGGCAACGCGCTTCAGACGACGCGGCGCATCGAGTGCACCGTCCTGGCGACATGGACCCAAGCAGCAAGGTTCGCTGAGTCGCTGGGCTTTGAACTGGAGGGTGTGAAACGCGAGGCCGGCAAGGACGGTCAAGACATCTTGCTCTACGCAATTCGAAAGGCTTCGGAATGAACAACATCGAGTACACGCTGGCGGTCGCCACGCCCGGCACTTCGCAGAAGCTGTCACTGGCTGGTGCCGGCGTCGCCGTCGTCACCGCGGCTGCGATCGGCTCTGACATCGTCGTGATCACGCCGACCGTCGACTGCTTCTTCCGCAAGAGTGCGACGGCAAGCGCAGCCCTCACAGCCCCTCGCGGCGTGAGCATTCGGAAGTTCAAGACCGAGGAGCGGATCCAGATCGCCTTCAGCTTCCGCGGCGTCGAGTGCCGGGAGCTGTTGCCGCCCTGCAGCATCACCAAGAGCGCGCTGGCCTATGCGGCCGGCCTGCGGGCCGAGATCCAGCGCAAGATCGCTGACGACGAGTTTCGATACACCGAGCACTTTCCGGAGAGCCAGCGCGCGGCCCAGTTCGACGAGCTGCCAAAGCACGTGCTGCTTGGCAAGCTGATCGACAAGCAGATCGAGACCTACGCCTCGCAGGTCGCCAATGGAACCCTGGCGCAGAGCACGCACGACGGCTACGTCAAGGCGCTCACCAGCACGCGCATGAAGCACTGGCGGACCAAGGCCATCGGCTCAGTGACGCCGAGCATGCTGCGCGCCTGGATCAGCGACCTGGCCGTAACGGCCAAGTTCGCTCGCAACCTGCTGACGCCTTTCCGGAGCGTCTTCGAGGACGCGCTCAACGACGACTTGATCAAGTTCGACCCGTTCGAGCGGATTGCCTTGACCAAGCTGCTCAAGCAAACGGCGACCGACAGCAAGTACGTGGTCGACCCGTTCACCGAGGCAGAGCGGGCCCAGCTGGTCGCCGCGGCGCGGCCCGACGAGTGGCCCACCGTCCAGTTCTGGCTGGAGACCGGCGTCCGGCCCGGGGAACTCCAGGCGCTGCGCTGGTCACGGGCCAACCTCGCTGCAGGCAAGGTGCGGATCGACCTGAATCAGGTGGCGGGGCAGGAGAAGGGGCCGAAGACCGAGGCCGGCGTGCGCGACGTCGAGCTCAGCGACCTAGCCATGGCCGCGCTTGAGGCGCAGAAGCTGATCAGCTTGGCGGCCGACGGCCACATCTTCCTGAACCCGCGCACGGGCAAGCCCTGGACGACCGACGCACAGCTGCGCAAGGGTCTGTGGGTGCCGCTGCTCGCGCGCTCCGGCGTGCGCTATCGGAATCCCTACCAAGCCAGGCACACCTACGCAAGTGCCAGGCTCACGGCCGGCGCCAACCCGTGGTGGCTGGCCGAGCAGCTTGGCCACGTCGACGTGCAGATGGTCTTTCAGACCTATGGGAAGTTCATCCCGGAGGACTACCAGAAGCCCAAGGCGCCAAGGCTCAAGGCCGTGGCCTGACACCCTCGCACCGCGTGCGAATTTCCTCCGTCCCGCGTGCGAAATCGGTGCGAAACGCCTGCCAAAACGTGACCATCTGGGCCCGAAAAACACAACGCCTGCCAGTGGTCTCCCATTGGCAGGCGTTGTCATGAGTGGTGGAGCTGGGGGGATTTGAACCCCCGTCCGCAAGCCTTCATCGCGCAGGTCTACATGTTTAGCGGTCTGATTTGGATCTCGCTTCCGGAGTCGCGCAGTCGCACGCTACACCGGACGCCAGTGCCCTATTTTCTTGTCCCGACCCAAGGCACCCGGATCGAGACCAGCCCATGTAATTATCCTTGCAGCCGGGAGGCGTCAGATTGCTCTGTCACCCCCTTGCCCAGCCCATCGGCCAACTGTTGCAAGGCTCACTGGCAATTAAGCAGCGAGTGCGAAACGTTCGTCGTTTGCAGTTAGTTTGTTTGAATCTGTTTTACGAGCGCATTCAGCTCGACATGCACCGCTGCGATTCCGAACCCACGTCGAAACCAGTGCAGCCCCAAGCTTCCCATTTTAGGCCCTATTCAGCCATTGCAAGAGCGCCATCGGAGAATCGATGGCGCCATCGGCGTTCCACAGCGCGGCATCGGCCTGTGCACCCATGTAGCCGTAGGTGGCGGCCACCGTCCGCATGCCCGCGGCGCGGCCCGCCACGATGTCGCGCTCGTCGTCTCCGACGTACACGCAGCGCGTGGGGTCCAGCCCCAGCCGGCGCGCGGCCTCGAACAGCGGCTCCGGGTGCGGCTTGGCGTGGGGCGTGGTGTCGCCGCTCACCACCGCACCCGCGCTGGCAAAGACCGGGATCGAACGGGTCAGGGGATCGGTGAAGCGCTTCGACTTGTTGGTCACGATGCCCCAGGCCAGCCCGCGCTGCGCCAGGGCGTCGATCAGTTCCGACACGCCATCGAAGACATGGGTGTTCAGCAGCATGCGGGCCTCGTAGTTCACGAAGAACTCCTCGCGCAGGGCCGGGAAGTCCGGCGACTGGGGCGTGATGTCGAAGGCGATGCCCAGCATGCCGCGGGCCCCGGCGCCGGCCATCGGCCGGTAGCGCTCCAGGGGCAAGGACGACAAGCCGCGATCGGTGCGCATCTTGTCGGCGGCGGCGCCAAGCTCCGGCGCGCTGTCGACCAGGGTGCCGTCCAGGTCGAAGAGCACCGCCTGGAGTGCGGGGGCGGCCATCAAGCCGGCTTCCTGGTGGCGAACATGTAGTTGACGCTGGTGTCGGCGCTGAGCCAGTAGCGCCGCGTCACCGGGTTGTGTTCGAGGCCCCGTGTGTGCCGCAGGTCCAGCCCCGCCGCGCGGCAATGCGCGGCCAGTTCGCTCGGGCGGATCATCTTCTGGTACTCATGGGTGCCGCGCGGCAGCATGCCCAGCACGTACTCGGCGCCGACGATCGCGAGCAGGAAGGCCTTGGCATTCCGGTTGATGGTGGAGAAGAACACCCAGCCGCCCGGCTTGACCAGCGCGGCGCAGGCCTTCACGACCGAGGCCGGCTGCGGCACGTGCTCCAGCATCTCCATGCAGGTCACCACATCGAAGCTGCCCGGCTGCTCGGCGGCCAGCGCCTCGACGCTGACCTCGCGGTACTTCACGCCCTGGGTGGACGCCTCGAGCGCGTGCAGCTGCGCCACCTTGAGCGCCTTGTCGGCCAGGTCGATGCCCAACACTTCCGCGCCCTTGCGCGCCATCGAGTCGGCCAGGATGCCGCCGCCGCAGCCCACGTCCAGCACACGCTTGCCGGCGATGGGCGCCAGGCCCTCGATCCATTCGAGGCGCAGCGGGTTGATTTCGTGCAGCGGTCGGAACTCGCTTTCCAGGTCCCACCAGCGGTGGGCCAGTTCGGAGAATTTGGCGAGTTCCGCCGGGTCGGCGTTCACTTGATCTGTCATGGAAGCCATTATGGAAGAGCCCATAAAAAAACCCCGCCGAGGCGGGGTTTCATTCGAAGATTCTTTCGAATCAACGGTTGGCGCGGGTGCCGACCACTTCGATTTCCACGCGACGGTTCTTCGCGCGGCCTTCCTTGGTGCGGTTGTCAGCCACTGGCTGCTTCTCGCCCTTGCCTTCGGTGTAGACGCGATTGCGTTCGATACCCTTGGTCACCAGGTATGCCTTGACGGCTTCTGCGCGGCGAACCGACAGACGCTGGTTGTAGGCATCGGTACCGATCGAGTCGGTGTGACCCACGGCGATGATGACTTCGAGGTTCACGTCACGGATCTTCGACACGAGGTCGTCGAGCTTGGCGCGGCCTTCGGGCTTCAGAACCGACTTGTCGAAGTCGAAGAATGCGTCAGCAGCGAAGGTCACCTTCGAAGCAACGGGCGGGGCCGGGGGTGCCGGGGGCACGACCGGGGTGGCAGGCGTTGCGACCGGAGCGACAGGTGCAGCAGCCGGAACCAGTGCGCCGTCGCAACCCTTGGCGGCCGTTGCGGGCGTCCAGTTGGCATCGCGCCAGCACAGTTCGTTCGTGCCGTTCTTCCAGACCAGCTCGCCGGTGCCGTTTTGCCAGTTGTCGATCACGGGACCGCCATTTGCTGCGGTGACACGGTTCTGCGCGCCGGCGGCAGTGGCGAGCGCAGCGACTGCAAACATCATCGCCACTTTATTCAGTTTCTTCATGGTTCTCCTCTTGGGGAAAAAGCCGCAGCCGCGCTGCGAATCAAGGACGCTTTAAGTGACCACCACCCAAAACGTTGAGGTGATTGTGCCATAGGGTCTTTGGCAAACAGCCCGCCAGAGGGGCCGGAAGCGTAGGACGGCGGCGGAATACGGGCCTTGTGTTGCTGCGGCACGACACCGCCAGAAGCGTAAAATTCGCTCCTTGCCGTCTCTCTGCTGCCCATGACCTCGTTCGCCAAAGAAACACTCCCCATCAGCCTCGAAGAGGAAATGCGTCGCAGTTATCTCGACTACGCCATGAGCGTGATCGTCGGGCGGGCCCTGCCCGATGCGAGAGACGGCCTCAAGCCGGTGCATCGTCGCGTGCTGTACGCGATGCACGAACTCAACAACGACTGGAACCGGCCCTACAAGAAGTCGGCTCGTATCGTCGGCGATGTGATCGGCAAGTACCACCCGCACGGCGACCAGTCGGTCTACGACACGATCGTGCGGCTGGCGCAGAACTTCTCGATGCGCCACATGCTCGTCGATGGCCAAGGCAATTTCGGCTCGGTCGACGGCGATATGGCCGCGGCAATGCGGTATACCGAAATTCGGCTGTCGAAAATCGCGCACGAAATGCTCGGCGATATCGACAAGGAAACGGTCGATTTCCAGGACAATTACGACGGCTCGGAAAAAGAGCCGGCGGTGCTGCCGAGCAAATTGCCCAATTTGCTGGTGAATGGCTCGGGCGGCATCGCGGTCGGCATGGCGACCAACATCCCGCCGCACAACCTCAACGAAGTGGTCGACGCCTGCCTGCACCTGCTGCGGCACCCGGAGGCCAGCATCGACGAGCTGATGGAGATCATCCCGGCGCCCGACTTCCCCACGGCCGGCATCATCTACGGCATCAACGGCATCAAGGACGGCTACCGCACCGGCCGCGGCAAGGTGGTGATGCGCGCGCGCTGCCACTTCGAGGACATCGACCGCGGCCAGCGCCAGGCGATCATCGTCGACGAGCTGCCCTACCAGGTCAACAAGAAGACGCTGCAGGAGCGCATGGCCGAGCTGGTGCACGAGAAGAAGATCGAGGGCATCAGCCACATCCAGGACGAGTCCGACAAGTCGGGCATGCGCCTGGTGATCGAGCTCAAGCGCGGCGAAGTGCCCGAGGTGGTGCTCAACAACCTCTACAAGCAGACCCAGCTGCAGGACACCTTCGGCATCAACATGGTGGCGCTGGTCAACGGCCAGCCCAAGCTCTGCAACCTGAAGGACCTGATCCAGGTCTTCCTGCAGCACCGCCGCGAAGTGGTGACGCGCCGCACGGTCTTCACGCTGCGCAAGGCGCGCGAGCGCGGCCACGTGCTCGAGGGCCTGGCCGTCGCGCTGGCCAACATCGACGAGTTCATCCGGATCATCCGCGAATCGCCGACGCCGCCGGTGGCCAAGGCCGAGCTCATGAGCCGCCCGTGGGACAGCAAGCTGGTGCGCGAGATGCTCACCCGCACGCGCGCCGACGGCGGCGTGATCAACGCCGACGACTACCGCCCCGACGGCCTCGAGCGCGACTACGGCATGGGCGCCGACGGCCTCTATCGCCTGTCGGAAACGCAGGCCCAGGAAATCCTGCAGATGCGCCTGCAGCGCCTGACCGGGCTGGAGCAGGACAAGATCGTCGCCGAGTACAAGGAAGTCATGGCGGAGATCGACGACCTGCTCGACATCCTGGCCAAGCCCGAACGCGTCTCGGTGATCATCGGCGACGAACTCAGCGTCATCAAGCAGGAGTTCGGCCAGACCAAGCTGGGCGCCCGCCGCAGCCAGGTCGAGCACAGCGCCTTCGACCTGTCGACCGAGGACCTGATCACGCCCACCGACATGGTGGTCACGCTCTCGCACAGCGGCTACATCAAGAGCCAGCCGCTCAGCGAGTACCGCGCGCAGAAGCGCGGCGGCCGCGGCAAGCAGGCGACGTCGACCAAGGACGACGACTGGATCGACCAGCTCTTCATCGCCAACACGCACGACTACATCCTGTGCTTCTCGAACCGCGGCCGGCTCTACTGGCTCAAGGTATGGGAAGTGCCGGCGGGTTCGCGCGGCTCGCGCGGCCGGCCGATCGTCAACATGTTCCCGCTGCAGGAAGGCGAGAAGATCAACGTCGTGCTGGCGCTGACCGGCGAGAAGCGCACCTTCCCGGCCGACCAGTACATCTTCATGGCGACCTCGATGGGCACGGTCAAGAAGACCGCGCTCGACGAGTTCAGCAACCCGCGCAAGGGCGGCATCATCGCCGTCAACCTGGACGACGGCGACTACCTGGTCGGCGCGGCGCTGACCGACGGCAAGCACGACGTGATGCTGTTCAGCGACGGCGGCAAGGCGGTGCGCTTCGACGAAGAGGACGTGCGTCCGCTGGGCCGCAATGCGCGTGGCGTGCGCGGCATGTCGCTCGAGGCCGGCCAGGGCGTGATCGCCATGCTGGTGGCCGAGGACGAGCTGCAGAGCGTGCTGACCGCGACCGAAAATGGTTACGGAAAACGCACAAGCATTACCGAGTACACCCGTCATGGCCGGGGAACCAAAGGCATGATTGCCATTCAACAGAGTGAGCGCAACGGCAAGGTCGTCGCGGCCACGCTGGTGCATGCCGACGACGAGATCATGTTGATCACCGACAAGGGCGTGCTCGTGCGCACCCGTGTCGCCGAAATTCGCGAACTCGGACGCGCCACGCAGGGCGTCACGCTCATCGGTCTCGACGAAGGCGCCAAGCTCAGCGGCTTGCAGCGCATCGTCGAGAACGACGCGATCGCAGAGAGCGAGCCGGAGTCCGGCGCAGACGATACTTCCACACCTTCAACGGAGAATCCTCAGTGAATAAATTCAAGCTTGCGGTCCTGACGGTCGCACTGGCAGCCAGTTCGATCGCCATGGCCCAAGACAAGGCCGCGCTCGTGAAGCAGCTGCTCGAGGTCCAGCGCCCGGCCATCGACGGCATGGCCCGCATCCTGGTCAACGACTCCGTATCGCCGATCCTCCAGGCCGGCGGCGAATACCTGCAGACGCAGGTCCCGCCGGAAAAGCGCGAAGCGCTGGGCAAGGCGGCCGAAGCCGAAGTGCAGAAGTACGTGCAGGAAGCCTTCCCCATCGTGCGCGACAAGGCCGTGCAGCTGGCACCCAGCACCGTGGGCCCGCTGCTGGAGCAGAACTTCAATGAAGACGAACTGCGCCAGCTCATCGCCTGGCTCAGCTCGCCGCTGAACAAGAAGTTCGCCGAACTGAACCCGCAGCTGGGCTCCGCGCTCACGCAGAAGCTGGTGACCGACGTTCGCCCGACCATCGACCCCAAGCTGCAGGCGCTCAACGTGAGCGTGGCCAAGGCCCTGGGCGCCCCGACCGACGGCCAGCCGGCGGCAGCGCAACCGGCGGCCAAGCCCGCGGCCAAAGCCCCCGCCAAGAAGTGACCCGGCCGGCGGGCGCGCGCCCTTACAACTTCTCCGCCGGTCCGGCCGCGATGCCGGAGGCGGTGCTGCGCGAAGCCGCAGCCGAGATGCTCGACTGGCACGGCAGCGGCATGAGCGTGATGGAGATGAGCCACCGCGGCAAGGAATTCGGCGCGATCTACGCGAAGGCCGAAGCCGACCTGCGCGCGCTGCTCGCCGTCCCGTCGAACTTCCAGATCCTGTTCATGCAGGGCGGCGGCCTCGGCGAGAACGCCATCGTGCCGATGAACCTGTCGCGCGGCGGCGTGGCCGATTTCGTCGTCACCGGCAGCTGGAGCATCAAGTCGCACAAGGAAGCCAAGCGCTACTGCGACGCCCGCATCGTCGCCAGCAACGCCGACGACCAACACACGCAGCTGCCCGACCCGTCGACCTGGCGGCTCACGCCCGGTGCCGCCTACGTGCACGTGTGCACCAACGAGACCATCAACGGCATCGAGTTCCAGACGCTGCCCGACCTGGCCGCGCTGGGCTCCGACGCACCGCTGGTGATCGACTTCTCCTCGCACGTGGCCTCGCGCAGCGTCGACTGGTCGCGCGTGGGCCTGGCCTTCGGCGGCGCGCAGAAGAACCTCGGCCCGGCCGGCCTGACCATCGTGGTGGTGCGCGACGATCTGCTGGGCCATGCGCTCGAGATCTGCCCCAGCGCCTTCAACTACAAGACGGTGGCCGACAACCAGTCGATGTACAACACCCCGCCGACCTGGGGCATCTACATGGCCGGCCTGACCTTCGACTGGCTGCTGCGGCAGACCGAAGGCGAGCTGACCGGCGTGGCCGCGATGGAACGCCGCAACGCCGCCAAGGCCGCGCTGCTGTACGACTTCATCGACGGTTCCGACTTCTACGCCAACCGCATCAGCGCGGACTGCCGCTCGCGCATGAACGTGCCCTTCTTCCTCGCCGACGAGGGCCGCAACGAGGCCTTCCTGGCCGGTGCGCGCGAAGCCGGGTTGCTGCAGCTCAAGGGTCACAAGTCGGTCGGCGGCATGCGCGCCAGCATCTACAACGCCATGCCGCTGGAAGGCGTGCAGGCGCTGGTGGCCTACATGCGAGAATTCGAGCGATCGCGCGCCTAGCGTAGTGCCAGGGCCGCCCGCTTTTTTTCTCGCACGATGTCCGACACCCCCTCCTCGCCTTCCGACCAATCCGCCAGCCTGGCCGATCTGCGCGTGCAGATCGACTCGCTCGACCAACGCCTGATCGACCTGCTGAACCAGCGCGCCCATGTGGCCGAGCTGGTCGGCGAGGTCAAGAAGCGCGAGGGCACGCCCTTCTTCCGGCCCGACCGCGTGGCCCAGGTCATCGACAAGATGCAGAAGGCCAACACCGGCCCGCTCAAGGGGCTGCACATCGCGGCCATCTGGCGCGAGATCATGTCGGCCTGCCTGGCGCTCGAGTCGCCGCAGCGCGTGGCGGTGCTCGGCCCCGAGGGCACCTTCTGCGAACAGGCCGCGGTCGAGTATTTCGGCGGCGCCGCCGACCTGGTCTACTGCGCCAGCTTCGACGAGGTCTTCCACGCCACCGCCGCGGGCAGCGCCCAGTACGGCGTGGTCGGGGTCGAGAACTCGACCGAAGGCGTGGTCACACGTTCGCTCGACCTGTTCCTGCATTCGCCGACCCATGTGGTGGGCGAGGTCAGCCTGCTGGTGCGCCACCACCTGCTGCGCACCACCAATTCGCTGGGCGAGATCGAAGCCGTGCTGGCCCATCCGCAGGCGCTGGCACAGTGCCAGACCTGGCTGTCCAAGCACCTGCCGAACGCCGAGCGCCGCGCCGTCTCGAGCAACGCCGAAGGCGCGCGCCTGGCCGCGGGCAACCCGGCCTGGGCCGCGCTGGCGAGCGACCGCGCCGCCACCCGCTTCGGCCTGCACATCGTGGCGCACGCGATCCAGGACGACTCCTACAACCGCACCCGCTTCGCCATCATCTGCCTGCCGCAGACGCTCGCGATGCCGCCGGCCTCGGGCCGCGACTGCACCAGCCTGGTGGTCTCGGTGCCCAACCAGCCGGGCGCGGTGCACGACCTGCTGATGCCGCTCAAGGCCAACAACGTCTCGATGACCCGCTTCGAGTCGCGCCCCGCGCGCACCGGCCAGTGGGAGTACTACTTCTACATCGACCTCGACGGCCATCCGTCGCAGCCCAACGTGGCGGCCGCGCTGGCCGAGCTGCGGACGCTGTGCGCCTTCTACAAGGTGCTGGGCGCCTACCCCGTCACCGCGTGAGCGGCCCGATGTTCGAGCAGCTCGGCCTGATCGGCTGCGGACTGATCGGCGGCTCCTTCGCCCTCGCGCTCAAGCGCGCCAAGCTGGTCAAGCGCGTGGTGGGCTACAGCAAGTCGCCCTCCACCACCGAACGCGCGCGCCAGCTGGGCGTGATCGACGTCGCGGCGCCCTCGGCGCTGCTGGCCGTCTCGGGCGCCGACCTGGTGCTGGTGGCGGTGCCGGTGGCGGCTTCGGAAGCCACCTTCAAGGCGATCCGCCACGGCGTCTCGGCCGACACGCTGGTGATGGACGTCGGCTCGACCAAGGGCGACGTGATCGAGGCCGCGCGCCGCGGCCTGCAGACGCAGTTCGCGAGCTTCGTGCCGGCCCACCCGATCGCCGGCAAGGAAGTCGCGGGCGTCGAGCATGCCGAGGCCTCGCTGTTCGACGGCCGCCAGGTGATCCTCACGCCCACCAAGACCACGCTGCGCTCCAACGTGCAGCGCGCCTCGCAGCTCTGGACGGGCGTCGGCGCGCAGGTGCTGACCATGACGCCCGAGGCCCACGACAGCGCCTTCGCGGCCGTGAGCCATCTGCCCCACATGCTGGCCTTCGCCTTCATCAACGGCCTCGCGGCCCAGCCCGACGGCGCCCGTTTCCTCGAACTCGCCGGCCCCGGCTTCCGCGACTTCACCCGCATCGCCGCCAGCGACCCGGCCGTCTGGCGCGACATCCTGCTGGCCAACCGCGAGCAGGTGCTGCTGCAGTCGCAGGCCTTTCGCGCCCAGTTGCAGGCCTTTGAAGCGATGCTCGGCGCCGGCGACGCGCAGGCGCTGGAAAACGCCATCGCCGAGGCCCGCCAGACCCGCTCCGACTGGCGACGCACGCCGGCTTCCTGAACATGTTCTCGTCCCCCTTCCTCGACCTCCCCTCCTTCGTCGCCGCCTCGGGCGTCGTCCGGCTGCCCGGCTCCAAGAGCATCTCCAACCGCGTGCTGCTGCTGGCCGCGCTGGCCGAAGGCACGACCACGGTCCACGATCTGCTGGATTCGGACGACACGCGCGTCATGCTCGACGCCCTGCGGGCGCTGGGCTGCCAGGTCGACGCCACCGGCCCCGCGCTGCGCATCGAGGGCCTGGGCGGGCGCCTGCGCACGCCGCAGGCAGCGCTCTTCCTGGGCAACGCCGGCACCGCGATGCGGCCGCTCACCGCCGCACTGGCGCTGCTGGGCGGCGACTTCGAGCTCAGCGGCGTGCCGCGCATGCACGAGCGCCCGATCGGCGACCTGGTGGACGCGCTCACGCAGCTCGGCTGCCGCATCGACTACCTGGGCAACCCGGGTTATCCGCCGCTGCGCATCCACCCGGTGCCGCCCCACACGCTGTCGCTGGACGCCCCCATCCGCGTGCGCGGCGACGTGTCGAGCCAGTTCCTGACCGCGCTGCTGCTGGCGCTGCCGCTGGTGGCGACGCGCGACATCGTGATCGACGTGGTCGGCGAGCTGATCTCCAAGCCCTACATCGAGATCACGCTCAACCTGCTCGCGCGCTTCGGCATCGCGGTGCGGCGCGAGGGCTGGCAGCACTTCACGATTCCGGCCGGCAGCCGCTACCGCTCGCCGGGCGAGATCCACGTCGAGGCCGATGCCTCGTCGGCCAGCTACTTCATCGCGCTGGGCGCGCTGGCGGCCACCGGCGACGGCCTGCGCATCGAGGGCGTTGGCGCCGACTCGATCCAGGGCGACATCCGCTTCGTCGAGGCCGCGCGCGCGATGGGCGCCCAGGTCGAGAGCGGCCCCAACTGGCTGCGGGTGGCACGCGACGCCTGGCCGCTCAAGGCCATCGACCTCGACGCCAACCACATCCCCGATGCGGCCATGACGCTGGCCGTGATGGCGCTCTACGCCGACGGCCCGAGCACGCTGCGCAACATCGCCAGCTGGCGCGTCAAGGAAACCGACCGCATCGACGCCATGGCCTGCGAACTGCGCAAGCTGGGCGCGACGGTCGAGGACGGCCCCGACTTCATCCGCGTGCATCCGCTGGCCAAGGCCGGCTGGCGCGCCGCCAGCATCAAGACCTACGACGACCACCGCGTCGCGATGTGCTTCTCGCTGGCCGCCTTCAACCCAGCCGGGCTGCCGGTGCGCATCCTCGATCCGCACTGCGTCGCCAAGACCTTCCCCGACTACTTCGAGACCCTGTTCGAGGTGATCGAGCCGACCGGGATCCCGGTGATCTGCATCGACGGGCCGACGGCCTCGGGCAAGGGCACGCTGGCGGTGGAAGTCGCGCATGCGCTGGGCTACCACTACCTCGATTCGGGCACCCTGTACCGCGTGACCGGGCTGGTCACGCGCCGCGCCGGGCTCGAGCCCGTGCCCGCCCACGAGGCGCAGATCGCGGCCCTGGCCCAGGCGCTGCCGCTGCAGTTCGTCAAGGGCAAGGCCATGCTCGACGGCGAGGACGTGAGCGATGCGATCCGCACCGAAGCGGCCGGCATGGACGCCTCGCGCGTCTCAGCCCTGCCCGGCGTGCGGACCGCGCTGCTGGCGCTCCAGCAGCGCTTCCGCCAGCTGCCCGGCCTGGTGGCCGACGGCCGCGACATGGGCACCGTGATCTTCCCCGACGCGGCGCTCAAGGTCTTCCTCACGGCCAGCGCCGCGCAGCGTGCCGAGCGCCGGCATAAGCAGTTGATTTCAAAGGGTATTTCGACTACACTCGACAGTCTTCGCTCCGACCTGGAAGCACGCGACGCCCGGGACTCCTCCCGCAGTGTCGCGCCGCTGAAGCCGGCGAAGGATGCACGCCACCTGGACAACTCCCAGCTCTCGATCGCGCAATCGATCGAGCAGGTACTGGACTGGTGGCAGGCGCTACAGCCCTTCAAGAAGTCTTGAGGGGTGTTTTCCGTCCAGCCGGTCCCCGCCGCGCGTCAGCGCACCGATCTGCTGGTTTTACAACCCACCGGGCCCCAAGCCCTTAACCCAACCGCCGTCGCCAGACCCCAGTGCAGTCGCAATCGTGCCGCTGCCAACCCTGCGTGACGGAAGGAAATGACACATGTCTGAATCTTTTGCCGACCTATTCGAAGAGTCCCTGAAGCGTTCCGAAATGCGCACCGGCGAGGTCATCACGGCCGAAGTCGTGCGCGTCGAGCACAACCACGTGGTGGTCAACGCCGGCCTGAAGTCCGAAGCGTATGTGCCAATCGAAGAGTTCAAGAACGACAAGGGCGAACTCGAAGTCCAGGCCGGCGATTTCGTTTCCGTTGCCATCGGCAGCGTTGAAAACGGCTACGGCGACACCATCCTCTCGCGCGACACCGCCAAGCGCCTCGCTTCGTGGCTGGCCCTCGAGAAGGCCCTGGAATCGGGCGACTTCGTCACCGGCACCACCAGCGGCAAGGTCAAGGGCGGCCTGACCGTCCTGGTCAACGGCATCCGCGCCTTCCTGCCGGGCTCGCTGATCGACACGCGTCCGATCAAGGACCTGACCCCGTACGAGAACAAGACCCTGGAATTCAAGGTCATCAAGCTCGACCGCAAGCGCAACAACGTCGTGCTGTCGCGCCGTGCCGTGGTCGAAGCCAGCATGGGCGAAGAACGCGCCAAGCTGATGGAAACCCTGAAGGAAGGCGCTGTGGTCCGCGGCGTGGTCAAGAACATCACCGAATACGGTGCGTTCGTGGACCTCGGCGGCATCGACGGCCTGCTGCACATCACCGACATGGCATGGCGCCGTGTCCGCCACCCGAGCGAAGTCGTTCAGGCCGGCCAGGAAATCACCGCCAAGATCCTCAAGTTCGACACCGAAAAGAACCGTGTCTCGCTGGGTCTCAAGCAAATGGGTGATGACCCGTGGATGGGCGTTTCGCGCCGCTACCCGCAATCGACCCGCCTGTTCGGCAAGGTCACGAACATCGCCGACTACGGCGCGTTCGTCGAACTCGAACCCGGCATCGAAGGCCTGGTGCACGTCTCCGAAATGGACTGGACCAACAAGAACATCGCTCCGAACAAGATCGTCTCGCTGGGCGACGAAGTCGAAGTCATGGTCCTGGAAATCGACGAAGACAAGCGCCGCATCAGCCTGGGCATGAAGCAGTGCAAGGCCAACCCGTGGCAAGAGTTCGCTCAGAACACGAAGCGTGGCGACCGCGTCAAGGGCCCGATCAAGTCGATCACCGACTTCGGCGTGTTCGTGGGTCTGGCTGCCGGCATCGACGGCCTGGTTCACCTGTCCGACCTCTCGTGGAACGAAACCGGCGAAGCCGCGGTTCGCAACTACAAGAAGGGCCAGGAAGTCGAGGCGCTGGTGCTCGCAGTCGACGTCGACCGCGAACGCATCAGCCTGGGCATCAAGCAGCTCGACAGCGACCCCTTCACCACGTTCACCACCGTGAACGACAAGGGCCAGATCGTGACCGGCAAGGTCAAGACCGTGGACGCCCGTGGTGCTGAGATCGACCTCGGCGAAGACATCATCGGCTACCTGCGTGCTTCGGAAATCTCGCGCGACCGCGTCGAAGATGCCCGCAACGTGCTCAAGGAAGGCGACGAAGTCACGGCCGTCGTGGTAAACGTGGATCGCAAGACCCGCAACATCCAGCTGTCGATCAAGCAGAAGGACATGGTCGACGAACAAGGCGCCATGGCCAGCCTGAGCCAGCAGTCGGCACGCGAGAACGCGGGCACGACGAGCCTGGGCGCCCTGCTGCGCGCCAAGCTGGACAACAGCGACAAGTAAGCTGTCCCAGGAGACAGAGCCGGCCTTCGGGCCGCTCTGTCTTTTTTTTCGTCTTCGTTTTTTTCGCAGGCCCATGACACGTTCCGACCTCGTTGAAGAACTCGCAGCCCGCTTCTCGCAGCTGACGCACCGCGATGCCGAGTACGCCGTCAAGACCATCCTCGATGCGATGGGCGACGCGCTGGTGCGTGGGCACCGCATCGAGATCCGCGGCTTCGGCAGCTTCTCGGTCAACCGGCGGCCGCCGCGCATCGGACGCAATCCGCGATCGGGCGAAAGCGTTCAGATCCCGGAAAAGCGCGTGCCGCACTTCAAGCCGGGCAAGGCCCTGCGCGAGGCGGTCGATGCACGCACCGCCGAACTGGATGCCGCCGACAAGGCCTGAAACCGGGCCCGACGACCCCCTAGAATCGTCCCGCCACCGGTGACGATCATGAAATACCTCCTGTGGCTGCTCAAGGCAGCCATTTTTTTTACCCTCTTCGCCTTCGCGCTGAACAACCAGCACGACGCGACCGTCTACTTCTTCTTCGGCACCTCGTGGCGCGCGCCGCTGGTGCTGGTGGTGCTGGCCGCCTTCGCGGGCGGCCTGGTGGTGGGCGCGCTGGGCATGCTGCCCGGCTGGTGGAAGCACCGCGCGGCCGCCGCGCAGCGCCCTGCCGCCGTCCCCGACGCGCTCGCCGTTCCCGCGGCGCCCGCCCCCGCCATCCCGCCGACCGACCTGCCCGCCGTCAGACAACATGGACTTTGATTTCAGCTGGCTGCTGCTCAGCCTGCCCGCGGCCTTCGTGCTGGGATGGCTGGCCTCGCGCTTCGACATCCGTCAGCTGAAGCTGGAGAACCGGCAGGCCCCCAAGGCCTACTTCCGCGGCCTCAATTTCCTGCTCAACGAGCAGCAGGACCAGGCCATCGACGCCTTCATCGAGGCGGTGCAGAACGACCCCGACACGCAGGAGCTGCATTTCGCGCTGGGCAACCTGTTCCGCCGCCGCGGCGAGTACCAGCGCGCGGTGCGCGTGCACGAGCACCTGCTGGGCCGCGGCGACCTGTCGCGTGCCGACCGCGAGCGCGCGCAGCATGCGCTGGCCCAGGACTTCCTGCGCGCCGGCCTGCTCGACCGCGCCGAAGCCGCGCTGCAGAAGCTCGAAGGCACGCGCTACGAGAACGAATCGCGGCTGGCGCTGCTGGCCATCTACGAGCGCTCGCGCGAATGGGCGCAGGCCGCCGACGTGGCGCAGAAGCTCGACGATGCCGAGCAGGCCAGCTACAGCACACGGCGCGCGCACCACCTCTGCGAACAGGCGGCCGAGCAGGTGGCCATGGGCGACGCCACCGCCGCCGGCGCGCTGCTGCGGCAGGCCGTGGCGCTCGCGCCCGAGGCGCCCCGCCCGGCCATCGACACCGCCACGCTGCAACTGCGCAACGGCGATCCGGCGCAGGCCTTCGAGACGCTGGCCGCGCTGAGCGAGCGCGCACCGCTGGCCCTGCCGCTCTATGCCGCCACGCTGCAGCAGGCGGCCGTGGGCGCACAGCGCGGCGGCGATGCACTGGCCCTGCTGCAGGCGCGCTATGCCCAGACGCCGTCGATCGACGTGCTCGAAGCCATCATCGCGCTCGGCGGCACGCCGGTGCGCGCCGAGGCCGCCGGCGACGCGCCGGCCGAACCGCGCGACGGCTACATCGCCCACCTCGCCCGGCAGCCGTCGCTGGTGGCCGCTTCGCGCTGGCTGGCCGGCGAGACCTTCGCGCACGAGCAGTTCCACCCGCAGGTGCAGCGCGCCCTCGACCAGGCCACCCGGCCGCTGATGCGCTACCGCTGCGCGGCCTGCGGCTTCGAGGCGCACCAGTACTTCTGGCACTGCCCGGGCTGCCAGGCCTGGGACAGCTATCCGCCGCGCCGCGTCGAGGAACTCTGAACGGCCACGGCACGCGCCGTAGGCCATTCGCATTGCGGGGAATCCCTGCCTTGCTCCCGGGCTCGAAGAGCACCTAAGCTGTCGCGGCACCTCCCGCTCGCGCGGGCGGTGCGGTGCTTCTTCAAATCAAAAACTCAGGGAGAGTTCATGTTCAAGAAAATCCTGGCCGTCACGGCCTTCTTGCTGTTCGCCTGCGCGTCCTTTGCCGCCGTCGATGCCAACAAAGGCAGCCCGGCCGATCTCGACGCACTCAAGGGGGTCGGACCCGCCATGTCCAAGCGCATCGTCGATGCGCGACAGCAAGGCGCCTTCAAGGACTGGCCCGACTTCATGCAGCGCGTGAAGGGCGTGAAGGAAAAGACCGCCGCCAAGCTGTCGGCCCAGGGCCTGACCGTCAATGGCGAGGCCTTCAAGGAAGCGGCCGCCGCCGCCCCCGAACGGGTCAAGGGCCAGCCCCGGGCGGCCAAGGCGCCGACCGGCGCCACCCCGGCGAAGTGACGCGGTCCGCGCGTCGCCTACCCAAAAAACCGCCCCTCGGGCGGTTTTTTTGATGGCGGCGCGTGCGGGGAAACGCGGCCATGGTGGCCCGATATTTGCTCATATGCTCGCGATCGCCTTCACCATCCACTCGACGGAGAGCCCATGAATCACAAGTTCACCCGTGCTGCCATGGCGGCAGTCGCCGCCCTCAGCTTCGGCGGCATCGGCTTCGCACAGACCAAGTGGGACCTGCCGACCGCCTACCCGGCGACCAACTACCACACCGAGAACATCACGCAGTTCGCCAAGGACGTGGAGGCCGCCACCGGCGGCAAGCTCAGGATCACGGTGCATGCCAACGCCTCGCTGTTCAAGGCGCCCGAGATCAAGCGCGCCGTCCAGAGCGGCCAGGCCCAGGCCGGCGAGATCCTGCTGGCCAACTTCGCCAACGAGAACCCGGTCTATGCCCTGGACGGCGTGCCCTTCCTGGCCACCACCTATCCGGAGGCGATGAAGCTCTACACGGCGTCCAAGCCGGCCATGGAGAAGCTGCTCACCGCGCAGGGCATCAAGGTGCTGTTCGTGGTGCCCTGGGCACCGCAAGGCATCTACTCCAAGAAGGAGATCAGCTCGGTGGCCGACCTGCGCGGCATCAAGTGGCGCGCCTACAGCCCCGCCACCGCCAAGATCGCCGAACTGGTGGGCGCGCAGCCGGTGCAGATCCAGCAGGCCGAACTCAGCGCCGCCATGGCCACGGGCGTGATCGAGAGCTACATGAGCTCGGGCTCGACCGGCTACGACACCAAGACCTACGAGAGCCTGAAGAACTTCTACGACACGCAGGCCTGGATTCCCAAGAATGCGATCCTGGTCAACGCCAAGTCCTTCGACGCGCTCGACGCACCCACCAAGGAGGCCGTGCTCAAGGCCGCCGGCGCCGCCGAGACCCGCGGCTGGAAGGTCGCCGAGGAGAAGAACACCGAGTACAAGCGGCTGCTGGCCGAGCGCGGCATGAAGATCCACAAGCCGTCGGCCAAGCTCGATGCCGACATGCGCCAGGTCGGCAGCATCATGCAGGCCGACTGGCTCAAGGCCGCGGGCGCCGACGGCGCCGCGATCGTCTCGGCCTACAAAAAATAGGCCGGCCGCATGCGCCGCTTCCTCAACGCCCTGTACGACGGTGCCGGCGCGCTCGGCGCCTTCTGCGTGTTCCTGATCTTCGTGCTGATGATCCTGGCCGGCGTGGGCCGGCAGATGAACTGGCACGTGAGCGGGCTCAACGACGTGGTGGCCTGGCTCTGCGCCGCGGCCGCCTTCCTCGCGATGGCGCACGCCTTCCGGCACGGCGACTTCGTGCGCGTCACGCTGCTGCTCGATGCCGTGCCGCCCAGGGTGCGGCGCGTGCTCGACGTGGCCTGCCTGCTGATCGCCTCGGTCTCGGTGACCTACCTCACCTATGCGGCCACCAGCTTCACCTGGGAGAGCTACGAGTTCGCAGAGATGGCGACCGGGCTGGTCGTGATCCCGATCTGGATCCCGCAGGCGACCTTCGTCGTGGGCTGCTGGCTGCTGTTGATCGCGATGGTCGACGAGCTGGTCGGCGTGGTGCGCGGCGAGAAGCCGAGCTACCAGCGGGCGGTCGAAGAACGGCACGCGGCCGGCGACTTCTCTTCAGAAGTGTGACCCCCCCGATGCGCCTTCGGCGCTTCCCCCCAGGGGGCGCACCCGGCGGCCCGGCAAAGCCGGTTCCGCGGGTGCCCGCGAACAGAGACCGTGAACAGAAATACGTGCCTGGTAAACGACGACTGAAAGCTGACATGACCGAAACCCTGTGGATGGGCGCGCTGCTGCTCGTCATCATGCTGGTGCTGCTGGCAGGCGGTGTCTGGATCGCGATGACGCTGGCCATCGTGGGCTGGGTCGGCCAGGCCTTCTTCACCCACACGCTGCCGGCCAAGAACCTGTTCTCCTCCTTCTGGGAGAGCAACGCGAGCTGGGAGCTGGCGGCGCTGCCGCTGTTCATCTGGATGGGCGAGATCCTGTTCCGCACCAAGCTCAGCGAAGAGATGTTCGAGGGCCTGCGGCCCTGGCTCAACCGCATCCCGGGGCGGCTGATGCACACCACCATCCTGGGCTGCGGCGTGTTCGGTTCGGTCTCGGGCTCCTCGGCCGCGACCTGCGCGACCATCGCCAAGGTCGCGCTGCCCGAGCTCAAGCGCCGCGGCTACGACGAACAGCTGGCGATCGGCTCGCTGGCCACCGCCGGCACGCTGGGCATCCTGATCCCGCCGTCGATCACGATGGTGGTCTATGCGGTCGCGGCCGATGCCTCGATCATCCGCATCTTCCTGGCCGGCTTCCTGCCCGGTCTGCTGCTGATGCTGCTGTTCTCGGGCTACATCGCGTGGTGGAGCCTGCGCCACCCCGACAAGGTGCCGCCCGCGGACCCGCCGACCCGCTTGCGCGAGAAGATCCGGCTGTCGGGCAACCTGATCCCCTGCGCGCTGCTGATCGTGTTCATCGTCTGGGTGCTGGTCGCCGGCTGGGCCACCGCGACCGAATGCGCGGCCTTCGGCGTGCTGGGCTCGCTGGCCATCGCGGCCTATGGCCGCAGCCTGACCTGGAAGAACTTCAAGGACGCGCTGATGGGCGCGACGCGCACCAGCTGCATGATCATGTTCATCCTGGCCGGCGCGGCCTTCCTGACCAAGACCATGGCCTTCACCGGCATCCCGCGCGAGCTGGCCGAATGGGTCGACGGCATGCACCTGTCGCCCTATGCGCTGATCAGCGCGCTGGTGGTGGTGTACCTGGTGCTGGGCACCGCGCTCGACGGCATCTCGATGATCGTGCTGACCAGCGCGGTGGTGCTGCCGATGATCCAGAAGGCGGGCTTCGACCTGGTGTGGTTCGGCATCTTCATCGTGCTGCTGGTGGAGATCGCCGAGGTCACGCCGCCCGTGGGCTTCAACCTGTTCGTGCTGCAGAACATGACGGGCAAGGACAGCAACATCATCGCCAAGGCCGCGATCCCCTTCTTCTTCTGCCTGGTGCTGTGCATCGCGCTGATCACGATCTTCCCGGGCATCGTCACGATCCTGCCCGACCTGATGATGGGCGCGGAAAAATAGGCTCCCCCCCGAGGGCTCGCGCACTTCGTGTCGCTTCGCCTTCCCCCCAGGGGGCGACACCAGCGGCCCGGCAAAGCCGGTTCCGCGGTGTCACGGCCCCCCCCCGAGGGCTCGCGCACTCCGTGTCGCTTCGCCTTCCCCCCAGGGGGCGACACCAGCGGCCCGGCAAAGCCGGTTCCGCGGTGTCTCTGGCCGAAGAGGCCAGGCGAGCGGCTAAAGTCGCGGCCATGCTGTTGAACGTCATCGCCATCTGCGCCGCGGCCTGTGTGGGCGCGCTGCTGCGCTGGAGCTTCGCCCTGTGGCTCAATCCGGGCAGCCTGCTGCCCTGGGGCACGCTGGCGGTAAACCTGATCGGGGGCTACCTGATCGGCATCGCGATCGGCGTGTTCAACGGCCTGCCGGAGATCGACCCGGTGTGGCGCCTGATGGTCATCACCGGTTTCCTCGGCACCTTCACCACCTTCTCCAGCTTCTCCGCCGAGACCGTGGGCATGCTGCAGAACGGGCGCGCCGCGCTGGCCTTCGGCACCATCGCGCTGCATGTCTGCGGCTCGCTGTGCCTGACCTGGCTGGGCTTCAAAACGGTCCAGGCATTTACGGGTTAATCGGCCGTCAGTCAAGGGACGGCCGATAGAATCGTCGGCAATGTCCCTTGTCCTCCTCGTCGCACTCCCTTTCGTTGCCAGCGTTCTTGCGGCCCTGTTGCCGGCCAACGCGCGAAACCGGGAGTCGACGCTCGCGGGACTGGTGGCCCTGGGCTGCGCCGTGCAGGCCGGCTGGATGTTTCCGCAGCTGGCCAACGGCAATGTGATCCGCCAGGAGTTCGAGTGGCTGCCCGCGCTGGGCCTCGACCTCTCCTTCCGCATGGACGGCTTCGCCTGGCTGTTCTGCATGCTGGTGCTGGGCATCGGCGCGCTGGTGGTGCTGTATGCGCGCTACTACATGTCGGCCTCCGATCCGGTGCCGCGCTTTTTCTCCTTCTTCCTCGCCTTCATGGGCGCGATGATGGGCGTGGTGCTCTCGGGCAACCTGATCCAGATGGTGCTGTTCTGGGAACTCACCAGCCTGTTCTCCTTCCTGCTGATCGGCTACTGGCACCACCGCCGCGACGCGCGCCGCGGCGCGCGCATGGCGCTCACCGTGACCGGCGCGGGCGGGCTGTGCCTGCTGGCCGGCGTGCTGGTGCTGGGCCGCATCGTCGGCAGCTACGAACTCGACGTGGTGCTGGCCTCGGGCGACATCATCCGCGCGCATGCGCTCTACCCGGCCGTGCTGGTGCTGGTGCTGCTCGGCGCCTTCACCAAGAGCGCGCAGTTCCCCTTCCACTTCTGGCTGCCGCGCGCCATGGCCGCGCCCACGCCGGTCTCGGCCTACCTGCACTCGGCCACCATGGTGAAGCTGGGCGTGTTCCTGATGGCGCGGCTGTGGCCGGTGCTCTCGGGCACCGAGCAGTGGTTCTGGCTGGTCGGCGGTGCGGGCGCGATCACGCTGCTGCTGGGCGGCTTCATCGCGATGTTCCAGCGCGACCTGAAGGCCCTGCTTGCCTACTCCACCATCTCGCACCTGGGCCTGATCACGCTGCTGCTGGGCCTGAACAGCCCGCTGGCCGCGGTCGCAGCGGTCTTCCACATCATGAACCACGCGACCTTCAAGGCCTCGCTGTTCATGGCCGCGGGCATCATCGACCACGAGACTGGCACGCGTGACATCCGCAAGCTCAGCGGCCTGATGCGGCTCATGCCCATCACCGGCACGCTGGCTGTGATCGCCAGCGCCTCGATGGCCGGCGTGCCGCTGCTCAACGGCTTCCTGTCGAAGGAGATGTTCTTCGCCGAGACCGTGTTCATCCAGTCCACGCCCTGGATCGACTTCAGCCTGCCGGTGATCGCCACCATCGCCGGCATCTTCAGCGTGGCCTACTCGGCGCGCTTCGTGTTCGACGTGTTCTTCGGCCCGCCGTGCGGCGACGAGGTGCCCAAGCAGCCGCACGAGCCCCCGCACTGGATGCGCGTGCCAGTCGAGCTGCTGGTGCTGATCTGCCTGGTGGTGGGCGTCGCGCCGGCCTGGTCGGTCGGCCCGCTGCTGGCCGCGGCCGCGCTGCCGGTGGTGGGCGGCGTGCTGCCCGAGTACAGCCTGGCCGTGTGGCACGGCTTCAACCTGCCGCTGCTGATGAGCTTCGTCGCGCTCGCGGGCGGCGCCGCGCTGTACCTTCTGCAGCGCCGCGGCCGCGAACACGGGCGGCTGGAGCACACGCCGCTGCTGCACCGCTTCGACGGCCAGCGCATCTTCGAGAACCTGCTGGCGCGCCTGAGCGAGGCCGGCCGGCGCAGCCGCCGCGTGTTCGGCACGCGCCGCCTGCAGACGCAGCTGCTGATCCTGGTGCTGGTGGCGGTCGGGGGTGCCGCCGCCTCGCTGTGGTTCACGCCCAGCGAGCGCGGCACGCGCGCGCTCACGCCCTTCTCGCCGATGTTCGCCATGACCTGGCTGATCGGCGCGGTCTGCGCGCTCGCCGCGGCCTGGCAGGCCAAGTTCCATCGGCTGGCCTCGATGATGCTGGCCGCCGCCGCCGGCCTGGTCTGCTGCATCACCTACATCTGGTTCTCCGCGCCCGACCTCGCGCTCACGCAGCTGGTGGTGGAGGCCATCACCACCGTGCTGATCCTGCTGGGCCTGCGCTGGCTGCCGATGCGCAGCAAGGACGCGGTGCAGCCGGCCTCGGCCCGCATCCGCCCCTGGGGCCGGCGCGGGCGCGACCTGCTGGTGGCCGCCACCGCCGGCACCGGCATGGCCGCGCTGGCCTGGACCATGATGACGCGCGACTTCCCGCAGAGCATCTCGCCCTTCTTCCTCGACCGTGCCCTCAGCGAGGGCGGCGGCACCAACGTGGTCAACGTGATGCTGGTGGACTTCCGCGGCTTCGACACCTTCGGCGAGATCACCGTGCTGGGCGTGGTCGCGCTCACCGTCTACGCGTTGCTGCGCCGCTTCCGGCCCGCGCCCGAATCGATGGCGCTGCCGGCCCAGCAGCGCCAGCAGAAGGACGACGGCAGCAGCGACCTGCTCAACCCGCGCCGCGCCACCGACAGCGCGATCGGCTACCTGATGGTGCCGGCCGTGCTGGTGCGCCTGCTGCTGCCGCTGGCGGTACTGGTCTCGATCTACTTCTTCATGCGCGGCCACAACGCGCCGGGCGGCGGCTTCGTCGCGGGCCTGGTGATGTCGGTGGCGCTGGTGCTGCAGTTCATCGTCTCGGGCACCGAGTGGGTGGAAGAGCACCTGCGCATCTACCCGCGCCGCTGGATCGCGATCGGCCTGCTGCTGGCGCTCGCCACCGGCGGCGGCGCGGTCGCGCTGGGCTACCCCTTCATGACCACCCACACCGCCCACCTGCACCTGCCGCTGCTCGGCGAGATCCATGTCCCGAGCGCGCTCTTCTTCGACCTGGGCGTGTTCGCGCTGGTGCTGGGCGCCACCATGCTGATCCTCACGGCCCTGGCCCACCAGTCGGTGCGCAGCCATCGCTGGTCCGACGAGCAGCGTGAGAAGGAAAACGAGGCCGAGGCCGCGGCCGCCTCGACCGTGGTGCTGGAGGGCGCGCGCTGATGGAAGCCGTTCTCGCCATCGCCATCGGCATCCTGACGGGCTCGGGCGTCTACCTGCTGCTGCGTCCCCGCACCTTCCAGGTCATCATGGGCCTGACGCTGATCTCCTATGCGGTCAACCTGTTCATCTTCAGCATGGGCCGGCTCACCGTCGACAGCGAGCCGGTGCTGATCCCCGGCTTCGAGGCCACGCTGGCCAACACCGCCGACCCGATGCCGCAGGCCCTGGTGCTGACCGCCATCGTGATCGGCTTCGCCATGACCGCGCTGTTCCTGGTCGTGATGCTGGCCTCGCGCGGCCTGAGCGGCACCGACCATGTGGACGGTGAAGAGCGCAAGGAGGCCGCGGAATGAACGAGTTCACCGGCTTCCTCGACCGCCTGCTCGAGTTCACCATGCCGCACCTGGTGGCGGTGCCCATCCTGGTGCCCATGCTGACGGCCGCGCTGATGCTGCTGCTCGACGAGAAGCAGCGCCGGCTCAAGTCCACGCTGAGCGTGATCTCCGGCCTGATCGGCCTGCTGGCCGCGCTGGCGCTGCTGCGCTGGGTCAACGCGGCCGACACCGGCAGCGGGCCCGGCTCCATCGGCGTCTACCTGGCCGGCAACTGGCGCGCGCCCTTCGGCATCGTGCTGGTGGCCGACCGGCTGTCCACGCTGATGCTCGCGCTCACCGGCGTGGTGGCGTTCGCGGCCTCGATCTACTCCACCTCGCGCTGGGACAAGGCCGGCGTGCACTTCCATCCGCTGCTGCAGCTGCAGCTGATGGGACTCAACGGTGCCTTCCTCACCGGCGACCTGTTCAACCTGTTCGTGTTCTTCGAGGTCATGCTGGCCGCGTCCTACGGCCTGCTGCTGCACGGCTCGGGCCGGCTGCGGGTCTCGGCCGGGCTGCACTACATCGCGATCAACCTGGCGGCCTCCTCGCTGTTCCTGATCGGCGCCGCGCTGCTCTACGGCGTGACCGGCACGCTCAACATGGCCGACCTGGGCGCGCGCATCGCGCAGCTCGACGCGGGCGACCGCGGCCTGGTGCATGCGGCGGCCGCCATCCTCGCCACCGCCTTCTTCGCCAAGGCCGGTGCCTGGCCGCTCAACTTCTGGCTGGTGCCCGCCTACAGCGCGGCCGTGTCGCCGGTCAGCGCGGTGTTCGCGCTGCTGACCAAGCTGGGCATCTACACGCTGCTGCGGCTGTGGACCGTGCTGTTCGCGCCCGACACCGGGATGTCGGCGCAGTTCGGCCAGGGCATGCTGATCGCCATCGGCCTGTCGACGCTGTTCGTCGGCGCGATCGGCATCGTGGGCACGCAGCGGCTGTCGAACCTGGCCGGCTTCACCGTGCTGATCTCGGCCGGCACGCTGCTCACCGCCATCGGCCTGGGCCAGCCCGCGATCTGGGCCGGCGCGCTCTACTACATGCTGAGCTCGACGCTGGCCGTCAGCGCCTTCTTCCTGCTGATCGACATGGTCGAGCGCTGGCGCAACGAAGGCGCCAGCATCGCGCCGCATGAGAGCGCGGGCAACGCGCCCTTCCTGTCCGAAGACCTGACCGCGCTCGACGACGTCAACCTCGACGACGAGCAGCAGGCGCTCTACGGCCGCGCCATCCCGGCCGGGGTGGCCTTCCTGGGCCTGGGCTTCCTCTGCTGCACGCTGCTGCTGGCCGGGCTGCCGCCGCTGTCGGGCTTCGTCGGCAAGTTCGCGATGCTCAACGGCCTGCTCGACGCCCCGGTGGTGGGCAAGGCCAGCTGGGCCTTCCTCGCGCTGCTGCTGGTCTCGGGCTTCCTTACGCTGGTGGCGCTGAGCCGCACCGGCATCCGCCATTTCTGGACCCAGCCGCTGAGCGCCATGCCCAGCCTGCGCGCGGTGGAGGTGCTGCCGGTGGCGGCGCTGCTCGCGGCCTGCGTGGCGCTGACCATCGAGGCCGGCCCGGTGATGCAGCACGCCAGCGCGACCGCCGAAGGCCTGTTCGCCCCCACCGCCTACCGCGACGCCGTGTTCGGCGCGCAGCAGGTGCCCAATCCCGCGGCCAAGGGAGGCCTGCCATGATCAAGCGCTGGATGCCCTCGCCGCCGCTGTCGCTCGCGCTGTTCGCGGTCTGGCTGCTGCTCAACCAGTCGCTGCACCTGGCCACCGTGCTGCTGGCGGCGGTGCTCGCCATCGTGGTGCCGCTGATCACCAAGGGCCTGCGCCCGGCCACGGTGCGCATGCGCAAGCCCGGCGTGGCGCTGCGCCTGACGGGCGTGGCGCTGCGCGACATGCTGCATTCGGCGCTGACCGTGGGCCGGCTGCTGCTCACGCGGCGCAACAGCGGGATGGCCCCGGCCTTCGTCACGGTGCCGCTGGACCTGCGCGACCCCAATGCGCTCGCGGTGCTGTCGATGATCTGCTGCCTCACGCCCGGCACGGCCTGGGCCGAAGTGGCCCTCGACCGCTCGACGCTGCTGATCCACGTGTTCGACCTGCTCGACGAGCAGGCCTTCATCGACCTCATCAAGAACCGCTACGAGAAGCCGCTGATGGAGATCTTCGAATCATGACCCCCATCCTGTTCTGGGCCCTCAAGGGCGCGCTCTTCCTGCTGGCGGTCGCCATGCTGTGCGCCGTGTGGCGCCTGCTGATCGGGCCGTCCGCGCAGGACCGCGTGATGGCCCTCGACTGCCTCTACATCAACGGCATGCTGATGATGCTGGTGCTGGGCATCAACTACACCAGCAACGTCTACTTCGAGGCCGCGATGCTGATCGCGCTGTTCGGCTTCGTGAGCTCGACGGCGCTGGCCAAGTTCCTGCTGCGCGGGGAGGTGATCGAATGACGCCCGATTTCATCGTCGGCCCGCTGCCGATCTGGGCCGAGATCCTCACCGGCTTCTTCGCCGTTCTGGGCGCCGCCTTCGCGGCCGTGGGCTCCTTCGGCCTGGTGCGCCTGCCCACCTTCTTCCGCCGCATCCACGCGCCCACGCTGGGGGCCACGGCGGGCGTCTGGTGCCTGACCATCGCCACCATCGTCTACTTCTCGGTGCAGGGCTACAGCCTGTTCCTGCACGCGGTGCTGATCACGCTGTTCGTCGCGCTCACCGCGCCGGTCACGACCATCTTCCTGATGCGCGCCGCGCTGTTCCGCGAGCGCCAGAAGGGCGGCGACGTGCCGCCGGCCGCCGACGACTGAGCACGCCTGGACGGGCCGCTCGACCCCTCTTCATTGTTGGTGATCGTTGCACAGTGATGGCCGATGCGCCCCATTTATCGGCAGGGCGATCAATAGAACAATTCATGCACTGAGCCGAGAAGCCCTCGCCGGACCCACGGTTCAGCCCTTCGTCCATCTTCCCGAGGAGCCCTGCATGAACACATCCCCCGTCGCCATCGTCACCGGCGCATCCCGCGGCATCGGCGCCGCCATCGCCACCCGCCTGGCCCGGGACGGCCACGCGGTCGTCGTCAACTACGCGGGCAACGCCGCCGAAGCCGCCAAGGTGGTCGACGCCATCACCGCCGCCGGCGGCCGGGCGCTCGCGGTGCAGGCCGACGTGGCCGATCCCGCCGCGGTGCGCCGCCTGTTCGACGAAGCCATCGCGGCCTTCGGCCAGGTCGACGTGCTGGTGAACAACGCGGGCATCATGCCGCCGGCGCTGCCGATGCTGGCCGACACCGACGACCGCACCTTCGACGCCCTGTTCTCGGTCAACGTGAAGGGCAGCTTCAACACCATGCGCGAAGCCGCGACCCGGCTGCGCAGCGGCGGCCACATCGTCAACTTCTCGACCAGCGTGATCGGCCTCGCGCTGCCCGGCTACGCGGTGTATGCCGCCACCAAGGGCGCGATCGAGGTGATGACGAACATCCTGGCCAAGGAGCTGCGCGGCCGCCAGATCACGGTCAACGCCGTCGCCCCCGGCCCCACGGCCACCGCGCTGTTCCTCGACGGCAAGACGCCCGAGCTGATCGAGCGCATGGCGAAGATGGCGCCGCTGGAACGGCTGGGCCAGCCAGAGGACATCGCCAACACGGTCGCGATGCTGGTGGGCCAGGATGCGGGCTGGGTCAACGGCCAGACGCTGCGGGCCAACGGCGGGCTGGTCTGAAGGCCCTGCGGCAGGCGGCGACGCCGCCCATCGACGCATGCGCGACGGCCAGCGGCGCGACGGCCCCCGCGGGCCACGAGAATGGCGCGTTGCTCCCAACGCCTCACACCATGCCGAGTCCTGCCGCTTCCTCGTTCTCTCCCCTCGCCGGCACGCGCGTGCTGAGCCTGGCCCTCAACCTGCCCGGCCCGGCCGCGCTGATGCGCTGCCATGCGATGGGCGCGCAGTGCGTGAAGTTCGAACCGCTGGCGGCGAAGGGCGGCTCGGCCGATCCGATGCGCGTCTACGCGCCCGAGGCCTACGACGCGATGCACGCCGGCGTCTCGCTGCTGCAGGGCGACCTCAAGACCGATGAAGGCCAGGCGCTGCTGCAGATCGAACTCGCTTGCGCCGACGTGCTAATCACCTCGTTCCGGCCCTCGGCACTGCGCAAGCTGGGCCTGGACTGGGAGGCACTGCATGCGCGCTACCCGCGGCTCTCGATGGTCGCCATCGTCGGCGCGCCCGGCGCGCAGGCCGAGGCGCCGGGCCACGACCTCAGCTACATGGCCGAGAGCGGCCTGGTCACCGGCGCCGAGCTGCCGCCCACGCTCTATGCCGACATGGGCGGCTCGCTGATGGCCAGCGAAGCCGTGCTGCAGGCCCTGCTGCACCGCGCCACGCACGGCAGCGGGGTGCGCATCGAGGTCGCGCTGTCGGAGGCCGCGCACTACCTCGCGCTGCCGCGCCACTGGGGCCTGACCGCGCCCGGCGGCACCGTGGGCGGCGCGCATGCGGGCTACCGCGTCTACCCCTGCCGCGACGGCCGCGTGGCGCTGGCCGCGCTCGAGCCGCATTTCGCGCAGCGCCTGTGCGCGGCGGCCGGGCTCGATGCCGATGCCGCGCAGTCGATGTTCCGCTCGTCGACGCATGCGGCCATCGCCGCCTTCGTGCGCGACCAGGATTGCGCCGCGCTCGAGGCCATGGCGCTGGCGCACGACGTGCCCTTGCATGCGATGCGCAATGCCACGCCCGCGGCCTGACACGGCACGCCCCGCCGCGCGCCGGACCTCGTCCCGCCCCCGACCATCCGGGGCGCGATGGGTGTCGTGGCTGCTGCCCTTCTGGATTGCCCTGCTCGCCTGCGGGCTGTGGCTGCAGCGCCTGCCCTGGTGGAGCATCGCGGTGATCGTGGCGCTCAACGCGCTCACGCTGTTCGCCTATGCAGCCGACAAGGACGCGGCGCAGAAAGGCCGGTGGCGCACGCAGGAGCGAACGCTTCACCTGCTGGCCCTGCTGGGCGGCTGGCCCGCGGCCGGCGTGGCGCAACGGATGCTGCGGCACAAGTCCAGCAAGGCTGCGTTCCTGCAGGTCTATGCGGCCACGGCGATGCTGAATTGCGCAGGACTGGCGGCGTGGCTATTCTGGTGGGCACCCTTCGCTCGGCTGTAGTACGAAACGTCCCGCGACCAGAAAAGGACTGTCATAAATTTGTCATATGAAGGTTGCGACAATCCGTGTCCATACCCGGGTTTGCACCGAGCACATCTGGGTTGACCCGTATCCACGGGCTCGGCCAAAGCCCACCCCTCGGGGCACCCAAAGGACCATCGTGAACGCCATCAAATCAGCCCGCAAATTCATCGTCGCCAATCCGGCGAGCGAATCGGCTCGAACGCTTGCACAACTGGTGCTGGCGCTCGAGTCCGACACGCACTTCAACGTCGCGGAGCTCTACAAGCTGGAGCTCGAAACCTTCGAGATCGCCATCGACATCCTCAAGGAATGGCGCATCGACCGCTACTACGCCGGCAAGGCCAAGCTGTTCGACCTCTCGGTGCAGGTGAGCGGCCTGCCGGCCTGACAAGGACCTGAGCGGCCGGCTTCCGAGGCGCTCAGCGCGCCTTGCGGAAGCCCTTGCCCGGCACCCCTGCCGGGCCGCGCGCCGTACCACCGCCGCTGCCCGTCTCGCGCGGCGGCAGGCCGGTGTGCTGCGTGAGGATCCGGCCCTTCGAGGGCTTCACGGGCGCCAGCCGCACCGGCGCCGAGGCCTTCGCGGTCTTGGCCGCCGGCACCACGGTCGAATTCTTGCGCCGCGCACTGGTGTAGCCGCCATCGGTCAGCGGCTGCCACGTGGGGATCAGGTGGTGCTTGCCGTTGCCGATGAGGTCGGCGCGGCCCATGCTCTTCAGGGCCTCGCGCAGCAGCGGCCAGTTGTTGGCATCGTGGTAGCGCAGGAAGGCCTTGTGCAGGCGGCGGCGCTTGTCGCCGCGCACGATGTCCACCGTCTCGCTCTCGCGCGTGATCTTGCGCAGCGGGTTCTTGTTGGTGTGGTACATCGTCGTCGCGGTGGCCATGGGCGACGGGTAGAAGGTCTGCACCTGGTCGGCACGGAAGCCGTTCTTCTTGAGCCAGATCGCGAGGTTCATCATGTCCTCGTCGCTGGTGCCCGGGTGCGCGGCGATGAAGTACGGGATCAGGTATTGCTTCTTGCCGGCCTCGGCCGAGAACTTCTCGAACAGCTGCTTGAACTTGTCGTAGCTGCCGATGCCCGGCTTCATCATCTTGGTGAGCGGGCCCTGCTCGGTGTGCTCGGGCGCGATCTTGAGGTAGCCGCCCACGTGGTGCTGCACCAGCTCCTTCACGTACTCGGGCGATTGCACGGCCAGGTCGTAGCGCAGGCCGGAGCCGATCAGGATCTTCTTGATGCCCTTGAGCGCCCGCGCGCGGCGGTAGATCTTGATCAGCGGATCGTGGTTGGTGCCCAGGTTCGAGCAGATGCCCGGGTACACGCAGCTGGGCTTGCGGCAGGCGGCCTCGATCTCGGGGCTCTTGCAGCCCAGCCGGTACATGTTGGCCGTGGGGCCGCCCAGGTCGGAGATGGTGCCGGTGAAGCCGCTCACGCTGTCGCGGATGGCCTCGACCTCCTTGATGATCGAATCCTCCGAGCGGCTCTGGATGATCCGGCCTTCGTGCTCGGTGATCGAGCAGAAGGTGCAGCCGCCGAAGCAGCCGCGCATGATGTTCACGCTGAAGCGGATCATCTCCCAGGCCGGAATCTTGGTCGCGCCGTCGTGGCTGCCGTTCTCGTCGGCATAGCGCGGATGCGGGCTGCGCGCATAGGCGAGGTCGAACACATGGTCCATCTCGGCCGTGGTCAGGGGGATGGGCGGCGGGTTGATCCACACGTCGCGCGCGGTCGTGCCTTCGCCATGCGCCTGCACCAGCGCGCGTGCGTTGCCGGGGTTGGTCTCGAGGTGCAGCACGCGGTTGGCGTGGGCGTAGAGCACCGGGTCGCTGCGCACCTGTTCGTACGAAGGCAGGCGGATCACGCTGCGGTCGCGCGGCGGCACCTTGAGCTTGACCGAAGGGTTGGCGACGAAGGTGATGGGCTTGATCGCCGGGTTCACTTCGGCCGAGCGCGCGCGCACCGCCGCCAGGGCCTTGGCGCCGGCCGCTTCGGCCGTGGCCGCAACGACCTGGGCCTCGTCTTCCTTGGCGCAGGTGGCGCCGTTGGCCTTGGCCTGGTCCGAGACCATGAGGTAGGGATTGACGTGGGCCTCGACGCGGCCGGGTTCGTCGACGCTGGTCGAGTTGATCTCGAACCAGGCCTCGGGCGTTTCGCGGCGCACGAAGGCGGTTCCGCGCACGTCGGTGATCTGCTGCACCGGCTCCTTCGCGGCCAGGCGGTGCGCGATCTCGACGATGGCGCGCTCGGCGTTGCCGTACAGCAGCAGGTCGCACTTCGAATCGACCACCACCGAGCGGCGCACCTTGTCCGACCAGTAGTCGTAGTGCGCGATGCGGCGCAGGCTGCCTTCGATGCCGCCCAGGATGATCGGCACGTCGCTCCAGGCCTCCTTGCAGCGCTGCGAGTAGACGATGGCCGCGCGGTCGGGCCGTGCGCCGCCGACGTCGCCCGGCGTGTAGGCGTCGTCGCTGCGAATCTTGCGATCGGCCGTGTAGCGGTTGATCATCGAATCCATGTTGCCGGCGGTCACGCCGAAGAACAGGTTCGGCTTGCCCAGCACCTTGAAGGGGTCGGCACTCTGCCAGTCGGGCTGCGCGATGATGCCCACGCGGAAGCCCTGCGCCTCGAGCATGCGGCCGATCACCGCCATGCCGAAGCTCGGGTGGTCGACATAGGCATCGCCCGTGACCACGATGATGTCGCAGCTGTCCCAGCCGAGCGCGGCCATTTCCTCGCGCGAGGTCGGCAGGAACTTGGCCGTGCCGAAGCGGGCCGCCCAGTACTTGCGGTAGCTGGTCAGCGGCTTGGCGGCGCGCGCGAAAAAGGAGACGTCGACGGGGGCGTTCATCGGGGAGTATTGGGGGGCCGGACCTGGCCGTGGGCCCGTGGCGGGCAACCCGCGATTGTAGGCGCTGCGCCTCTTCCTGTCGCCCCTGCGTGGCAGTGACCTGTGCAGTCTCAGGTCTTGGATTTGGTTGACTAAGTCAAATAAATGACGGGAGAATGCTGGAATGCCCTCTTCCCACGCCGTCTCGCCCGAGGCCGTCAAGGCCCTGCGCCGCTTCAACCGCTTCTTCACCCAACGCATCGGCGTGCTCGACCCCTACCTGGGCAGCGAACTGTCGCTGACCGACGTGCGCGTGCTCTACGAACTCGCGCACCGGCAGGCGCCGGTGGCGCGCGACCTGCAGCAGGATCTGGGCCTGGACGCGGGCTACCTGAGCCGCATCCTCAAGCGCTTCGAGGCCGCCGGCTGGCTCGCGCGCACGCCCGATCCGCAGGACGCCCGGCAGAGCCGGCTCGCGCTGACCGCCGCCGGCCACACGGCGTTCGCACCGCTGCAGCAGGCCTCGCGCGACCATGCGGCCGCCCTGCTCGCGCCCCTGGGCGCGGCGCGGCAGCAACAGCTGGTCGCGGCCATGGCGCGCATCGAGGCCTTGATGGATGCGCAGGCACCCGCCAGCCCCGTCGTGCTGCGCGACCCGGCGCCGGGCGACATGGGCTGGGTGGTGCAGCAGCACGGCGAGGTCTATGCACGGGAGTACGGCTGGAAACAGGCCTTCGAAGTGCTGGTCGCAGGCATCGCAGCCGACTTCGTCCGCAAGTTCCAGCCCGGCCGCGAGAAGGGCTGGATCGCCGAGCGCGACGGCGAACGCCTGGGCGCGATCTTCCTGGTGCGCAAGTCGGCGACCGTCGCGCAGCTGCGCATGCTGATCGTCGCACCCTCGGCGCGCGGCCTGGGCCTGGGCGCGCGCCTGACCGACGAATGCCTGGCCTTCGCACGCGCCGCGGGCTACCGGAAGGTGGTGCTGTGGACCAACAGCTGCCTCACGGCGGCGCGCGACATCTACGCGAAGCGCGGCTTCGTGCTCAAGCAGTCGGAGCCCCATGAGAGCTATGGCGCCTCGCTCGTGGGCGAGACCTGGGAACTCAAGCTCTGACCCCTTCCCCCTCTGGGGGAAGGTGGGGATGGGGCCGGCACCCCAAAGCGCGTTTCGCAAGGCCAAAGGCGGCCGAGCCCCCACCCCGACCCTCCCCCAGCGGGGGAGGGAGAAAATCAACTCACTGCATGAACCAGCCGTGGCTCACGACCAGCGACTGGCCGGTCAGCGCATTGGTCGGGAAGCCCGCGAACAGCAGCGCCACGCGCGCCACGTCTTCCGTGGCGGTGAACTCGCCATCCACCGTCTCCTTGAGCATCACGTTCTTGACCACTTCCTCTTCGCTGATGCCCAGCGTCTTCGCCTGCTCGGGGATCTGCTTCTCGACCAGCGGCGTGCGCACGAAGCCCGGGCAGATCACGTTGGCGCGCACACCGTGCTTGGCGCCTTCCTTGGCGACCGTTTTCGCCAGGCCGATCAGGCCGTGCTTGGCCGTCACGTAAGGCGCCTTGAGCAGCGAGGCTTCCTTGGAATGCACCGAGCCCATGTAGATCACGCTGCCGCCGCGGCCCTGCGCGTACATGTGCTTGAGGCAGGCCTTGGTGGTGAGGAAGGCGCCGTCGAGGTGGATCGCGAGCATCTTCTTCCAGTCGGCGAAGCTGAACTCCTCCACCGGATGCACGATCTGGATGCCGGCATTGCTGATCAGGATGTCGATGCCGCCGAAGGCCTTCGCGCCCTCTTCGACCGAGGCGTTGACCTGGTCCTCGTTGGTCACGTCGACCGCCACGCCGATGGCCTCTGCGCCCGTGGCCTTGAGCTCGGCGGCCGTCGCGTCGGCCGCCTCCTTGTTGAGGTCGGCAATGATGATCTTCGCGCCTTCCTGCGCGAACAGGATGGCGATTTCCTTGCCGATGCCGCTGGCCGAGCCGGTGATGTAGGCGACCTTGTCCTTGAGTTGCATGGTGAATGTCCTTGAGGTGGGAAAAAGGGAAGCCGAGGCAACGCGGCCAGTCTGGTGCCGCTTCCTTAGTCGAGCCTGAATCGCTGGCTCATGCCGGCAGGCCCGGGCGCTTGATCCGCTCGGCCCCGTGCTCGCCGAGGTCGAAGGTGGTCACGCCGTTGACCGTGGCGTCGGCGCGCAGCGTCTCGGGATGCGCCAGGGTCGTGCGCATGTCGCGCGCGCCCGAGTCCCAGTGCTCCTCGACCGCGGCGCGCGAGAACTCGTAGTCCTTCGACTCCAGCTCGTAGGGCTTGTCGCGGTAGATCAGGTGGAAGATGTCGATGGGCTGGTGCGTGAGCTGCGACTGCACCGCGAGCACGCTCGGGTCCTTGCGCAAGGCCGGCGGCAGCTTGGAGATCAGTTCGGCGATCGCCTGCTGCAGGTTCATGTTGGCGGCCAGCGCATCGGTGTTCATGCGCGTGCGGCTCGAGTAGGTGATGTCCTTCTGGCGCTCGGTCACGCCCGCCAGCGTGTGCGGCATCTCGCCGCGCGCGTTGAACAGGTCGACCTGCAGCACCACCAGCGGCTCGTTGCGCGGGTGCTGGTCGAGCACGTACTGCAGCGGCGTGTTCGACACGATGCCGCCGTCCCAGTAGTCCTCGCCGTCGATGTGCACCGGCGCGAAGCCCGGCGGCAAGGCGCCGCTGGCCATGATGTGCTCGGGGCCGATGCGCTGCAGCGTGTTGTCGAAGTACACCGAGTTGCCGGTGCGCACGTTGACCGCGCCCACGCTGAAGCGGGCCTCGCAGTCGTTGATGCGGTCGAAGTCGACCAGCCGCTCGAGCGTGGCCTTGAGCGGCGTGGTGTCGTAGTAGCTCAGCAGCGGCGCGGCCCCGCCCATCAGCAGCAGCGGCGAACAGCGCGGCTCGAAGAAGCCGGGGATGCCCACCAGCGAGGCCATGGTGGCGCTCCACTGGTTCTGTTGGGCCCGGCCGCCGAGCCATGCGGGCAGTTGCTGCGACGCCCCGGACGACACCAGGTGCCAGAACTCGCGCAGGCGGTCGACCCGCTGGGCCGGGGCATTGCCCGCGATCAGCGCGGCGTTGATGGCGCCGATCGACACGCCGGCGATCCAGTCGGGCTTCATGCGGGTCTCGCTGAGCGCGGCGTACACCCCGGCCTGGTAGGCGCCGAGCGCGCCGCCGCCCTGCAGCACCAGCGCCTTGCGCGCATTGCGCATGTCTTCGCGACGGGCCTCGAAAGGATGAAGGACGGGCGCGGCCGTGCGGGGTTTCTTCGTCGTCATGGTCTCATTGGACACCAGCCACATGACCGCCGCTGGCGCCGGGACTTGACCGCCGGGCCTGCAAGAATGTCGCGATGACATCCCCTGCCCTTCCCTCCGCCCGCGACGTGGTCGCATTCTGGCGCGAAGCCGGTCCCGCGCGCTGGTTCGCCAAGAACGACGACTTCGACATCGCCTTCATCGCGTTGTGCGCCGACGCCCACCAGGCCGCGGCACGCGGCGAGCTCGAGGGCTGGGCCCACGACGCCGAAGGCGCGCTGGCGCTGCTGATCCTGCTCGACCAGTTTCCGCGCAACGCCTGGCGCAACAACCCGCACATGCTGGCCACCGACGCCCAGGCGCTGATGCTCGCGAAGCGCGCGGTGAGGGCGGGCTTCGACCGGCAGGTCGAGGCCGCGCTGCGGCCCTTCTTCTACCTGCCCTTCATGCATTCCGAACTGCCGGCCGATCAGGAACGTTCGGTCGAACTGAATGCGACGCTCGATGCCAACACCCAGCGCTTCGCCAGACTGCACCAGGACATCGTGCTGCGCTTCGGCCGCTTTCCGCACCGCAACCGCCTGCTGGGCCGCGCATCCACCGCGGAAGAACAGGCCTTCCTCGACAGCGGCGGCTTCGCCGGCTGAGCACCCGATCAGGCGTCGTCGCGCGTCGGCGTGGCCGGGGCCGCATCGACGTCGGGCAGGTTCCTCATCGAGCCGTAGCGGCGCGCATAGACCCAGGTGAACTCGGCCCCCAGCAGGAAGATCTGCGCCGAGTAGTAGACCCACACCAGCACCACCACCAGCGAGCCCGCGGCGCCGTAGCCCGAGGCCACGCTGCTCTTGCCGATGTACAGGCCGATCAGGTGCTTGCCGACGGTGAACAGCAGCGCCGTGACGCCCGCGCCCACCCACACGTCGCGCCACTCGACCTTCACCCGCGGCATGAGCTTGTAGATCATCGCGAAGATCACGGTCACCATGCCGAAGCTGAAGACGAAGTTCACGCCCTGCGCCAGCGTGGCCCAGCCGCCGAACACCGGCGACCACCACTTGCCCAGTGCCGCCAGCGCCGCGCTGGCCACCAGCGACACCATCAGCAGGAAGCCGATGCCCATGATCATGCTGAAGGACAGCAGCCGCACCCGCAACAGGCTCAGCACGCCGCCGCGCGTGTCGCGCGCCGGGGCGCGCCAGATGCGGTCCATCGCGTCCTGCAGCTCACCGAACACCGTGGTGGCGCCGACGATCAGCAGGCCGATGCCGATCACGGTGGCGATGATGCCTTCGCGCGGTTTGTTGACCGCCTCCAGCATGCCCTGCACGGCCAGCGCGCCCTGGGCACCCATCAAGCCCGAGAGCTGCGCGAAGATCTCGCCGCGCGCGGCCTCCTGGCCGAACACCAGGCCCGCCACCGAGATCACGATCAGCAGCAGGGGCGCCACCGAAAACACCGTGTAGTAGGCCAGCGCCGCGCCCATGCTCGGGGCGTAATCGCTCTTCCACGAGAGGAAGGCCTGCTTGGAGAGCTCGAGGAGTGCGCGCAGTTGCATGTCGCCAGTATTGCAGGCGGCCGGTCGGGTCCGTGTCGGTGCAATGCCTGAGATCGCGCCGCGCCTGCAGCATTGCGCAGGCGCGCAGATAATCGCCGCCATGCACCCGCCCTCACCGGAGGCGATCGCGGCGCCCGATCGGCCCCGACCGCAGTCCCCCCGCCACCTGTTCCTGTCTTTCACCTGGCTGGCGCTGCAGGGCTTCGGCGGCGTGCTGACCATCGTGCAGCGCGAGCTGGTGGAAAAGAAGAAGTGGCTCACGCCCGACGAGTTCCTCGAAGACTGGGCCGTGGCCCAGGTGCTGCCCGGGCCCAACGTGATCAACCTCGCGGTGATGATCGGCGACCGCCACTTCGGCCTGCGCGGCGCAGCCGCGGCGCTGGCGGGCATGCTGACCGTGCCGCTGTTCGTGATCCTCGCGCTCGCCGTGCTCTATGCGCACTTCGCCGGCAACCCGCAGGTCGCGGGCGCACTGCGCGGCATGGGCGCGGTGGCCGGCGGACTCATCGCCGCCACCGGCATCAAGCTGATCGCGCCGCTGCGCCGCAACCCGCTGGGCTTCGGCCTGTGCCTGGCGATCGTCGGCATCGTGTTCACGGCCATCGCGCTGGCGCGCATCCCGCTGGGATGGGTGCTGATCTTCGTCGGCGGCATCGCCTGCGGCGAGACCTGGCGAAGGCTCGGTCGATGAGCATCACGATGCACTGGCACGACTGGCTCGCGCTGTTCGCCCAGTACCTGATGCTGTCGATGCTCTCGATCAGCGGCGCCATCACCACCGTGCCCGACATGCACCGCTACCTGGTCGAGCAGCACCGCTGGCTCACCGACGCGCAGTTCACCTCCTCGGTCGCGATCGCGCAGGCCGCGCCCGGACCGAACGTGCTCTTCGTGGCGCTGATGGGCTGGAACGTCGGGCTCAACGCGGGCGGCGGCATCGCGGCCGGCCCGCAGGCCTGGCTGCTGGGCCTGTTCGGGCTGGCGGTCACGATGGTCGGCATCATGCTGCCCAGCACCACCCTCACCTACCTGGCCACGCGCTGGGGCCATCGCAACCGCGAGCGGCGCGCGGTGCGCGCCTTCAAGCAGGGCATGGCACCGGTGGTGGTGGGCCTGCTGATCGCCACCGGCTGGGTGCTGGCCTCGGGCAACAACGCGGGCCAGGCCCCGGCCTGGCACCTGTGGCTGCTCGCGGGCACGGCGGCCCTGATCGTCTGGCGCACGCGCCTTCACCTGCTGTGGCTGCTGGGCGCGGGTGCGCTGCTCGGCGCCGTCGGCTTCGTCTGATCCAACCCCCAAGGAGAACCCCCATGCAACTTCGCGCCCTCGGCCGTTCCGACCTGCAGGTCTCGCCCCTCGCCTTCGGCGGCAACGTCTTCGGCTGGACCGTGGACGAGGCCCAGTCCTTCCGCCTGCTCGACGCCTGGCTCGACGCCGGCTTCAACTTCGTCGACACCGCCGACGTCTACTCGCGATGGGTGCCGGGCCACACGGGCGGCGAGTCGGAGACGATCATCGGCAAGTGGTTCCGCCAGAGCGGCAAGCGCAACCGCGTGGTGCTCGCGACCAAGGTCGGCAAGCCGATGGGCGACGACAAGGTGGGACTCTCGGCGGCTTACATCCGCGAGGCGGTCGATGCTTCGCTGCAGCGGCTCAAGACCGACCACATCGACCTCTACCAGTCGCACGACGACGATGCGAACACGCCGCTGGAAGAGACGCTCGAGGCCTTCGCCGCGCTGATCAAGGCCGGCAAGGTGCGCGCCATCGGCGCCTCGAACTTCACGGCGCCGCGCCTGGCCGAGGCGCTGGACGTGTCCGAGCGGCTGGGCATCCCGCGCTACGAGAGCCTGCAGCCGCTCTACAACCTCTACGACCGCGCGGTGTTCGAGGACGCGCTCGAACCCTTGTGCGTCGAACGCGGCGTGGGCGTGATCAACTTCTACGCGCTCGCGGCCGGCTTCCTCACCGGCAAGTACCGCAGCGAGGCCGATGCGGCCAAGAGCGCGCGCGGCGCCAACACGACCAAGAAGTACCTCAACGAACGCGGGCTGCGCATCCTGGCCGCGCTCGACGGCGTGGCGAAGACGCACGGCGTCACGCCCGCGCAGGCGGCCATCGCCTGGCAGATCGCACGCCCGGGCATCACCGCGCCGATCGCCAGCGCCACCTCGGTCGCGCAACTCGACGAACTCACGCGCGCGGCCACCCTGAAGCTCGATGCGGCCTCGATCGCGCTGCTCGACGCGGCCAGCCAGGAAGCCGGCGCGACGGCTTCGCGGTAAGCAGCCTCCCACACGGATTGGCGACGAAGGCGCCGGTCCGCGGCGCGCCGGGGCAGGCAGGCTGGCTCACCTTTTAAGGAGAGAGAACCATGTCCTTCGCGCTCTACATGATCGGTTTCCTGATCTTCCTGGCCGGCCTCGTCTGGGGTGCCTCGGTGGCCGGCGTGCCCACGCTGTACATCGGCATCGGCGCCCTCATCGTGCTGGGGATCGGCATCTTCAGCGCGGTCGGCCGCACGCGGGGCAAGGATCCGTCCTGAGCCACCCGTCGCCCGCATGAAAAAGCCCGCCCGGTTCGCACCGGGCGGGCTTTTTCATGCGGGGTGGATCACTTGGGCGCGGAGGCGGCGTTGCGCGCCGCTTCGGTCGCGGCGTTGGCGGCATCGAGCGCCGAGGAAGCCGAGGGCGACGGCGTGGCCGCGGCCGGATCCGAGGCGGACGGTGCCATGGTGCCGGCGGGTGGCGTGCTGGGCGATGCGGGTGCCGGCGTCACGGCCGCGGGCGGCGGGGTCACGACCGCGGGCGCCGGCTCCTCTTTCTTGCCACAGGCGCTGAGCGCGGCGGCAGCGATCACGGCGGCGAGCAGGACGGACTTGTTCATTGCTATCTCCTTTGGAACGATGGACAGGAACAAAAATTCTAGGCCTGCATCGGTGCTTCCAAATGTGAGCGCGGCCTCGGCTTACAAGCCCAGTGTCGAGGCCGCGAAGGCCGGCCGCGACTGCCTCAGACATTCGTCGATGCGCTCGCGCAGCACACGCTGGCGCTCGGGCTGGCGGGTGCACACGCCCCGGCTGCGCTCGGGGTCGATGCGGTGCAGCGACCAGGTCGGTGTCCAGACCGCGCTGGGCACCGCGGGCGCGCCGCTGCCGCTGCAGGCCCGCGCCTCGACGATGTGGCTCCAGAGCCGGCGCCATTCGACGAAGCGCGCATGGGCGCGATCGAAGACGCCGAAGCCCTCGGCCAGCAGCACCAGGCGGCGCCCGCTCGCGGCCCAGGCCTGCAGCGCCGCGATGCTGGCGCGCTCGCCCAGGGGCCAGTCGGCGAAGTCGGGGTCGCTCAGCACGATCTCGCGCCAGCCCTCTTGCGCAGCGGCGGCGAAGGCGGCCTGCAGCTGCGCCTGGAAGGCCTCGCGGCCGTCGAAGGGACCGTCAGACAGCATGGGCCCAGCCCGCCTCGCACCAGTCGCCCAGCAGCGCCAGCGCATCCTCGCTGGCACGCGACAAATCGCGCGCATCGAGCCCGCGCTGGTCGGCCAGCCGGCGCATCAGCGTCGCGTCGCGGCCGCCCGCGCGGAAGCTCTCGCCGTTGATGTAGAGATGGCGCGCGTCGTAGAGCATGCGCGTGCGCCGGTCGAGCCGCACGCCCTCGAGCCGCTCGGGCAGTTCGCCCGCATCGAACCACACGTTGGACTTGGGCTCGGTCATCGATTCGCCCAGCGCGCGGTCGATCGCATCGGGGTCGCGCAGCGCGGCCTCGACCGCCTTGCGCGCGAAGGATTGCAGCTCGGCCGGCATGGCCGCGGGGCGGTCCACCGCCTCCTGCGAGGGATCGCGGTAGTGCACCGCCGGGATGTCCTGCAGTTCGTCGGCCTGGGCCTCGGCGATGCGCGCCAGCAGGTCGGCGCCCAGCGGCGCGGCGGCCGGCGAGCGCAGGCCGATCGAGCAGGTCATGCAGTCGTCGCCCACGGCCACGCCGTCGTGCGCATAGCGCGGCGGCAGGTAGAGCATGTCGCCCGGCTCGAGCACGAAGCTCTCTTCAGGCTCGAAGTTCTGCAGGATCTTGAGCGGCACGCCGGGCTGCAGTTCGAGGTCGCGCTGGCGGCCGATCGACCAGCGGCGCCGGCCGCTGGCCTGCAGCAGGAACACGTCGTAGCTGTCGAAATGCGGGCCCACGCCGCCGGTGTCGCTGGCGTAGCTGATCATCAGGTCGTCGAGCCGCGCGTCGGGCAGGAAGCCGAACTGCCGCATCAGCGCATGGGCGCCCTCGTGGTGCAGGTCCACGCCCTGCACCAGCAGCGACCAGCCCGGCTGCTGCAGCGGCGGCAGCGCGCGCCGCGGAAAGGGACCGTGGCGCAGCGACCAGCCCTTGGCCGTCTGGCGCACCAGCCGCGACTCCACGTCTTCCGAGCCGGCCAGCGCGAACAGCGCGCCGCGTTCGACCGGCGGCAGCATGCCGGGCATGGCCTGGCGCACCAGCAAGGGTTTTTTCTGCCAATGGCGGCGCATGAATTGCGCCGGCGTGAGCCCGCCCAGGAGCGGTAGAGGGGAATGAAGGTCCATGGGAGAATTCTGCAATGGAAATTTCTGAACAATGCGTGGTCGGCCTCACATGGACGATCAAGGACACCCTCGGCGACGTGCTGGACGTGCTCGACGAACCGGTGGAGTTCCTGGTGGGCGGCGACGATCTCTTCGACGCGATCGAGGCCGTGCTCCAGGGCCATGAGCCGGGCGCCCGGGTGCAACTGCAGCTCGAGCCCGAGCAGGCTTTCGGCGACTTCAACGACCAGCTGCTGTTCCTCGAGCCGCGCGCGCTGTTCCCCGAAGGCACCGACGAAGGCATGACCTTCGACGGCGCGGCCCTGCCGGCCGGGGTCAACCCCGACATCGTGAAAGACGCGATCTACACCGTCGCCGAGGTCTACCCCGACCACCTGGTGCTCGACGGCAACCACCCCCTGGCCGGCATCGCGCTGCGCCTGGACCTCACGGTGCGCTCGGTGCGCGAAGCCACCGAAGAAGAAATCGGCCGCGGCTCCGCCGGCACCGGCTTCTTCAAGCTGGCCAGCACCCCCCCCGGCAACGACACCCTGCACTGAGCGCCCGCCCCCCGCAATGCAAAAGCCCCGCATGCGGGGCTTTTGTGTTCCAGGGATACCGTGGAACCGGCTTCGCCGGGCCACCGGTATCGCCCCCTCGAGGGGGAGGCGGCGACACGAAGTGCGCCGCTTCGGGGGTGGGCTAGTACCTCGAGATCTGACCGTTGTTGATCACCACCCGGTCCCCCACCCGCAGCTCGCCGGGCGTGGGCACGTCGAAGGCACGGTAGCCACCGCGCTCGGTCTGGACCGAGATGCGGTAGCTCTGGTAGGCGCGCGGTGCATTGGCGTTCGCCTCGACGGTGTTGCCCAGCAAGGCGCCACCCACGATGCCCAGCGCCGTGGCGGCCGCGCGGCCGCCGCCGTGGCCGAACTGGTTGCCGACCACGCCGCCGATCAGGCCGCCCGCCACCGCGCCACCGCCCGAAGGGGCGGCACCCGAGGATTCGCTGCGCACCACCTCGATGTTGACGATGCGGCCGTACTCGCCATAAGGCTGCGGCGCGGCGTAGGCCGGCTGGACATGGGGCTGGTAGGGGTAGCGGCTGGTCTCGTAGACCGGTTGCGGCGCCACACAGGCGGTCAGCGTGGCCAGGGCCAGCACGCCGGCCGTGAGGGAAAGGATGCGAAGTTGTTTCTTCATGTTTCGTGCTCCACGCATGTGGTTATGAGCTTTGGCTGCGGGCCGACGACGGCCTTCTGTGCAACGCGCCACGGCCCGTCAGGATGACCGCGGACGCCGTTGCCATTCAACCATCATCTCGAAACTTCGAGAGCGCGGCCCTGCCGCGAGTTCCGATCTTTACGCGAGCGAAACCAAGCAGCGGGCGCAGGCCCGCGCCTACAGGCCGGCCTCAGCCGCGGCCGGTGGAACCGTAGCCGCCCTCGCCGCGCGTGCTGGCTTCGAAGCTGTCCACCACGTTGAATTGGGCCTGCATCACCGGCACGATCACCAGCTGCGCCAGCCGCTCCATGGGTTGCAGCACGAAAGGGGTGTTGCTGCGGTTCCACGCGCTGATCTTGAGCTCGCCCTGGTAGTCGCTGTCGATCAGGCCGACCAGGTTACCCAGCACGATGCCGTGCTTGTGGCCCAGGCCGGAGCGCGGCAGGATCAGCGCCGCATAGCCGGGATCGGCCAGGTGCACCGCGATGCCGGTGCCCACCAGCTGCCAGCCGTTGGGCTCCAGCGTGATGGGCGCATCGAGGCAGGCGCGCAGGTCGAGCCCCGCGCTGCCGGGGGTGGCGTAAGCCGGGAGTTGGTCCGCCATGCGCGGATCGAGGATTCGGACGTCGACGTTCACTTCTTCACTTGCCTTGCTGCTGCTGTTGTTGTCTTTGCTTCTCGGCCGCGTTGCGGGCCGCTTCCTGGGCCCACTGGCTCCAACTGGTCACGCCCACCGGCAGCAGGCGATGGCGCAGCTGCTTGGCGAGCCAGAAGCCCCCGGCCAGCACCAGCAGGATCACACCGAAGGGCGCGTCGAACACGAACATGCCGACCAGCACCAGCAGCCAGGCGATGCCCAGCACGCGCACCAGCTTGAAGGGCGAGCCGGCGTCGCCGCCACCCGGGGTGGCGGCCGGCCGTGGCGGCGTGCCGCGGCGGCGCGGCGCGACGGCGCCCGGCGACAGCGCGGCGTGCGGTTCGGACGAAGGCGGCATGCCGACGTCGAGCCCGTGCTCCGCATTGGCCGATCCGGTTCGCAGCGACAGCGCGGCGCGGGCCGACAGCTGCTCCACATAGCGGGCGAAGTCGCCGTTCGGCGGCGTGTTCCATTGCGGATTGAGGTTCATGGGGCGCTCCGTTTGGGAAGTCGGGCCGCGATCTCGAGCACCAGCTCGCGCGCCAGTTGCAGTTTGGGCGCGCGCGGCAGTTCGCGCACGCCCTCGGCATCGACCAGCAGCAGGCTGTTGTCGTCCTGGCCGAAGGTCAGCGGGCCGATGTTGCCCACCAGCAGCGGGATGCCCTTGCGCTCGCGCTTGGCCTTGGCATGCGCGGCCAGGTTCTCGCTCTCGGCGGCGAAGCCCACGCAGAACAGCGCGCCGCTGGCCGCGCGCGGGCTGCGCGCCACGGTCGCGAGGATGTCGGGGTTCTCGACGAAGTTCAGCACCGGCGGCAGGCCGCTGCCGTCCTTCTTGATCTTCTGCTCGCTGTGCGAGGCCGGCCGCCAGTCGGCCACCGCCGCCGTGGCGACGAAGACCGAGGCCCGCGCCGCCTCGCGCTCGGTGGCGGCCAGCATGTCCAGTGCCGACAGCACGTCGATCCGGCGCACGCCGCGTGGCGTGGGCAGGTGCACCGGGCCGGCGATCAGCGTGACCTCGGCGCCGGCTTCGCGGGCCGCGCGCGCGATGGCGAAGCCCATCTTGCCGGACGAATGGTTGGTGATGCCGCGGATCGGGTCCAGCGCCTCGAAGGTCGGGCCGGCCGTGACCAGCACATGCTGGCCGGCCAGCACCTTGGCATGGAAGAAGGCCGTGATGTCCTCGAGCAGCTGGGCCGGCTCCAGCATGCGGCCGTCACCGGTCTCGCCGCAGGCCTGCCAGCCGCTGCCCACGCCCAGCATGGTCGCCCCGTCGGCCGCCACCTGCTGCAGGTTGCGCTGGGTCGCGGGGTGCGCCCACATCTCGCGGTTCATGGCCGGGGCGATCAGCAGCGGGATCCGGTCCATCGGGCGCGCCAGGCACATCAGGCTCAGCAGCTCGTCGCTGCGGCCCTCGGCCAGCCGGGCGATGAAGTCCGCGCTGCACGGCGCCAGCACGATCGCGTCGGCCTCGCGGCTCAGGTTGATGTGCGGCATGTTGTTGTCTTCGCGCGCATCCCATTGCGAGACATAGACCGGTCGGCCCGACAGCGCCTGCATCGTGACCGGTGTCATGAACTGGGTCGCCGCCTCGGTCATGACCACCTGCACGGTGGCGCCGGCCTTCACGAACAGCCGGCACAGCTCGGCGGATTTGTAGCAGGCGATGCCGCCCGTGAGCCCGAGAACGATGTGTTTGCCAAGGAGGTCTTGCATATCGCCCGAAGTGTAATGAGATGCCATGTGGCAGGCAGATGCGTAGGGAGACTCGGTGCGCGGCGCGAAATGCCGCCCCGCAGCCACCTATAATCCTCATTTCCCACTGACCGGACCTGAAAAGTCTGGAAATGGCATGACCAAATTCGTCTTCGTCACCGGCGGTGTGGTGTCTTCCCTGGGCAAGGGAATCGCCTCCGCCTCTCTCGCCGCCATCCTTGAATCGCGCGGCCTCTCCGTCACCCTGATCAAGCTGGATCCGTACATCAACGTCGATCCCGGCACGATGTCGCCGTTCCAGCACGGCGAGGTGTTCGTCACCGACGACGGGGCCGAAACCGACCTCGACCTCGGCCACTACGAGCGCTTCATCAACACCCGGATGCGCAAGGCCAACAACTTCACGACCGGCCAGATCTACAAGTCGGTGCTCGAGAAGGAACGCCGCGGCGACTACCTCGGCAAGACCGTGCAGGTGATCCCGCACATCACCAACGAGATCCAGGAATACATCAAGCGCGGCGCCGGCATCGACACCGCGCACGAGGTCGACGTCGCGATCGTCGAGATCGGCGGCACGGTGGGCGACATCGAGTCGCTGCCCTTCCTCGAGGCGGTGCGCCAGATGAGCCTGCGCAACGGCCCCAACAACTCGGCCTTCGTGCACCTGTCGTACGTGCCCTGGATCGCCGCAGCCGGCGAACTCAAGACCAAGCCGACCCAGCACACGGCCAAGGAACTGCGCGCCATCGGCATCCAGGCCGACGTGCTGCTGTGCCGCGCCGACCGCCCGATCCCCGACGACGAGCGCGCCAAGATCTCGCTGTTCTCGAACGTGCCCGAGTGGGGCGTGATCTCGATGTGGGACGTCGACACCATCTACAAGGTGCCGCGCATGCTGCACGAGCAGGGCCTCGACGGCCTGATCTGCGACAAGCTGCGCATCAACACGCCGCCGGCCAAGCTCAAGCGCTGGGACGACCTGGTCTACGAGGTCGAGCACCCGCAGCGCGAAGTCACCATCGCGATGGTCGGCAAGTACGTCGACCTGTCGGACAGCTACAAGTCGGTCAACGAGGCGCTGCGCCACGCCGGCATGAAAAACCATGCCCGCGTGAAGATCGAGTACGTCGACTCCGAAACCATCACGCCGCAGGACGTCTCGCGCCTGGCCAAGTACGACGCCATCCTGGTGCCCGGCGGCTTCGGCCAGCGCGGCGTCGAGGGCAAGATCTCCACCGCCCGCTTCGCCCGCGAAAGCAAGGTGCCCTACCTCGGCATCTGCCTGGGCATGCAGGTCGCGACCATCGAGTACGCGCGCAACGTGGCCGGCCTCAAGAACGCCAACAGCACCGAGTTCGACCCCGACACCCCCACCCCCGTGATCGCGCTGATCACCGAGTGGAAGGACGCCGACGGCACGGTGAAGAAGCGCAACGAGAAGTCCGACCTCGGCGGCACCATGCGCCTGGGCGCGCAGAGCTCCGACGTGTCGCCCGACACGCTGGCGCACAGCATCTACGGCGACGTGGTGACCGAGCGCCATCGCCACCGCTACGAAGCCAACGTCAACTACCTCGACCAGCTGCGCGATGCCGGCCTGGTGATCTCGGCGCTCACGCAGCGCGAGCACCTGACCGAGATCGTCGAACTGCCGGTCGACGTGCACCCCTGGTTCATCGGCGTGCAGTTCCACCCGGAATTCAAGTCCACGCCGTGGAGCGGTCATCCGTTGTTCAATGCATTCATCAAGGCCGCGCTCGACCACCAGGGCGCGGGCAAGAAGGCCTTGAAGTCCGTCGCCTGAAGAAGGAAAGACCCACCATGAAGCTTTGCGGATTCGACATCGGGCTGGACCAGCCCTTCTTCCTGATCGCCGGACCCTGTGTGGTCGAGTCCGAGCAACTGCAGATGGACACCGCCGGCACGCTCAAGGAAATCACCTCGGCACTCGGCATCCCCTTCATCTTCAAGAGCAGCTTCGACAAGGCCAACCGCTCCTCGGGCACCAGCTTCCGCGGCCCGGGCCGCGACAAGGGCCTGGAGATCCTGGCCAAGGTCAAGCGCGAGCTGAACCTGCCGGTGCTCACCGACGTGCACACGCACGAGGACATCACCGAGGCCGCCAAGGTGGTCGACGTGCTGCAGACGCCCGCCTTCCTGTGCCGCCAGACCGACTTCATCCACGCCGCGGCGCAGTCGGGCAAGCCGGTCAACATCAAGAAGGGCCAGTTCCTCGCGCCGCACGACATGAAGAACGTGATCGACAAGGCGCGCGCGGCGGCGCGCGAGGCCGGCCTCGACGAGGACAGCTTCATGGCCTGCGAACGCGGCGCGAGCTTCGGCTACAACAACCTGGTGTCGGACATGCGCTCGCTGGCGATCATGCGCGAGACCCGGGCACCGGTGGTGTTCGACGCGACCCACTCGGTGCAGCTGCCCGGCGGCCAGGGCACGACCTCGGGCGGCCAGCGCGAGATGGTGCCGGTGCTGTCGCGCGCGGCGGTGGCGGTGGGCGTCGCGGGCCTGTTCATGGAAACGCACCCCGACCCATCGAAGGCGCTGAGCGACGGCCCCAACGCCGTGCCGCTCAAGCACATGAAGGCCTTGCTCGAGACGCTGGTCGCGCTCGACCGGGTCACCAAGCAGAACGCATTCCTCGAGGACATCTTCCAGTCATGAGCGCAGCGCCGAACCGCTTCAAGCAAGCGAAGGCCCCATCTGGGGGCAGCGAGTACACGACAGTGACGCGCGTGGGGGCACGATGACTGCCTACATCATTGCCCACGTCGAAGTGACGAATCCGACCCAGTACGAGGAGTACAAGAAGTGGTCGACGGCCGCCATGCAGGTGCATGGGGCCGAGGTCTGCGTGCGCGGCGGCAAGGTCGAAGTGCTCGAAGGCGACTGGACGCCCGAGCGCCTGGTGGTGCTCAAGTTCCCCAGCGTGGAAGCCGCCAAGAAGTTCGACAGCTCCCCCGAATACGGCAAGGCGCGCGCGTCGCGCCAGGGCGCCGCGATCATGCGGATGATCGTGGTCGAAGGCGTGGCTTGAGGCGCCTCCTTGCGGTGCCGTGCACCCGCCCTTTTCAGCCCTCCCCTCACGGGGTGGGCGCGAGATGAATCTATTTAAATCGGAGAAAAAATGAGTGCAATCGTTGACATCGTCGGGCGCGAAATTCTCGACAGCCGCGGCAACCCCACCGTCGAGTGCGACGTGCTGCTCGAATCGGGCACCATGGGCCGCGCGGCCGTGCCTTCGGGCGCATCGACCGGTTCGCGTGAAGCGATCGAACTGCGCGACGGCGATGCCAAGCGCTACCTCGGCAAGGGCGTGCTGAAGGCGGTCGAGAACATCAATACCGAGATCTCCGAATCGGTGCTCGGTCTGGACGCTTCGGAACAGGCCTTCCTGGACCGCACGCTGCTCGACCTCGACGGCACCGAGAACAAGGCCCGCCTGGGCGCCAACGCCACGCTGGCCGTGTCGATGGCCGTGGCCCGCGCCGCGGCCGAGGAATCGGGCCTGCCGCTGTACCGCTACTTCGGCGGCATGGGCGGCATGCAGCTGCCGGTGCCGATGATGAACGTCATCAACGGCGGCGCGCACGCCAACAACAGCCTGGACCTGCAGGAGTTCATGATCATCCCCGTGGGCGCCAAGAGCTTCCGCGAAGCGGTGCGTTACGGCGCCGAGACCTTCCACGCGCTCAAGAAGATCCTGAGCGACCGCGGCATCAGCACCGCCGTCGGCGACGAAGGCGGCTTCGCCCCCAGCGTGGCCAGCCATGAGGAAGCGATCCAGCTGATCCTCGAGGCGATCGACAAGGCGGGCTACGTGGCCGGCGAGCAGATCGCGCTGGGCCTGGACTGCGCCGCGAGCGAGTTCTACAAGGACGGCAAGTACGTGCTGTCGGGCGAGTACCTGTCGCTGTCGGCCGAGAGCTGGACCGACATGCTCGAGACCTGGGTCGACAAGTACCCGATCATCAGCATCGAAGACGGCATGCACGAAGGCGACTGGGACGGCTGGAAGCACCTGACCGAACGCCTGGGCAAGCGCGTGCAGTTGGTGGGCGACGACCTGTTCGTCACCAACACCAAGATCCTGCAAGAGGGCATCGACAAGGGCATCGCCAACTCGATCCTGATCAAGATCAACCAGATCGGCACGCTGACCGAGACCTTCGCCGCCATCGAGATGGCCAAGCGCGCGGGCTACACGGCCGTGATCTCGCACCGTTCGGGCGAGACCGAGGACAGCACCATCGCCGACATCGCGGTGGGCACCAACGCCGGCCAGATCAAGACCGGCTCGCTGTCGCGCTCGGACCGCACGGCCAAGTACAACCAGCTGCTGCGCATCGAGGAAGACCTCGGCGACATCGCCAGCTACCCCGGCCGCGGCGCGTTCTACAACCTGCGTTAAGAGCCGCTTCGGCGCCGCATGCGCTCGCGCATCGTTCCCCTCGTCCTGGCCCTGCTGCTGCTGATCCTTCAGTGGCAGCTGTGGACCGGGCGCGGGAGCGTGCCCGAGGTGGCGCGGCTCGAATCCAGGCTGGTGGCCCAGAAGGAGGCCAACGCCCGCGCGGCGCTGGCCAACGAGCGGCTGGGCTCGGAGGTCAACGACCTCAAGGAAGGCCTCGAGATGGTGGAAGAGCGTGCACGGCAGGAGCTGGGCATGGTCAAGCCGGACGAGGTTTTCGTACAAATAACGAAGTAACCCCCAGGCTCCGCGCACTTCGTGTCGCTTCTCCCTCCCCCTTTTCAAGGGGGCAACACCGGCGGCCCGGCAGAGCCGGTTCCGCGGTGTTTCACGAAGGGGCTTCGCTTCGCTTGCCGCTGATGGCGACGGGCCCCCTCTTACTCCTTGCAGAATGCGGTGATGCCTGAGTTCTTTTCCGCGCCCGCCTTCGTGCTCTGGGGCGCTCCGACCAGTTGGCTCGAGGTGCTCGCGGCGTCGCTGGCGCTGGTCATGGTGGGCTGCAACATGCGCGAGATCCATTGGGGCTGGCCGCTGGCGATCGTGAGTTCGCTGCTGTATTTCGGCGTGTTCGCGCAGGCCCGCATCTATGGCGACGCCTCGCTGCAGATCTTCTTCGCCAGCGTCGCGTTCTGGGGCTGGTTCCAGTGGCTGCGCGGGCATCGCGCCGACGGCAGCGCGCTGCGGGTGACGCGGCTGTCGCCGCGCGGCATCGCGCTGGTGCTGGTCGCCTGCGCCGTGGCCTGGCCCGCGGTCGCGCTCTTCCTGCGCCGCTTCACCGACACCGACGTGCCCTGGTGGGACGGCTTCGCCACCGGGCTGAGCCTGGTCGGCCAGTTCCTGCTGGGGCGCAAGTACATCGAGAACTGGCTGGTCTGGCTCGCGGTCAATGCGGTGAGCATCGGCTTGTTCATCCACAAGGGGCTGTGGCTCACCGTGGGCCTCTATGCGGTGTTCGCGGCCCTCAGCGTGGCGGGCTACCTCGCCTGGCAGCGGCGCCTGCCGAGGGTGGCCGCATGACGCCTTCGCTGTCCGCGGGCTGCGTGATCGCGGTGCTCGGCGCCGAGAGCACGGGCAAGACCGCGCTCGCGGGCGCGCTGACCGAGCGGCTGACGCAGCGCGGCATCGTCGCCACCCTGGTGCCCGAGTACCTGCGCGAATGGTGCGAGCGCGAGGGCCGCACGCCGCGGCCCGACGAGCAGGCCGCCATCGCCGCTGAGCAGAGCCGGCGCATCGCGCTGGCCGCGCGGCAGGGCGTGGCAGTGGCCGACACCACGGCGCTCATGACCGCGGTCTACAGCGAGCTGCTGTTCGACGACCGTTCGCTCCATGCCGACGCGCTGGCCGCGCAGGCCGGCTACGCCGTGACGCTGCTCACCGCGCTCGACCTGCCCTGGGTGGCCGACGGCCTGCAGCGCGACGGGCCGCATGTGCGCGAACCGGTCGATGCGCTGGTGCGGGCCGCGCTGGGCCGGGGCGGCATCTCGTACGCGGTGGTGCACGGCAGCGGCGGCGAGCGCTTGAGCAATGCCTGGAATGCGCTGAACCTGGCCGCGCAGTCCGAGGCGCCCGCCGCGCGTCGCCCGGCCGGCCGCGCCAGGGAAGGCTGGCAGTGGTCGTGCGAGAAATGCTCCGACCCGGTGTGCGAACATCGCCTCTTCACCGAACTGGTGGCACGACGCTCCTGAAGGCGGCCACGCCGCCCTCGTTGGGAGATGCCGATGCAGTGGCTTCACTGGGTTCCCTTTGTCTGCCTGGCGGCGAGCGGGCCGGCCATCGCCGCCCCCGCGCTGGCGACGGTGGTCAACCAGAGCACGGCCACGGCCTGCGCCGAAGAAGACAACGTGTCCGTGGCCCTGAGCGGGCCGCGCATCGCCGGCTTTCGGGTCGAAGCACTGCAGCCGGCCTACCTCGATCGCATCGAGCGCGACACCACCGCCCCCGACTTCTCCGGCTGCAACTTCGACGGCGGCACGCACCCCACCGACCCGGCCTTCGATTTCGAGCCAGGCCGCCTGGTGCTGCACGACGGCCCGCGCTGGCGCATCGTCGGGCTCACCCTGGCCCGCTTCTGGCGGCCGCAGCGCGTGCCCGTGACGGTCGACGGCCGCACCGTGCGCGGCATTCATCTGCTGCAGGTCTTCGCCAAGACGGGCGACGGCGCCGAGCCGAAGGAGGCCCTGGTGATGTACCCGTCGGACGGCTCATGGCGCCTCAAGCCCCTGCCTGAAGCGCGCTTCGGCGACGGCGTCTACGGCTCAACCTTCCTGCTGGGACCGGTCACCCAGGCGCGCAGGCCCGTAGTGGACATCGCCTCGATCACGGTCGCGACGCAGCCGCTTGTGCTGCGGCTGCGCTTTGCCGATGGCGGCAAGGCACGGGTGACAGTGGCCGAGATCAGCCGCCGGCGCACCGCGCTCGACGTCGCGCTGCGGCCCGCCGCAGCGGACGGCCGGCCCTTCGCCGTGCTGCGTTCGATGTACGTGCAGCCCGACAACGCCGACGTCAGCGAGCTGCAGTGGCGCGCCACGCCCGACACCGCGCCGACCGTGACGGCGCTGCCGGAACTCGGCACGCTGCGGGCCATGGACCTGCGCTTTGCGCGCAGCCCGCCCTCCAGGCACAACACCAGCGCGCCCGACATCCGCTTCAGCGGCTTCGCGACGGCGCGCTGACGCGGCCTCACTGGACCGTGGGACTGGCCGGCAGCTGGTTGCCCGGCGGCCGGAAGATCTGGGCCGCGTCGACCGCGTCGAAGCGGTACTGCTTGCCGCAGAAATCGCAGCCGACCTCGATGTCGCCGCGCTCGGCGAGGATCTCCTCGGCTTCTTCCACGCCCAGGCCGCGGATCATCTGCGCCACGCGTTCGCGGCTGCAGTTGCAGGCGAAGTGCGGGCCCAGCGCGCCGACCTGCGGCTGGAAGCGCAGCACCTTCTCTTCCCAGAACAGACGCCGCAGGATGGTCTCGACGTCGAGCGTCAGCAGTTCCTCGCGCGTCAGGGTCGAGGCCAGGATCGAGATCCGGTTGTAGTCCTCGTTGCGGCCGATCTCGTCCTCGTTGGCCAGGTTCAGGTCGCTGCCCGCCGTGCCCTCGAGGTTGCCCTCGCCCTTGACCGGCAGGCGCTGGATCAGCAGGCCGGCCGCGACCTTGTCGTCGGCCGCCAGCACCAGCGTGGTGTCGAGCTGTTCGCTCTGCAGCATGTAGTGCTGCAGCACGTCGCTGAGCTTGCCCAGCTTCTGGCCGTCGTCGCCGAACAGCGGCACCACGCCCTGGTAGGGCTGCTGGCCGGGCACGCGGCCCTTGGGCTCGAGCGTGATCGCGCAGCGGCCCTTGTTCTGAACGTTGACCATGTCGGGGAAGCGCGCATCGGCCGGCAGCTCGCCGACCATGGTGGCGGTCGAGCGCAGGCCCAGGTCGGCCTGGACCTCGGCCACCGCGACCTTGACCGGCCCGTCGCCGAAGATCTGCAGGATCAGCGAGCCGTTGAACTTGATGTTGGACTGCATCAGCGTGGCGGCCGCGGTCATCTCGCCCAGCAGCTCGGCCACCGGCGCCGGGTAGGCCCCGGTGGTGGTGTTGGCGGCGCGGCGCGCCAGGATTTCCTGCCAGGCGTCGGTCAGGCGCACGATCATGCCGCGCACCGGCATGCCGTCGAACAGGAATTTGTGCAGCTCGCTCACAGCATCGTCTTTCTCTTGATCAGGCTTTTTCTTCACGTGACATACCGCGGAGCCGGCTTTGCCGGGCCGCTGGCATGGCCCCCTGCAAGGGGGAGGGAGGCCACACGAAGTGGGCAAGCCTGGGGGGTTAGCTGATTCTCTTGAGGCCCTTCGCAAAGCGATGGGCGTTTTCCACATAGTGTTCCGCGCTCGCGCGCAGCTTAGCGGCCGCCGCATCGTCGAGCGTGCGCACCACCTTGGCCGGCGCGCCGATGATCAGGGAGTTGTCCGGAAACTCCTTGCCCTCGGTCACCACGCTGCCGGCGCCAACGATCGAGTTGCGGCCGATCTTCGCGTTATTCAAGACCACGGCCTGGATGCCGATCAGCGTGTTGTCGCCGATGGTGCAGCCGTGCAGCATGACCTGGTGGCCGACCGTGACGTTCTCGCCCAGTGTCAGCGGGCAGCCGATGTCGGCGTGCAGCACCGACAGGTCCTGCACGTTGCTGTTGCGGCCGATGGTGAGGGTCTCGGTGTCGCCGCGCAGCACCGCGCCGAACCAGACGCTGGCATTCTCGCCCAGCACCACCGCGCCCATCACCTGCGCGCTGTCGGCGACCCAGGCGCCTTCCGCCAGCTGCGGCGCCACGCCATCGAGTTCATAGAGGGCCATCGCGGTGTCTCCTTGTTCTGGGGCTAAAACTAGAATTGTAGGGATGCACCCCCGTTTAGGCGCCCTCGCCGCCCTGCGCCTGACCGATCCCGAGGCCAAGGTGGCCGCCACGCGCGCGCTCGCGGCCGATGCCGCCACCCTTTCCCTGCCCCCGGTCACGCTGCACGGCAGCGTCGACGAAACCGATGTCCCCGGCCGGCCCGAGCGCCCTCTGCGCGTGGGCGCGACCGAGGTCGGCAAGCGCTCGCCCTTCACGCCCGAGGGCCGGGCCGCGCTGATCCATTCGATCTGCCACATCGAGTTCAACGCGATCAACCTCGCGCTCGACGCCGTCTGGCGCTTCGACGGCATGCCCGAGGCCTACTACCGCGACTGGCTGCGCGTGGCCGGCGAGGAGGCGCTGCACTTCGAGCTGCTGCATGCGCACCTGCGGACCCTGGGCTTCGGCTATGGCGACTTCAGCGGCCACGACGGCCTGTGGGCCATGTGCGAGAAGACCGCGCACGACGTGCTCGCGCGCATGGCGCTGGTGCCGCGCACCCTCGAGGCGCGCGGGCTCGACGCCACGCCGCTGATCCAGGCCAAGCTCCAGCGCGTGGCCACGCCCGATGCGAGCGCGGCCATCGCGATCCTCGACATCATCCTCCGCGACGAGGTCGGCCATGTGGCCGTGGGCAACCGCTGGTACCGCTGGGCCTGCGAGCGCGACGGCTTCGACCCGGTCGCGCACTACCGCGTGCTCTACCGCCGGCACGACGCGCCGCGGCTGCGCGCGCCCTTCAACCTCGAGGCGCGCGCGCTGGCCGGCTTCACCGAGGAAGAGCTGAACGAGCTGGTGGCCGGTTAGGGCCGGCTCGCCACCACCAGCTTCGGCCCGAAGCGCTGCAGCACCTCGCCGCGCTGGTTCCTGGTTTCGCAGCGCATCAGCACCATCGCGCGGCCGGGCTTGGAGCGCGAAGGAATGATCTCCATCACCTCGCCCTCCACATGCAGCACGTCGCCGGGACGGGTCGGCTGCGGCCACTGGATCTCGCCGCCGGACCCGATCACGCCGTCTGCCAGCGGCAGGCCGCTTTCCACCAGCAGCTTCATCGTGAGCGCCGCCGTGTGCCAGCCGCTCGCGGCCAGGCCGCCGAAGAAAGTGGACTGCGCCGCCTCGGGGTCGGTGTGGAAAGGCTGCGGGTCGAACTGCCGCGCGAAGGCGATGATCTGCGCCGCATCGAGCGCATGCTCGCCGGTCGTGAAGCGGTCGCCGACCCGGAGGTCATCGAGGTAGAGTTTTTTCGACAAGAAGGTCTCCTGGGAAATCGGGTGCAGCCATCTTGTCACGGCCCCGCTCAGACGCGTTCGAGCACCGTCGCAATGCCCTGCCCGCCGCCGATGCACTGGGTCGACAGCGCATAGCGCCCGTTCTCGCGCACCAGCAGCGAAGCGGCCTTGCCCGTGATGCGCGCGCCTGTGGCGCCCAGCGGATGGCCGATGGCCAGGCCGCCGCCGTCGAGGTTGACCGTGGTCGGGTCGAGCCCGAGGTCGCGGATGCAGGCCAGCGCCTGCGAGGAGAAGGCCTCGTTGATCTCGACCACGTCGAGGTCGGCCACCGTGAGACCGGCCCGCGCCAGCGCCTTGCGTGTGGCCGGGATCGGGCCGATGCCCATCACCGCCGGGTCCACGCCCACCGAGGCGAAGGCGCGGATGCGCGCCATCGGCTTCAGGCCATGCTTTTCGGCAAAGGCATCGCTGGTGACCAGCACCACGGCGGCACCGTCGGTCAGCGGCGACGAGGTGCCGGCCGTGACCGAGCCGTCGGGCCGGAAGGCCAGCTTGAGCCCGGCCAGCGCCTCGGCCGAAGTGCCGGGGCGGATGCAGCCGTCGGCTTCGACGAACTCGCCGTTGGCCAGGCGCACCGGCACGATCTCCTCGGCCAGCCGGCCTTCGGCGCGCGCGGCCGCGGCCTTGCGGTGCGACTCGACCGCCAGCGCTTCCTGGTCGGCGCGGCTCACGTTCCAGCGCGTGGCCACGTTCTCGGCGGTCTCGCCCATCGAGATGTAGGCCTGCGTGTTCGCCAGCAGTTCCGGGCTGGGCGAGAAGTTGAAGCCGCCCTGCGGCACCATGGTCATCGACTCGACGCCCACGCACAGAAAGGCCTCGCCCATGCCGGCCTCGATCTGCGCGGCCGCGATGTGCACCGCCTGCATCGAGGAGCCGCAGAAGCGGTTGACCGTCATGCCACCCACCTCCAGCGGCAGGCCCGCGAGCAGGCCGACGATGCGCGCCAGGTTGTTGCCCTGCGACGCCTCGGGGTAGGCACAGCCCAGGATCACGTCCTCGATCAGCGCCGGGTCGAGGTCGGTGCGCGCCAGCAGGCCGCTCACCGCCTGCGCGGCCAGCGTGCCGGGCCGGACTTCGGCCAGGGCGCCCTTGCGCGCGAAGTGGAAGGGGGTGCGCGCATAGGCGGCGATGACGGCTTTCATGACGGTTCCTTTCAATGATTGACTACCAACCGATCGGTAGTCTTTGAGGGCTGAAAAAAGGCACGCCAGGCGTGCCGCGGGGAATTGGGTTGTCTCAGGTCGGCAGCATGGCTTTCAATGGGTCGATGACCGCGTCGAAATCCTCGGGCCGGCCGCTCATGCGGGCCGACAGCAGCGCGCCCTGGGCGGTCGCGAACACGCAGGCGGCCAACGCGCCGGCCGACACCGGCTTCGCGGCGCCGTGCACCAGCGCGCCCAGCACGCCGGTGAGCCACATGAGTTGGGTGTCGCGCAGCTCGCGCACGGTCTGGCGCAGCTCGTCCTCGATGCAGTCCCAGCCCGGCGCCAGCGCGCCCGCGGGGCAGACCGCCGCGCCGGCCTGCAGGGCGTTCCGGTACATGAGGAAGTAGGCCTCCAGCGCCTCGGCCGGCGCGCGCGGCTTGGCGGCCCAGTCCTTGAAGGACTGGTTCGATTCGCGCAGCACCGCGATGCCCAGCGCTTCCTTGCTCGGGAAATGGTGGTAGAGGCTGGCCTTGCGAATGCCGATCTCGTCGGCCACGTCCTGGAAGCTGAAGCCCAGGTAGGAGCGCGTGCGGATCAGCCGGCGCGCCACGCGCACGATCTGTTCGCGCGTGGAGGGGGCGGCAAGCGAGGCAGTGGGCATGGGCCTACTATAAGGTAGGCTGGCAGCGCACGCCAGCCTGGCACTGCCGATGACCCTGTCGCTCAGTCGGCCTTGATGCCCGCCGCCTTGATGGCCCGGCCGTTGCTCTCGTACTCGGCCACGATGGCCTTGGCGAAGTCGGCTGCGGCACCGCCGGTCGGGACGTTGTCGGTCGCGACCAGCTTGGCGCGCAGTTCGGGCGTGGCCAGCGCCTTGTTGATCTCGGCGTTGTAGCGCGCGGCCAGCGACTGCGGCAGCCCGGCCGGCGCGAACACGCCGAAGAGCGAGGACAGGTTGGCGGCCGGGTAGCCCAGCTCGGCCAGCGTGGGCACCTCGGGCAGGCTCTCGAGCCGCGCCGGCGCGCCCACCGCCAGCGGCCGCAGCTTGCCGGCCTTGATGTACTGCGACAGCGCGCCGCCCGCGTTGGTCGACAGCACCTCGAACTGGCCGCTGATCGCATCGTTCATCTGCTGGCCGCCGCCCTTGTAGGGCACGTGCGTGACCTCGATGCGCGCGCCGACGTGCAGCTGCTCCAGCATGATGTGGCCCAGCGAGGCCTGGCCCGAGGTGGCCCAGCGGATCGCGCCGGGCTTGGCTTTCGCATCGGCCAGCAGGCCGGCGAAGTCCTTGCTCGTGCTGGCCGAGGTGGCCATCAGCAGCACCGGCGAATACATCACGCTGGCGATCGGCTGGATGTCCTTCAGCGGATCGAAGGGCGACTTGCCCAGGTGCGGGTTGAGCACCAGCGGGCTGATCGCCGAGAAGCCCAGCGTGGCGCCGTCGGGCGCTGCCTTGGCCACCGCGTCCATGCCGATGCTGCCGCTGGCGCCGGCCTTGTTGTCGATCACCACCGGGATGTTCATCTGCGCCGCCAGCCGGTCGGCCAGCGCGCGCGCCACGGTGTCGCTCACGCCGCCCGCGGGATAGGCGACGACGATGCGCAAGGTCTTGGGCAGGGCCTGCGCCGAGGCGGCGGCGCCGCAGAGCGTGCCGGCGGCGGCCAGGGCCAGGGCGGACAGGGCCAGCGCGCCGCGCCGCGAAATTCGGGAATCCATTCGATCGTTCTCGTTGAAGGTTGTTCGGTTCTCAGTCCAGCTGCAATTTGCGTTCCCGGATCAGCTTGGCCCATTTCTCGTTGTCGGCCTTCACGAAGGCCGAGAAGGCCGTCGGCCCCAGCGAATGCACTTCCGCGCCCGCGACCGCGAACTTGGCCTGGATGTCGGGCTGCGCCAGCACCTTGGCCAGCTCGTTCGACAGCCGGTCGACCACGTCCCTGGGCATGCCCGCCGGCCCCACCAGGCCCTGGAAGCCGACCGACTCCATGCCGCCCAGGCCCAGCTCGGCCACCGTGGGCACGTCGGGCAGTTGCGGGTCGCGCTTGGGGCCGGTCACGGCCAGCGCCTTGAGCTTGCCGCCCTTGACCTGCGGCAGCAGCACGCTGCCGGCGTCGATCAGGATCTGCGTCTGTCCACCGATCAGGTCCTGCACCGCCGGCGCGCTGCCCTTGTAGGGCACGTGCGTCATGTCCAGGCCGGTGACCTGGTTCATGAGTTCACCGTTGAGATGGGTCGAGGTGCCAGCGCCGCCCGAGGCGAAGTTGACCTTGCCCGGCTGCCCCTTGGCCCAGGCCACGAAGGCCTTGAGGTCCTTGGCCGGATGGTCGTTGCGCGTGACGGCGATGTAGCTGCCCTGGCTGATCTGGCCGATGTAGGTGAACTGCTTCACCGGGTCGTAGGGCGGCTTGGACTGCAGGTAGGGCGCGATGGCGAAGGGGCCGGTGTTGGCCAGCAGCAGCGTGTAGCCGTCGGGCGCCTGCCGGGTCAGCTCGGTCGCGGCGATCATGCCGCTGGCGCCGGGCTTGTAGTCGACCACCATCTGCTGCTTGAGCGCCTCCTGCAGCGGCACCTGCACCGTGCGGGCAGCGAAGTCGATGCCGCCGCCGGGCGGGTAGCCGACGATCAGGCGGATCGGCTTGGTGCTCGGGTAGCCCTGCGCCGAGGCCAGGCCCGCGGCGGCGGCGAGCGCGAGGGCGGTCCAGAAATTCTTGCGAGCGGTCATGAGGATGCGGTCTCCGTGTTGTTGTGATCCGGCACCGATTCTGCCGCCTGCCGCGCAAGGCTCAGCGCATTGCCGACCGCCGCGCCGCCGGCCGTGTTGTCGAGCACGCACCAGCATTCCGCGCCCTCGGCTCGCGCCTGGCGCAGGCGTTGCGCGACGCGCGCGAGCAGGGCCTCGTCGTAGGCCGACCAGTAGACCCGCGGCGTGCCGTGCATGCGCACATAGACCAGGCCCGGCCAGCCGCCGGGCGCGGTGGCAGCCTCATGCAGCACCGGGTCGGCCAGCACCCGGCCGACCGCGAAGCGCGCCAGCAGCGCATCGGCCTCGGGCGTGAACCAGCTCGCATGCCGCGGCTCGAGCGCCATCGCGCCGGCGTGACGCGCGCGCACATCCGAGAGAAAGCGCGCCACCACATCGGCCTCGAAAGCCAGCCGCGGCGCGAGCTGCACCAGCAGGCAGCCCAGCCGCTCGCCCAGGCCCGCGACCTGCGCGAGGAAGTCGTCGAAGGGCTGCATCGCATCGACCAGCTGGCGCTCGTGCGTGACGGTCTTGGGCAGCTTGACCGCGAAGCGGAAATGCGCGGGCGTGCTCGCGGCCCAGCGCGCATAGGTCTCGGTGCGGTGCGGCCGGTAGAAGGAGGTGTCGATCTCCACCGCGTCGAAGCGCTGCGCATAGCGCGCCAGGTGCGAGCCCTCGGCCGGGAAGTCCGGCCACTGCGCGCGCGGCAGGCTCCAGCCGGCACAGCCGATGCGCAGCGGGGGCAGGCCCGGCTTCGTCATCCGCGGGGATGGTGCTGCGCATGCAGCTGCTTGAGCCGTTCGCGCGCCACGTGGGTGTAGATGGTGGTGGTCGAGATGTCCGCATGGCCCAGCAGCAACTGCACCGCGCGCAGGTCGGCGCCGTGGTTGAGCAGGTGGGTCGCGAAGGCATGGCGCAGCGTGTGCGGCGACAGCGGCGAGCGGATGCCCGCCGCCTCGGCCTGCTTCTTCACGATGATCCAGAACATCACGCGCGTCATGCCCGCACCGCGCGCGGTCACGAAAAGGTCGGGCGTCTGCTGGCCGGCCAGGATCTCCGGGCGGGCCTCGTCCATGTAGCGCTCGATCCAGCGGCGCGCCTCGCCGCCGAAGGGCACGAGACGCTCCTTGTCGCCCTTGCCGGTCACCCGCAGCACGCCGTCGTTGAGGCTCAGCTCGATCACCTTGATCGCCACCAGTTCGCTCACACGCAGGCCGCTCGCGTACATCAGCTCGAGCATCGCGCGGTCGCGCAGGCCCAGCGGCGTGTTCACGTCGGGCGCGTTGAGCAGGTCGTCGACCTGCTGCTCCGACAGCAGCTTGATCGCGCGCGGCGCCTGGCGCGCCGGCGCGAGCCGCAGCGTGGGGTCGGCCGTGATGCGGTTCTCGCGCAGGGCCCAGCGGAAGTAGCGCTTGAACACCGTGAGCCGCCGGTTGGCAGAAGTCGCCTTGCCGGTCTTTCCTTCGCGCCCGCCGTGCACCAGGCGCTCGCCCATGTAGGCCTGCAGATCGCTCTCGGCCGTGTGGTCGAGCGCGGTGGCGCGCTCGGCCCGCAGCCATTGCGCGAACAGTGCGAGGTCCTGCCGGTAGGCCGCCAGCGTGTTCTTCGACAGGCCGTCCTCCAGCCACAGCGCGTCCACGAAGTCGTCGATCTCCGGCACGGAAGCGGGGGCGGCAGGCGTTTTCACAGGGCGGGGCATGGCCCGCAAGATAGCAAACAAAAAGCCGCCCGAAGGCGGCTTGGCAAGAGAAGCGGCGGCGGCCTACTCCAGCGTGAGCTTCTGCTTGACCACGACCTGCTTGTAGACCTCGAACTCGGCCTTGATCTGGGCCGCGAACTGCTCGGGCGTGTTGGCCACGATGATCGAGTCGGTGTCCTCGATGCGCTTGCGCACCGCCGGGTCGGCCAGCGCCTTGCGCGTGCCTTCGCTGATCTTGTCGACCACTTCCTTCGGCAGGCCCTTGGGGCCCAGGATGCCGTAGTAGGCCATGCGGTTGACCGGTTCCAGGCCGACTTCCTTGAAGGTCGGCACGTTGGGCAACGCAGCCACGCGGTTGGGCGCGCTCACCACGATCGGGACCAGCCGGCCGGCCTTGATGAAGGGCAGCGCCGAGGGCAGGTTGTCGAAGATGATCGGCACCTGGCCGGCCACCGTGTCGTTGAGCGCCGGGCCCGCGCCGCGGTACGGGATGTGGGTGACGAAGGTGTTGGTCAGGCTCTTGTAGAGCTCCATCAGCAGGTGGCCGATGCCGCCCGTGCCCGAGGACGAGTACGAGTACTTGCCCGGGTTCTTCTTCAGTTCGGCCACGAACTCGGCGTAGTTCTTCGCCGGGAAGTTCGGGTTGACCGCGATGATGTTCGGCGTCGCCGCGATGTTGATGATCGGCGTGAAGTCGTTGATCGGGTCGTAGGGCGTCTTCGGGTTGATCGCCGGGTTGGCCGCGGTGCTCGACACGGTGGCGATGCCCAGCTTGTAGCCGTCGGGCGCCGCCCGCGCGGTTTCGGCCGCGCCGACCACGCCGCCGCCGCCGGCCTTGTTGATGACGATCACGCTCTGGCCCAGCGTCCGGCCCAGCGGGTCGGCGATCACGCGCGCCACGATGTCGGTGGTGCCGCCCGGTGCGAAGGGCACCTGCAGCTCGATGGCCCTGTTCGGATAACCCTGTGCCAGCACCGGCCCGGCGATGGCGACCATTGCCGCTGCACCTGCGAGAGCGCCCCATTGACGACGTTGCATCAGCAAACTCCTTGTGAGTGAAAGTCGTGGAAACGAAAACGGCCATGCTAGCGGCTCGGCGCCGATCCCGATGCCCAGGATTACCCACGGAGCGCACGGTTTATCCTCGACCGGTGAACTACGCGCAGCTCCTCTTCCCCGACTTCTCCCTGATCGCCTGCGGCTGGCTGCTGTGCCGCTACACCGCCCTCGACCGCCGCGTGTGGGACCAGGTCGAGAGCCTGGTCTACTACTTCCTGTTCCCGGTGCTGCTGTTCCATTCGATCGTGCGCAGCCCGATCGATTTCGGCGAGACCTCGCACCTGCTGGCCGCCGGCCTGGGCGTCTGCGCGAGCGGCGTCGCGCTGGCCTATGTGCTGCCCCACCTGCCCGGCATCGGCCCGCACATCGACCGGCGCGAACACGCGGGCAGCGTGCAGGTCGCGTTCCGCTTCAACTCCTTCATCTGCCTGGCGCTGGCCGACCGGCTCGGCGGCGCGCAGGGCCTGCTGATGATCGCGGTGCTGATCGGCGTGGGCGTGCCGCTGATGAACGTGGCGGCGGTCTGGCCGATGGCACGCCATGCGCAGACCGGCTTTCTGCGCCAGCTGCTGCGCAACCCGCTGATCGTCGCGACGGCCACCGGCCTGGTCGTCAACCTGCTCGGGCTCGGCGTGCCGACCTGGATGGAGCCCACGCTGACCCGCATCGGCGCCGCCTCGCTGGCGCTGGGCCTGATGGCGGCCGGCGCCGGCATGCAGTTCGCGACGCTGGCGCGCGGCAAGGTGCTGGCGGTGTCGCTGCTGTCGATCCGCCACCTGCTGCTGCCGCTGATCGGCTGGGGCCTGGCGATCGCGTTGCGGCTGGACCCGGTGCAGGCCAGCGTGCTCCTGACCTTCTCCGCCGTGCCCACGGCCTCGAGCGCCTACGTGCTGGCGGCACGCATGGGCTACAACGGGCCCTACGTGGCCGGGCTGGTCACGCTGTCCACGCTGCTGGGCGTGGCGAGCCTGCCCTTCGCGCTCGCGCTGCCGCGCTGACAGCCGCGGGCCCGCGGCGCCATCCCCCGTTCGGGGGACTGTTCAACTGAATACCAAAGAATTAGCATTCCTGGCCTGATCGACCACGGCAAAGGAGCTTCTCCATGGGCTTCGGACTCGACCTCTTCGACAACGCACAGCTGCGGCTGGCGAGCGGGCTGCTGCTGTTGCTGGCCCTCGGCGGCTGGGGCTGGCGCTGGATCGCCACGCAGCGTTCGGCGCGCAGGCGCATCGCGGCCGCCCGCGTGCGCGCCGGCCACCTGCCCAACGAGATCCCCACGATGCGCGGCGGCCTCGGCGGCACGCAGAACGGCGCCGCGCCCGACACCCTGCCCGAGTGGTTCATCCAGACCAAGGGCGGCCATGCGGTGGTCGACGAGCGGCCGCGCGTCCACCTGCGCTACCGCGACCCGCAGGGCCACAAGGCCGAATGCACGCTGCAGATCGAGCAGGTCGACCTGCGCCGGCGCTTCATCGTGGGCCACGGCGACCTGCCGGGCCAGACCCGCGTGGTGCCGCTGCATGCGATCCAGAGCGCGCGCATGGCGGCCACCGGCCAGCGCTTCAACGTCGACTTCTGGTTCGATGCGGTGAAGGTGGCGCGCCGGCGGCGCGGCGACAGCTAAACCGCATTCACGCCGCCGCGCCATCCCAGCGCCGGCGCGACGCGCAGCGACAGGTCGCTCAGGATCTGCGCGTACTCCTCGCCGCTGAAGTTGTAGGGCAGCTCCACGCGCAGCTCGTCCACCAGCGGCAGCACCGGGTCGCGGTGCAGGCGCTCCAGGATCTCGTCCGACGTGCCCACCAGGTCGGCCGCGAACAGCGTGCGCCGCTCGCCCTGCGGTGCCAGCGTGCGCTCGACACGCCCGGCCGCGAAGGCGCGGTAGCGTCGGCGGGTGGCGGCATCGGCGCCGTCCAGCGGCACGATCACGCGGCCCAGCGCCACCCTGCCCTGGCGCGCGCCGGTCTCGCTGGCGCGGTAGCGCGCGACCAGGCCGCCTTGCGCGGTGAGGAAATCGTCGGTGGTCTCGCCCGTCAGCACGTTGCCCTGCAGCAGGTTGAAGCCGTTGCGCCCCGCCCATTCGGCCGAGCGCAGCGAGCCACCGCCGTACCAGAGCCGGTCGATCAGCCCCGGCGCATGCGGCTGCACCTGCGGCCGCACGCGCCCGCCGGCCGACTCGACGAAGGTCTGGGCGTCGCCGAGCAGCGTGTCTTCGAGGTTGGCCTTGAAGCGGCCCACGCGCTTGTGGCTGAAGTCCACCGTGTTCGGCGGCGCATCGTAGAAACGCTGGCCCAGCAGCGCGCCGTGCGGCGGCGCGCCTGCGCTCAATCCCACCTGCAGCCGCCCGCGCGACAGGATGTCGACCGTGGCCATGTCCTCGGCCAGGCGGAAAGGGTTCTCGTAGCCCATCTGGATCACGGCCACGCCCAGCTCGATGCGGCGCGTGCGCTGGGTGGCGGCGGCCAGGAAGGTCGCGGCCGAGGACACGCCGCGCTCCAGGTGCCGCTGCCGCACCCAGGCGCCGTCGAAGCCCAGCCGCTCGCCGAGCTCGAACAGGCCCAGTGCGGTCTCCAGGCCCGCCAGCGGGTCGGCCTCGGCGTAGTTGCCGGGCGTGAGGAAGGCCAGGTGCCGGATGCTCACGGCGCGAATTTCGGCAGGCCGGGCGGGTTGGTCTCCGACTTCGGCAGCGCCTCTTCCGCGAGGCTCCAGCGCGCCAGCGTCTTCGCATAGCTTCCGTTGCGGATCAGCTGGTTGGTGGCCGCGGTCAGCGCCACGGCCAGGCCGCTGCCCTTGCGCGTGGCGATCGCCACGTCGGACTTCAGCGGCCAGCCCGCGTTGACCGTGCCGACCAGCCGGATCTGGCCGTTCTTCGCGGCCTCGTAGGCCTGCGGCGCGTTGGGGTTGAAGTTGGCCTCCACCCGCTGGGTGACCACCGCCAGCGTGCGCGTCACATCGTCGTCGTAGTACTGGATCGTGGCGGGCTTGAGGCCGGCCGCGGCGTTCTGCCGGTTCCACTCGAGCAGGATGCGCTCCTGGTTGGTGCCCGCGCCGGTCGTGAGCTTCAGGCCCGCGATGTCCTTCGGTTCCTTGATGCTCTGGATGGCGCTGTCGGCCTTGACGTAGAAGCCGTGCAGACCCAGCCTGTAGGTCGAGAAGTCGAACTTCTCCTTGCGCTGCTCGGTCACGCCCACGTTGGAGATCACCGCGTCGTACTTGCCCGAGCTCAGGCCCAGCGGCCAGTCGGCCCAGGCGATGGGCTGCAGCTCGAGCTTCAGGCCCAGGGTGTCGGCCACGAGCAGCGCGAAGTCGGCGTCGAAGCCCACCACGGTCCGGGCGTCGGTGGCGTAGGTCGAGATCGGCGGCGCGAAGGGCGCGATCGCGACGGTCAGCACGCCCTCCTTCACGAACTTGAAGTTCGGCGGAATGGCCTTCACGGCTTCGGCATCCTTGGACGCGCGCGGTCGGCCCGGCTGCTCGGGGCTGAAGTCGAACTTGTCGGCGGCATGGGCCGCGCCGGTGATCAGCGTGAGGGCGACGACGCTGCGGGCGATCCACGCCGCGGGTGGGTTCCTGGTGAATGGCATGGTCTTCAGTTCTTCGGCAGGCCGGGTGGGTTGGTGCGCGAGCTCTGGATGGCTTCGGATTCCAGGCTCCAGCGCGACAGGGTCCTGGCGTAGTTGCCGTTCCTGATCTGCGTGTTCAGCGCCAGCGTCACCGCCTCGGCGATGCCCGAGCCCTTGCGCGAGGTGACGGCGATCTCGGCGTTCAGCGGCCAGCCGCCGGAGAACACGCCGGCCAGCCGGGTCTTGCCGTCGCGCGCCTCGTAGGCCGCGATGGCGTTTGGCCCCACGTAGATGTCGGCGCGGCCCGACTGGATCGCCAGGCGCTGCACCACGTCGTCGTCGTAGTACTGGAGCTCGATCGGCTTGAGCCCGGCCGCCACGTTCTGCTTGTTCCAGCGCAGGATGATCTGCTCCTGGTTGGTGCTGGCCTGCACGATGGTGCGCAGGCCGGCGATGTCCTTGGGTTCCTTGATCGCGCCCAGCTTGCTGTCGGACTTCACGTAGATGCCGATCTGGTCGTTGCGGTAGGTCGAGAAGTCGAACTTCTCCTTGCGCTCCTCGGTCACGGTCACGTTGGACACCACCAGGTCGAACTTGCCCGACTGCAGGCCCAGCGGCCAGTCGCCCCAGGTGGTGGACACCAGCTCCAGCCTGCGCCCCAGGCTGTCGGCCACCAGTTGCGCGATGTCGGGCGCGTTGCCCACGGGCGTCTTGGTGTCGGTGGCATAGGCCGCGAAAGGCAGGCGGCCGGTGGTGGTGCCGACGACGAGCACGCCTTCCTTCTGGAACTTGAAGTCCCTGGCCAGCGCCACCGCCTCCTCGTTCTTCTGCGCGCGCGGGCGGCCCGCCTGCTCGGGGCTCAGGTCGGGTGCGGTCTGGGCGGCGGCCAGCGGCAGCAGCAGCGCCGCCAGCAGAACGGACAGGATGTTTCGTCGAGGGGTCATGGGTGCGATGCAGTGAAGAAGGAAAGGAAAAGGATCAGAGGACCTTGGCCAGGAACTCGGCCGTGCGCGGATGCTTCGGCGCGTTGAACACCTGCTCGGGCGTGCCGGTCTCGAGGATGCGGCCGCGTTCCATGAAGACGATGGTGTCGGCCACCTCGCGCGCAAAGCCGATCTCGTGCGTGACGATCAGCAGCGTGGTGCCCGAGCGCGCCAGCTCCTTGATCACCGCCAGCACCTCGCCGACCAGCTCGGGGTCGAGCGCCGAGGTGGGCTCGTCGAACAGCAGCACCTTGGGCCTGAGCGCCAGTGCGCGCGCGATGGCCACGCGCTGCTGCTGGCCGCCCGAGAGCTGGCGCGGGTAGGCATGCGTCTTGTCGGCCAGGCCCACGCGCAGCAGCAGCTCGGAGGCCAGCGCCTCGGCGTCGCTACGCGACAGGCCACGCACCGAGACCGGCGCCTCGACGATGTTCTCCAGCACCGTGAGGTGCGGGAACAGGTTGAAGTTCTGGAACACCATGCCCACGTCGACCCGGCGCTTCAAGATCTCCTTCTCGTGCAGCTCGTAGAGGGTGTCGGCATCGCGGCGGTAGCCGATCAGTTCGCCGTCGATGGCGATGAAGCCGTCGTCCACGCGCTCCAGGTGGTTGATGGCGCGCAGCAGCGTCGACTTGCCCGAGCCCGACTGGCCGAGGATCACCGTGACGCTGCCCTGCCCCACCGTGAGCGTCACCTCGTCGAGCACCTTGAGCGCGCCGAAGCGCTTCGACACGCCGTGGATCGTGACCTCGCCGCCCTGCGTGAGCGGATCGGTCCAGCGCGGCAGCTGCGCGGGTGCCGCGGCGGGCGGCGCCGCGGGCTCGCTCGCCGCCGCCTTCGAAGGCCACAGTCCGCGCAGCACACCGCCGAGCCACGAGCGCGGCGGGTTGCGCAAGGCACCGCGCGAGAAATGCCGCTCCACGTAGTGCTGCACCACCGACAGTGCCGTGAGGATCACCAGGTACCAGACGGTCGCCACCATCAGCAGCGGAATCACTTCCAGGTTGCGCCGGTAGATGATCTGGATCGTGTAGAACAGCTCGGGCAGCGCCAGGATGTAGAGGTTGGACGTGCCCTTGGCCAGCCCGATGATGTCGTTGAAGGCCGTGGGCAGGATGGTACGCATGGCCTGCGGCAGCACGATGCGGAACGACTGCCGGCTGCGCGACAGGCCCAGCGCCGCTGCGGCCTCGAGCTGGCCCTGCTCCACCGACAGGATGCCGCCGCGCACGATCTCCGAGGCGAAGGCCGCCTGGTTCAGCGTCAGGCCCAGCAGCGCCGCCACGAAGGGGCTGATCAGCTGGGTGGTCGGGTAGGAGAAGAAAGTGACATCGGTGCCGGGGATGCCCAGCGTCACCGTCTCGTAGAGGTAGCCGAGGTTGTTGATGATCAGCAGCAGCACGATCACCGGGATCGAGCGGAAGATCCAGGTGAACACCCACGACAGCTTCGACAGCAGCGGCGAGCGCGACACGCGCGCCAGCGCCAGCCCGGTGCCGAAGAAGAAGCCGAGCACCGCGCCCAGCGCCGTCAGCAGCAGCGTGCGGCCCAGGCCCTCGAGCACCGGCTCGGCGAAGAACCATTGCGCGAACACGCCCCAGCCCCAGCGCGGGTTGGTCAGGGTCGAATACAGCACCACCGCGATGACCGCCGCCGCGAACACCGTGCCCACGGTGCGCGCCGGGTAGCGGGCCGGCACGATGCGGAAGTGCGAGTAGTCGCCTTTTTCCGGCGCGGCGGGTGCGGCACGTGGCGCTGGCGGCACGCGCGCCGGTGCGGCCTCGCCGTCGAGGACGGTGGTGTTCATCGCTGCACCGCCTCGGCCTGCTGCGGCGCGATCCGGGCCGGCGGGCGCGCCACCTGCAGCTGTTTCTCGAAGGGCAGCTTGCGCGGCGTCTCCGGGTCCTCGGGCGGATCGAACAGCGCGGTGTAGCCGTGGCCCAGGTACAGGCCCACCGCCTCCGGCTGGCGAAAGCCGGTGGTCAGGTAGATGCGCTCGTAACCCTGGCGCCGCACCTGCGCCTCCAGTTCGAGCAGCACCTTGCTCGCCAGGCCCTGGCGCCGCAGCGCGCTGTGGGTCCACATGCGCTTGAGCTCGGCCGTGCGTTCGTCGTGGCGCATGAACGCGCCGCCGCCCACCGCCACGCCATCGCGCAGCAACAGCACGAAGTTGCCATGGGGCGGCGCGAACAGATGCGCCGGGTAGCGCTCCATCTCGCGCGGCTCGCCGGGCTCGCGCAGCACGTCGCCGTAGCGGCTGTCGTACTCGAAGGCCAGCTCGTCGAGCAGCGGCTGCGCGCGCGGATCGAGCGGCGTGGTGTAGACGAAGGCTTCGCGCATCAGGCGGCCCTCCGTGCCGCGGCCGTGTCGCCGGCGGCCACATGGCGGCTCGCCTTGCGCGGCAGGCCCAGGTGGTCGCGCAGCGTCCGCCCCGGCAGCGTGCGGCTGTAGCGCCCGCGCGCCTCCAGCACCGGCAGCACGAATTCGATGAAGTCGTCCAGGCCCTGGCCCAGCACCGGGAAGCCGAGGATGAAGCCGTCGGCCGCGCCCTCGTCCACCCAGCGGATGATCTCGTCGGCGATGCGTTCGCCCGTGCCGACGAAGGCGGTGCGCGGCGTCGCCACTTCGAGCGCCACTTCGCGCAGCGTCAGGCCCTTGGCCTTGGCGTTGGCCTTGATGCGGTCGGTGGTCGAGCGGAAGCTGTTGCGGCCGATCTCGCCCAGTTCGGGGAAGGCATCGTCCAGTGCGTACTGGCCGAAGTCGTGGTGGTCGAAGAAGCGGCCCAGGTAGGCCAGCGCTTCCTCGATGGTCAGCAGTTCGCGGATCAGCCGGTACTTGGCCTCAGCCTCTTCCTCGGTGGCCGCGACCACCGGGCCGATGCCGGGGAAGATCTTCACGTCGTCGGCCCGGCGGCCCTGTGCCACCGCGCTGGCCTTGACCTGGCGCAGGAAGCCGCGCGTCTCGTCGAGCGAGGGCGAATGGGTGAACACCGCGTCGGCGTACTTGCCGGCCAGGCCGATGCCCGCGTCGGACGAACCGGCCTGGAAGATCACCGGCTGGCCCTGCGGCGAGCGCTGGATGTTGAGCGGCCCCGCCACCTCGAAGAAGCGGCCCTTGTGGTCGAGCGGGTGCAGCTTGTCGCGGTCGAAGAAGCGGCCGCTCGCGCGGTCGCGCACGAAGGCGTCGTCGTCCCAGCTGTCCCACAGGCCCTGGGTCACGGCCAGGTACTCGTCGGCGATCTCGTAGCGCAGCGCATGCGCGGGGTGCGCGCGGCTGTAGTTCTTCGCGCTGCCTTCCAGCGGCGTGGTCACCACGTTCCAGCCCGCGCGGCCGCCGCTGATCAGGTCCAGCGAGGCGAACTGGCGCGCCACCGTGAACGGGTCGCTGTACGAACTCGACACCGTGCCCGCCAGCCCGATCTTCGAGGTCGCCACGGCCAGCGCCGAGAGGATCGAGATCGGCTCGAAGCGGTTGAGGAAGTGCGGGATCGACTGCTCGTTGATGTAGAGCCCGTCGGCCACGAAGGCGAAGGCGATGCCGGCCGCCTCGGCCTTGCGCGCCGTGCCGATGAAGAAGTCGAGGTTGACGCTGGCGTCGGCCGGCCCGCCCGGGTGCTTCCATGAATTCATGTGGCTGCCCGCGCCTTGCAGCATGACGCCGAAGGGGATGTTGCGCATGCGATGCTTCCTTTGTCTCGTTGGGGGAAGGAGTGCGGTTCAGGCCGGCACGCGTTCGCGCGCCGCGGCCAGCAGTTCGATCGCGGCATGGCGCGCCGCGAAGTCCGCGACCGGGATGTCGATGACGAACTCCTCGATGCCATGCTGTTCGCTCAACGCATCGAGCGCGTCGCGCACCTCCTCGCCCGTGCCGGCGATGACGTGCGGGCGCCGCTCTTCGGTGCGGTAGTCGCTCACGCCGGCCTGGCGCGCGAATTCGGCGGCGGCTTCGAGGCTGGGCAGATTGACCGTCTGGCCGGTCGACAGGTGCACCCGGAAGCTGCGCAGCGCGCCCACCCGTTCGGCGGCTTCTGCGCGCGTCGGCGCGGCGAAGGCGAAAAGCGCGAGCCACGGCGCGCGGCCGGTCTCGGCGCGGTAGGCCGCGATCGATTCCGCGAGGTTCACCGGGTCGCCGTTGAAGTGGCCCGCATAGACGAACTGCCAGCCCTGGCGCGCGGCCAGCACCGCACTGTCGGGGCTGCCGCCCAGCAGCACGCGTTGCGGCGGCTGCGGGGGCTCGGGCCGGGCGAGCGCGCCGGCCAGCGCGTGGTCGGGCGCGACACCGTCGTGCAGGAAGGCATCGAGCTCGGCCAGGCGAAGCGCGAAGTCTTCCTTCTTCCTGAGCGGATCGTGCAGCCATTGCAGCGCCTTGCTGGTCAAGGGCAGGCCGCCCGGCGCCTTGCCGATGCCCAGGTCCACCCGGCCCGGCGCCAGCGAGGCCAGCACGCGGAAGGTCTCGGCCACCTTGAAGGGGCTGTAGTGCTGCAGCATCACGCCGCCGGTGCCGACGCGGATGCGCGAGGTCCTGGCCAGCACATGCGCGGCCAGCACCTCGGGCGCCGAGCCCGCATAGCTGCTGTTGCCGTGGTGCTCGGCCAGCCAGTAGCGCCGGTAGCCCAGCCGCTCCGCGCTTTGCGCCAGCGCCACGGTGTGCTGGAAGGCCTGGGCGGCGTCGGCGCCTTCAGGGATCAGGCTCTTGTCGAGCAGGGACAGCGAATAGGACACGGTGTGCGGCGAAAGACGCCCCGGAGAGAATTGCTGCGAATTCTCTGGGGCCTTGCGCGCACCGCTTGCGCTGAATTCCTCTATCGATAGTTGAGGAATGCAGGGTCGAGCCCTGCAAGGGACCCGATCAGAAGCGGGCCTTGAGGAAGGCGCTCGGCCCCTGCAGCTTCACGCGCAACCGCGTGTCGATGGTGTCGTCGCGCCTGAGGTCGATGTCGGTCACGCCGTACGACAGCACCAGGCCCACGTTCTTGATCGGGAACCATTCGACGCCCACGGCCGCGTTGTAGATGCTGCCGTGCACCTTGCCGCCGTTCTTCCAGACGCCCGAGGCATCGGCGAACAGGCGGAAGTCGGGCGTGAGCGCATGCCGCACGCCGACTTCCAGCAGCGGCGCGATCGCGTCCTCGCTCTGGCTGGTGCTGAAGGCCGCGCTGGTGCCGTTGACCGTGGCGTTGGCGCGCGCGTCGAGCCCGACCCGGTAGTACGCGGCACCGGCACCCAGGCCGACCACCGTGTTGCCCGAACCGATCCACCACTTGTAGGCCAGCTTGGCGAACTCGATCTTGGTGTCGAGCGTGGCATCGGCCGAGGCCGCGACCTGGTTCGGCCCCACCGTGAAGTTGCCGCCGACGCTCTGCGAATAGCTGCGCGAATAGCGGTAGTAGTCGAAGGACAGGCCCTGGCTGTCGAACAGCAGCAGGTCGGCCGAGATCCGCGGCATGGTCACGGCATCGCGCTTGACGTCGCCGGAATCGAGCCGGCCATAGGGCGTGTCGAAGCGCGCGCCGAAAGTCGGCTCGGCATGAAAGGCGCCCACCGACAGGCTGAAGCGGTCGAGCGCGGGCGAGACCTGCGCGGCGGCCGGTGTGGCGGCGAGCCAGGCGGTGCCGAGCAACATGGCCAGCGTACAGAGACGACCGATGGGCATCGAGGATGGCGGGGACGACAGGGACAGGGGCATGACGGCGTGAGCTTTCTCTGGAGGTCGTCAGGGTCTGCGGCATTCGCATCCCTGTGCATGGTGGAGGTATTCCCTGGGGAGATGACGATCCTCGGGCCGCCAGGCTGTCGACCGCATGCGCGCATGCCGATGCGGCGTGTAGGACTTTCACGACGATGAAGCGGGACCCGCGCGCACGCTGCCCCTACGAAGCGCATGCATACCGCGTGCCGCATGCGGAGGGTCGGGGATAATCACGCCGCTTCCGCAGATCACAGGTCAGCCACGCTTCCCAAGCCAGCCTGTCGCAGCGACCGCCCGCGCTTGCCGCGCCCGTTCCTGAACAACGACCATGACCGCTTCGACCCTGTCCCGCGTCCACCTCGCCTCGCGCATCGCCGCGGGCATGCTGGGCGGCTACGCCTTCACCTGGGGCTTCATCGCCCTGCTGATCGGCCTGCTGTTCGCCGCGAAGATGGAATTCCATGACGCCGAAGCGCTGGGCTACATCCTCGGCTTCATCGTCTTCCTGGGGGTCTTCCTCTGGGCCTTCAGCGCGCGCAGCCTGGCCCGCGTGTGGTTGGTGCTGGCCGGCGGCGGTGCCCTCATGAGCGGCGCGGCCTGGCTCGTGCAACGCGCGCTGGTCTGAGGAAAGGCCCCACCATGTTCCAGAATTTCCGCCTCACCATGGCCTGGCTGCACACCTGGTTCGGCCTGGTGCTGGGCTTCGTGCTGATGGTCGTGTTCTTCTTCGGCTCGCTGTCGGTGTTCGACCGCGAGATCGACCGCTGGGCGATTCCCGAATCGCGCTTCGCGCCGCAGCCCATGCCCTCCTTCGACAAGGTGCTGCTGCGGGTGTTCCAGGACATGAAGGCCAGCCCCGAGAGCATCGCGCAGGCCCGCAGCCGCGTGAACGGCCCGATGGCCGAGAGCTTCCCGGTGGTCAAGAGCTGGGGCGCCTACACCACCCACCGCGACCCGGTGCTGGGCCTGTTCTCCAGCTACGAGCTGCCCAACGCCAAGGACCCGGAAGACGGCGTGTTCGGCAACCGCACCATCGACCCGCGCAGCGGCAAGTCGCTGCCCGATGACCACCTCAAGATCGGCAGCCAGTTCTTCTACCCGCTGCACTACAGCCTGCACCTCGAGTGGAAGAACCTGGGCTACTGGATCGTCGGCTTCGCGGCGCTGATCATGCTGGTGGCGCTGGTCAGCGGCGTGGTGATGCACCGCAAGATCTTCCGCGAGCTCTTCACCTTCAGGCCGAAGAAGCACACGCAGCGCAGCGCGCTCGACCTGCACAACCTCACGGGCGTGGTGGCCCTGCCCTTCCATTTCATCTTCGCCTTCTCGGGCCTGGTGATCTTCGGCGGCATCTACTTCCCCGTGACCCACACGCAACTCGAGCCACTGCACGAGCTGCACGAAAAGCACGAGGCGCTGGAGACCGGCCTGCCGCACGACCGCGCGGGCGTGGCCGGGCCGCTGGCCTCGGTCGATGCGATGGTGGCCGAGGCCCAGCGCCGATGGGCCGCCAAGGACATGGCGGGCGAGGTGGGCTTCCTGAGCGTGCAGCACGTGGGCGATGCCAACAGCTACGTGAGCGTGTACCGCGCCGGCACCGACCGCATCGCGCTCACCGGCGAGGGCATGCACTTCAAGGCCGCGACCGGCGAGCTGCTGCGCGAAGACCCGCCGCTCACGCCCGTGGCCAGCATCAACACCTTCCTGACCGGCCTGCACCTGCAGCACTTCCGCCACTGGCTGCTGCGCTGGCTCTATGTGCTGGGCGGCCTCGCGGGCTGCGCCTGCATCGCGACCGGCTTCATCTTCTTCGTCGAGAAGCGCAAGCGCCAGCATGCCAGGCAGGGCAAGGGGGGCGCGCGCTGGGTCGACGGCTTCGCCGTGACCACGGTCACCGGCATGCTGGTCGCCGCGCTCGCCATGCTGATCGGCAACCGCCTGCTGCCCGACGTGATGCCCGCGGGCTGGCCCGGCAAGGGCGATGCCGAGAAGTACATCTTCTGGGGCGCCTGGGTTCTGGCCGGCCTGCACGGCCTGTGGCGCACCGCGCCCGTGGCCGAGGCGCGCATGGCACCGGCCTGGGCCGAGCAGTGCTGGGCCATCGCGGCCTTGGCCGTCACGGCCGTGCTGCTCAACTGGATCACCACCGGCGACCACCTGCTGCGCACGCTCGGCGAACGCTACTGGCCCGTGGCCGGGGTCGACCTGTTCATGCTGGCCAGCGCCGCCATCGCGATCGGCGTGGCACGCAAGCTCGGCCGGCGCACCGGCGCGCCGGTGGCCGCGAGCACCGCGCTGGCGGGGGAGCGTGCCCGTGCCTGATGCCGTCCTGCTCTTGCTGGCCGTGGCCGCCAACCTCGCGGGCCTGGGCTGGCTGGCCCTGGCGATGGACGTTCACTGGGAACAGGTCTTCGGGCCGCGGCCGGCATCGCCCGGTGCGGTGAAGCGGCTGCGCGTGCTCGGCGTGGCGGGCCTGGCCGTGTCGCTGGCGCTGTGCCTGCGCGTCGACCACGCGTCGATGGCCTTCCTGGTCTGGTTCATGACCTTGGCCGGCTCCGCGCTGGCCATCGCCTTCACGCTGAGCTGGCGGGCGCGCTGGCTGGGCCTGCTGGCCGGCCGCCTGACGTCCTAGATCTGCACCGTGAGGTAGACGCCCTCGCGCCCCACCACCGGGTCGCGCGTGGGCATGAAGATCGTGCAGTCGTCGCAGGGCGAGCGGATCTCCTGGCCCGCATCCACCGCGATCAGTTCGCCCTTGGCGAAGGTCTCGAAGCCGATCACCGGCCGCACGAAGGCGAAGCCTGGGGTCTTCACCATGTGCACCGCGAGCAGGCGGAAGCGCCGCGCGGGCGCGCCGGCCGAAGCCGCGGGCAACGCGTCGATGAGTCCGTGGTGCGCGAGGAAGCGCAGCGTCACGTCCGTCGCGAGATCGGCCGCCGACTGGCTGAAATGCTGGCCGCACTCCACCACCACGGCACCGAGGCTGTCGCCCGCCGGATCGCCATGGCGCGCATAGGACATCACGCCCGTGCCCGGCGCAGCGCCCGGCGGCATGACCAGGTGCACCAGCGGATTGCCCACGGCCAGCGTGAGCGCGGCATTGCGCGCGAACTCCGGGTAGACCCAGAAGGGCTGCACCGGCGCGCGCGTGGAGTGGATGTCGAGAATGCTGTCGGCAGCGGCCAGCACCGGGCGCAGTTCGCGCGCGCGGCGCAGCTCGGGGCTCTGCTCGGCGCCGTCGAGCATCTCGGGCGACCAGATGCGGTTGAGGTTGTGCACCAGCTGGCGGTTCTCGTAGGGCCGCTCGAGGTCGAAGGCCTCGTAGGCCTCCACGTTCGCGAAGCTCACCGTGAGGGTGCCGACCCGGGGGCGCACGCCGGTGTCCAGCAGGTGGGTGGCGGCCACCATGCCGCAGATCTCGTTGCCGTGGGTCAGCGCGTTGACCAGCACGTGCGGGCCGGCCCGGCCCGATGCGAAGCGGTGCACATAGTCGATGCCGGTGTTGCCCTGCCGGTAGGCCGACAGGTCGCGCGGCAGCACCTCCAGCGGCGAGCTGTCGGGAACGAAGGTCGTCATGGCCTCACTCCCCCTTGATGCCGGCACGCTTGACCAGTTCGCCGTACACCGCGAGGCGCTCCGACATCATGGCGGTGAACTGCGCCGACGACAGCGCCTCGGGCGCCAATGCGCCGCGCGATTGCAGCGCGTCCAGCATGCTCGGCTGCTCCGCCACGGTGCGCACGGCCTTGTAGAGCGCGGCCAGCACCTCGGGCGGCGTCCTGGCCGGCGCCGCCAGCCCGATCCACGAGGTGGCGTTGACCACGGGGTAGCCCAGTTCCTCGAAGGTGGGCACCTCGGGCAGCACCGACAGCCGCGTGGGCGCGGCCACCGCGAGCGCGCGCAGCTTGCCTGCCTGGATCTGCGGCAGGAAGGGCGCGAGGTTGTCGAGGCCGAACTGCACCTCGTTGGCCATCAGCGCCGCGACCAGCGGGCCGCCGCCGCGGTAGGGCACATGCACCGCGTCGAACTGCGCCGCGTTCCTGAGCAGCTCCACGTTGAGCTGCCCCATGCTGCCCGGCCCGGCGCTGCAGAAATTGAGCTGGCCGGGGTGGGCCTTCAGATGCGCGAGGAATTCCTTGAAGGTCTTGCCCGGCACGGCCGGGTTGACCACCAGCACGTTGGGCGTGCGGGCCAGCTGCGCGATCGAGGCGAAGTCCTTGATCGGGTCGTAGCCGGTGTTGGCCTGCGTCAGCGGGTTGGCCAGGTGCGAGCTCTGCGAGGACACCACCAGCGTGTAGCCGTCGGCCCTGGCGCGCGCGACCTGGGCGCTGGCGATGGAGCCCCCCGCGCCCGCGCGGTTGTCCACCACCACCGAGGTGCCCAGCGCCTTGGCCAGCGGCTCGGCGTAGAGCCGCGCGATCAGGTCGACCGAGCCGCCCGCGGGAAACGGCACCACCAGCGTGACCGGCCGGGACGGGAAGGACTGTGCATGCGCCCCCAGGGGCAGCGCGGCGGCCAGGCCCATGCCCAGGAGGCTGCGGCGGCGCAGCGTGAAAGCGTCGGAGAAGGAGCGCATGGCGTGATTTCCAGAAAGGGTGGGAGGAGAACAGCAAGAATATTTGAAGAGATTCTTTCATTTTATTTTTAAAACTGCAATGAAGTCTTCAGAATAGGGGGGCAGGCAGTTTGCTCACAATCCCCCATGGCCACCCAGAACCTCAACCAACGCATCGCCGGCTACGACAGGAAGCTCACCAAGAGCGAGCAGCGGCTGATCGCCGAACTGCAGGCCCGCCACCCGCAGGGCCTGCTCGAATCGGCCAGCCAGCTGGCCCGGCAGGTCAACACCAGCGCCTCCACCGTGGTGCGGCTGCTCGCCAAGCTGGGCTATGCGAGCTATGCCGAAGCGCAGATGGAAGCGCGCTCGGAGGTCACGGCCCTGCTCGCCACGCCCGGCACCCGCGCCAGCGCCGTAATCGGCGACGACACCTCCATCCGCTCCTGCCTGGACAACGTGCTGCTGCACGACCAGCACAACCTGGCCGCCACCTTCGCCGCGCTCGACGTGGCCGCCTTCGAGGCCACGGTGCGCCTGCTCACGCAGCGCAAGGCGCGCGTCCATGTGCTGGGGCAGCGCCACGGCGCCCCGATCGCCGGCCACCTGGCCCTGCACCTGAACCTGTGCCTGCCCGACGTGCGGCTGATGAGCTCGACCGGCCCGCTGTTCATCGAGGACGAGATGCTGTGGATCGGCGAGCACGACGTGCTGCTGGCCCCGACCTTCCGCCGCCATTCGCTGGCGATCACGCGCGCGGCCAGGTACTTCCGCGCCCAGGGCGCCAAGGTGGTGGTGATCACCGACATGCCCACCGCCCCGCCCGCGGCCTCGGCCGACCACATGCTGCTGGTGCGCACCTCGAGCGCCTCGCCCTTCGACTCCTACACCGCCGCGCTCTCGGTGGCCAACGCGCTGGTCATGGCCGTGGCGCAGCGGCGCAGGAAGGAACTGGGCGCGGCGCTGGAGCGTGGCGAGGCGCTGTGGGCCAAGCACTGGAAGGAAACGGGGAGCTGAAGACGCGCCGGATCCTGGCGCGCCCGGCCCGCAGGCTCAGCGCGCCGGTCCCACGATGTCCGCCGTGTGCTCGCCCAGCATCGGCGCCCTGCGTTCCTGCTTCCCACTGCGTTCCCCGTTGAAGCGGATCGGCTCCGCGACGGCCCGATAGCTGCCCAGCGTCGGGTGGGCATGGGTCACGAGCAGGCCCTGGTGCGCGACCTGCTCGTCGTCGAACACCGCCTCGATGCCGCGCACCACCGTGCAGGGCACGCGGGTGCCGAAGATCGCCTCCCATTCCCTGGCGCTGCGCGTCATCAGCGCCGCGCGCAGCTGCGGCAGCAGCACCGCCTCGTTCGCCTTGCGCAGGCGCATGTGGGCATAGCGCGAATCGCAGGCCAGGTGCCCGAGGCCCGTGAGTTCGCACAGCGCCTGCCAGAAGGCTTCGGTCTGGGCCTGGAGGTAGAGGTAGCCGTCGCGCGTGGGATGCAGGCCCGAGAGCGCGCCGCCGCGCAGGTCGCGGTCCACCTCGGCCGACTCGCCTTCGGCCCACACCATGCGGCCCGCCTGCATCGCCAGCGCGGCCTGCAGCAGCGAGGTGTCGACGCGCTGCGCCAGCCTGGTGCGCTCGCGCTGGAACAGCGCCGCGCAGATGCCGGTGGCGATCAGGCTCGCGCCGTAGAAGTCCACGGCCGAGCCCCAGACCACGCGCGGCTCGTCGCCGGGATAGCCCTGCGCCTGGGCGATGCCGGTGCGGCATTGCAGCACCTGGTCGAAGCCGGGGCGCTGCGCCTGCGGGCCGTCGGGGCCATAGCCGGTGAAGCTGCAGTAGACCAGCCGCGGCTGGAGCGCGCACAGCGTGTCGAAGTCGAGCCCGAGCCGCTCTGCCACGCCGGGGCGGAAGTTGTGCAGCACCACGTCGGCGTCGGCCACGAGGCGGTGGCAGGCCGCGCGGTCGGCGGGCTGCTTCAGGTCCAGCACGATGCCGCGCTTGTTCCGGTTGACACCGAGGAAGGCACGGCTCTCGCCGGGCAGGGTCGACGGGTAGTGGCGCATCGGGTCGCCCTCGGGCGTCTCGACCTTGACCACGTCGGCGCCCATGTCGCCCAGCAGGCTGGCGCCGTAGGGGCCGGCGATGTAGGTGCTGAAGTCGAGCACCTGGATGCCCTCGAGTGTCTGTTGCGCCATGGGATGGGGTCCGTGGAGAGTCGATGGAATGAACGGCAGGGAGCGGGCGCGCGCAGCTCAGGCCAGCAGCCGGCGCGCGCGTTCCACCATCGGCCGGTCGATCATGCGGCCCTGCAGCCGCAGGGCGCCGCTGCCGTCGGCTTCGGCCGCTGCGTACGCCGCCAGCACATCGCGGGCGTGGGCGAGCTCGTCGTCGGTGGGGGCAAAGGCGCGGCGCAGCACCGGCACCTGGGCCGGATGCACGGCGGGCGAGCCGCCGAAACCCAGCCGGCGCGACAGCCGCGCGGCCCGCGCCAGGGACTCGAGGTCGTCCAGTTCGGCGATCGATGCGGCCAGGCCCCAGCAGGCCAGGCCCTCGGCCGCGGCGCACATCGCCACGCGCGCGGCCGCGGGCAGCAGCAGTTCGCGCTCGGGCGCACGCCCCATGGCGGCGGCATAGTCCTCGGCGCCGAAGCCGAGCGCGCGCAGGCCGGGGTCGGCGGCGGCGATGGCGTCGGCGCGCAGCACGCCGCGCGGCGTCTCGATCAGCGCGACCAGCGCGCCCGGCGCGGCCACGCCCAGGGCCTGCGCATGGCGCTCGAGCGCGGCCCGGGCGGCCTGCACCGTGTCGGGCGATTCGACCTTGGGCAGCATGACGGCATCGACGCCGGCGGCGACGCAGGCCACCAGGTCGACTTCGCACAGTTCGGCTTCGGCATTGACGCGCGCGAACAGCGGCAGGCCGGTGGCGCGCAATGCGGCCACTGCCGGGGCCAGGGCGCGCCGCGCCTCGGCCTTGCGCTGCGGCGCGATCGCATCCTCCAGGTCGAGGATCAGCGCGTCGGCGCCGCGTTCGCCCGCGCGGGCAAAGAAGCGGGGTTCGAGCACCGGCACGAAGAGCGCGGTGCGGATGCGGTGCAGGTCCATCGTCGCCCGCTCAATCGGCCGTGATGCCCAGACGCGCGACCACGGCTTCCCAGACCGGCGCGTCCTTGAGCATCTGCGCGCGGAAGGCCTCGACCGGCATCGCGAGCGGCTCGGTCTCCATCGAGGCGAACTGCGCCTTGACCTCGGGCGAGGACAGCACCGCCGCCATCTCGGTGCCGATGCGCTCGACGACGGCCGCGGGCAGCTTCGGCGACCCGAACAGGCCGCCCATGGTGTTGAGCGTGAGGCCGGGATAGCCGAGCTCGGCCATGGTCGGCACGTCCGGGTAGGTCGCCAGGCGCTGGGCCGAGGTCACGGCCAGGGCCCGCAGCCGCCCGCCGCGCATCAGCGCGCCGGCGGCGATCGGCGAATCGGTCGAGAACAGCACCTGCCCGCCCGCCAGGTCGGCCAGCGACTGCCCGCTGCCCTTGTAGGGCACATGGGTCGCCTCGACCTTGGCCTGCTGCAGGTACATCTCGGTCGCCAGGTGGGTCAGCGTGCCGGTGCCCGACGAGGAATAGCTCGAGGGCGTCGACGCCAGCCGCCGGGTCAGTTCCTGCAGGCTGCGCGGGCTGTCGGGGCCGGTGCCCACCAGCACCAGGTAGGGGCTGCGCAAGGCGGCCGCCACGGGGGTGAAGTCGTTCAGGCGGAATCTGGCGTTGCGGTTCATCGCCGGCACCACGACCAGCGGGGCGGTGGTGCTCAGCAGCAGGGTGTAGCCGTCGGCGGGCTGCTCCAGCACGAACTGGTGGCCGATGATGCCGCCGCCGCCGGCCTTGTTCTCCACGTAGACGCTCTGCTTCAGGCGCTCGCCCAGCTTGGTGGCCAGCAGCCGGCCGATCACGTCGCTGCCCGAGCCCGTGCCCTGCGTGACGACCAGGCGGATCGGCTTGCTGGGATAGGTGTCGGCGAAGGCCCCGGCGGCGGCGCCCGCCAGCGGCAGCGCGGCGGCCGCGGACAGCGTGCGGATAAAGTCTCTGCGTTTCATGCGTTTGTCTCCAGTCGGGGCGTGATCGGCGTCGATCGCCTTATTAGTCGAATATTCGAATATCATCAATTCATGGCGAATCCAACAAGTGCCGGCGCGGCGCTTTCCACCCAGGACATCGTTGCCGCCATCGTCCGCAGGATCGACGAGGGGCAGTACCCCGTGGGCAGCCTGCTGCCCAGCGAGGCGGACCTGCAGGCGCAGTTCGGCGCCACCCGCTACCGCCTGCGCGAGGCCATGGGCGCGCTGCGCAAGCTGGGCGTGATCGATTCGCGCGCCGGCATCGGCACCACGGTGCTGGCGCGCAACCCGACGCCCTTCTTCGTGCATTCGCAGCAGACGCTCGACAGCATCATGGAGGCCGCGCGCACCACCAAACTCAAGCTCGAGCGCTCCGGCCACCTGAGGGCCGACGCGCAGCTGGCGGGGCTGCTGCGCGTGGCGCCCGACACCCCCTGGTTCTTCATGGACACGCTGCGCTACCTGCGCAACGAATCGCGGCCCATCGGTGCCCTCTGGCTCTACACGCGGCCCGAATTCGCGGCGGCGGCCGAATCGCTGGAGGATTGGAACGGGCCGGTCTTCAAGCTGCTGGAGCAACGCTTCGGCGTGCGCGTGGCCGTGGTCGACCAGGAGATCGACGCCGCCCCGCTCGAGGCGCAGCTGGCCGATCGCCTGGGCGCCGAGGCCGGCTCGCCCTGCCTGCAGGTCACGCGCCACTGGCTCGACGCGGCGGGCAAGCTGGTGCAGTGCTCGGTCGGCATCTACCCGCAGGGGCGCTCGCGCTACCGCTCGAGGCTGCCGCTGGCCGGGCACTGAGTGCCAGCGCGGCGTCGCTGAGGGGGCGGCCGGCCCCTGCCGCGATAATGTTCGGCCGGGCTGCCGCCGCGCGGGCTCACCCCGGCGCCGCGCCGCCGGCCCCCCTTTTTTCCAATCGACAGGCCAAGCCTGTGCCGCCGATGCCAAGGTCGCGCGGCCAGGACCAGTGAAGACAAGCGAACAATGACCGAGGCGAGTGCAACGAACTCCAATGGGATCCGCGGTGCGGGCAAGAAAAGCCAGCCGGATCCGATGCTGGCGAAGGACGACTTCGCGCAGCACACGCCCATGATGGCGCAGTATTTCCGCCTGAAGGCGGACCATCCCGACACCCTGCTCTTCTATCGGATGGGCGACTTCTACGAGCTGTTCTACGCCGACGCCGAGAAGGCCGCGCGCCTGCTCGACATCACGCTCACGCAGCGCGGCCAGTCGGGCGGCCACCCGGTCACGATGGCCGGCGTGCCCTTCCATGCGGTCGATGCCTACCTGGGCCGGCTGATCAAGCTGGGCGAGTCGGTCGCGATCTGCGAGCAGGTCGGCGAGGTCGGCGCCAGCAAGGGCCCGGTCGAGCGCAAGGTGATGCGCGTGGTCACGCCCGGCACGCTGACCGACGCCGAGCTGCTCAACGACAAGAGCGAATCGCTGCTGCTCGCGGTGCATGCGGGCAGCCGAAATTCCTGCGGCCTGGCCTGGCTCAGCGTGACCGGCGCCGAGCTGCGCCTGGCCGAATGCCCGGCCGATGCGCTGGAAGCCTGGATCGCGCGCATCGCGCCCAGCGAGGTGCTCTACAGCGCCGAGGTCACGCCGGCCTTCGAGAACCGGCTCAAGTCCGCGCGCGCGGCCCAGCCCTTCACGCTGTCGGTGCGGCCGGCCTGGCAGTTCGACGGCGCCCTGGGCGAGCGCAAGCTGTGCGAGCAGCTGGCCAGCGCCAGCCTGTCGGCCTGGAACGCCGAGGGCCTGGGCAATGCGCATGCCGCGGCCTCGGCGCTGCTGGGCTATGCCGAGCACACGCAGGGCCGCGCGCTGCCACACCTGCAGCGCCTCACGGTGGAGCGCGACGGCGACCTGATCGAGCTGCCGCCCGCCACGCGGCGCAACCTCGAGCTGGTGCAGACCTTGCGCGGGGAGGATTCGCCCACCCTGTTCTCGCTGCTCGACACCTGCATGACCGGCATGGGCAGCCGCCTGCTCAAGCGCTGGCTGCTGTCGCCGCGGCGCGAGCGCGGCGAGGCGCAGTCGCGGCTCGACGCGATCGGCGCGCTGCAGGCGCCGGCGCTCGGCGGCAGCAGCGCGCCCTGGCGCACGCTGCGCGAGCAGCTCAAGAACACCAGCGACGTCGAGCGCATCGCGGCGCGCATCGCGCTGCGCCAGGTGCGCCCGCGCGAACTGGTGGCGCTGCGGTTGGCGCTGGCCAAGGCCGAGCAGCTCGCGCCCGCCCTGCCCGGCGCGGCGCCGCTGCTGCAGCAGATCGCGCAGCGCCTGTCGCCGCCCGCGGGCTGCGCCGAGCTGCTGGTCGCGGCGCTCAAGCCCGACCCGGCCGCGCTGGTGCGCGACGGCGGCGTGATCGCCATCGGCCACGACGCCGACCTCGACGAGCTGCGCGCGATCAGCGAGAACTGCGACGAGTTCCTGCTCAAGCTCGAAGTCAGCGAGCGCGAGCGCACCGGCATCAGCAACCTGCGGGTGCAGTTCAACCGGGTGCACGGCTTCTACATCGAGGTCACGCAAAGCGCGCTGGCCAAGGTGCCCGACAACTACCGCCGCCGCCAGACGCTGAAGAACGCCGAGCGCTTCATCACGCCCGAACTCAAGGCCTTCGAGGACAAGGCGCTGAGTGCACAGGACCGCGCGCTGGCGCGCGAGAAGTGGCTCTACGAACAGCTGCTCGACGCGCTGCAGCCGCATGTGAACGCGCTCACCGGCCTGGCCGCGGGCATCGCCACGCTCGATGCGCTGTGCGCGCTGGCCGAGCGCTCGCACACGCTGCACTGGAAGGCGCCGAGCTTCGTCTCGCACCCCTGCATCGAGATCTCGCAGGGCCGCCATCCGGTGGTCGAGGCGCGGCTGGCCGAGAAGTCGGCCGGCGCCTTCATCGCCAACGACACCCAGCTCGGCCCGCAGCAGCGCATGCAGGTCATCACCGGCCCCAACATGGGCGGCAAGTCGACCTACATGCGGCAGATCGCGATCGTGGTGCTGCTGGCCTCGATCGGCTCGCACGTGCCCGCCGCGGCCTGCCGGCTCGGGCCCATCGACGCGATCCACACCCGCATCGGCGCGGCCGACGACCTGGCCAATGCGCAGTCGACCTTCATGCTCGAGATGACCGAGGCCGCGCAGATCCTGCACGGCGCCACCGCGCAGTCGCTGGTGCTGATGGACGAGATCGGCCGCGGCACCAGCACCTTCGACGGCCTCGCGCTGGCCGCGGGCATCGCCGCGCAGCTGCACGACCGCACCAAGGCCTTCACGCTGTTCGCCACCCACTATTTCGAGCTCACCGAGTTTCCGGCCACGCACCACGGCGCGGTCAACATGCATGTGAGCGCGACCGAATCGGGGCGCGACATCGTGTTCCTGCACGAGATGCAGCCGGGTCCGGCGAGCAAGAGCTACGGCATCCAGGTGGCGCGGCTGGCGGGCATGCCGGCCGCGGTGGTCAACCACGCGCGCCAGGCCCTGGAGGCGCTCGAGGCCCAGCAGACGCAGACCCGGGCCCAGGTCGACCTGTTCGCGCCGCCGCCGGTGGCCGAGACGCCCGAGGACAGCGCCGTAGAATCCGCCCTGGCCGCACTCGACCTCGACGCGATGAGCCCCCGGGAAGCGCTCGAGGCGCTGTACGCCCTTCAAAAACTCAACATGCGCGAAGGCGGTCGCCCCTGAACCGGCCCGATTCGCACGCAGATCCCATGACTTATTGCGTAGGCATCAAACTCAACGCCGGCCTGGTGTTCCTCTCGGACTCGCGCACCAACGCGGGCGTGGACCACATCAGCACCTTCCGCAAGATGATCGTCTACGAGCAGCCCGACGACCGCGTCATGGTGCTGCTGTCGGCCGGCAACCTGAGCATCTCGCAGTCGGTGCGCGAGATCCTGCAGATCGAGGAGGTGCGCGAGGTCCAGGAGAACGGCGAGCCCGGCCCGCCGATCACCATCTGGAACGCCAAGAGCATGTTCGACGCCGCGCGCGTGCTCGGCTCGGCGGTGCGCCATGTCTACGACCGCGACGCCGAGGCGCTCAAGCATGCGGGCGTGGACTTCAACGTGTCCTTCATCTTCGGCGGCCAGGTCAAAGGCGAAGGCATGCGCCTGTTCCTGGTCTACTCGGCCGGCAACTTCATCGAGGCCACCAACGAGACGCCCTACTTCCAGGTCGGCGAATCGAAGTACGGCAAGCCGGTGCTCGACCGCGTGCTCACGCCCGACACCCCGCTCGACGAGGCCGCCAAGTGCGCGCTGGTGTCGATGGACTCGACCATGAAGTCCAACCTCTCGGTGGGCCTGCCGCTGGACCTGGTGGTGTATGAAGCCGGCCGGCTGCGCACCGACAAGATCGTCTGCCTCGACGCCAACAACCCCTACTACCAGATGATGCACAACAGCTGGGGCCAGAAGCTGCGCGAGGTGTTCGACAGCATCGAGGACCCGGTCTGGGACGGCAGCTTCACCGAGCATCCGCTGATGATGCCGGCCACGCGCCACGCGCCGCTGCGCAAGATCTCCACGCCCGACGAAAAGCTGATCTAGGCCCGGGCCCGCATCCGATGGCCATGCCTCCGATCGTCTTCTCGCACGGCAACAGCTTCCCGGCGAGCACCTACCGCGTGATGCTCGACAGCCTGCGCAACCGCGGCTTCGACGTGCACGCGATCGAGAAGTTCGGGCACGACCCGAAGTACCCGGTGACCAACAACTGGCCGCACCTGGTCGCGCAGCTGGCCGACTTCACGCGCGGCGTGGTCAAGGAAGCGGGCCAGCCGGCGCTGCTGGTGGGCCATTCGCTGGGCGGTTTCCTGAGCCTGATGTGCGCCTCGGGCCACCCGACGCTCGCGCGCGGCGTGGTCATGCTCGACTCGCCGCTGGTGGGCGGCTGGCGCGCCAACACGCTGGGCCTGGTCAAGCGCACCGCGCTGATGAAGACCGTCTCGCCCGGCGCGGTGAGCCGCAAGCGGCGCAACCGCTGGGACGACCGCGAGGCCGCCTTTGCCCACTTCCGCGCCAAGAAGGCCTTCGCGCGCTGGGACGAGCAGGTGCTGCGCGACTACATCGAGCACGGCATGCTCGACGCGCCCGATGCCGCCGACCCGGCCGAGGCACTGACCCTGAGCTTCGACCGCGACGTCGAGACCGCGATCTACGACACCCTGCCCCACAACCTCGGTGCGCTGCTGCGCGCCAACCCGCTGCAATGCCGCGTGGCCTTCGTGGGCGGGCGCCAGTCGGTCGAGATGCGGCGCGTGGGCATGGCCATGACCGACCGCATCACGCGCGGGCGCATCGCGATGCTCGACGGCACGCACCTGTTCCCGATGGAGCAGCCGATCGCGTCGGCCGCGGCGGTGGAAGCTTCGCTGCGCAACCTGCTGTGAGCGCCGGCGGCGCGTGCAGGCGCGCTGCCTAGAATCGCGCGGCGCCTCCCCTCGACCGACCCGCCGAATCCGCATGCCGCTGAACGAATCCGCCCCCGCCCTGGCCGACGCCTTGATCGTCGACCCCTTCTACCTCTCGATCTCCGTCGATTTCGAACACGACATGCCCCGCCGCAAGGCCGTGCTCGCGTCCTACTTCGCGTACTCGATGGCGGAAGCCGAACGCGGCGGACGCTGCCTGACGCCCGACGACCGCAGGCTGGGCGCGGCCGCATGGCTGCTGCCGCGCGGGGACGAAGTCGAGGCGGCCGAATCGGCCGCGAAGCACGCCTTCCTCGCCCGCACGCTGGGCCCTCGAGGCCTGGCCCACTACCACCGCATCGTCGAATTCATGGCCGCGCAGTCACCGGCCGTGGTGCCGGAGGGCGCGTGGTACCTGTCGATCCTGGGCATCGCGCCCACCGCGCAGGGCCAGGGCCTCGGCGCGAAGCTGCTGGCCCCGACGCTGGCCGAGGCCGATGCCGCGGGCGCGCCCTGCTTCCTCGAGACCTTCACACCACTCAGCGTGGCGTTCTACGAACGGCTGGGCTTCCGGCGCACAGCCCGGCACCTGGAGCCGGTCACGCAGTCGATGTACGAGATCATGTGCCGGCCCGCGGCGGCGACGGTCCACCATCGGCCCGGCAACTGAGACCACGCACCGTCCATGTCCACCGCGCCGCCCGAGGACGTCCAGCCCGTCTCGCTGACCCCCACGCTGATCGTCGAGGACGATCCGGCCATGCAAGCGAGGCTGCGTGACGTGCTGGTCGCGCTCGGCTGCGACGCGGCGCAGATCGCCGTGGCCGACAGCGTGGCCGGCGCACGCGCGCTGCTCGAGGCGAAGCGCTACGGCCTGGCGCTGATCGACATCGGCCTGCCCGACGGCAGCGGTGTGGAACTGATCGGCTGGATGCAGGTGCACCGTCCGGACACGCCGGCGGTGGTGATCTCGGCCTGGCGCACCGAGGAGATCATCCTTTCGGCGCTGAAGGCCGGTGCCATCGGCTACCTGCTGAAGGAACGCGACGACCTCGAGCTGCGCGTGGCGCTGCGCAGCATCGCGCAAGGCGGCGCGCCCATCGACCCGGCCATCGCACGACGCATCCTGGCGTGGGTCACCGCGGTGCCAGCGCCCGCCCCGGTCCCGGCCGATGCGCCCGCCTCGACGCTGACGCCGCGCGAGCGCAGGATCCTCGAACTCGTGGCCCAGGGCCTGAGCAACCGCGACATGGCCGAGTCGCTGTCGATCTCCAGGCTCACGGTGGAATGCCACACCAAGAACATCTACCGCAAGCTGGCCGTCGGCTCGCGCACCGAGGCCGTCTACCAGGGCCGAAAGCACGGCCTGCTGCGCTGACCCTCACCACGCATAGCCCGCCTGTACACGGGCCGCCAGGCGGTTGCTGCTGCCGCTGCTGGTCGCGGTGGACACGCCCAGGCCCAGGTTCAGGCTGTCGCTGACCTGGTAGCCGAAGGCGAAACCGATGGCCGATGCGCTGGAATAGTTGCCGACGGCCGCGCCGATCCACTTCTTGCCCGCCGGCAGCGTCGGCATGGACGGAATGGCCAGCGCCGCGGCCACGCCCTGTGCCGCAAAGGCATTCGCCTGAGCGGTCGCATGGTTCACCGCCTGCTGCAGCTGGTTGACGTTGACGGCATCGGTGCCCAGCACGCCGGGCGCAACGTTCGTGATGCCGCGCAGCTGGCCGGTGGCGGCATTGCCCACCGACACGGTGTTGTCGCGGTCGGCCACGGCACCCTGGCCCAGCGCCACCGCATTGCGGCCCGTGGCCAGCGTGTTGGCGCCCAGCGCCACGGCGTTGTCGCCCGCGGCCACCGCATCGTTGCCCACCGCGGTGGTGGGATCGGCCAAGGCCCTGGCGCCGGCACCGATGGCGACCGAGCCCGCATGGCCGGCCTGCGCGCCGCTGCCGATGGCCACGGTGTTCTCACCGTTGGCCTGGGCGTTGGTGCCCATCGAGGTGCTGCCCGCACCGTTGGAACTGGCGCCGGGGCCGCAGGCCACGGCCCCGCCCGCGCCCACCGAACACACGCCGCTGGCGAGGGCCTGGTTCATCAAGGCCTGCAACGCGCCGACCTGCTGGACCGTGAAGTTGTTGGCCGTGCTGACGGCCGCCTGCTGGGCCTGCTGTACCTGGCCCAGATTGGCCGCATCGGTGGCGGCCTGGCCGGCCGCCACGTTGGCGATGGTGGTGCCTGCGCCGCCATTGGCGTTGAGTTGCAGCGTGGTGCCGCCCGCGGCGTACTGCGCCGAATTCTGCGCCGCGCCCAGCGCCGCATCGGCGGTGGATTGCACGGCATGGAGCTGGCTGCCGTTGACCGCATCGGTGCTGGTGGCGCTCACCGAACCGGCACTGACGTTGACCAGGCCGCGCGTCTGGCCCGCGCTCCCGAAGGACACCGTGTTGGCCGCGGTGGCGACCGAGTTGGCGCCGATGGCCACGCCGCCGGTCGCGCCACTGGCGACCTGGCTGCCGGAACCGATCGCCACGCTGCCCGTGGCCCGCGCGGCCGCGCCGGAACTCGTGCCGTTCGCGCCACCGATCGCCGTGCTGCCGTCGCCGGAGGCCACGGCGCCCTGGCGGGTGCCCGAGGCACTGCCGATGGCGACGGCCGAGTGGCCCGAGGCCTGTGCGCCACTGCCGCCCGCCTGGCCGGCGCTGCCGCAGCAACCGTCGCTGCCCGCGCCGCCCGCGCCCAGCGCGATCGCACCGCTCGCCGAAGCCTGGGCGCCCGATCCGCCGACCCCGCCCGTGCCGCCCGCAGCGCCTTGCGC
>NZ_LZZW01000022.1 GCF_014170375.1 Variovorax sp. UMC13 | reverse complement strand
GGAGGAGGGGGCGGCGGCGGTTCCTTGGGCTTGGGCGGTTCGATGAACTCGCTCATGATTTCCACCGGAATGATCACTTCGGCGGCCTTGCGGATCAGGCCGCTCTGCAGCGCCCAGAGTGCGGCCACATGGAACAGCACCACGCTGCCCGCGATGACGGCGTTGCGGGACAGGCCCAGCGCCGTGGGAGGAGACGAAGAAAAGCGGTCGGACACGATTTACCCATCGATCAGGATCTGCCGGAGGCAAACCCTAGTGCAGCACAAACCGCTGTCTATTTGCGAAAAATCCACCAGACCGAGCCGGCGACGAAGATCAGGCTGCCAGCGAGTGCGGAGAAGAGTTCCATGCGCTGCTTTCCTGGATGGAAGTGGCAAGCTGGATGGTCCGGGCCCCGTCGTCGCGGTTGAGCGCGGCGACCGGGTGCGAAGCACTGCACTGCGCGACCACGTCGCGGGCGCAGCCTTCGCATCGACCACATTGCGTGGCAACACCCAGCTCGAACTGCACTTCGTCGAAGGTCATGCCGGCGCGCACATGACGTGCGATTTCCCGGTCGGACACTCGGCGGCACACGCAGACGATCATGGCAGTGAAGGCGCTTTGGCTGGCTGGTTGAAGAAAGCCAATTATAAATACGAATTTGTCGCATTTGCAATGACTATCCCTTGGCGCTGGCCGGGGTACCGTCTCGCCGCCCGTTTCAGACCTCCGACCACATGCGCAGCAGGTTGTGGTACTGGCCGGTCAGCGCCACCGTTTCCTCGGATTCGCCCAGGCGTGCGCGCAGCTTCTGGATCGTCTGGTCGAGCTCGAACAGCATGGCGCGCTGTGCGTTGTCGCGCACCATGCTCTGCAGCCAGAAGAAGGAGCACACCCGGGCGCCGCGGGTCACCGGCGTCACGCGGTGCAGGCTCGAGGCCGGGTACAGGATCAGGTCGCCGGCCGGCAGCTTGACCTCGTGCACGCCGTAGGTGTCGACCACTTCGAGCTCGCCGCCGTCGTAGTCCTCCGGTTCGGCCAGGAACAGCGTGCAGGACAGGTCGGTGCGCAGCTGCTGGCCCGCACCGGTGCGGCGCACCGAACCGTCGACGTGCAGGCCGTAGTGCTCGCCGCCCTCGTAGCGGTTGAACAGCGGCGGCACGAAGCGCAGGGGCAGGGCCGCCGAGAAGAAGAGGGTGCTGCGCGCGAGCGCGGCCAGCACCAGGCCGCCGAGCTGGGCCGTGACCGGCGATTGCTCGGGCAGCTGCCGGTTGCGCTTGACCTGCGCGCCCTGCGCGCCCACCGTCTCGCGCCCGTCGACCCAGTCGGTCGCGTCCAGCGCGGCGCGCATCTCGTTGACCTGGGCCGCGCTCAGCACCTCGGGAATGTGCAGCATCATTTCAGCAGTCTCACGATGAAAAAAGCCCCGGCGGGACGCCGAGGCTGGGAGTGTCGCACCCGGGCGGATGCGACGGGCTGACGCAGGTCAGAAGGCGAAGTTGGCGGTCAGGCGCGCGGTGCGCGGGGCGCCCGGCGTGTAGCGGTAGCCGCTCTTGTTGATCGCCGCGACGTAGTCCTTGTCGAACACGTTGTACAGGTTGAACTGCAGGTCGATGTTCTTGTTGATGCGGTAGGAGGCCATCGCGTCGAACACCCAGTAGGCGTCGACCGTGGCCGGCGTGCCGACCGCGCCGTCGGTGCCGCGGTGCAGCTTGCCGTTGTAGCGCGCGCCGCCACCGACGGTCAGGCCGAAGGGCAGCACGTAGGTGGTCCAGGCGGTGAAGGCGTTCTTGGGCGTGTAGGCCAGCGCGGTGCCGCCGTCGGCCAGCACCACCGGGCCGCTGGCGACCTTGGTGTCCATGGTGGTGAAGCCCGCGCTTACGCCCCATGCGTCGGTGATGGCACCGGCCGCGCCGAGCTCGATGCCCTGGACGCGCTTCTTGCCGGTCTGGTAGTACAGCTGCGAGACCGCGTCCTGCACCACTTCGTTGGTCACGTCGGTGCGGTAGATCGCGGCCGTCAGCGCCAGGCGCTTGTTCAGCACGTCCCACTTGGTGCCGAACTCCACGGTCTTGGCCTTCTGCGGGTTGAAGTCCACGCGCGCCGCGCTGTTGCCGGTGCCGCCCGCGCTCAGCGCGAAGTTGGCGCCGCCCGGCGGCTGGGCCGCGGTGCCGTAGGCCGCGTAAACGCTGCCGTTCTCGGCCGGCTTGTAGACCACGCCGATCTTGCCGGTGAACAGGTTGTCCGACAGCTTGAGCGAGGTGGGCATCAGCGTGCCGACCGGCAGCGTCGGCGCCGTGGTGGCGGTCGACAGCGTGGCGGCCGTGTAGTCCGTGCTGTAGTGGTCGAAGCGCAGGCCGCCGGTGATCTGCCACTGCTCGTTGAGCTTGAGCGTGTCGAAGGCGTACAGGCCGATGGTGGTGGTCGTGCCCTTGCTGTCGGCGCCGCTGCGGATGCGCTGGTAGCCCGTCACGTTCGGGTCGGGCGCATAGAGGTTGGCCGCGGGCCAGTAGCCGTTGTTGACCGGACGGCCGTTGGAGGTGGCGGCCGGGCCGAAGAAGCCGCGGCTGCTCTGTTCCTCGCGCATCAGCTCGACGCCGGCGCTCACCGAGTGGCCGATCGAACCGGTGTTGAACTTCGCGTTCAGGTTGGTCTGGTTGGCGAAGATCGTGTTTTCCTGCAGCTTGTTGGTGGGCAGGTTGCGCGTCACGGTCCAGGTCGCGGGATTGCCGGGCACGGGCGTGGCGAGGAACGATCCGGTGGCGGCCGGCAGGGCGCCGTTGGCCGGCAGGCCGCCGCCCATGAAGGCTGTCAGCATGTAGTCCTGCGAGGTCTTGCCGTAGCGCGTGGTGTTGCGGATCGTCATGTCCGGCGTGATGTCGTGCTCGACCCGGGCCGTGAACATGTCCGACTTGACCTTGTCGAAATCGGAGCTGGTGCCGTAGAAGTTGCTCGAATTCACGCGCGCGGCGGAGTTCAGGAAGGTGCGGCGGCCGGCGAAGGCCAGGTTGTCCGGCGAGGTGTAGCCGGGCAGGCCGATGGTCGGCACGCCGCCGTCGGGGATGTTGTCCTGCTGCACGTGAACGTAGTCGAAGAACAGGCGCGTGGGCGTGTTGAGGCCCAGCGCCAGCGAGGGCGCGACGCCCCAGCGCTTGTTCTTCACCACGTCGCGGCCGGCAACGTCGGCGTCTTCGCCGATCACGTTCAGCCGGAAGGCCGCGCCCGCGCCGTTCTCGCCGCTCAGCGCCTTGTTCCAGTCGAGGCTGCCGCGCTTGTAGCTGTCGGTGCCCAGGCCGACCGAGCCGGTGAAGCTGTCCTCGAGCTTGGGCTTCTTGGTGATCAGGTTGATGTAGCCGGTGGGCGAGGTGCGGCCGACGTCGGTGCCGGCCGGGCCCTTGACCACTTCGACCTGCTCGATGTTGAACACGTCGCGCGAGACCGAACCCAGGTCGCGCACGCCGTCCACGAAGATGCTGCTGGAGCTGTCGAAGCCGCGCATGTAGATCGCGTCGCCGGTGCTGGTGTTGCCGTTCTCGCCCAGGTAGAAGGCGCTCGCGCCCGGCGTGTTGCGCAGGGCTTCCGACAGCGTGGTCGCGCCCTGTTCGCGAATGATCTGTTCCTTGATCACCGAGATGGTCTGCGGCGTGTCGACCAGCGGCGCCGTGAACTTGGTGTTGGCCGAGGTGTCGGCCTTGTAGTCGGCGGCGGTGGTGGAATCCTGCACGCGCACTTCCTTGAGCGTGTTGGCGGTCTGCGCGGCCACCGGCATGGCGAAGGCGGCCAGCGTGGCGGCGGCGATGCCGCTCAGGGGGACGATGGCGCGTGTTGTGGTGTGCTTGCGACTTTGGATATAGGCCATGGGTGTTCTCCGTAAGAGACGGGAAAAATATGAGAACTCGACTGGCGGATCAGGCGCTGCACACGGACGTGTGCAGGCGGAAGACTGGCTGGGTGGAGGTGCCCCTGGGCGGCTGCGCGAGGCGTGCGAATGATAATGACTATCAATACTGCGTGTCACGAAATGCGCAAAAGTTGTTGCTGAACTGCAACGAAGCGCGGCGACAGGCTGCGTGACGTGTCAGTACACGTCGCGCCGGTAGCGGCCGCTGGCCGTGAGTTCGCGCACCGTCGCGTCGCCGGCGATCTGGCGCAGCGCCGCGTCGACGCCGCCGGCCATGCCTTGCAGGCTGCCGCAGACGTAGACCGCCGCGCCGCGCGCCAGCCAGGCCTGCACCGCGTCGCTGGCCTGCAGCAGGCGGTGCTGCACGTAGAGGCGCTCGGCCTGGTCGCGCGAAAACACCCGGTCCAGCCGCTGCAGCACGCCTTCGGACTTCCAGGCGTCGAGTTCGTCGCGGTAGAGCTGGTCGTGGGCCGCTTGACGCTCGCCGAACAGCAGCCAGTTGTCGTGCTGGCCGGCCCGGGCGCGTGCCCGCAGGTGGCTGCGCAGGCCGGCCAGGCCGGTGCCGTTGCCGATCAGGATCAGCGGGCGCCCCGCGTTGTCGTCGAGCCGGAAGTTGCGGTGCGCGCGCACGCGCAGCGCGACCGAATCGCCCAGGGCCAGCGTCGAGGTGAGCAGGCCCGAGGCCTTGCCCAGCGTGCCGTCCGGATGGCATTCCTGGCGCACCAGCAGCTGCAGCTCGCCATCGGCGGCCAGCGAGGCGATGGAATAGTCGCGCGGCCGGCCGGGGTCGTCGGCCAGCGCGACCTGCGCCAGGTCGCCGGATTGCCACTGCATCGCCACGCCCGCCGGTGGCCGCAAGCCCAGGTGGAAGACCGGGCCGCCTTCGCTGCCCGCATTGAGCAGCGTGCGCGAGACCAGCTGCCAGGGCGCGAAGGCCTCGTCTTCCGTGGCTTCGAGGGCGCCGCCGCCCCATTGCGCATGCCATTCGGCCAGCGCCGCCGGGTCGCCGTTGTCGACCTCGATGCGCGGCGCCAGCGGCACGGCGCCGCAGGACTGCAGCCAGTCGTCGAGCGCGCGCGCGAAGCCGCAGAAGTGGGCGTACTGGCGGTCGCCCAGCGCCAGCAGCGCATAGCGCAGCGCGGGCAGGGCCGGCGCGGTGCCCATCAGGGTTTCGGTGAACAGGCTCGCGCCGTCGGGTGCGTCGCCCTCGCCGTAGGTGCTGGCGACGAACAGCGCCTGTTGCGCGGCGTGCAGCGTGGGCGCGTCGAGGTCGTTGAGCGACATCACGCGCGCCGGCGTGCCCTGGGCGTGCAGCGCGCGCCCGGTCTGCCAGGCGATGGCTTCGGCCTGGCCGGTCTGGCTGGCGAACAGCACCAGCACGGGCGGCTGCTGGCCGTCGCCCGCCAGCGCGCTCGCCGCCCGCGCGTCGGCCGCGCGACGGCGCCGTTCGCGCCGCCAGATCGCCAGGCACATCGCCGCATAGGCCAGCAGCATCAGGCCCGCGGCCAGGGCGCGCACAAGAGGCTCGGTCATCTTCAGGGGTTGAGTGCGCGCCAGGCCTCGGTCGCCGTCACGCGCGGCGCGCTGCCGTCGCGGCAGACGAAGAGCGCGGCGAGGCCGTGGCGCTGCGCGAAGGCCGGGCCGTCGACCGCCCCCAGCACGGTGAGCGCGGTGGCCAGCGCATCGGCCTGCATGCAGCGCGCATGCAGCACCGTGACCGAGGCCAACGCGGCCGAGGCGGGCTCGCCCGTGCGCGGGTCGATGGTGTGCGACCAGCGGCGCCCGCCGTGTTCGTGCGCATGCCAGCGATCGCCCGAGGTGGCGATGGCGAGATCGTTCAACGCCACCGGCGGCAGGTCTTCGCCGTCCGCATCGACACGCACGCGCCAGGGCGCGCCGCCGGGGCGCTGTCCCAGGCCGCGCAACTCGCCGCCCACTTCCACCAGCAGGTCGCGCAGGCCCAGCGCCTGCAGCGCCTCGGCCACCTGATCGACCGCGAAGCCCTTGGCCACGCCGGAGAGGTCCAGCGAGAGTCCGCCAGGCTGGGTGATGCAGCCTGCGGCGGCATCGAATGCGAGCCGCCGCCAGCCGGTGCGCGAACGCGCGTCGGCCAGTGCGGCGGGGGAGGGGGTCTGCACCGCGCCGGATGCGTCTTGTGCGTGCGCGCCGAAGCCCCAGAGCGCAACCAGCGGGCCGACGGTCGGGTCGATCGCGCCCTCGCTGGCCTGCGCCCAGTGCAAGGCACAGCCCAGCACCTCGGCAAAAGCCGGCGGCAGCGCCTGCCGGCTGCCGGCGGGGGCGGCGTTGAAGCGGCTGATGTGCGATCCGCTCTCCCAGGTGCTCATCTGGTCGATCACGCGGTCCAGTGCCGCCTGCACCGTGGCCTCGACGGCGTCCAGCGCGCGCATGGCGGGGTTGTCGAACACCAGCGACCAGGTCGTGCCCATCGTGCGACCGGCCAGCTTCTGCAGGCTGGCTGGATCGGCGCGGCGCGGCGCGGCCGCATTCGCGTAGCCGCCGGCGCGCCAGGTGGCGAAGGAAGGGCGCTGCGTCACGGCGGCTGCGTTCGGAGCCGCAAGGCTCAGGGCATCACTTCCACGGTGGCGGCGTAGCTCAGGCGGCGTTCCTTGGCCTGCGGCAGCGTGGTCTTGCCGTCCTTGGTGCTGGCGTCGATCCAGTACATGCCGGCCGCGGGCCAGGTCACGCTGAACTGGCCCTTGGCGTCGGTCTTGAGCTTCAGCTCGCCCAGCGCGTCGCGGTACTGCGTGTTGCCGGCGGTCACCGTGACCTCGAGGTCCTGGGCCGGCTGGCCGTCGACGTGCAGCGTGAAGCTGGACTTCTCGCCCTTGGCCAGGTCGGTGAGCGCACCGCTGGACGCCACCAGTTCCAGGCCCTGGCCGATGGCCTTGGGCGCGGAGGGCTTGCCGACCGAGACGAAGGTCTCGATGCGGCCGATCGACTGGGTGATGACCACGTCCTGCGCGTCGGCCGGGACGTCCTTGGCGATGGATTCGGCCGTGCCGCGCGCGCGCTTGGCCTGGCCCGTGGCCTTGTCCTTCCAGCTGGCGAAGGCGCCGTTGTTCACCACCGCGATGCGGTAGGTGCCCGGCAGCGCCGCGTTGACGTCGAACACGCTGCGGTGCTTGAGCTTGGCTTCGCTCTCGGCCTTGACCGCGCTGCCGTCGGGTGCCGTGATCTGCAGATTCTCGAGCCGCATGGCCGCGTGGTTGGCGACGAACAGGTCGTTCGAGATCGCGGCGTCGACCGAGATGGTGTCGGGCTTGGACAGCACGGTGGAGGAGGGCAGCAGCCAGGCGTTGTGCGCATGGGCGGCGCCGAGCGTGGCGGCCAGGGTCGCGGCCAGGGCGATGGAGCGAAGCGAGAGGTTCATGTCGGTGTTCCGGTAATGGGTGGGATCGGAGAAGCTCAGGGCTTGAGTTCGAGTTTGATTTCGCCCAGTTCCGTGCTTCCGCTGGCGCTCTGCTGGTCGGTCTTGGTCGGCGGCCATTGGAAGGGAATCGTCACCACCTCGCGGCCGCCGACTTCGCGCGCGGCCTCGACCACGAACTTGTAGGCGCCCGGTGCGAGCTTGGCGGTCGCGGCATCGGCCAGGGCGACCTGGTGCTTGCCGGCCGGCTTGGTCGCGCCGGTCACGCCGTCGATCGGCACCTCGAGTTCGCGGCCGGTGCGGCGCCACCACTGGCGCAGGTCCTTGAGCCACTTGGTGCCCTCGCCCTCGGGGTTGTTGGTCTTGGTCCGCACGTCGTACCAGACGACGACCGTGGCGGCCACGCTGTTGTCGGCGCGCTCGATCCAGGCCGCCACGTAGGGCCGGTGGTACTCGGAAGCGTTGATGCGCGGCACCTCGATGCTGGCGCCGAGACCGGCCGCGAAGACGGGGGCGCCGAACAGGGCGGCGAGCGCTGGCACGGCCAGGGAGTAGCGGACTTGCACGGAGAAGCCTTTCTGTCGAAGGAACGATCTAGTGGATGAACAGCAGTGCCAGCAGCACCGGGATGACCAGGCCCATGCCGACCATCGGCCAGGTGAAGGGCCGGTTGCCGGCGTGCATCTTGAGGATGAAGAGGCCGGTGATCGAGAACACCAGCGCGGCGCCCGCGAAGATGTCGATGAACCAGCTCCAGGCCACGCCGGTGTGGCGGCCCTTGTGCAGGTCGTTGAGGTAGGAGATCCAGCCGCGGTCGGTGCGCTCGTACTCGACCTCGCCGTCGTCCAGGTTGAGCCGCATCCAGGCGTCGCCGCCGGGGCGCGGCAGCGACAGGTAGATCTCCTCGTCCGACCATTCGGCCTCGCCGGGCGTGTCGAGCTGCCAGTTCTTCTTCGCCCAGGCCTGCAGTTCGGCGGGCAGTTCGGCCCGGCCCTTGCGGGCCTTCACGATCTCGCCCGCCTGCTGCGCGAGCCGCTCGCGCTGGGCCGCATCGACGCTCGCGCGCAGCGTGGTGATCCTGGGCTTGGACTCGATTTGCGAGGCGTGGTTGAGCGTGAAGCCGGTGACCGCGAACAGGATCATCCCGATCAGGCACAACGCCGAACTCACCCAGTGCCATTCGTGCAGGGTCTTGAGCCAGTAGGCACGTCGGCGGTTGTCGGGAGCGGAGGCGGTCTTCATTGGAAGGGCCGGATTCTAGCCCTTCAAATGAGAATGAATGTCATTCTTGGCCCTGTGGCCCGATGGAGAAAAGCGCCCGCACCCTCCGCGCGCCCGAGGGGCGATGCTCCGGATTCCATAGCGTGTGAAGTTGCGTAAAGGGCCGGCGCGCCCATAAAAAACGGGACCGAAGTCCCGTTGTGCAAAGCGAAGCGCGGCGGGCCGTTTACTGGATCTCGCCCATCTGCGACTGCAGGTAGTTCTGCAGGCCGACGCGGTCGACCAGGTCGATCTGGGTTTCCAGGAAGTCGATGTGCTCTTCGGTGTCGTCGAGGATCTTCTGCAGCAGGTCGCGCGAGACGTAGTCGCGCACGGTCTCGCAATGCGCGATGCCGGCCTTGATGGTCGCCTGGGCGCCGTACTCGGCCTTGAGGTCGCAGGCCAGCAGCTCGGGCACGTCTTCACCCACGTTCAGCTTGGCGAGGTCCTGCAGGTTGGGCAGGCCGTCGAGCATGAAGATGCGGTCCATGAGCCAGTCGGCGTGCTTCATCTCGCCAATCGACTCTTCGTATTCCTTCTTGGCCAGCTTGTCCAGGCCCCAGTGCTTGAGCATCCGGTAGTGCAGGAAGTACTGGTTGATCGCAGTCAGCTCGTTCTTGAGCTGCGCCTGCAGATGTTCGATGACTTGTGGGTCGCCCTTCATGATCGTTTTCCTTGTTCTGAAAGAGGGGATTGTCCCGGTCCTCGCGGGGCCCGCGCAAGCAATCCCATGCGCGGCCGGTCTGCATGCGTACGAGGGTGATAGGCGTTCGTATTCGGTCGGTCGCGGGCCGCGGCCGGCCTTTGTTTTTCATAGGGGCCGCCGATGCAGTCGATAGTTCAATGCTATGAATTTGTCCTAATTGGTAGCTATACTCATGGCTCGCACCAAATTTTGTCCACCCGCAGTTCCAAGGAATCACCATGTCCCTGATCAATACCGCAGTCCAACCCTTCAAGACCCAGGCCTACCTCAACGGCAAGTTCATCGACGTGTCCGACGAGACGCTCAAGGGCAAGTGGTCGGTCCTGATCTTCATGCCCGCGGCCTTCACCTTCAACTGCCCGACCGAAGTCGAAGACGCGGCCGACAACTACCCCGAATTCCAGAAGCTGGGTGCCGAGGTCTACATCGTGACCACCGACACGCACTTCTCGCACAAGGTCTGGCACGACACCTCGCCGGCCGTCGGCAAGGCCAAGTTCCCGCTGGTGGGCGACCCGACCCACACGCTGACCAACGCCTTCGGCGTGCACATCCCCGAAGAAGGCCTGGCACTGCGCGGCACCTTCGTGATCAACCCCGACGGCATCATCAAGACCGCCGAAGTGCACTCCAACGAAATCGCCCGCGACGTGAAGGAAACGCTGCGCAAGCTCAAGGCCGCCGTGTACACCGCCGCCCACCCGAACGAAGTCTGCCCGGCCAAGTGGAATGAAGGCGACAAGACCATCGCGCCGTCCTTCGACCTCGTCGGCAAGATCTAAGCGCCCCGCGCGGAAAAGCCCGGGCGCTCACGAGGCCCCGGGCCTTTTTGGCCCCAGTTGATAGTTTTAAGATATCGAAAGTGAGTCCTCCATGCTCGACGCCAGCACCAAAGCCCAATTGAAGAGTTACCTCGAACGCGCCACCCAGCCGATCGAGATCGTCGCCTCGCTCGACGACAGCAAGGCCTCGGGCGAACTGCTGTCGCTGCTGAAGGACGTCGCCGAATCGTCGCCGCTGGTCACGCTCAGCGAAAGCCGCGACGACAACCACCGCAAGCCCTCGTTCTCGGTCAACCGCCCGGGCGAAAACCATGGCCCGCGCTTCGCCGGCCTGCCGATGGGCCATGAATTCACCTCGCTGATCCTGGCCTTGCTCCAGATCGGCGGCTATCCCCCGAAGGTCGAGCAGGAAGTGCTCGACCAGATCAAGGCGCTCGACGGCGATTTCGAATTCGAGATCTACGTCTCGCTGACCTGCCACAACTGCCCCGACGTGGTCCAGGCGCTGAACCTGATGGCAGTGCAGAACCCGCGCATCCGCACCACCATGATCGAAGGCGGCACTTTCCCGGCCGAGGTCGCGGAACGCCAGATCATGGCCGTGCCCACCGTGTTCCTGAACGGCACCGAGTTCGGCCAGGGCCGCATGAGCCTTGAGGAAATCCTCGCCAAGATCGACACCAGCGGCGTCGAACGAGAAGCGAAGAAGATCGATGCCAAGGCCCCGTTCGACGTGCTGGTCGTCGGCGGCGGCCCGGCCGGCGCCGCCGCGGCCGTATATGCCGCACGCAAGGGCATCCGTACCGGCGTGGCCTCGGAGCGCTTCGGCGGCCAGGTGCTGGACACCATGGGCATCGAGAACTTCATCTCGGTCAAGGAAACCGTGGGTCCGAAGTTCGCGGTGGCGCTCGAGGAGCACGTGCGGGCCTACGACGTTGACATCATGAATCTGCAGCGCGCCGCGGCGCTGGTGCCGGGTGACGACTATGTCGAGATCAAGCTTGAGAGCGGCGCCTCGCTCAGGAGCCGCACCGTGATCCTGTCGACCGGCGCGCGCTGGCGCAACATCAACGTGCCGGGCGAGCACGAGTTCAAGAACAAGGGCGTGGCCTACTGCCCGCATTGCGACGGCCCGCTGTTCAAGGGCAAGCGCGTCGCGGTGGTGGGCGGCGGCAACTCGGGTGTCGAGGCCGCGATCGACCTGGCCGGCATCGTGGGCCATGTGACGCTGATCGAGTTCGACAAGCAGTTGCGCGCCGACGAAGTGCTGCAGCGCAAGCTGCGCAGCCTGAAGAACGTGGACGTGTTCACCAACGCGCAGACCACCGAGATCACCGGCGACCAGACGGTCAACGGCCTGGTCTACAAGGACCGTGCGAGCGGCGAACTGCACACCGTGGCGCTCGAAGGCGTGTTCATCCAGATCGGCCTGGTGCCCAACACCGACTGGCTCAAGGGCACGGTCGAGCTGTCGAAGCACGGCGAGATCGTGGTCGATGCCCGCGGCCAGACCTCGGTGCCGGGCGTGTTCGCCGCGGGCGACGCGACCACCGTGCCGTTCAAGCAGATCATCATCGCGGCCGGCGACGGCGCGAAGGCCGCGTTGAGCGCCTTCGACCACCTGATCCGCACGCCGGCACCGGCGGAGCAGGCCGAGAAAGCCCTGGCTGTCGCCTGAGGTCATTGCTTCAGATGAGAATTGTTCTCATATAATTTGGCGCCCCGGGCATCGTGCCCGGCCACCGCCAGCCAGACGAGCCGCACGAGGTGCGCGCACCGGTCCAGCGAGCAGTTTCAACCACTGTTCCTTGGACCTTCGTTTTGGCCTCCTCCCTTCCTTCCCCCCATCGTCTTTCCGTCCTCTGCTCGCTGATCGCTATCGGCTTCGGCATGGCATCGCCGGCCTCGGCGCAGCAGGCCGCAGGCGTCCGCACGGCCGCACTGGGCGAGGTCGTGGTGAGCGGCTCGCGCACCGAGCAGAAGAAGGACGACCTGGCCGCCAGCGTCGAGGTGATCGACCGCGAGGCCATCGAGGCGCAGCAGATCCACGACATCCGCGGCGCGGTGCGCGAGCTGCCCAACGTGTCGGTCAAGCGGGCGCCGGCGCGCTTCGGCCTGGCCTCGGGCAACACCGGCCGCGACGGCAACGCGGGCTTCAACATCCGAGGGCTCGACGGCAACCGGGTGCTGCTGCTGACCGACGGCATCCGCTCGCCGCGCAGCTACGTCTTCAGCGCCAACGCCTTCGGCCGCGACTACTTCGACATCGGACTGGTCGAGCGCATCGAGATCATCAAGGGGCCGGCGTCGGCGCTCTACGGTTCCGACGGCCTCGCGGGCCTGGTCAACTTCATCACGCGTGAACCCGCTTCCTTCCTGCAGGAGGGCAAGACCTTCGGCGGCAGCGCGAGCGTGGGCTATAGCGGCGACGACAAGGGCTGGCACACCGGCCTCACGCTGGCCGGCAAGCCCAGCGACACCGTGCAGTGGCTGCTGTCGGCGAACCTCAACCGCGCGCACGCACTCGACAACATGGGCGACAACGACGCGGCCAACATCGACCGCACCACGCCCAACCCCGAGCGCAGCCGCGGCAATTCGCTGCTGGGCAAGGTGATCCTCACGCCCAACGCCGACCAGCGCCACAGCTTCACCTTCGAGCATGTCGAGAAGACGTCGCGCTACGACCTGCTCTCAGGCATCGCCAAGCCGCCCTATGCCGCGGCTTCGGTCATCGGCCTGAACGCCAAGACCGACCAGGAACGCAACCGCCTGACCTACGATGGCCGCCTGCGCGTGGACTCGGCGCTGGCCGACAACCTCCAGGCCGTGGTGAGCTACCAGAAGGCCAATTCGCGCGAATTCATCTTCGAGGACCGCTTCAGCTCGCCCGACCGCAGCCGCGACGTGACCTACGGCGAGAACACGCTGCAGCTGGGCCTGCAGGCCGACAAGACGATCCGCATGGGCAGCGACTGGGCGCAGCGCATCACCTACGGCTTCGACTACACGCTGGCCAAGATCGAGAACCTGCAGACCGGCATGGTGCCGCCGGCCGGCGAGAGCTACCCGCTCAAGCGCTTCCCCGACACCAAGGAACGCACCAGCGCCTTCTACGTGCAGGACGAGTTCATCCACGACCGCTGGAGCATCACGCCGGGCGTGCGCGTCGACCATTTCTCCATCGACGCCGACCAGGTCGGCTTCAACGCCACCGCGGTCTCGCTGTCGGATTCGGCCGTGTCGCCCAAGCTGGGCGTGCTGTTCCGCGCCGCGCCGCAGTGGAGCGTCTACGGCAACTACGCCGCGGGCTTCAAGGCGCCCAACGCCTTCCAGATCAACAACTTCTTCGAGAACATCACCTCGGGCTACAAGACCATCCCGAACCCGAACCTCAAGCCCGAGAAGAGCCAGAACTTCGAGTTGGGCCTGCGCGGCCGCACCGGCATCGTGAACTTCGACGTGGCGGCCTTCACCGGCAACTACCGGGACCTGATCGAGAACGACCGGCTGGTCGGCGGCCGCGGCATTCCGCGCATCGATCCGCTGATCTACCAGTCGGTGAACATCGGGCGCGCGCGCATCAGCGGCTTCGAGATCAAGGGCGAGGTCGACTGGACCGCTTCCGGCAAGGGCTTCTCGCTGCCCTTCGCCTACGGCCAGACGCGCGGGCGCGACCGCACCACCAACACGCCGCTCAACTCGGTCGATCCGCAGAAGCTCTACGTCGGCCTCAAGTACCAGGCGCCGGTGTGGAGCGTGCGCCTCGATGCGGTCCACCATTCGGCCAAGAAGAGCGCCGACGTCGACCACAGCGAGATCGTCGCGGCCACGCGCAACCCGGCCGCCACGCAGTTCGTCACGCCCTCGGCCACCACGCTGGACCTGAGTGCGCAGTGGCGCATCCGCAAGGACTTGCGCTTGAACGCGTCGGTGGTCAACCTGACGGACAAGAAGTACTGGATGTGGAGCGACGTGCGCGGTGTGGCGTCGAACTCGAACATCCGCGACGCCTACACCCAGCCCGGCCGCAGCTTCAATGTGTCGCTGGTGGCCGATTTCTGATTCATGCCTGACTGAAGAAAGAAGAACACGATGAACGTTCATGAGATCCGTGCGCAGTTCGCCGCGCTGCGTGCACAGGGCCGCCGCCACAAGGACGCGGCCGAGGCGCTGTCGATCAGCGAAGGCGAGGCCATCGCCGCCCATGCGGGCGAGCATGCGCAGGCGCTGCGCGCCACGCCCCTGCGCGGGCCCTGGCTCGCGCTGCTGCAATCGCTGGAGCGCTGCGGCCCGGTGCTCGCGCTGACGCGCAACCCGTCGACCGTGCACGAGAAGACCGGCGTCTACCAGAAGCTCTCGGGCTCGGGCCATGTTGCGCTGGCGCTGGGCGAGGACATCGACCTGCGCCTGTTCTTCAGCCAGTGGCATGCGGGCTTCGCGGTCAGCGAGGCCGCGGCCAACGCCGGCCAGCCGCCGTCGCTGAGCCTGCAGTTCTACGATCCGCACGGCCTGGCGGTGCACAAGATCTTCGCGCGCGACGCGACCGACCGTGCGGCGCTGCAGTCGGTGATCGACGCGCACACCGACCTGTCGCTGGCGCCGGCATTCACGCCGCCGATGCCCAAGGCGCCGCCGCGGCCCGATGCGCAGATCGATGCCGAAGGCCTGCGCGAGGCCTGGGCCGCGATGCAGGACACGCACCAGTTCTTCGGCCTGCTGAACACCTTCGAGGTCGAGCGCCAGCAGAGCTTCCGGCTCACGCAGGGGCGCTTCACCCAGCGCGCCGCCACCTCGGCCATCCGCGCGCTGCTGCACGAAGCGGCCTTTGAGGGCGTGCCGATCATGGTGTTCGTCTCGAACGCGGGCTGCATCCAGATCCACACCGGCCCGGTGGTGCGCATCGAGCCGATGGAGATGCGCGGCATGCAGTGGCTCAACGTGCTCGACCCGGGTTTCAACCTGCACCTGCGCGAGGACCTGATCGAGGCCGTGTGGATCGTCGAGAAGCCGACCAGCGACGGCATCGTGACCTCGGTCGAGGCCTTCGACCGCGACGGCCAGCTGATGGCCATGTTCTTCGGCGCGCGCAAGCCCGGCGCCGCCGAGCGCGAAGACTGGCGCGCGGTGGTGCGCAAGCTGGCGCGCGCGGAGGCCGCGGCATGAGCAATCTCAAGACGGTCGAGATCAAGGCCTTCGTGCCCGCGAAGGACTATGCGCTGTCGCAGGCCTTCTACCGGGACCTCGGCTTCACGCTGGCGTCGGACGGCGGCGGTGTCTCGTACTTCCACCACGGTTCGACCAGCTTCCTGCTGTGCGACTTCTATGTGCAGGCACTGGCCGAGAACCTCTCCATGCACCTGCTGGTGGAAGACGTGCACGCCTGGTGGGCGCAGGTGCAGGCCAGCGGCGTGGTCGAGCGCCATGGCGTGCGGATCACGCCACCGGTCGAGCAGCCCTGGGCCATGATCGATTTCACGCTGACCGATCCTGCCGGCGTGTGCTGGCGCATCGCCCAGAACATCCCGCGCAAGGCCTGAGCACCGCATGAACATCCCGTCCTTCTCCGATTCGCGGCGTGACGCGCTGCGGCTGGCCCTGGCATCGGCCGGCGCGCTCGCGCTGCCCGCGCTGGCGCAGGCCAAAGCCCCGCGCCTGGTCACGATCAGCGGCGCGATCACCGAAGTGGTCTATGTGCTGGGCGCCGAAGCCCAGCTCGTGGGCACCGACACCACCAGCATCTACCCGGCGGCGGCCTTGAAGACGCCCAAGGTCGGCTACATGCGCCAGCTCTCGGCCGAGGGCCTGCTGTCGCTCAAGCCCGATGCGGTGATCGCCACCACCGAGTCCGGCCCGACCGTGGTGCTCGACCAGTTGCGCGGTGCTGGCGTGAAGCTCGAACTGGTCGAGGCCGACCACAGCTGGGCCGAAGTGCAGCGCAAGGTGCAGGCCGTGGGCCGCGCCGCCGCGCGCGAGGCGCAGGCCCGCGAACTGCAGGCCAGGCTCGACGCCGAGTGGGCCCAGGTGCAGCAGCGCGTGGCCGCGGCCTCGGGGCGCAAGCCGCGCGTGCTCTTCGTGCTGTCGCACAGCGCGAGCCCACAGGTGTCGGGCGAGAAGACCGCCGCGCATGCGGTGATCGGCTTCGCCGGCGGCGTGAACTGCCTGGGTGGCTTCCAGGGCTATCGCCCGATGACGGCCGAGGCCATGGCCAGCGCCGCGCCCGACCTGATCCTGACCACCACCCAGAGCCTCGAGGCGCACGGCGGCGTCGACAAGTTCTGGCAGCGGCCCGAGCTGGCATTGACGCCGGCCTTCAGGAAGCGTGCGCTGATCGCGCACGATGCGGTGCTGCTGCTGGGCTTCGGGCCGCGGCTGCCTGGGGCCATCGGCGAGTTGCACACGCAGTTGCTCAAAGCATGACCACGCGCTGGTCCGCGCGCACGGTGCTCGGCACCGGCGCGGCGCTGCTCGCGCTGATGCTGGTCGTGGCCGCCTCTTCGGGCGCCTATGCGATCAGCGGCGCGCAGCTGCTTGGCGTGCTGCGCGATCTCTGGCAGGGGACCGAACAGCCCTCGCCCGAGCACCTGGTCTTCGTCAACATCCGGCTGCCGCGCCTGATCCTGGGCCTGGTGGCCGGTGCCGGCCTGGGCATGGCGGGCACGCTGATGCAGGGGCTGTTCCGCAATCCGCTGGCCGACCCGGGCCTGATCGGCATCAGCAGCGGCGCCGCGCTGGCGGCGGGCGTGACCATCGTGCTCGGCGCCTCCTTCTTTCCGCACCTGCCGCGCAGCCTGGGCAGCTGGACGCTGGTGACCACGGCCTTCGGCGGCGGCTTCGCGGTCACGCTGCTGATCTACAGCCTGTCGCAGAGCGAGGGCGGCACGCGCATGGCGCTGATGCTGCTCGCGGGCATCGCGATCAATGCGCTGGCCGGCGCGGGCCTGGGCTTCCTGAGCGTGATGGCCAGCGACGAACAGCTGCGCAGCCTGCAGTTCTGGCTGCTGGGCAGCCTGGGCGGCGCGCGCTGGAGCGCGGTGCTGCTGGTGGGCGGCGTGGTGCTGGTCGCGCTCGCGGCGGGCATGACGCTCGCGCGGCCGCTCAATGCCATCGCGCTGGGCGAGGCGCAGGCGGCGATGCTGGGCGTCGACGTCGAGCGCATCAAGCGGCGCGCGATCTGGGTCACGGCCTTCGCGGTCGGCGCCGTGACCGCGACCACCGGCATCATCGGTTTCGTCGGCCTGATCGCGCCGCACTGGGTGCGGCTGATCGCCGGGCCCGACCACCGCATCGTGCTGCCGGCCTCGGCCCTGCTGGGCGCGGTGCTGGTGCTGGCCGCCGACACGGTGGCGCGCACCGCCATGGCGCCCACCGAACTGCCGCTGGGCGTGCTCACGGCCGCGATCGGCGTGCCGATGTTCCTGCTGATGCTGCGGCATTTCAGGGGGCGGCTGTGACGCTGGCCTGCATCGAGGTGTCGGTCGCCGTCGGCGGCAAGACGCTGCTGCCGCCCGCGAGCGCCCGCTTCCTGCCGGGCCGCGTGGCCGCGATCCTCGGCCCCAACGGCGCGGGCAAGTCGACGCTGCTGTCGCTGCTGAGCGGCCAGCGCGCGCCCACCCGGGGCCGGGTGATGCTGGATGAGCGCCCACTTTCCGCGCATGGCCCGGCCGCGCTGGCGCTGCGCCGCGCGGTGATGCCGCAGGAAAGCGCGGTGGCCTTCGATTTCAGCGCGGTCGACATCGTGGCGCTGGGCCGCTATCCGCACCGGCGCGCACCCAGCACTGACGAGGACGCGATCGTGCCCGCCGCGATGGCGCTGACCGATGTGACGGCGCTGGCGCCGCGGGTGCTCAACACCTTGTCGGGTGGCGAGAAGGCGAGGGTGCACCTGGCGCGCGCGCTGGCCCAGCTCTGGTCGCCGCGGCCCGATGGCGCGGTGCGCTGGCTGCTGCTCGACGAGCCCACGGCCGCGCTCGACCTGGCGCACCAGCACGCCGCCATGCAGCTGCTGCGGACGCGGGCGGCCGAAGGCGTCGGCGTGGTGGCCGTGCTGCACGACCTGAACCTGGCGCGCCGCTATGCCGACGATGTGCTGGTGCTGGACGGTGCCGGCGGCGTGCACCAGGGGCCGGCGGCCGAGGTGCTGCAACCCGCGCTGATCGAAAGGGTGTGGCGCATGCCCTGCCAGCCGGTGACCAGCGCCGACGGCACGGCGCAGTTTCTGTTCGGCTGAACCGTCAGTACGTGAGCCGTTGCGGCTGCAGCTCCTGGAGGATCGTGGTCGCGATCTCCTCGATCGACTTGGTCGTGGTGCTGAGCCAGCGGATGCCCGCGCGCCGCATCATCGCCTCGGCCTCGCTGACCTCGTGGCGGCAGTTCTCCAGGCTGGCATAGCGCGAGTTCGGCCGGCGCTCGTTGCGGATCTCGCTCAGGCGCTCGGGCTGGATCGTGAGGCCGAAGATCTTCTTGCGGTGCGGAATCAGCGCGGGCGGCAGCTGGCGGCGGTCGAAATCCTCGGGGATCAGCGGGTAGTTGGCGGCCTTGAGGCCGTGCTGCATCGCCAGGTAGAGCGAGGTCGGCGTCTTGCCGCTGCGGCTCACGCCCACCAGGATCACGTCGGCGCCCTGCAGGTCGCGGTTGCTCTGGCCGTCGTCGTGCGCCAGGCTGAAGTCGATGGCCGCGATGCGCGCCGTGTACTCCTTGCTCTTGCTGACGTCGCTGAAGCGGCCGATCCGGTGGTTGGACTTCATCGCCAGCTCGATCTCCAGCGGCCGCACGAAGGTGCCGAACATGTCGAGCAGCATGCCCTTGCAGCCGGTCTCGATCACGCCCAGCACGTCCATGTTGGCCAGCGTGGTGAAGACGATGGGGCGCTGGCCCTCGATTTCGGCCGTGTGGTTGATCTGCCGCACCGCCTGGTGCGCCTTGTCGACCGTGTCGGTGAAGGGCAGCCGGATGTGCCTGGGCTTGATTTCGAACTGCGCCAGCACGGCGTTGCCGAAGGTTTCTGCGGTGATGCCGGTGCCATCGGAGACGAAGAAGACTGAGCGTGTGGTCATGATGAGGCGGTTTTGTCCTTCTGCACGACCGGCAAGGTCGCGCCTACAATCCGGCCCATTATCGAGATTTCGTCCGGCCGGACGCCACTTTCTCGACACCCTATCTACATCCCATGTCCACCGCGCCCGCACCTAAAGCAACGACAACGATCGTGCAGCGCCGTCCGCATGCGGCACCGGTTTCAACTTCTGGAGCTTTCCCATGTCTGCACTTTTCGACGCGACCGCCTTGGTCGTTCCGTTTGAAAACCTGAGAATGACCGACGTCGAGTCGGTCGGCGGCAAAAACGCCAGTCTCGGCGAGATGATTTCCCAGCTGCCGCAAGGCGTGCGCGTGCCCACGGGCTTCGCGACCACGGCCCATGCGTTCCGCGAATTCCTGGCCCACGACGGCCTGGCCGACAAGATCAGCAAGCGCCTGGCCGCGCTCGACACCGAGGACGTGCGCGCCCTGGCCGCCGCTGGCGCCGAGATCCGCGCCATGGTCGAGGCCCAGCCCTTCCCGGCCGACCTGCAGAAAGCCATCGGCGACGCCTTCGCCACGCTGAGCGCGGGCAACCCGGCCGCCTCGTTCGCCGTGCGTTCCTCGGCCACCGCCGAAGACCTGCCCGACGCTTCGTTCGCGGGCCAGCAGGAGACCTTCCTCAACGTGGTCGGCATCGACGACGTGCTGCACAAGATGAAGGAAGTGTTCGCTTCGCTCTACAACGACCGTGCGATCAGCTACCGCGTGCACAAGGGCTTCGCGCACGACGTGGTCGCGCTGTCGGCCGGCGTGCAGCGCATGGTGCGCTCCGACCTGGGCGCGGCCGGCGTGATGTTCACCATCGACACCGAGTCGGGCTTCGAGGACGTGGTGTTCATCACCTCCAGCTACGGCCTGGGCGAGACGGTGGTGCAGGGCGCCGTGAACCCCGACGAGTTCTACGTGCACAAGCCGACCCTCAAGGCCGGCAAGCGCGCGGTGATCCGGCGCAACCTGGGCTCCAAGCTGATCCAGATGGAGTTCGCCACGCCGGAAGAGAAGAAGGCCAGCGGCAAGCTGGTCAAGACCACCGACGTCAAGGCCGAGCAGCGCAACCGCTACTCGCTGAGCGACGCCGACGTCGAGCAGCTGGCCAAGTACGCGCTGGTGATCGAAGAGCATTACGGCCGCCCGATGGACATCGAGTGGGGCAAGGACGGCACCGACGGCCACCTCTACATCCTGCAGGCGCGTCCCGAAACGGTGAAGAGCCAGCAGCAGGGCAAGCCTGAGCAGCGCTACAAGCTGCTGGGCCGCGGCGCCGTGCTGGCCGAAGGCCGTGCCATCGGCCAGAAGATCGGCACCGGCCCGGTGCGCCTGGTGCACAACATCAGCGAGATGGACCAGGTGCAGCCCGGCGACGTGCTGGTCACCGACATGACCGACCCCAACTGGGAACCGGTGATGAAGCGTGCCGCCGCCATCGTGACCAACCGCGGCGGGCGCACCTGCCACGCGGCCATCATCGCGCGCGAACTCGGCATTCCGGCCGTGGTGGGCTGCGGCGACGCGACCGACCTGCTCAAGGACGGCACGCTGGTCACCGTGAGCTGCGCCGAGGGCGACACCGGCTTCATCTACGACGGCCTGCTCGAGACCGAGGTGACCGAGGTGCAGCGCGGCGAGATGCCGCCGGTCGACCTCAAGATCATGATGAACGTGGGCAATCCCCAGCTGGCCTTCGACTTCGCGCAGCTGCCCAACCACGGCGTGGGCCTGGCCCGGCTCGAGTTCATCATCAACAACAACATCGGCGTGCACCCGAAGGCGATCCTCGACTATCCGAACGTCGATACCGACCTGAAGAAGGCCGTCGAGTCGGTGGCGCGCGGCCACGCCTCGCCGCGGGCCTTCTACGTCGACAAGGTGGCCGAAGGCATCGCCACCATCGGCGCGGCCTTCTGGCCCAAGCCGGTGATCGTGCGCCTGTCGGACTTCAAGTCCAACGAGTACCGCAAGCTGATCGGCGGCAGCCGCTACGAGCCGGAAGAAGAGAACCCGATGCTGGGCTTCCGCGGCGCGGCGCGCTACGTCAGCGACGAGTTCCGCGAGGCCTTCCTGATGGAGTGCGAGGCGCTCAAGCGCGTGCGAAACGAGATGGGCCTGACCAACGTGCAGATCATGGTGCCCTTCGTGCGCACCCTGAAGCAGGCCGAGCGCGTGACCGACCTGCTGGCCGCCGAAGGCCTCAAGCGCGGCGAGAACGAGCTCAAGATCATCATGATGTGCGAGGTGCCGAGCAACGCCATCCTGGCCGACGAGTTCCTGCAGTACTTCGACGGCTTCTCGATCGGCTCGAACGACCTGACCCAGCTCACCCTGGGCCTGGACCGCGATTCCGGCCTCGAACTGCTGGCCGCCGACTTCGACGAGCGCGACCCGGCCGTCAAAGCCATGCTGAGCCGCGCCATCAAGGCCTGCAAGGCGCAGGGCAAGTACGTCGGCATCTGCGGCCAGGGCCCGAGCGACCACCCGGACTTCGCGCTGTGGCTGGCCGAAGAGGGCATCGAATCGATCTCGCTGAACCCCGACAGCGTGATCGACACCTGGCAGCAGCTCGCCAAGCGCTGAGTCGCCTGCACCGTGGCGCGGGCCGGTCCCGCGCCATGGCGAGTCCTTCCAGGCACGCGCGCGCAAGCGTGCGACCTTGTTGCATCGGATGCAATTTGAAGCAAGAAGTCTTTTTGCTGTCAAACTGCCTGTTCGAGACAACACGCTTGGAAGGCACCATGATTCTTCTCAAGACAGAAGCGGGCCAACGGGTCTTCAAGGACCGTTCGATCCGCCTGACACCGCGGCAGCGTTCCGCCTTCATTCTTTTCGACGGCCAGCGCTCGGTCGACGACGTGCTGGGCGCGGGCATGGGCATCGCGCGCGAGGACATCGAGCAGATGGTCGAGCTGGGCCTGCTGGGCCAGCCGGGCGCGGCGCCCCTCGATGCAGCAGCAACTGCAGTGGCAAGGGCGCCCATCGCGCCCGTCGATGCCGCGCGCTCGCCCCAGCAGCGCTACCAGGACGCCTACCCGGTCGCCACCCAGCTGACCGGCGCACTCGGCCTGCGCGGCTTCCGCCTCAACCTGGCGGTGGAGGGCACGGCTTCCTATGAGGAACTGCTGGCGCTGGCGCCAAAGATCCGGGCCGCCGTCGGCCCGGACAAGGCCGAAATGCTGGACCGCGCCCTGGGCCTCGGCGTCGATTCCTAGGCTTTCACTGCCATGTTGCTATAATCGCCGGCTTTGCCTTGCCACACTGCGCCGACGCTGCGGGTGGCTTTAACCCTTCTACGGAAGATCCACAAGGAGTGCCATGCGTCATTACGAAATCATTTTGCTGATCCATCCGGATCAGAGCGAGCAAGTTCCGGCCATGCTGGAGCGCTACAAGGGCCTGATCACGACCGGCGGCGGCAAGATCCACCGCGTCGAAGACTGGGGCCGTCGCCAACTGGCGTACCAGATCAACAAGCTCAACAAGGCGCACTACCTGTGCGTCAACATCGAGGCTGAACAGGCCGTGATGGCCGAGCTGGAACACGCGTTCAAGTTCAACGACGCCGTGCTGCGTCACCTGACCGTTCAGAAGAAGAAGGCCGACACCGGTCCTTCGTCGATGATGAAGACGGTCGAACGCGAAGAAGCCCGCAAGGCTCAGCAGGCCGAATACGCTGCCAACAACAACTGATGATGTGTCTCCGGCTGCCGCGGTCAATCAGCTCCTGCTGACGGCCCGCGTCGTCGAACTCGGTACCCTGCGGTTCACCCCCGCGGGCCTGCCCGCCCTGGACCTGAAGCTCGAACACGAGTCGACGGTGCAAGAGGTCGGAAGGCCCCGGCAGGTCAAGGCGGTCCTCAAGGCCGTCGCCTTCGGCGCAGTGGCCGAACGGTTCGCGACGCAGGCGCTGGGAAGTCTCTGGCGATTCAGGGGCTTTCTGGCGACACCCGGCTCGGCCAAGCACCCGGTGCTCCACATCCAGGATTTTCAGCAAGATTAATTTTCGAAGAGAGGTCCCGAAATGGCCACGTTCAAGAAATTCAACAAAGACAAGCGCCCCAAGCGCAACACCCAGTCGCTGCTGTTCAAGCGCAAGCGTTTCTGCCGCTTCACGGTCGCTGGCGTCGAAGAGATCGACTACAAGGACATCGACACGCTGCGTGACTTCATCAGCGAAAACGGCAAGATCATCCCCGCACGCCTGACCGGCACGCGCGCGATCTACCAGCGTCAGCTCAACACCGCCATCAAGCGCGCGCGCTTCCTGGCCATGGTCCCGTACAGCGACCAGCACCGCGTCTAAGGGGAATACACATGCAGATCATTCTTCTGGACAAGGTCGTCAACGTCGGCGCCCTGGGCGATATCGTCAAGGTCAAGGACGGCTACGCACGCAACTTCCTGATCCCGTCGGGCCGCGCCCGCCGCGCCACGGAAGCCAACAAGGCCGAATTCGAAGCCAAGCGCGTCGAACTCGAAAAGGCTGCGGCCGCCAAGCTGGCCGATTCGCAAGCCCAAGGCGAGAAGCTCGCCGGCACGGCAGTCAAGATCACGCAGAAGGCCGGCGTCGACGGTCGTCTGTTCGGTTCGGTCACCAACGGTGACATCTCCGAAGAGCTGAACAAGCTCGGCTACAAGGTCGTGAAGTCGCAAGTGCGCATGCCCAACGGCCAGATCAAGGTCGTCGGCGACAGCGTCGTCAGCGTCGCGCTGCACACCGACGTGGTGGTCGACATCACCGTGTCGGTCTACGGCGAAACCGCCTGATCGTCGCTTGCGCCTCGTGCGCAACGCCAAAGCCGCCTTCGGGCGGCTTTTGTTTTTCCGGATGACCCTGCCGCGGGTTGTCCCTGTCGCTGCACCGGAAGATCACACCTTATCCACAGTGTTGTCCCGTGCGCAGCCCTGCCGCGCGCCGTAGCATCGGCGATTGCAAGGAAAGCCCATGTCCGCCGTTTTCTCCTATGCCGACAATGATTCGTCGGGCGATCGCGAAGTCGCGAAGCTACGCATTCCCCCTCATTCCATCGAGGCCGAGTCCAGCGTGCTGGGCGGGCTGCTGCTCGACAACGGCGCCTGGGACCGGATGGGCGACCTGCTGGTCGACGCCGACTTCTACCGCTACGAACACAAGCTGATCTACGGTGCCATCGGCACGCTGATCAACGGCTCCAAGCCGGCCGACGTGATCACCGTGTTCGAGCACCTGGAGAACCTCGGCAAGGCCGGGGAGGTCGGCGGGCTGCTGTACCTGAACTCGCTCGCGCAGTACGTGCCGAGCGCGAGCAACATCCGCCGCTATGCCGAGATCGTGCGCGAGCGCTCGATCCTGCGCAAGCTGGTGACGGCCGCCGACGAGATCTCGACCGAGGCCTTCAACCCGCAGGGCAAGGCGGTCGACAAGCTGCTCGACGAGGCCGAGCAGAAGATCTTCAACATCGGCGAAGAGGGCTCGCGCTCGAAGCAGGGCTTCCAGGGCATGGACACCCTGGTGCTGGAACTGCTCGACCGAGTGACCGAGATGGCCGACAACCCGGCCGACATCACGGGCGTGCCGACCGGCTTCATCGACCTCGACCGCATGACCTCGGGCTTCCAGGCCGGCGACATGATCGTGCTGGCCGCGCGCCCCTCGATGGGCAAGACCGCGCTGGCCATCAACATCGCGGAGAACGTGGCGCTCAACGAGGGCCTGCCCGTGGCCATCTTCTCGATGGAAATGGGCGCCTCGCAGCTGGCGGTGCGGATCGTCGGCTCGATCGGCCGCATCGACCAGACCCACCTGCGCACCGGCAAGCTCACCGACGAGGAGTGGCCGCGCCTGACCGAAGCGATCGAGAAGCTGCGCACCATCTCGCTGCACATCGACGAGACGCCGGGCCTGACCACCAGCGAACTGCGCGCCAACTCGCGCCGGCTCGCGCGCACCTGCGGACAGCTCGGCCTGATCGTGGTCGACTACCTGCAGCTGATGAGCGTGTCGACCTCGATGAACGACGAGAACCGCGCCACGGCCGTGGGCGAAATCTCGCGCGGCCTGAAGATGCTGGCCAAGGAACTGAAGTGCCCGGTGATCGCGCTGTCGCAGCTCAGCCGCGGCGTGGAGTCGCGCACCGACAAGCGTCCCATGATGAGCGACCTGCGCGAATCGGGCGCCATCGAGCAGGACGCGGACGTGATCATGTTCATCTACCGCGACGACTACTACGACAAGAACAGCAAGGAGCCCGGCGTGGCCGAGGTGATCATCAGCAAGCAGCGGAACGGCCCCACGGGCACGGTCAAGCTGGCCTTCCTCAAGTCGATCACCAAGTTCGAGAGCCTGGCCATGGGTGGCGGCGGCGGCGACTTTTGAGCGTGCCGTCGGCCCGCCTGCCGCAACCGGCCCAGTTCATGGTCCGGGGCATCGTGCCCACCGCGGAGCAGTCGGCGATCCAGATCGCGCCCGAGAACACCATCATCATCGAGGCCAATGCGGGCGCGGCCAAGACCACCACGCTGGCGCTGCGCATGGCCGAGTCGTGGACGCGTGGCGTGCAGCCCCGCGACTGCCTGGCGCTGACCTACACCGACGAGGCGCGCGAGGCGCTCGCACTGGCGCTGGGCCGCATCGGCGTGCCGGCGGCCGTGGTGCGGCAGTTCGGCATCGAGACCTTCGAGTCCTTCTCGCGCTCGGTGCTGCGTGAGCTCGACGGCGCGCTGGTGCCGGTCAGGCCTGACGCCGAGGCGCTCAAGGGCGCGGTGTGGGAGGCGATCGAGGTCGTGGCCGGCAACGAATCGGAGCGCTGGCGCAGCGAACTGGTGATTCCCTCGATGGGCGACAACGCCACCGTCGAGGCCTTCCTGCAGGTCGACCTGAACCTCAAGGGCCGCATGCTGCTGGACCTGGGCGAGCACGAGGGCGCGACCGACCCGGCCTTCGCCGCCTCGCTGGGCTGCGACTACACGCTGCTCAAGATCTTCAAGGCCTACGAGCGGATCCGGCGCGGCGGCCACCCCGACCATCCGGTGTTCCGTGGCCCCTTCGATGCCACCTACGACCTGGCCCGCGCCATCCTCGAGGGCGAACTGCCCGAGTCGCTGCCGGCCTGGCCGCAGCGCGTGAAGATGGTGATGGTCGACGAGATGCACGACATGAACCAGGCCATGCACCTGATCCTGTCGAAGCTGCTGGGCACGCACCGCTTCTTCTGCGGCGTGGGCGACGTCGACCAAGTCATCTATTCGGCCGCCGGTGCGGACGCGCGCTTCCTGGGCGACGAGATCGAGCGCACCAATGCGCGCCGCATCCGGCGCTATGCGCTCACGGCCAGCTTCCGCTACGACGCGTCGCTGGCCCGGGCGGTGGCGCGCTTCAAGCAGAAGAAGTGCGCATCGGCCAGCGCGCACGCGACCGCCGTGCGGACCCAGGTCTACGACGACGAGGGCGCGCAGAGCTGCGAGAGCCTGCTGGTCGAGGAGATCCGGCAGGCCAAGCTGGGGCGCAAGCGGCAGCCCGCCTTCGCGGTGCTGCTGCGGCACCCGGACCAGTCGGTCGAGCTCGAGAACGCCTTGCTCGCGGCCGACATCGCCTATACGACGCGCGGCTTCGACAGCTACCTGATGCGCCCCGAGATCCTGCTGGTGCGCGGCCTGCTGGCCGTGGCGGCCGACCGCTTCACCAGCATCGACGATCCGCAGACACGGCGCCGCGTGGTCGAGGCCTTCGTGTTCTTCTGCGACGTGCGCATCAGTTCGGCCGGGCAGGAGAACCGCACGCAGCGTGAGTTGCTCGAGGACGCGGTCCGCTATGTCACGGACAACCCGCTGATCCTCAAGCTCTTCTTCGAGAACCAGGTGCTGAAGGGCGTGACGCCCGCCGTGGCACAGCGCCTGCGTACCGCGGTGCAGATCGCGCAGACGGCATCGGGCCCGCAACTGCTGGAACGGGTCGTGACGGCCTTGCGCATGGACCTGCTCGCGGCTGGCGCCTTCGTGCAGGAGGCGCGGCGCGCGGAGGTGCAGGGCAACCTGCGCGGCCTGGCGCATTCGGCGCAGCGCTTCGCCACGCCGGCCGAATTCTTCCAGAGCCTCAACGATGCCGAGATCAAGCAACGCACGCTGCGCAACGCCTCGGCCGGCGTGCTGCTGGCCGATGTCGCATCGGTCAAGGGGCTGGAGTTCGAGCACGTCGCCTTGCCCTATATGAAGCAGGGCGAGTTCCCGGGCGACCGGGGCACGCCGCTGGAGGAGGAGAACCTGTTCTATGTGGGGATGACCCGCGCCCGGAACTCGCTGAGCCTCTATGCGCATCGCGCGCAACCCAGCAGCTTCGTCTCGCGCCTGCGTTGAGAACGCCTCCCGAGGCCGCAGCACCGGTCACTTCTGGGAGGGCGTCCCCGCGAACGGCCCACAGCAAAGCGCGGTGCCCGACCCGCGCAGCCCTTCGAAAGGAGGCCACTCTTGCGCCGCCGGTGCAGATTCTTCAACTTTCTGCTCGAGCGCTTCGAAGTCCTTCCGCTTTGGCATATACTCGTGGGCTTCGCTCAGCAGACGTCATGTACGAAAGCAGACCGGGGTGGAGCTGAGAGGCTTCACTCTGGTGGGCAAAGAAAAAAGCCGAAAGGTTTGACGAAGTTGTGAAAACCGAGTCATAATAGAAGGCTGCGCTGAAAACGAATCGCAGTTGAGCTTCAGGAGGACGAGAGTCAGAACGAAGCGAGACGGTGAAGAAAAAGAAAGCGAAAAAAGTTTGACGGTTCTGTAAAAACCGTGATAGACTACAAGGCTT
>NZ_LZZW01000021.1 GCF_014170375.1 Variovorax sp. UMC13 | reverse complement strand
TCGTCACACCGTGTTCGACCGCTCTTGACCGCTGCGAGACCGCTCTGATCGCTCTCGATCCGTTCAAGACCGTTGAACCGTCATGGAAGTCGTCCCACGCTGGCCTTGACGCTGGGCGTGACCATCGGGACAGACGGTAGAATCCGCCCCCGACGCGGGTGTAGCTCAATGGCAGAGCTGTTGCTTCCCAACGCATGCCTTCGGGCCGACGATTCGACTCGTCATCACATGCTCCGCATGTGAACTCATCTCACCGTCGAAACCTCCCTCACCTCGTCCATTTCGGGGACCAGTACCGTGTCCGGTCAAGACCTCATCTGAAGGTCCTCATCGGCATCAAGACACGACGATCCAGACCTTCATAACCACAGGTTTTTTGACCCTGTTTTCACGGTGGGTCGGTCCGGGTCGGTAGTCCAGGTAGGTCGGTGGTTCCCCAGCGGTCCACCGGTTAAATCGACGTTTGGGACTCCCAAATCTCGGACACACGGGGTCCCACATGGAGGGTGAAAAACTAAGGTCCGGAGATAACAGTTTTCTTTTTTATATAGAGAAAACATAAATCACTTATCTGCGGTGACCCAAATTTTTGGGGAACCAGGATTTTTGGTCGGGCTATGGCCTCGATCTCGACCACATCAGATCCGTTGCCAACCAGTCGGACGTGTGGGACGGTCTTCAAGATGGCGCAACGGCTGAGCTGGCTTAGCTCAGCCGTTTGCCGTGAGCGAACAGCTCACGGATCGATGCCATCGGAGCACGCTCGGTCAGTTTCGATCGCTTCTGATCACTCTCGATCACACCGGGTGGCTTCACCTGCACTCGGTACTCGATCAGGACGACCTGCTCCTGTTTGGCGTTGTCGAAGCCTTGCTTGATGACCCTGACGGTCGATCTTGTGCGGTTGGTGAAACCGAACATCGTGTCGAGCAACGCTCGCAGTCGGTTCCAGGGTGTGGTGTTCTCGTTCATGTCGTATCGCCTCCTGGCTGTATTTATCGACATGACCACAGTGTTCTGACCTCCAACCTTCCCCGAGAGTCGTCCCAGTCACACCCCGGTCCCTCACCTCCCGCAGATTCCGTCGCCCACCTAGCCCCGATCAGGAGCTTTGAGAGAAACGCCTTTGGTGCGTGACGTGCTACAGGTTACAGTTGGTGACGACCACCTTTCTTCGCATGCGGGACGACCGCTGTTGGCCGCGAGCGGACAATTTTCAGGAGCACTATCCACTTTCCCGAGGCTGCAAGACGATGTTCGAAATGGAGCAGCACGCCGCACTTAGCAGAAGGTGATGAGAATTGCAGTGAAGCAGACTGAAAAAGCAACCAAGAGATTGAGGAAATGACATCAATCAAAAAACTTGTACTCAAAAACTTCAAGCGCTTTCGAAGTCTTGAGCTTGATTTCGACAATGAGCTCAACATTCTTGTGGGAGGCAATGAGGCAGGTAAGAGCTCTGTGCTCCAAGCACTGGACTTGGTCATGAGCGCTAGCCGAAGTAAGGTGACTTCATTTGGTCTGGATAGTCTCTTCAGCCAAGACTGCATTACCGAGTTCCTGGCCAGCGATAAAGCACTGGTTAACTTGCCTGAAATGATTGTCGAAGTTTTCATATCCGGGCTGGCAGACGCTGACTTCGATGGTCGCAACAACAGTACGCGTCGCGACGCAGTGGGCATCAAATTGGTCTGCAAACCAATTGACGAATTCTTGCCCAACATCAAAGCTATTCTTGATGAAAAGGTCGAGAGCCTTCCATTCGAATACTACGGTATATTTTTTTACTCCTTTTCAGAGGAGCCCTTCTTCCCGCACATGAAGCCGTTAAAGCACGTCTTGATTGACAGCGCGCAGATCAACAACGAATACGCGACAAACTCGTATACGAGGTCAATGTATATCGCTCACGCCAACGTGGTTGAGCGGAACTTACACGCCTTTGAATATCGCCGAGCCAAGTCGAAGTTTCGTGATGAACATTTGAAGTCGGTCAATGATCTGCTGAACGATACATACAAGTTCGATGTTAGGACGAACCCCAAGGCGAGCCTTGAGACGGACATAATAATTACCGAGGACGACATCCCGATTGACGCCAGAGGCAAGGGTCGCCAATGCTTCATAAAGACCGAGTTCGCACTGCGCGACAGAGAACATTCGTTAGACGTACTTCTACTGGAAGAGCCCGAGAATCACTTGAGCCATGTCCACCTGAAGAAGTTGATTGACCGGATACACGCATCTACCAAAAAGCAACTTTTCATAGCAACACACAGCAGCTTCATAGCGACTCGACTGAATCTCAAGAATGTGCTGATTCTCAGCGAGCAAGAGCCCTCGCGCCCTACCACGCTGAAGCACCTGAGCAAGTCAACAGCTGAGTTCTTTATGAAAGCGCCGGACAACAACGTGTTGGAGCTCGCGTTGTGCAGCAAGGCAATACTGGTGGAGGGCGACGCAGAGTTCATTCTGATGGACGCTCTCTACAAGAATGCCGCGCCCGGCTTCAGCACGGACAGCGACGGCGTGCACGTGATATCAGTCGATGGTACAAGCTTCAAGCGGTATCTTGAGCTTGCTCACCTCCTGGGAGTACGCGTGGCGGCGATCCGAGACAACGACCGCGACTACCAGGCCAATTGCGTAGCCAACTATAAAGAACACGTCTCAGCTTCGATTCAAATCTTTGCTGACACTGATAACGCTCGAAACACCTTCGAGGTCTGCATGTACCAAGATAATAAGAAAATATGCGATGACGAATTTTTGGCTGGGCGGGTGTCGTTGACGGTTGAGAACTACATGTTGAAGAACAAGACGGACGCCGCCTTTCAGTTGCTAGAAAAACGTGGCGCTGACCTCGCAGTTCCATCCTACATAGCGAAAGCCGTCGAGTGGATAAGAGCGTAGTTTTTGCGGTCGCTGGTTCTGGCAAGACAACGAAGATTGTCCAGCAGCTGGACGAGAAACGTCGATACTTGCTCATAACGTACACCGATGCGAATCGAGACAATCTTCGCCGCAAGATTCTTGAGCGATTCGGAAACTTTCCGACCAATATAAAGCTCTTGAGTTACTTCAAATTTCTCCACAGCTTCTGCTATCGACCATTCCTTCGCAGTGAGAAAAATACCAGAGGTTTGCTGTTTACTCTTCCTCCTGTCAAAGACAGATACGCTCTCACTGACGACCGGCGATTCATGTCAGCGACTCGCCGGTTGTACTCCAATCGTCTTGCGAAGTTTGTCGAGCAAACAGGGACCGTGCCGCCCGTCGTCGCGCGATTGGAAAAGTATTTTGACGCGGTGTACGTCGATGAGATTCAAGACTTCGCAGGCCACGATTTCAACCTCTTATTGAAGCTAGTCCCAGCCAAAGTTGAATTTTTGTTCGTCGGGGATTTTTACCAACATACCTACGATACAAGCCGAGACGGAAGTATTAACAATACTCTTCACGACGACTACAAGACATATCGAAGCAGGTTCAAGGCTGCAGGTATGCGCGTTGACTTGGAAAGTCTGAAGGCGAGTCGAAGGTGCTCGAAAAATGTTTGCGACTTCATCTCTGAGAAAATTGGTATCGCCGTCGATTCAAGCGGTGAACGTATCTCAACCGTTCGTTTTGAGGACAACCAGCACGCTGTCGAGGCGATTTACGCCGACAACGCAATCGTCAAGCTGTTCTACCAAGAGCATTACAAGTACGGCTGCTATTCGGAAAACTGGGGCGCATCGAAAGGGCTTGACCACTTCAACGATGTGTGTATTGTGCTGAGTGCGCCTAATGTAAAGGCTTGGAAAAACGATACTTTGAAGGCAATCAATCCAGGCACGAAAAACAAGTTGTATGTGGCCTGCTCTCGTGCGCGGGGAGACCTGACGTTCGTTCCAGAGGCTCTTCTGAAAAAATACAAAAAAACAGCTTGCGCTTAGGCTGGCTCATCAGTCAGGAACCGATTGGGTTGTCCGGAGCGATGAACGTCTATAGCTACGTTCGAGGGATTGCATTGAGCACTATTGATTCGTTAGGCTTGAATTTTATGGACCGCATGGCAGATAGCGCAGCTGACGGGCCAAAAGTAAGCCTCTCCATTTCTGCCTTGCGGCGAGCCCGATGACCGCTACGGGCCAAAACCGTCGGCTGCCGCTTCTTGACAATGACCGCTTCGCAGCGAAAGCCGCCTTCAGCGTTGGCGCCCAAGATGTCTGCATTCGGCCAGATAGCCGACGGTCGAGTGTGAATAAACGCAACCATCACAGCTAAGATTAGTGAAATGTTGCAGATCCTAAGGCTCGGTAGTGCCATCCTCGCAGTAGTCTTCTACGGCCTGTGGTCGTATGGTGTGCCGGGCCGATTCGACGCCTTCGCGGGCTTTGCCGGTGCTGTCTTTGTGCTGACAACGGTGGTGGAGGTCCGAAAACCGACACTTACGCCACATGATCACCGGCTTTTCGCCGAGTTCAAATCGCTGTTTGCCGATAGCTCGCTGATCCCTGTGTTCCATTCACACGACTTCCTCCTTCCGTTTCAGAAGGCCGGGGTAGATCCGCTGTACACCGTAGATGCAATCTGGGGCGATGCTGCACATTCTTTCAACGACAAGGCCCTTGAAGGAAAGCGGGTTGCCTTCGTCCGGGCTGCGTCCGAACTTGCCCAAGAAATCGCACGCGGAACAATCCCAAAGGACGCGTACGTGACGGTGATACCGCGTGAAATGGATCCTGAGAACTTGCCTGATTGGGTCAAGCAAGATGCTCAGGCAATCAATGCCAAAGTGCCTGCGTTCATCCAAGCGCATGAAGAGCTTTTGCGGATTGGGGCGCAGCGCGGCGCGGATGGCGGGCTGTCATAGTGCCCGAAGATTGCTCGAATCGCGCGATCCTCAGATCGCTTGAATCTTCGCTCGACCGACTGGAGGAAGCTGCGTGGTTCATACGGATGATGGAAGACCACTATCACCAAGCAGACCGCTTCCGTTGGTCGCTGAACTCCTTTCTTAGAGCACTGAAGGAGGTAGTACAGCTTGTCACCATGGAGGTTCAACAGCGCTCTGAGGTGTCAACGTGGCTTAAAGCGGAAAAGCTTGCGCTTTCTCAAGAACCCTTGATCTCGCTACTTTTCAAGCAGCGTGACGTAGTAGTCCACAAGTCGATGCTCAAGCCGGCCAGCAAGGGCTCAGTCGGATACACGCGGGGGCGCGGACTGAAGATTGGTCTAGGTTTGCCGATCGATCCCTTAGCAGACAGCGAAGCGGCGATCATCAGATACATCCAATACGTTGCGAAGGACATGGATTTTCTTGGAATCCTCTACACCGAAGAAGACGGGGGTGGCGAGTACACGTGTGTCCAGCGCGAGTGGCGGCTCGAACAAGCACCCGATCAAGAGCTCACACAGCTCGCGGCGCAAGCCTGGGAACGAGTTGCCAAGTTAACGCTCGACGCCGCCACCAAGCTAGGCGCACACGTCATCGAACCTAAGTTCAAACTGCGAGACCCGAATCACGTGCAATTCGAGGTATACGCACCTTCTTGGGTGAAGGAGCAACTCGCGCTAGCAAAGGAGCGCATCACAAAGCATAGGGGCTTATCCACACCTGGGCCGTCTTGATCTTGATGCCTTTAGAGGGCTTCCAAGTACGGGGAACTGTAGCATCGGTTTCACAGGCCGGGATGTACGCGGCTACCGCTGCCGCCGAAGCCAACACCCAATCCGACCCGCGGCTGGACTATGCTTTCGGTATCCATCCGGAGGATCACGTCTTGAACGATCAAGCCCTACGCACCGGATCAAGACTTCTATCGGCGTATCGCCTCGATTCAGAACGAATCTACATCATCACCGAATGGGACCGTAGCTGTACGACGGTCCTTCTGGCGTCGGAGTATTGAGCCGTGGCTACACCCGGTCCGGTTCCCGTATGCTCAGGGAATGATCGATATCGACCTCTCTCCAAAGACTTACAAGCGTTCTGAATCCATCGTTTTTCACAAGACGAAGGAAGCGTTCGGAGACCTCTCGAACATGGTTGCCGGCTATCCGATCAAGATCGATGGCACGCACATTCTGACGAGCGAAGCGCTGTATCAGGCGTGTCGGTTCCCGCATCTTCCAGAGGTGCAGAAGGAGATCATCGGGGCGGCCAGTCCGATGACCGCCAAGATGAAGGGCAAGCCGCATCGCAAGGACTCGCGGCCCGACTGGGATGAGCAGCGTGTTGCGATCATGGAATGGTGCCTGCGCGTCAAGCTCGCGATGAACCGAACCGAGTTCAGCCGCTTCCTTCTAGCGACGAAGGAAAAAGCGATCGTGGAGCAGTCGGCCAAAGATCCGTTTTGGGGCGCGCTGGTCGTCGATGACGAAACGCTGAAGGGCCAGAACGTCCTCGGCCAACTGCTGGTGGGTCTACGAGAGGAAGTCAAGGCTGGCACCGTAGAGCATGGCTTCGTTGAGCCGCTTGCGATACCGGAGTTTCTTCTGTACGGCCAGCCGATCCCAAGGCTGGGCTTCAGGTCTTCACTCGCACAATAAAGGAAAGCGATCGAAGCCATCGCGGCTTCGTCGCTCAGTACACCGCCTCGGAACCCGAGACGGCGCATCGGGGTCAACTGCTCATCGGCGCTTCATCCATCTCGGAGGCAGTGCGCTCCTTGCCCTTGCCCTTGCCTGATGTCTGCTGAAGCAACTCATCCAGTTCGCCCTCATCGCACGCAGCAACAACACCTTCCAGGAACTTGATCACCTTTTCCTTCGCGTCTATGACGATATGTGTTCCGCCACCGGGAAGCTGGATGAGGCGCGGACCGACTCGAAGTGACACTTTGTACTGAACCTTACCGCCGCCAAGCGACTTCTTGGAGACCCAGGCGTTGGTCGAGAGAACCGCATCGCTCTCGACCTCAGCGATCTGACGTTTGGCGTTATTGATGAAGTTCACGCGAAGACGAGTGGCAAGGTCGAGATGCTTCAAGTGCGAGTACGAACGGGTGGTTTCGATGGTGCCGAAGGTGCTGAGGTTTTGAAGAAAAGACATTTGATATTCCTTAAAAAGTTGAGATTCGTTAACTAGAAAATGATGGGATGGTGAGTTGGCGGGTTAAGCCTTCAGCTCATAGTTGAAGCGCACATCCATGCGGCGCACCCTGAAGCCCGGTTCGGTCGTCTCGGGCTTGATCGAGAACCGACCCGAGACGGACTTGCGATGGACCATCACGTACGTCGCACCGGCTTCGCGCAACTCCACGGCCTTGCGCACCAGCTTCTCGTTGTAGTTCGCACGAACGTAGATCTTCTCGGGGTCGTAGCCAACCGGACCGCCGTATCCCTCCGGAAAAAGGTCTGCATCACGGCAAACGACGTGCGGGCTCATCGCCTTGAAGGCCGCAAGCTGATCGATTGCCTTGTTGCGCTTCGAAGCCGCTTGGCGACGGGAAGGATTGGTCTTAGTAACTTTCATCTGATAACTCCTGTTGGTTGGTTGCTCAACCGGTCTGGTTGAGATGCCCTGTGAATCAAGGCATGTACGCAGTATTCCGCGAGCAGCCCTGCACTAACAGATGAAGAAGAACTAGAGTATTTGGTTTGTTAAGATTCGGCATGAAAAACGAACTCCCATACCGCCTGTGGCACGCGGCCTTGCAGCGAAGCGACCGCAAAAAGTGGTCGAAAAAGACACGGGAATACCTCGCCTTCGCGGACGGCCTACCGTTTGATGAGTGGTGGGGGCAAGTGCAGGAGTACTTCTTGCCGCCCGAACCGTTCACCGTCATGCCGGTTGACGCAGAGCAAGAGGCCAACGAGTGGTGGGGCGAATATGGCGACGACGCGAGCGTGAAGCTGCTGTATGTCAATCTCTATACACCTTCATCAGTGCTGGTGCGTGACTTCGGGAGACTTGTGCGCTCCCTGGCCAAGAACAAGCCAGGACGCCCCCCGATCGATCAAACGCTGGTCGACTTCCCCTTGGCCAGAACGCCGAATGTCCCGCTGATCGAAAAGATGCTGGGGTGCTACGACGTCTGGTTAGAAAACCAGCGGCGCCCTCAGGTTGCTAGGCGAAAGCTGTACGACATTGGGGTGCTCGCCAAGGTCTCTACTGGGTACGAGGTGAAGGACGTCAATGACCGCAGCCGAGAAGCCGCAGCCAAGAGAGAACTGATGTCGATCACCACGTCGCGGATGATCAAGCGCGCCAAGACGATGATCCAGAACGTCGAGAAGGGCGTGTTTCCCGTCTACTGAGGACCTACAGCACTTCGCGCCAGAAAGCGCCTTCAGTCGCGATCTTCCACGCCTTGTCCCCGCGCGGTCGTGCCGGCGGCAAATCCATCTTGAACAGTATGGAATCCGCCCTCAACCCAGGGAGCCGCGGACGCAGGTGCGTGTTGATGAAGTAGATGAACTGCATCTGCTCGATGCTGACTTGATCGCCGCGTCCCGAACGGATGAGGGTGAGCAGCGCGTCGCGCGTAGCCTTGTAGGTTTGCCAATCCTTGGCTTCCCACAGCGCGATCGCTGTCTGGATATTCACGGTCGTCGCCGTGTTGGTCTGGTTATGGTTGTCGTTGGTACTGAGGTGCATGTTCCGTCTCCCGCATGAGTCCTGCACCTGTATTTATGGCTCTTCCCCTGTTGTCCGGCAGCGTTTATGACGGGATGGTGGGCGCATGGTCAAGAAACACATCGCCCCATACACACTGTCCCAACAAGATCGGAACACGCTGCTCGCAATCATCGACGAGCAGTTTGGTCCCGGACTGACCAGCGACGAGTTTGCGGAAGCGATGCTGGATTTGTTCGAGAACATTCCAGGCTTCGAGACCATGCCGCCTGCCAAGGCGAGCTACATCGTCAACCAACTCTGGAGCACCTACCATGGTCAAGAAGCCTGCTGAAACTATCGAACACAACGAGACGGTCGAGGACGGAACGGATGCCGTCGTGACGTCCTCGACGTCTTCAGAACCGATCGAGATCGATCTGAACAAGCCGCCGATTCGGGAGGCGATCGAGGTCGGCAAAGCTGCTCTTGCCGAAGGAAAAACGAAGGCTGACGCGGCGCGTGCGATCTTTGCCCTGATCAAGCACGAACCCAAGGAAGTGATCGTCGCAGCCTTCGTCGAAGGCGCCACGCTCACAAGCAAGGGTGCTCTGACCTACTGGTACAACGTGCGCCGTAAGGCAGCCAAGGATGCCGCTGCATCGGCCAAGAACTGAGCAAGCGTAGGGTACGCAGTCAGCCTTCGCTCCGTTACCCAACTTGACTTTTTCGGTCCAACGGATCGCTGACATCTGCGGGGTTTCCCGGGATCGAATCTTCCTCCGGAGGCGATGCGGAGTCGTCTCTGAGTGCGCGCCACATCTCCGCTCGATGCGGATCACTGTGCACAGCGGCCCAATCCGAAACAGTGCGCAGTCGATCCGCGTCTAGGGCGTAGAAATAGCGCTTCGTCTTGGCGGTCTGTTCGATGCGTATTTTTGGCAGGATGAGGCCCATCCACCCCAGAAGATCTTGCAGTTGACGAACGGGCTTTTTGCCAACATCCGCTCGAACAGACACGCTGAAGTAGCGTTCAACTTGAGCCTTTTGCTTCAGCACCGTATCGGAGAACGCGCGAAGTTGGCTAGATTCGATTTCGACCTCGGGATCAAAAGCTCCATCGCGCATGATGCCCGCTGTCGTGAAAATCTCCACGAGTAGCTGCTTTTTCTGAAGCCCTTGTTCTTGATCCGAAGTCAGAGAGTGCGCGTCCCATCTGTCCTTTTTCCGCAGTGCATCATCGCTATCCATCAACATCTCGAGGCGGCGGACAGAGTCGCGAAGCCGCCCCTCGTCATCCGCTTCTAGCAGGTCAAGCGTGGCATCGCAGCGGTAGAACGCCTCGATCTCATAGCGACGCATAGCGGGCTTGTCGGCGTCTTTGAGCTTCTCCTGACGCTCTAAGGATTTCAGGGCCACATAACGTTCACTCGTGATCTGCGGCGCCGCAAGAATTCGCTCGAATTCATTTCGCCGTAGAGCTTCCTTGCCGGCCTTGCCGACCTCTTTCCCCAGCCTCGAAGTTTCTTTGTCGACCCCAACGGTCTCGACGCTCCACCCGTTGCTTTTTCTGAGCTCGATGAAGTTCTTGCGCAAGCGATTTTTTGAAGCTCGCTCACTGGCAGTGACCGCCGCATAGAACGTGTCGTATAGGTCGTCATAGACCAATCTTCCACCGCTCTTGATGCGAAGAAGCTGCCGGTGTTCCGCGCCAGATGCCAAGAGCTCCGCCTTGATCGCCTCGTCGTCTGTCTCGAACTCGAACTCCTGCGGCGAGATCCAAACGTTGACTCGTTTCGGGTTTCGGACGCGGGAGAGCTGCTGATCGATGTCGAAGTGAGTGTTGATCCTTGCCTGGAAGAAGCCGTACACAGCATCGATCAATGACGCGTCGTCCTCAAAGGTGATGTCGATGCCAGTCCCAAGCGCAGGAGACGTGAAGATCACTTGGTAGTCCAGCGCGCGCGTCCGGATGTGCCGGACGATCGCCTGAATCTCAGGCTTCTGGGAATTTTCCGAAGTAATCTTCAACGGTCTGACCTTGCCATCGAAGCGTCTCTCCACCTCGCCCTCCAAGCTATCGACGAACTTCTTTGAGTTTGAGCACACGAAACAGCGCTCACCACGCGTCAGGCTTGCAATGAGTTCTCCTATCAGCGGATCGGGTTTGGTGCCGTCGTAGAGGTGGATGGTGCGGATGTTGGGCTGCCACCAGTTCAGCAGTACCTGAAAGTTGCGATCGCGGTCGTCGTCCAGCAGAGCATCTAGGACCTTGACCGTCACATGATTCAGGTCGGCATCAAGCAGATACAGCGCTCCGGCCTGCTTGAGGTAGTACTGAAACCGCATCAGCACATCGCGGCGGCGCTCACGAAGTGTTGCTGATAGCAGATGCGCGAACACTTGCTCCACCTCGTCGATCAGCACGATGTCATAGCGGTCGAGCTCAGTGTCGAGCTTTTCCAAGCTGTCTACACATACCGCGTAGTGACGGTTCGGAGTTCGATAGCTGGTTTTCGCGTCGGCGCCGTCGTCGTCGCCGTCAGCAAAGGCCAGGTAGCTTGTTAAGCCGATCCGCTCCGCAGTGGCTGAAATCAAGGCCCGGCGGTGGCCGATGAGGAGTACCGATAGATCGGTAGCTTTGGCCTGGGAAACAAGCTGCTTCAGCCATTCGGTTTTGCCACTGCCCTTCGGGCTCTTGATCAGCGTGATATCGGCGCGCGCCTTGAACTCGTAGCCGACGAGCTGATCGCCCATGTCCATATCGCCATACGAGGGATAAGGTTCAAGCTGGGGGCGCAGTTCAAAGGCTTGATCTTCATAGGGCAAGTACCTCACTTCGCTCCACTGGCGCACCTGTCCGCCCAGGATGGCAGACATATTGATGTTGCCGTCCTCATCCATGTGGTTGCTGTACTGCTCATAGGTCAGCGCTAAGACCGAGTTCCAGTGGTAGTCGAATCGATAGGTCGAATGCTGAACGCCGGAGCCGTCATCGACGAAGAAGGTTGCTTTGCAGGTGCTGCACGATAGCCCTGGGACATCATGACGGTTGCGCAGCGTGAAGGCGCTTGGCCGGTTGTCGATGTGATTGGGGCAGAAGATGCTGGTGCGGGGCGGGAGACCCCGAAGCAACGCGACTTCTCCTCGTGACGTTCGGACGGTGGCATCAGCTGCGACGGTCATGCGGGAGCGGACGGCACTGGGGATGCCTTTTCCGGACTCACCGTCTGAGGTCGATCTCACGCGGCTCTCATCGGCCCGGACCTGAAGTTCTTCTACGGCCTTAGCAGGGAGACGTTTTCCAACCACGATTGGAGCGGAGTGCTGGGAACCGAAGAACAAACGGCAAGGATCAGAGCAAGCACCGTCGGCGCCGAACCTGACAATCAAGCCAGTCAACGCGCGTTTCAGTGCCTCCGCGTCATCAATCGGGCTTTCCAGCTCGAACACCACTCGGAAACGGTGCGCGTCCGTTGTGTGGCTCGGCGTCGTGTAGAGCAGGCTTCCGAACTCCTGGAAATATGGGTCTTCAAGGACGGTCTCGACGTTCAGACCATGGTCGATGTCGACGGCTAGGAAGCCTGAGACTGTGAAGTTTGCTGACTTGCGCCAGCCCTTTTCGTGCTGCGCGCAGAAAGCGAATCCTTGATCGATCAGCGCTGCCAGCTCTGTCGGGGTGACATCAACGTTCTCGAACTTGCCGTTCGCCTCCTTCAGTGCTTCACCTGACGCTTTGTTCACAAGGTGACGGTTGATCGCGATCAGCATCTGCGATGGCCCTCGTCGTTGCCTCGGTGTAGTCGGCAGGATTCCTGCCGAACGTCTTCATGCGGCGCGGTTGAGCGCAGCCGGCCGTCCGAAAGTGGACAAGGGGTGGATTCCAACCTGACGTGTTGGTAAGTGATGTATGGGCGCATGCCTTCTCCGTTCTTCTCATCGTAATGATCGCCGAGTTCCGCGCGGCGAGATGGACAGGTGACGGTGGCTCAAGCTGGAGGCTCGGGTTTCGGAACTGAACGGAGGCTATGGCCGACGTCTACCGTGTCCAGGGGTATTTATGAGAGAGGCCTCGTTCGCTGGTATCGGTACGTCCAAAAGCTGTTGCCCAGGGTCAAGACCGAAGGGATGGTGGACTGGAATCAACCTACACCCTTGGAAGGCACCCATGTCCATCATCAAGCGCGGCAACAGCAAGGTCTGGTACATCCAGTTCCAGATGAACGGAAAGACGTACATCAAGTCGTCCAGAACGACCGACAAGAAGGCGGCGCAGCAGATCGAGACGGACTGGAAGGCTCGGCTGCATGCCGAGCAGTATCTGGGTCAGAAGGAGCGAATCACGCTGAAGGCGGCGATGGCGCAGCTCTGCGAATCCAAGGCCGGCACGCCAAACCATCGCGGTCTCGTCAACAGCTCAAAGATTGTTTGCCGCCTGATGCCAGCGAACAAGGCTCTAGAGGAAATCACTTCGCATGATCTCGAGCGGTTCAAACGCGACCGCCTGACCGAGGGTTCAAGCGCTCAGACCGTGCGTCACAACCTCAATCTCATTCGTAGCACTTGGAAGTACGCGAACCGGCTCGGCTACCGCACAGCCGAGCTGAACTTTCCCGAGGTCAAGCTGGCGAAGTCACCGCTGCGCTACCTTTCCGACGAAGAGGAACGCCGGTTGCTGGCGTGCCTTGATCCCAAGCGGGAGGTGAAGGGGTTACCGCCGTATGAGCAGCGACTTCCTGAAATGAAGCGCAGCATGCAGGATGCCTACGACCTCGTCGTCATGCTGCTCGACACGGGAGCAAGGTATGGGGAGATTGCCAACATCGAGTGGTCGCGCATAGATCTGAACGATCGGTCGATTCACCTGTGGCGTCCGAAGGTGCAGAACGAGGCGATGCTGTACATGACAGATCGTGTGTTCGCCATCCTCAGCCGACGCGTTGTCTCTGCGGGTCGATACGTCTTCGAAAACAAGCAAGGTGGTCCACGGGGCTACGCAAGCCTTGCGATCCGCAGAGCGATCCGCAAGGCAGGTCTTGCTGACACCAAGATTCACACACTGCGGCATACGCATGCTTCGCGACTCGTTCAGAACGGCATGAGCGTCTACGAGGTGCGCGAAGTCCTCGGGCACACCGACATCAAGACGACGATGCGGTATGCGCACCTTGAAACGCGTCAGGTCACGTCGAAAGCTCGGGATGTGATTAATCGGTTAAACGGCCGATCACCGAATTTCGCGGAATCAGGGCTTTCGATGCCCGTCAGGGAGGCGCTCGGATAACTTATTCGTGGTAGCTTCATGCAAGGCCATATTGGAGGTGCAATTGCGTGGATAAAAAAGCTCAAGTCAAGGAAGGTGAATCTTCCCAGTCAGTGCCAGCAGACCATCTCGAATCGGGTCTTGCCCAGGCTGCGCAGAACGACGAAAGCGCTGAACTACACGGGGCTCTTCCGCCAACTGACGCTGACCAACAGGCAAGCGACGCTGATCCGGCCGCTGCACAAAAGTCGGTGAGTTGGTTGAACCGCTGGGGGCCTGTGAAGCGATGGACTCGATACATTGAGTTCAAGCATCGCGAAGGCAGAGGCCCCGATTTTTGGCGAACCCAAGATTCTGAGGAGAATGAAACGGGAAAACTTGGCGCCGATGAAGGAGTTGAACTACCGGCGCTGTGGGTTGCCGAACTCTACACGCCATCCACTGTAGGCGGGCTGCTAAAAGGAATCGGCGATTTAGGTTGGGAACACGGACGAAGCGGGGACAAGGATTTGGCCAAGTGGATGAGCGACGTCCGAGGGGGGCGCCAAGCTGGATGGACAAGCCTTGGATTGGTATCGTCTCCAACTGATCCACACTTTATGAGAGATCGTACTGCAAAGCTGCCTCCCGGGGTTACGGGAGCTCTACCGATCCTGATGTCGTTAACGCCAAGCCTTACAGCGTTTATCGTCGTTTTTCTTCTTGACCGCGACACCGCGGCTTCCTTGCAAGGTCCGCTGCGTGCGGAGTTTCAGACGATTACTCGACGCGACCCACTCTATAGACCTTGGCATGTTATTCGGCATGTCTTAATGAATGGCGAGCTTCGCTTAGGTTATAGCATTCTCCAGCCTAACTCTCTTCGGCGCGAGGCTGTCAGATCAATAGTTCAAAGACTTGAAAAAGGCTGTGTGCAGTGGGTTAAAGATCGCCTCCCGGGTGCGTTTGCATCATTGCCGGACGTGAAGAGCCCTAGCGCAATTCTTTTAGTCACCGAGAAAGTCGCGCCTCTATCAGAAGATGCCCGCAAGATCAGAGCGTTCCATGGGTTGGCGCTCGACCGAGACTACGATGCGTGGGAGTCGGACGAATGGCCAGGAGCAAGGCTGGTGCTACCACGTAGTTGGAGTGACGAAGGTAGTCGAATGATTTTTGCGTGCAGACGATTTGATGCGTTCCCAGACAGCGCAGGCTATCACGACATTAAATCAAACGGAACAATTGCTTATAGGGCGAATGATTTGGTTGGCGGGCTACTGTCACGATGGGCAATTACGTGCTTGCTAGACGGCTATCATCAAAGCCTATCAGCTTTACGTGATCGAACGGCGCTAAATAAGAGATTTCGTACGATTCGAGATTTAAAAGCTCTTAGAACCCTTACAAACACCACTCTTTACGATATCAGCGCATCAGCCCAGGAGATTTCTGAGTTTATTGATGCGGATCATTCATATTCTTACAATGTTATGGAGATGAATTATGTGCGCAATGGATCGAGTGCAAGGCATGAGCTTTTGAATGGACTAAAAGCAGCACAGAGTGTTCGAGCGAGACAACTTCAGCGCGATGCGGCACTTCTCCAATCCACACTGGAAAATAGCAACAACCTCACCCAGACAATCTCAAACATTCGAATTCAGCGCTTTGTTGTTTTTCTAACACTTATATCTATAGGCATCGCTTCCTGGGCCTTGTTTATGTCTTTGCAGACGCCATCGCCTTAAGCTACTTCCAGTGAGCGTATAGAACACACCTCACGCGCCATCAGGCGTTTCTCTCAAAGCTCCTGATCTACCCTCGGGCGAAATGGAAAACCGCGCGCCTCCGTAGGCGCGCCAGGGAGAGCGCCTGTGACCTGTGTGCGTCATACTGACAAGCCCTGGAGAAAGGTTCCGCCAGTGTTTGCTCCCGTGGTCTACAACGCCGATTCGTTGGGCGGGTTGCACTCGGAGGGTTAACGATAGGCTCCTATCATGAGCGACTACTTCCGTTCCGTTTCCGTCCGGATCACTGAGCCGGTCCGTGGCCGCTTCTACTGGGCGATCATTGAGAACCTAGGCGTTGCATCGATGTTCAACGAACTGGCGGCGGCTATCGATCCCTATGACACTTGGGAGGAGGCACGCCAAGCCGGCGTCGCCGAACTGAAGAGGCGCGAACCGCAGTTATGGGCGATGCCACCTGAGGGCTGATCGAAGTGCAGGCGGACAGGCAATGAATCCCGCTCCTTTCATAAGGCGTCGAACCAAGTTCGTATGGGAAGGCGGAGGGCAACGTCCCGATCCACGAACGCAGAGCCAGTGCCCTCCAGCTTGTGCGCTCGTGCGCCAAAGGATCAGCAATGGAAAACCGCTGGTGCAACGCCTGTGGGGAAGCCTTCTTACCTAGACCTCAGTCGCCAAGGCAGTTTTACTGCACGAAGGCCGAATGTCAGAGAGAGCGGCGAAGGCTTTGGCAGCAGGCGAAGCGGCGCAGTGACCCTGACTATCTATCTAACCAGACGCAAGCTCAGAAAGCATGGGCGGAAAGAAATCCGACCTACTGGCGAAACTATCGAGATGAGCACGCAAGCTACACCGACCGGAATCGACTTCAACAGCGCAATCGCTACGAACGCAATAGCCGCGACTCAGCTGCACGCAAGGCGCTCACTTCCTCCCGTCTACCACCATCCGGGCTGTACAAGATGCAGCGCGTAGACATCGAGGGGCACAAGATGGACGTGTGGATCGTTCAACTCACAGCCCTCCCCGAATGCGACGAGGCTGCACGAGTCACAAGCTGAGATTGCAAAGAGAGGATGTGATCGTGCAGTCTGCGCTGACCTGTTACCTTGCTTAGACCTCAAACGGAGCTTCTTAAGGACCTCGCAAGGTGCCGGGTCTGGAAAATGGAAGGCCTCAGATGGATCACAAATCGACCGAACAAGCCAGCGCGTCGGTGCCCCCCAAGCTGAAGGCTGCAGAGTATGTGCGGATGTCCACCGAGCATCAGCAGTACTCAACCAGAAACCAGAACGACAAGATTCGAGAGTACGCGAATCAGCGCGGCTTTGAGATTGTGAAGACCTATGCGGACGAGGGGAAAAGTGGACTGCGCATCGATGGCCGTCCGGCATTGCAGAGTCTGATCCATGACGTCCAAACCGGAGTAGCCGACTTCACACTGATATTGGTCTACGACATCAGTCGCTGGGGACGGTTCCAAGATGCTGATGAAAGCGCCTACTACGAATACATATGTCGTAGAGCTGGCATTCAGGTGGCTTACTGCGCAGAGCAATTTGAAAATGATGGATCACCAGTTTCGACGATAGTCAAAGGCGTCAAGCGAGCGATGGCCGGCGAATACAGTCGAGAACTGTCAACGAAAGTTTTCGCAGGCCAATGCCGATTAGTTGAACTCGGATTTCGACAAGGTGGGCCTGCTGGTTTTGGTTTGCGGCGTATCCTCTTGGACCAAGGGGGAGAAAAAAAAGGAAGTCTTGAGCGAGGACAGCAGAAAAGCCTTCAAACGGATCGAGTGATACTTAGCCCAGGTCCAAATTCCGAGGTAGCCGTGGTCCGCGAGGTTTATAAGTGGTTCATAGAGGAAGGTCTTTTTGAATCAGAAATCGCGAAGCGCCTGAATAATCAATCGATACGAACTGAGCTAGGCAGGGATTGGACCCGGGCAACGGTGCACCAGATGCTGACTAACGAAAAATACATCGGGAGCAATGTATATAACAGGGTGTCCTTCAAGCTGAAAAAGCTCCGCGTCGTTAACACCCCAGAAATGTGGATCCGCAAGGAGAACGCGTTTGAGCCGCTTGTCGACCGCGATCTCTTCTACACGGCGCAGGGGATCATCAGAGCTCGAGCGAGACGCTACAGCGACGAAGAGCTAATTGATCGACTGCGAGGGCTTTACCGCCTCCGAGGCTTCCTCTCGGGCATCGTGATCGACGAAGCGGATGGCATGCCGTCATCCTCAGCCTACATGTATAGATTCGGGAGCCTCCTTCGGGCCTACCAGTTAGTTGGCTATACGCCTGATCGGGACTACCGCTATCTTGAGATCAATCGAACGCTCAGACGTTTACATCCAAAGGTAGTCGGTGATGTCGAGGGAAACATTACAGAAATTGGGGGGCGTGTCTTCAGAGATCCCGCAACAGATCTGATAGACGTAAATCATGAATTCAGCGTCTCCATAGTTCTTTCGCGTTGCCAGCGAATCTCCGAGAGCACATTTCGGTGGAAAATTAGATTCGACACAGGACTCGCTCCAGATATTACCGTTGCCGTGCGTCTAGACTTGGAAAATACGGCGATGATGGATTACTATCTTCTTCCTCGATTCGACTTTTCAAGTTCCGGCATTAGTTTGGCGGAAAAGAATTCTATAGAAATCGAAACTTATCGATTCGATAATTTGGATTATCTGTACGGCATGGCCGAGCACATTCGAATGAAGAGGGCCGCATGACGAGTTCGCCTCAACTGCGCGAACTGCGGATGATTCCAATGGAGCGCATCGACGTATTAAATCCGCGTGAACGCAATCAGGGAATCTTCTCAGAAATTATCAAGAACATCGACTCAATCGGACTCAAGAAACCCATAACGGTCACGCCACGGCCTGGCGACGACGGTGCTGAACGCTTTCTACTCATATGTGGCGAAGGACGTCTCAAAGCCTTCAGCGCTCTAGGGGAAACGCGCATTCCCGCACTGGTCGTAGTCGCGAGCGACGAAGACGCCTTCCTCATGAGTCTCACAGAAAACATTGCGCGCAGGAAGTACCGGGCATTGGAGCTTTTAAGTGGCATTGGCCTGCTCAAGGACAAGGGCTATGGAGCGCCTGAGATCGCGAGGAAGATTGGCCTAAGCTCTTCCTATGTTCGCGATCTTTTGACGCTTATCGAGCACGGCGAAGAGCGCCTCTTGGTTGCTGTCCAAAACGAACAGATACCACTAAACGCGGCTCTTTGCATTTTGGCTGCTGGCGACGACGATAAATCCATTCAGCAGGCTTTGCAGAATGCATATGAGTCCGGATCTTTGCGTGGCCGTCAACTTATGGAGGCACGCCGTCTAATTCAAAAGCGTCAGCAGCTAGGGAGGTCGGTTAGTCGAGGAATGTCCCGAAAGAAGGCGGATGTTACAACATCCAGTCTCGTTCGAGAGTACCAGAAAGAGGTTCAAAGACAGCAGATTATGGTACGTAGAGCCTCAGCATCCCAAGAGCGGTTGCTTTTTATTGCCGGTGCATTGCGTAGACTCATTGCAGATGACAACTTCACCAACCTATTGCGTGCCGAAGGCTTAGACACTATTCCAAAATATTTGGCCGAACGCATCATACAGATGAGGGCTTAATCATGAGTGGGGTAGTTATCGGCTTTCTTCTCAAGCCGGTTGTTGTAAACATCGAGAACATATTGCCGTCCCGGCATTGGTCCTCCGCTCTTTCGCTTACGACAAAGTACAAGCAAATTAAAGCCTCTATAGAAGAGGTGGACCTAATTGAACCGCTGTCCGTGGGGCCCGTGGATCGACATACTTCCCATCACGTGCTACTCGACGGGCACATTCGATTGATGATTTTGCGCGAATTGGGGCGTATCGAGGCGCCGTGTCTCGTGTCTACGGATGATGAGGCGTACACATACAATAATCGGCTGAATCGTCTCTCAACAGTGCAAGAGCATTTAATGATTCGAAGAGGCGTAGATAGAGGCGTATCTCCCGACCGTCTTGCAAAGGCATTGAATGTTGATGCCTCGCAGATTCTGAAGAAAATAAATCTGCTCGATGGGATCTGCCCTGAAACCACAGAGCTGCTTAAGGATCGCCAGTTTTCTCCCGAAGTTTTTGCAGCACTTCGAAGAATGAAGCCTGTGCGGCAACTTGAGTGCGCAGAGCTTATGATCTCGGCTAATAACGTTACGGTTGCCTACGCCAGGGCTCTGTTGATTGCAACGAGTCCTGAGCGATTGGTTAATGCAGCTAAGGCACCGCGAAAGAAGGAGATGAGCCAGGAACAGGTCGTAAGGATGGAGAAGGAGATGACCAATCTCCATGATCAATACAAGATGGCAGAGCAAACGTACGGGGACGATATGCTGAATCTGGTTCTCGCTCGCGGGTATATAGCAAAATTAGTCGATAACAAGCATGTTTTTCGCTATCTGGAGCAGCATGAGTCAGCTCTGCTGGAGCAGTTTGTCAGCATTACTAAAATAGGATCTACTGAGGTCTAGAGATTTTCTAAGATCTACTTCTCCGAGAAAACGAATGCGTTTCTCTCAAAGCTCCTGATCGGGGCTAGGTGGGCGACGGAATCTGCGGGAGGTGAGGGACCGGGGTGTGACTGGGACGACTCTCGGGGAAGGTTGGAGGTCAGAACACTGTGGTCATGTCGATAAATACAGCCAGGAGGCGATACGACATGAACGAGAACACCACACCCTGGAACCGACTGCGAGCGTTGCTCGACACGATGTTCGGTTTCACCAACCGCACAAGATCGACCGTCAGGGTCATCAAGCAAGGCTTCGACAACGCCAAACAGGAGCAGGTCGTCCTGATCGAGTACCGAGTGCAGGTGAAGCCACCCGGTGTGATCGAGAGTGATCAGAAGCGATCGAAACTGACCGAGCGTGCTCCGATGGCATCGATCCGTGAGCTGTTCGCTCACGGCAAACGGCTGAGCTAAGCCAGCTCAGCCGTTGCGCCATCTTGAAGACCGTCCCACACGTCCGACTGGTTGGCAACGGATCTGATGTGGTCGAGATCGAGGCCATAGCCCGACCAAAAATCCTGGTTCCCCAAAAATTTGGGTCACCGCAGATAAGTGATTTATGTTTTCTCTATATAAAAAAGAAAACTGTTATCTCCGGACCTTAGTTTTTCACCCTCCATGTGGGACCCCGTGTGTCCGAGATTTGGGAGTCCCAAACGTCGATTTAACCGGTGGACCGCTGGGGAACCACCGACCTACCTGGACTACCGACCCGGACCGACCCACCGTGAAAACAGGGTCAAAAAACCTGTGGTTATGAAGGTCTGGATCGTCGTGTCTTGATGCCGATGAGGACCTTCAGATGAGGTCTTGACCGGACACGGTACTGGTCCCCGAAATGGACGAGGTGAGGGAGGTTTCGACGGTGAGATGAGTTCACATGCGGAGCATGTGATGACGAGTCGAATCGTCGGCCCGAAGGCATGCGTTGGGAAGCAACAGCTCTGCCATTGAGCTACACCCGC
>NZ_LZZW01000020.1 GCF_014170375.1 Variovorax sp. UMC13 | reverse complement strand
GCCCAGACCCCGCCCTGCGCCGGCGCGAGCGCACAGGCTTCGCTCAGCGGCGTGAAGCCGTCCCAGCGCCCATCCGCACGCCACATCGCCACGCCGTTCGCCCGCGGGCAGCTCACCGCGAAGCGATCGCCACCGAAGGCGATCGCGCCGCCATAGCCCGCGAGCGCATGGCCGGCCTCGACGGTGCGCAGCGCGCGGCCGTCGAACAGCGCCAGCAGCGGCGCCGCGGCCTTGTCTTCGGCCCGGTCGTGCTCGGCCTGCAGCGCGATGCCCAGCTGCCCGCGCGCGCCCCAGGCCATGTGGCGCAGGCTCAGGCGCCTGTCGGCCAGGCGCCACTGACCACGCAGCGTGCCGTCGCTGCCGTCGAGCCGCACCAGCGACGCGTCCATGCGGTCCAGGTGCACCTTCACCCGCCCGGTCTCGGGCAATGTCGGGATGCCGCCATTCGCGACCACCAGGCTGCCATCGGTGTCGGCCAGCAGTTCGTGCGGGTCCATGCCGTGGGTCGGCCACTCGTCGGTCTTCTCCAGCGATGCCGCATCGCGCACGCCGATCAGCCCCTCGGCGGTCTCGAGATCGGTCTCGGCGGTGTAGAGCGTCCGCCCATCGGCGCTCGCGACCACATGGCCGTTGAAGGCGCGGCCGGCTTCGATCCAGCACCAGGCCAGCGCCTGGCCGTCGGGGCGCCAGCGCACCAGCCAGTCGCCCGGCCGGCGTGCCGCGGCGAGCAGCGTGCCGCCACGCTCCACCCACAGGCCGTGGGCGCGCGTGGGCACCTCGAGCGCGGACTGCGCGGCCAGGCCCTGCGGCGTCCGCGCCAGCACGCCGACGCGGTGGCCGGCCTCGGCCTCCCAGGCCGCGACGAAGCGTGAAGCCGATGCCGCCTCGGCCCTCGCCGATGGCCCCAGCGGCACCAGCGCGGAGGCCGCCATCCAGGCGAGCCAGCGCCGGCGGTCCAGCGGCAGGCGCGCCTCAGTCACCGTCGCCGTCCGAAAAGCCCACCACCACCTCCAGCGCCGGCGCCACCTCGGCCTCGATCAGCTTCTTCACGCCGGCCAGCGCGCGCGTGGCGGCGGGCAATGCCGGCAGGTCGGCCGGCGTGGCGCGCTGCATCGCGGCATCGGCCTCGGCCACCGACTGCGTCAGCCGATCGGCCAAGGGCTTCCTGCCGCCGGCCGCCAGCGATTGCGCCACCGGGCCCGCGAGCGCACGCAGCGCCTCCCACTGCGCGGCCCAGCTCTGCGCCGCATGGCCGCTGGCGGCGCGCGCGAACACCGGCGCCTTGCCGGCGCTCGAGGTCTCGACGGTCTTGAGCGGCTTGTCGATCTGCGTCCAGCGCAGGCGTTCGAAGCCGCCCAGCCACTGGTTGAACAGTTCCTGCCAGGCGAGGTAGGTGCGCGCCGGATCGGCCGCCCAATCGGTCGCCGCCAGTTCGGCGAAGCCGGCCGACAGCGTCGCGCCTTCGCGCGCCAGTTCGACCGCCACCTGCTGGGTGTAGCGGCAGGCCGGCGACTGCGGCGCGGGCTTCCGGGTCCACAGCAGCCATTCGAGCGCGGGAATGCCCTTGGCCGGCGTGCCCACGCGCTCCATCGCTTCGGCGCCCACCGGCGCGCTGCCGATGGCGCGTTCGATCAGCGGCGGACGGGTCGAGTTGAAGTCGAGCGCGGTCAGCGCGCGGCGCTTGACCAGCGGTCCGACCGCCACGCCGGCCAGCCGGTCCCAGGCGGTGGTGGTGGCCTGCCATTGCGTGCGCGCGGCCGCGAGCGCGGCATCGGCATCGGCGGCCGGGGCCTCGCAGAGCGTGTCGATGGACTTGTGGAGCGCCGCGCTCTCGGCCGCGAAGGCGGTGGCGCGCGGCTGGAAGCCGTCGCGGTAGGCCGAGGCCAGGAACTGCGGCGCTTCCGCGGGCGCGACGGCCGCGGGCTGGGCCTGCGCGGCACCGGCGAGCAGCAGCACCAGCGCGGCCGGCAGCGGAGAAAAACGGTTGGCCTGCAGCATCACAGCGACTCCACGAACTTGACCAGCGCTTCGCGCTCGGCCGGATTGAATTGCAGCACCGCGTCGCGGCTCTCGCGCGCTTCGCCGTCGTGCCAGAGGATGGCTTCCATCACGCCGCGCGCCCGGCCGTCGTGCAGCAGCCGCTGGTGGCCGTTGACGTCGGGGATCAGGCCGATGCCCCACAGCGGCGGCGTGCGCCACTGGCGGCCGTTGGCGAGGAAGTCGGGCCGCCCGTCGGCCAGGCCGTCGCCCATGTCGTGCAGCAGCAGGTCGGTGTAGGGGTGGATGGTCTGGTTGAACAGCGCCTTGCTGGTCACGCGCGGCGTGAGCGGCGGGAACAGCTCGCGGGCCGTGGTGTAGGTCGGGCGGTGGCAGGTGGCGCACTGCGCCTGCGCGAACAGCGCCTGGCCCACGTGCACCTGCGCGTCGTTCACGTTGCGCCGCGCGGGCGGCGCCAGCGTGGCCTGGTAGAAGACCACGTCGGCCAGCGTCCGGTCGTCGATCTCGTGGCCGCGGCCGTCGGCCCCGCTGGGCGCGGCGGCGCAGTCGGTCTGGCGCGGCGTGCAGGTGGGCTCGGGGAACGGGCGCGAGGTGATCCCGATGTCGCCCGAGAAGGCGGCCGCCGTCTGGTGCGCCAGCGTGGCCACGTTGGCCTTCCAGCCGAAGCGGCCGACCAGCATCTGCTGCGAGGGCACGTCGTAGACGCGGTTGGCGACGCCGCGGATCGGGCCGTCGGCCTCCGCCTGCTCCTGCGCGTTGCGCAGGATCTCGGCCTCGGGAATGGCCTCGAGCAGGCCGACGCCGATCACCTGCGGCGCGATGCGCGGGCTGAACATCGCGTCCTTCGCCATCGGGCCGTAGTTCAGTTTCGAGAACGAATAGACCGGGCGCTGCAAGGTGTAGCGCGTGTCGTCGGCGAAGCGGCCGGCCACATTCTCGTAGCGCAGCGCGATCTGCCCTTCGGACTTCACGCCGCGGATCGCGAAATTCTGGAACTGGTCGCCGTACACCGGTTCGGGCAGCGGCCCGCCCACGCGGTCGGTGCCGGGCACCGACAGGCGCATCAGCAGCGCCACCGGCGGCTCCGACAGGCCCTTCCTGAAATCCGGCGGCGCGCCGCGCCCGTCCTGCATGTGGCAGGCCGCGCAGGAGCGCGCGATGAAGTGCGGGCCGAGCCCGTCGCGCGCCTTGGTCGAGGCCGGTGCCTGCACCCAGTTGCGCTTGAAGAAGGAGTTGCCGATCACGAAGCGCGTGCGCTCGGGATCGTCGAGGTTGGCGGCGGGGAAGGAGAAGGCGTTGCGGCCGGTGGCGAACACGGTCGTGTCGCCGCCCGTCTTCTCCTCCGCTTCGCCGGGACGCGCGACGACTTCGGGCCCGGCCAGGGCCACGAAGCCGAGCGCACCCATCCCGGCCCAGGTTCGCACACGACGGCGCATCGCGCCGCCTACTCGGGGTTGACCAGCGTGAGCCGGGTGATGCCGATCGCGCCCGCCGCCTCGACCAGGTCCTTGCTCTGCTGCGTCAGGCTGTCGATGGCCTTCTGCACGCGCAGCCGGCCGGGGGCGTCCTTGCCGCCGACGATCTCGCGGTCGAAGGGGGCCTGGATGCCTTCGGTGGCAGCCACCGAGGCCGCGATCTGCGCGCCGGTGCGCGCCGCCAGCTGTGGGTTGCGCGCCGCCACCAGCGCATGCAGCGACGGCCCTTCGACCACGCGGCCGTCGGTGCGCACGTAGCGGCCGAGCCAGACGTTCTGGATGCCCATCGCATTGGTCACCGCATCGCGGTGCGTGTTGTCGGAGAAGCAGGAGTGCTCGTCCTCCTGGTCCTGGCTGGCCAGCGCGACCTCGAGCCGCTCGCCCGCAAGCTCGCCGCGCGACAGCGAGCCCAGGCCGACCAGCATCTTGCGCAGCGACTCGTTGCCGCCGCGCGCGAAGCTCGCGCCGTAGTTCTTCTGCTGCGGCGCCCAGGCCTTGACCAGCGTGCGCAGGTCGTCGATCAGCAGCGAGGTCACGACCGTCAGGTACTGGCGGCGGCGGTCGGCGTTGGGCCGCTTGCCGTCGACGAAGTCCTCGAAGGAACGCTCGCCCGGGCCGGTCTCGCTCAGGTCCTGGCCCCAGAGCAGGAACTCGATCGCGTGCCAGCCGGTCGCCACGTTCTCCTCGCCGTCGCGCTCGTTGAGGCTGGCCAGCGACTTCTTGGTGATCGCGACCTTGCGGTCGTTGACGATGCCGGCGGTGGGCGCGTCGACCACGTAGTCCACATAGGACTCGTCCATCGGCCAGGCGTTGATGCGTCCTTCGGGGCCGTTGTCATCGTCGATCGGGCCGCCGTAGAAGCGGAAGGCCTCGGTCTGGCCATAGGCCTCGCGGGCCTGCAGCCAGGCCTTGCGCGCGGCCGCCAGGCCGGCTTCGGACGGGGCCGCGGTGAAGGCCACGATGGCCTTCTGCAGCGCCAGCGCGCCGCCCAGCGCATCCTCGTAGTTGGCATGCACCAGCACCGCGTAGTGCGCGGCCACCGACTGCGGCGTCACCGGCGTGGCCGGGCTGCTGCGCACCGCAGCGGCGGGTTGCTGCGCCCACGCGGGCATGGCGAAGGCCAGGGCGGCCGGAACAGCGATGGCGGCGACGAAGGCGGAGGCCAGACCCGAGGTTTTCATGCGGCAGGAGCTCGTTCGAAGTGGACAGGGCGGCCATTCTGATGGGAATAACTCTCAATCCGCTTCAACTCCACAGAAGGGCGCAGGGTATCCCCGCCCGCCTGCCGCCCCCTCAGAAACGGTACGAAGCCGCCGCGCCCACGGTCCAGTTGCGGCCCGGCGCGCTCTCGTAGTAGCGCGCATTGCCCTCGTTGACGATCACCGAACCGACGGTGCGCCGGTCGGCCACGTTGTCGACGCGCGCGAAGGCCTCGAGCTCCCAGCGGCCCCAGCGCTTCAGGTAGCCGGTCTGCAGCGCGAGCAGCGCATAGCCCGCGGCGCTGGCGGTGTTGGCGTCGTTGGCCTGGATGCGGCTCAGCGCGCGCAGTTCGGCGCCGGCGCGCCAGCCTTCGCTGGGCGCATAGCCGAAGGAGGCGAAGAAGGACTGCTTCGCGATGCCCGGGATGCGGTTGCCCGCCGCCACCGCATTGCCGGCCGCGCAGGGCGCGGGCGAGCAGAAGCCGTCGCTGTAGCGCGCATCGAGCCAGGTGAAGGCCAACTGCGTGCGCCAGTGCGAGCGCGTCTCGTGCAGCCAGCCGAGCTCGAGCCCTTCGCGCCGCGTGCGGCCCGCGTTCTGGAAGGTGGCGCGGCCGCCGATGTTGGTGCCGGTCACGATCTCGTCGTCGGTGCGGGTCTGGAACACCGCGCCGGTCAGCAGGCCGTCGGCCACGCGCGCCTTGGCGCCGAGCTCGAGGCTGCGGTTGACGGCCGGCTGCAGCGCGAAGTTCAGGCCGCCGACATTGCCCGGCCGATACGACAGCTCGTTGAGCGTCGGCGTCTCGAAGCCACGACCGGCCGAGACGTAGAGGTTCAGGTCGCGCGTGGCCGCGTAGCGCAACGCGGCCGCGGGCAGCGCCTGGCGGTAGCGCGCGGCGCCGCTGTCGTCGCCGTTGGCACCGCGGATGTAGCGGTCGTCCGAATCGAAGCGCACGCTGCTGTGGCGCAGCCCGGCCTCGAGCGTCCAGCGCTCGGCGAAGTCCCAGCGCGTCTGCACGTACGGGTCGACGTTGCCGACCTCGTTGCGCTCGTCGCGCCGCAGGCCGCCCTGCACGCCCAGCTGCTGCGCGGCACCGCTGCCCCGGAAGTTCTCGTAGCCGCGGCGCTGCTCGCGCAAGGTGTCGTAGGCCAGGCCGGTCGAGAGTTCGAAGGGTCGGCCCGCGAGCGCGGTGCGCAGCGTCCAGCGCGCATCGAAGCCCGCATAGCGGCGCTGCAGGTCGATCACCGCGCCCGCGCTCAGCGGGCTGGCCTGGGCCGAGGGCGGGATCGACTGGAACTGCGTGGTGCGGCGGTCGCCGCCGTAGAGCATCAGCCGCAGGTCCTGGTCGGCGTTGAGCCGGCGTTCGTAGAGCAGGCCGACCTGCGTCTGGTCGACGGTCTTGCGCGTGTCGTACTGGGTGGCCAGCGGCGCGGCGCGCGGGTCGGCGTCGAGCTGCGCGCGCGTCAGGCCCAGCGGGTCCTGGGCGTCGATGCGCACGCTGTTGGCCACCAGCGTGAGCCGGCTGTCGTCGTCGAGCTGCACGCCCAGCTTGCCGTTGGCGATGTCGCGCGTGGCCGCGCTGTGCTCGCGGTAGCCGTCGGTGCGGAAGCGGCTCGCGCTCAGCACATAGTCGATGCCGCCGCTGGCGCCCGAGGCCTTGGCGCCCAGACGCGTGCTGCCGAAGCTGCCGCCGGCCACCGAGAAGCCCAGCCGCGGTGCGCCTTCGCCGTCCTCGGTGAAGACCTGGATCACGCCGCCCGAGGAGTTGCCGTAGAGCGCCGAGAAGGGCCCGCGCAGCACCTCGACGCGGTCAGCCGAGCCGATGTCGATGTTCGAGCTCTGGCCCTGGCCGTCGGGCAGCGTGGCCGGGATGCCGTCGATGTAGAGCCGCACGCCGCGCAGGCCGAAGGTGGAACGCGCGCCGAAGCCGCGGATGGAGATCTGCAGGTCCTGCGCGTAGTTCTGCCGGTTCTGCACCTGCAGGCCGGGCACGCCGCCCAGGCTCTCCGACAGGTTGACCTGCAGCTTGCTTTCACGCAGCTGCTGCCGGTCGACCAGGTCGACCGAGGCCGGCATGTCGAAGGGCGTGGCCGCGCCGCGCGGGGTCGAGACGGTGACGGCCCGCAGCGCGGGCACGTCGTCGACCGGGGTTTGCGCGTGCAGCGTGGCCGCGAAGAAGGCCGATGCGGCCGCGACAGTGGTTCTTCTCATGCCCCGATTCTGACGACCCGCCGCAAAGCGGGTGTCGGCGAGGAGGCCGTGCCGCTCAGTAGCGGATCGCGATGTCGCGCACCACCGGCCCGCCCGCGCCGCCGATCTGCGCGAAGGCCGCGCCGTTCGCCGCGCCGAAGGGCGTGGCCGCGCCGGTCGTGAGCGACAGCGTGTAGAGCGTGAAGGGGCCGGCGTTCGTGCCGCGCAGCGCGGCCAGCGCCAGCCCGTTGGCACCGCCCGCGATGTCGAAGGCGGCCTGCCCGTTGAGCGGGACCCCCACCGCGCCGACGTTGACCAGCGTGCCGTCGTTGGGCGGGCTCTGGCGCGCCAGCACGTTCTCGTTGCCCTCGAGGTCGAACAGGTCGGTCGCGGTGCTGCCGGCAAAGCTGTGGGTGTAGGCGCCGGCCACGACCACGGCCGGCGTGGCGCGGTTGATCGCGCCATCGGTGGTGGTGAGGCCGGTGTCGACGTTGATGCGCAGGCTCTGGCCGGTGTCGCTGATCACGCGCAGGCGATCGGCCACCGGGTTGAAGTCGACGGTGAAGCGCGTGCCGGCCAGGCCGGCATAGGGCAGCGTGGTGTCGGCCGGGTCGGCCGCGAGCACGGTCGCCACGGTCGCGGCGCCGGTGTCGGGGTCGACGGTCAGCACCCGGGCCGCGCTGGTCAGCGCATAGAGCCGGCCGTTGGCGGGGCGGAAGTCCACGCCCACCACCGTCTCGTTGGCTGCGAGGCCGCCGATGGTGACGGCGCTCGACAGCGTGTTGGGCGCCGTCAGCGCGAAGCTCGCGAGCCGCGCGGCCTCGTGCAGCACATAGACCTTGGGCGCGGCGGGCGGCACCAGCGTCAGCCCGACCAGCGCGTCGCCCGCGCCGATGGTGCCGATGCGCTGCGCACCGGCCGTGCCGCTCAGGGGCACGGTGTAGAGCTGCGTGGCGCCGCCGACCGTGAGCGCCGCATAGCCCACGTTGTTGCGCGCATCGATGTCGAAGCCGTTGCTCGCGCTGAAGACCACGTTCAGGGGCACCGGGTTGGCCAGCGTGCCGTTGTTGGGCGGGTCCTGCAGGTAGAGCGTGCCGGCCGCGTCGAGGTTGTAGAGCTGCGTGCTCGTGGTGCCGGCGAAGGCGTTGGTGTAGGCCGAGGCGGTGATGCTCGCGGCCGCGCCGTTGATCGCGCCGTCGACCACGGCCACGCCGGTGCTCACGTCCACGCGCAGGTTCTGGCCGGTGTTGCTGACCAGGCGCAGCCGATCGGCCACGGGGTTGAAGTCGACGCCGAACTGGGTGCCGGCCAGCGGCGTGCTCAGCGTGGACTTCAGCGTCAGCGCGCCGCTGGCGGCGTCGAGCGTGAAGATGCGGCCCTGGCTGCTGACCGCATAGATCGCGCGGTCGGCCGGCCGCACGTCGATGCCCACCAGCGTCTCGCCCGCCACCAGGCCCGACACGGGCAGGCTGGTGGCGAGGGTGCCGGGGGTGGTGCGGTTGAAGGAGATGACGCGGCCCGAGGCGGTGACCGCCACGGTGTCGCCCAGCGGCCCGGTGCTGCCGGTGCCGCCGCCGTCGTGGCTGCCGCCACCGCAAGCGGTCAGCGCGGCAGCGGTGATGAGGGAGAAGGGAAGAAAGGAAAAGCGGTGCATGGGGAGGTCCTGGTAGTGGAAGGGCATGCCCCGCACCCTGTTTTTCTTCGGCGTCGGCGGCGCGGCATGCCGGTACTACCCGCGAGACGGCGCTTTGGATGCACCCCGCACGCGACTTCGTCCTCACTTACCTTTGGTTGCGCCTGGTGCGGCCCCCAGCGCGCGCGCCAGGTACGGCGCGGTGCGGCTGCCCGGGCTGCGCGCCACCTCGGCCGGCGGCCCGCAGGCCACGATGCGCCCGCCCTCGCCGCCCGCGCCCGGGCCCAGGTCGATCACCCAGTCGGCGCCGGCCACCACGCGCATCTCGTGCTCGGCCACCACCACCGTGTTGCCCGCATCGGCCAGGCCTTCGAGCTGCGCCATCAGCTTGTCGACGTCGGCCGGGTGCAGGCCGGTGGTGGGCTCGTCGAGCACGTAGAGCGTGTCACCACGCTGCGCACGCTGCAGCTCGGTCGCGAGCTTGATGCGCTGCGCCTCGCCGCCCGACAGCTCGGTCGCGGGCTGGCCCAGCCGCAGGTAGCCCAGGCCGATGCGGCGCAGCAGCTCGAGCGGGCGCAGCACCGCGGCCTCGTCGGCGAAGAAGGCGCAGGCCTGGTCCACCGTCATGCCCAGCACCTCGGCGATGTGGCGGTCGTTCCAGCGCACCTGCAGCGTGGCCTCGTTGTAGCGCGCGCCGTGGCAGGTCGGGCACGGCGCGTAAACGCTGGGCATGAACAGCAGCTCGACGCTGACGAAGCCCTCGCCCTCGCAGGTGGCGCAGCGACCCTTGGCCACGTTGAAGGAGAAGCGGCCCGCGTCGTATCGGCGCTTGCGCGCGGCCGGCGTGGCGGCGAAGAGCTGGCGCACCGCATCGAACAAGCCGGTGTAGGTTGCGAGGTTGGAGCGCGGCGTGCGGCCGATCGGCTTCTGGTCGACCTGCACCAGCCGGCGGATGCGGTCCGCGTCGCCGGCCAGCCGGCCCGCGGCCACGGCGGCGGCGGGCGCGGGCATGCCATCGCCCGCCGCCGCCTCGTCGGCCGCCGGTGGCTCGTGGCCCAGATGTGCCGACAGCAGCTCGATCAGCGCCTGGCTCACCAGGCTGGACTTGCCCGAGCCCGAGACGCCGGTCACGGCCGTGAGCACGCCCAGCGGAAAGGCGGCGTCGATGCCCGCCAGGTTGTTGCGCGCCACGCCCTCGAGCCGCAGCCAGCCGCTCGGCGCGCGCGCGGGCCGCCGTGCGACGGCATGGCCATCGCCGAACAGATAGCGCGCGGTGTGCGACGCGGCCACCTCGCGCAGGCCCGCGGGCGGCCCGCTGTAGAGCACCTGCCCGCCCTGCTCGCCGGCATCGGGCCCGACGTCGACGAGCCAGTCGGCGCGTCGCATCACCTCGAGGTCGTGCTCGACCACGAACAGCGAGTTGCCCGCGCGCCGCAGATCGCCCAGCGCCGACAGCAGCGCCTCGGCATCGGCCGGGTGCAGGCCGGCCGACGGCTCGTCGAGCACATAGACCACGCCGAACAGGTTGGAGCGGATCTGCGTGGCCAGCCGCAGCCGCTGCAGCTCGCCGGGCGACAGCGTGGGCGTGCTGCGCTCCAGCGACAGGTAGCCCAGGCCCAGCCCGCGCAGCGTCTGGACGCGGTCCAGCACCGCCTGCGCGATGCGCTGGGCGGCGATGCGTTTCTCTTCCGACAGCTCGGGCGTGCGCCGCACGTCGGGCGAGGCCGCATGGGTCGCGCCGCCGGCGGCCACGCGGCGTGCCGTGTCCTGGCGCGAGGCGGCGCGGCTGCGGACCTTGGCCTCCTCGCCCTCGGCGCGCAGCGTGCCGGCCGCGGCCGGCGCCAGCACCTCGGCCAGGCGGTCGAGCGGCAGCCGCGCCAGCGCGCCGATGTCGAGCCCGGCGAAGGTCACGCCCAGCGCCTCGCGCTTGAGCCGCTTGCCCTCGCAAGCCGGGCAAACGCTGCCGGCCATGAAGCGCGCCACGCGCTTCTTCATCAGCGCGCTCTGCGTGGTCGCGAAGGTGTGCAGCACGTACTTGCGCACGCCCATGAAGGTGCCCTGGTAGCTGGGCTCGGTCTTGCGCCGCAGCGCGGCGCGGGTCTCGGCGGGCGTGAAGCCGGCGTAGACCGGCACCGTGGGCTGCTCGTCGGTGAACAGGATCCAGTCGCGGTCCTTGCGCGGCAGCTCGCGCCAGGGCGTGTCGATGTCGTAGCCCAGCGTGACCAGGATGTCGCGCTGGTTCTGCCCGCCCCAGGCCGGCGGCCAAGCTGCGATGGCGCGCTCTCGGATCGTGAGCGTGTCGTCGGGCACCATGCTGCGCTCGGTCACCTCGTAGACATGGCCCAGGCCGTGGCAGGTCGGGCAGGCGCCCTGCGCGGTGTTGGGCGAGAAGTCCTCGGCGAACAGCATTGGCTGCTTCGCGGGGTAGTGGCCGGCGCGCGAGTACAGCATGCGCAGGAGGCTGGACAGCGTGGTCACGCTGCCCACCGACGAGCGCGTGCTGGGCGTGCCGCGCTGCTGCTGCAGCGCCACGGCCGGCGGCAGCCCGTCGATGGCGTCGACGTCGGGCACGCCGACCTGGTCGATCAGCCGCCGCGCATAGGGCGCCACCGATTCGAAGTAGCGCCGCTGCGCCTCGGCATAGAGCGTGCCGAAGGCCAGCGAGGACTTGCCCGAGCCCGACACGCCGCTGAACACCACCAGCGCATCGCGCGGGATGTCGACGTCGACGTTCTTCAGGTTGTGCTCGCGCGCGCCGCGCACCCGAACGAAGGCATCGGGCCGGCGATCCCCGGGCGCGCTCACGGCGCCATCACCTTGTCGGGCGTCATCGGCGTGCTGCGCACGCGCCGGCCGGTGGCGTGGAAGATCGCGTTGCACACCGCGGCCGCGACGCCCACGATGCCGATCTCGCCCACGCCCTTGGCGCCCAGCCGGCTCACGATGCGGTCGTCCTCCTGCACGAAGATCACGTCGATGTCGTGGATGTCGGCGTTCACCGCCACGTGGTATTCGCTCAGGTTGTGGTTCATGAAGCGGCCCAGGCGGTGGTCGGTCAGGGTCTCCTCATGCAGCGCCTGGCTGATGCCCCAGACCACCGCGCCGCTGACCTGGCTGCGCGCGGTCTTGGCGTTGATGATGCGGCCGGCCGCGACCGCGCTGACCACGCGCGTCACGCGCACCGTGCCCAGCAGCTCGTCCACCCGCACCTCGCAGAACACCGCCGAATGGGTGGCGCGCAAGTACTTCCTCTGCTTGAACACGTGCGGCAGCATCAGGTACTTCTCCTCGATGCGCGCCGCGCGGGCATGGGCCAGCACGTCGACCAGCCGGATCGCGCCCGAGGGATCGACCGCGCGGCGCAGGGTGCCGTCGACGAATTCCATCTCCTCGAAGGCGACCTTGCGCAGCGCGGTGCCGGGCATGGCGCGCGCCATCCCGAACAACCGGCGCTGCAGCTTCTCGCACACGCCCTCGACCGCCGAGCCGACGGTGGTGACGTGCGAGGAGCCGCCTTCGATCGGCGCCACCGGCAGGGTCGAATCGCCCAGCTGGAAACTGACCTGCTCCAGCGGCAGGCCCATGGCCGCGGCCGCGATCTGCGCCATCACGGTGTAGGTGCCGGTGCCGATGTCGGTGGCGGCGCTGCTCACCACCAGCCGGCCGTCGGCATGCAGCACCGCGCTGGCACGGGCGAACATCTGCATCGCGTCCCAGGTGCCGGTGGCCATGCCCCAGCCGACCCATTCGCTGCCCTGCTTCATCGAACGTGGCGCCAGCGGGCGCGCGGCCCAGCCGAAGCGCTCGGCGCCCTGCAGGTAGCAGGCGCGCAGCTCCTTGGTCGAGTAGGGCAGGTCGTCCATCGGGTTGCGCTCGGCGTAGTTCTTCAGGCGCAGCGCGAGCGGGTCCATGTCCAGCGCATAGGACAGCTCGTCCATCGCGACCTCGAGCGCATGCACACCGTGCGCGGCGCCGGGCGCGCGCATGTCCATCGGGCTGTACTGGTCGAGCGACACCACCTGGTAGCCGAGCCGGATGTTGTCGCAGCGGTAGAGCTGGCCCGACCAGTTCACCACCACCTCCACATAGTCCTCGAAGCGCGAGGTCTCGGCCACCGCATGGTGCCGGATCGCGCGCAGCGTGCCGTCGCGCTCGGCCGCGAGCCCGATGCGCTGCTGCGTCTCGGGCCGGTGGCCGAAGCTGAACATCTGCTGGCGCGTGAGCACCACGCGCACCGAGCGCTCGAGCTTCAGCGCCGCCATCACCGCGAGCGGCAGCTGGTACTGCGGCCGCAGGCCGGAACCGAAGGCGCCGCCGACATAGGGGTTGCGCACCGTGACCCGGTCCTTCGACAGGCCGAACACGCGCGACACATACCAGCGGCTGTTCTGCGAGCTCTGCGTCTTGTCGTAGATCGTGAGGTGGCCGTCGGCACCGCGGATCACGGTCGAGGCGAACAGCTCCATCGGGTTGTGGTGCTCGACGCCGCTGTGGTACTCGGCCTCGATCTTGACCGGCGCCGCGTTGAAGGCCGCGCGCGCGTCGCCCTTCTCCGCGGGCGGCGGCGAGTAGCCGGCCTTGAGCCGGCTGGGTTTGCGGCCGCGGTGCAGGTTGGCCAGAAGGCGCGTGTCGTGCGGCTCCACCGCGTACTCGACCCGCACCAGCGAAGCCGCATGGCGCGCCGCCTCGAAGCTCTCGGCCACCACCAGCGCGACCGGCTGGCCGCTGTAGGCGATCTGCGCATCGTGCAGCGGCTTGAAGGGCGTGCCGCCGGGGGCGGTCATGTCCTTGTAGAACAGGCCGGCGCTGCGCGTCTTGGGCTTGTTGGCGTGTGTGAGGATGTCCAGCACGCCGGGCACGGCCAGGGAAGCGTCGAGCGCGAAGCCGGTGATGCGGCCACGCGCGATGGTGCTGTTGACCACCACGCCATACACCAAGGGAGACGCCGGGTCGTCGACCTGCACCTCGGCCGCATAGCGCGCCTGGCCCGTGACCTTGGCACGGCCGTCGATGCGGGAGACCGGGTCGCCCACCCGCACATGGCCGGTGCCGGCGTCGGCGCGGGGCACGGCGAGCGCTTCGATGAGATCGGTCACTGGAGCGCTCCTTCGGGCACGCGGCCCTGGTTGTCGACGGTGCCGGCCGCGGCGGTCTCGAGCGCGCGCACGATGGCGCGGCGGGCCAGCGGAATCTTGAAGTCGTTGTCGCCCTGCCCCTGCGCGCTGCGCAGCAGCGCGTCGGCGACCAGCGCGAAGTGTTCGGCCGTGGGCCGCGCACCGACCAGCAGTGACTCGGCCTCGGGCAGGCGCCAGGGCTTGTGCGCCACCCCGCCGAGTGCCACGCGCACCGCGCGCACCGTGCCGTCCTCGGACAGGTCGAGCGCGGCGGCCACCGACACCAGCGCGAAGGCATACGACGCCCGGTCGCGCAGCTTGAGGTAGGCCGAATGCGCGCGGAAGGCGGCCGCGGGCGGCACCACGATGTGGGTGATGAGTTCGTCCGGCGCGAGCGTGGTGTCCTGCGACGGCCGGTCTCCGGGCAGCCGGTGGAAATCGGCGAAGGCGATGCTGCGCTCCCCGCGCTGCGAGCGCACCTGCACGGTGGCGTCCAGCGCGGCCAGCGCCACGCACATGTCCGACGGGTGCGTGGCGATGCAATGGTCGCTGGCGCCCAGGATCGCGTGCTGCCGCGTGAGGCCGCCGATGGCCGGGCAGCCCGAGCCCGGCTCGCGCTTGTTGCAGGGCACGCCCACGTCGTAGAAGTAATGGCAGCGCGTGCGCTGCAGCAGGTTGCCGCCGTTGCTCGCCATGTTGCGGATCTGCGGCGAGGCGCCGGCCAGGATCGCCGCGCCCAGCAGCGGACAGTGTTCGCGCACCAGCGGGTGGTAGGCGGTGTCGGCGTTGCGCGCCAGCGCCCCGAGGCGCAGGCCGCCGTCTTCGGTGGTCTCGATGCGGTCGAAGGGCAGGCCGTTGATGTCGACCAGGCGCTCGGGCCGCGCGATGTTCTCCTTCATCAGGTCGATCAGGTTGGTGCCGCCGGCGATGCAGCGGGCACCGTCGTCCGCGGCCGAGAGCGCAGCGAGCGCGGCCTGGACGTCGCCGGCCCGCTCATAGGCAACGGGCGTCATGCGGGCACCGTCCCGATCACGATGCGGCGCTGCGCATCCGCTGGCGCCGCCAGGCCCATCACCTCGCCGACGGCCTGCACGATCTGCGGATAGGCGCCGCAGCGGCACACGTTGCCGCTCATGAGTTCGCGCACCTCGTCGGCCGTGCGGGCATGGCCTTCGTTGATCAGGCCCACGGCCGAACACAGCTGGCCGGGCGTGCAGTAGCCGCACTGGAAGGCATCGTGCGCGATGAAGGCCTGCTGCAGCGGATGCAGGGCATCGCCGTCGGCCAGGCCTTCGACCGTGGTGACTTCGCGGCCCTGCTGCATCACGGCCAGCGTGAGGCAGGCGTTGATGCGGCGGCCATCGACCAGCACGGTGCAGGCCCCGCACTGGCCGTGGTCGCAGCCCTTCTTGGTGCCCGTGAGCGCGAGCCGATCGCGCAGCAGGTCGAGCAGCGTGACCCAGGTTTCGACCTCCAGCGTGTGCGGCTGGCCGTTGACGCTCAGCGAGAGCGCGTGGCGCGGCACCGTGCGCGCGGGGGATTCGGAGGTGTCCATGGCGGTTCCAGTGGCGATCGTGAGGGGCTTCAAGATGGGTCAGCGGCCGGCGCCGGCGTGTAAGACAAGGGCGGTATCGGAGCGTGCCATGCCCCGGGCCCGAAAAAAAGCCGCCCGAAGGCGGCTGTCTGTCTGCGCGTGTCCGCCCGCGGCGGTTCAGGCGGCAGCGCGGGCCGCGTCGCGCAGGTCGCGGATCTGGTCGTGGTTGCGCTGCGCGCCCTCTGCCTGGCGCTCGATCACGGTGCGCACCGCGGCCGGCAGCGTCTGCTTGAGCGCCTTGCGGTAGCGCGCGAGGGCCGCATCCTCGCCGCGCTCGCATTCCTCGAGGATGGACTTCTCGCTGTTGGCGCCGACCGCGCCCTTCACATGCACCCAGCCACGGTGCATGGCGCCGCTGGCCGTGCCGCCTTCGGCCGGGATGCCGCCGTATTGCGTCACGAGGTGCATCAGTTCGTTGGCCGCGACCCGGCAACTCGCCACGCGCTCGCCGAACAGCTGCTGCAGGTGCGCGCTTTCCACTTCCTCGGCGCAGGCGAGGAAGCCGTATTCGCCATCGCGCGAGTTCTCCAGCAGGTCGTTGAGCACGTCCACCACCTCGTCGTCGGCCAGGCCGTCGCCGGTGGTCGAGACCGCGCGGTTCTCGCCCGCGCTGAAATAGTCGCGATCGACGCGGTCCCAGGCCGCGCGCGTGGCGGGGCGGGCGCGTTCCCAGTCGAGGCTGGAGCTGCCGCGCAGCCGGTCCCATTCGGTTGCGAAGGCGGGCTCGAGCGTGTCGAAGGATTCGTTGCGCGCGGCCCGGCTCGACCAGCCCAGTTCATAGGCCGGCCGGTAGTCGTCGTACGGGCGGCCGGCCTCGTAGTAGGCCTCGCGGTTGTAGGCGTCGCGCCAGTGCGCGTCTTCGGCACTCGGGTTGACAGCTTCCGCGACGGCCTTGCCGCCCAGGCCACCGGCCACGCCGCCGGCCACCAGGCCGACCACGGCGCCCACCGGGCCTGCCAATGCACCGGCCGCGGCACCCGCAAGTGCCCCGCCGGTGGTGCCCAGGCCAGTGCCCACGGGATGAGCGCCCGGCGTGCCGGTGATCGGATCGCGGTGGAGGTCGGTCGGTGGCGTGAGGTCTCTGTCGTTGGCCATGAGGGGCTCCTTTGGATGGTGAAGGTTGGAGGGCCTGGGCGTCGAGCGCCGCGGGCATTGCGAAAACCCACTGTCGGCGGCGTGCCGTGCCCATCGGGTCGGCCCTGCCCCACCCTGTGTGTAGGGCTTGGCCTGCGCGGCCTGCGATGCGATGCGCCGCGCATCGAGGGGCCTGGCCTACACGGCGCGATCGCCGCCCGCTTTATCAACGCAGTTCTTCTTCCACCGACAAAAGGAGCGCCCCTTGGACGCCAAGAACTTCATCCACAAGGCCCGCGTCGCGGACGACCGCCGTGACGACCTGCCCGGCGAGCACTGGGTGGTGCTCGGTGCCGGCCTGTTGCTGCTGCTGGCCGCGAGCCGCGGCCGCTGCTTCATCGGCCGCACCGTGGCCGGCACGCTGGGCAGCGCACTGGTCGGCCGCGCCGCCACCGGCCGCGGCGGGCTCGAGCGGCTGGTGCGTGCCGTCTCGGGCGCGCGTCGCTGAGCGCGTCGCGCAGCAGGTCCTTCGCTGCGCTCATAGACGATTGGCTCATTTGGAACCAACGAAACGGTCGTTCCTTGTTGGCGGCATGCGCCGGAAAATCGCGGCCTGCGCCATCCACGGCGCCTTATGCCGCGAAGTTTCCTGCCATGAATTTCCAACAGCTGCGCTCGGTGCGCGAGGCCGTTCGTTGCGGCTTCAACCTGACCGAAGCCGCGCACACGCTCCATACCTCCCAGCCCGGCGTGAGCCGGCAGATCCGCGAGCTCGAGGATGAACTCGGCATCGAACTGTTCGTGCGCGCGGGCAAGCGGCTCACCGGGCTGACCGAGCCCGGCGGCCATGTGCTGCCGATCATCGAACGCGTGCTGCTGGAGAGCAGCAACCTGCGCCAGGCCGGCCAGGAGTTCGCCGCGCGCCAGGACGGCATGCTCTCGGTGGCCGCGACCCACTCGCAGGCCCGCTATGCGATGCCGGTGGCGGTGCAGGAATTCCGCGCGCTGTTCCCGCAGGTCAAGCTGCACCTGCACCAGGGCTCGCCCAAGCAGATCGCGCAGATGCTGCTCGAAGGCGAAGCCGATGTGGGCGTGGCGACCGAAGCGCTGGGCGACTACCCGCAGCTCGTGGCCCTGCCCTGCTACCGCTGGACTCACTCGGTGGTGGTGCCGCCCGGCCATCCGCTGCTCGACGAACCACTCACGCTGGAGCGGCTCGCGCAGCACCCGCTGATCACCTACGACACCGGCTTCACCGGCCGCACGCGCATCGACGATGCCTTCACCGACAGCGGCGTGGACCCCTCGATCGTGCTGACCGCGATGGACGCCGACGTGATCAAGACCTATGTGCAGCTGGGCATGGGCGTGGGCATCGTCGCGGGCATCGCCTACGAGGCCGAGCGCGACACGCAGCTGCGGGCCATCGACGCCGGCCACCTGTTCGGCATCAACCTCACCAAGCTGGCGGTGCGCCGTGGCAACTACCTGCGCGGCTACGTCTACGCCTTCATCGAGGCCTTCGCCCCCACGCTGACGCGCGAGGTGGTGGACGCGGCGCTGGGCGCCGATGCGGTGGCGCCCGCCGCGCGCCGGCCCGGGGGCTTCGCGCTGAGCGCTAGCGCTGCTGACCCCAGCGTCGCACAGTGAGCCGCTCCAGGGTGGCGAAGCCCAGGCTTTCCACCAGCAGGCCGATCAGCACCACCATCGCCAGGCCGGCGAACACGCGGTCGGTGTAGAGCTCGTTGCGGTTCTGGAAGATGTACCAGCCCAGGCCGCCCTTGCCCGAGGACGCGCCGAACACCAGCTCGGCCGCGATCAGCGTGCGCCAGGCAAAGGCCCAGCCGATCTTCAGCCCCGACAGGATCGCCGGCAGCGCGGCCGGCACCAGGATCTGCAGCACGTAGCGCAGTCCCGTGAGGCCGTAGTTGCGCCCGGCCATGCGCAGCGTCTCGGGCACGCCCTGGAAGCCCGCATAGGTGTTGAGCGCCAGCGGCCACATCACCGAATGGATCAGCACGAAGACCAGGCTGCCGCGGCCGAGGCCGAACCACAGCAGCGCCAGCGGCAGCAGTGCGATCGCGGGCAGCGGGTTGAACATCGAGGTCAGCGTGTCCAGCAGGTCGCGGCCGATCTGCGTCGACACCGCGAGCGTGGTGAGCCCGAAGGCCAGCAGCACGCCCGCCACGTAGCCCTGCAGCAGCACGGCCAGCGAGATACGCACCTTCTCGACCAGCTCGCCGCTGGCCAGGCCCTCCACCAGCGCGCGCGCGGTGGCGCTGAAGGTGGGCAGCAGCAGGTCGTTGTCCTGCCAGCGCGCGGCGAGTTCCCAGAGCAGCGCGATCGCGACCAGGATCAGGCCCTTGCGCAGCCATCCCTGCGCCCAGAGGCGCGTCGAGAAAGGCAGGGCACGCTCGACCGGCAGCTCGGTGAAGGGCTGCAGCGTGCGTTCGTATTCGGGGCGGATGGGCGGTGTGAGAGTGCTCATGGGGTATGGCTCCTTCCCCCTCCGGGGGAAGGCTGGGATGGGGGCAAGCGGCGGTGGACAGGCTGCAGGCCCCCACCCCCGCCCTCCCCCAGCGGGGGAGGGAGAAAGACCGCCGTCATGCGTGTTCTTCCTCGAACAGCATGTCGTGGATGCGCGTGGCCGTGGCCTGGAACTCGGCGCCGCCCAGGCTGTGCTGGCCGAAGGCATGGCTGTTGATCTCGGCGCGCATGCGGCCCGGGTGCGGCGACAGCAGCGCGATGCGGTTGCCCACCACCAACGCCTCCTCGATCGAATGGGTGACGAACAGCAGCGTGAAGCGCACCTCGTCCCAGAGTTCGAGCAGCTCTTCCTGCATCTTGCGGCGCGTGAGCGCATCGAGCGCGGCGAAGGGCTCGTCCATCAGCAGCACGCGCGGCTGCATGGCCAGCGCGCGCGCGATGGCCACGCGCTGCTTCATGCCGCCCGAGAGCTGGTGCGGATGCACGTCGGCGAACTTTTCGAGGCCGACCTTGGCCAGGTAGTGCAGCGCGCGCTCGGCCGCTTCCTTGCGGCCCAGCGTCTTCGAGGCCAGCAGCGGAAACATCACGTTCTGCTTCACCGTCTTCCACGGCGGCAGCTGGTCGAACTCCTGGAACACCACGATGCGGTCCGGGCCCGGTGCCTGCACGCGCCGGCCCTCGAGCCGGATCTCGCCTTCGACCGGCGCGATGAAGCCGGCCACCGCCTTGAGCAGCGTCGACTTGCCGCAGCCGGAAGGGCCCAGCAGCACGAAGCGATCGGCCGCATGCACGTCGAAGCTCACACGGTGCGTGGCGCGCACCACGCGCTCGGGCGTGCGGTATTCGAGGCTGACCTGGTCGACCTCAAGCAGCGCCGCCGTGTCTGTCTCCCTCCCCCCCTGGGGGAGGGACGGGGTGGGGGCCGACGGCCGTCGATCCGCTTCATGCGCCATGGCCGTGCGAGCGCCCTCGGCCACCCCGGCCTTACCCCAGAGTGGCAAGGCGTCCACGCCCTCGGCCGTCCGCATCAGTTCCCCGCCGCGTTCTGCGCGTCGTCGAAGAAGTAGTCCTTCACCGAGGCCGGCTTGTTCTTGATCGCGCCCACGCGGTGCATGAACTCGGCCAGCGCGTAGGTGTTCTGCGGCGTGGTCTTGAACTGCACTTCGGGGTTCTTGATGATCTTGAGCAGCAGCTCGCGGTCGATCTTGGCGTTGCTGACCTTGATGTAGATGTCGGCCGCCTTCTCGGGGTTGGCGGTGACGAACTGCGCCGCTTCGTTCAGGGCTTCGACGAAGGCCTGGTAGGTCTTGGGGCTCTCGGCGCGGAATTTCTCGGTCGCGTAGAGCACCGTGGCCGAGGCCGGGCCGCCCAGCACCTGGTAGGAATTGAGCACGATGCGCGCCTGCGGATTGCCGGCGAGTTCCTGCTCCTGGAAGGGCGGGTTGCCGAAGTGACCGCTGATCTCGGTGCCGCCCTTGATGATGGCCGCGGCCGCGTCGGGATGCGGTACCGCCACGCTGATCTTGTCGAGCTTGGCGAACTCCTTGTCGCCCCACAACTTGGCCGAGGCCAGTTGCAGCACGCGCGACTGCACCGACACACCCACGGCCGGCACCGCGATGCGGTCCTTGTCGGTGAAGTCGGCGATCGTCTTCACGTTGGGGTTGTTGGTCACCAGGTAGTAGGGGAAGTTGCCCAGCGAGGCCACGCCCTTGACGTTCTGCCGGCCCTTGGTGCGGTCCCAGATGGTCAGCAGCGGCCCCACGCCCGCGCCCGCGATCTCGATGTTGCCCGACAGCAGCGCATCATTGACCGCCGAGCCACCCGAGAGCTTGACCCATTCGACCTTGGCATCGATGCCCGCGGCCTTGGCGTGCTTCTCGATCAGCTTCTGGTCCTGCGCCACGTTGAGCAGCAGATAGACGATGCCGAACTGCTCGGCGATGCGGATCTGCCCTTCGGCATGCGCCGCGAGGCTGGAGAGGACGAGGCCCAGGCCGGCGATGGTCGTGGCGGTCTTGCGGAGGATGCGGTTCATGACGAGGCCTTGAGAAGAGAAAGAAAGAAGAAGGAGGCGGAGAGGGGCGATGTCTTCACGTGGGACACCGTGGAACCGGCTTCGCCGGGCCACCGGTGTCGCCCCCTTGAGGGGGAAGCGCCGCAGGCGCTTCGGGGGTGATCAAAAAACCCGATCGCCTTCGATCGTCGTGCGAAACAGCTTGCGCCGCAGATGGTCCGGCGTGCCCGCCGCCAGGTGCATCAGCGAGCGGTTGTCCCAGAACACCAGGTCGTGCGGCTTCCACTCGTGCCTATAGACGAAGGCCGGTTGCACGCTGTGCGCGAACAGTTCGGCCAGCAGCGCATCGCTCTCGTCCTGCGGCAGGCCGACGATGCGGGTCGTGAAATGTTCGCTCACGAACAACGCCTTGCGGCCGGTCTCGGGATGGGTGCGCACGATCGGGTGCACGGCCGGCGCGACCTGGTCGACCTGCTGCTGCGAGAGCTTGGGCCGCCACGGGTTCTTGGCGCGCAGCTCCTCGTACTTCGCGAGGTAGCTGTGCTCGGCCTTGAGCGGCAGGATGCGCTGCTGCAGCGCGGGCGGCAGCGTTTCCCAGGCCAGGTGCTGGTCGGCGAACAGCGTGTCGCCGCCCTCGCTGGGCAGCTCCTGCGCATGCAGCAGCGAGCCCAGGCTGGGCGTTTCCTTGTACGACAGGTCCGAGTGCCAGTAGACGCCGGCATCGCCCAGGCCGATGGGCTCGCCGTTTTCCTTGATGTTGGAGACGATCAGCACCTCGGGATGGCCCTGGAGCTGGAACTGGTGCAGCACATGGATCTGCAGCGGCCCGAAGCGGCGGCTGAAGGCCACATGGTCCTCGGGCGACACGCGCTGGTCGCGGAACACCACCACGTGGTGGTCGAGGTGCGCGCGATGCAGCCGCGCGAAGTCGGCGGCGTTGATGGGTTTGGAGATGTCGAGGCCGACGACCTCGGCGCCCACGGGCGCGTCGAAGGGGCGGACCTCGAAGTCCTGCGGTGCGGCGACAGCCTGCGCCGCGGCGTTCTCAATATCGGTGGGGGTGATGACGGTCATGCGAGCCACTCTTCTGTGAAGTGCCGCAGGCCCAGGGCCCCGCGGCGAAGAGCACGACTCTAGGGAAGCACGACCCCACAAGGAACGACTGAATCGTTGCTTGCTTATGCGTGAAACGTCTTTAGGCGCCGTCGGCGCCCGGCGTCAGTCGACTTCGGCTTCGTGTCCGGTCATCTCGAGCAGCCGCTCGACGAAGTCGTCGAACAGCGGCAGCGCCGCGGGCAGCACGTGGCCCGTGGGCTGCGCGACCCAGCCCTGCGGGTCGGCGAACAGCCGCAGCGCATCAAAGTCCGGCTCGGCGCCGGCATCGAAGGCATGGGTGGTGCCGGCCGGCAGCGCGACCCAGTCGCCGGCCTCGCACAGCAGGCCCGCGTAGCCCTCGCCGCTGCGCACATAGAACAGGCCCGCGCCTTCGAGGAAGAAGCGGATTTCCGCGTCGGCGTGCGTGTGTTCGGTGAGGAACTGCGCGCGCAGCGCGGGCCAGCCCGGCTGCCCGGGCGCCACGCGCACGCGGTCGGCGCTGCGCACCTCGAAGTGGCCCGGCAGCGCCGCGATCTCCTCACCATAGGCCGCGCGCACGGCGGCGGCATCGCTGCCGTCGACCTCGCGCACCGGCCAGCGGCCCCAGGCCACGCCGGCCTGCGCCAGCGCGCGACCGATCAGGTGGTCGCACACCAGCGTGTCCTGCCAGCGGCCCTCGGCGTCGAAGCAGACCAGCGCGGCCATGGTGTTCTCGGCTTACTGCAGGAAGCTGGGCTTGGCGTAGCCCTGGAACTTGCTGTCGACCACGGCCTTGTATTCCTTCGAGCGGTAGGCCTCGGCGATGTCCTTGGCCCAGGCCGTGTCCTTGTCTGCACGCTTGACGGCCACCACGTTCAGGTAGTGGTCGGGGGTCTTCTCGAGCGCCACGGCCTCGGTGAGCTTCAGGCCCGACGAGATCGCGAAGTTGCCGTTGATGATCGCGTACTCGGTGTCGCCGATCGAACGCGGCAGCTGCGCGGCTTCGAGCGGGATGAACTTGAGCTTGCGCGGGTTCTGGTCGATGTCCTTCTCCGAAGCGCGCAGCGGATCGATGCCGGTCTTGAGCGTGACCAGCTTGTTCTGCTCCAGCAGCACCAGCGCGCGCGCCAGGTTGCTCGGGTCGTTCGGCAGCGTGACGCGGTCACCGTCCTTGGCTTCAGTCAGGCTCTTGCGGTTCTTGGAATACACGCCCAGCGGCGCGATCGGGCCCTGCACCAGTTCGACGATGTCGAGCTTCTGGTCGGCCGCGAACTTCTTCAGGTAGACCAGGTGCTGGAAGAAGTTGGCGTCGAGCGAGCCCTGGGCCAGCGCCAGGTTGGGTTGCACGTAGTCGTTGAATTCGACCAGCTTCACCGTGTAGCCCTTCTTCTCGAGGATCGGCACGATGCCCAGCTTCAGCTGGTCGATGTTCGAGCCGGCGGTGCCGCCGATCACCAGGTTCTTCTTGGCGGCTTGGGCCTGGGCGTCGAGCGTGAAGCCGCCGAAGGCGAGGGCCGCGATGGACAGGGCGAGGAAGGAACGGCGCAGGGCAGAGGTTTTCATGTCGGAGAGAGATCAGGGAACAAAAAAGAAAGCGGTACTTGAGCCAGGGCACGCGCGGAACTGGCTTCGCCAGGCCGCCGAGTGCGCCCCCTTGAGGGGGAGGCGGCGACACGCAGTGCGCCGCTTCGGGGGTGGGCCAAGTCCTAGCGTTTGTCGAGGCGGCGGGCGGCTGTGTTGCCCACGAATTGCAGGATCTGCACCAGCACCACCAGCAGCACCACGGTGAAGACCATCACGTCGGTCTGGAAGCGGTAGTAGCCGTAGCGGATCGCCAGGTCGCCGATGCCGCCGCCGCCCACCACGCCGGCGATCGCCGAGTAGGAGAGGAAGCTGACCGACAGCACGGTGAGCGCCAGCACCAGGCCCGAGCGGGCCTCGACCACCAGCACGCGCCAGACGATCTGCAGTTCCGAGGCGCCCATCGCATGGGCGGCTTCGATCACGCCGCGCGGCACCTCGCGCAGGCACTGGTCGACCAGGCGCGCGAAGTACGGAATGGCCGCCACCGACAGCGGCACCGCGGCCGCCAGCGGGCCGATGGAGGTGCCCGCGATGATCCGCGTGAAGGGCACCAGCGCGACCAACAGGATGATGAAGGGGAAGGAGCGCACGGTGTTCACGATCCAGTTCAGGATCAGGAAGGCCGGCTTGTTGTCCAGCGACTGGCCCGGGCCCAGCAGGAACAGCAGGATGCCCAGCGGCCCGCCGATCAGCACCGCGGCCGTGAGGCCGATGCCCAGCATCAGGAAGGTCTGGCCCGCGGCGAGCCAGAGCTCGGGCAGGATGGCGGCAATGTTCTCAGGCATGGGCGAGTCCTCGGGGCGCGGCGGCAGCCGACAGGGGGGTGTTGGCGGCTTCGCGCGCATCGCGTTCGCGGCGGCGCACCAGGGCATCGATCTCGCGGCCCAGCGCGGTCAGGCGCTCGGCCTGCGGCGCCTCGTCGACCGCGAAATGCTCGATCAGCTGGCCCTTCTCGAGGATGGCGACACGGCGGCACAGCACCTCGACCACCGACAGCTCGTGCGTCACGATCACGATGGTCACGCCGATCTTGGCGTTGATGTCGCGCAGCGTCTCGAGCAGCGAGCGCGTGGTCTCGCTGTCGAGCGCCGAGGTGGGTTCGTCGCACAGCAGCACCTGCGGGCGCGGCGCCAGCGCGCGGGCGATGGCCACGCGCTGCTTCTGGCCGCCGGAGAGTTGTGCGGGGTAGGTGTCGATCTTCTCGGACAGGCCGACCAGCGCGAGGCATTCGCGCACCCGGGCGTCGATCTCGGCGCGCGAATGGCGGCCATGGATCTTGAGCGGGAAGGCGACGTTGTCGAACACGCTCGCGTTCTGCAGCAGGTTGAACTGCTGGAAGATCATGCCGAGGTTCTGGCGCGTGTCGCGCAGTTCACGGCGCGAGAGCGTCGTGAGGTCGCGTCCGCCCACCAGCACCTGGCCGGCATCGGGCCGCTCGAGCAGGTTGATGAGCCGCAGCAAGGTGGACTTGCCGGCGCCGCTCTTGCCGATCAGGCCGAAGATCTCGCCCTCGGGAATGTCGAGCGTGAGCGCGCGCACGGCGTCGAACACCTCGCCGCTCGGCAGGGCGAAGGATTTCTGCACGCCCTGGAGACGGATCACCGGAGGTTTCAGGGGCGGCGCCTGTGCCGCATCGGTCGAAGAAAGGGTCATCGCGACGGAATCGCCGGGGGCCACGCGGCCATCGGACAGAGGAAAAGGACGCGAGTATGGCAAATGAACCACACCGGATGGAACGACTGAATCGCGATCTGCTTATTCGGATTCCGTATAAGGCGCACCGGGCACGGCTGGAATGTGCGTTTCACCCTCTGCACGAAGCGCCTGCAGGCGCTGGTGCGCGGGGCTGTCCTCCACCACGGGCTGCTGGTTCTTCGCCAGCAGGTAGCGCTCGGTGAACAGCGCCAGGTAGGCGTCCAGGGTCTGCGCCAGCGCGTGTTCGCCGATCAGGTCCATGCACAGCGCGGCCACCTCGCTGGTGCAGAGGTGGTCGTCGCGGCCGGAGCGGCGCAGCCGGTACTGCGTGGCCTGGTCGGGCTGCAGGCTCAGCACCGGCAGCGCATTCAGGTACGGGCTGCGGCTGAACATCTTGCGCGCCTCGGACCAGGTGCCGTCGAGCAGGATGAACAGCGGGCGCTTGCCGGCCGCGGCCAGCGCGGGGTCCACCTGGTGCACCACCCGCTCCGGTTCCGCGTACTGGCCCGGGAACACCACATAAGGCTGCCACCGCGGATCGGCCAGCAGTGTCAGCAATGCGGGATCGACCTCGGTGCGCGCCCAGCCGAAGGCGAAGGTGTCGGCCACCACGTCGGCGATCAGCCAGCCGGTGTTGGTGGGCTTGAGCGGCTCGATGTACGACATCAGCAGGCACACGCCGGCGCGCGTGTCCATCGACGGGCGCAGCGCGCAGAGGCAATGGCTGGGCAGCAGGCGGCAGCCGGCGCAGCGCTCGCGCTTGAAGCCGCCACGGGACAGAAAGGGTTTGGTGCTGCCCGCGAGACGAGTGGCGCGCAGCAGGGAGACGGCGTGGGGCATCCGGGGATTGTCCGTCCCCGGAGGAACCGGCCGCGCCGGCTCAGGCCGGCTGCACAGCGTCCGGCAGCTTCGCGATCACCTTGATCTCGAACTGGAAGCCGTAGAGCCAGGTCACGCCCACGCCGGTCAGTGTCGGGTGCGGCGCCTCACCCCAGTACTCGGGCACGATCTTCCAGATGGTCTCGAAGTTCGCCTCGGGGTCGACCACGAAGACCGTGACGTCAACCACGTCGTCGAAGCTGCAGCCGGCCGCGGCGAGCACGGCGTTCAGGTTGTCGAAGGCGCGCCGCACCTGTGCCTCGAGTTCGGGTTCGGGCGAGCCGTCGGGGCGGCTGCCGACCTGGCCCGAGACGAACAGGAAGCCGTTGGAACGGATCGCCGGTGAGTACCGGTTCTTTTCGTAGAGCGCCTGGCGCCCGGGCGGGAAAACGACGTCGCGAGTGGTCATGGAAGGCCTTGGGTGATGGCGTCGAAGATGACGATGAGGGGACTTTAGGGACGCCCGCCGCGCGGATAAACAGGCCAGATCGACAATCACTGTTTGCAGAACCCAAACAATCTTCGAAGACGCGGGCACGACGATGGACCGGATTGACGCGATGCAGGCCTTCGTCCGCGTGGTGGAGACGCGCAGCTTCACCCAGGCCGCCGCGACGCTGCACCTGAGCAAGACCACCGTGACGCAGCTGGTGCAGCAGCTCGAAGCGCGGCTGCGCGTGAAGCTGCTCCACCGCACCACGCGCAAGGTCAACGTCACGGCCGATGGCGCGGCCTACTACGAGCGCGTGGTGCGGCTGCTGGCCGACATGGACGATGCCGAGACCAGCCTGTCCAGCGCCGTGGCCGCGCCCCGCGGCCGGCTGCGCGTGGACGTGCCGAGCCCGCTGGCCCGGATCATCCTGGTGCCCGCCCTGCCCGCCTTCCATGCGCGCTACCCCGACATCCAGCTCGACATGGGCGTGAGCGACCGCCCGGTCGACCTGATCGGCGAGAACGTCGACTGCGTGGTGCGCGGCGGCGAGATCACCGATGTGTCGCTGATCGCGCGCCGCGTGGGCGACCTCCAACTCGGCGTCTACGCGGCGCCGGGCTACCTCGAACGCGAGGGCACGCCCACGCGCCCGCAGGCGCTGGAAGACACGCACCATCGCATCGTGGGCTTCCGGTGGGCCCGCACCGGCAAGGCCCTTTCGTATGCGATGCAGCGCGCCGGCGAACGCCTCGAAGTGCAGGGCCGCCATGCGTTCGCGTTCGACGACGGCAATGCCTACCTCGAGGCCGGCCTGGCCGGCCTCGGCATCCTCTGGCTGCCGGATTACATGGCCCGCCCGCATGCGGCGCGCGGCGAACTGGTGCCGCTGTTCACCGACTGGCAGCTCGATCCGATGCCGCTGTACCTGGCGTTCCCGCCGAACCGGCACGTGAGCGCCAAGCTGCGCGTGTTCATCGACTGGATCGTCGAACTGATGGCGCTGCATGCGCCGGTCGCGCCGCCTCGCGGCGCCTGATCGAGGCCGGCCGCGCCGGGCGCGGGCATATAGACATGAGGATTTGTTCGTTCGCGAAAGGGCGCGGCACGGGCACAGTCGCCCCCCTCTTCTCTTCATTCCTTTCGTCGCCATGCTGTTCTCCGCCCTTCGCCGTCGTGGCGCCCTCGCCGCCCTGTCCGCCACCGTGCTCGCCGCCGCCTTCGCCGCGAGCGCGCCGGTGCACGCCCAGGACAAGTCCCGCATCAAGGTCGGCATCTCGGTCGGCAATGCCGAGCAGATCTTCGAGGTGGTGAAGAAGGTCGCCGCGCGCGACGGCCTGACCATCGATGTCGTGGTGTTCAACGACTACCAGCTGCCCAACGCCGCGCTGTCGGCGGGCGACCTGGACGCCAACGCCTTCCAGCACCAGCCCTTCCTCGACAACCAGATCAAGTCGCGCGGCTTCGACCTGGTGTCGGCCGGCCTGACCGTGACGGCGCCGCTGGGCTTCTACTCGCGCAAGATCAAGAGCATCGACGCGCTGCCCGACGGTGCCTCGGTCGGCATCCAGAACGACCCGTCCAACGGCAACCGCTCGCTGCTGCTGCTGCAGGCCGCGGGCCTGATCACGCTCAAGCCCGAGGCCGTGAAGAACAACACGGCCACGCCGCTGGACGTGGTGACCAACCCCAAGAAGCTCAAGCTGGTCGCGCTCGACGCCGCGCAGCTGCCGCGCTCGCTCGACGACCTGACGATCGCCTCGATCAACAACGACTACGCCGAGAAGTCGGGCCTGTCCTTCAACAAGGACGCCGTGATCAAGGAATCCGCCAAGAGCCCCTATGCCAACCTGATCGCGGTGCGCCGTGCCGACAAGGACGCGCCCTGGGCCAGGAAGCTGGTCGCGGCCTACCAGTCGGCCGAGGTGCGCCAGTTCATCGAGACCAAGTTCAACGGTGCGCTGATCCCGGCCTTCTGACCCTCCCCTGACGCAGGCGGCAAGAGGCTCCCTTGGCCTACGCCGCGGCGCCGCGGGTGGCGCCATGCTGTGACTTCGAACCGCCGCCGCGCTCGCACGCGCGGCGAGCGGCCTCGCTGCCGACGTGCAGCGCCGAACATGGAGCACACACCCGCATGGAAATCCACATCAACACCGGCAACGGCATGGACAACAAGGAAACGCTGGAAAGCTGGGCCGACGGCGAGATCCGCCGCACGCTGGGCCGCTTCTCGAACGACGTGCGCCGCGTCGAGGTCCATCTCTCCGACGAGAACAGCGGCACCAAGGGCGGCGCCGACGACAAGCGCTGCGTGATCGAGGCCCATGTGACCTCGCTGCCACCGGTGGCCGTGACGCACCAGGCCTCGAGCCTGGACGAAGCCTTCCGGGGCGCCGAAGCCAAGGCCCGGCGTGCACTCGATACGGTGGTCGGCAAGCTCCACGAGCGCCGCGACCACACCTCGATCCGCACACAGCAGCCCGACGGCGTCTAGCCCCTTCGCCCGCCCTCAGCCGCGCCAGGGCAGCGAACGCGCCGCGCCCTGGATGGCCGGCGGCACGGGGTTGAGCAACTCGCCCGCCACCACGCGCTCGTAGTAGCGCAGGTAGCCCCGGGCCATGGCGTCCGAACTGAAATGCCGCACCGCGTGCGCATGGCAGCCACGCGCATCGAAGCGGGACGATTGCAGCGCATCCGCCAGCGTGGGCGCATCGGCCGCGAGCACGCCGCAATCCTGCGGCACCAGCTCCGGCAGCGAGCCGTAGGGCGTGGAGAACACCGGGCAGCCGAAGTAGAGGCTCTCGATCACCGCGAGCCCGAAAGGCTCGTGCCAGCGCACCGGGAACACCATGCCGCGCGAACCGTTGAGCAGCTCGCATTTCTGCTGGCCCCCCACCATGCCGTGGAAGCGCACGCGGCGCGAAAAGGTCATGCGGATGCCGCGCCGGAAGTTGAAGCGCTCGCCGCCCAGCACCTCGAGTTCGATGCCCGCCAGCCGGGCCACGCGGATCGCGCCCTTGAGGTTCTTGACGCCCCAGGCGCCCTTGCCCAGGAAGTGCGCGTAGTTGCGCGGCCGATCGAAATCGACCGGCCCGTAGGCCGACCAGTCGAGTCCGTTGTAGACGAACTCGCTCGAGCCGTAACGCGACGCATGGTTGCGCGTGAGGAAGACGGTGTTGCGCGGCAGCGGGCGGGCGCGGTGGCTGTTGCCATGCTCGGTGAACAGGAAGGGCTTGCCCAGCGCATCGTCGGAACCCAGGCGCGGGTCGAACTGGAAATGCACCAGGTCGACATCGTCGGGCACCTGTTCATGCCACGGGCGATCGGGGCGGATCGGCAGCAGCCGCGCGAAATCGCAACGCGATCCTTCGGGCACCAGGTAGGTGACCTGGTGGCCCATCTCGACCAGCTTGCGCCCCAGGTCCCAGATCACGCGTTCGGTGCCGCCGTAGGCGAACACCGGAATGGGCGAGTTGTTGGCGATCATCACATGCATGACGACCTCCGTGACAGCCGCAGCGCATCGGGGATCCACGCCATGGCAGGGTCTGCATGGGGATCGTGAGAAGACCAGGTCATGAGAGTCGCTTTCCTCTGGCGCTCCGTCGAAGCGGGAGCTGTCAGGGCGTGATTCTGAATGCAAATCGGACCGGCCCAACGAAACATCTTCGATCGGGCGCCGGCGGCCCGCCCCCCTCGGCGGCAGGACATGCGACACAGGACACAATAGGTCATGGATTCACTGATCGCTCAGCTCTCCGAATCGGTTTCTTCGGCCCAGACGCTGGAAGAACTGGCCCGCCCCATGCTCGAGATGCTCGAGGCTGTCACCGGCTGCGAGTCGACCTACCTGACCGCCATCGACCTCGAAGGCGGCGTGCAGCAGATCGTGATCGCGCGCAACACCAAGCAGCTCCAGATTCCGGAGGGCCTGTCGGTGCCCTGGGAGGACACGCTGTGCAAGCGTGCGCTCGACGAAGGACGGCCCTACACCGACGACGTCGCCGGATGCTGGGGCGACTCGGATGCGGCCCGCCAGCTGGGCATTCGCACCTATGTCAGCACCCCGGTGCGGGCCGACGGCGACCTCTACGGCACGCTGTGCGCCGCCAGCTCGGCCCAGTTGCCGCTGCCGCCCAACGCGCAGCATGTGCTGCAGCTGTTCTCGCGCCTGATCGGCCAGCACATGGAGCGCGAGCGCCTGCTCACGCAGCTGCGGATCGCCAACGCACAGCTGGTGACCAGCACGCTGACCGATGCGCTGACCGGCCTGCCCAACCGCCGGCTGCTGGTGCAGGAGCTGGGCCAGCTGCTGGCCCGCGGCGCGCGCAGCGGCGCCACGGTGCTGGTCGGCTTCGTCGACCTCGACGACTTCAAGGCCATCAACGACAGCTATGGCCACGACTGCGGCGACGATTTCCTGCGCGCCATCGCGAGCCGCCTCAACGCCACGCTGCGCGCGGGCGACACGCTGGCGCGCCTGGGCGGCGACGAGTTCGTGGTGGTCGGCCCGGGCCCGCTGCCCGGCCCCGCGGCGGAGGCGGCGGTGCAGGCGCTCGAGGCGCGCCTGAGCCTGGCCAGCACCGGCGACATCGCGCTGCGCGAACGCACCATTTCCTACGGCGGCGCCAGCGTCGGCGTGGTCGCAGTCGACCCGAAGACCAGCACCGTGAACGATGCGCTCAAGCAGGCCGATGCCGCGATGTACCAGGTCAAGCACCGGCGGCGCTCCGGCGCGTCGCGTTAGGCGTCCGTCTTGATGCCGCGCATCAGGATCACGCCGCCGAGCAGCGAGGTGTCCTGGCGCATGCGGTAGCTCAGTGCCTTGGGCGTGCCCGACTGCGCCTGCCAGCCGGCCTTGAGCAGGGTCTGCTGCACCTCGGGCGCGCGCACCACCTCCGACAGCGCCGCATTGAGCTTCGCGACCGCCGTGGCCGGCATGCCCGCGGGCGCGGCGATGGCGGTCCAGATCTCCAGGTCGGCGCCGTGCACGTTGGCGTCGCGCAAGGTGGGCAGCTCCTCGTACAGCGGGCTGCGCACCGCCGAGGTGACGCCGATGGCCTTGAGCTTGCCCGACTGGATGTGCGGCTTGACCAGACCCGGCGGCAGCAGCGCCAGCTGGATCTCGCCGGCCAGCATGGCGGCGATGACCTGCGGGTTGCCGTTGAAGGGCACGTGCGTGGCCAGGATGCCGCTGCGGCTCTTGAGCAGTTCCATGCCCAGGTGCCCGACCGTGCCGGCCCCGGGCGTGCCGTAGCGCCCCTTGTCGTTGAGGTTGCGCGCCCACAGCAGCAGCTCGACCGGGTTGGCGCCCACCGCCTGCGCGCTCGCCGCCAGCACCAGCGGCGCGGTGCCGATCAGGCTGACCGGCGCGAAGTCCTTCTCGGGATCGAAAGGCGTCTTGGGATTGAGCAGCCGCGCGATCGTCAGGTTGCCGTTGATCAGCGCGCCGATGGTGTGGTCGTCCTGCGCCTTGGCCACCAGGTTGGCCGCGATGTTGCCGCTGTCGCCGGGCTTGTTCTCCACCGTCACCGGCTGGCCCAGCAGCCGCGACAGCGGCTCGGCGATGGCCCGCGCCGCGAGATCGGGCGAGGCGCCGGCCGGGAAGCCCACCAGCAGCCGCACCGGCTTGCTGGGCCAGCCGCCGGACGACGGCGCAGCGGCGGCGCGCGCGCTGCCCTGGGCCCAGGCGCCGGGCGCACAGAGGGCAAGGGCCATGGTTTCGAGCGCGCGGCGTTTGGTGATCGTCATCATCGGCGTTGTTAAAAATGTTACACAACGTTACCGCACTGCAGCAATGGCGCGCAAGTAGACGAAATGCCTCGTCTGCACACCGGCTGCCACGACGCTTGCCGCCGCCCGTATGCTGTGGCGCATGCAGCCGCTCCATCGCCTCTGGATCTCCCTCACCTGCCTCGCCGCCCTCGGCGGCCTCGCGTCCGTGGCCTCGGCGGGCGCAGCGCCGGTCGAACTCGCCGGCATGGATCTCCCGAGCTGGGTGCACGGGGCCGACAAGGCCAGCGGCCAGGGCTGTCGCGCGGTGCGCGCGCGCCGGCCCACGGAACTGCCGCAGCCCTGGCGCGGGCTGGTGCGCACGATCACGATGCAGTGCTCGCCGATGGCCGGCGTCGACAAGGAGCCGGATGCGAGCACCGAGTCCGTGGCCACCTTGCGGCCCGGCGCCGCGACCCTGCGCGGCATCCCGGTGCTGGCGCTGCGCCTGAGCGAATCGTGGGCGCACGGCGACACCCAGTACGTGCTGGACGCGCCCCATGCCGAAGTAGCCGCCGTGCTCGGCGCCTATGTCAAGGCGCGCTGCCTGTCGCGCGCGGGCACGACGGTGGTGGTCGAGGGCCTGTGCGAACCCCTGGCCGACGAGGGCAATGGCGGCAGCTACACCCGCACCAGCGAAATGGGCGGCACCTGGCTGCACCCGGACCCCGACGACCCGCGCCGCACGATCCTGGCGGACGCCTGGTCGGAGTAGCGCAGCCGCCCGGCGCTCACCCAGCTCGGGTCGCATCCGAGGGTTGGGCCCGATTCCTGCAAGGACGCACTGGAAGATGCTCGCCCCTGCGATCCGTCTTCCGGTCCGGCACGCCGGACCGATTCCCAGCGTCCCGATGGAGTCTGTTCCCGTGCGTTCCGTTGTCCTGCCGCGCCGCCCTTCCGGCGCCGTCTCTTCCCTTCCCCGCGCATCGAGTCCCGCATGCGCTTCCTGACCATCCGCTACTTCCACGAGGTGGCCAAGCTCGGCTCGATCCGGCGCGCGGCCGATCGGCTGCACGTGGCGCCTTCGGCCGTCAGCCGCCAGATCGCGCAACTCGAGACCGAGCTCGACGCGGTGCTGTTCGAGCGCTCGAAGATCGGCGTGCAGCTCACGGCCGCGGGCGAGGTGCTGCAGCGCGAGACCCGCCGCATCTTCCAGGACCTGAGCCGCGCGCGCACCGCGCTCGACGACCTGCGCGGCCTGCGCCGCGGGGAGATCGTGATCTGGCTGCTCGAGGGCCTGGTGTCGGGCTTCCTGCCGCGCATCATCGCCACCTTCAACCAGCGCTATCCCGACGTCACCTTCAACGTCCAGACCGCGCCCACCGACCGCATCATCGAGGCCCTGCTCGAGGACTGGGCCGACATCGGCATCACCTTCAACGCCGCGCCGCGCGCCGAGATCGAGGTGGTGGGCGAGTTCGTCGAGCCGATCTCCTGCCTGGTGTCGAAGACGCACGCCTATGCGGGCCGCAAGCAGCTCAAGATGGCCGACATCTGCAAGCAGCCGCTGGCCCTGCCCGAGCACAGCTTCGGCCTGCGGCAGGTGTTCGAGCGCGCGGTGCGCAAGCGCGGCTACAAGCCCAACGTGGTCGTCACCACCAACTCGCTGGAACTCACCAAGACCATGGCCGCCACCGGCCAGGTGATCGCCTTCATGCCGGCGCTCACGGTCACGCACGAGGTCGAGACAGGTTCGCTGCTGGTGATCCCGGTCGACGAACCTGAATTCGCGGCCGCGCGATCGAGCGTCAGCGTGCACCGCGACCGCCCGCTGCCGCATGCGGCGCGCGCCTTCCTGCGCCTGTTGACCGAGGAAAGCCAGGCCGCGGCCGAGCGCATCCAGGCGATCCGCAAACGCTGAGAACGCTGGCCGGCGGCATCGGTTTCCGCACGTCCAACGTGTTGCCTTTTGCGCACCGCCACATGACAGATTCGGTAATTTACAGAACACGGGGCGCGACCTAAATTTGCGCCATCCACACACAGGAGCCCGCATGACCCACCCGGCCAAAGACCCATTCCCCGCCGCTCCCGCGGTCCTCACGCGCACGCGCCGCCAGGTGCTGGTCGGTGCCGGCGCCGCCGGTTTCGGCGCGCTGCTCGGCAGCCTGGGCAGCCCGGCCATCGCGCAGGGGCTCAAGCCCGTGCGCATCTCCGAGGCCATCCACCTGGGCATGTACGCCTCGGTGTACGCGGCGGTCCATGGCGGCTACTTCAGGAAGCACGGGCTGGACGTGGCCGTGAGCTCGGCCGGCGGCATCGCGCTGGCGGTGCCGGTGGTGCTGTCGGGCAACGCCAGCTTCGCCATCACCGGTGCGGGCATGTCGGTCAACGCCACCAACGAAGGCGCCAAGCTGGTCAACATCGCCAAGATCGTGGGCGGTGTCGCGATGTGGGCCGTGGCCAAGCCGGGCACGAACATCAGGAAGCTCGAGGACTTCCGCGGCAAGACCATCGCCACGCTGCGCTTCCCCTCCTCGAGCATCCAGACGCCGACCTTCGCGATGAAGGAACGCGGCGGCTTCGACCCCGAGAGCGCGGGCGTGAAGTTCCTGCAGCTGCCCGCCGGTGCCCAGGCCCAGGCCGTGCTCGATGGCCGCGCCGACGTGGCCACGATGTTCGAGTGGGACGTGAGCATCGCCAAGCAGAAGTTCGGCCTCGAGCCGGTGTTCGCCTTCGCCGACATCATCGGCCCGCTGTCGTGGACCACCGCCATCGCCACCAAGGCGCTGGTCGAGAAGGACCCGGCGCTGGTGCAGGCCTTCTGCGACGCCATCGCCGAAGCGCAGGCCGCGCTGCAGGTCGACCGCGAACTGTTCCTCAAGGCCTCCTTCGCCGAGTTCCCGCAGATCGACCAGGCGGTGATCCGCGCCGCGGCCGACAACCTGCTGACCAAGTCGACCGCGATCCCCAAGAACCCGACGATCTCCAAGGCCGAGTGGGACACCAACATGGCCTTCGAGATGGCCGGCGGCTCGGTCAAGTCGCCGCGGTCCTACGAGGAGATGGTGGACAACCGCTTCGCCGAACGCGCCACCGCCAAGTTCGCCGCCGCCAAGAAATCGTCGTGAACCCACCCGCATCCACCATGTCCATCCAGCTCCCCGCCCGCCCCGAAGCCTTCGACCTCGACCCCGCACGCACCGCACTCATCGTGGTCGACATGCAGAACGGCTACTGCTCGCCCGGCGGCTACTTCAGCCACCTGGGCGTCGACCTCTCGGCCACCGCCACCGTCTACCCCGCGATCCAGCGCGCGCTCGACGTCGCGCACGCCAGCGGCATCCAGGTCATCTGGCTGCAGAACGGCTGGGACGTCGCGCAGAAGGAAGCCGGCGGCGAAGGCTCGGTCAACCAGCGCAAGGGCAACTCGCTCAAGCTGATGCGCGAGCGGCCCGAACTCGCGGGCCAGCTGCTCACCAAGGGCACCTGGGACTACGCCTTCGTCGATGCGCTGCAGCCCGGCGGCGACGACATCGTGCTGCCCAAGCCGCGCTACAGCGGCTTCACCAGCACCGCGCTCGACAGCATGCTGCGCAGCCGCGGCATCGACACACTGCTGGTCTGCGGCACGGCGACCAACGTGTGCGTGGAGTCGACCATCCGCGACGCCTTCTTCCACGAGTACTTCCCGGTGCTGGTGCGCGACGCCTGCTTCCAGGCCGGCCCGGCCTTCATCCAGGAAGCCACGGTCTACAACGTCGAGCGCTTCTTCGGCTGGACCACCACCGTGGACGAACTGGTCGAAGCCTGCGCCGAACCGGCCGTGGCCTGAGCCACCCGCATCCCGATCCCCCCAACGCCAACGCAAGGAGACCCCATGTCCATCGAAGTGATCGTTCCCCCAGGCTCCGCGCCGCCGCTCGCGCCCTACAGCCCCGGCATCAAGGCGGGCGGCTTCGTCTACGTGTCCGGCACGCTGGCCATCGGCCCCGACGGCGAGACGCTGGCGGTCGGTGACGTGACGGCGCAGACGCGCATCGTTCTGGAGAGCATCAAGTCCGTCATCGAGGCCGCGGGCGGCACGATGAAGAGCGTGGTGTTCAACCAGATCTTCCTCAAGGACCTGGCCGACTACGCCGCCATGAACGCGGTCTACAAGGAGTACTTCCCCGAGCAGCCGCCGGCGCGCTATTGCATCAAGGCCGACATGGTCCGGCCCGAGTTCCTGGTCGAGCTGGCCACCACTGCCTACGTCGGCACCTGAGGCCATGGCACACACCGACCTCGCCTCCGCCATGCCATCGCATCGCCCCGTCGCTTCGAAGCCCGCCGCATCGGTCACCGCCACGGCCAAGGCCCCGAAGCGCAAGGCCGCGCCGCGCAGCCCCGGCAAGCTGCTGATCCTCGCAGGCCAGGTGCTGCTGGTGGGCGGCCTGTTCGCCCTGTGGGAACTCGCGATCCGGCGCGAATGGCTGCCGGTCTACTCGTATGGACAGCCCACGGGCATCTGGCGCGAGTTCGTCTCGGGCCTGGGCTCGGGCGCGCTGCTGCGCGACACCTGGGTGACGGCGCAGGAAGCCATCCTGGGCTTCCTGATCGGCAGCATCCTGGGCTCGGTCTCGGGCCTGCTGCTGTGGTTGTCGCCCACCGTGGCCGCGATCCTGCGGCCGATCATGGTGGCGCTCAACGGCCTGCCCAAGATCGCGCTCGCGCCGCTGATCATCGTGTGGTTCGGCATCGGCATGGAGTCGAAGATCGCGGTGGCCGCGTCCATCACCTTCATCGTCTCGATGCTCACCAGCTTCACCGGCAGCCAGGAGGTCGACCACGACTACGTGCGCATGCTCAAGGCCATCGGCGCCAAGCGCTGGCAGATCTTCCGCATGGTCATCGTGCCGGGCTCGCTGCCGTGGATCAGCTCGGCGCTGCGCCTCAACGTGGGCTTCGCGATGATCGGCGCGGTGGTGGGCGAGTACATCTCGGCCGAGAAGGGCCTGGGCTACCACGTCTACTACGCGGGCACGCTCTACAACCTCAACGGGGTGTGGGTCGGCATCTTCGCGCTGATGGCGCTGGCCCTGGTGCTCGACACGCTGGTCGGCTGGGTCGAGCGCCGGCTGGCCTGGCGCTGAGGCGGTCGCCATGCCGCTCGCGAACATCGGCGACGCCAGCCTCCACTACGAGATCGTCGGCCGCGACGAGGGCACGCCGGTGCTGCTCGTCGCCGGCCTTGGCGGCGTGGCCGGCTACTGGCAGCCCAACCTCGAGGCCTTCGCCGCGCGCCACCGCGTGCTGCTGCACGACCACCGCGGCACCGGGCGCAGCACGCATTCGGAGATGCCGTATTCGGTCGAGCTGATGGCCACCGACCTGCTGCGGCTGATGGACGCGCTCGACGTGGAACGCGCCCACCTGGTGGGCCATTCGACGGGCGGCGCGATCGGCCAGGTGCTTGCCGCCACGCAGCCCGAACGCGTCGCGAGCCTGGTGCTGTACGCGAGCTGGGCCAGGCTCGATGCGCAGATGGCACGCTGCCTCGCGCTGCGACGCACCTTGCTGCGCAGCGCGGGCATCGCCGAATACCACCGCGCGACGCCTGTCTTCCTCTATCCGCCGGACCACGTCTGCGCGCACCACGACCTGCTGGAACGCGACATCGCCGCGGCCACCGCGGGCTCGCCCTCGGCCAGCATCCTCGAAAGCCGGGTCGACGGCATCATGGCCTTCGACGGCCTGCCCTACCTGCCGCGCATCCAGTGCCCGACCCTGGTGCTGGTGGCCGACGACGACATCCTCACGCCACCGGATTCGTCCCGGCTGCTCGCCGAGCGCATCGCCGGCGCACGGCTGGTGCGCACGCCGCATGGCGCGCACGCGCTTTCGCGCGTCGAGCCGGCCTTCTTCAACGACACCGTGCTCGCCTTCCTGGCGCAGCATTCCACAGAGACCACCGAGGCCACGCCATGAACTCCCAAGACACCGTGCTGTCCGCCCGCAACGTGGGCATGACCTTCAACCAGGGCACGCCCAAGGCGGTGACGGCCATCGACGACATCAGCTTCGAGGTGAAGCGCGGCGAGGTGGTCGCCATCGTCGGCCCCTCGGGCTGCGGCAAGACCACGCTGTTCAACATCATCTCGGGCCTGCTGCAGCCCACGCAGGGCAGCATCCTGGTCAACGACAAGCCGGTGCACGACGCCACCGGCCACGTCGGCTACATGCTGCAGAAGGACCTGCTGCTGCCCTGGCGCACGGTGCTGGAGAACGTGATCATCGGCCTGCAGGTGCGCAACGTGCCGCGCGCCGAGGCCGACAAGATCGCACGCGGCCTGATCGAGGCCTACGGCCTGAAAGGCTTCGAGAACAGCCTGCCCTCGGGCCTGTCGGGCGGCATGCGCCAGCGCGTGGCCTTCATGCGCACGCTGGCCTTCAGCCCCGACGTGATCCTGCTCGACGAGCCCTTCTCCGCGCTCGACAGCCAGACCCGGCTGATCCTGCAGGGCGACATGCTGCGCATCATCCGCGAGCGCCAGTGCAGCGTGGTGCTGGTGACGCACGACGTGGGCGAGGCCATCACCATGGCCGATCGCATCGTGGTCATCAGCAGCCGGCCCGGCCGGGTGCATGCGGTACACGACATCGACATCGCGGCCGAGATGCGGCACCCGTTGAAGATCCGCAAGCTGCCGCTGTTCAACGCGCTCTACGACCAGATCTGGGGCGAGCTCGGCATCGAGATGGCCGCATGAGTGCGCTGCGCTACGAGCTCGTCGGCCGCAGCGATGCGGCGGCCCCCACGGTCGTGCTGTCGGCCGGCCTGGGTGGCGGTGCCGGCTTCTGGCAACCGCAATTCGATGCGCTGGCCGCACGCTTCCGCGTGATGCTCTATGACCACCGCGGCACCGGCCGCAACGCCGGCGCGCTGCCCGCGGGGTACCGCATCGCCGACATGGCGGACGAGGTGGCGGGCCTGCTCGACGCGGCCGGTATCGAGCGCGCGCATTTCATGGGCCATGCGCTGGGCGGGCTGGTCGGACTCGAACTCGGCCTGCGCGATCCGCAGCGGCTCGAGCGCCTGGTGCTGGTCAATGCCTGGGACACGCTCGACAGCCAGACCGCGCGCTGCTTCGAGGCCCGATTGCATGTGCTCGACGCGGGCGGCGCCGCGGCCTATGTGAAAGCGCAGCCGATCTTCCTCTACCCGGCCGCCTGGCTGTCGGCGAACGCCGAGCGGGTCGAGGCCGAGGTGGCGCACGGCATCACGCACTTCCAGGGCCGAGAGAACCTGCTGGCTCGCATCGGCGCGCTGCGTGGCTTCGATGTTTCGCAACGGCTGCGGGAGATCCAGGCGCCCACGCTGGTGATGGCCTCGCGCGACGACGTGCTGGTGCCGTGGACGCGCTCGCAGCGCCTCGCCGAGGGCCTGCCGCAGGCGCGCCTGCACCTGGTGCCCGAGGGCGGCCACGCGTTCAGCGCGACCGAGGCCGCGGCCTTCAACGCGGCGCTGCTGGACTTCCTGCAGGCCGATTGAATCAGGCGTCGACCTCGACGCCCAGCAGTTGCAGCAGATCGACCTTGTGCGCCTCGAGCCCCGGATCCGACATGCGCCGCGGCCGCGCGATGTCCAGCGCCAGGTCCGACACGATGCGGCCCTGGTCGAGCACCAGGATGCGGTCGGCCAGCAGCAGGGCCTCGTCGACGTCGTGCGTCACCAGCAGCACGGTCGGCTGGTGGCGCTGCCAGAGGTCGAGCACCAGGCGCTGCATCGTGAGCCGCGTCAGCGCATCCAGCGCGCCGAAGGGCTCGTCGAGCAGCAGAAGCGCGGGCTCGCGGGCCAGCGCGCGCGCCAGCGACACGCGTTGCGCCTGTCCGCCCGAGAGCGTCTGCGGCCAGGCCTCGGCCTTGTCGGCCAGGCCGACCTCGGCCAGCGCCGCCAGGCCCAGCGCACGGCGGTCGTCGCCGCCGAGGTTGAGCACCACGTTGCGCCAGACGCGCAGCCACGGAAAGAGCCGCGGCTCCTGGAAGGCCACCGACACCGAGGCCGGCACCTGCAGCCGCTCGGCCTCCTGGCCGCCGTCCAGGCCCGCGAGCACGCGCAGCAGCGTGGACTTGCCCGAGCCGCTGCGGCCCAGCAGGGCCACGAACTGGCCCGGCGCGATGTCCAGCGACAGGCCGTGCAGCACCGGCGGCGCATCGCCGAAGCGACGCGTCAGTCCGCGCAGCTGCACGCGGCGGTCGTCGCGGTCAGGTGGTCGCGACATCGACGGTGGTTCCCTTGACGTCGATCGGCTGGGCCGTCAGCCCGTGCTTCGCATAGAAGTCGGCGATCTCCTGGAACTCGCGCAGCAGCGCGTCGTCGGCCGGCACCACGGTCGAGGGCGGCACCTGGCGGATGATGTCCGCGACCGCCTTGGGCACGCCCTGCTTCTCGTTCAGGTCGGCCACGCGGCCGGGCGTGGCCTGCACCGCCTCGGCCTCCTTGCGCAAGGCCTCGTAGACGGCCTTCACCAGGTCCGGGTGGGCCTGCGCGAAGGCGCGCGTCGTGACGTGCACGTTGCGGTTGAGCGAGCCGATGTCGCCGCCGTAGACCACCACGCGCGCACCGGGCTCGGCCTGGCCGGCCGCGAAGAACTGCTCCCACACGGCCCAGGCGTCGACATGGCCCTGCGCGAAGGCGGTCGAGGCATCGGTCGGGCCCAGGTAGACCACGGTCACCTTCTCGACCGGGATGTCGTGGCGCGCCAGCGCGAGCCGCAGCAGGTACTCGCCGGTGCCGCCCTTGTTGACCGCGATCTTCTTGCCGACCAGGTCGGCCACCGTGCGGATGCCGCTGGCGCCGGTCGCGACGATGCCCTGGTCCTTGCCCGAGCTCTTCTCGGCCGCGAACACCACCAGGTCCTTGTCGGCGGTCGAGGCCGTGAGGAAGGAGGTGGCGCTGCCGCTGCCGATGTCGATCGCGCCGCCGCGCAGGGCTTCGGCCGTGGGCACGTAGGCCGGGAACGGCGGCTTCCACACCACCGAGCCGCCCGCGGCCTGGACCGAGCTCTCGATGCCGCCGCTCAGCTGCGCCAGCGTGAGGAAGTTGAAGGCCTGCAGCGGCGCGATGCGCGCGACCTTGGCGGCGGCGGCGGCAGCGGGTGCGGCCGGTGCGGCGCCCGCGGCGGCAGGCGCCGGCGTGGATTCGCGCGAGCAGGCCGCGAGCAGCGTGGCGAGCACGCCGCCGCCGATCAGGCCCAGGGCCGCGCGGCGGCCGCTGTTGTTCAGGTCCGAAGATTTCATGCTTGCTTTTTCCATGCCGTATCCCTTTCTTTGGTCCAGGCGGAGGTGACGCCCGGGTCGACCGCACGGTCGACGGGCAGATGGGGCAGCACCAGCTCGGCGAAGCGGTAGGCCTCTTCGAGCAGCGGCATGCCGGAGACGATCAGCACCTCGATGCCGGCATCGCGGTAGTCCTGGATGCGCGCGAGCACCTGCTCGGGGCTGCCGACCAGCGCAGTGCCCGGGCCGTGACGCACCAGGCCGATGCCCGACCAGAGGTTGGGCGCGATCTCGAGCTCGCGCAGGTCGCGCGGCTTGCGCCCGCCATGCAGCGCGGACATGCGCTGCTGGCCGATCGAATCGATGCCGGCCACGTACGACTGCGCGCCGGCGATGGAGCGCTCGTCCATGTGCTCGTACAGGTCAGCCGCCGCTTCCCAGGCCTTGGCCTCGGTCTCGCGCACGATCACGTACAAGCGGATGCCGAAGCGGATCTTGTCGGCCCGGCCGTGCTTGGCCGCGAGCGCGCGCACTTCGCGGATCTTCTCTTCGGCCTGCTGCGGCGTTTCGCCCCACGAGAGGTAGGTGTCGATGTGCTTGGCCGCCACCTCGTGCGCGGCCGGCGAGGAGCCGCCGAACCACAGCGGCGCGGGCTGGCGGTACGGCGGCAGCGGGATGCCGGCGTCGACCACGTGGATGTACTTGCCCTTGAAGGTCACGGTCTCGCCGCGCAGCAGCGCCGTCAGCACCGTGAGGTACTCGTCGGTGTAGGCATAGCGTTCGTCATGGCTCAGGTGCACGCCGTACTGCGCCATCAGCTTGGCGTCGCCGTTCACGATGTTGACGCGCAGCCGGCCCTTCGAGAACTGGTCGAAGGTGTTGATCATCTTGCCCAGCAGCACCGGCGACAGCAGGGGCGGATGGGCCGCGATCAGGTGCTGGAAGTTGTCGGTGTAGGGAATCAGCGACGCGCCCTGCACCCAGGCATCGTGCGAGCCCGTGGCCAGCAGGGCGCCGGTGTAGCCGAGATGGTCGACCGCACGCGCGAGCTGCTGGAAGTAGGGATAGGTGAGCGCGCGGGCGCCGTCGGCGCGCCAGGGGTAGCGGCCGTCGGGGCCGGTGAGGTACCAGAGAACTTCCATGATCGATTCCTTTGAAGTCAGTGCGCGCGGCCGGCCGGGAAGGCGGCGGTCACGGTGTCGCTCACGTCGAGCGGCGAAGGGATGAGGCCGAAGCGCGCGAAGATGTCCGCATGCGATTGCTGCTCGGCCGCGAAGCCGGCGTCGGGCACTTCGATGCCCCAGGGGCGCGACTGCAGCGAAGGCAGCCATTGCGCGGCCGTGTTGCCGTTCACGCCCTCCAGCAGCTGCGCGGCGGCCTGCGGGTCGGCGGCGGTGAGGCGGTCGGATTCGGCGATGGCATCGACCAGCGCCTGCACCGCCTGCGGCTGCGCGGCCACGGTGGATTGCCGCGCCCAGTAGACCGAGCGGTTCGAGAAGCTGCTGCCGGGCTGCGCCAGCACGCGCACCGGCACCGTGGACTCGATCTTCGAGAGCAGCGGATCGGTCGCGACGATGGCATCGAGCAGGCCGGCCTCGAAGGCGTCCTTGGCGGTCGCGGGCAGTAGCTCGACCGCGTTGACCTCGCGCCAATCGATGCCCGCGGCGTGCAGCTCGGCCGCCAGGAACTGCGTGTGCCACGAGACCGGCATCAGCGCGATGCCGCGGCCCTTGAGGTCGGCCAGGCTGTGCAGGTCCGAGTCGGCGCGCACCACGACGCCGCCGCGCTCGGCGCGCGGGCCGGACATGCCGAACACCACCACCGGCAGCTCGCGCGCCTTGGCCAGGATCGGCGGCGTCGCGCCCGTGCCCATGAGCTGCAGCACGTCGAGTTCCATCAAGGGGATGGTCTGCGCGCCGGCGCCGTGGATGAAGAAGTCGATGCCCTGCGCCTTGAGCGAGGCGCGCAGGGCGGACCGGCGGGCGAGGATGGACAGCGAAGGGTTCTGCGGATGGGCGCCGACGATCAGGGACATGGGATGCGAGAGAGAAGAAACGAAGGAGACGCTGGCTTCAACCCGTGTAGACACGGCGCCAGGAAAGAAGAAGGCGCTCCAGCAGGCGCACCCCGTAATCGGTCGCCAGGCCCAGCAGCGCATAGACCGCCACGCAGACCAGCATGATGTCGGTGCGCACGAACTGGCGCGCATTGGTCAGCAGGAAGCCGATGCCGGAGTCGGCACCGACGGTCTCCGCGATGATCACGGCCACCCAGGCCAGGCCCAGCGCGAAGCGCAGGCCCACCAGCAGGCTGGGCAGGGCCGCGGGCAGCAGCACCTGCAGCGCGATCGCAAAGCGGCCCATGCGCGCGACCCGCGCCACCTCGACCAGTTTGGCGTCGACATTGCGGATGCCGCCGAAGGTGTTGATGTACATCGGCACCGCGACGCCGAAGGCCACCAGCAGCACCTTGGGCGTTTCGTCGATGCCGAACCAGAGGATGAACAGCGGCACCAGCGCGGTGAAGGGGATGGTGCGCAGCATCTGCATGGGCTTGTCGACGAGGTCCTCGCCCAGCCGCGAGAAGCCCGCGAACACACCGGTCGCCAGGCCCACGGCCAGGCCCAGCAGCGAACCCTGCACCACGCGCGACAGACTCACCAGCAGTGCATGGGGCAGCGAGCCGTCCTGCACCATGGTCCAGGCGGTGAGCAGCAGGCGGTCCGGGCCGGGCAGCGTGCGCGGGTTGAGCCAGCCGGCCGCGGAGGCCGCATACCAGGCGAGCAGGAACACGAGGATGGACAGCCAGCTGCGCAGGCCGGCCAGTGCTGTCCACACACCCAGCCTGGGCCGGCGGCCCGCGATGCGTTCGGCCTGCAGCGCTGCACTGCTGTCGTCGCTCATGCGCGGGCCGTCCCGTGGGGAGGTGGTGCGGCGGCCGCGAGGGCCGCCTGGAGTTCGTCGTCATGGGTCATACCAATGACGAATCTAAGGGTCGACCCTGAGTCGACCAAGGAAGGAAAACAGATATCCATATGCGATCACCGACGCGGACCGCGAACGGCAACGCTCCTAAACTGCCCCGCGTGCAAAGCGGACGCAGACCCCACATCCCCGAGGCGACGCCGCGCGCGCACGTCGCCGTGCGCCCGCTCAAGGCCGGCGATTTCTCCTTCAAGTTCCGCGCCGGCGTGCCCTGCCTGCTGCTGGTCGAGACGCTGGGCGAATGGACCGGCCGGCGCTACGAACGCGTGCGCAACGAAGGCCTCTGGCACGGCTGGCTGCGCAAGATGAAGCTGCCCGTGCCGCAACTGCCGGTAGGTGAAGAAGGCCTGGCCGACATGCGCGTGCTGCGTGCCGCGATCTACGAGACGGCGCAGGCCATCCGCGGCCAGCGCGCGCCGCAGCACGACGCCATCACGCAGATCAATGCCTGGGCCTGCCACACGCCGCTGCCGCGCCTGCTCGACGGCACCGGCACCGCGCTCGAGCCGCTGGCCGAGGTGTCGAACGCCCATGTGCTGGCCCTGCTGGCGCGCGACGCGATCGCGCTGTTCTCGAGCGAGGCGCGCAGCCGCATCAAGGAATGCGCGAGCCCGACCTGCCCCGTGATGTTCCTCGACCGCTCGCGGCGCGGCGAACGCATCTGGTGCTCGCCGACCTGCGGCGCGCGGCTGGCCTCGGCGCGCTACCGGCGGCGGCTGTTCCCGGTGCCCGAGGAAGAAGTGGCCTGAAGCGCAGGCGAGGAATTCGAACGCAAGCTTCGGAGTGCCATGCGGCATGGCCCCGGCCTAGACTGAGGCGGCCATGCACGACCTCTTCACGCCATCGCCCGACACGTCCGAAGATGCCGCCCTCGCGGCCGCGCTCGACGCCGAAGGCCATGCGCTGCTGCCGCGCCTTCTCACGCCCGACCAGTGCCGGCAACTGGCCGGCCTCTACACGCAGGAGGCCCTCTACCGCTCCACCGTCGTGATGGCGCGCCACGGCTTCGGCCGCGGCGAATACAGGTACTTCGCCTATCCGCTGCCGCCGCTGCTGGAACGACTGCGGCACGCGCTCTACCCGCGGCTGGTGCCGATCGCGAACCGCTGGAACGCGCAGCTCGGCATCGACGTGCGCTACCCCGCCACGCTCGCCGAATTCCTCGATCGCTGCCATCGCGCCGGGCAGCGCCGGCCCACGCCGCTGATCCTGTCGTACCGCGAAGGCGACCACAACTGCCTGCACCAGGACCTCTATGGCGCGCATGTCTTTCCGCTGCAGGTCGCGATCCTGCTGTCGCGACCCGAAGTCGATTTCACCGGCGGCGAGTTCGTGATGACCGAGAGCCGCACGGGCCATCAACGCGCCGACGTGGTGCCGCTGACGCAAGGCGACGCGGTGGTCTTCACGGTCAACCAGCGCCCCGAGACAGGCCCCAGTGGCCGCACGCGCAGGCTGGCCATGCGCCACGGCGTGAGCCGGGTCCACGGCGGCCAGCGGCACACTGTGGGCCTGATCTTCCACGACGCCCTGTGATGCACACGCTCGCGCTCTTCGACGACGAGGCCCCGCTGCCCGACCTGCGCCTGGGTCCGCAGGCCGTGCTGCTGCGCGCCTTCGCGTTGCCGCGGGTCGACGATCTGCTGCCCTGCATCGAGGCGATCGCGGCGGTGTCGCCGTTCCGGCGCATGGTCACGCCGGGCGGGTTCACCATGTCGGTGGCGCTGACCAACTGCGGCGCGCTGGGCTGGACCACCGACCGCCGCGGCTATCGCTACGCGGCCGTCGACCCGCTCACCGGCCGGCCCTGGCCCGCGATGCCCGAGCTGCTGTCGCGGCTGGCACGGGACGCCGCCGAGGCCGCGGGCTTCGTCGGCTTTCGGCCCGACGCCTGCCTGGTCAACCGCTACGAACCCGGCGCGCGGCTGGCCCTGCACCAGGACAAGGACGAGCAGGACTACGGCGCGCCCATCGTGTCGGTGTCGCTGGGCATGGCCGCGCGCTTCCTGTTCGGCGGCCTCGAACGCGCGCAGCCCACGCAGAAGGTCCTGCTGCAGCATGGCGACGTGGTGGTCTGGGGCGGCGCCGACCGGCTGCGCTACCACGGCGTGATGCCGCTCCAGGGCGATGCGCACCCGCAGCTCGGGCTGCAGCGCATCAACCTCACCTTCCGCCGGGCGGGCTGAGCCGGGCACGCCAGTTCGGGCGCAAGAAGCGGAGTGCTTGCGATCGAAGTCCGCAAGACACTGGGATCTCCTCTGGAGCACCACCATGAATGCCATCCTCAAGCACCCCGACGCCGACGCCACTGCGGCCTACCCGGACGACGAGCAGCGCTGGGCCGCCGTGCAGGCGCGTGATGCGCGCGCCGACGGCCACTTCGTCTACGCCGTGCGCACCACCGGCGTGTACTGCCGGCCCAGCGCCTCGGCCCGGCTGCCGAAGCGCGAGAACACCGTGTTCTTCGCCACCGCGCAGGCGGCCGAGGCCGCGGGCTACCGAAGCAGCCAGCGCGCCGCGGGCGACCGCAGCGCCTTGGCCGCGCAGCGCGCCGCCACCGTCGCCCAGGCCTGCCGGCTGATCGAGCGTTCGGAGTCGCCGCCCTCGCTCGATGCGCTCGCCGCTGAGGTCGGCCTGAGCCCGCACCATTTCCACCGCGTGTTCAAGGCCCAGACCGGGCTCACGCCCAAGGCCTATGCCTCGGCCTTTCGCGGGCGCCGTCTGCGCGCCGAACTGGCCGAGCACGGCGCCACCGTCACCGATGCGATCTACGGCGCGGGCTTCCACTCCAACAGCCGCTTCTACGCGGCCGCCGACGACCTGCTGGGCATGCGGGCGCGCGACTACCTGGCGGGCGCTCCGGACCTGCGGATCCGCTTCGCGGTCGGGCAGTGCGCGCTGGGTGCAATCCTGGTCGCGCAAAGTCCGCGCGGCATCTGCGCGATCCTGCTGGGCGAGAACCCCGATCGGCTCGTGCGCGAGCTGCAGGACCAGTTCCCCAAGGCGGAGCTGATCGGTGCCGACGGCGACTTCGAGCAGCTGGTGGCGCAGGTCGTGGGCTTCGTCGAAGCGCCCTCGCTGGGCCTGGACCTGCCGCTGGACGTGCAGGGCACGGCCTTCCAGGAGCGGGTGTGGCAGGCGCTGCGCGAGATCCCGCCCGGCACCACCGTGAGCTATGCGCAGCTCGCGGCGCGCATCGGCCAGCCGAAGGCGGTGCGGGCCGTGGCCCAGGCCTGCGGCGCCAACCACCTGGCAGTCGCGATCCCCTGCCACCGCGTGGTGCGCACCGACGGCGCGCTGTCGGGCTACCGCTGGGGCGTGGAGCGCAAGCGCGCCCTGCTCGCGCGCGAGGCGGCCTGAGCGTGGACTTCGACGCAGCGCTCGCCCGGCTGGACTGGGCCGGCCTCGAAGCCCGGCTCGACCAGGAAGGCTTCGTGGCGATCCCCGCAATGCTGGGCGAGGCGCAGATCCGCGCGTTGGCAGCAGGCCCAGGCTGGCCCGCATGGGTCGCCGAGCTGCAGCGGGCCTTCCATCCACGGCTGGCGCCGATCTCGGCGCGCTGGAACGAAGCCCTGGGACGGCCACCGCGCCAGGCCGGTACGCCGGGCGTCTTTCACGCGGCGCAGGCGAGCCTGAGCCGCCTGCGGGCCGGCGAGGACCAGCCCCTGCACGACCGCGACGCCGAGGCGCAGGGCTTCGCGCTGCAGCTCGTGGCCCTGCTCGGCGAGCCCGGACAGGATTTCACCGGCGGCGCCTTCGTGATGACCGAACAGCGCCCGCGCATGCAGTCGCGGCCCCTGGTCCTGCCGCTGCGCCGGGGCGACGTCGCGGTGATCGCGGTGGCGCAGCGGCCCCAGGTGGGCAGCAGGGGCGTCTACGCGGTCCATCTGCGGCACGGCATCGGCCGCGTGCGCAGCGGCGAGCGCCTGGGGCTGGAATTGCTGATTTCGGATTGCAAATGTTAATTTTAATCCTCAATTCAAAATCAATCATTTGCGATTAAGAATGATTTGATAAAAACCACCATCACCCCGTCGGTTCGTGAATAAATTCATGTTCTCCGCATTCGGCTTTGTCAACAATATTCAACGGAAATTTCATAAAGAATAGAACTTTCCACAACAAAAAGAGAATTAGAGGTGATGCCTGCAGGTTGCGCGTTCCGCCCCTGGGGCGCGATTTCCTTGTTCACCTCCAAAGGATCTTCCGTTGAAGAAAGTTAAATATTTGTCTTGTGTTTGGACCTCCACGCGCCGCACGCTGCCGATCGTCGCGCTGGCCATGCTGGCCGGCTGTGGCGGCGGCAACGGCGGTGGCGGCAATACAGGCGGCGATGGCGGCACGGGCAATGGCGGCGGAGGCACCCATGTCGGCGGCGGGAGCAGTGGCAACGGCAACGGCAACGGCGATGTCGTCGCGGCCACGCCCAACCGGAACACGCTGGCCGTCCGCTGCGCCGAGACGGCCACGCCCGTGACAAGCGCCACGGACGCCAACGACGACCCGTTGTTCGTCGACCAGTGGTACCTGAAGAACATCGGCCAGGCCGTGTTCGCCGACACGCTGCCCTGCGCCGGCGTGGACCTGAACATCGGCAGCCTGCATGCGCAGGGCCTGCGCGGCCAGGGCGTGAAGGTCGCGGTGGTCGACAGCGGCATCGACATCGCACACGAAGACCTGGCGCCCAACATCGTCCCCGGCGGCAACAAGAACTTCCTCGACGACACCCAGCCGCTGGGCGATACCGAAGGCCATGGCACCAACGTCGCCGGCATCATCGCGGCCGCGGGCTGGAATGGCCGGGGCGGCCGCGGCGTGGCGCCCGAGGCCGACCTGCAGGGCTTCAACGTCGGCGAGTTCATCTTCAGCGGCACGGTGGCCGAGCAGGCCACGGCCTTCCGGAAGTACGTTGGCTATGCCTGGGGCGAAGGCGCCGAGGCCAAAGGCACCGACGTGTTCAACACCAGCCTGGGCGCGCCCTACACCGGCACCTACCCCGCCTTCTCGCAGGCCGAACTCCAGGATTGGGAAGCGCTCATGAGCGGCACGCGGGTGGGCAAGGGCGGGGTCTACGTCTATGCCGCCGGCAATGGTTTCATGCAGCCCGAGGACCTCGAGAAGAACGATCAGTTCTCCGGCTGCGGTGCCAGCGCGGCAGGCCTGAGCTGCGTGCTGGCCAACACCGATCCGGCCGCCAACTTCCGCCAGACCATCGCCGTCGCCTCGGTCAACGCACGCGGCACGCGCTCGTACTTCTCCTCCGCCGGCGCCGCGGTCTGGGTGTCGGCGCCGGGCGGCGAAGGCGGCCGGCAGCTGGGCGTGGCGGGCCCGGGCCAGCGCGACTACGGTCCCGGCATCGTCACCACCGACATCCGCGGGTGCTCGCAGGGCCTGAACACCACGGCGACACGCGTCAACGCGCTCGACGGCGGCACGCCACTGGCCCCCGACTGCCACTACACCGCGGCCTTCGGCGGCACCTCCTCGGCCGCGCCGATGGTGGCGGGCATCGCGGCCCTGATGCTGAACGCGAACCCAGCGCTGAGCCAGCGCGATGTGAAGTTCATCCTGGCCTCCACCGCCCGCCCGCTGGACCTGGCCCAGCCCGCCGTCAGCGTCCGCGGCACACCGGTCGAATCCGGCTGGATCACCAACGCCGCGGGCTACCGCTTCAGCAACTGGTACGGCTTCGGCCTGGTCGATGCCAGCGCGGCCGTGGCCATGGCGCGCGGCTTCCGGACGCTGCCGCCGCTGCAGGACAGCGGATGGACGGCCTCGGCCGACCAACCGTCGGACATCGGCGGTGCCCCGGCGTCGGCCGCGCTGCGGGTGCGGCTGGATGCGAACCTGGCGATCGAATCGGTGCAGTTCAGCCTGGCCACCAGCCACACCCAGCCGAGCGCCCTCTCGGCCACGCTGACCTCGCCCTCGGGCACGGTCAGCCATGTGCTGACGCCGATGTCGACACTGAAAGGCGGCAGCGACTTCGGCATCCCCCTGTCGTCGAGCAATGCCTTCTTCGCCGAAGCCTCGAAGGGAGAGTGGGTGCTGCGCGTGACCGATGTCTCTGGCCAGCCCGTCAGCGCGGCTCAGCTGCGCAGCTTCCAGTTGCGCGTGACGGGGCACGCGAAACGCAGCTGAGCGCGGGCGCCCGCGGGCCGTTCAGGGGCCTGGCGCCAGCGCCGCGACCAGGTGGTCGATCAGCACCCGCACCTTGGGCGCGGTGTGGCGGGAGGCCGGGAACAGCAGGTAGGCCATGCCCTGGTAGTTGGTGTCGAAGGCCCATTCCGGCAACAGGCGGACCACGCGCCCGGCCGCCAGCGCCTCCCGCGCCACGAAGTCCTGCACGCAGCCCACGCCCAGGCCCGCCTCGACCCCCGCCAGGCGCATCTCGCTGTGGTTGAGCGCGTAGCGGCCGGTCACGGTCAGCTCCACCTGGTCATCGCCGCGGGTGAAGCGCCAGCGGCTGTCGCCCTCCTGCTCGCCGATCGACAGGCAGCTGTGGGCCATCAGGTCCTCGGGCGCGCGGATGCGCTCGTGCGAGGCCAGGTAGGCCGGGCTGGCCAGCACCAACTGGCGCACCGGCATCAGGGCGCGCGCGACCATGCCCTGCGGCGGGTCGTCGGTCAGGCGGATCACGAGGTCGAAGCCCTCCCGCACGGGGTCCACCGGCCGGTCCGCCACCAGCACCTGCACATCCACCTCGGGATGCGCGTGCAGGAAGGACAGCAGCGGTTGCTGCAGCACATGGCGGGCAAAGGCCTTGGGTGCGCTGATGCGGACCAGTCCCTTCGGCACTCCCACGTGTCCCTCGGCCACCCGCAGCGAGGCCTGGGCCGCCGCGACCATCTCGCGCCCGTGCGCCAGCACCGCGATGCCGGCTTCGGTCAGGCGCAGTTGCCGGGTCGTGCGCTGCAACAGTGAAAGGCCCATCACTTTTTCCAGCCGCGCGACCTGCCGGCTCACGGCCGATGGCGTCATGCCGCACTGCCGCGCGGCGGCCGAGAAACTGCCCACCTCCGCCACGCGAACGAAGGCCACCAGCTCCTGCATCACCGTCGCGAACGCATCTGTTCTCACCGTGCACAGCTCCTGTTCTGGCGCCGAGTCTAGTCAATGGCCGGGGGCCTCCCAACAATGCGGCAGCCCACCACAAGAAGAGAGAACGGCATGCCCTTGCCCGGAACCCGCAGCATCGACACCCTTGACGCCAGGGACGAAAGCGCAAAGTCAGGCGGACGGTCCTGGCCGCTGCTCGGCCCGCTCGAATGGCTGTTGCTGCTGGTGGCCGTGATCTGGGGCGGCAGCTACAGCGCCGCCAAGCTCGCCACCGGCCAGATGCCCGTGCTGCAGTTCCTGACGCTGCGCTTCGGCCTGACCTTCCTCATCCTTCTGCCCGCGTTGCGCGGGCTGGCGGTGCCCTCATGGCCGGCGGCGCTGTGGGGGGCGTCGATGCTGGGCATCAACCTGCTGGCCATCTTCGCCTGCGAGACCTTCGGCGTGTCCCTGACCACCGCCTCCAACGCAGCCTTCCTGATCAGCCTCTGCGTCGCCTTCACGCCGCTGTGCGAGTGGTGGCTGCTCCAGGCCCGTCCCAGCGGCGCGGTGCTGGCGGCCGCGGGCCTGTCACTGCTCGGCGCCGGGCTGCTGGCGTTCCAGCATGGCGCGCACCACGGCCTGGCCTGGGGCGACGGCCTGATGGTGCTCGCGGCCTTCCTGCGCGGCGTCATGGTCTGCCTGACGCGCCGCCACGGCCAGCGCCACGGCCTGCCCGCGCTCACGGTGACGGCGGTGCTGATGGGCGTGATGACGCTGGGCTCGGCGGGCCTGATGCTGGCCGTGCACGGCACCGCCTGGCCGCCCCTGCCACGCAGTGCCTCGTTCTGGTCGGCCATGGCGTTCCTGGTGCTGTTGTGCACGCTGTTCGCGTTCTTCGTGCAGAACCTCGCCGCCTCGCGCACCAGCCCTTCGCGCGTGGCCTTGCTCATGGGCAGCGAACCGCTGTGGGGCGCGCTGATCGCCGTGCTCTGGATGGGCGAACGGATGGCCGTGCAGGGCTGGATCGGCGGCCTGCTGATCGTCGCCTCGGCGGGTTGGGTGGCGCGGCCAGCCGGCAGGAACGCCGCCTGATCTTCGGCACGTCCGGCAGTCGGCCAGGCATTCGCCCTTGAAACCCCCGCAAAAGCCCTTATCATTAGCACTCGCCAAGACCGAGTGCTAACAACGCGCTTTCCAGGCGAATGGGGTACCCGGCCCAGGCCGTCGCCCTCCACAACCCCCGTTTCTATATCCCTCCAGGAGATGCAATGAACCTTCGTCCTTTGGCCGATCGCGTGATCGTCAAGCGTGTTGACAGCGAAACCAAGACCGCCTCCGGCATCGTCATCCCCGACGCAGCCGCAGAGAAGCCCGATCAGGGCGAAGTCCTGGCCGTGGGCCCGGGCAAGCGCAACGACAAGGGTGAACTGATCGCCCTGACCGTCAAGGTCGGCGACCGCGTCGTGTTCGGCAAGTACAGCGGCCAGACCGTCAAGGTCGGCGGCGACGAGCTGCTGGTCATGAAGGAAGACGACCTGTTCGCGGTTGTCGCGAGCTGAGCCTCTCCTTTCCTTCTTTCCATTCATTCAATCCATTCGGAGTAATACAACATGGCAGCAAAAGACGTCGTCTTCGGCGGCGAAGCCCGCGCACGCATGGTCGAGGGTGTGAACATCCTGGCCAACGCAGTCAAAGTGACCCTGGGCCCCAAGGGCCGCAACGTGGTGCTGGAGCGTTCGTTCGGCGCCCCCACGGTGACCAAGGACGGTGTGTCCGTCGCCAAGGAAATCGAACTCAAGGACAAGCTGCAGAACATGGGCGCCCAGCTCGTGAAGGAAGTGGCTTCGAAGACCAGCGACAACGCCGGTGACGGCACCACGACCGCGACGGTCCTGGCTCAAGCCATCGTGCGCGAAGGCTTCAAGTACGTGGCCGCCGGCATCAACCCGATGGACCTGAAGCGCGGCATCGACAAGGCCGTGACGGCCCTGGTCGCCGAGCTGAAGAAGGCTTCGAAGCCCACGACCACGTCGAAGGAAATCGCTCAAGTCGGCTCGATCTCGGCCAACAGCGACGAAACCATCGGCAAGCTCATCGCTGACGCGATGGACAAGGTCGGCAAGGAAGGCGTCATCACCGTCGAAGACGGCAAGTCGCTGGACAGCGAACTGGACGTCGTCGAAGGCATGCAATTCGACCGCGGCTACCTGTCGCCCTACTTCATCAACAACCCGGAAAAGCAATCGGCGATTCTGGACAACCCCTTCGTGCTGCTCTACGACAAGAAGATCAGCAACATCCGTGACCTGCTCCCCACGCTGGAACAAGTCGCGAAGTCGGGCCGTCCCCTGCTGATCATTGCCGAAGAAGTCGAAGGCGAAGCCCTGGCGACCCTGGTTGTGAACACGATCCGCGGCATCCTGAAGGTCGTGGCTGTGAAGGCGCCTGGCTTCGGCGACCGCCGCAAGGCCATGCTGGAAGACATCGCCATCCTGACGGGTGGCAAGGTTATCGCCGAAGAAGTCGGCCTGACGCTCGAGAAGGTCACGCTGGCCGACCTGGGCCAGGCTGCACGTATCGAAGTGGGCAAGGAAAACACGATCATCATCGACGGCGCTGGCGCTGCCGGTGACATCGAAGCCCGCGTCAAGCAAGTGCGCATCCAGATCGAAGAAGCTTCGAGCGACTACGACCGTGAAAAGCTGCAAGAGCGCGTGGCCAAGCTGGCCGGCGGCGTGGCAGTGATCAAGGTCGGCGCTGCCACCGAAGTCGAAATGAAGGAAAAGAAGGCTCGCGTCGAAGACGCCCTGCACGCCACCCGCGCTGCAGTGGAAGAAGGCGTCGTGGCTGGCGGCGGCGTGGCACTGCTGCGTGCCAAGCAAGCCGTGGGCGACTCGATCAAGGGCGACAACGCCGACCAGGACGCCGGCATCAAGCTGGTGCTCAAGGCCGTCGAAGCACCCCTGCGCGAAATCGTGAATAACGCCGGTGGCGAAGCTTCGGTGGTGGTGAACGCTGTCTTGGCCGGCAAGGGCAACTACGGCTTCAACGCTGCGAACGACACCTACGGCGACATGCTCGAACTGGGCATCCTGGACCCGACGAAGGTCACCCGCACCGCACTGCAGAACGCAGCTTCGGTCTCCTCGCTGCTGCTGACGACCGAAGCCATGGTCGCCGAAGCACCGAAGGACGAAGCTGGCGCCGGCGGCGGCATGCCCGACATGGGTGGCATGGGCGGCATGGGCGGCATGGGGATGTGATTGGCTCGCCCCCCGAGGCGGCGGCGCACTTCGTGTCGCCTTGCCCTCCCCCCTACCGGGGGGCAACACCTGCGGCCCGGCGAAGCCGGTTCCGCGGTGTTCCACGAAGGGGGATGAGTTGATTGCGGTCTTCCGACCCGAAAGCCCTGCAGCGCAAGCTGCAGGGCTTTTTCTTTGGTCATCGCCAAGGCGAGCGCGGCACTTCGTGTCGCCTACGCCCTCCCCCTTCCGGGGGCAACACCAGCGGCCCGGCAAAGCCGGTTCCGCGGTGTTCCACGAAAAAGGGGGCAGCTATTGCGGTCCTAGCGATCCGAAAGCCCTGCAGCGCAAGCTGCAGGGCTTTTTTCATGGGCGCGCGGATCGGGCGTCGGCTTGCGGGACACTTCGCATTCCAACGACGGAGACACGCATGCGCACCCGAACCCTTCCTTCGCTTCCACTTCGCCGGTCCCTGCTGACCGTGCTGCTCGCCGGCGGCGCGGGCTGGCTGGTCGCGCGGGCGGCACTGGCCGCTGAGGCCGCGACCGTGGTGCCGGCGCCCACCACCGACCCGGCCGTGGCCTCGGGCGACACCGAGGCGGTCGCGGTGCTGGCGGGCGGCTGCTTCTGGGGGGTGCAGGGGGTGTTCCAGCGCGTCAAGGGCGTGAGCAGCGCGGTGTCGGGCTATGCGGGCGGCGCGGAGCACACGGCCAAGTACGAGGCCGTGGGCCTGGGCGACACCGGCCATGCCGAGGCGGTGCGCATCCGCTACGACCCGCGCCAGATCAGCTTCGCGCGGCTGCTGCAGATCTTCTTCTCGGTGGCGCACGACCCGACGCAGCTCGACCGGCAAGGGCCCGACACCGGCACGCAGTACCGCTCGACCGTGTTCGCGCAGAACCTCGAGCAGGCGCGCATCGTGCAGGCCTACATCGCGCAGCTGACGCAGGCCCGCACCTTCGGCAACCTGCCGATCGTGACCACCATCGAGCTGCAGAAGCGCTTCTTCCCCGCCGAGGCCTACCACCAGGACTACCTGACGCGGCACCCCGACGATCCCTACATCGTGACCAACGACCTGCCGAAGATCGCTGATCTCAAGCGACTGTTCCCCCAGGCCTACCGCGCGCAACCCGCGCTGGTCGGTAGGAGCGCCTGAGCCTCTTCTGGCTCAGCGCGGGAAGCAGGGCCTGAGCGCGCGGTAGAGCGCCTGGAAGCGCGCATGCCGCGCGCGGTGCCCTGCCAGCTGCGCGGCCTCGGGCACGAAGCGCTGGCGCAGTTCGGGCGCACGGCACACCGCCTCGACGCGGCCGCCATCGGCCAGCCAGGCCAGCCGCGCGGCACCGAGGGCGCCGCCGGCCTCGCCGCCTTCGCCCAGCGCCAGCGGCACCTCGAGGATGTCGGCCAGCAGCTGCGCCCACCAGGCGCTGCGCGCGCCGCCGCCGACCAGCGCCAGGTCGCCCTGCGGCGGCTGCAGCGTGTCGAGGCCGTCGTGCAGGCCGAAGCTCACGCCCTCAGCCACCGCGTAGGCGATGTCGGCCGGGCCATGCGCATGCGTGAGGCCGAAGAGCAGGCCCTGCGCCTGCGCATCGTTGTGCGGCGAACGCTCGCCCGAGAGGTAGGGCAGGAACAGCGGCGCCGCGGCGCGCGCGGGTGCATCGAGCCCGGCCGCGGACACCAGCAGCGCGGCCTCGTCGGCGAAACCGAAGGCGCGCACCGCCCAGCTCAGCGCGCTGGCGGCCGACAGCATCACCGACATCTGGTGCCAGCGGCCCGGCAGCGCATGGCAGAAGGCGTGCACCGCCTGTGCCGGGTTGGGCGCGAAGCGATCGGTGGCGACGAAGATCACACCCGAGGTGCCCAGCGAGACGAAGCCCTGCCCCGGTGCCACCAGGCCCATGCCGATCGCGCTGGCCGCGTTGTCACCCGCGCCACCGGCGATCGCGACCTGCGGGCCCAGGCCCCAGCGCGCGGCCAGGTCGGGCGACAGCACGGCCGACACCGCACTGCCTTCGACCAGCCGCGGCATGTGCGCGCGCGTGAGCCCGGTCGCGGCCAGCAGTTCGTCCGACCAGTCGCGCGCGCCCACGTCGAGCCACAAGGTGCCGGCCGCGTCGGACATGTCGCTCACCATTTCGCCGCTCAGGCGCCAGCGCAGCCAGTCCTTGGGCAGCAGCACGTGTGCGGTGCGCGCGAACAGCGCGGGCTCGTGTGCACGCACCCACAGCAGCTTGGGCGCGGTGAAGCCGGGCATCGCGAGGTTGCCCGCGATCTCGCCCAGCCGCGGCACCGCGGCGGCGAGTTCATCGCACTGCGCGGCGCTGCGGCCGTCGTTCCAGAGGATCGCGGGGCGCAGCACCTCGCCGGCCGCATCGAGCAGCACGGCGCCGTGCATCTGGCCCGACAGGCCGATCGCGCGCACCTGCGCCAGCGCCTCGGCATGCGCGGCGCGCAGCGCCTGCATCACGGTCTCGAGCGCGTCCCACCATTGCGCAGGGTCCTGCTCCGACCACAGCGCCTGCGGCCGGCTGACGGTCAAGGGTGCGCGCGCCACGCCGACGATGCGGTGATCGTCCGCGAGCAGCAGCGCCTTCAGCTCGGAGGTGCCGAGGTCGAGTCCCAGGTACATCGAAATTCCTTGGGCCACCGGGGCCCTGTCATCCTGTCTGTTCGTGAAACACCGCGGGTCCGGCTCCGCCGGCCCGCTGGTGTTGCCCCCGGACGGGGGAAGGCGAAGCGACACGCAGTGCCCGAGCCCTCGGGGGCGGGCTAAGTGTTGCCGCCGAAGCGGCTGTCCGCCTGGCGACGGAATTCGCTCGGCGTCATGCCCTTCACCTCGAGGAAGCGCCGGTTGAAATTGGCGACGTTGTTGAAGCCCACCTGGTAGCAGATGTCGGTCACGTAGTGGTCGGTCTGCATCAGCAGGTGGCAGGCGTTGTTGATGCGCACCCGGTTCACGAAGTCGGTGAAGCTGTTGCCGGTGGCGCGGCGGAAGTAGCGGCTGAAGCGGCTCTCGCTCATGCCCAGCTCGGCCGCCACCTCGGCCATCGCGATCGGCTCGGCCACGTTGTCGGTGATGCGGTTGACGATGGCGTTGATGCGATCGACCTCGGCGTCGCCCTCCGCGCCCTTCATCTGCACGCTCGACAGCAGCCGGTAGTCGGTGCAGTCGGCCAGGTCGGCCAGGAACTCGCAGAAGGCCGCGAGCCGGCGCAGGCCGTGCGTGGCCTTGACCTGGTGCCAGTGACGCTCGGCCTGCTCCGACACGCCGAAGAACTCGATGCCGTGCCGCGCGCGCTCGAGCAGCAGCTGCACCTCGCCCAGCTCGGGAATCTGGCGCGCGGCCTCGGCCACCGGGTCGTGGCGGAACTGGATCACCAGGTCGCGGGTGGGCACGCCGGCATTGGGCGTGTCGAGCGAGATCCAGTTGTGCGGCAGCCGCGGCCCGCACAGCACCAGGTGGCCGGGCTGAAAGGGGCCGATCCAGTCGCCGACGAAGGCCTTGCCGGAGGTCGAGGTGATCAGGTGCAGCTCGTACTCGTCGTGGCAGTGCCAGCGCGCCAGCGGGCTGGGGTAGCCGTGCGCCAGGCAGCGCACCCAGCCGGCTTCCGCGGGCGCCTCGTAGCCGAGCGCCGGCGAGCGCGCGAGGTCATGCTCGAGTTCGGGTTCGCGCTGACGGGGAAGGGATCGCATAGGTTGCGGGGCTGCCGGGCCGTGCTCAGCTCATCACACTACCACCGTCGACGTTGAGTGTCTGCGCCGTGATGTAGCGGGCCTCGTCGCTGGCCAGGAACACCACCGCGCCCGCCATGTCGCCGGGCGTGCCCATGCGGCCCAGCGGCACCGCCAGGCCGACCTGGCGCTTCTTCTCGCCCAGCGGCAGCTTCTCGTAACGGGCGAACAGCGCGTCCACGCCGGCCCACATGGGCGTGTCGACCACGCCCGGCGCGATGCCGTTGACGCGGATGCCGTGCGGCGCCATCGCCAGCGCCGCGCTCTGCGTGTAGCTGATCACCGCGGCCTTGGTCGCGCAGTAGTGCGACACCAGCGCCTCGCCGCGGCGCCCGGCCTGCGAGGCCAGGTTGACCACCGACGCGCCCGGCGTGCCGGCCTCGACCATGTGCTGCAGCACCGCCTGCATGGTGAAGAACATGCCCTTGACGTTGACGGCGAACAGCCGGTCGAAGGAGGCTTCGTCGCTCTCGAGCAGCGGCGCCATGTCGAACACCGCCGCGTTGTTGACCAGCGTGTGCAGCGCGCCGAAGCGGGCCTGCGCGGCGGCCAGCATGCGGGCCACGGCCGCGCGGTCGGTCACGTCGGCCGCGATGTAGGCCAGCGTGTCGGGATGGCTGGCCGCGAGCGTGCGCACCGCCGCGGGCGCTTCGGCCTCGCGGTCGACCACGCTGCAGCGCGCGCCTTCGGCCAGGCAGGCCTGCACGATCGCGAGGCCGATGCCGCCGCCCGCGCCGGTCACCAGCACGTGGCGGCCGGCCAGGCGGCCGATGGGGGAATTCGTCATGCCTGTTGTTCCTTGTTGGAAAAGTGATTCAGTGCCGCGTCGAGTTCGGCCCGCGTGGGCGGCGCCGCGCCCGCGCGCGTGCAGTTGAGCGCGGCCGCGGTGACGGCGAAGCGCAGCACGGTGTGCCAGGCTTCGTCGCCCAGCGCATCGAGCTGCGCGGCGTGTTCGACGCCTTGCGCCAGCAACGCGACCGACAGCGCGGCCGCGAAGGCATCGCCCGCGCCGATGGTGTCGACCACCTGCACGGAAGGCGGCCGGACGTCGATCGGCGCCCGGCCCGCGCGGTACAGGGTGACGCCCTCGCCGCCGCGCGTGAGCAGCACCGCGCGCGGGCTCTCGTTCGATGCCAGCAGGCTCGCGGCCGCATCGCCCGGGGCGCGGCCCGGCGCGATGTGCGCGGCGTCCTCGTCGCTGAGCTTGAGCAGGTCGCAGGCCGCGACCCAGCGCGGCAGTTGGGCACGGTAGCCCGCCATGTCGGGGATCAGGCTGGGCCGCACGTTGGGATCGAAGAGCACGATGCGCTGTCCGCGCTGGGCCTCGACCAGCGCCGTGATGCGGCCGGCCGCGGGTTCGGTCAGCAGCGAGATGGCGCCGAAGTGCAGGTAGCGGCAGCTGTCGGGCAAGGCGGGCAGCGGATCGGGCGCCCAGCGCGTGTCGGCCGTGCCCTGCGTGTAGAAGGCGTAGCGGTTGGTCTCTGGCGTGCGTTCGACGAAGGCCAGCGTCGACGGCGCGTCGCTGCGCAGCACGAAGCGCGTGTCGACGCCGTTGCGCTCCAGGTGCTGCAGCAGCCGCTCGCCGAACAGGTCGGTCGAGAGCTGCGTGATGAAGCCCGTGGGCTCGCCCAGGCGCGCCGCGGCGATGGCGCCGTTGGCGGGCGCGCCGCCCTCGTGGCCTTCGAAGCGCAGGCCTTCGATGGCGGTGAAATCGATCAGGGCCTCGCCCACGAATGCGATGCGCATGGCTCAGCCCTCCTGCGCGACGAAGGCGTCCACGCGCCGGCTCGCGCGCCGCAGCGCATCGACCAGCCGCGGGTCGCTGGCCAGCGGGCCCCACAGCGCGCGGTCGGCGCCGAAGGCGGCCACCGGGTCGGCCGCATTGCAGATCGCGTGCGCCAGCGCCGGGTCCATGCCCTGGTCCTGGTAGACGTAGGGCAGCTGCCCCGCATGCCAGCGCTGCAGGAAGGCCAGGAACAGCGCGGGCAGCATGGCCACGCTGTCGATGGTCTCGCCGCGCGCGAGCCGCTCGCGCACCGTGGGCGCGATGAAGCCGGGGATCTTCGAGAAGCCGTCCATCGCGACGCGCTGGTTGGTGTCGCGGATGGCGGGGTTGCCGAAGCGCTCGAGCACCACGTCGCGGTAGGCCGGCAGGTCGACCGGGCTCGGTGCGTCGGGCGCGCCCAGCACCGGGATCACGTCGTCGGTGACGTAGTCGTAGGCCATCCGACGGATCGCGGGCCGGTGCGTGCCTTCGTGGATGAACTGCAGGCCGACCAGGGTGCCGGCCCAGGCGATGCAGCTGTGGGTGGCGTTGAGCAGCCGGATCTTGGCCTCCTCGTAGGGCTGGACCGAAGCCACCAGCTCGACGCCCACCCGCTCCCAGGCGGGCCGGCCCGCTGCGAAGTCGTCCTCGATCACCCACTGGATGAAGCTCTCGGCCGTGACCGGTGCGGCATCGTCCATGCCCGTGGCCGTGCGCACGCGTTCGCGCAGCTCGGGCGGTGGCCGCGGCGTGATGCGGTCGACCATCGCGTTGGGGCAGGTGGTGTTCGCCTGCACCCAGTCGCGCAAGGCGGTGTCGCCGCTGCGCGCGATGAACTCGAGCAGGCCGTGGCGGAAGCGCTCGCCGTTGTGGCGCAGGTTGTCGCAGTTGAGCAGCGTGAGCGGGCCCGCATCGGCCGCGCGGCGCGCGCGCAGCAGCGCGCAGAGCGCGCCATAGACCGTCTGGCCGGCTTCGCCTCGGCGCGCGCGCTCGATGTCGACGGCCAGCTCGGCGAAGGACAGGTCCAGTGCGCCCTTGGCATCGAGGTAGTAGCCGGCCTCGGTCACGGTGAAGGAGACGATGCGGGTCGCGGGATCGGCACCGCAGGCGATCACCGCGGCCAGCGTGGGCTCGTAAGGCAGCACGCGGCGGATCGCCGTGATGCGTTCGTAGTGGTAGGCGCCGGCCGGTGTCACGGTCTCCAGCGTGTAGGCGCCGCCCTGGGCCTGCAGCGCGGCCAGCACCTCGGCCATGTCGGCGCGCAGGTTGGCGCCGACCAGCGACCAGCGCGTGTCGCCCTGGTCGATGAGCCGCTGCAGGTAGACCGCCTGGTGGGCGCGGTGGAAGGAGCCCAGCCCCAGGTGCAGCACCACGAGGTCGGTGTCCGGCACGGTTGCAAGTGTCACGTCGAGCTTTCGGATGAAGAAGAAGACAAAAGGAATTCAGGCCGCGAGCGCCTGGCCCTGGCGGTCGAACAGGTGCAGCACCGTGGGGTCGAGCTCGACGCCCACGTCGTCGCCCACGCGCAGCGGCGTGCGCTCGTTCTGGCGCGCGATCAGCGGCACGCCGTCGACGTCGACATGGATCAGCGTGTCGGCGCCCAGCGCCTCGACCAGGTCGACCCGGCCGGGCACGCCCGCACCGTGGCCCGGGTGCACCTGCAGGCCCTCGGGCCGCACGCCGAGGAAGCCGTCGGTCGGCAGCCGGCCGCCGGTCTTCGAAGAGAAGCTGGGGATGGCCGCGGCCGGCACCATGTTCATCGAGGGCATGCCGATGAACTGCGCGACGAAGCGGTTGACCGGGTGGTCGTAGAGCTCCATCGGCGTGCCGACCTGCTCGATCACGCCGTCCTTGAGCACCACCACGCGGTCGGCCAGCGTCATGGCCTCGACCTGGTCGTGCGTCACGTAGATGCTGGTCGCGCCCAGGGCGACGTGCAGCTTGTGGATCTCGACCCGCGTGTTGCCGCGCAGCGCCGCGTCGAGGTTGGACAGCGGCTCGTCGAACAGGAAGACCTTGGGCGCGCGCACGATCGCGCGGCCGATGGCCACGCGCTGGCGCTGGCCGCCCGAGAGTTCCTTGGGCGTGCGCGCGAGGTACTGCGTGAGGTTGAGCTGCTCGGCCGCATGCGCGACCTTCCTGCGGATCTCGTCCTTGGGCACGCCCGCCAGCTTGAGCGCGAAGGACATGTTGTCGGCCACGCTCATGTGCGGATAGAGCGCATAGCTCTGGAACACCATCGCCAGGTCGCGCTTGCCCGAGGCCAGGTTCGTGATGTCCTTGCCGTCGAGCATCAGCTGGCCGCTGGTGGTGGGCTCGAGCCCGGCGATCAGCCGCAGCAGCGTCGACTTGCCGCAGCCCGAGGGCCCGACGAAGACGATGAACTCGCCCTTCTGGATCTCGAGGTTCACGCCGCGGATGATGTTCGCGTCGCCGAAGCTCTTCTGGATGTTCTTGAGTTCGAGGTAGGCCATTCAATGCTCCTTGATCACTTGACGGCGCCGAAGGTCAGGCCTTGCACCAGTTGTTTTTGGCTGAACCAGCCGAACACCACGATCGGCGCGATGGCCATCAGCGAGGCCGCGGACAGCTTGGCCCAGAACAGGCCTTCGGGGCTCGAGTACTGCGAGATCAGCGTGGCCAACGTGCCGGCCTTGGCCGAGACCAGGTTGAGCGCCCAGAAGGCCTCGTTCCAGCTCAGCACCAGGCACAGCAGGCCGGTCGACGCGAGCCCGCCCACCGACAGTGGCAGCACCACGTGGCGGAACTCGGTCCAGAGGCTGGCGCCGTCCATGCGCGCGGCCTCGAGGATCTCGTTGGGGATGTCCTTGTAGCTGGTGTAGAGCATCCAGACCATGATCGGCAGGTTCGACAGCGTGAACACGAGGGTCAGCGCGCTCAGCGAATCGAGCAGGCCCGCGCTCTGCGCCAGCACGTAGATCGGCACCAGCGCGCCGACCGCCGGCATCATCTTGGTCGAGAGCATCCACATCAGGATGTCGCGCGTGCGCCTGGTGCGGAAGAAGGCCATCGAGTACGCGGCCGGTGCCGCGATCAGCAGGCCGAGCACGGTCGAGCCCAGGCTGGTGATCAGCGAGTTGCGCGCGTACAGCAGGTAGTCGCTGCGGCGCTGCACTTCGGCGAAGTTGTCGAGCGTGGGTTCGAACACGAACAGCGGCGGCACCGCGATGGCCTGCAGCTCGGTCTTGAAGGCCGTGAGGAACAGCCAGCCCAGCGGGAAGAACAGCAGCAGCGCGGCGGCCCAGGCACCGAGGGTGCGCAGGCTCTGGAGCAGGGGGTTGGGTTGCATGACAGAGCCTTTCAATGGCGCCGGAGCACCTTCGTGGAACACCGCGGAACCGGCTTTGCCGGGCCGCTGGTGTTGCCCCCGGCGAGGGGGTTGGCGAAGCGACACGAAGTGCGCGAAGACTGGGGGAGAGCCATGTCTAATCCAGGTTCTTGCCGACGATGCGGATGAGGAAGGCCGCCACGATGTTGGCCAGCACCACCGCGAACAGCGCGCCGGCCGAGGCCACGCCCACGTCGAAGTTCATCAGCGACTGCTTGAAGATCATGTAGGTGAGGTTGGTGCTCTCGTTGCCCGGACCGCCGTTGGTGGTGATGGCGATCTCGGCGAACACGCTGAGCAGGAAGATCATCTCGATCATGATCACCACCGCCATCGGCCGGCCCAGGTGCGGGATGGTGAGGTAGAAGAAGCGCTGCGGCGCCGAGGCGCCGTCCATGCGCGCGGCCTCCATCTGCTCGCGGTCGAGCGACTGCAGCGAGGTGATGAAGATCAGGCAGGCGAAGGGCAGCCACTGCCAGGCCACCATGATGATCACCGACAGCAGCGGCACGTCGGTGAGCCAGTCGATCGGTGTGGCACCGAAGAAGCGCCACAGGTCGGCCAGCACGCCGTAGATCGGGTTCATCATCATGTGCTTCCACAGCAGCGCGTTGACCGCCGGCATGACGAAGAAGGGCGAGATCAGCAGCACCCGCACGATGCCGCGGCCCGGGAAGGGTTCGTTGACCAGCAGCGCCAGCAGCACGCCGCCCACCACGGTGATGACGATCACGCTGCCGATCAGCAGCAGGGTGTTCGAGACCGCCGGCCAGAAGTCCGGATCGGTCACGAAGTAGTGGAAGTTCTCGAAGCCGGCGAAGGGGTGCTCGCCCGGCTGCATCAGGTTGTAGCTGACGAAGGAGAAGTAGATCGTCATCGCCAGCGGCACGATCATCCAGAGCAGGAGCGTGAGCACCGCGGGCGCCATGAGGGCGCGGGGCAGGAGTCGGTTCATGAGCAGGTCCCTTCTTGTTGTCTCGGGCTCCTTCCCCCTTTGGGGGAAGGCGGGGATGGGGGCTCCCCATCGATCACTGCAGCGATCGATGCGCCGCGGGCCCCCACCCCGGCCCTCCCCCGGCGGGGGAGGGAGAGGGACGACTTACTTGTAGTACCCGGCCTTCTTCATCTCCCGCTCCGCCGCCGTCTGCGAGGTCTTGAGCGCCTGGTCGACCGTGACCTTGCCCGACAGGGCCGCGCTCATCTGCTGGCCCACCGCCACGCCGATGGCCTGGAACTCGGGAATGGCCGCGTACTGCACGCCGACGTAGGGCGACTTGGGCAGGGTGCTGTCGGTGAGGTTGGCGCTGTCGATGGCCTTCTTCTCGGCCTCGGCGAACTTCGCGACCTTCTGGAACTCGGGGTTGGCATAGGTCGACTTGCGCGTGCCGGTGGGCACCGAGGCCCAGCCGGTTTCCTTGGCCACGAGATTGATGTAGTCCTTGGAGGTGGCCCACTTGATGAACTTCTGCGCCGCCTCGTCCTTGGTCGAGCTGGCCGGGATCGCCAGGTTCCACGACCACAGCCAGTTGGCGCCCTTGGGCGTGCTGGCGGTCGGTGCCTGCGCGAACGCCACCTTGTCGGCCACCTTCGACTGCTTGGGGTCGCTGATGAAGGAGGCCGCGATGGTCGCGTCGACCCAGGCCGCGCACTTGCCTTCGTTGAACAGCGCGAGGTTCTCGTTGAAGCTGTTGGCCGAGGCGCCGGGCGGGCCGTCCTTCTTCATCAGGTCGACGTAGAAGGTGATCGCGTCCTTCCAGGCCTTGGTGTCGATCTGCGGCTTCCACTGCATGTCGAACCACTGGCCGCCGTTGGTGTTGACCAGCGTGCTCAGGAAGGCCATGTTGTCGCCCCAGCCCGGCTTGCCGCGCAGGCACATGCCGTAGACGCCGGCCTTTGGGTCGTTGGCCTTGTCGGCGAAGGCCTTGACCTCCGCCCAGGTCGGCTGGTCGGAGAACTTGATGCCGGCCTTGTCGGCCAGGTCCTTGCGGTACATGAGCATCGAGCTCTCGCCGTAGAAGGGCGCGGCGTAGAGCTTGCCGTCGGTCGACAGGCCGTTGCGGATGGCGGGCAGCAGGTCGTCCACGTCGTAGGCCGCATCGGTGGCGATGGGCTTGAGCCAGCCCTTCTTCGACCAGATCGGCGCCTCGTACAGGCCGATGGTCATCACGTCGAACTGGCCGCCCTTGGTGGCGATGTCGGTGGTCACGCGCTGGCGCAGCGTGCCCTCCTCCAGCGTGACCCACTTGAGCTTGATGTCGGGGTTGGCCTTCTCGAAGAAGGGCGTGAGTTTCTGCATCTCGATCATGTGGCCGTTGTTGACGGTGGCGATGACCAGCTCTGTGGCGGCGTGGGCGAAGCCCGCGCCGGCGATCGCGAGCGCAACGCCCGCCTTGAGATAACAACGCTTCATGACTTGTCTCCTGTGGTTCTCGCGGCCGTCTGCCGCCGAAGCCGATTCTGGAGAGACGGCGCGTCGGTATCGGTACGCCAAAGAAGGCTGTTGATACTTTTATGCATCGAAAGGCTAGTGGATTCCCTATATCCAGCAAGACAGCATTGAATCGGCGCTGAGACAGCACAGGCGGCAGACGCAAAAAAGGCCGCTGTCGCGGCCTCTTCGGGAACGTTCGGAAACGCCTCAGCGCAGGCGCTGAAGCAACCCCGCGGTCGACGGATCGAGCCCCGCGACGTCGCCCGAAGCCAGCCGCGGCTCGATGTCGCGCGCCAGCACCTTGCCCAGCTCCACGCCCCACTGGTCGAAGCTGTTGATGCCCCACAGCGCGCCGCTGGTGAACACGCGGTGCTCGTACATCGCGAGGAAGGCCCCCAGCGAGGCCGGCGTGAGCTGGTCCAGCACGAAGAAGGTGCTGGGCCGGTTGCCCGGAAAATTCTTGTGGCCGCCTTCATCCACCTGGCCGACCATCAGCGCCTGTGCCTGCGCCAGCGCATTGGCCAGCAGCTTGGCGTGATGCCCTTCGAGATCGTGCGTGGCCTCGCGCACCGCGACGAACTCCAGCGGGATCACGTCGGTGCCCTGGTGCAGCATCTGGAAGTAGGCGTGCTGGCCGTTGGTGCCCGGCTCGCCCCACAGCACCGGCGAGGTGCCGAAGGGCAACGGCGCGCCGCTGGCGTCGACCTGCTTGCCGTTGCTCTCCATCTCGAGCTGCTGCAGGTAGGCCGGCAGGCGCTTGAGGGCGCTGTGGTACGGCGCGATGCTGCGGCTGGTGAAGCCGTGGAAGTTGCGGTACCAGACGTCGAGCAGGCCCAGGCGCACCGGCAGGTTCTGCGCCAGCGGCGTGGTGCGGAAATGCTCGTCCATCGCATGCGCGCCGGCCAGCATCTGGCGAAAGCCCTCGGCGCCGATCGCCAGCGCGATGGGCAGGCCGATGGCCGACCACAGCGAGTAGCGCCCGCCCACCCAGTCCCAGAAGCCGAAGGTCTTCTCGATGCCGAAGGCACGCGCGGCCTCGACGTTGGTGGTGAGCGCGGCGAAGTGCCGTGCCACGTCGACGCCGCCCGATTGCGTGAACCAGCGCTTGGCCGACTGCGCATTGGCCAGCGTCTCGGCGGTGGTGAAGGTCTTGGATGCGATGACGAACAGCGTGTGCTCGGGCGCCAGACCCTTGAGCACGCCGGCCAGTTCATGGCCGTCGACGTTGGAGACGAAGTGGAAGCGCTTGCCCGGCGCGGTGAAGGCATCGAGCGCCAGCACCGCCATCTGCGGGCCCAGGTCGGAGCCGCCGATGCCGATGTTGACCACGTCGGTGATCGTGTGGTCGGCCCGCACCGCTTCGGCGTACGCCAGCATCGCGTCGAGCGTGGCGTGCACCTCGGCCAGTTCGGCCTTGCGCGTGGTCACGGCATCGGCCGGCGCGCGCAGCAAAAAGTGCATCACGGCCCGGTCCTCGGTGCCGTTGATGGGCTCGCCCGCGAACATCGCGTCGCGGTGGGCTTCGAGGCCGGACTCGCGCGCCAGCGCCAGCAGCAGCTCTTCGGTGCGCGCGTCGATGCGGTTCTTCGACAGGTCGGCGAAGACGTGCGGTGCCGATTCGCTCAGCGCCTCGAAGCGCGCCGCGCCTTCGGCGGCGAAAGCTTCGCGCACGTCGAAGGCACGGCCGGTCTCGGCGTAGTGCGCCTGCAGCTGCTTCCAGGCCGCGGTGCGGTCGCAACGCGTGCCCGTGCGGGCGCTCATTGCGCCTCCATCAGCTTCTCGAGCTTGACCGCGTCGACGGCGAAGGCGCGGATGCCCTCGGCCAGTTTCTCGGTCGCCATCGCGTCCTCGTTGAGCGCGAAGCGGAAGGCCGGCTCGTCGAGCACCACGCGCGGAATCTCGCGCGCCTTGGCGGCCTCGGCGTCCAGCGCATGGGCCAGCGGCGCGTCGCTGGCGGCCAGTTCGGCCAGCAGGTCGGGGCTGATGGTCAGCAGGTCGCAGCCCGCGAGCGCGGCGATCTGGCCGACGTTGCGGAAGCTCGCGCCCATGACCTCGGTCGCGATGCCGTGGTGCTTGTAGTAGTCGAAGATCTGGCGCACCGACTGCACGCCGGGATCTTTGGCGCCAGCGCTGGCGGCCTCGTTCCAGGCGCTGCCGGCGGACTTCTTGTGCCAGTCGTAGATCCGGCCGACGAAGGGCGAGATCAGCTTCACGCCGGCCGCGCCGCAGGCCACGGCCTGGGCGAAGGAGAACAGCAGCGTGAGGTTGGTGTGGATGCCCTTCTGCTCGAGCTGCTTGGCGGCCTCGATGCCTTCCCAGGTGGCGGCGATCTTGATCAGCAGCCGCTTCTCGGGGTCGATGCCTTCGGCGCGGTACAGCGCCACGATGCGGTCGGCGCGGGCCAGCGTGGCGGCGGTGTCGAAGCTCAGGCGGGCGTCGACCTCGGTCGACACGCGGCCGGGCACCAGCGACAGGATCTCGGTGCCGAAGCGCACCAGCAGCCGGTCGATCACCTCGTCCACCGGGCGGCCCTTGTGGGCGCGCACGGCCTCGTCGAGCAGCGGCCGGTAGTCGGGCTTCTGCACGGCCTTGAGGATCAGCGACGGGTTGGTCGTCGCATCCTGCGGCTTGAACTGGGCGAGCTGATGAAAGTCACCGGTGTCGGCAACCACGGTGGTCCATTGGCGGAGGGCATCGAGTTGGTTCATACCGGCCATTATCCCGCTGCAAAACGACGGTATCGGTACTCTCCGCCCAAACTACAGCGCCTGTGGTCCATGGCTGACGGACGCGGCCCACGATGCGGCTTAGGGTCGAGGACCGCCTTTGGAGAACTCCATGCCCCTTCGCCCCCCTCCCCGGACG
>NZ_LZZW01000019.1 GCF_014170375.1 Variovorax sp. UMC13 | reverse complement strand
GCGTGGGGGTTGGCGTCGGCGTCGGGGTGGGCGTCGGCGTCGTCGAGGTCTGCATGGCATAGCAGAGCTTGTTCAGGCCCGGGGCCGGATCACCGAAGAGCTGGTCGCCGCAGGTGTAGGTGCCGGGCGTCAGGGTCTTCTGGTTCAGGCTCGAGCCCGCGCCATAGGCCATGGTCGTGGTGGTGGTCAGCGTGAAGGTGCCGCTTTGCCCCGTCACCAGGGTCATTGGCGTCGTGGTGGCGCTGTCTTTCACGGCGCAGAGCTTGTTCTTTCCCGGCGCGGGGTCACCGAACAATTGGTCGCCGCACACATAGGTGCCGGGCGTCAGGGTTTTGGTGCTGTAGAGCCCGCTGGCGCCATACACCACCACGGTGGTGCTGGACAACGTGAACGAGCCGCTTTGACCGGTGAGAATTTGGCTTTGGGCAAAAACCGAGGTGGGAATACCGATGGCCATGGCCAGCAAGGCAACCATGGCTCCGAGTCTTGAGATGAATGCTTTCGACACTAAAAAATACCTTTTAAGGTAACGAACATTAACAAGAGGCGCAGGGCAAAGCCCAGGTCTGATGGAGACCATTCGTTGAACCGTGTGTGGGAATACCGGCGAGGAGAGAAACGAGCAGGGCCTGCAAACCTCTTCCGAGGGCGCAGTGAGGAGAGGAAGGCGCTCCCGCGATGGAGAACGTCTCCGCAGGAAGCTCGAGTCTGCACTCAAGCTCTTCTCCTACAGACCCCGCGTTTTTACGTGAGGTGAAAAGTTTGCGCAACGCTCAAAACACTAAGTTTCAAGTCGCCTCTTTTTCGGGCGCCGAATTTGTGGCTCCGTTTTGGCAAAAACCTGCAAAGCGCGCCGACGCGCAAGGGCGCAATTAGCGTCAAATTTCGTCACAAAAAAGAAATAGCGCTGACATCTTTAACATGCTGGAGATTAAAAATTCCAGAACAGTCAGCGACGAAATTGGCCTGCCCGGAGGGGATCGAACCCCCGACAACCTGCTTAGAAGGCAGGTGCTCTATCCAACTGAGCTACGGGCAGAAAAAGATGGGACGTCGGCGGGTGTGCATGCAGCGATGCACTGCGGCGTCAGCCCTGGATTCTGCCATGCGCCGAGGGGCGGATGCCCTCAGGCCGGCCTCACGCCCGCCACGCGAGACGCCGACCGTCCGCGTCGACGATCCATGCGCCCGAGGCAGCGAACTGCACCAGCTGGATCGAGGCGATGGCCTGTGCGAGGGTCGCGAATTCGCGCGGACTCCGCGCCAGCACATCGCCTTCATTCATGCGCAATTCCCAGACCCAGCGGGCCCCGGACGTTTTGAACACAAAGTACTTCATGCTGACGCATAGATTAGTACTTTAGGACACTTTATGCGACACCGGAAAGCAACACAGCGCCGGAATCCGCGACGAAAGGCACAGGCCTCAGGACCGGCGGCGGAAGGACGCCACCACCCGGGTGCGGGCCTCGGTCTGCAGCGTGAGCGCCTGCCCTGCCAGGTCCATGCCCTGCGCGGAGGCCACGGCGACCAGGCGCGCGTGCAGTTCGGGGTCGTCGAGCAACACGCTGCGGCCGCTGTGGCCGCACACCAGGCGCAGCGCGGCGCCCCCGCTCTCGCCGTCGCGCAGGCTGGGGCCATAGAAGGCCTTGCGGCCCGCGCCCCACTCCTTGCGCAGCAGGCCCACCGCCTCGAGCTGCTGCAGCGTGCGGTAGACGGTGCCGATGCTGGCGTGCGTGCCGCGCAGCATCATCCGGCGGAACACCTCCTCCGCGCACAGGCGCTCGGGTGCCGCGGCTTCGACGATCTGCAGCGCGCCGATGCGGGCCACGGTGGGCCGCAACCGCGCGACGCGCAAGCGCTGCACGATGCCGGCGGGCGCGGCGCTCACCGGGACACCTCCGCCACCTGCCAGCCACCGCCCAGGGCACGGTGCAGGGCCACGCCGGCCTGCAGCCGCGCCAGCCGGGCCTGCACCGCCTCGTCCTGCGCGGCATAGAGCGTGCGCTGCGCATCGAGCAGGGTCAGCAGCGTCTCGGCACCGGCGCGGTAGCGCGACTCGGCCAGGGCGGCGGCGCGGCCGGCCTGCAGCAGTTCCTCGGCCTGTGCCTCGGCCTGCGCCCGGCTGCCGTCGACGGCGTTGAGCGCCACCTCGACATCGCCGAAGGCCGCGACGATGGCCTGGTGGTAATTGGCCAGCAGCTCGGTGCGGCGGGCTGATGCCTGGCCCGCCTCGGCGGCGAGCCGGCCGGCGTCGAACACCGGCGCGGCCAGGCCGGCGGCCAGGCTGTAGAGCGGGTTGTCGAACAGCGTGCGCACGCGATCGCCCGCGTAGCCCAGGCTGCCGCCCAGCGTCACGCGCGGCAGCATCGCGGCGCGCGCCGCGGCCACGTCGGCATCGGCCGCGGCCAGCCGGGCTTCGGCGGCGGCGACATCGGGCCGACGCGCGAGCAGCTCGGAAGGCAGGCCGGCGCCGAGCGACGGCGGCGTCAATCCATCGAGCGAGGTGGTGCGCAGCGCGCGCGCGCCGGTCTCGCCCAGCAGCAGCGCCAGCGCGGTGCGCGCATCGACCGCCTGCTGGCGCAGCGCCGCCAGGCTGCGCGCCTGGGTGGCGACCAGGCCGCGCTGCTGCGCCAGTTCGAGCGGCGTGGCCGCGCCGGCACGGGCGCGCGCCTCGACCAGCGCCAGCACACGGGTGGCGCGCGCATGGTTGAGCGCGGCGATCTCGCTGCGCTCGGCCGCCGACACCGCCTGCAGCCAGTTCGTCGCGACCCCGGCCAGCAGCGTGAGCCGCACCGTGTCGCGGTCGAACACGCTGGCCTGCAGGCCGCGCAGCGCGCTGTCGTGGGCCGCGCGGTGGCGGCCCCAGAAGTCGATCTCGTATTGCGCGCCGAGGCTCGCGCCCAGGCTGCGGCCGGCGACGACGGCTTCGCCGCCCAGCCGGTCCTGCCGGCTCGCGTCGAGCTGCGCCGTGACCTTCGGCCGCAGCACGGCACCGGCGACGCGCGCGGCCGCATCGGCCTGCGCCACGCGCGCGGCGGCGGCCACCAGGTCGAGGTTCTGCGCCAGCGCCTGGGCCGTCAACGCATCGAGCTCGGCGCTGCCGAAGGCCTGCCAGCCGGTGCAGGCGGCGCAGTCGGCCGCGGGCGCCTGCCATTGCGTCGGCAGCGCGGGCGCGGCCCGGTCGGGTGGCTGTGGCGGCGCCGCACAGGCGGCAAGCAGCAGGCTCGCGCCGAGCGCGATGAGGCTTCTCTGCATGCGTTCTTTCATTCGCCCGCCAGCGCCACGACCGGGTCCAGCCGCGCGGCGGTCTTGGCCGGCATGTAGCCGAACACCAGGCCGGTGGCCACGGCGCACAGGAAGGCGCCGGCCATGGCCGACACCGAGAGCACCACCGGCACCGCGAGCGCGATCAGCACCGCGGCGACCAGCACGCCCAGCGCCACGCCCACGGCGCCGCCGGTGACCGTGACCAGCACGGCCTCGGTCAGGAACTGGCGCAGGATGTCGCGCTGGCGCGCGCCGGTCGCCATGCGGATGCCGATCTCGCGCGTGCGTTCGCGCACCGTCATCAGCATCACGTTCATCACGCCGATGCCGCCCACCACCAGCGACACCGCGGCGATCAGGCCCAGCATCACGGTCATGCTCTGGCGCGTGGCCGCCTCGGCCTGCAGCCGCGCGCCGGCGTTGCCGATGCCGAAATCCTCGCGGCCGTGGCGCGCCAGCAGCAGCGCCTTCATCGCGCGCTCGGCCGGCAGCACGTCGGCCGACGAGGCGGCCTCGACCACCACGTAGTCGGGCTGGGTCTGCACCTGGTAGACCCGCGCGCGGCCGGCGCGGTAGGGAATGAACACCATGTCGTCGTAGTCCTGGGCACCGGAATCGGCGCCGCGCTCGGCCATCACGCCGATCACCTCGAAGGGCGAGTGGCCGATCAGCAGCTGCTTGCCCAGCGGGTTGGGCGTGTCGGGGAAGAAGTGGCGGTGCGCCTTGTGGCCCAGCACCACCAGCGGCGCGAGGTCTTGGTCCTCGGCCTCGGTGTAGTAGCGGCCCAGCGCCACCGGCCAGTGGTGCACCAGCGGCATCTCCTCGCTGGCGGCGAAGACGTAGACCTGGCGGTCGGCGCTGCCGTAGCGCACCGTGATCGGGTCGCCGATCACAGGCAGCACGCGCCGGATCTCGGGCAGTTCGGCCAGCGCCTCGAGATCCTCCGGCGTGATCAACCCGGCCGGCCCGCCCGTGGGCGGCGGACGGCTGCCCAGGTAGAGGATGGCCGTGCCCATGGTGCCCATCTGCTGCACCACGCGCTGGCGCGCGCCCTCGCCGATGGCCAGCATCACGATCACCGAGGCCACGCCGATCACGATGCCCAGCAGCGTGAGGCCGGTGCGCGCGCGGTTCAGCCGCATGCCACGCCAGGCGGTGCGCGCGGCCTCGCGCACATCGGCGCCGAAGGAGGCGCCGCCGCCCTTGGCCGCATCGGCGATGTCCAGCGGCGGCAAGGTGTGGCCCGAGAGGACCGGCGCCGCGCCCCGCGCGCTGTCGCCCACGATCTCGCCGTCGCGGATCTCGATCACGCGGCGCGCCTGCGCCGCCACCTCGCGGTCGTGCGTGATGACGATCACCGTGTGGCCGGCGTCGGCCAGCTCGCGCAGCAATGTCATCACCTCGGCGCCGCTTTTCGAGTCGAGCGCGCCCGTGGGCTCGTCGGCCAGGATGATGCGCCCGCCGTTCATCAGCGCGCGCGCGATCGACACCCGCTGCTGCTGTCCGCCCGACAGCTGGTTGGGCCGGTTCTCGAGCTTGTCGGGCAGGCCCAGCCGGCCCAGCAGCGCGGCCGCGCGCTGCGCGCGTTCGGGCTCGGGCATGCCGGCGTAGATGGCCGGCACCTCGACGTTCTCGCGCGCCGATTCGCTCGCGATCAGGTGGTAGCCCTGGAACACGAAGCCGAAGGCCTCGCGCCGCAGCCAGGCCAGTTCGTCGGCGCCGAGCGACGCCACGTCGTGGCCGCCGAAGCGGTAGCTGCCTTCGCTCGGGCGGTCCAGGCAGCCCAGCAGGTTCATCAGCGTGGACTTGCCCGAGCCCGACGTGCCGACCACCGCGAGAAATTCTCCTTGGTGGATGTCGAGGTCGATGCCACGCAACACCTCGACCGGCGGCCGGCCGCTGCCGTTGCCGCCGTAGCGCTTGCGGATGCCGCGCAGCGCGATCAGCGGAGCACCGCTCACCACTGGATCCACCGCACGCCCTCGACCGGCTTCTCGCCGACCACCAGGCGCTCGCCCTCGGCCAGCCCCTGCTGCACCTCGGCCAGGTGGCGGCTGCGGACGCCCACGCGCAGCGTGCGCGCCACCGGCTGGCCGTCGGCGCCCAGCACGCGCGCGGTGTAGGCGCCCGGTTCGCCGTCGACGGCCGTGAGCGCGGCCAGCGGCACCGCCAGCACGCCCTGGGCCTGCGCGGTGACGAAGCCGACCTGGGCGGTCATCTGCGGCATCAGTTCGCCGTCGGCGTTGTCGACGTCGAACAGCACGGTGTAGACCACGGCCTTGGCGGCGCCGGGCACCGAACCGCCAGCGGTCTTGGCGCCGGCGGGGCCTTCAGGCACGGGCGGCGCGGGCAGCACCTGGCGCACGGTGGCGTTCCAGCGCCGCGGCGTGGCGCTGTCGAGGCCGCCCAGCGTGGTGAAGTAGACCGGCAGGCCGGCCTTCACGCGGCGCACGTCGGCCTCGCTGACCTCGGTCCAGACCGTCATGGCCGACAGGTCGGCGATGCGCAGGATGTTGGGCGTCTGGTAGGTGGCGTTGAGGGTCTGGCCGGCGCGCGCTTCCACCGACACCACCGTGCCCGCCATCGGCGCGTAGATGCGCGTGTAGCCCAGCCGCGCCTCCTCGGCGCGCTGGGTGGCCTGGGTCTGGGCGATCTGCGCGTCGAGGTGCGCGACCTTGGCGGCGGTCGAGGCCAGCGTGGCCTCGGCGGTCTGCAGATCTTCGTCGCGCGTGGCGCCCTCGGCCGCCATCTGCTTCTGGCGCGCCAACTGCTGCGCGGCCAGCCGATGCTGGGACTGCTGGTCGGTGCGCTGCGCCCGCAGGCCCGCCAGCGCCGCGCGGCCGGCATCGACCGTGGCCTGCTGCACGCTGGGGTCGATCTCGACCAGCAGCTGCCCCTTCGTCACCACGCTGCCCGGTTCTACCGGCAGGCGCTGGATCAGGCCCGACACCTGCGCACCCACGTCGACATAGCTGCGCGGCTGCAGCGTGCCGATGGCGGTGACGGTCGACGCGACCTCGCCGCGCGCCACGGCCTGGGTCTGGTACACGACCGAGGGCCGTGCCTTCCACCACCACGCCGCACCGCCGGCCACCACGGCCGCGGCCAGCACGATCGCGAGCGCGCGCCGGCCGCGCACGGGACGCGCCAGCACCGCCATCAGCGGGCCACCTCGAAGCTCAGCGTGGCGGTGTGGCGCACGTCCTCGTACTTCCTGCCGTCGACCGTGACCGCGCCGTTGACGCGGGCCGTGACCTCCAGCAGGTACAGGCCGGGGAACGGCGTGCCCAGCGTGACGGTGCCGTCCTTCGAGGGCTTGAGCACGCGGCGCCAGCCGTCGGAGGTGTCGACGTTGACCTGCGAGGCGGCCACGGTGTTGCCCTTCCAGACCAGCTTGAAGGTGTTGCCGTCGGGCTCGGTCGGCACCAGTTCCAGGTCGCTGACCGCCTTGGTCTCGGCGCGGCCGAGCTTGGCCTGGTAGTAATGCAGGACCGGCGTGGCAGCTGCGGCGTCGACACGGCTGGTGACCACGCGCAGGTCGGCGGGCGTGGCTGGCGCGGAGATGGCCAGGCGCTCGGCCTCGGCCGCGAGCGGCAGGTCCTTGCCGTCGGCCAGGAAGGCGCGCGGCGCGAGCAGGCCGGCCAGCGGCTGGCTGCCCTTGCCCAGGTCACCCATGCGCGCCTCGACCACCGGCCCTTCGCGCTGCAGCCACAGGTACTGCGCCTGCGAGGCACCGGCCAGCGAGAGGAGCGCGGCGGCCAGCGACAACGTGCGGGACAGCGGGCGAAGGCGGAACGAGGACAGGAACGTCATGGGTGAATGGACCTTGGAGGAATCGGATGAAGAAAGTTCGCGGGCGGCCTCGCAGGCCGCTCAGAAAGACAGGGAAGGCGATGCCAGCGACCAGCCCAGGCAGGCCACGCCGGCCACGGCCGACAGGGCCGCGCCCGTGGCCGCCGTGCGCGGCAGGTAGGGCAGCAGCAGCGCCACGCCCAGGGCGCCGGCACTCAGGAAACCCAGCCAGGCGACGATGCCCACGCTGCCGCCCCAGGCGATCAGGCAGGGCGCCAGCGCGAGCGCGACCAGCAGGCTGCCCAGGCCGCGCAACAGCCGGCGCTGCAGGGCCGGCGTCTCGCGGCGTCGCGTGAGCTGCTCATGGTGGCGGTCCATCGCGAAGCCCAGCGCGGCCATGCCGGCGAAGGCCAGCGCGAGCGCCAGCAGCGAGGCGGTGGTGGTGTTCATGGCGAGGCCTCGGCGGGGGTGGGGGTCGGCGTGGCATGCACGGCCTTCTTCGTCGCGTGCGCGACGCCGTGCCGCTCGCGCCGGCGCAGGAAGCGCAAGGCAGCGACGGCCGCCAGGCCGAAGGCGACCGACACGCCCTCGACGCCCGCGCTCTCCCAGTCGCCGCGCAGCCATTGGGCCAGCGGCCAGTCGCCGGTGGTGGCGAAGTTCAGCACCGGCAGCAGCAGGCACAGCGCGGCCAGCAGGCCCATCTGCTCGCGCCAGGCAGCGCCCGGCCTGCGCAGCAGCGCATGGAGCAGCGCCAGCAGCCACAGGCCGAAGAACACGCGCAGTTCCCAATCGGCGCGCTGCGTGAGGCCCAGCGGCACCAGGCGGTTGGCCCAGAGGTAGCCGATGCAGGCGATGCCCAGCCCCGCGATCGCGGCGACGTTGAGCCCTTCGATCAACCGGTAGACGCGCGCGGTGGCGCCGCCGAACTCGGTGCCGTGCTTGCCGCGGCGCTTGACGATGAACAGGATCGCGCCCGTGCCCATCATCGCGGTGCCCGCCAGGCCGCAGAGGAAGTAGAGCCACTTCACGGCCCAGCCGCCGAAGCTCGCCATGTGCAGGCCGCCCATCGCCGACTGCGCGAGCGCGGCCGTGCCGCCATCGGCCGCGCCGGGCAGCCGCACCTGCAGCACTTCGCCGGTGGCGGCCGAGAAGGAGGCCATGCCGGAGGTCGGGCTCAGCCGGTGCAGCGATTCGGCCTCGCCGTTCCAGCCATAGACGCCGATGCGCGCCGCGGCGTCGCCGGGGTGGTCGATCACCACCGCGCGCACCGGCTGCCCCATGAGCGCCTGGCCGCGCGCGGCAAAGGATTCGAGATCGGGCACGGGCATCGCGGTGCCGCTGCGCGCCGGCTTGCCGCCGTTGAGCTCGGCCATGAACTGCTGCTGCGCGGCCTTGTCGCTGCCGTCGTGCGCGAGCTTGGCCACGGGCATGAAGGTCATGCCCGAGATCACGATGCCGGTGTAGGCGATCATCAGCTGGAAGGGCAGCGTGAGCACCGCGACCGCGTTGTGCGCATCGAGCCAGCTGCGCTGCCCCTTCTTCGGCCTGAAGGTGAAGAAGTCCTTGAAGATGCGCTTGTGCGTGATCACGCCCGAGACCAGCGCCACCAGCATGGTCAGCGCGGCGATGCCCACGATCCACAGGCCGACCTGGCCTGCGTGCAGTTCGTAGTGGAAGTCGACGAAGTGGTGGCCGGCCAGGGTGCCGCGCACCGGCGTGGCGGTGTCGGCGGCCAGCGCGGCGCCGGTCGCGGGGTTCAATGCCGCGGCCACGTACTGGCCCTTGGCATCGAACCAGTACACCTTCAGTTCGCCGCCGCCCTGTGCATCGGAAGGCCAGAGCTCCCACATCTGCGCCTGGGGATGGTGCTCGGCCATGTAGGCCATGCCCCAGGCGAGGCGCTGCGCGCGTCCGACCGTCGCGACCTTCGGCGCTGCGGCGGCAGCCGCTTCCTCGGCATGGTGCTCGGGCGTCATCCAGTGCGAGATCGGCTCGTCGAACACCGCCAGCGTGCCGGTCAGGAACACCGCGAACAACAGCCACGAGAACCACAGGCCGCACCAGGTGTGCAGCCAGGCCTGCGCCTGGCGGAAGCCGCCCTCGCCGGCCCCGTTGCCTGCGGCCTTCTTGCGCAGCGCCTTGTGCGCCGCCTTGGTCTGTGAATTGCTCATCTCAGCCTCCCACGCGCGGCCACAGCCAGCCGACCAGCGCGAGCACCACGGCCGGCCCTAGCAACCCGAGCCAGACACGGGCCGGCCGCACCGGCGAGAAGGCCCAGACCACGGCGAGCGTGTGGACGACGAAGCTGAATTGCATGCCGGCGAGCACGGCGTCGGCACGCGCGGACGGCAGCACGGCCGCCAGGCACACCGCGGTGGCCGCCGCCAGCGCATAGCCGCCGAACACGGCGGCCGCGAGGCGGGACAGGACGAGCAGGCCCGCGGGCGCGGGGATGGAGGAAGAAGGCATCGGGGTGGTGGTCAGGTGGGGCGCATGAAAAAGCGCCTCTCCTGATACATGACCAACGAGATCGAAAAAGGGGTCATCGGGGAAGGCCTGTTCCCCCAAAAACCACAGTTTTTCTGCAGCGCGTGTGTCAAGCGCGGCCGGAGGCGCCGGGACTTCACCGCGCAACCAGCACGCCGCGGCCCGTCGACAACCCCGATCAGAACTTGTAGTTGAGCGTCGCCATCACGCTGCGCGGCGTGCCGAATTGCCCTTGCCCATCGATGTTGACGTAGTACTTCTTGTCCGCCAGGTTGTTCAGGTTGAGCTGCAGCGAAAGCTGCGGCGTGAACGCATAGCGCGCCATCAGGTTCAGCAGGCCGAAGGACTTCTGGCGGAACACCACGTCGGCGCTCGCGGTCGAGAAGCTCGACGAAGTGCTCGACTGCCAGGTGAAGCCGCCGCCCAGCGTGAGGGCCTGCCAGGCGCCCTGCAGCCGGTAGCTGCTGAACAGCTGCACCTGCGTGCGCGGCGCCCAGGCGTTGACGGCCGTGCCTTCGGCATCTTCGGCCACGGTGCGCGAGAGGCCGGCCGAGAGCTTCCAGTCGGGTGTGATCTCGCCCGAGACCTGCGCCTCGAAGCCGCGGCTGGTCACGCCCTTGGCACCGAAGTAGGCGAAGTCGGTGGTGCCGGGCACGACCTGGCTGCCGTCGAGCTGCGCCACGTTGTCCTGGCGGATGCGGAACACCGCCAACGAGGTGTTGAGTCGCCCGCCCAGGTGCGCGCCCTTCAGGCCCAGCTCGAAGCTCTTGCCGGTCACGGGGTCGAGGTAGGCGCCGCTGGTGTCGCGGTAGTTCTGCGGCTGGAAGATGTCGGTGTAGCTGGCGTAGGCCGAATAGGTGCGGTCGATCTCGTAGACCAGGCCGGCGTAGGGCGTGAACACGTCGTGCTTGCGCGCCTCGCTCAGGCCCTGCACCTCCCAGCTGCTCTGGCGGCCGCCGAGGATCAGCTTGAGCGGATCGGCCAACGACAGGCGCAGCGCGCCGTAGAGGCCGTCCTGACGCGTGCGGTCGAGCGAGCTGATGGTCAGCGGCCCCCAGCTCGGCTCGGCGAAGGACCCATCCCACTGGCGGAAGTCGCCGGTGCTGGCCAGTGCACCGGTGCGCGCATGGCCGGCCTTGACCTCGCGCGCGCGGCTGCTGGTGAGCCCGAGCACCGCCTCGTGCGTGCGGCCCAGCAGCGTGAAGGGGCCGGTGGCCTGCAGGTCGGCGCTGTTCTGCTGGAAGCTGTATTCCGAGTAGTTGGGCAGCGCGCGCAGGCCCTGGCCCGTCACCGGATCGGGCTGGCTGAACAGGTAGAGCAGCTTGGCGTCGTAGTCGCTCTCGCGGTGCGACAGGTTGGCCTTGAGCGACCAGCCACTGTCGAAGCGGTGTGCGAGGTTGGCGAACACGCTGCGGTTGGTGCTGTTCCAGTGGGTCCAGTTCGCGGCCGTGGTCTTGGAGGTCGGCCAGTCGGCGATCGAGCCGTCGCTGAACACCAGCGGCAGGCCACCCCAGGTCGAGCCCGTGGGCCGGTTCGACTGGTAGTCGGCGCCCACGCTGAGCGTGGTGGCGGGCGTGAGGTCGGCATCGACCACGGCGTAGAACGCGTTCTTGCGTGCGTGGTAGAGGTCGACGTGCGAGTCGCGTTCCTCGGTCATGGCGGCGAAGCGCCCGCGCACCCGGCCGTCTTCGGTGATCGGCGTCGACAGGTCGACCGCTGCGCGGTGCTGGTTCCACGAGCCGACGCCCAGCGAGGCGCTGCCGGTGAAGACCTTGCTGTCGGCGCGCTTGCGCACCAGGTTGATCGAGGCCGAAGGGTTGCCCGCGCCGGTCAGCAGGCCGGTGGCGCCGCGCACCACCTCGACCCGATCGTAGATCGTGGTGTCGCTGCCCGACTCGCCGTAGAACGAGAGGCCGAGCGAGGTCGGCACGCCGTCGTACTGGATGTTGTCGATGTAGAAGCCGCGCGAATAGAAGTCGAAGCGGTCGCTGTCGGAGCTGACCACATGGATGCCGGTGACGCTGCGCAGTGCCTCGTTGAGCGAGACCAGGTTCTGGTCCTCGATCTGCTGGCGCGTGAGCACGCTGACCGACTGCGGCGTGTCGCGCAGCGCCAGCGAGAGGCCGGTGGCCGCGGCGGTGGCGCGCGTGGTGTACGAGCCCGTGCCCTCGGTGGTGCCGCTGCGATCGGCATCGGCGCTGACCGTGACGGTGGGCAGCGACTCACCCGTCGTGGTGGCCGACGACAGCGCCGCCGCGCGCCGGCGCAGCACGTAGCTGCCGTCGTCGCGCGCCACCGCCTCGAGGCCGCTGCCGGCCAGCAGCGCGGCCATGGCCTCGCGGCCCGCATAGCGGCCCGAGAGCGCGGGCCCGGTGCGGCCGTCGGTCAGGGCCGGGTCGAAGGACAGTGCCACGCCGGCCTCGGCCGCGAAGGCCGACAGCGTGCGGCCCAGCGGGCCGGCCGGGAGGTCGTAGGCGCGCGGCGCGATCGACTCGAGCGCGACCGGACCGGCGGCGAAGGCCGAGGCGGCGCCGCCGAGCGCGAGCACCAGCAGGGCGCGATGAAGGGCCACAGGGAAAGCCGCGAAGCGGAAATGCGCCAAAGCGGCGCGGGAAGGACGGACGGACATGGGAAGCGGACCTTTGGCAAGCAGATCAAGAAAGGGGTTCACCCGCCTTGCCAGCCGAGATCGCAAAAAGTATCAGGCGCGCTGCAAAAAAAATCTTCTTCCTCAGCGCGCCACGAGCGTGACCCAGTGCCCGCGCAGGCGCGACACCGCCTCGACCTCGTAGGTCGAGACCAGCATGCGCAGCACGCGGTCGGTGTCGTCGATGGGGAAGGCGCCCGATACGCGCAGCCCGGCCACGGCCGCGTCGCAGGCCAGCAGGCCGGGCCGGTAGCGCGCCACTTCGGCGGCGAAGTCGGCCAGCCGCATGCGGTCGGCCACCAGCATGCCGCGCGTCCAGGCGCTGGCGTCGGGGTCGCGTGCGCTCGGCGTGTCGATGGCCTCGCGGCTGAACGCGGACTGCGCACCGGCCTCGACCACCACCGGCGTGGTGCCGCTGTCGGGCGTGATGCGCACCGCGCCCTCGAGCACCGCGAGCCGCGTGCGGCCCGCGTCCTGCCGCACCGTGAAGCGCGTGCCCAGCGCCTGCAGCAGGCCCTGGCGCGTGGCCACGCGCAAGGGCCGGTGCACGGCGGCGTTGTCAGGCGCGGTGGCGACGAAGATCTCGCCCGCGCGCAGCACCAGCAGGCGCTGATGGGCATCGAAGCGCACATCGAGCGCGCTCGCGGTGTTGAGCGTCACGCGCGTGCCGTCGGCCAGCGTGAGTTCGCTGCGCTCGCCGGTGGCGGTGCGGTGCGTGGCGGTCCAGCCCTGCGCGTCGGCCACCTGCCAGGCGAGCCAGCCCGCGGGCGCGGCCGCCAGCAGCGCGGCCAGCTTGACCATCGCGGCCCGTCGGCCCGCGTGCGCCGGCCGGCCCAATGCCGGCATCGCCAGCGCCGAGGGCAGCCCGCCCAGCTTGTGCATCAACAGCTCGGCCCGCGCCCAGGCCTGCGCATGCGCGGGATCGGCGCGCTGCCAGCGCTCGCAGGCCTGCCGGTCGGCGAGCGTGGCGCGGCTGTCGTGCAGGCGCATCAGCCAGTCGGCGGCCTCGTCGAGCACGCGTGCGTCGAGACCTGCGCTCATTCAAGAACCTCCGCGCTGCGCGCTGCGCGCTGCGGTGCGAGCTTGCTTGGGGCGGCCCGGCGCGGCGCTCATGCCATCAACGCCAGGCAGCCCCGGAAGCCCTGCTGCATGTAGCGCTTGACCGTGACCAACGACACGCCCAGCTCGCGCGCGATGTCCTCGTACTTCATGCCCTCGATCTGCGACAGCAGGAAGGCGCGCCGCGCCTGCGGCTTGAGCGCGTCGAGCATGGCGTCGATTTCGTGCAGTGTCTCGAGGATGACCAGCCGATGCTCGGCCGAGGGCGCCTGCGCCTCGGGCAGCACGGCCAGCGCCTCGAGATACGCCCGCTCCAGCGCCTGGCGCTGGTACCAGTTGACGAGGAGGTTCTGGGCGATGCGCGTCAGGTAGGCGCGCGGCTGGACGATGACCTCGGGCTGGCGCGCCACCAGCAGGCGCATGAAGGTGTCCTGCGCCAGGTCGGCCGCATCGCAGGCATTGCCCAGCTTCCTGCGCAGCCAGCCCTGCAGCCAGCCGTGGTGGTCGGCATAGAGCGCGGCGACTTCGCTGCGCTCGCTGCAGGGGTGGATCTCGGCGGCATGCATGGCGGCTTCCCAGGGCTTCACCGGGGCGCGGAGCCGACGGTCAATTAAGAATGGTTCTTATTTCATTGTAGCCAGCCTCCGCTCCGACATGCCCCCCTGCACCGCTCGCAGGTCCCGTCACAGCGCGACTCAGTACCTGTAGTTCACCGTGAGCAATGCGTTGCGGGGGGTGCCGAAGTGGTTGTTGTCCTGCGTGCTCCCGATGGTCTGGTAGTAGTACTTGTCCGTGACGTTGTAGAGATTCAGGCGGATGTCGAGGTGACGGTTCACCGCATAGGACGCCATCAGATCGATGAGCGTGTAGCCACCCTGACGCACGCCGAACGTGGTGCTCGTCTCGCTCCGGGTCCTCCACGCGCCCCCGACACGCCAGGCGCTCAGGACGCCCGGCAGGCGATAGCTGGTCGACAACTTCAGGAGGTGCCGCGGGGTCTGCGTGTCGTAGCGCGTACCGGCAACGCCAGCGTCCGAATCCCGAACGAACTGCGCCGAGTTGTAGGTGTAGCCAGCCATCACCTGCCAGTCGGGTGTCAGCGCTCCGGCGATCTCGAACTCCACGCCGCGGCTTCGAACTTCGCCGGCCTGCGCGTAGCAGGAAGCGGCGGCCGATTGGCATCGGTACTGCGCCAATTGAAGGGGCAGGTTCTTCTGGTCGATCTGGAACACAGCGGCACTGGCATTGATTTTTCCGCCCAGGTACTCGCCCTTGATCCCGATCTCCATGTTGGTTCCGGTCACCGGGGCCAGCACCGCGCCTTGCGGATTCTGGTTGTTCTGGGGCTGGAAGACGCTGGTCCCGCTGGCATAGATGGAATGGTTGGCACCGATGTCGTAGACGAGCCCTGCGTACGGCGTCAGCTTGTGGCTGACCTTGTAGGCACTGTCGTCGTTCCATGTGCCTGAGCTCAGATGCATCTGGTACCGATAGGCGTCCACCCGTGCGCCCAACATCAGGGTCAGCGGATCGCTGACGCTGAACCGGGCCGTGCCGTAGAGGCCCGCCTGCGTCTGGTAGCCCTTGCGCGACCAGAGATAGTCGATCACAGGCCTCGGTACCGCGCTGGCGTTCCAGTTCATCGGATCCACGGTCACGTCGTAGTCGCTCGGCCAGCCACCTGGGCCGTCGTCATCCCGGTTCTTCCGATAGCTGCCACCGAACACCAGCTCGTGCGTTCGACCGAGCCACTGGAATGGTCCCTGCGCATAGCCGTCGATGCTGTATTGGTTCTTCTTGTACGCATAGGCGCCCACGCCCTGTCCGAACAACGTGGCGTCATCGAGCGGATACAGATAGGTGCCGAGCATGTCCATCTTGGCCTGCAACGCGCGGGCCGTGACCTTGGTCTTCCAGCCACCGTCGAAACGGTGCTCCAACTCCGCGAAGACGCTGGCGTTCCTCTTGTTCCAGTAGGCCCAGTCCGGGGTCAGTCGCGTCGACCTCGCGAAGGGATAGAAACTGCCATCGCGTCGGGTCGGCAAGCCGTTCCAGTCGGCGCCGGGGTTGTCCTCCTTGTTGAAGTAGCCCCCCAGACTCAAGGTGGTGTCACGCCCCAGGTCGACCTCCAGGGTTCCGTAGAAGAGATCCCGCTGATGGCTATAGGCCTTCTTGAAGGTATCGGCACTTTGGGAAGCGATCACTGCGCGCCCGCGCAGGGTGCCCGCTTCGTTGAGCGGCCCGCCGGCATCGATCTCGCCACGGTAATTGTCCCAACTGCCGGCGCTGGCGGTCAGCGACACCTGCGGTGTCGCCGTAGGACGCTTGCGCACCAGGTTGATGGTTCCCGAAGGGTTGCCGGTTCCCGTCACGATCCCCGCCGCGCCGCGAATGATCTCGACCCGGTCGTACATGGCCAGGGTCGCAAGGCCCTGAGTGTCGTAGTCGAAGGCGAGCGGAACGCCGTCGGCGAGGAAGGAGTTCACCTCGAAGCCGCGGGAGAAGAACTGCGTGCGCTCACCGCCGCCGATCTGCCGCGTGCTGAGGCCGGTGGCGTCGAGCGCCACATCCTCCAGCGACTGGAAGCCGCGATCGTCGATCTGCTGGCGCGTCACGACACTCACCGATTGCGGCGTTTCGCACGCCGTCAGGGCCAGCCGGGTCGCCGCAGTGCTGGGCCCCGCTGCCGCATAGGAGCCCGATCCCTCCGTCACGGCGCTGCGCTCGGCCTGCGCACTGACCGTCACCGCTGGCAGCGTTGTCGCTGCGTCGGCCGGCCCTGCGGCAGACGCCGGCAGTGCGCTCAACGCATAGCCACCGCCCGCTGAACGCACCGCCCCCAGGCCCGTGCCCGCAAGCGCACGCGACAGCGCGTCCTGCACCGCCAGGCTGCCGCTGACACCGTTGCTGCGCAGCCCCTCGGTCACGGCCGAGCCGAAGCCGATCAGCACGCCCGCCTCGCGCCCCAGCCGGTTGAGCACGCCTTCGAGCGGGCCCGCGGGGATGTCGAAGCGCTGAACCACGGCCTGCTGCTGCGGTGCGCGCGCGGCCCCGGCCTGCGCCGAGGCGAGCTGCGGCGCGGCGGCGCCGGCCACGATCAGCGCCGCCAGCGCGATCGGCTGCAGGTGCATGGTGGAAGAAGCTGCGTTCGCGGCGCACACGCGCCGGCCGGTGGGTGAAAACATGGGATCGCCTTCGAGGAAATGGACAGTCGGAAAGAAGAAGAAGCAGGCCGCGTCATTCGCGCCCTCCCCTTGCTTGACAGCCATCCCCGTCGAATCAGCTCATCTTTTTTTTTCGAAGCGCGCTCAGCCCCGCGCGCGCCGCGGCTTCACGCTGATCCAGAAGCGCGTATAGGTGTGCACTTCGACCGGCAGCGCCGAGGTCAGCGCGGCCAGCACGCGGTCGGTGTCGGCCAGCGGATAGGCGCCCGAGACCTGCAGCCCGGCGATGGCCGGGTCGCAGCCCAGCCGGCCCCGGCGGTGCCGCCCGAGCTCGGCCAGGAAGTCGTCGAGGCGCATGTGCGAGACCACCAGCATGCCGTCGGCCCAGGCACTCGCATCGGCGTCGAGCGGTGTCGTGTCCCCGGTCCGTGTGCGCGTGAAGCGCCCGGCCTCGCCGGCCTGCAGCACGCGCAGCTCGGCCGTCGCATCGACGGGGCGCAGCTCGACCGCGCCCTGCAGCACACCGACATCGACGCCCGCGTCGTCGCGCAGCCGCACCGTGAAGCGGGTGCCGATCGCGCGCACCGAACCGGCGCCGGTCTGGACCAGGAAAGGCCTCTGCCGCGCGTCGGGCGCGGTCTGCACCAGGATCTCGCCGCGCACCAGCTGCAGCACGCGGCGTTCGGCATCGAAGCGCACGTTGATCGCGCTGCCGGAATTGAGCACCACGCGGCCGCCATCGGGCAGCGCCAGCGCGGGCCGCTCGCCGACGGCCGCCACATGGTCGGCGTTCCAGGCATGCCAGGCGGTCGACTGGCTCGCGACCAGTGCACCGCCGCCGCCCACCACCAGCGCCGTCAGCAGCTGCATGCCGCGGCGGCGCTGCATCGATTCCGGCGCGGCCGTCAGCGCGGCCCTGGCCAGCGGCGAGGGGATCTCCGCCAGCCGGCCGCCCACCGATTCGATGCGCTGCCAGGCCGCTTCGTGCGCGGGGTCGGCGGCGCGCCAGCGCTCCCACAGCGTTCGCCGTGCGCTGTCGAACTCGCTGGAGCGCAGCTCGATCCACCACTGCACCGCCTGGCGCGCGATGGCGGGGGCGACCGGGTCGGTGGCGCCGGGAAAATGAAGACTGCTCACGGCGCTACGCAGGGAAGAAGCAGCGCATCGCCGCCTTGGCCAGGTGGCGCTTGACCGTCGACACCGAGAGGCCCAGCGCGGCCGCGATCTCGGCCTGGCCCAGGCCCTCCAGCTGCGCGAGCAGGAAGGCCTTCTTGGCCTGCACCGGCAGGCCGCTCAGGCGGCGGTCGATCTCGACCAGCGTCTCGAGCACCATGAGCCGCTGCTCGGGCGGCGGCGCCACCGGTTCGGGCAGCAGCGCGAGCGCATCGAGGTAAGCCTGCTCGATCGCGCGCCGGCGCACATGGTTGATCAGCAGGTTGCGCGCGACCGTCGTGAGGTAGGCGCGCGGCGCGTCGACGCGCTCGAGCCCGGGCGCGCCGAGCAGGCGCACGAAGGTGTCCTGCGCCAGGTCGGCCGCATCGAAGGGGTTGTCCAGCTTGCGCCGCAGCCAGCCCTGCAGCCAGCCGTGGTGCTCGACGTAGAAGGCCTGGACGAGCGGATGGAAGGCGGGCGGGTCGGCGGACGCGGCGGACATGGGCGGTGCGCGAAGAATGAGAAAGGGGCCGGACGCCCATTACAAATAAGAATTGTTCTCATTGTAATGAAGCATGACCGGCCCCTCCTCCCGCGCCGCCGCGCCGGGCTCAGAACTTGTAGGTCGCGCTGAGCATCGCGCTGCGCCGGTCGCCGTAGACGCCGGTGCCGTAGGAGCCCAGGCCCGGCATGTAGGTCTTGTCGAACAGGTTGCTGATGTTGAGCGCCAGGCTCAGGTGCCGGTCGAACTCGTAGCGCGCCATCAGGCCCACCAGCGCATAGGCCGGCTGGGTCGCGCGCCAGCCGGTGCCGTCGGAGGTCTGGTAGTAGGTCTCGCTCTGCCACGAGAAGGAGCCGCCGATCACCAGCCGGCGCCAGTCGCCCGGCAGGCGGTAACTGGTGCTGAGCTTGACCAGGTGCTTGGGCTGGTTGGTGTTGACCGCGCTCAGGATCTCGTCGGGCTGTGGCGGGATGGTCGAGCGGCGCAGCGTGTAGCCGCCGGCGATGTTCCAGTCGGGCGTGATCTGGCCCGAGACCTCGGCCTCCAGCCCGCGGGTCGTGACGCCGTCGATGGCGCGGTAGATCTCCAGCCCGGTCACCGGGCTCGAGCCCACGTACTGGGCCGCGTTCTGCTGCTTGACCTGGAACAGCGCGAGGCTGGTGTTCAGGCGCCGGTCGAGCAGCTCGCCCTTGATGCCGATCTCCGCGCTCTTGCCGGTCAGCGGCGGCAGCGGCCTGTCGCCGCTGTCCTTGTAGTAGGTCTGCGGATTGAAGATGTCGGTGTAGCTCGCGTAGACCGAGAACTGCCGGTCGATGTCGTAGACCAGGCCCGCATAGGGGATGACCTTGCGGTTCACCGACAGGTTGTCGGCCACGCTGTAGCTGCCGTCGAGGCCGGTGGTCTCGTCGAACAGCTTGTACCAGCTCACGCGCGTGCCGAGGATCACCGACAGCGCATCCGTCGGCCGCAGCCGCACGGCCGCGAACACGCCCTTTTCGGTGATGCGGGTACTGCGGTCTTCTTGGTGGACGAAGTCCGGCCGCGGCGCATCGCCCTGCCAGTTCAGGTAGTTGGCGATGGGGTCGAAGGCGCTCGAATAGCCCGGGGCCTCGCGGCGCTGGCGCGACCAGCCCAGGCCGAGGGACAGCTCGTGCTGCCGGCCGAACAGCTCGAACGGACCCGACACCGCGGCGTTCAGCGAAGGCACGGTGGCCGTGGTCGGGATCTTGGCCGAGAGCAGGCTGATGCCCGCGCCGGTCAGCGCATCGATGGCGCCATAGCTGGCCGCGCCGACCTCCACGTCGCGCGACTGCTTGAGGTAGCTGGTCGCGAGGTCGAGCTTCCAGCCGTTGCCGAAGTCGTGCTTGAGCGTGGCGAAGGCGTTGGTGCTCTCGTTGTTCCAGTACGACCAGTTCGCGGCCGGGTTGAAGCTGCGCGGGAAGTGGGTCTGCGTGCCGTCGTTGTAGAACAGCGGGATGTGGCCGTAGCTGGCGCCCTTGGCGCGGGTCTCCATGTGGTCGACGCCCAGGCTCAGCAAGGTGCGCGGCGAGAGGTCGACCTCGACGATGCCGTAAAGGTTGCGCGTGTCGCGCCCGTAGCGGTCGACATGGGCGTTGGCGTTCTGCACCGCCGCCACCACCCGCCCGCGCACGCTGCCGCTCTCGTTCAACGGACCGGAGAAGTCGCCGACGCTGCGGTAGCGGTCGTACGAACCCACGCCCGCCGACACACTGCCGGCGAACTCGCTGGTGGGCTTCTTGCGCACCAGGTTGATCGTGGCCGAGGGGTTGCCGGCGCCGGTCAGCAGGCCGGTCGCGCCCTTGACGATCTCGACGCGGTCGTAGATCGCGCTGTCGGCCAGCGAGGTGGTGAACTGGCTGGCGCTGTCCATGGTGTTGGGCACGCCGTCGAACTGGAAGTTCTCGACCGAGAAGCCGCGCGCATAGAAGGTCGCGCGCTCGCTGTCGTTGCGGCCCACGGTCACGCCCACGGTCTTCTCGAGGATCTCGGGCAGGTTGGTCAGGCCCTGGTCGTCCATCTGCTGGCGTGTGATCACGCTGACCGACTGCGGCGTTTCGCGCAGCGACAGGCCCAGGCGCGTGGCGGTGCTGGACGGGCCCGCGACGTACGAGCCCGAACCTTCGGTGGTGCCATCGTTGATCGCGGTGGCGGTGACGCGCACTTCGCTCAGCGTGCCGCCCGCGGCCTCGGCCACCGGGGCCGCGGCCCTGCGGCGCAGCACCCAGGTGCGCGCGGCGCCGGGCACGGCCTCGAGGCCGGTGCCGGCCAGCAGCCGCGTGAGCGCCTCGGGCACGGCGAAGCTGCCGGCGAGCCCGGGCGACACCACGCCGCGCACCAGCTCGGGCGGCGCGCTCACGCTCACGCCCGCATCGGCGGCGAAGCCGGCCAGCGCCGTGGCCAGCGGGCCGGCGGGCACCTGGAAGCTGCGTGCCGCTTCGGCGCCCGGGGCCAGCGCGAGAGCGATGGGCGCGGCGGCCATCGCGGCCAGCAGGCCGGTGGCGATGCAGGTGGCGCGCAAGGCGCTTTTCAATGGAGAGGAGGAATGACCAGCGGCCGCACGGCAGCGGGGGTCGGGGCGGGAAGCCATGTTCTTGATTCCTTGGAGCACGTCCGTCGATGAGGTTGAAGAGAGCACATCGAAGAGGACACGCCGGGCCGCAGGAAGGGGCCAGCCGGATGCGAAAAAAACTTTAGCGCTGCTTTTCGGGCGCCGCGAGCGTGACCCAGTAGCGCGTGCGAAAGCGCACTTCCAACGGCAGCAGCTGCGCCACGTTCTGCAGGATCGCGTCGGTGTCGGCCAGCTGGAAGGCGCCGGTGATGCGCAGGCCGCCCACCGAAGGCTCGCAGCGCAGCAGGCCCGGGCGGTAGCGCGCCACCTCGGCGATGAAGGCATCGAGCCGCATGTCGTCGACCGCCAGGATGCCGCGCGCCCATTGGCCGGCGCCGGCATCGGCCGGCGCGACCGCGTCGATGTGCAAGGCGTCGAAGCCGGCCTGCTGCCTGGCCTGCAGCAGCTGCACCGCCCCGCCCTCGCGTGTGCGGAGCTCGACCGCGCCCTCCAGCACCGCGACATGGCTGCGCTGCGCCTGCTGCCGCACCACGAAGCGGGTGCCGATGGCGCGCGCCGTGCCCTCGGCGGTGCGCACGAGGAAGGACCGGCCGGCCGGGTCGCGCGCGGTCTCGATCAGCACCGCGCCCGCGCGCAGCAGCACCAGGCGCTGGGTGGCGTCGTAGGCGAGGTCGATGGCGCTCGCGGTGTCGAGGCGGATGTGCGTGCCGTCGGGCAGCTGCACCTCGCGCTGTTCGCCGGTGGCGGTGGCGTGCGTGGCGGTCCATTGCGGTGGCGCGTGGCGCCAGGCCAGCCAACCCGCCGGTGCCGCCGTCATGAGCAGCACCAGGGCCCGCACGGCCGCGCGCCGGCTGCGCGGGCGCTGCAGCGTCGAGGTCGCCAGCGCGGGCGGCACATGGCCCGCGCGCTGGCTCACCTGCAGGGCGCGCTGCCATGCGCGGGCGTGCTCGGGCGCGCGCGCCAGCCAGCCTTCGAAGGCCCGCCGGTCGTTCGCGGTGGCCTCGGCCGAATGCAGCAGCACGAACCACTCGGCCGCCTGCGCGGCGACTTGGCGCGACAGCGGCGGCTCGACAGCGGCGCTCATGCCGCCAGCAGGATGCATTCGGTCATCGCCTGCGCCATGTAGCGCTTGACCGAGCGCAGGCTGATCTTCATTTCCTCGGCGATCGCGGCGTAGGTCAGGCCGTCGATCTGCGACAGGATGAACACGCCGCGCACCTTGGGCGGCAGGCCGTCGAGCATGGCGTCAATCTCCTGCAGCGCCTGCAGGATCACCAGCTGCTGCTCGGGCGACGGCGCCTGGGCCTCGGGCAGCACCGCCAGCGCGTCGAGGTAGGCCTGCTCCAGCGCGCGGCGCCGCAGGTGGTTGAGCAGCAGCCGCCGCGCCACGGTCGCGAGATAGGCCCGCGGCTCGCGCAGCGCGCCCTCGGCGGGCGCCGACGGCGCACCCAGCAGCCGGACGAAGGTGTCCTGCGCCAGGTCGGCCGCCTCGAAGGCGTTGCCCAGCCTGCGGCTCAGCCAGCCCTGCAGCCAGCGATGGTGGTCGCTGTAGAGCGTGTCGATGTGGCGGTGGAGGACGGAGGGGGCGGCGGGCATGGCGGCACTCGGACGGAGAAGCGGAAGGGTCCCGCGCAACGCGCCAGGACACCGTTGATTATAAAATGAGATTAATTCTCAATTGCATTGGCATCACCGCTTTTCCATGCCCTCCGCCGACACCTCCGCCGTGCAGGCGCTCTACACCGCGCACCACGGCTGGCTCAGCACCTGGCTGCGCCGGCGCCTGGGCTGCGCGCACAGCGCGGCCGACCTGGCGCAGGACACCTTCGTGCGCGTGCTGCTGCGGCCGCAGGCGCTGCCCACGCTGCGCGAGCCGCGCGCCTACCTCACGACCCTGGCCAAGGGCGTGGTCAGCGAGCACTGGCGCCGGCAGGCGCTGGAGCGCGCCTACCTCGAGGCGCTCGCGCTCATGCCCGAGCCGCTGGCGCTGTCGCCCGAGGAGCGGCTGCAGCTGCTGCAGACGCTGGACGAGATCGACGCCATGCTCGACGGCCTGGCGCCCAAGGCGCGCGAAGCCTTCGTGCTGTCGCAGCTCGAAGGGCTGGGCTATGCGCAGATCGCCGAGCGCCTGGGCGTCAGCGAACGCACGGTCAAGCGCTACATGGCGCAGGGATTCGAACGCTGCCTGGCGGTCATGGAATGAGCGCCCTGCCCCCGCCCGCGCCCGACGCCGCCGTGCTGCGCGAGGCCGCGCAATGGCTGGTGCGGCTGCACTCGGGCCGCGCGCGCGAAGCCGATCACGCGGCTTGCGCGGCCTGGCGCGAGGCGGACCCGGCGCACGAGCGCGCCTGGCAGCGCGCAGAGCGGCTGTCGCAGAAATTCGGCGCCGTGCCCTCGGGGGTCGGCGTGCCGGTGCTGGCGCGGCAGGTGCGCGGCAACCGCCGCGCCGCGCTGCGCACGCTCGCCCTGCTCGCCACCGCCGCGCCCGCCGCCTGGCTGGGCTGGCGGCTCGCGCCCTGGGAAGCCTGGACCTCCGACCACCGCACCGCCACCGGCGAACGGCGCGAAGTGCAGCTGGCCGACGGCAGCCGCGTGCTGCTCGACACCGGCAGCGCGATCGACGTGCGCATCGACGCCGGGCAGCGCACGCTGCGGCTGCGCGCGGGCGCGATCCAGGTCCGCACCGCCGCCGACGCACGTCCCTTCGTCGTCGAGACCGCACTCGGCCGGCTGCGTGCCCTGGGCACGCGCTTCACGGTGCGCCAGGACGGTGACGAAGCGCAGCGCGAGATCCGCCTGGCCGTGACCGAAGGCGCGGTCGAAGTCACCCTGCGCGGCGCCTCGTCGCCCGCGCTGGTGGTGCCGGCCGGCCGGCAGACGCTGCTGCGCCACCAGGGTGCCTCGCCCTTGACGGCCGTGTCGCCCGAGAGCCAGGCCTGGACCCAGGGCGTGCTCTACGCCGAGAACCTGCGGCTGGCCGACTTCTGCGCCGAGCTGTCGCGCTACCGGCCCGGCCTGCTGCACTGCAGCCCGGAGGTGGCCGAGCTGCGCATCTCCGGCGCCTTCCAGCTGCGCGACACCGACTACGTGCTGTCGATGGTGGCCAGCACGCTGCCGGTGCAGGTGCTCACCCGCACGCGCTGGTGGGTGACGGTGCTGCCCATCTGAAATTCTTTCGCGTCCGCCTGTCCCTTTTCCTGCGTTCGTCGGGCAAGCCATGGAGCCGTGCTGTGAGCGCGGCAAGAACAGGACCCAGGAACCATGGCATTGCATCCCTCCCGCACCGCGCCCGCGCGGCTCACCTCCCTCTCCATGCCCACGCGCCCGAGCGCCGTGGCCCAGGGCGTGCGCACGCTGTGCCTGGCCTTCGCGCTCGGCGCCGCGGGCGCCGCGATGGCGCAGGCGGGCGCGCCGGCCGCCGCCAGCGCCAGCTCCGACATCCCCGCCGGCGCGCTGGGCCCGGCGCTCTCGCGCTTTGCCGCGCAGGCCGGTGTCACGCTGTCCTTCGAGCCGTCGCTGGCCGAAGGCCGCCAGACCGCGGGCCTGCGCGGCAGCCATGCGGTGGGCGACGGCTTCGCCCGCCTGCTCGCCGGCACGGGGCTCGACGCCGTGCCGCGCGCGGGTGGCGGCTACACGCTGCGCCCGTCGCCACCCGGCGCCAGTGCCTCCGCGCCGGGGAACGCCGTCACGAACACGCTCAGCGAAGTGCGCGTCACCGCGCAGGCCGAACGCAGCGCGACCACCGAAGGCTCGGGCTCCTACGCCAGCCGTGTCGTGACCGTCGGCAAGGGCGAGCAGGCGCTGAAAGAGATCCCGCAGTCCATCACGGTCGTCACGCGCCAGAAGATGGATGACCAGAACCTGAACACCATCGACGAGGTGCTGGCCCAGACCACGGGCATCACGATGTACGACAGCCCGATGGGCGGCCGCTACGTCTACTCGCGTGGCTTCCGCGTCGACACCTACCAGTTCGACGGCGTGAACCGTGCCTTCTACTACCCGCAGGCCAACAACTTCACCAGCAATGCCGCCACGCTGGACCGCGTCGAGGTGGTGCGCGGCGCCACCGGCCTGCTGCAGGGCGCGGGCGCGCCCAGTGCGACCATCAACATGGTGCGCAAGCGGCCGACGGCCGAGAAGCAGCTGCAACTGTCGGCCAGCGCGGGCTCGTGGAACAATCTGCGCACCGAGCTCGACGCCAGCGGCCCGATCAACGAGGCCGGCACGCTGCGCGGCCGCGTGGTGGCGAGCGCCAACGACCGCGACTACTTCTACGACACCGCCAAGAGCCGCACCGGCGTGCTGTACGGCGTGCTCGAGGCCGACATCGGCCCGCGGACCCTGCTCACCCTCGGTGCCAGCCACGAGAAGCTGAAGTCCACGCCCTTCTTCCAGGGCCTGCCGCGCTACAGCGACGGCGCCGACCTGCACCTGCGCCGATCGACCGCGCTGATGGCCGACTGGAACCGCTGGAACAGCGAGCAGCGCACGGTCTTCGCCGAACTCGCCCACCGCTTCGATGCCGACTGGTCGCTCAAGCTCACGGCCGGCTACGTGCGCGAGCAGCACGACATCAAGTACGCCTTCGCGCTCGGCGCCGTCAACCCGCGCACGCTGGCCGGCAACGTGATGTATGGCGGCCTGTTCGACTTCGAGACCGACAACAAGACGCTGGACCTCGCCGTCGACGGCAAGTTCGATGCCTTCGGCCGGCGGCATTCGCTGAGCTTCGGCGCCAACACCGGGCGCATGGTCAACCACAGCGACTTCGCGCTGATCCAGATGGTGGGCGTGGCCAACAACGTGTTCGATCCGGTCTCGGCCATCGCCGAGCCCAGCGCCGCCACCTTCGCCGCCAACAGCTACCGCGGCGGCGACACCATCACGCGCATGACGCAATCGGGCGCCTACGGCGTGGCACGCCTGAGCCTTAGCGACCCGTTGACACTGGTCGCCGGTGCGCGCGTGACCCGCTACACAGGCAGCAGCCGCGACCGCGCGACCGGCGCCGACACCAGCGAGCCCTTCCGCGAGAGCGGCGTGCTCACGCCCTACGGCGGCCTGGTCTACGCGCTGAACCCGCAGTGGTCGGCCTATGTGAGCTATGCCGACATCTTCCAGCCGCAGAACGCGATGACGGCCGGCGGCGACCTGCTGCCGCCCATCAAGGGCCGCAACTACGAAGCGGGCCTGAAAGGCGAGCTGTTCGACGGCAAGGTCAATGCCTCGCTCGCGCTGTTCCGCATCGACCAGAACAACCGCGCGCAGGAAGACCTGCTCAACGTCTGCACCCGCAGCACCTATTGCTCGGTGTCCACCGGCAAGGTGCGCAGCCAGGGCCTGGATGCGGAGATCAGCGGCGAGCTGGCGCGGGGCTGGCAGGTGTTCGGCGGCTACACGCTCAACCACTTCAAGTACCTGGACAACACCGCCAACGCCGGCATCGATTTCGCGAGCACCTACTCGCCCAAGCACATGCTGCGCGTGTGGACCGACTACCGGCTGCCGGGCGCGCTCAACGCCTGGACGCTGGGCGGCGGCGTGAACTTCCAGACCGCCAGCACGCGCACCACCGGCGCGATCACGCTGGAGCAGGCCTCGTACGCGGTCTGGGGCGCGCGCGTCGGCTACCAGATCAACCGCCACTGGTCGGCCTCGCTCAACCTGGCCAACCTGTTCGACAAGAGCTACTACCAGACCATCGGCGCGCCGGCCTGGGGCAACTTCTACGGCGAGCCGCGCAGCGTCACGGTGAGCCTGCGCGGCAGGTTCTGAGCACGATCTCGACGCCCGGGATCGGGCGTCGATGTCGACTCACAGCTTCGGCGTGTACTTCAGCGTGAACATCACGTTGCGCGGATCACCGTAGTAGTTGCTGCCGTCCGTGCCGTTGTAGGAAGGGATGTAGTAGCGCTTGTCGAACACGTTGTTCAAGTTGACCGCGACCGACACGGTCGGCGTCGCCTGGTAGGCGATGCGGGCGCCCCACACGGCGAAGCCCGGCACCTGGAAGGCGCGGTCGAAGCTCAGCGCGCGGCTCTGCAGGTTCACGCCGCCGCCGATGCTGAGCCGGCTCCAGGCGCCCGGCAGCCGGTAGTCGGCCCACACGCGCACCAGGTGCTTGGGCGTCCAGGTGCCGAAGACCTGGCCCTTGTATTCCGCGTCCTCCAGGTACCGGGTCGTGTTGAAGGTGTAGCCCGCCGCGAGCTGCAGGCCGCGCAGCACCTCGCCGCTGACTTCGGTCTCGAAGCCCTGGCTGCGCACCTTGCCCGAGGCGTTCGAGCAGTACCAGCCGTCGCAGGCGAAGCCCGAGGCGAAGTCGGTCACGGCGCGGTTCTTGTGGTCGTAGCGGAAGACGGCGAAGGAGGTGTTCACACGCCCGTCCATCAGCTCGCCTTTCAGACCCAGTTCGTAGTTGCTGCCGAGCACCGGCTTGAGCACCGCGCCGGCCGCGGTGCGCGCGGTCTGCGGCTCGAAGACGTCGGTGTAGCTGGCGTAGGCCGACCACTGCTTGTTCAACGCCTGCACCAGGCCGACATAGGGCGTGACCTTGCCCGAGGCGCTGCTGGGGCTGCGGTAGTCGTCCAGGGGCTGCGCGTACACCGAGTCGTACCAGCTCACGCGGGCGCCGACGACGGCCGTGAGCGAGTCGCTCAGGCCGGCGCGCCAGGTGCCGTAGAGGCCCTTCTGCCGCACGTCGTAGCTGCTTCGGGTGCTGGACCCGCGCGCGGCGATGCTGGCGTAGTCCTGCCATGGCCGGTCGTGGTCGATGTCGAACACGTTGACGCCCCGGGTCCAGACCCGCGCATAGGCATCGTCGGTGGTGTACTTCGAGTAGTTGGCGCCGATCACGACTTCGTGCGGCATGGCCAGCGCCTCGAAGCGGCCGCGCAGGTAGACGTCCAGCCCGCGCTGCCGGCCGCGCAGGTCGGTGGCGAAATCGCCGTAGTTGGGGCCGCTGCCGTCGGCGTTGACGACGCCCGCGATGCGCTGGTGCACCGAACTGTTCGTCTCGTTCATGCCGAGCGCGGAGGCCTTGAACACCCAGCGGTCGTTGAAGCGGTGCTCGAGGTCCGCATAGACGCTGGTCTGGTCGTTGTAGGCCCGGTTCCAGTTCGCGCCGGTGAAGGTCGAACGTGGCAGTCCGATGTCGCGGGTGTCGCGGTAGCGCGGCAGGCCGATGAAGGTGGGGCGCGAACGGCTGTGCTTGTTGCTCACGCCCAGGCCGACCGTGGTGTCGGCATCGATGTCGTAGTCGAGTGCCGCGTAGCTGGAGCGGGTGCGGCTCCACACGCTGTCGATGAAGGAATGGCCGCGGTCCTCGTCGAGCACCAGCCGGCCGCGCAGCGTGCCTTCGGCATTGAGCGGGCCGCCGGCATCGAGCTGCACGCCGTAGCGGTCCCAGGAGCCGGCCTTGCCGGTCAGGCTCACGGTGCGTTCGGCCTGGCCGCGCTTGCGCACGAAGTTGATCGTACCGCCGGGGCTGCCTGCGCCCTGCAGCAGGCCGGCCGCGCCACGCAGCACCTCCACGCGGTCGTAGAACACCAGCGACTCGCTGCCCCAGTTGCCCAGCGAGTAGGTGTTGCGCGGCACGGCCACGCCGTCGTACTGCATGGTGTCGAGCAGGAAGCCGCGCGCGGTCACCGCGATGCCCGTACCCATGCCCTGCGTGGCGACCAGGCCGGTGGTGTTGCTCACCACGTCGCTGAGGCTCAGCAGGTTCTGGTCGTCCATGCGCTGGCGCGTGACCACGCTGACCGATTGCGGGATGTCCTTGAGCGCCTGCTCGGTCTTGCCGATGGTCGTGGCGCGGGTCGCGTAGGAGCGCGTGCCTTCGGTGGTCGCCGCGCGCTCGGCCTGCGCGGTGACGGTGACCGAGGCCAGGGTGCTGCCGCTAGCCTCGGTGTCGCCGGCCACGGCACGGCGCAGCGCGAAGGCACCGCCCGCGCCCCCGGTCACCTCGAGGCCCGAGCCGGCCAGCAGGCGCGCGAAGCCGTCGCGCACGGTGAAGCCGCCCTCGAGGCCGCGCGTGCTCTTGCCCTGCACCAGGGCCGGCGGCACGGTGATGCTCACGCCGGCCGCGGCCGCGAAGCCGCCCAGGGCCTCGTCGAGCGGGCCGGCGGCGATGCGGTACACCTTCTGCGTCTCGGCCGCTGCCGTGGCGGCGGCGGCCGGCTGTGCCGAGGCACCGGCGGCGGCCAGGCCCATGGCCAGCACGGCGGCATGGACGGCCAGCGAGAGCACGCGGTGCGAAGGGGTGTGGCGAACGAAAGCGGAAGGTCGGCGGCGGGCCATGGATTTCTCTCTCCGGAAAGGTGTGAAGTGGTTGTTCCTCAAGGCTTCACACGCGAGAGAAGGAAAAGGGACACGGCGCGACAGTTTTTTTCTAAATGCCCCGCGACGCATCGAGGCACGTCGGGCTCAGCCGCCCGGTGCGACGACCGTCACCCAGTAGCGTGTGCGGTAGCGCACGTCCACCGGCAGTGCCTGCGGCAGGCTGTCGAGCACCGGGCCGGTGTCGCGCAGTTGGAACACGCCGGAGATGCGCAACTCGGCCACGGCCGGGTCGCAGCGCAGCACGCCGGGCCGGTAGCGGCCCAGCTCGGCCACGAAGTCCTGCAGCCGCATGTCGCGCGCGCGCAGGATGCCGCGCGACCAGTCGTCGACCTGCGGCCCCGCGGGCGTCACCGCGTCCACCGCGTGCGAGGAGAAACCGGCCTGCTCGCCCGCCTGCACCACCACCGGCCGGTCGGCGGCGCGCTCCGGCCGCACCTCGACCGCGCCTTCGAGCACCGCGACGTGGCTGCGGCCCTCGTCGAACTGCCGTGCGACGAAGCGCGTGCCCAGCGCGCGCAGCCGGCCCTGCGCGGTCTCGACCACCAGCGGCCGGTAGGCGGGGTGATCGGGCGGCACCGCATCGGGCGCGGTCTCGACCAGGATCTCGCCCGCGCGCAGGCGCAGCAGGCGCAGATGGTCGTCGTAGGCCACGTCGAGCGCGGTGGCGGTGTTGAGCACCAGGCGCGTGCCGTCGGGCAGCCGCAGTTCGCGCCGTTCGCCGGTCGCGGTGCGGTGCGCGGCCAGCCATTCGCGCGCGGGCACGGCGCGCCAGGCCAGCCAGCCCGCGGGCACGGCCGCGACCAGCAGCGCCAGCGCCTTCACCGCCGCGCGCCGGTCGGCACGCATCGCGCGGCCGAGCACCGGCGCGGCCAGCATGCGGGGCAGCAGGTCGAACTTCAGGCTCACGCGCTCGGCGCGCTGCCAGGCGAGGTCGTGCGTCGGGTCGGCCGCGCGCCAGTGCGCCCAGCGCCGGCGGTCGGCGGCCGTGGCCTCGCCGGAATTCAACAGGAAGAACCATTGCGCGGCCTGCAGGGCCACGTCCTCGCGGATGGCGCTCATTCGCTGGCCAGCAGGATGCAGCGCGCCATCGCCTCGGCCATGTAGCGCTTGACGGTGCGCTCGCTCACCGCGAGCTTTGCCGCGATCTCCGCATAGCCCAGGCCTTCGAGCTGCGCCAGCAGGAAGGCCTGGCGCACGGCGGGCGCCAGGCCGTCGAGCATGGCGTCGATCTCCTGCAGCGTCTCGAGGATGATGGCCTGCTGCTCGGGCGAGGGCGCCATCGGCTCGGGCAGCGCGCCCAGCGCCTCGAGGTAGGCCTGCTCGAGCGAACGCCGGCGGTAGAGGTTGGCCATCAGCCGCTTGGCGATCAGCGTCAGGTAGGCCCGCGGTTCGTGCAGCTGCCAGTCGCCCTGCTTCTCAGGCGTGTCGTCGGGGGCCGAGAGCAGGCGGACGAAAGTGTCTTGCGCCAGGTCGGCCGCATCGAAGGCATTGCCCAGTTTCTTGCGCAGCCAGCCCTGCAGCCAGCCGTGGTGCGCGCTGTAGAGCGTACGGATGTGCGGGTGCAGGGCAGGTTCGGCGGCGGACATGGCAGCGATGCGCGACGGCACACGCCGCCTTCAAACAAGAATGGTTCTCATTCTAGACTGAGCACCCACGCTGCCGGCCAGAAGGTGACGCGGAAGGTCACCGGTCCAGCCGCCGTCGCCCATCTCTGTCGAAACCGCCGCCGCTGAAGCTCGACTGAAAATTGTCGAAAGACGGCCGTCACACCCCTTCGTACAGGGTGCCCAGCGGATCGAAAACCAGCGCGCGCGGCGCATTGCCGCGCACCGCATGGATGGCCTTGAAGACCTGCTCCCGATCCTTGAATCCCATGGCGCTGCGGCACACCGCATCGCCATCGATGTTCCGAAGCTCCCACACCCAACGCCCACCCACTTCCTGAATCACCACGAACTTCATGTCGGCCTCCTCACAGAGTCGTCAAGCTCCCCGTTTTTAATTTTCAGCGAATGACGAGGTTGCGCCGTCGGACGGCACCGCCAATCGGCAGCATGGTCGGTCCTACGGTTTTCGGCCTATGTCCGCTCCTGCCTCAGAGTTCGGCGAAACCGGTCCGTCCGCTGTGGTCGCGGCGGCTCCAGTCGGCAATGAAATCGCGTGCCCGCGTCTCGAGCACCTCGGTGGCCGAGGCGGGATCATGGCGCTGCCCGACCAGCATGAGCCGGCAGCGGGGCAGGCCGGCCTGCGAGACGTCGGCATGGCCGGCGAGGAAGCCGTCGGGACCGGTGCCGGTGAGGTGGATGCGCACCGTCCAACCGTCGTCGTCGAAACGCCGGACCTCGGTTTCGTTGCGATCGTCTGGAGCTGGCAAGGCGCATCCTTTGGCATCAGGGGCCACCACGTGGCACGAAGCCTGAAGCTTAGCGTGTTGTTACAAAACGCGCATGCCTGCGCGGTCCTGCGCGCCGGCTGCGTGTTGGCCCACAGGGGCCCGGGCTGCAGCGGGCCAGAGTAGGTACTTTGATGTTTCAGGAGTCCTCCCCATGCCCACTCTTCTGCGATTGCTGACCAACGGAACGGTCCAGGACATCCAGCTCGATGCCGCGAGCGCCGTGCCGCGCCTCGGCGAGATCATCGAAACCGGCCTCGAGGAGGCGGCGCTGCAGCGCATGGAAGTGACCGAGGTGCGCTATGTGCTCGCCAACGGCACGCTGAACGCGGTGATCGAGTGCCGCCTGCCCACCGTGGGCCTCGCCAACCAGGGCCCCGAAACCACGCGCTGAGCCCGGCCGCGGGCGCGGCATCATCGGGGGATGCCAGCCTGCCCTTCCCTGCCCCCTTCTTGCGCGGCGATGCCATGAACTTCGACCGCCGCGTCTTCCTCCAATCCGGTGCCGCTGCGCTGGTCGCCCTGCTCGCCGAATCCGCCGTGGGTGCGCCGCGCCCGGCCTCGCCCGCGATGCTGGGCTTCAGCCCGGTGCCCGTGACGCTGCACGACGGCCTCACCCTGCCGGCCGAGTACGCGGCCGAGATCCTCTACCCGTGGGGCGCGCCCACCGGCATCATCGGCGCCATGCCGGCCTTCGCGCCCGACGGCAGCAACAGCGCGGCCGACCAGGCGCTGCAGGCCGGCATGCACCACGACGGCATGCACTTCTTCCCGCTCGGCACCGACGGCCGGCGCGGGCTGCTGGTGATGAACCACGAGTACACCGACGAGCGCTGGCTGCACACCGACGGCGTGGACCGCTGGACCGCGGCGAAGGTGCGCAAGTCGCTGCATGCGATGGGCGTGTCGGTGATCGAGATCGAGCGCGCGGCCGATGGCTGGCGCCAGGTGCTGCCCTCGCGCTTTGCCCGCCGCATCCACGGCGCGACGCCGATGCGCATCGCCGGCCCGGTCGCCGGCACGCCCTGGCTGCGCACCGCGGCCGACCCCGAGGGCACGCGCGTGCTGGGCACCTTCGCCAACTGCGCGATGGGCGTCACGCCCTGGGGCACTTACCTCAGCTGCGAAGAAAACTTCCACGGCTACTTCGGCGGCCCGAAGCAGGCCGCGGCCCAGGCCACGCCGGCCCAGAGGCGCTACGGCACCGTGGCCGGCACGCAATGGGTCGAGTACTGGCGCTTCGACGAGCGCTTCGACCTGTCGAAGCATCCCAACGAGCCGAACCGCTTCGGCTGGGTGGTCGAGATCGACCCCTTCGACCCCCGGTCCACGCCCGTCAAGCGCACCGCGCTGGGCCGCAAGCGCCAGGAGAGCGCGACCTGCCGGCTGGCCCGCGACGGCCGGGTGGCGGTCTACATGGGCGACGACGCGGCCTTCGAGTACATCTACAAGTTCGTGAGCCGCGACACCGTGCGCCCGGGCCAGGATGCGGCGGCGCGCGCGGCCAACCGCACGCTGCTCGACCACGGCACGCTCTACGTCGCGCGCTACGACGCCGACGGCCGCGGCCGCTGGCTCGAGCTCACGCACGGCCGCGGCGGCATCGACGCCGCCAACGGCTTCGCCGACCAGGCCCAGGTGCTGCTGCATGCGCGGCTCGCGGCCGACGTGGTCGGCGGCACGAAGATGGACCGGCCCGAATGGATCGCGGTGCATCCGCAGACCGGCGAGGTCTACGTCACGCTGACCAACAACATCCTGCGCGGCGAACCCGGCCAGCCCGCGGCCGACGCGGCCAACCCGCGCGAGCGCAACGTCTCGGGCGGCATCCTGCGCTGGCGCGAGGACGAGGGCGACGCCGCGAGCCTGGGCTTCGCCTGGGACCACTTCGTGCTCGCCGGCGACCCCGCGCAGCCCGGCGCGGGCGCGCGCTACCCGCAGGCCGATGCCGACGCCTTCGGCTCGCCCGATGGGCTGCACTTCGACAGCGGCGGCCTGCTCTGGGTGCAGACCGACATGGGCAGCACCCAGCGCAACGGCAGCGACACCCAGGCGCCGATGGGCAACAACCAGCTGCTGTGCGCCGACCCCGCGAGCGGCCGCATCCGCCGCTTCCTGGTCGGCCCCAACGGCTGCGAGATCACCGGCTGCGTGCTCACGCCCGACCGTCGCACGCTGTTCGTCAACGTGCAGCATCCCGCCGAACGCGTCGATGCGGCCACGGGCGCCCTGCTGCCCGCCTGGCCCGACGGCGCCACGCCCGTCAGCACCCGGCCGCGCTCGGCCACGGTGGTGGTGCGGCGGCGCGATGGTGGCATCGTCGGCAGCTGAGCACGATCATTCGAAGAAGACAAAGGAGACCGCCATGCCCGTTCACATCGTCCGCCTCGGCAGCCCGCGCGGGCCCGGCGAAGGCCTGCGCATCGGCACCGTGCGGCGCCCGCCGCGCGGCGTGCCCAAGACCGAGTTCGCCAGCCAGGACTGGTACGACGTCTGGTACCCCAACCTCGCGCCCTCGGCCGAGACCATGAAGCTGGGCCAGCATGCCGAGACGCCCGCGCAATGGGCCGTCTTCACCCGCCACTACCAGCGCGAGATGGCCGAGCCCGACGCGAGCCGCAGCCTCGACCTGCTGGCCGCGCTGTCGCAGCAGACGTCGTTCGCGGTCGGCTGCTACTGCGAGGACGAGGCGCGCTGCCACCGCTCGCTGCTGCGCGGGCTGCTGGCGGCGCGCGGGGCGGAGATCGCGGGCTGAGCCGGTCTTTGCTCAGCGCGAGGCCGGGTCTGCGCCGCTGAGCATGCGGCAGAAGGCGTCGATGGTGGCGTCCCCGCAGGTTCTCTCGGGCACGGTGTGGCGGTACATGATGTAGCCGTCCATGGCCATCACCACCATGTGCGGGAGGTCGGTGCCGCGCACCAGTGCATGGCGCTCGGCGGGCAAGGCGTCCAGCAGCATGCGTTCGATCTCCTGCTCCATCCAGCCGATGAGCCCGGTGCGGTATTCGTCCGAGGGCGTCGCGGTCGAGATCGCCTGGATCACGTTGTTCGCGAAGCCCTCCTCGTGCGCCGGCAGCTCGCGCCAGAGCACCTCGAAGATGCGGCGCAGCCGGCGCGCGGGCGAGCGGCGGCCGCGCAGTTCCTGGTCGAGCGCTGCGAAGCGCTCGCGCATCCAGGGGTCGTGGATGGCGTAGAGGATCTGCAGCTTCGACGAGAAGTACGAATACACGTTGGGCGGCGAGATGCCGGCGCCGCGCGCGATCATCGGCACGGTGGTGCTGCTGTAGCCGTTCGCCTTGAACAGCTTGAATGCCGAAGCCAGGATCGCGCTGTGGATCTCTTCCTTCTTGACCTGGGACATGGCTCAACCCGCCGCGGGCCGGAAGGCGACGGCCTCGACCTCGATCTTCCAGGCCACGTCCAGCAGGCCCGCCACCAGCACCAGCGTGGAGGCCGGCCGGTGCTCCCCCAGGTGGCGCAGGCGGATCGGCCGCATCGCCGCCGCGTCGGCGCGGTCGACCAGGTAGGTGGTGGTCTTCACCACATGTTCCATGCCCATGCCGGCGCCGCGCAGCGCATGCAGCACGTTGCCCCAGGCCAGTTGGGCCTGCGCTTCGAAGTCGGCCGGCGCGACACCCCGCGCGTCGATGCCGACCTGGCCGGCGACGTGCACCCAGGCACCGGGCCCCTCGACGAGCGTGGCTTGGGAATAGGGACCCGCGGGCTGCGGGAGTTCGGTGGGATTCAGGTAGCGCATGGCAGAGAGGGAGAAAGAGGTTGGGAGAGCAGGTGATCGAGGGCGAGCGCGCTGACTTCGGCGCTGCGCTCCAGCATCGGGTTGTGGCCACAGCGGCCGAGCAGCATGAGCCGGCAGTCCGGCAGATGGTCCAGCAGGTGCAGCGCACTGTCGCGGTAGGGCACGGGCCGGTCGTCGCGTCCATGCACCAGCAGCACGCTGGCCTGCACCTGCGCAAGCAGTTCCGGTGCCAGCCATGCGCTGCGCAGATTGAGTTCCTTGCCCGGCGCCATCATCGCGTCGAAGTGGGCGCCGAGCCCATCGCGCGAAAGCAGGTCGAAGCGCGCATCGACCTGCGCATCGCTCAGCGCGGCGGCGTCGTGCACCGCGCCCGTCATCGCGAGGCGCAGCGCTTCCCTCGAGGCGGGCGCCTGCCAGAAACGGTCGAGCGCCGCATTGAGCGTGCGCGCCCCGCCGCCGGCACCGGTGCCCACGATCTTCCGCACCGCGGGTGAGCCGGCCGCGGCGCCCAGCGCCACGGCCGCACCCAGCGACTGGCCCCAGAGGTCGACGCGCGGCGCGCCGATGCGCGCGATCGCCGCCCTCGCCTGCCGTACCCAGAGCGCGAAGTCGAAGAACGGCGGTGCGGCCTTGCGCGGCGATGCACCAAAGCCGACCAGGTCGATCCCGTAAAGGGTGCGATGCGCAGCCAGCGCGGGCACGACGGCGCCGAAGTTGGCCGCGAAGGAGGTGCCGGGGCCGATGCCGTGGATCAGCAGCAGCGGCGGGCCGCTGCCCTCGGTGTGAACGGCGAAAGAGCCGCCTTCGAAGTCCCAGTTCTCGGTTTTCATGGATATGTGGCGTGTGCGTGGCACGCGGGTTGCTTTACCGAATGCTAGTCGGTTTTGACTGTGCATGGAAGCACGAGGCCCCGAAGCCTCTTCGGCCATGGAACCTATGGACACCCCACGACGATGACAGCAAGAACCTTGATCGCCTGCGGCGAACTCTTCGACGGCATCTCCGGCCGCGCCGTGCCCGACCAGACCCTGGTGCTCTACGGCGACACCATCGACTGGGTCGGCCCCACCGCGCAGGCACCCACCGCGCAGCCGGGCGACACGCGCATTGACCATTCGACCCGTTTCGTGATGCCCGGCATGGTCGACTGCCATGCCCACATCTCCTACGGCAACGCGCTCACGCAGGAGGACATCGACCTCTACGCGACGATGGAATTCCGCACCCTGCGCTCGATGGTCGCGGCGCAGGCGATCCTCAAGTCGGGCTTCACCTCGATCATGGACCCGGCCTGCTCCGGCCTGATCGCACCGGCGGTGCGCGATGCGATCAACGTCGGCCTGGTGCAGGGCCCGCGCATCACGGCCTCGGGCCGCGCGCTCACCACGCAGCAAGGCCTCTACGACTGGTACCCGTCGTGGGTGGGCGTGCCGGAACCCTCGACCGGCGTGCTGACCGGCTCGATGGACGAAGCCATCCGCATCATCCGGCAGCAGGCCAAGGACGGCGTCGACGCGATCAAGCTGACGATGGACGGCATCCATGCGCGCCGCAACGGCGGCGGCCTGATCGCGGCCTACACCCAGGCCGAGACCCACGCCATGGTCGACGAGATCCATCGCCTAGGCAAGCTCGCGGTGGTGCACGCGCGCGGCCGAGAAGGCGCGCTGTACGCGGCACGGGCCGGCGTCGACGTGATCTTCCACGCCTCGAACATCTGCGACGACGGCATCCAGGCCGCGCTCGACCACGGCACGTACCTCTGCCCTTCGCTCGCGCTGCTGGTCAACAACATCGAGTTCCACGAGCCCACCGACGCGTCGGCGCCCTGGTGGCCCGACATCCAGCGCCGCGAGCTCGAGGCCGCATCGCGCAACCTGCAGCGAGCGCGTGCCGCGGGCGTCCGCTTCCTCTCGGGCTCGGAGTCGGGCTTCGCCGTCACGCCGCACGGCGAGTGGGGCGCGAAGGAGCTCGAGGCCCATGTGCGCCATGTCGGTTTCACGCCGGCCGAGGCGATCTGCTGCGCCACCGTGGAAAGCACGAAGCTGCTGCGCGAGCGCGACAAGCTGGGCGGCCTGGTGAAGGGCAAGCTGGCCGACATGGTGGTGGTCGACGGCGATCCGCTGGCCGACATCACGGTGCTGCAGCGGCGCGAGGCGATCCACGCGGTGCTGCTGGGCGGCAAGCCGGTGGACCTGACGCCCGCGCCCACCCATGCGCGCCATTTCTCCGAGTTCTCGCAAGCCATGTGGAGCCGCGTCTACGACCGCGCCTACGTGGCCTCCCATCTTTCCTCCAAGGCCGCCGACGCCGCGCGCCGTCAACCCGCCTGAGCCTCACCATGATGCAGTTCCCCCTCACCATCGCCGGCGTCACGACGCGCGTGCTCCAGGCCGGCCACACAGGCCCGGCCGTGCTCTTCGTCCACGGCCTCTCGACCCGCGCCGACCGCTGGCGTGCCGTGCTGGAACACACGGCCACGCTGGGCTTTCGCGCCATCGCCTTCGACCTGCCCGGTCATGGCCTGGCCGACAAGCCGGCCGACTTCGACTACAGCGCTTCCGGCCTCGCGCGCTTCACCCTGGGCGTGCTCGATGCGCTGGAGATTCCCCACGCGCACCTCGTCGGCACCTCGCTCGGTGGCCACATCGCCGCGCTGGCGGCCCTGGCCGCGCCGCAACGTTGCCAGAGCCTCTACCTGGTGGCGCCGCTGGGCCTGGCGCCGATGACGCCCGAGACCGGCGAGGCGATCCGCCGCGGCGTGCGCAACGTGTCGATCGAAGGCGTGCGCGCCAAGCTGGCCAACGTCTTCATCGACAGCTCCTTCGCGACCGAGGACCTGATCGTCGAGGAGTCGCGCATCAACGGCTCCGTCGGCGCGCTCGAGGCGCTGAGCGCGCTGGGCGACTACATCGTCGAGCGCCTCAACAGCGAACTCGTGAGCGATGCGCTGGTCGGCCTCGCCCGCACCCTGCCGGTCGGCCTGCTGTGGGGCGCGCACGACCGCATGGTGCCGCTGTCGATCGGCCATGCCACCGCCAACGCGCTGGGCCTGGGCGAACTGCCGGTGATGGCCGACGTGGGCCATGCGCCCTACGTCGAGCAGCCGGAGCTCTTCGTCGAACGCTGGAGCGCCTTCGCCGGCGCCGCGAAGGCGCACGCATGAAGCTCGCCGACATCCCGCTGCGCGTCGAAGCCGCGGCCGACCCGCTCGACCAGTTCCGCTGGCCCAACGCCGACTACACGCGCACGCCCTACCGGGTGTTCACCGACGAGGCCATCTACCAGCGCGAGATGGCTCGCGTCTTCCGCGGCCCGACCTGGAACTACCTCGCGCTCGAGGCCGAGGTGCCCGAGACGGGCTCGTTCAAGACGGTGCAGATCGGCAACGTGCCGGTGGTGGTCTCGCGCAATGCCGAGGGCAAGGTCACGGCCTTCGTCAACCGCTGCGCGCACCGCGGCGCCACCGTGGTGCGCCAGGAGTTCGGCAAGGCCGACGGCCATGCCTGCATCTACCACCAGTGGAACTACGACAGCAGCGGCGAGCTCTGCGGCGTGCCCTACCGCCGCGGGCTGAACGGCTGCGGCGGCTATCCCAAGGACTTCAAGCCGGCCGAGCATGGACTGGAGAAGCTGAGGGTCGCGCTCTACAAGGGCCTCGTCTTCGGCAGCTTCTCCGACGACGCACCGCCGCTGCTCGACTACCTGGGCGTGCACATCGTGACCCACATCGACCGCATCTTCGTCAAGCCGCTGAAGGTGCTGGGCTACCACCGCCAGCGCATCTCGGCCAACTGGAAGCTCTACTTCGAGAACATCAAGGACCCTTACCACGCAGGCCTGCTTCACACCTTCATGGCGACCTTCGGCGTCTACCGGTCGACGCAGAAGGGCCACACGCTGGTGAGCCCCGGCGGCGGCCATGCGGTCGTCTACTCGATCACCAACACCGACAGCAAGGAGAGCGTGCTCGAGGCGTACAAGGGAACAGACAACAAGTACCAGGCCGACTTCGCGCTCAAGGCGCCCGGGCTGCTGCAATGGGCGCCCGACTTCCACGACGGCATCGGCAACCTGATCGTCTCGGTGTTCCCGAACATGGTGATCCACCAGATCCTCAACACCTTCGCCACGCGCCAGGTGCGGCCGCTGGGGCCCGACGCGATGGAGCTCTACTGGACCTACTTCGGCTTCGAGGACGATGCCGCCGAGCGCACCGCCGCGCGCCTGCAGCAGCTCAACCTGGTCGGGCCCGCGGGCTACATCTCGATGGAGGACGGCGAGGCGATCCGGCTGGTGCAGCAATCCATCCGCGGCGAGAAGCCCGACGCGGCCTCCTTCATCGAGATGGGCGGCCGCGGCCCGATCGTCGATGCCGACCATGTGGTGACGGAAGTCTGCACCCGCGGCCTGTGGCAGCAGTACGCGCACACCATGGGCTTCGCGCCGGAGGTGTCGGCATGAACACCCACGACCGCGTGCTGGCGCTCCAGCTGCGCTACGCCCATGCCATCGACGACGATGCGCTCGAGCTGTGGCCCACCTTCTTCGTGCCCGATGGCCGCTACCGCGTGATCCCGCGCGAGAACCATGCGCGCGGCCTGCCCGCCTGCCTGATCGACTGCATCGGCACCGCGATGATGGAAGACCGTGTGGTGTCGCTGCGCACCGCCAACATCTACAACATCCATTTCGACCGGCACCTGATGTCGCCGCCGCTGGTCGAGCCACCGGCGGACGACGGCACGCTGCGCGCGCGCACGCAGTTCCTGGTGATGCAGTCGGACCAGTCGGGCGTGAGCAAGCCCTTCGCCACCGGCGTCTACCTCGACTGGATCGAACTGGCCGGCGAGAGCGCGCTGTTCCGCGAGCGCACCGTCATCCTCGACAGCTACGGCATCCCCGAGCTGCTCGCCACCCCGATCTGAGGCCCGGCATGACTCCATGGCATGACGTCGGCGAGCCCGACGATTTTCCCGACGGCGCCTCGTGGCCCGTGCGCGTCGCCGACCGCGAGGTGGTGGTGTTCCGCCTCGGCGACGAACTGCACGCGCTGGCCGACCGCTGCACGCACGGCAACGCGCTGCTCTCGGAGGGCTACATCGAGGACGGCTGCGTCGAGTGCCCGCTGCACCAGGGAACCTTCGACATCCGCACCGGCGCGGCGCGCTGCGCACCCGCGACCGAGGCCGTGCAGACCTTCCCGGTGCGCGTGGTGGCCGGCCGCGTGGAGGTGCAGGCATGAGCCCGCGCTTCCGGCAGGCAAGCGCCGACGCACGCTGGACCGCGGCCTCCGCGGCCACGCTGCTCGCGCTCTGGTCGCTGGGCTCGTTCGCGCTGCCTGCGGCCGTGCTGCCCTCGCCCCTGCGCGTGCTGGCCGCGATGGGCGCGCTGGTGCAGACGAAGGCGCTGTGGACCGACACGGCGGTCACGCTGGGCCGCATCCTCATGGCCTTCGCGATCGGCATGAGCGCGGCACTCGCGCTCGGCACGGCCATGGCGCTGTCGCGCCGCGCCGGTGCCTTCTTCCGCGTCTGGATCGTGTGCGGCATCACGGTGCCGGCGATCGTCACGCTGCTCACGGTCTATATGGTGGTCGGCATGAACGAGCGCGGCGCGGTGCTGGGGGCGGCATTGACCGTGGTGCCCTTCCTCGCCATCAACATCCGCGAAGGGCTCAAGAGCATCGACCCGCGGCTGCTCAAGATGGCGCAGGTGTTCCGCGCCAGCCGCGCGCAGATCGCGCGCGCGGTCGTCGGGCCGCAGATCGCGCCCATGCTGCTGGCCTCGGCCCGCTTCGGGCTCGGGCTGGTCTGGAAGATGGTGCTGTTCGTCGAGCTGCTGGGGCGCGGCGACGGCGTGGGCTTTCGCATCGAGTACTACTTCCAGCTCTTCGACATGACGAACGTGCTGGCCTATGCGCTGTGCTTCGTGCTCGTGATGCTGGTGATCGAGGTCGGCGTGTTCGGCGTGCTCGAGCGCCGCATCTTCAGATGGCGGCGCGGTTGACGCCCGCCGCAAGGAACCCCATGGAACAGATCCAGATCTCCGGCCTGAGCAAGTCCTTCGATTCGGGCGGCGTGCGCCGCACGGTGCTGTCCGACGTCGACCTGCGCATCGCCGTGGGCGAGGTGGTGGGCCTGGTCGGGCCCTCGGGCTGCGGCAAGTCGACCCTGCTCAACATCGTGGCCGGGCTCGACCTTGCCCATACCGGCAGCGTGACGATCCAGGGCCGCCCGATCGGCGAGCAGCTGGGCGCGGGCTTCCGCGTGGCCTATGTGTTCCAGGAGCCGCGGCTGCTGCCCTGGTTCACCCTCACGCAGAACCTCGCCTTCGTGCTCGAGGCCGGCGGCTTCGCACGCAGCGAGTGGGCGGGCCGCATCGCGACCGTGCTCGAGGCGGTGAACCTGGCCGAGTTCCGCGACTTCTACCCGGCGCAGCTGTCTGGCGGCATGCAGCAGCGCGCCGCGATCGCGCGCGCCTTCTGCATCGACCCCGACATCCTGCTGCTGGACGAGCCCTTCAGCGCGCTCGACGAGCTCACCGCGCGCACGCTGCGCCAGAGCCTGCTGGCGCTGTGGGAACGCTTCCGCACCACCGTCGTCTTCGTGAGCCACAACGCCTACGAGGCGGCCTTCCTGGCCGACCGCATCCTGGTCATGGGACGCGGCGCCATCACGCAGGAGATCGACCTGCGCGGCACGCCCCGGCCCCGGTCCTACGACGACACGGCCGTGTTCGAGGCCAGCAAGCAGGTCATCCATTGCCTCGAGCGGCAAGCCGGCAAGGACGCGGCCGCGACCTCCCCTTCCCCCACCCCGAGAAAACCATGAACCGAAGCACCCTTCTCCGACTCTTTGCCGGTGGCCTGGCCGCCGCCCTGCTGGCCACCGCCGGCGCCCCTGCGCAAGCGCAGCCCACGGGCGACGGCGGCACCGTGAGGATCATGATCAACCCGGCCGGCACGATGGGCATCGGCCCGGCCGTGATCCAGAAATACGGCTTCGACAAGAAGCACGGCATCCACCTCGAAGTGGTGCCCTACTCCGACCAGAAATCGGCCACCGCGGCCATCCAGAGCGGCAGCGCCGAGATGGTGGTGTTCGACTGGCTGGCCACGGCCCGCCTGCGCGCCGCCGGCACGCCGGTGGTCAGCATCGCGCCCTTCCTCACCTATGTGAACAGCGTGGTGGTGGCCAAGGACTCGCCGCTCAAGACCCTGGCCGACCTCAAGGGCAAGCGCGTCGGCGTGGCTCACAAGACCGGCTTCGACTGGATCATCATGCAGGCCGCCGCGCAGAAGCTCTACAAGATGGACCTGGGCAAGGACGTCGAGGTGCGCGAAGGCGCGGTGCCGCTGCTGCGCGGCCTGATCGAGAAGGGCGACCTCGACGCGACGCAGATGTGGAACTCGCTCACGCCGGAGATGCTGGCGAGCGGCAGGTACCGCAGCATGGTCAGCATCCGCGAGCTCACGCAGCAGATGGGACTGCCCACCGTGCCCTTCCTGCTGTTCAGCATGCGCGAGGACTACGCCAGGCAGCACCCCGGCAATGCGCGCGCCTTCGTCGCCGCCTACCAGGACGCGGTGCAGGTGCTGATGAAGGACGAGGAGGTCTGGGTCGAGCACGGCGCGCGCCTCAAGCTCTCGCCCGAGTCGCTCGCCTTCTTCAAGACCCAGGTGCGTCGCGACCTGCTCAAGCAGTTCGCGCCCGACATGACCCCGGGGCTGGAAGCCACGCTGGAAGCCGTCTACGCCGTCGCGCCGGAAGTGGTGGTGCTGAAGACCCTGCCGCCGGGGCTGCTGAGCACGGCGTACCAGTGATGCGCTAGCGGTGGATCGCGCTCTGCGGCGGTTCACTGCCGCGCGCATGGGCCCGGTACATGCCCTCGGTGTTGAACGGCATGCTGAGCCGGCCCGTGGCATCGAGGGCGATCAGGCCGCCGCTGCCGCCCAGGCCGGTGAGGCTCTGCCGCACCACCGTCTCGGCCGCTTCGGCCAGGCCCACGCCCGCATAGCGCATGCGCGCGCTGACGTCGTAGGCCGCGGCGAGGCGGATGAAGGCCTCGCCGGTGCCGGTGCAGGACACCGCCGCGCCGCGGTCGTCGGCATAGGTGCCGGCGCCGATCAGCGGCGAATCGCCGATGCGGCCCACGCGCTTGTTGGTCATGCCGCCCGTGGAGGTCGCCGCCGCCAGGTGGCCGTGCACATCGAGCGCCACCGCGCCGACCGTGCCCAGCTTGCGGTCTTCGTCGAGCGGCGCGCCGTCGTGATCCAGCACCACGCGCTGGGCCGAGCGGGCGCGCTCCAGCTGTTCGCGCCGGAAGGCGGTCGAGAAGTAGGACGGGTCGACCGCTTCCATACCCCGCGCCAGCGCGAAGGCCTCGGCACCGGCGCCGGCCATCAGCACATGCTGGCCGTCGTCGCGTACCGCACGGGCCGCGCGCACCGGGTTGCGCAGCCGGCTCACGCCGGCCACCGCACCGGCCGACAGGTCGGCGCCGTCCATGACGGCCGCATCGAGTTCGTGCGTGGCGTCGGCAGTGAACACCGCGCCATGGCCGGCATTGAACAGCGGGCAGTCTTCGAGCAGGGCCACGGCGAGGCAGACCGCGTCGAGCGCGCTCGCGCCCTCGTGCAGCAGCGTCTGCGCGGCGCGCACGATGCCCTGCAGCGCGTCGTGGTAGCCGGCCGCGGCCGCCGCATCGAGAGCGGAGGCCTGCACGGTGCCGGCGCCGCCGTGGATGGCGATCACGGGTGTCGAGGACATGTTCATCGTTTTTTTCAAGGCGCGGTGGCCAGTTCCAGCTCGGTGAGCCAGATCATCGCCTGGCCGCGCGAATCGCCGCACATCTCGCGCGAGGGCTGCAGGCCGCCGCAGCAGGCGGGCCGCTCGGGCTGGCCGAAGATCGCACAGCGCTGGTCGGCCATCAGCTGCACGCAGCGCACGCCGGCGGGTTTGCCGTTCGGCATGCCGGGGATCGCGCTGCTGATCGAGGGGGCGGTGCAGCAGGCACCGCAGTCGGCCCGGCACTCCAGCGCGCTCAACCGGCTTCTTCCTGCAGGGCCTTGGCGTTGGCCACCTCGGTCTCGCGTGGCAGCGTGACCGCGTTCTTGACCGCGAGGATCTCGGCCATCACGCTGACCGCGATCTCGGGCGGGGTCTTGCTGCCGATGTAGATGCCGATCGGTCCGCGCAGGCGCGCCAGCGAGGCCGCGGTCTGGCCGAAATGTTCGACCATGCGCTCACGCCGCGCCTCGGCATTGCGGCGCGAGCCGATGGCGCCGACGTAGAAAGCCTCGCTGGCCAGCGCCTCGAGCAGCGCCAGGTCGTCGAGCTTGGGATCGTGGGTGAGCGCCACCACGCAGCTGCGGCGGTCGGGCCGGAAGGCCAGCACCGCGTCGTCGGGCATCTCGGTGGTGATCGCCACGCCGGGCACCGACCAGGCGCTGCGGTATTCGACGCGCGGGTCGCACAGCGTGACCGCGAAGCCGCTGAACTTGGCCATGGTCGACAGGTACTCGGCCAGCTGGCCCGCGCCGATCAGCAGCATGCGGTACTCGGGGCCGAAGGTGTTGGTGAGGGCCCGCTCGTCCACCTGCAGGGCGTCGGGCGCGGCCGATTCGGCCAGCCGCACGCTGCCGTCGGCCAGCGACACGCTGCGCTGCATCAGCTGGCCGCGTTCGAGCGCGGCCACCAGGGTGTCGAGCGAGGCGGCGTCGGGGTCGTACTCGAGCAGCAGCTCCAGCGTGCCGCCGCAGGGCAGGCCGAAGCGATGCGCCTCGTCGGCAGTGATGCCGTACTTGACCAGCGCAGGCGCACCTGCGGGCGGCATCGGCTCGGCCGCGCCGTGCAGCCGGCTGTAGCGCGCGATCAGGTCGTCCTCGATGCAGCCGCCCGAGACCGAGCCGACCACCGCGCCGTCCTCGGCCAGCGCCATGATCGAGCCCACCGGCCGTGGCGACGAGCCCCAGGTGCGCACCACGGTCGTGAGCAGCGCGCGCCGGCCGGCGCGGCGCCAGTCGCGCAGCGTGCGCAGCACCATGACGTCGAGGTTTTCCATGGCGGTCTCAGCTCGCGTCGGCGTCCTTCTTGCCGCCCAGCCCGATCTTCTGCATGAAGCCGGCCACCGCGCCCTTCTTCTCCTCGACCGCCGCGTCCGCTTCGGCCGGCGCCGGGCCGTAGCGGCGCTGCATCTCGGCGTCGAAGCGCTTAAAGAAGTCGTCGGCGGTGGACTTGGCGGCGCCGTCGATCAGGCGCTGGCCGAGCTGGGCGATCTTGCCGCCCACCTGGGCCTGCACCGTGTAGTCGAGCTCGCAGGCGCCGGCATCGTCGGCCACCGGCTTGAGCGTGACGCTCGAGGCGCCCTTGGCGAAACCGGCCACGCCACCCTGCCCTTCGAAGCTGAGCTTGTAGCCGTCGGGCGGCGCGATGTCGGTCAGCGTGACCTTGCCGGAGAACTTGGCCGACACCGGGCCGACCTTGACCGCGGCCGTGACGCTGTACTGGTCGTCGCCGGTCAGCTCGAACTTGTCGCAGCCGGGGATGCACTTCTTCAGCGTCTCCGGGTCGTTGAGCGCTTCCCACGCCTGTTGCTGCGTGACGCCGAGACGGCGGTTGCCGAGCATTTCCATGGTGTTCTTCCTTCTGTCGTGGGGCGATGCGCCGCTACCGGCCGGCGCGCATCAGCGTCGCCAGGCTCGTGGCCAGCTGACCGAGCGCGTTGAGATTGTGGACCGCCAGCATCGCGTCTGCATGGCGGTGCAGGATGGCCGCACCGCGCGCAAGGGGGGCATAGCCCTCGAAGCGCAGCAGGGGGTTGAGCCACAGCACGCGCCGGGCGTGCCGCTTGAGCCACAGCAGCTCGCTCTCCAGCACGGCCGGCTCGCCGGTGTCGAGCCCGTCGCTGATCACCAGCACCAGGGTGCGGCGCCCGGTGAGCCGCCGCGCGTGCCTGCGGCGCAGTTCGTGCAGCGAATCGCCCAGGCGCGTGCCGCCGGCGAAATCATCGATGGCGGCGCTGGCCGCGGCCAGCATCGCGTCGGCATCGGCGATGGCGAAGGCCGGCGTCAGGTCGGTCAGGCGGGTGCCGAAGGCGAACACGTCGCGCCGGCCCGCGCGGCGCGTGGCCGCGTGCAGGAAGGCCAGCAGCAGCCGCGCATAGCGTTCCATCGAGCCCGAGACGTCGATCAGCACCAGCAGTGGCAAGGGCTGCGCGCGGCGCGCCAGCCGCGGCAGGCGCAGCATCTCGCCGCCGGTGCGCGCCGCCTCGTGCAGCACGCCGGGCCAGTGCATGCACGCATGCGTACCGCCGCCGGCCACCACGCGCAGGCGGCGCGAGGGCAAGGTGGGCACGGGCAAGGCGATGTCGCGCGCCAGCCGTTCGACCAGCCGGTACTCGGCCGCGCCCAGCGCATTGAAATCGGCATGCTGCAGGCGCTGCAGGTCGCTGGCCGTCATGGCCGCGTCGAAGTCGACCTCGCGCTCGCTCTGCGCGGGTCGGTCGGCCTCGCGCGGCGCGGCCAGGGCCTCGCGCACCCGGGGGCGGCGCTTCGACGGCTCCATCTTGCCCTCGGCGCTGGGCAGCATCTGGGCCAGCATCTTGTTCGCCAGCTCAGGGTCGCGGAACCAGGCATCGAACAGTTCACGGAACACGCCGCGGTCCTGCTCGCGGCTGACCATCACGGCCTCCATCGCGGCGCAGAGGTCGTCGCGCGCATCGACGCCGACCAGTACCGCCGCCTGGGTGGCGAGCGCGATGCGCGACGCGTCGGTGGGCACGCCGGCCCGGCGCAGCGCGCGGCCGAAGCCGGCGATGTTGCCGGCCATCTTGCCGCGGCGCGCGTCGCCTAGCTGCTCCATCGCACGCTCCTGAACTTGGCCGGACGCAGAGGACGCAAAGGTTTCGCAGAAGACGCGAAAGAACAGCCAGAATTTTGGGTCCTCACTTCTGCGTTCTCTGCGGAATCTTTGCGCTTTCTGCGTCCGGTCTTCATGCCCCCGCCTCCTCGGGCCTCAGCAACTCGGCCGCCAGCGCCTGCGTCACCGCGGCCACGTCGTCGCGCTGCTTGAACAGGATGCCCGCGGTGTCGACCACCACTTCGGGGTCGAGCACCAGCGCATCGAGCGCGACCAGCGCGCGCGCCCACTCCACGCTCTCGGCGATGCCGGGTGCGCGCTGGAAGGCGTTGGCGAAAGGCGCGCTGCGCACCCGCCCGATGAAGTCCGCCACCTGGCGCGACAGCGCCTCGCCGGCCTCGGGCACCTGGGCGCGCACGATCGCGAGCTCGCGTTCGCGCTCGGGGTAGTCGAGCCAGTGGTAGAGGCAGCGGCGCTTGACCGCGTCGTTGAGCTCGCGCGTGCGGTTGCTGGTGAGGATGGTGACCGGCGGCACCACGGCCGCCACGGTGCCGAGCTCCGGAATGCTCACCTGGTACTCGCCCAGGTACTCGAGCAGGAAGGCCTCGAAGGGCTCGTCGGCGCGGTCGACCTCGTCGATCAGCAGCACCGCGCCGGGGGCAGGCGTCTGCAGCGCCTGCAGCAGGGGGCGGCGGATCAGGTAGCGCGGCTGGTAGACCTCGGATTCGATGTCGCTCGACGCGCCGTGGGCCTCGGCCGCGCGCATGTGCAGCAGCTGCGCCGCATAGTTCCATTCGTAGAGCGCCTCGCGCTGCTCCAGGCCGTCGTAGCACTGCAGGCGCAGCAGCTCGCGCTGCAGCGCGATCGACAGCGCCTTGGCCAGCTCGGTCTTGCCCACGCCCGGCTCGCCTTCCAGCAGCAGCGGGCGCTGCAGCTTGAGCGCGAGGAACACGGCCGTGGCAAGCCGGCGGTCGGCGAAATAGCCCGCGCCCTGGAGCGCGAGGGCGACGGCATCGATGCTGGAGAAGGTCATGGCCAAGGGTAGCGGATGCGGCGGGCTGACTTCCGGACGCAGAAATCGCAAAGAATCCGCAAAGGGCGCAGAAGCAACAACCCAAAAATGTCTTTGCGTCTTCTGCGAAACCTCGGCGCCCTCTGCGTCCGGCGATCCGTCTTCGAGTCCTCAGCCCAGCGCCTTCGCCACCGCCCGCTGCGTCAGCACCGTGATCAGGTTCGCCCGGTACGCCGCCGAGGCATGCAGGTCGCTGTTGAGGTCGCTCGCGTCGATCTTCACCGCGGCCACCGCCTCGGGCGTGAAGCGCTGGTTCAACGCATCCTCCAGCCCGGTGTGGCGGAACACGCCGTTGCCCGCGCCCGTGATGGCCACGCGCACGCCCGCGTCGTACTGCGCAAGGAACACGCCGACCAGCGGGAAATGCGAGGCCTTCTGGCGCAGCTTCTCGTAGTGCGCGCGCTTCGGGATCGGGAAGCGGATCGCGGTGATCAGTTCGCCCTCGGCCAGCGCGGTGGTGAACAGGCCCTGAAAGAAGTCGTCGGCCGCGATCTCGCGCTGGTCGGTGACGATGGTCGCGCCCGAGGCCAGCACGGCGCTGGGGTAGCAGGCCGCCGGGTCGTTGTTGGCGACCGAGCCGCCGATGGTGCCCATGGCGCGCACCTGGCGGTCGCCGATGCGCGAGGCCAGGTCGGCCAGCGCCGGGTAGGCGGCCTGGATCTCGGCGTGGTTCGCCACGTCGAGGTGGCGCGCCATGGCGCCGATCACGAAGGCGTCGCCTTCCTTCTTGATGGTCGCGAGTTCGGTGATGCCGCCGAGGTCGACCAGCTGTTCGGGCGCGGAGAGGCGCAGCTTCATGGAAGCCAGCAGGGTCTGGCCGCCGGCCAGCGGCTTGCCGCCGGCGGCTGCGAGCTTGGCGGCATCGGCCACGCTGGCCGGACGTTCGAGGGTGAAGGGGTACATGGAGGTCGCTCCTGGTTCAGACGGGCGGACGGCCCTGGGTGCTCGCGGCGAGCGACGGGGTCTGCGGCTGCTGGGTCGGCGTGGTGGCGCCCTTCTGCATCGCCTCCCACACGCGGTGGGGCGAGGCGGGCATGTCGAAGTCCTTGACGCCCAGCGGCGCCAGCGCGTCGAGCACCGCATTGATCACGGCCGGCGGCGAGCCGATGGCGCCGGCCTCGCCGCAGCCCTTGGAGCCGATCGGGTTGTGGGTGCAGGGCGTGCTCAGCGTGTCGAGCTTGAAGTTGGGGAAGTCCTGGGCCCGCGGCATCGCGTAGTCCATGAAGCTGCCGGTGAGCAGCTGCCCGGTCTCGTTGTCGTAGACGCAGTTTTCCATCAGCGCCTGGCCGATGCCCTGCACGATGCCGCCATGCACCTGGCCCTCGACGATCATCGGGTTGATGATGGTGCCGAAGTCGTCGACCGCGGTGAAGCGGTCGATGGTCACCTCGCCCGTGCCCTTGTCGATCTCGACCTCGCAGATGTAGGTGCCGGCCGGGTAGGTGAAGTTGGTCGGGTCGTAGAAGGCGGTCTCGTTGAGGCCGGGCTCAAGCTTGTCGAGCGGGTAGTTGTGCGGCACGTAGGCCGTGAGCGCCACCTGGCCGAAGGGGATTTTCTTGTCGGTGCCCTTGACCGTGAACTCGCCGTTGGCGAACTCGATGTCGGCGTCGCTGGCCTCCATCAAATGCGCCGCGATCTTCTTGGCCTTGGTCTCGATCTTGTCCAGCGCCTTCATGATCGCCGTGCCGCCCACCGACAGCGAACGCGAGCCGTAGGTGCCCATGCCGAAGGGCACGCGGCCGGTGTCGCCGTGCACGATGTCGACGTTCTCCACCGGGATGCCCAGGCGCGCCGCCACCAGCTGCGCGAAGGTGGTCTCGTGGCCCTGGCCGTGGCTGTGCGAGCCGGTGAACACCGTCACGCTGCCGGTCGGGTGCACGCGCACCTCGCCGGCTTCAAACAGGCCGGCGCGCGCGCCGAGCGCCCCCGCCACGTTCGACGGCGCCAGGCCGCAGGCCTCGATGTAGCTGGAATAGCCGACCCCGCGCAGCTTGCCCTTCTTTTCGCTCTCGGCCCGGCGCGCGGCCAGGCCCGAGACCTCGGCCAGTTCGTTCGCGCGGTTGAGCAAGGCCGGGAAATCGCCCGTGTCGTACTGCAGCGCGACCGGCGTCTGGTAGGGGAAGCTGCTGATGAAGTTGCGGCGCCGGATCTCGTCCTGCGCCAGGTTCATCTCCCAGGCGCAGCGCGACACCAGCCGCTCGAGCAGGTAGGTGGCCTCGGGCCGGCCCGCGCCGCGGTAGGCATCGACCGGCGCGGTGTTGGTGAACCAGGCGTCGACCTCGACATGGATCTGCGGCGTGGCGTACTGGCCGGCCAGCAGCGTGGCGTAGAGGATGGTCGGGATCGCGGTCGAGAAGGTCGACAGGTAAGCGCCCAGGTTGGCGTCGGTGTGCACCCGCATCGCGAGGAACTTGCCGTCCTTGTCCATCGCCATCTCGGCATGGCTCACGTGGTCGCGGCCGTGGGCGTCGGACAGGAAGCACTCCGAGCGCTCGCCGGTCCACTTGATGCTGCGGTTGAGCTGCTTGGCGGCCCAGGTCAGGCACACGTCCTCGGCGTAGAGGTAGATCTTGGAGCCGAAGCCGCCGCCCACGTCGGGCGCGATCACCCGCACCTTGTGCTCGGGCAGGCCCAGCACGAAGGCGGTCATGAGCAGGCGCTCGACGTGCGGGTTCTGGTTCGACACGTACAGCACGTACTCCTCGGTCGCCCGGCTGTAGTTGCCGATGGCCACGCGCGGCTCGATCGGGTTGGGGATCAGCCGGTTGTTGACCAGGTCGAGCTTGGTCACGTGCGCCGCGTTGGCGAAGGCCGCGTCGACGCCGGCCTTGTCGCCCAGCGTCCACTTGTAGCACTGGTTGTCGGGCGCCTCGTCGTGGATGGTCACGCCGCTCTGCTTCTTCGCCGCGTCGGCCACGCTCACCAGCGCGGTGTGCACGTCGTAGTCGACCACCACGGCCTCGGCCGCGTTCTTGGCCTGCTCGACCGTCTCGGCCACCACCATCGCGACGTGGTCGCCCACGTAGCGCACCTTCTTGATCGCGAGGATCGGATGCAGCGGCTCCTTCATCGGCGTGCCGTCGGGGTTGTTGATCAGCCAGCCGCAGGGCAGCCCGCCCATCTTGCCCTCGATGTCCTTGCCGCTGAAGATGCCGATCACGCCGGGCATCTTGAGCGCCTCGGCGGTGTCGACCGAGCGGATGGTGGCGTGCGCGTGCGGCGAGCGCACGAAGATCGCATGGCTCTGCGCGGCCATGGTCACGTCGTCGGTGTAGTTGCCGGCGCCGGTCAGGAAGCGATAGTCCTCCTTGCGGCGGACCGCCTCGCCGATGTGCGGCAGGTTGGCGAAATCGGATGCACCCATGGCCGGCTCCTCAGGCCGTGACGGGCTTGGCAGCCGCCGCGGTCATGTTCTTGCCGCCCAACTGCACGGCCTTGACGATGTTCTGGTAGCCGGTACAGCGGCACAGGTTGCCGTCGAGCAGCGCGCGGACCTCGGTCTCGCTCGCGTTCGGGTGGTAGGTGCACAGGTCGATGGCGCTCATCACCATGCCCGGGGTGCAGAAGCCGCACTGCAGGCCGTGGCACTCCTTGAAGGCCGCCTGCATCGGGTGCATGGTGCCGTCGGCCTCGGCCACGCCCTCGATGGTGGTGATCTCGGCGCCGGCCACCTGGGCCACCAGCACGTTGCAGGACTTGATCGCGCGGCCGTTCACGTGCACGGTGCAGGCGCCGCACTGGGCGGTGTCGCAGCCCACATGGGTGCCGGTCAGGTGCAGGTGCTCGCGGATCGCGTGCACGAGGAAGGTGTTGGGCGGGGCGTCGACCGTGGCCGCGCGGCCGTTGACGGTGAAAGATACCTGCATGTGGCTGTCTCCGTGGAAGGAATGGCTGGTTCGGCGAATGGCATCTTGGGCGCCGGAGGTGGCCACCATCCTAGGCAAAACCCTTGCCGCTTGCAGGTCGACCGCGAAATTCTCAAAATGGAACAGCGGGCCCCGGTCCGTCCTCCCACGCCACCGTTCCGCCTCACCCCAAGATGCTCACCACCCCCGCCCATTCCCCCCGCGACGGCAGCCGACTCCAGGCCATCGCCCAGGCGCGGCGGCAGTGCATCCATGGCGAGGATGTGGCCCTGGCCACGCCGGTCGAACCCTGGCTGCTGCGCTCCTGGCGGCGCTGCCTGGCGGCCGGCCACCGGCCGCAGCAGCGGCTGAGCTTCGAGCCGGTCGCGCGCACCGCCCAACGCGACGCCGACGAGCGCCACCAGGCGCTGCTGGGCGCGGCGCGCCCGGTGCTGGAGCGGCTTTCGCGCGCCATCGCCGACACGCGCTACTTCGCGCTGCTGACCGATGCCGACGGCCTGGTGATCGAGGTCGGCGCGCTGCCGGGCGGCAGCGACGACGCCGCAGGCCGCGCGCGCGACATCGGCCGCGTGGGCGTCGACCTGTCGGAGCGCGCCATCGGCACCTCGGCCATCGGCGCCGCGCTGGCCGAGCAGGTGCCGGTGTGGCTGCACCGCGCCGAACACTTCTTCGACGACACCGGCATCTACAGCTGCGCGGGCGCGCCGCTGTTCGGGCCGCAGGGCGACTGCATCGGCATGCTCGACCTGACCGGCGTGCACGCGGCCGAACGGCCCGAGCTCCGGCACCTGGCGGCCGGCTCGGCGCGCAGCATCGAGAACGCGCTGGTGCGCGCCCAGCCGCACGCGCTGCTGCTGCGCCTGAACTGGCCCGGCTGCGCCAGCGGCGACGACTCCGAAGGGCTGCTGGCGCTCGACGCCGATGCGCGCGTGCTGGCGGCCAACGCGGCGGCGCGGCAGATGCTGAACGCGCCGCTGCGCGCCGGCGCGGCACCGAGCGCCGACACGCTGTTCGCGCTGCCACCGGGGTTGCTGTGGGACGCCGCCCGGCGCGACGGCACGCTCGAGGTCCCGCTGTGGTCCGGCCTGCGCCTGCAAGCCTGGCCCGAACTGCCGACGCGCGGCGCGGCGCCCGCTCCCGCCCGCCCGCGGCTGCGCGACGTGGAAACGGCGCTGATCCGCAAGGCGGTCGAGGACGCCCGCGGCAACGTGGCCGAGGCCGCGCGCGCGCTGGGCATCAGCCGGGCGACGGTCTACCGCAAGCTGGCGGCGCGCGGGCGCTGAGCCGCGTCGTTCAGGCGTTCAAGCCCTTCATGCCCTCTTCGGTATAGCGCCCGCCGGCCGCCACGCCGATCGGCAGCGCCGCGCCGATGCGGGCCAGTTCCTCGGCCGACAGCGCCACCTTCAGCGCGCCCAGGTTGTCGTCGAGGTAGCGGATGCGCTTGGTGCCGGGAATCGGGATCACGTCCTCGCCCTGCGCCAGCAGCCAGGCCAGCGCCAGCTGGGCCGGCGTGCAGCCCTTCTCGGCCGCCAGCGCCTTGACCGTCTCGACGATGCGCAGGTTGCCCTGCAGGTTCTCCTCGGCGAAGCGCGGGTTGGAGCGGCGGAAGTCCTTGGCGTCGAGCGAATCACTGGTGACCTGGCCGGTGAGGAAGCCGCGGCCCAGCGGGCTGTAGGCACAGAAGGCCGCGCCCACCTCGCGGCAAGCCTGCAGCACGCCCTGCTCGGGGTCGCGCGTCCACAGCGAGTATTCGCTCTGGACCGCGGCGATCGGGTGCAGGGCCGCCGCGCGCCGCAGCGTGGCGGGCGAGACCTCCGACAACCCGATGGCGCGCACCTTGCCGGCCTTCACCAGCTCGGCCAGCGCGCCGATCGAGTCCTCCAGCGGCGTCTCGAGGTTGAGCCGGTGGATGTAGTAGAGGTCGATGGTCTCCACGCCCATCCGGCGCAGCGAGGCCTCGCAGGCCGAGCGGATGTAGGCCGGCGAGTTGTCGACGCGGCGCTCGTAACTGCCGGGCTTGCGCACCAGGCCGAACTTGGTGGCCAGCGTGACACGCTCGCGCTTGCCCCGGAGGAAGCGGCCCAGCAGTTCCTCGTTGGCGCCGAAGCCGTAGGCGTCGGCGGTGTCGAACAGGGTCACGCCCGCGTCGAGCGCGTGTTCGAGCGTGGCCAGCGACTGGGCGTCGTCGGTCTCGCCATAGAACTCCGACATGCCCATGCAGCCGAGGCCAAGCGCCCCGACCTGGAGGCCGCTCTGGCCGATGGAACGTTGCTTCATACTGCTTTTTCCTTTTGCGATGAAAGAGGGCCGCGCTCGATGGCGCGGTAGTGCGTGATCTTGTCGGCCAGGATGCCGGCCGCGCGCTGCATCTCGGCGATGGACGCCTGCACCTCGGCCAGGTGCGCCTCGAGCATCTGGCGCCGTTGCGCGGCCGTGGCATCGCCCTGGCTGCGCAGGGTGGCGAATTCCTGCATCCGGGCGACCGGCATGCGGGTCTCGCGCAGGCGCAGCAGGAAAGCGATCCAGTCGAGGTCCGCGGCCGCGTAGCGGCGCTGGCCGCCGGCGGCGCGCGTCACGGGGGCGATGAGCCCGATGCGTTCGTAGTAGCGCAGCGTGTGCGCCGTGAGGCCGGTGCGGCGCGAGACCTCGTCGATGCTGAGGGGAGAGTCCATGGCGTGCATTCTCGAAGTTCGAGCGCACTCCAAGTCAAGAAGAATCGCGCTTCCTCTATTGCAGCCCGAAGGTGAAGACCGCGCCGCGACCCTCGCGCGGCTCCAGCCGGATGTCGCTGCCGTGCAGCTGCAGGATGCGCCAGACGATCATCAGGCCCAGCCCGCCCTCGCGCTGGCGCCCCGCAGCGAAGGCCGGCCGGGTGAAGATCACCGGCTCCAGTTCGCGCGGCACGCCCGGCCCGGTGTCGCTGACCTCGACGCGGATGCCCGCGCCCTCGCCCCACAGGCGCACCCGGACCTCGCCGCCCTCGGGCGTGTGGCGGATCGCGTTGTCCAGCAGGTTGGTGAGTACGCGCTCGATCATGCCCAGGTCGGCATGGACCGCGGGCAGGCCCTGGGCGATGTCGGCCACCAGGTGCTGGCGCCGCGCCTCGGCCGCGAGCTCGAACTTCTGGAACACGTCCTGCACCAGGTCGGCCAGCGCGAAGCGCTCCTTCTCGGGCTTGACCACGCCGTACTCCAGCCGCGCCAGCTCGAACAGCTCCTGCGCCAGCCGGCCGACCTTGCGGCTCTGGCCCAGCGCGATCTCCAGGTAGCGCCGGCGCTCGGCGGGCGCCAGCGTGTCGGCCTTCATCTGCAGCGTCTCGAGGTAGCCGTGCAGCGAGGTCAGCGGCGTGCGCAGGTCGTGCGAGATGTTGGCGAAGAGCTCGCGCCTCTGCTGGTCCTGCGCCGTGAGTTCGCGCCACTGCTCGGCGATGCGCTGCGCCATCTTCTGGAAGGCCTGGCCCAGCATGCCGATCTCGCCGCCCGTGCGCGCCACGCGGTCGAGCGCGGGCGTGGCCTGCTCCAGTGCGGCCACGCCCTCGCGCTCGAAGCGCTCCACCGCCCCGGTCAGTTCGCGCAGCGGCCGCGTGATGAGCCGGAATGCAAAAAGCCCCGCCACCAGGCCCAGCAGCGCGACCAGCGCCATCGACCACAGCGTGGTGCGCATCACGCTGCCGGCCGCGACGTTGGCGGCCACGGCCTCGCGGTCTTCGCCCGACAGCACCACGTAGACATAGCCCGTGTCGCGCCCGTCGGCCTGCAGCGGCGCGGCGCTGAAGACCTTGCGCCCACCCTCGCCGCGCGGATCGTCGCCGAACACCGGCAGCGCCGCGCCGCCCAGCAGGCGGCGGATGGGCCCCAGGTCGACCAGGTCGCGCTTGAGGTGGCCCGGCGGCGCGGCCTGCGCGACGATGCGGCCGTCGGCGGCCAGCAGGTAGACCTCGACGCTGGGGTTGACCGCCATCAATTGGTCGAACAATGCATGCACGGCCGTGTCGTCGAGGCCGTTGGCGCGCATCAGCGCGGCATTGCCCGCGATGTGGGCCGCCAGGCCCATCGACAGGCGCTGCGTCACCTCCTGCTCGTGCCGCCCGCCGGCCGACCACTGCAGCCAGGCCGAAGCCCCGCAGCAGGCCAGCAGCAGCACCGCGAACACCGCCGACAAGCGACGCGAGAGGCTGGCCGAGGCGAAGCCCGTCGTCATGCCGCGGCCTCCGGCGCGTCGGTGGGCGCCAGCTTGTAGCCACGCCCCCAGACCGTGAGGATGCGGCGCGGCTCGGCCGGGTCGGCCTCGATCTTCATGCGCAGCCGGTTGATGTGCGTGTTGACCGTGTGCTCGTAGCCGTCGTGCTGGTAGCCCCAGACCTGGTTGAGCAGGTCGAGCCGCGAGAACACCCGGCCCGGATGGCGCGCGAAGAAGTACAGCAGGTCGAACTCGCGCGGCGTGAGCTCGATCGGCTTGCGGTCGACCCACACCTCGCGCGCCACCGGGTCGATGTCCAGGTTGCCGAGCGCGAGCCGGCCCGATTCCATGCGCGCGTTGCGCGCCATCGCCTCGGTGCGCCGCAGCAGCGCGCGCACCCGCGCCACCAGCTCCAGCACCGAGAAGGGCTTGGCCAGGTAGTCGTCGGCACCCAGCTCCAGCCCGAGGATGCGATGCACCTCGCTCGAGCGCGCGCTGGTGATGATGATCGGCGTGTAGCGGGTCATGGCGCGGGCGCGGCGGCAGATCTCGAGGCCGTCGATGCCGGGCAGCATCAGGTCGAGGATCAGCGCGTCCCAGCTGCCGCGCTCGAGTTCGCGCGCCCCGGCATCGCCGTCGGCCGCATGCGTCACGGCATAGCCCTCGTCGTGCAGGTGCAGGCGCAGCAGTTCGGCGATGTGGGCATCGTCCTCGACGATCAGCACGCGTTTGGCGGTTTCCATGTCGGCCCATTTTGCGGCGATCGGGCCGCGGGAGTTATCACGAATTATTGAACTCTTCGTGAGGATTCGGCCAGCAGGTGCGCCCAACAATCCGCCCCATGCAAGACCGACACCCCACCCCCGATCGCACACCGATCCACCCGGTGTGGATGCGCATCGCCCACTGGCTCAATGCGCTGGCGGTGCTGGTGCTGGTGACCAGCGGCTGGCGCATCTACAACGCCGCGCCCTTCTTCCCCTTCGAGATCCCCAAGGGCCTCACGCTGGGCGGCTGGCTGGGCGGCGCGCTGCAGTGGCATTTCGCGGCGATGTGGCTGCTGGCGGCCAACGGCCTGGTCTACCTGGCGCTCAACATCGCCAGCCGTCGGCTGTTCCGCAAGTTCTTCCCGCTGTCGATCCGGGGCATCTGGCAGGACCTGCTCGCGGCCCTGCACGGCCGGCTCTCGCATGCCGACCCGCGCCACTACAACAGCGTGCAGCGCGCGGCCTACCTGTTCGTAATGCTCGACATCGCGCTGCTGGTGCTGTCGGGCCTGGTGCTGTGGAAGTCGGTGCAGTTCGCGTTCCTGCGCGACCTGTTGGGCGGCTATGAATTCGCGCGCCGCATCCATTTCTTCGCGATGGCCGCGCTGGTCGGCTTCGTCGCGCTGCACCTGGTGATGGTGGCGCTGGTGCCCCGCACCCTGCTCACGATGCTCAGCGGCCGCGCCGGCCTGCCCAAAGGAAAGACGTCATGAAGATCCTCCGCCGCCTGCCGCTGATCGGCGTCGACAGCGAGGCCGCGCTGGCCGAAGCCCGGCAGCTGATCCAGCGCAAGGTCGAACACCCCGCGCGCCGCGCCTTCCTCACGCGCTCGTTGACGATGGGCGGCCTGTCGCTGCTCACCGGCTGCAGCATCAGCGACAACGCCGGCGTCGAGGCCGCGCTCAACACCATCTCGCGCTTCAACGACAAGGTGCAGGGGATGATCTTCGACCCGACGCAGCTTGCGCCCACGTATCCCGAATCGATGATCACGCGGCCCTTCCCCTTCAACGCCTTCTACGGCGAGAGCGAGGTGCGCGAGGTCGACGAGGACAGCTACCGGCTCGAAGTGACCGGCCTGGTGGCCGACAGGCGCCAATGGACGCTGGCCGAACTGCGCGCCATGCCGCAGCAGGACCAGGTCACGCGCCACATCTGCGTGGAAGGCTGGAGCGCCATCGGCAAATGGGGCGGCGTGCGCTTCGCCGACTTCCTGCGCCGCGTGGGCGCCGACACCAGCGCGAAGTTCATCGGCTTCAAGTGCGCCGACGACTACTACACCAGCATCGACATGCCGACCGCGCTGCATCCGCAGACCCTGCTCACGCTGAGCTACGACGGCGAGCCGCTGCCACCGAAGTACGGCTTCCCGATGAAGCTGCGCATGCCGACCAAGCTGGGCTACAAGAACCCGAAGCACATCAAGGCGATCTTCGTCACCAACACCAACCCTGGCGGCTACTGGGAAGACCAGGGCTACAACTGGTTCGGCGGGAGCTGAGCGACCCGAAGCTCAGCACTGCCGCAACGCGCGGCCGGCGGCCTGTCGAACCCGGCCATTTTTCTCTCTCTCGACAAACGCTCTCATCACATCAAGGAAACCCAAATGAACAAGCTCAGCACCACCCTCCTCGCCGCCTTCATCGCCGTCGGCTCGGTCTCGGCCTTCGCCGCCGACGAGATGGCCAAGGACAGCATGGCCAAGGATTCGATGTCGAAGGACAGCATGTCCAAGGACGGCATGAAGAAGGACGCGATGAAGAAGGATTCGATGGCCAAGGACGGCATGGCCAAGGACGCGATGGCTAAGGACGGCATGGCCAAGGACGGCATGAAGAAGGATGCCATGGGCAAGGACGCCATGGGCAAGGATGCGATGTCGAAGGACGCGATGTCCAAGGACGGCATGAAGAAGTAAGGCCGCCAAAGCGCCGCAACACACCCGCGGCGGTTCAGCGCCTTGTCAGAGGAACATGAAGGCGGCCGCGGCCACCGCCGTGGGCCCCAGCGCGCCGAGCAGCAGCCCGCCCGCGCCGACCGTCTCGTCCGCAAAGCCCCGCTTGAGCAGGGCGATGCCGGCGGGATTGGGCGCGTTGGCGATCACCGTCAGGCCACCGCCCGCGACCGCGCCGGCCACCAGCATGTATTTCGACTCGTCCGAGATGCCGACAATCAGCGAACCGAGGTAGGTCAGAGCGGCGTTGTCGGTGATGGCGGTCAGGCCCAGCGCGCCGAGGAACAGCGCCACCGGCGTCAGGCCCGAGACGATGGGCTGCAGCCACCACTGCTGCATGCCGCCCAGCACCACCAGGCCGGCCAGGAAGAAGCCCACCAGCAGCGCCTCCTTGATGATCAGCGGGCTCTGGTGCCGCTCATAGGCCTGCGTGAAGCCGAGGAACATCAGGAACAGCCCGAGGAACACCACCGGGTGATGCGCGAACAGCACCACGCCCGCGAGCAGCCCCACGTGCACGGCCACCACCGTCGGCGGCACGCGCGTTTCGGCCGCTGCGCCGTCCAGGGCCGCGGGCGCGGGGCGCAGATGGTGGCGCAGCACGAAGGCGGCGACGCTGGCGTTCACCAGCACCGCCAGCGCGGCCTTCCAGCCGAAGGTGGCGAACATGAAGGCGCTGTCCCATTGCCAGGTGGTCGCGACCATCAGCACCGGCGGTGCCGCATAGGAGGTGAGCGTGCCGCCGATCGAGACGTTCACGAACAGCACGCCCAGGGCCAGGTACTTGACGCGCTCGGGCACCTCCGGCCGGAAGATCTGCGGCGCCAGCATGAGCGCGGCGATGGTCATCGCGGCCGGCTCGGTGATCAGCGAGCCGAACAGCGGCACCGCGGCCAGGCCCAGCCAGGCGGTGGCCAGCGGCGTCGGCACCGGCAGCACCCGCGCCAGCGTGTCGACGCTCGCCATCACCGTGCGCAGCACCGGCCGCGACGCGGCGATCACCATCACCACGAAGACGAACAGGGGCTCGGTGTAGTTGCGCGATTCCGCATAGTCCAGCGCCTGCGTGCCGCCGCTGACGAAGGCCATCGCCAGCACCAGCACGATCGCCCAGAAGCCGAAGACGACCTCGACCTCGCCCAGCAGGTGGAACAGGCCGGCATGGGCGGGATGGCGATGGGAGAGTCGCTCGAACTGCTTGGCGGCGAAGGTGTGGAGCAGGGCGACAGCGAAGATGGCTGCCGCGATCCATTGGATCGGGGTGTCGGTCATGTTTTTCGATCGTGACGAAACTGCGAGGCGGCCCGACCTTCGCAATGACCTGACAGGCCCTGATTGGCCTGCCACCCTCCCCGGATTTTAGCCGCAGCCCGTCGCTCAGCGGGTCGCGGGCGTCTGGACCAGGTCGAAGTGGTCGGCCTGGTACTGGAACAGCAGGCAGTTCGTGCCTGGCTCGCAGCCGCTGAAGTGCGGCAGCTTGCCCGGGATGTAGTAATAGGAGCCGGCCGGGTACTGCACCTTCTTGCCGTCCTCGAAGATCGCATAGAACACGCCGCTCAGCACCACCGTGGGCAAGGCCTGGGTGTGGAAGTGGTGCGGGTTGACATAACCGGCCGGGAATTCCACGAAGGCCTCGTACGGGCCCTGGCCCAGAATCTCGCCGCGCACGTTCGCCGCGCGGATGCCGCCGGTGCCGGGCACGTCGCGCCATTGGAGGTCCTTGGCCGGCAGCGAGACCAGGGCTTCGGACGGGGCCGGGCCCCCTCCTCCGCCACCGCCGCAGCCGGCCAATGCCGCCAGCGCGACGAGGCCCACCGCGCCGAGGCGGTACTTGAACGTGTTCTTCATGGTTTTTTCCTTTGGGTGTGTGACAGCAAAAAAAGACGACGCCGCGACGCCACCGGGTGCGAGACAGGCTCGCCCCGGAGGGATGCGGTCTGGAATTCGGGGAGGATCCGCGCGCGCGTGGCCGGATCGGATCGCTAGGCGACGGCGGGATCGGGGCTCTGGCGGATGCCGGGGTGCTTCTTCATGCGCGGGTGCCTTTCATGGCCGATGCGGTGTGACGGCCCGAATGGTAGAAGCGCGCGCCGCGGCGCGCCAGCCGTGCCGCCGCACAAGATTTGTGCGCATCCTGCGGGCCGGCCCGCCTCAGGCCGGCAATGCCACCACCACCGCGGCCTCGTCGAGCACGGCCGCCACGCGCTGCCGGGTGCGCAGCGCGACATCGCGCGGCGCGAAGCCGACCAGCTGCAGGCCGGCGCCGATCGCCACCGCGACCTCGTCGCCGCCCGCGCCGCGCAGCACGCCCGTCACGGCACCGTCGAGCCGGTTGCCGCGCGCGCTGGCCGGGGCGGCATCGGCGCGCAGCACGCGCACCGCGGTGGCCTTGCACAGCGCGAGTACCGGCAGGCCTTCGTGCAGGCCCAGCAGCTCGGCGCTCTCCTGGGTGATGCGCGCGGCGATGCGGCCGCCTTCGGCCCCATCGCCGAGCCGCATCAGGGCACGCACCGTGCGCCCGGTCGACGCCATCGACTCGATCACGGCCGGCAGCTGGTTGCGCATGCTGGTGCGCACCGCCAGCCGCGCGATCGTGGTATCGGCCCGCGGCGCGGCCTCGGCGCCGCCGGCGGCCCAGCGCGCATGCACGGCGCGGCGCGCGGTGTCGAGCGCCTCGGCCAGCTCGAGCAGGTGGCCGCCGTGCGCCGTGAGCACCGCGCCGCCGCCGCCCGCGCCGCCCACCGCCCGCTCGACCAGCGGTACGCCCGCCAGGTTGGTCAGGGTGTCGATGGCCTGCCAGGCGGCCTTGTAGCTCACGCCCGCGTCGCGCGCGGCCTGGGAGATGCTGCCGCTGCGGGCGATGCCACGCAGCAGGTCGATGCGCTTGTCGCTCGGGCCGTGGCCGAGCGCGTCGATGAGTCGGGGGCTTGCCATGCGGCGCATTGTGCAATGCGCACACGACATCGCCGCTTGCGTTATCCTTTTTTGGAATAGCGCGGCGCACGGCCCCTCGGCCAGCCGCGGCCCGTACTGAAAGGACCCCCACCGTGAGTGCCGATGCCCTTGCCTCCGAAGCGGCCGCCCCGCGCCATTCCCTCGCGCGGCTGGGCCGCCACCTGCATGCCTCGGTGCTGCGCACCTGCCTGCCGGTCGAGGCGCTGCGCGACGTGCTGCCGCGCGGCGCCGTCGCCCAGCGCGAACTCGACGAGGCGGTGCTCGCGGCGGCGGTGGCCAGCGCGGCCGCGGCCGGTGCCGAGGCCGAGGCGCTGAATGCGGCGCTCGACCGCCACCATGCGCCGGCGCTGGCGCGCTTCGCCCGTGCGCGCAGCGGCGTCGACCTGCTGCGCGAATGGAGCACCGCGGCCGGCTCGCCGGCCATGCCGGGTGCCTACTGGGCGCTGCTCACGCACCCGCTGGCCGACCGCGCGCTGCGCCACCTGGCCTTCGGCGACGTGGAGATGCTGGGCCACAAGGCGCCGGCCAACGCCTCGCTGCCGATGCTGCTGGCGCGACGCTCGGTGTCGCCGCGCCGGCTGAGCGGGCCGGCCCCCACGCCCGAGGCGCTCGACCTGATGCTGCAGGCCGCGCTCGCGGCCCCCGACCATGGCCGCCTGCATCCCTGGCGCGTGATCGAGTTCCGCGCCGAGGCGCGCGAGGCGCTGGCCGACATCTTCGAGCGCGAGAAACGCGGCCGCGACCCGATGGCGGCGGCCAACGACCTGCGGCGCGCGCGCGAGCACGCCACCCGTCCGCCCTGCCTGCTGGCCTTCGTGGTGTCGCTGCGCCAGCGCAAGCGCGTGCCGCTGCGCGAGCAATGGCTGGCCGCCGGGGCCGCGCTGGGCAACCTGCTCAACGCCGCGCATGCGCAGGGCTACGGCGCGATCATGCTCAGCGGCGACCGCTGCTTCGACGCCGAGGTCTGCGCCGACCTGGGCCTGGGGCCGCACGAATTCCTCGCCGGCTTCGTCAGCATCGGCACCATCACCGAGCCCGCGCCGGCGGTCGACCGGCCGCTGTCGCAAACCGTCTGGTCCTGCTGGTCGTCGCCGGCACAGGGCCCGCGCAGCGGCGCGCGGCCCGCGGTCTGGACCTTCACGGCCAGCGACAAGGCCATCGGATGAACGACGTCGTCGTCTGCCGGCCGGTCGCACGGGTGCACAGCCGCTTCACCGAGGTGACGGGCATGCCGATCCAGTCGGCCGGCGTGCCGCAGGAACTGGCACGGGTCGAGGTCTTCGCCGAGTTCGCGGCCGGCCTGCGCGACATCGAGGGCTTCGAGTACCTGCTCCTGTTCACGCACTTCCATCGCTGCGCCAGCGAGAAGCTGGAAGTCATGCCCTTCCTCGACGACCGCACGCACGGCGTGTTCGCCACCCGTGCGCCGGCCCGGCCGAACCGGCTGGGGCTGTCGATCGTGCAGTTGCTCAGGGTCGAGGGCACGACGCTGCACATCGCCGGCAACGACATGCTCGACGGCACGCCGGTGCTGGACATCAAGCCCTACGTGCCGCGCTTCGACGTGCGCGCCACCGAGCGCATCGGCTGGTTCGCCGACCGCCTCGATGCGCTGCCCACCCTCCGCGCCGACGACCGCATGGCCTGATGCGGCTTTCCCCAGGGTCCGCGCGTGCCTGCGTTGTTATGATTTCGCTATTCCCGATTTGAATAGCGAACCGAAGGACGCGAGATGAACACGACTCCCCGCTGGCTGCAAAAAGCCACCCTGCTGGCCGTTTTTTCGCTGGGCAGCGTCGCGCTGCATGCGCAGGAGCTGGTGGTGTCCGCCGCGGCCAGCCTGACCAATGCCTTCCAGGCCGTCGGGCAGGCCTACGAGAAGGCGCACCCGGGCGCCAAGGTGACCTTCAACTTCGCCGCCTCGGGCCCGCTGCTCGCGCAGATCCAGCAGGGCGCGCCGGTCGACGTCTTCGCCTCGGCCGACCAGGAAACCATGGACCGCGCCGCCAAGGCGAATCTGCTGGCCGAAGGCACGCGGGACGACTTCGCGCGCAACACGCTGGTGCTGATCGTGCCGGCCAGCGCCGCGGCCTCGCCCGCCAAGCTGTCCGACCTCTCCGATGCCGCGTACAAGCGCATCTCGACCGGCACGCCGTCGTCGGTGCCCGTGGGCCGCTACACCATGGCCTCGGTGCAGGAAGCCGGCCTCACGGCCGCGCTGGAACCCAAGTGGATCTATGGCGAGAGCGTGCGCCAGGTGCTCAACTACGTCGCGCGCGCCGAGGTCGATGCCGGCTTCGTCTACCGCACCGACGCGCTGATCGAACGCGACAAGACCCGCATCGCGCTGACCGTGCCCACCACCACGCCCGTGAGCTACCCGATCGCGCAGATCGCCAGCAGCAAGAACGCGGCCGTCGGCAAGGACTTCATCGCCTTCGTGCGCAGCACCGCGGGCCAGCAGATCCTCGACGGCTTCGGCTTCTCCAAGCCCTGATCCTTGCTCGCTCCCCTCTGGCTCACGCTCAAGATCGCCCTGCTGGCCACGCTGCTGGCAGGCGCGATGGGCATCGCCCTGGGCTGGTGGATGGCGCGGCGCCAGTTCGCGGGCAAGAGCTTCGTCGACGCGCTGCTGATGCTGCCGATGGTGCTGCCGCCCACGGTGCTGGGCTACTACCTGATCGTGGTGATCGGCCGCAACGGCGTGCTGGGCCAGTACCTCGACCGCTGGTTCGGCATCAACCTGATGTTCACCTGGCAGGGCGCGGTGATCGCGGCCTCGCTGGTCTCGCTGCCGCTGATCTACAAGGCCGCGCGCGCCGCCTTCGAGGACGTCGACAGCCGCTTCCTGCATGCCGCGCGCACGCTGGGCGCGGGTGAGTTCGAGATCTTCGCGCGCGTGGCGCTACCGCTGGCGGTGCGCGGCATCACGGCCGGCCTGATGCTGGCCTTCGCGCGCGCCATGGGCGAGTTCGGCGCCACGCTGATGATCGCCGGCAACCTGCCCGGCAAGACGCAGACGCTGTCGATCGCCATCTACGACGCGGTGCAGGCCGGCAACGACGCGCAGGCGCTGTGGCTCACGCTGGTGATCTCGGTGGTCTGCGTGGTGGTGCTGGTGGTGTCGGGCCGCATGCTGCAGGCCAAGCATTGACGACCATGACGCCGGTGCTCGACATCCACGTGCAGACCCTGCTGGAATCGCCCGGGCGGCGTTTCGAGCTCGACGCGCGCTTCACGTCCACCACGCTGCGCACCGCGCTGATCGGCGCCTCGGGCTCGGGCAAGTCGACCGTGCTGATGGCGATCGCGGGCCTGGCGCCGCCTGCGCGCGGCCATGTGCGGGTGGCGGGCGAGGCGCTGCTCGACAGCGCGCACGGCATCGACCTGCCGGCCCGCGCGCGCGGCGTGGGCCTGGTGTTCCAGGACTATGCGCTGTTCCCCCACATGACGGTCGAGCAGAACCTGGCCTTCGGCCTCTGCCGCCTGGGCCAGCGCCCCGACGAGGCCCAGCGCGCGCGCATCGATGCGCTGGTGCATCAGTTCGACCTGGGCAGCTTGCGCACGGCCTGGCCGCGCCACCTGTCGGGCGGCCAGCGCCAGCGCGTGGCCCTGGCCCGGGCGCTGGCACCGCAGCCGCGCGTGCTGCTGCTCGACGAGCCGCTGTCGGCGCTCGACACGGTGCTGCGGGTCCGGCTGCGCGCCGAGCTGGCCGAGATGCTCGAGCGCGTGCAGGTGCCCACGCTGCTGGTCACGCACGACCCGAGCGACGTCGAGGCGCTGGCGCAGTCGGTGGTGACGCTCGACGAAGGCCGCGTCGGGCCGGCGCGCTAGCCTTCTCAGGCCCCGGCCGGCACCTTGTCCAGGAAGCCGGTCACGGCGCGCAGCTTGCCGCCGTCGAGTTGCGCGAAATCCGAGCCCTCGATCAGGTCCTCGGCGCCCGCGGGCCCCAGCGTCCAGCCGAAGCGCAGGTGATCGCCATGCGCGTCGGCCCGGCCCTTGAGGTGGAAGCGGAAGCCCGGGTAGCGCTGCTGCACCGCGCCGACCAGCGCATCGATGGCGTCGAGCCCGCGCGCCTGCGCCATCGGGTCGGCATAGCTGGCATCGGGCTGCCAGCCGGCTTCGAGCAGGCGACGGCGGCGCAGCGGATCGGTCTCGTTCCAGACGGCGAGGTAGGCGTGGGCGATGCCGGCGGCATCGGGGGTGGCGGTATTCATCATGACGATTCCTTTGGCGTTGACGGCCCGCAACGGCGCGGGGTGCATGAAGGATCGCGCCGGGCACGCGCGGCGTCGATGACCTCGCGGGTCATGCCTCAGATGCTGCAGCTGCGGAAGCCGAAGAAGCCGTCGTCGCGCGCCGGCGGCGCGAAGCCGCGCCAATGCATGGAGCGCATGCGCGCCCGGGTCGCGAAGGACGAACCCCGCAGCACGCGCGCCGTGCCGAAGGCGGGCACGGGATCAAATTCGGTGCCGCTGCTCCACGGGTCGGCGCGCCAACCGGGCCAGGCCTGCAGCGTGCCCGCCATCCACTCGTGCACCCCGCCCCAGCCGAAGCCGCGGTGGGCGCCGGCATGGGCCGCGATCTCCCATTCGACCTCGGTGGCGATGCGGCGGCCGGCCCAGCGCGCCCAGGCATCGGCCTCCCACCAGCACAGGTGCACCGCGGCATGGTGGTTGCCGGCCTGCACCATGCGGCCGAAGCGGCGCTGCAGCACCGCGCCGCCCGCGCCGCGCGGGCCGGCGCCGATCTGCTCCACATGGCGCGGCGCGCGGCGACCCTCGCTTTGCGCCGCCAGCCATTGCCAGCCGCCCGCATGCCAGAGGTCCTGACGGTCGTAGCCGCCGTCGTCCACGAACTCGGCGAACTGCTGCCAGCTCACGGGCTGGGCGTCGATCTCGAACTCGGGCACCGCGATGCGCACCGTGCCGGTCTCCTGCGACAGCGCCAGGCCGGGGGCGTCGGCGGGCCGGCCCAGGGTCCAATGGGTGGCGGGCATCAGCAGCGGCGCGCGCGGCGCGGCCGCGGGCGACAGTTCGATGTCCAGCGGCAGGCCCAGGCTCTGGGCCATCACGATCAGCTGCTCGCCGCGCAGGTCCTCGTGCAGCAGCGCCAGTCGGTAGAAGTAGAGGCCGGCATCGGTCTCGGCGGCGCGCGCCAGCAGGTCGAGCGTGCACTCCAGCGTCTCGAGCAGGTAGGCGCGCGTGGCCTCGGCATCGGGCAGTCCGGTGACGGCCGCAGCGGGCGGCAGGCTCCACCAGTCGTCGGCGCGCGGCTCGATCGACGCCAGCCGCGTCGGGCGCGCGGGGCAGTCCAGGCCGAAGGCGCGCTGCGTGTTGCGGGCGATCCACCATTCGGAGAACCAGGCGACGTGGCCGCCCAGCCAGAACGGCGGGACCACGCCCTGCTGGGGCGGCATCGGCGCGGTGCCCCGCTCTTGCGCCTGTTCCCACAGCGACAGCAGGTGCAGCGTGTGGTTGCGCGCGTCGATCAGCGCCAGCGACAGCAGTTCGCGGCCGGCGCGCCGCATGTCGGGCGAGTCGATCGATTGCGGTGTCGCATGCGCGGGCCGTGACGCAGGACCAGGGAGGGCAGGCATCGACGGATTATCGCGGTGCAATTTCCCGGGCCCGACTACGGGCAAACGCCGCATTGGGATCCCGCGATGCACCGATAAAATCCGCCCCACTGCACCCGACCCGCCTGCGCACAACGCCGGTGTGTCGGGTGTGTTCGTATCAAGCACGTCCAAAACATGGAGCGACTATGCAAGGCCTGATGAAGTTGTCGAGAGCCATCGACTGGCTCAATGCCCAAGTGGGAAAGTACGCGATCTGGATCATTCTGGCGTCTACCGCCATCAGCACGCTGAACGCGATCGTCCGCAAGGTGTTCAACACGAGTTCGAACGCCTACCTCGAAGTCCAGTGGTACCTGTTCGCCTGGTCCTTCCTGATCGCGGCAGGGTTCACCCTGCTCCATCGCGAGCATGTGCGCATCGACGTGCTCAACAGCCGGCTGTCGAAACGCACGCAGATGTGGATCGACATCCTCGGCTTCGCGCTGTTCCTCACGCCGCTGTGCCTGGTGGTGCTGTACTACACGGTGCCCATGCTGATCTCGCAGTACCAGTCGGGCGAGATGTCCGGCAATTCCGGTGGCCTGATCCGCTGGCCGGTGTGGCTCGCACTGCCGGTGGGCTTCACGCTGCTGCTGCTGCAGGGCTGGTCGGAACTGATCAAGCGCGTCGCGTTCCTGCGCGGCGACGGACCGGACCCAACGCTCAAGGCGGGTGAAAAATCGGCCGAGGAAGAACTGGCCGAAGTGCTGCGCGAACGCGCCGGCATCCAGCCCGGAACGCCCGAGACGGCACCCCAGGCCCGCTGAACGAAGCGCAACGCACACACACCATGGAATTCATCACTGCCAACTTCGCCCCGATCATGTTCGCGGGGCTGATCATCTTCCTGCTGCTGGGCTTCCCGGTGGCCTTCAGCCTCGGCGCCTGCGGGTTGTTCTTCGGTTTCATCGGCATCGAGCTGGGCGTGTTCCAGTCCTCCGTCATGGCCTGGTTGCCGCAGCGGCTCATCGGCATCATGGCCAACGACACCCTGCTGGCCGTTCCGTTCTTCACCCTGATGGGGCTGATACTGGAGCGAAGCGGCATGGCCGAGGACCTGCTCGACACCGTCGGCCAGGTCTTCGGCCCGATGCGCGGCGGCCTGGCGCTCGCCGTGATCTTCGTGGGCGCGCTGCTGGCCGCCACCACCGGCGTGGTCGCCGCCTCGGTGATCTCGATGGGCCTGATCTCGCTGCCCATCATGCTGCGCTACGGCTACGACCGGCGCATGGCCTCGGGCGTGATCGCCGCCTCGGGCACGCTGGCGCAGATCATCCCGCCCTCGCTGGTGCTGATCATCATGGCCGACCAACTGGGCAAGAGCGTCGGCGACATGTACAAGGGCGCCTTCGTTCCGGCCTTCATGCTGGTCGGCCTCTATGTGCTCTACGTCGCCTTCCTGGCCATCTTCAAGCCCGAGCGCGTGCCCGCACTGCCGCCCGAGGCCCGCATCTACCGTGAGCCCAACGGCGGCGGTGGCTACATGTCGCTGGTCGTGCTGATGACCATCTCGGCCATCGCCGCGATCCTGCTGGCGCAGAACATGACCGCGCTGCACAGCTGGTGGCAGGGCGAGGAAGTCACTTTCGTCGCCACCGACGAGAAGGTCGTGGTCGCCATGTGCGGCGGCACCTTCGTGGCCTTCGTGATCGCGGTCTTCAACAAGCTCACCGGCCTGAAGCTGCTGTCGCGCCTGGCCGAACGCGTGACCTTCGTGCTGATCCCGCCGCTGCTGCTGATCTTCCTGGTGCTGGGCACCATCTTCCTGGGCGTGGCCACGCCGACCGAAGGCGGCGCCATGGGCGCGATCGGCGCACTGGTGATGGGCGTGGTGCGCAAGCGCCTCGACATGAACCTGCTCAAGCAGGCGCTGACGGTGACCACCAAGCTGGGCAGCTTCGTGATGTTCATCCTGATCGGCGCCACCGTCTTCGGCCTGGTCTTCCAGGCGGCCGACGGCCCGATCTGGGTCGAGCACCTGCTGACCGGCCTGCCGGGTGGACAGGTGGGCTTCCTGATCGTGGTGAACCTGCTGATCTTCATCCTGGCCTTCTTCCTCGACTACTTCGAGCTGTCCTTCATCGTGGTGCCGCTGCTGGCGCCGGTCGCGCACAAGCTGGGCATCGACCTGATCTGGTTCGGCGTGCTGCTGGCGGTCAACATGCAGACCTCGTTCATGCATCCGCCCTTCGGCTTCGCGCTGTTCTTCCTGCGCTCGGTGGCGCCCGAAAAGCCCTACGTCGACCGCGTGACGCAGAAGATCATGCAGCCGGTCACGACAATGCAGATCTACCGCGGTGCGGTGCCCTTCGTGCTGATCCAGCTGGTGATGGTGGGTGTGCTGATCGCGTTCCCGGGCCTGGTCACCGGCAGCCTGGACAAGGTTCAGAACTACGACCTCGACAAGGTGGGCGAACAGATGCGCGAGCAGCTGCAGCCCGAGAGCAACGACACCGACGGCGGCTATGGCGCGAACGAGGAACCGAGCCCCGAACCCGCGGCACCGGCCGAAGGCGGCGCGATGCCCGAGCCCGGCGCAGAGCCTTCGTCGACGGCGCCCGAGTCGACCGCCGACGATCCGCTGAAGGCGCTGCAGGACTCGCTCAAGCCCAAGAGTCCCTGAACCCACCGGGGCGCTCCGGCGCCCCGGCCCACCGCCTGGATGCAGGCGAAAAAAAACCGCGCACTGCGCGGTTTTTTCTTTGAGGGGCCGGCCACCAGGGCCGGGAGCGGCCTCAGACCTTCACGCCGTTCATGTACTGGTTGAACGGGAACTCGGAGAAGCGGTTCCACAGGATCTGGTCGCGCTGGAAGGTGCGCATGTCCTGGTGGATCTTCTTGAACTCCGGCGACTTGGCTTCGTGCTCGGCGAAGACTTCCATGGCGGTCTTGAAGCCCGCGTCCATCACGGCCTTCGGGAAGGCCTTGAGCTGGGTCTTGTCGGCCACCAGCTTCTTCAGCGCCACCGGGTTGTAGGCGTCGTACTTGGCGGTCATGTCGCGTGCGGCAACCTTCATGGCCGCATCGAGGATGGCCTTGTTCTCGTCCGACAGCTTGGCGAAGGCCTTGTTGTTGACGAAGAACTCGAGGTCGGCGCCGCCTTCCCACCAGCCGGGGTAGTAGTAGAAGGGCGCGACCTTGTTGAAGCCCAGCTTCAGGTCGTCGTAGGGGCCGACGAACTCGGCCGCATCCAGCGTGCCCTTTTCGAGCGCCTGGTACACATCGCCCGCGGGCATGTTCTGCGAGATCACGCCCAGCTTGGCCATCGATTCGCCGAACACGCCGCCGCCCATGCGCATCTTCAGGCCCTTGAGGTCGGCCACGGTCTTGATTTCCTTGCGATACCAGCCGCCCATCTGCGTGCCGGTGTTGCCGGCGCTGGCGGTGCGGAAGTTGTACTGCGCGAAGAAGGCATCCAGCAGCTTGCGGCCGTTGCCGTATTCCTTCCAGGAATCGTTCTGGCGAGCGGTCAGGCCGAAGGGCACGGCGCAGCTGAAGGCGAAGATCGGGTCCTTGCCGGTGAAGTAGTAGGCGGCGCTCTGCGCCATCTCGATGGTGTCGCCCTGCAGCGCATCGACCACGCCGAAGGCGGGCATCAGTTCGCCGGCCGGGTGCGCGGTGATCTCGAACTTGCCGCCCGACAGCGCCTTCACGGTCTTCGAGAGCATTTCGGCGCTGCCGAAGATGGTGTCCAGGGACCGGGGGAAGCTCGAAGCGAGACGCCAACGCACAGCGGCCTGGGCATGCACCGCAGGCGCGATGCCTGCAGCCAGGACGCCCGCGATGCCAGCGTTTTTGATGAGGGAACGACGATCCATGGACAACTCCGGGTTCTTTTGAAAATAACGGCACGCGGCTCATGACCGCATCGGCGACTGGGGTGTCAGCCCGGGCGATTGTAAAAACGCACTTACAGTGTTCGGCGGGGGGTTTACCCTGCGGCACCGCAGCTCGGGCGCCGCACCTGCGCAGCGGCCCGCGGGCGAGAGGCATAAAATGTGAGACCGCCCTTATACCTCCCTGACAACGGCCCTCTCATGAGAAACCTCTTTTCCTTCAAGCCTGCTTTGTTCGCGCTCGCCGCAGCCACCGCCTTCGGCGCCCAGGCCGCCGAGATCAAGATCGGCGTGGCCGCTGCCCTGTCGGGCGGTGCCGCGCAGTACGGCTCGGCCATCCGCAACGGCTTCCAGCTGGCGGCCGACGAGATCAATGCCGCCGGCGGCATCAATGGCGACAAGATCGTGCTGGCCATCGAGGACGAGCAAGGCAAGAAGGAAGACGCGATCAACGTCTTCAAGAAGCTGATCTTCCAGGACAAGGTCCTGATGACCTTCGGCCCCACGCTGTCGAACTCGGCCCAGGCGGCCGACCCGATCGCCCAGGCCTCGAAGACCGTGGCCTTCGGCACCTCGAACACGGCCGACGGCATCACCTCGATCGGCGACTACATCTTCCGCAACTCGGTGACCGAGGCCGACGTGCTGCCCGAGACGCTGCGCGTGGCGATCAAGCATGCCAACGTGAAGAAGGTCGCGGTGCTCTACGGCAACGACGACGTGTTCACCAAGAGCGGCTACGACAACTTCAAGAAGGCCCTCGAAGACCTGAAGCTGCCCGTGACCACCACCGAGACCTTCGCCAAGGGCGACGTGGACTTCAAGGCCCAGCTGACCAAGATCAAGGCCACCAATCCCGACGCGATCGTGCTGTCGGCCCTGCTCGCTGAAGGCGCGCCGGTGATGGTGCAGGCCCGCCAGCTCGGCCTGAACGTGCCGATCATCGGCGGCAACGGCATGAACTCGACCAAGATCTTCGAACTGGCCAAGGGCAGCTCGGACAACCTGTACGTCGGCAGCCCCTGGTCGGCCAGCAACGCCACGGCCGAGAACACCAGGTTCCAGAAGGCCTACAACGACAAGTTCAAGGCCGCGCCCGACCAGTTCGCGGCCCAGGCCTACGACGGCCTGTACGTGGTGGCCCAGGCGCTCAAGGGCGTGAAGCTCTCGGGCAACCTCGCGGCCGACCGCACCGCCCTGCGCGATGCGCTGCCGAACGTGAAGTGGACCGGTGCCACCGGCCCCTTCGCCTTCGCACGCGCCACCGACAAGGCCGGCAAGCCCGCCGGCTACGACGCGCAGCAGAAGGCCATCGTGAGCGTGTCGCGCGGCACGCAGTTCGTGATCGAGAAGTAACTCTCTCGTTGGCGGGCCACGCGGCCCGCCCTGTTTCCCGCAATGGCGCAGACCTCTGCGCCGTTTTCTTTTTTTGATTTGCCGCAACACGCTCGCGTGGCGGCCTGACGGAAGCCCATCGTGCTCGATCAGCAGCTTGTCAACGCCTTGTCGCTGGGGTGCGTCTACGCACTCTTCGCGCTCGGCTTCACACTCATCTTCGGCGTGCTCGGCGTCATCAACCTCTCGCACGGCGCGGTGTTCATGGTCGGCGCCTATGCCGCGGCCGAATTCATGCGCGTCTCGGGCATGCCCCTGTGGGTCGGCCTGCCCTTCGCCTTCGCCTTCTGCGGCGTGATCGGCTTCGTGATCGACGTGCTGGTGCTCAAGCCGCTGCGCAAGCGCAACGCGCCCCACCTGATCCCGATGATCGCCACCATCGGCGTGGCCATCATCCTGAACAACGGCATCCAGGGCATCTTCGGCGCCGAGAACCTGCGCTTCCCGCCCGGCACCATCCCCGACGACGCACTGGTCATCGGCAGCATCCACGTGACCGTGCTCGAACTGGGCATCGTGCTCTCGTCCTTCGTGCTGATGGGCGTGCTGATGCTGTCGCTGCAGCGCACGCAACTCGGCCGCGCGCTGCGCGCGATCGCCGAATCGCCCAAGGCGGCCTACCTGGTCGGCGTGAACGTCGAAGGCCTGTTCTACCTGACCTCCTTCGTGGCCGCGGGCCTGGGTGGCGTGGCCGGCGTGCTGATCGGCCTGTACTCCAACGCCCTGTTCCCGCTGATGGGCCAGCCGATGCTCGAGAAGGGCATCGCGGTGATCATCCTGGGCGGCATGGGCGACATCCGCGGCGCGCTGCTGGGCGGCCTGTTCCTCGGTTTCGCCGAGGTGCTGTCGGTGGCCTACGTGGGCTCCAACATGCGTGACGCGGTGGCCTTCGGCCTGCTGTTCCTGGTGCTGCTGGTGCGCCCCAAGGGCCTGTTCGGCTCGCTCAAGGAGCGCAAGGTCTGACCATGGAAGCTCTCGACAATTTCTGGTCGGTCTACAGCAACCTGGTGCTCTCGCTGGGCATCAACGGCCTGCTGGCACTCTCGATCTGGCTCACGCTGGCCTGCGGCATGCTGGCCCTGGCCAACGCGGCCTTCATGGGCATCGGCGCCTACACCGCCTCGATCCTCACGCTCAACTACGGCGTGCCCTTCCCGGTGGCCATCGCCGCCGGCATGGCCGCGCCGGCGCTGGTCGCCTTCATCATCGGCAAGCCCACGCTGCGGCTGTCGGGCGTCTACCTCGCGATGGCCACGCTGGCCTTCGGCGAGGTGGTGCGCATCACCATCCTCAACGTCGAATCGCTCACGGGCGGCGCGCTGGGGCTGAACGGCATCCCGCAATCGACGCAGTGGTGGCACGTGGCGCTGGCGCTGGTGCTCACGGTGCTGGTGCTGTGGCGCATCCGCCGCTCCAAGGTCGGCCGCGCCTTCGAGGCGATCAAGGAAGACGAGACCGCGGCGGGCCTGATGGGCATCGACGTGGCGGGCCACAAGATGCTGGCCTTCGTGCTGGGCGGCGCCATCGCCGGCCTGGCGGGCACGCTCAACGCGCACCTGACCTTCTTCATCGGCCCGGCCGAGTACGGCTTCAACCGCGCGGTCGACATCCTCACGATGGCGATCCTGGGCGGCATCGGCAGCCTCACGGGCCCGGTGCTGGGCGGCACCATCCTCACGCTGCTGCCGGAAACGCTGCGCGGCCTGGGTGCCTTCCGCCTGGTGGTCAATGGCTTCATCCTGGTGCTGATCGTGCTGTTCCTGCCCAAGGGCATCTGGGACCCGGCACGCATCCGCCAGTGGTTCGGCCGCAAGGGGAGCGCAGCATGAGCGACCAGACACTTTTGACATTGAAGAACGTGTCGCGGCACTTCGGCGGACTCAAGGTCCTGCAGGACGTGAACCTCGACATTCCCAAGGGCGGCATCTTCGGCCTGATCGGCCCCAACGGCGCCGGCAAGACCACGGTGTTCAACCTGATCACCGGCCTGCTGCCGACCACCAGCGGCACGATCCACTTCGAAGGCCAGGACCTGGCGGGCCGCAAGCCCTTCCAGATCACCCGCGGCGGCATCGCGCGCACCTTCCAGAACATCCGCATCTTCAAGGAGATGTCGCTGCTGGAGAACGTGACGGTGGGCATGGACGCCAAGCTGCGCTACGGCCCGCTGGGCCTGCTGGCCGGCTCGGGCCTGTTCCGCAGCGAGGAGAAGCGTGCCCGTGAGCGTGCGCGCGAACTGCTGAGCTGGGTAAAGCTCGACCACAAGGCGCACGACGTGGCCGACAACCTCTCGTACGGCGACCAGCGCAAGCTGGAACTCGCGCGCGCGCTGGCCACCGAGCCCACGCTGCTGCTGCTCGACGAGCCGGTGGCCGGCATGAACAGCACCGAGAAGAGCGAGTTGATGGTCGAGATCGAGAACATCGCGGCGCGCGGCTTCACGGTCTTCATGATCGAGCACGACATGCGCTTCGTGATGGGCCTGTGCCAGCAGATCGCGGTGCTGAACTTCGGCCGCATCATCGCGCGCGGCGGCCCCGAGCAGATCCGCAACGACCCGCAGGTGATCGAGGCCTACCTCGGCCGCGAAGACGACGAAGCCACGAACGACCAGGAGACCGCGGCATGAGCGTCGCCACGAACACCCCCTTGCTGCAGGTCCAGGGCCTGAAGGTGTCCTTCGGCCACGTCGAGGCCGTGAAGGGCATCGACCTCGAACTGCACGAAGGCCAGATCACCACGCTGGTCGGCGCCAACGGCGCCGGCAAGTCGACCACGCTGCTGGCGCTGTCGGGCCTGGTGAAGAAGACCGCCGGACGCGTGCTGTTCGCGGGCCAGGACATCACGGCGCTGTCGCCGCACAAGATCGTGGCCGGCGGCCTGGTGCAGGTGGCCGAAGGCCGCGCCACGCTGACCACGCTGACGGTGCGCGAGAACCTCGAGCTCGGCGCCTACACGCGGCGCGACGGCGCGGCCGCGCGCGCAGCCGACCTGGAGCGCATCTACACGCTGTTCCCGGTCCTCAAGGACCGGGCCGACGGCCTGGCGGGCAACCTCTCGGGCGGCGAACAGCAGATGCTGGCCATCGGCCGCGCGCTGATGGCCAAGCCGCGCGTGCTGCTGCTGGACGAGCCCTCGATGGGCCTGGCGCCGATCATCGTGCAGGACATCTTCCGCACGCTGCGCGAGATCAACAAGCAGGGGCTGACGATCTTCCTGGTGGAGCAGAACGTGCGCCAGGCGCTGAAGATCGCCGACCGGGCCTATGTGATCGAGACCGGGTCGATCGTGCTCGCGGGCAGCGGACGGGAGCTGCTGGGCAATCCGAAGGTGCAGGACGCATACCTGGGGACTTGAGGTCTCTGGGTGTTTCTCCCTCCCCCGCCGGGGGAGGGTTGGGGTGGGGGCCGGCGGCCTTCGAAACGCCACAGCGTCGGTGGCGATGCGAGCCCCCATCCCAGCCATCCCCCGGAGGGGGAAGGAGCAAGACGGATCAGGCGCGGCCGAAGCGCTCCACGATCGACTGCTCGATGCCCGCCGCATCCAGCCCCACGCCCGCCAGCAGCTTGGCCGGATCGCCATGCTCGATGAACACATCGGGCAGGCCCAATTGCAGCACCGGCTTCTGCACCTTCGCGGCCTGCAGCGCCTCGAGCACCGCGCTGCCGGCGCCGCCCATGATGGCGCCCTCTTCCAAGGTGACGAAGGCGTCGTGCGTGGCCGCCACCTGCAGCAGCAGCTCGACGTCCAGTGGCTTGGCCCAGCGCATGTTGAGCACCGTCGCGTCGAGCGACTCGGCGGCCTTCAAGGCCGGATACAGCAGCGAGCCGAAGGCCAGGATCGCGATGCGCCGGCCTTCGCGACGGATCTCGCCCTTGCCGAAGGGCAGCGCCTCGAGCGTGAGATGCGGCGTGACGCCGGCGCCCGCGCCGCGCGGGTAGCGCACCGTCACCGGATGGTTCTGCGCATAGGCGGTGCTCAGCAGCTGCCGGCACTCGCGCTCGTCGGCCGGGCAGGCGATGCTCATGTTGGGGATGCAGCGCACGAAGGGGATGTCGTAAGCGCCCGCATGCGTGGCACCATCGGCGCCCACCAGGCCCGCGCGGTCGAGCGCGAAGACCACCGGCAGGTTCTGGATCGCCACGTCGTGGATCAGCTGGTCGTAGGCGCGCTGCAGGAAGGTCGAGTAGATCGCGACCACCGGCTTGAGGCCTTCGCAGGCCAGGCCGGCGGCGAAGGTCACGGCATGCTGCTCGGCGATGCCGACGTCGTGGTAGCGGGCCGGGAATTTTTGTTCGAACTCCACCATGCCCGAGCCTTCGCGCATCGCGGGCGTGATGCCGACTAGGCGACCGTCCTGGGCCGCCATGTCGCACAGCCACTGGCCGAAGACCTGGGTGAAGGTCTGCTTGGCGACCGTGGTCGACTTCACCAGTCCCACCTGCGGATCGAACTTGCCCGGGCCGTGGTAGGCCACCGGATCGGCCTCGGCCAGCTTGTAGCCCTGGCCCTTCTTGGTCACCACGTGCAGGAACTGCGGGCCGCTGAGCTGCTTGAGGTTCTCCAGCGTGGGCACCAGCGAATCGATGTCGTGGCCGTCGATCGGGCCGACGTAGTTGAAGCCGAACTGCTCGAACAGCGTGGCCGGCACCACCATGCCCTTGGCATGCTGTTCGAAGCGCTTGGCCAGCTCGAACAGCGGCGGCGCGGCGCGCAGCACGCTCTTGCCCACGTTCTTCGCGGCCGCGTAGAAGTTGCCGCTCATGAGTTGCGCGAGGTAGCGGTTGAGCGCACCCACGGGCGGGCTGATCGACATGTCGTTGTCGTTCAGGATCACCAGCAGCTTGCAGTCCGACACGCCCGCGTTGTTGAGCGCCTCGAAGGCCATGCCAGCGGTCATTGCGCCGTCGCCGATGATGGCCACCGCATGCCGGTCCTCGCCCTTCTGCTTGGCCGCCATCGCCATGCCGAGCGCGGCCGAGATGCTGGTCGAGGAATGGGCGGTGCCGAAGGTGTCGTACTCGCTCTCGGCGCGCTGCGGGAAGCCCGAGATGCCGCCCTGCTGGCGCAGCGTGGGCATGCGCTCGCGCCGGCCGGTCAGGATCTTGTGCGGGTAGGTCTGGTGGCCCACGTCCCACACCAGCCGGTCGTGCGGCGTGTTGAACACGTGGTGCAGCGCGACGGTGAGCTCCACGGTGCCGAGGTTCGAGCTCAGGTGGCCGCCGGTGCGCGACACGTTGTCCAGCACGCAGGCGCGCACCTCGTCGGACAGCTGCTTGAGCTGGGCACGGTCGTACTGGCGCAGGACCGAAGGATCGTGGATGGTGGGGAGCAGCTCGGCCATGGGATGGGTTGTTGTTATCGGTCGCGGTCCACGACCATGTGTGCCAGCGCACGCAGCGCATTCGTGTCGGGCAGGCCGCTGCGTTCGAGCGCGGCCAGGGCCTCGCCCAGCAGCTGGGTCGCCTGCGCGCGCGCGCCGTCCAGGCCCAGCAGCGACACGTAGGTCGGCTTGTCGGCCGCGGCATCCTTGCCGGCGGTCTTGCCCAGGGTCTGCGAATCGGCGACGACGTCGAGGATGTCGTCCACCACCTGGAAGGCCAGGCCCAGCGCCGCGCCGTAGGCGCTCAGCGCGGCCAGCGCCTGGGGCGCCACCTGCTGCGCACAGGCCGCGCCCATGTCCACGCTGCCCTGCAGCAGCGCGCCGGTCTTCAGGCGGTGCATCTCGCGCAGCTGCGCTTCGTTCAAGGCCAGGCCCACGCTGGCCAGGTCGATCGCCTGGCCGCCGGCCATGCCCTGGCTGCCCGCCGCGCGCGCCAGCAGCCGGCACAGCGCGGCCTGCACCGCGGGCGCGACACTGCCGTCGTCGGGCGTGAGCAGTTCGAAGGCCAGCGCCTGCAGCGCGTCGCCCGCGAGCAGCGCATCGGCCTCGCCGAACTGCACGTGCACCGTGGGCTTGCCCCGGCGCAGCACGTCGTTGTCCATGCAGGGCAGGTCGTCGTGCACCAGCGAGTAGGCGTGGATCAGTTCGGTGGCGCAGGCCGCGCGCAGGGCCGCGGCCGGGACGCCGCCCACGGCCTCGCTGGCGGCCAGCACCAGCAGCGGGCGCAGGCGCTTGCCGCCGTCGAGCACCGCATAGCGCATTGCATCGCCCAGCTGCACCGGCGCGTCGACGCCGACCCAGGCCGAGAGCGCCGCTTCGACGCTGGAAAGATGCGGCCCGCTCCAGGCCGCCAGGCGCTGCGCGTCCCAGCCCGCTGCCGTCAGGACGGCGGTCATTCGGCCGACCACGCCTTGAGGTGGCCCGCGTCGAGCACCTTGATCTGGTCTTCCACCGCCTGCAGCCGGTCGCGGCAGAAGCCGAGCAGGGCCGCGCCGCGCTGGTAGCTGCCCAGCAACTGGTCGAGCGGCAATTGCCCGGACTCGAGTTCGTTCACCAGCCGTTCGAGTTCCTGCAGCCCGGCTTCGTAGCTGGCCGGCAGGGGCCCGGTGTCGGGACCGGTCTGGGAAAGAGGGGGAAGCGCCTTGGGCATGCGGGAGATCGTGGATGAAACGTCGTATTTTAGTTTCCACAGCGCCGCGTGCCGTCGCGCACACCAGAAACCGGCCCCGCCGGCGGTCCCGGCGCGGGAAAATGCCATGCGCGCTTCTGGGGACGCTGGTGCTTCGGGATGCAGGAAAAGGTCGGCCGGGTACAATCGCCCCTCCTCCACGCCGGCGCCCGCCGGCGATGTTCTTTTCGGGCCGTCGCATCCGCCAGACGGCGCCTCTTTTCCTTTTTCCTCCCTGTGGGGAGCTTGGTCAGGTCACCCATGTCTGATTTAAGTCTTCAACTGCAGCCGGCTCAGAGCCAACTTCCGGTTTCCGCGTACTTCGACGAAGCCCTTTTCGCTCGCGAGCTGCAGACGCTGTTCGCCAATGGACCGCGCTACGTCGGCCACCGGCTGTCCGTGCCGGAACTGGGCAACTTCCATACCCTGCCGCAGGAGCACGACGGCCGTGCGCTGGTGCACACGCCCAAGGGCGTGGAGCTGATCTCCAACGTCTGCCGCCACCGCCAGGCGCTGATCCTGCAGGGTCGGGGCCAGCTCGACAACAAGACCGGCGGCAACATCGTCTGCCCGCTGCACCGCTGGACCTACGCCGCGGCCGACCCGCGCGCCACCGGCACGCTGATCGGCGCCCCGCACTTCGCGCAGGACCCCTGCCTGAACCTGCACAACTACCCGATCGAGGAGTGGAATGGCCTGCTGTTCGAGAAGAACGCCGACGGCAGCGGCCGCAATGTGGCGGCCGACCTGGCCGGGCTGGGCCCGCGCGCCGACCTCGACTTCAGCGGCTATGCGCTCGACCGCGTCGAGCTGCACGAGTGCAACTACAACTGGAAGACCTTCATCGAGGTCTACCTCGAGGACTACCACGTCGGCCCCTTCCACCCCGGCCTGGGCAGCTTCGTGACCTGCGACGACTTGCGCTGGGAATTCGGCCGCGAGTTCTCGGTGCAGACCGTGGGCGTGGCCAACCGGCTCGGCCGCGCGGGCAGCCCGGTCTACCAGAAGTGGCAGGAGCAGCTGCTCCAGTACCGCAACGGCAAGCCGCCCAAGTACGGCGCGATCTGGCTCACCTACTACCCGCACGTGATGATCGAGTGGTACCCGCACGTGCTGACCGTGTCGACGCTGCACCCGGTGAGCCCGACCAAGACGCTCAACATGGTCGAGTTCTTCTACCCCGAGGAAATCGTCGCCTTCGAGCGCGAGTTCGTCGAGGCCCAGCAGGCCGCCTACATGGAGACCTGCGTGGAAGACGACGAGATCGCCGAGCGCATGGACGCCGGCCGCCGCGCGCTGATGCTGCGCGGCGACAACGAGACCGGCCCCTACCAGAGCCCGATGGAAGACGGCATGCAGCAATTCCACGAGTGGTATCGCGACAAGCTCGCCCCCGCGGCCTGAGGACACGGAACGTCGCCACGCCCACACCCCTGACCCGGCGACGTCGGTCCCGCGGTGCTTCATGACTGATACCGAACCGCTGTCGGCGCACGAAGACTGAAAATGCAAGCTCTCTGGATGGTGCTGGGCGCACTCTTCTTCGCGACCATGGGCCTCTGCGTCAAGATCGCCTCCGCCTGGTTCACCAGCGCCGAACTGGTGTTCTACCGCGGGCTGATCGGCATCGTCTTCCTCTGGCTGCTGGCGCGCAACCGCGGCGTAACGCTGGGCACGCGCTACCCGGGCATGCATGCCTGGCGCAGCCTGATCGGCGTGGTCTCGCTGGGCGCCTGGTTCTATGCGATCGCGCACCTGCCGCTGGCCACCGCGGTCACGCTCAACTACATGAGCAGCGTCTGGATCGCGGCCTTCCTGGTCGGCGGCGCGCTGCTGGCCTGGATGCCGGTGCCCGGGCGCGACGGCAGGATTCCGCGGCCGCCGTTCCAGGGCACGATGGCGCTCACGGTGCTGGTCGGCTTCGCGGGCGTGGTGCTGATGCTCAAGCCCAGCGTCGACGGCAGCCAGGGCTTTGCCAGCCTGATGGGCCTGTTCTCGGGCATGACCGCCGCCTTCGCCTACATGCAGGTGGTGGCGCTCTCGCGCGCCGGCGAACCCGAGGCCCGCACCGTCTTCTACTTCGCGGTCGGCTCGGCCGTGGCGGGCGGGCTGGTCACGGTGATCGACGGCTTCACGCCCTGGGCCCAGTGGTCCTGGTCCCATGCCGCCTGGCTGCTGCCCGTGGGCGTGCTCGCCGCACTGGGCCAGCTGTGCATGACGCGCGCCTACGCCACCGCCAAGTCCGAAAGCGGCACGCTGCTGGTCGCCAACCTGCAGTACTCGGGCATCATCTTCGCGGCCCTCTACGGCGTCTTTTTGTTCGACGACCGGCTGGACCTGAGCGGCTGGGCCGGCATGGGCCTGATCATCGCGAGCGGCATCGCCGCCACCTTCCTGCGCCAGCGCTCGCTGCCCAAGGCGCCGGCCGAAGAACACTGACCTTTCTCCCCCGTTCCCGCAAGGAGTTCCCATGGCCACCTCCCGCTACGACACCCTGATCTCCGCCGAGCAGCTGCAGGCCCTGCAGGCCGCCGGCACGCCGCTGATGGTCTTCGACTGCAGCTTCGACCTGATGAAGCCTGCGGCCGGCGCCGCCCAGTTCCTCGAGCTGCACATCGCCGGCGCGGTGTATGCCAGCCTCGACGAAGCGCTCAGCGCGCCCCACGGTCTGCCCGGCAAGGACGGCGCGGTGGTGGTGGCGCACGACGACGGCGTGCCCGCCTCGGGCGGCCGCCACCCGCTGCCCAGCCGCGAGAAGTTCGCGACCTGGCTCTCGAGCGTGGGCTTCACCAACGGCATGCAGGCCGTGGTCTACGACCGCAACGGCGCCAACTACTGCGGCCGGCTCTGGTGGATGCTGCAGTGGATGGGCCACGAGGCCGTCGCGGTGCTCGACGGCGGCCTGCAGGCCTGGCAGGCCGCGGGCGGCGCGGTGGCGCAGGGCGAGGAGCCGGCGCACTTCCAGTCGAACTTCGTGCCTTCGGCACCGCGCGTGGCGCTGGTCGGCACGCAGCAGGTCGCGGCCGGCCTGGGCGATGCACGCCAGACGCTGATCGACGCCCGCGCCGGCGCACGATATCGCGGCGAAGTGGAACCTCTGGACCCGATCGCCGGTCACATCCCCGGGGCGCTCAACCGCCCCTTCGCCGAGAACATCGGTCCGGACGGCAAGTTCAAGCCCGCCGCGCAGCTGCGCGCCGAATTCGACACCCTGCTGGCCGGACGCGATCCCTCGACGGTCGTCCACCAGTGCGGCAGCGGCGTGAGCGCCCTGCCCAACCTGCTCGCGATGCGCATAGCGGGCCTGGGGCCGACCGCGCTCTATGCCGGCAGCTGGAGCGAATGGAGCAACACGCCGGGGCTGCCGACCCGGCAAGGCGCCGAACCATGAACCGAGGACTCTCCCGTCTTCTTCTCCTTCTCTCCGCTGCGTTGTGTACGCTGCCCTTCGCGGCGCAGGCGCAGCAGGCCGCGCATGTGCATGGCCAGATCAAGCTCGACGTCGCGGTCGAGGGCCCGACCGTGGTGGTGACGATGGAAGCACCGCTGGACAACTTCCTGGGCTTCGAGCGCGCGCCGCGCAACGATGCCGAGAAGAAGACCGTGGACGAGGCCGTGGCCAAGCTGCGCGCCGCCGACACCCTTTTCGCCATCGACCCGGCCGGCAACTGCAAGCTGGGCCCGGTCGAGCTGCGGGCGCCGGTGCTGGGCCTGGGCAAGGCCGATGCCGCGGCGCCGGCCGCCGGCGCCCATGCCGACATCGACGCCACCTTCGCCTTCAACTGCGCCACCGCCTCGGCCGTGAAGTTCATCGACGTGGCGCTGTTCACCGCCTTCAAGGGCCCGCGCCAGATCGAGGCCCAGATCGTCTCGCCCCAGGGCCAGTTCAAGCGCACGCTCAAGCGGCCCAACGCGCGGCTCGCGTGGGGCAAGTGACGCGGGCATGAAGCGGCCATGAGCACGGTGCTCGCCATCGAAGCGCTGCGCTTCGGCTGGCCGGGCGCCGCGGCGCCGTGCATCGACATCGAGCGGCTCGAGGTGCAGGCCGGCGACACGCTGTTCCTGCATGGCCCCAGCGGCTGCGGCAAGAGCACGCTGCTGTCGCTGATGGCCGGCGTGCTGGTGGCCGACAGCGGCCGCGCCACGCTGCTGGGCCACGACTGGGCCGCGCTCTCGGGCGCGGCGCGCGACCGCTGCCGCGTGGCGCACGTGGGCTACATCTTCCAGCAGTTCAACCTGCTGCCCTACCTGAGCGTGCTCGACAACGTGCTGCTGCCCTGCCGCTTCTCCGATCGCCGCCGCGCCCGCGCCGCGCAGCAACATGGCACGCCGCGCGCCCAGGCCGAGGAGCTGCTGGCGGGCATGGGCCTGGCGCGCGAGCTGTGGCGCCGCCCGGCGCTGCAGCTGTCGGTGGGCCAGCAGCAGCGCGTGGCCGCGGCGCGCGCGCTGATCGGCCAGCCCGAACTGGTGATCGCCGACGAGCCGACCTCGGCGCTCGACGAGGGCCACCGCGAGGCCTTCCTCGAGGTGCTGCTGGCGGCCTGCCAGGCACACCACAGCGCGCTGGTGTTCGTGAGCCACGACCAGCGCATCGCCCCGCGCTTCGCCCATGTGCTGCGGCTGCCGGACCTCAACCGCGCCACCGCCCGATGAGCACGCTGTTCTCCATCGCCTGGCGAAGCGCCTGGAACCGGCGCTTCACGCTGCTGCTGACGGTGCTGTCGATCGCGCTGTCGACGCTGCTGCTGCTGGGCGTGGAACGCATCCGCACGCAGCTGCGCGACAGCTTCTCGTCGGCCGTCTCGGGCACCGACCTGATCGTGGGCGCGCGCACCGGCTCGACCGAGCTGTTGCTCTATTCGGTGTTCCGCATCGGCGCGGCCACCAACAACATCGCCTGGACCAGCGTGCAGGCGCTGTCGGCGCACCCGGGCGTCGACTGGGTCGTGCCGCTGTCGCTGGGCGATTCGCACCGCGGCTTCGCGGTGCTCGCGACCACGCCCGCCTATTTCACGCATTTCCACTACGGCGACCGCCAGCCGCTGGCGCTGCAGGAAGGCCGGCCCTTCGAGGGCCTGTTCGACGCGGTCGTGGGCGCCGAAGTGGCCGAGCGCCTGGGCTACCGGGTCGGCCAGCGCATCACGCTGGCGCACGGCACGGGCGAACTGATCGTGGCCGAGCATGCCGACAAGCCCTTCACCGTGGTCGGCATCCTCGCGCGCACCGGCACGCCGGTCGACCGCACGGTGCACATCGGGCTCGAGGCGATGGAGGCCATCCATGCCGACTGGCGCGGCGGCGCGCCGCTGCCCGGCCTGCGGCTGTCGGCCGAGCAGGTGCGCCAGCTCGACCTCACGCCCAAGAACGTGACGGCCGCGCTGGTCGGCCTGAAGAACCGCGCGGCGGTGTTCGGCGTGCAGCGCTGGGTCTCGACCTACGGCGGCGAGCCGCTGATGGCGGTGCTGCCCGGCGTGGCGCTGGACGCGCTGTGGGACATGGTCGGCGTCGGCGAGAACGCGCTGCTGCTGATGTCGGCGCTGGTCGCGCTGGTGAGCCTCGCGGGCCTGGTGTCGGTGGTGCTGGCCGGCCTCGACCAGCGCCGGCGCGAACTCGCGGTGCTGCGCGCGGCCGGCGCGGGCCTGCGCCATGTGCTGGCGCTGCTGGCGATCGAGGGCGCGCTGGTCACGCTGGCCGGCGTGCTCGTCGGCACGGCGGCGGCGGTGCTGGGCATCGCGGCGCTGTCGCCCTGGCTGCAGTCACACTTCGGGCTCACACTGGCGCTGTCAGCCCCGACCGCCAACGAGGCGCTGCTGCTGGCCGCGCTGCTGGGCGCGGGCTGGCTCGCCAGCCTGCTGCCCGCGCTGCGCGCCTACCGGCTCTCGCTGGCCGACGGGCTGTCGCCGCGCCTTTGATGAAATCGCATACTTCGCCCTTGGACCCAGGACACTTGCCATGAAGCCCCTCCACCTGCTGCGCGCCCTCGTCCTCAGCGCGGGTACCCTTGCCCTGCTGCCCGCGCCCGCGGCCGAGCCCGCGGCACCGGCCAAGGCTCGACCGGGCGCGGTGCGCGAGATCGTCTGGGACGAGCTGGTGCCCAAGGACTGGGACCCGATGAAGGACTTCAGCGCCACCGACGTCGGCCGGCTGCAGGATGGCGACCCGCGCGCCACCGCGCTGATGAAGAAGATGCAGCAGGCCTTCGACAACGCGCCGGTCAATGCGTCGCTCGACGGCGCGCAGGTCAAGATCCCCGGCTACATCGTGCCGCTGGAGCAGAAGAAGGCCGGCGAGATCACCGAGTTCCTGCTGGTGCCCTACTTCGGCGCCTGCATCCACACGCCGCCGCCGCCGGCCAACCAGATCCTGCACGTGCACCCGTCCAAGGCCGCGAAATTCCGCGCCATGGACGCGGTCTGGGTGGTCGGCACGCTCAAGACCGCGCGCAGCGACTCGGGCATGGGCGTGGCCGGCTACCGGCTGGATGCGCAGAGCGTCACGGCCTACGGCGGCGGCGCGAAGAACTGAACGGCCGCCCGCCGCGGCCCCGGCGCTGACACGCGGGTCCGAAACGCACTGACACACATGGCGTCGGCCCCGGGGCCAGGGTGAACGTTGAGAGGAAGGCGGCACACGCAGGCAGACGATGCGCGCCCGCCGACCCTGTTCGACCTCACCAGGAAGCGAGACCATGGCTCCACTCCAACGATCCGCGCCGCGCGCCGGCCTGATGCTCGCCGCCATCGGCGCGGCCGTGCTGGCCCTCGCGGGCTGCGACAACAAACCGGCCGAAGCTCCGGTCGCCGCGCCGGCCGCGGCCCCCGCGGTGGCCGCAGCCCCCACACTCAGGCCGGCGCGCGGCGCGGATCGTTGGAGTGGAGCCATGGTCTCGCTTCCTGGTGAGGTCGAACAGGGTCGGCGGGCGCGCATCGTCTGCCTGCGTGTGCCGCCTTCCTCTCAACGTTCACCCTGGCCCCGGGGCCGACGCCATGTGTGTCAGTGCGTTTCGG